>NZ_LNYO01000001.1 GCF_001467895.1 Legionella nautarum
CTTCATCTTCCAAGCGCTGACGCTCTTGCTCCTGACGCTTGCGTTCCTCTTCTTGACGCTCTTCATCTTCCATGCGCTGACGCTCTTGCTCCTGACGCTTTTCATCCTCTAAGCGCTTAACTTCTTTCTCTTGTTCTAGACGCATGCGCTCTGCTTCTTCCCTACGCTTTTCATCTTCTAAACGTTTACGAGCTTCTTCATCGACTCTATCTAGCTCATCAAATATTTCGACAAGACTATCTCTTTCCTCAAAATAGCCAGGCACTAAATTATTCTTTTCAATAAGCACTTTTATTTCTCTAATTTCAGTACTTAAATCATAATCATCCAAGATCATTTCGAAAGGCAGTTTTTTTGAGAAAAAGTCTGTTACTCTAGGTCTGATTGCTTCTAAAGCTTCTTGTTCTTTAACGAACTGGTTGTAACGATCAAATTCATAGAAATGTCGTTTTAGATCAACGTCTTCATCAACCATTTGTTCTTGGATCGACATGATTAATGAGCCAATTTCGGTTTTTTTATTCTGCAAAACAGCAGCAAGAACTTCAGTACTTTCAGAAACTAATAACGCATTAAGTTTATGGCGTGGATCACTAGCTAATTCTCTTTTTGCATGAATGGCTAAAGCGTCCATCAATTCTGTGTCAAATTCAGAAAGTGTAGAGAGTAGTTCCTCATCTAACTTATCTTGTTTTAGATCAATGATTAAAGCTAAAACTGTTTGCCATTCTTTATCATCAATTGCTGCTGTGATTACATCGACCAAATTATAATGTTCAAGCAATATTTTTCTAACTAGAGGTTGATCGATATAATTGGTAAATAATTGAAGTCCACCGTCTGATAAAGGAGGTCTTTCGCTTTGTATTAATTTAGTTAAGACTGTGGTATTACCTTCACCAAGCGCGCGAATAATTAATCCCTCTCTTAATTGAGACTTAGACATCAATCCGGGATCAAAAATTAACTCATCCACAGAACGATAAATTGAAGATAAAGCGCTCGGAAAATTATGTTCTTTTACATAAAGATAAAGCCGATTTAAAGCATTTTTATAGACTAGATCATAAATTTCATGAGCTGATCGATGACCAAATAACGCGCCTAAAGCCATATGCTGCATTGTTTTTTTAAAGGGAAGTTCTTGTGCTAATATTTTTGCAAACTCTTCTTCTCTATCAACATCATCCAAATCAATGGGATCTCGTAAAATCTCATTCGTTATATCGATACTTTGATGGACGCAGGCTTTAAGAAACAATTGAGTTTTATCCTGAACAGTATATTGATCCATCTGCCGCAAAATCTGGAATAATCGGGTATCATTATGTTGAATTGCATATGCCATAAATTGCTCATAATAATTCCCTATCTGGATCTTGAGAGCGAGGGCATAAACTAAATTAGGACGCCCTTTTGCTAAAATCTCTTCAATTTTCTCACTCAAAGTAGCGGTAAAATAAGCTTTAAACTCCTTATTCTTTAAGGCTGTTAAAAATAAATCTTCTGAATTGGCTGTTAAAGCTAGCGAAAAAATTCTAGCGGGAAAGTCCACTTCATTGAGGCTTGCACCCTGAGCTATTAATAATTGTACCCCAGTTACATTCTGCTCGCTTAAAGCTTTAAACAGGGGAGCAGCAGTTACTCGATGATAATCGTTAATAAAAGACCTCAATCGAGAAACAATTTTTTTATTATGTTTTGCAACGGCATTAGCCAATAATTCAAAACAAAGTTCTCGATTAGGGAGCTGATCACTTAGTCCAAGGGCTATTTCGAGTAAATCGAGATGCCCTTCGTCATTTAAGCGTTTATAAATTGTAGGATTAGTAAGATGAAACCCATAGTGTGTCGTTAAAAAATCGAGAGCTCTTTGATTCTTAATTCGAGAAGCCTCTACAAATAAGTCATAGCAGTGCTCTTTTGATAAAGATACACATTCTATAGTCCTTTCGGCCAGATCAAAATTATGATTTAAAATGGCATGTCTTACGATAAACCCAATAAATTCGTTATATTTAGCTGGGTCTTTTTTAAATAATTTCAGATTGCCTATTCTTCTCCAAATATTTGTTAAATCCTCTTTGTTAAGCAGTTTTATAAGAGGAGTTACCTCCACTAAATACGAAGGTTGTTTATGCTTATAAGTAGCTTGAAAATACTCAAGAACGGTTTGATGGCAAAGAGTATTATCATTTAGTTGAGCTAATCGATTGAGAATATTTTCAAGAAGTTCATAATTTTTAAGCCTCAACGCCCCTTTTAAGCAGAGTTTCTGTTGTTTTTTATCTAGGGACAACCATCCGTCTGTAATGAAGCGATGTTTATTTAAGTCAATGAGATGAGTAAGTAACTCTAGCTCAACCCCATTCCCTTTAGCGGTTTTTGGAAAAACCACGCCCAGACTGATTTTGGTTGCTAAGATTGCTTCAACTCGTTGTCTATCTCCATTAGCTGCAGCTAATTTTAATTCTGCGGCTTTAAATTCTTCTGAGACTTCACAACCCATATTAACTAAAAAGCGAATTAATTCTGAGCTGCTGTTTCTACAAGCAAATTTTAAAGCATTTTCTTTTGCTTGCCCGTTTAAACCTTCGGGCCAATGATTACGAATGTGCGTAAATTTGCCGAAGCGCGCTAAGACTTCAAATGCACTAATCCCTGTATGATCATCAAATAAGGAAGTACATTCAGCAAATTCATCAAGGGGCTGGTCCTCAACAACCGCCCTTAAAAATCGTGTCCATTCATTATCGTCTTGTTTTTGCACCGCGATTTTAAAAACATCGCTGTTTGGATTTTCTAAAGCCGCATGAAGTAGCTCAGGTTTAATAGGAATTTCTGATTTTATTATTTCCTTTAAATTATAGGGCGTAATTACGGCCATTATTTTAGGAGTTAGAACCGCCGCTTTCTTTTGCACGACTGTAACGGGTAGTTTGTCTTTGCTTTCATCTGCTGCCTCTGATTTTGCTTCTAGCTCCGCTATTGTTTTTAACCAAAACTGCAAAGTACTAGTATTCCCTTTTAAGGCTGCTTCTCTAATCATTAGCAGTGCGCGTTTGTAGCTAATAGTTAAGGTGGAAGTTGTTTTTGTGAGAAAGGATAAAACTTCTTCACTTCCTGTTTCGGTGATAGCTCTAAACAATCGTTTAGCCACGCCAAGCGAGTCGAGTTTCAACGAGTATTTTGTATAGAGTTGGGAAACAGCAACTACATTGCCAAGGTTATTTGACAAAGCAGCATGCTCAAACAGCGAGGGATCAGTACTGTTTATTGCTAATTTAAACTCTTCTTCCGAAATTTTACCAGTCTCAACAGTTTTTTCGATATTGACTAACATTCTATTCAGCAAACTAGTCGTTCCATAGTTTGCTGTAAATTTTAAGAGAGCTATTTTTTGTTCATAATCAATTAGATTAACGAAATATTTCCAGACAATTTCATCTCGGTGAAATTCCACTGCGCACAAAATTTCTTTGTGCTTTATTTGATTTTGATCTAATACATAGTGCAAAGTCTCCGTGTCATTTGCAAGAATAGCAAAAATCGTCGAATTTAATGGTAAAACACCGGGGGTGACTGCTCTGTTAAAATCAGCCTGATCGTTGAGTCTAGTTGCCCAAATTTTTGATTTATCAGGGTAGTTATGATTGGTCTTGGCATTTGGTCTTGCAAATACACGCAGATTTAAACCAAGATCACTGCTTTTATATGAAAAACAACTGGTTAATTCTGTAATCGTTTCTGCAGCAGAATTAAAGGTTTTAATATTTAGCTTTAATTCTTTTTCTCCTGTTTTTTCATCTTCATCATAGTTTGGATCAAAGAGAACGTATTGATCATTTTCAAAAGCTAAAGCCACCGCATGATTGTGTGAACCAACATAGCAAGCACGTCCATTATTACGAATTTGTTCCAGAATTTTCGCCCATTCAATTTCATTATCAACAAGGCCAAGGTTATATTCATTTTGAACAAATTCACCATCAATTGTTATTGTTTTTTCTATATCACCCTGAGCAGTATTTTTATTATAACGATTAGGGTTAAAAGTGATTTCAACTTCTTGGATAAACTTATCAAAATTTGCATCTTGACCAATTTCATAATCATTGGGGGGCGACGCTAATAATTTAGATAAACGGAAAAATTCAGCTGCTCTTCCTTCAAAAAAGTATTGAATATAAAGACTAGCTAAGCCAGCACAAACTCCCTTACTATTAAGTTGGAATGACAATCCTTTGTTACCCAAAAGTCGATTTCCTGAGATAATAAGTTTAACTTGTGCTGGCATTGAATTTCTCCGAATAACATCTAACGAAAGAGATCAAACTTAAAATGACGGATAATATCATTAGAAATGACAAATTGATACTTCATTGACCATGTTGACGAATAAAGAGAGCCTAAGAGTAAAAATTGATATACCATCTAACAAAACGCGCAACCCCTTCGCGGAAATCAATTGTTGGTAAATAACCGAGATCTGTTTGCAGTCGCTGAGTCGCCGCATGAGTTGATAGCACATCCCCTGCCTGCATTGGCAAAAATTCTTTGTTTGCTTTTTTACCTGTTGCCTCTTCGATTGCTTGAATATAATCCAATAAATTGACCGGATTACCACAGCCTAGATTATAAATTCGATAAGGCGCATTACTGCTTCCAGCATCAGGTTTTAAAGCCGACCATTCGGGATTCACTGTTGCTTTTTGATCAATCGCTAAAGAGACAGCAGCAACAATATCATCAATGTAGGTAAAATCCCGTTGCATTTGACCGTGGTTGTAAACTTTAATCGTTTTACCTGCAAGGATATCGCGAGTAAAAGAGAAAAAAGCCATATCAGGTCTACCCCAGGGACCATAGACGGTAAAAAAACGCAGACCTGTGGTTGCTAATTGGTAGAGATGTGAATAAGAATGGGCTATAAGTTCATTGGCTTTTTTAGTAGCCGCATAGATTGTCAGGGGATGATTCACAGAATCCCCTTCTTGATAAGGCTGCGAGCCATTTGCCCCATAAACCGAGCTCGTTGACGCATAAACCAAGTGCTCAATTTGATGATGACGGCAAGCTTCAATAATATTAGTGAAGCCAACAACATTGGATTGAACATAGAGCTGTGGATTACAGAGGGAATAACGTACACCCGCTTGAGCTGCTAAATTTACCACCCGCTGGGGTTTATGCTTGGCGAAGATTTCATTAATTTGCTGCAAACCACTTATATCTTGCTGATAAAATTGGAAATTAGGATAGATTTGTAATTGCTCGAGACGAGCTAATTTTAAACGAACATCGTAATAATCATTAAGATTATCAATCCCTATGACAAAATCACCGCGTTCTAAACGTAATTTTGTTAAGTGAAAACCAATAAAACCAGCAGCTCCAGTGATCAGCAAACGCATTAATCAACCCACTAATCAAAATGTCATTAAGAGTAGGTTGGGCCTTGATCCAGCCGTCAGGCTAAGAGGATTTATCTGATTCCGTTCGGGCTGAGGAGGCCGTTAGGCCGTCTCGAAGCCTTGCTAGATCTGATGTGAGACTTCGAGACGGCCTAACGGCCTCCTCAGCCCGAACGGTTGATAGTTAGCCCAACAGATTGAGTTATAAGCTAAAAAAGACTTAGCCTGAGGGCTATGCTCAAGACCCAACCTACTCCAGTTAGTGACAAGAAGTATACTTACTATCTTGGTTCCTGCAAGTCTTGCAATCTTTTGACTAAGTGACAGCGACGAGTATACTAAGTGGAATTCAAATTATCCTTGTAAAAATTATGAACTCATTACAAACAATTATTGAAAATGGCTTTGAGCAACGCCAGCAATTATCTCCCGAAACAGCACCTAAAGAACTGATCACCGCAGTGGATGAAGTCCTTTCTGGACTTGATCAGGGCAGCTATCGTGTTGCTGAGAAAGTAAATGATGAATGGATTGTGCATCAATGGCTTAAAAAAGCAGTCCTACTTTCTTTTAGACTGTATCCGAATCAAATTATGGATGCTAATTTTTGCCAATTTTACGACAAAGTACCCCTTAAATTTTCAGGCTATAGCGCGACTGAATTCAGTAAAACAGGTATCCGTGTTGTCCCTCATGCTATGGTTCGCCGTGGGGCCTACATTGCTAAAAATACGGTCTTAATGCCTTCTTATGTCAATATCGGTGCTTATATTGATGAAGGTGTATTAGTCGACACCTGGGCAACCGTTGGCTCCTGTGCCCAGATCGGTAAAAATGTTCACTTGTCTGGCGGTGCCGGAATAGGCGGGGTTCTTGAGCCTTTACAAGCAAATCCTACGATTATTGAAGACAATTGCTTTATTGGCGCTCGTTCAGAAGTGGTTGAAGGGGTCATTGTGGAACGGGATTCTGTTTTATCAATGGGCGTTTATCTTGGCCAAAGTACCAAAATTTACAATCGCTTAACAGGTAAAGTGAGTTACGGTCGTATTCCTGCAGGTTCGGTCGTCGTTTCAGGAAGCATGCCGAGCGAAGATGGAACTCATAGTTTATATTGTGCTGTTATTGTCAAACAGGTTGATGCCCAAACCCGAGCTAAGGTTAGTATTAATGAATTATTACGAGATCTGAAATAATGACAGACCTCTCTTCCCTACTAGCAAAACTTATTAGTTTCGAATCAATTACCCCTCATGATTGTGGGTGTCAGGATTTCATGATTGATTTTTTTGAGCAGCATGGATTCGACTGTCAACGTTTTAATAATGCCCCGGTTGCTAATTTTTTTGCTCGTTTTGGACATCAGGCACCGCTGCTGATTTTTGCAGGACACACTGATGTCGTACCGGTCGGTGATAAAAATAGATGGGAAACGCCTCCTTTTTCCTTAGTCGAAAAAGAGGGAATGCTTTACGGGCGCGGTACTGCTGACATGAAAGGCAGTCTTGCTGCAATGCTGAAAATGGCCGCAGACTTTACGCAAAAACATCCTGATTTTGCAGGAAGTATAGGGTTTCTTATTACCAGTGGTGAAGAGGGAGATGATTTTGATTTAGGTACTCCCTACGTCATGGCCGAATTAGCTAAACAAGGTATTCATCCTGATTTCTGTATTGTCGGGGAACCTTCAAGCAGTAAGTATCTTGGCGATACAATAAAAATTGGCCGCCGCGGTTCGCTAACTGGAAAATTAAGCTTAGAGGGCAAACAAGGTCATGTTGCCTACCCACAATTAGCCGAAAATCCCATCCATAAAATCAGCCCAGCCCTAGCAGAGTTGGCAGCAATAGAATGGGATCAAGGTAATCAACATTTCCCGCCCACTTCCTTACAAATCACTCATATTCAAGCGGGTGGGCATGCCGGGAATATCATTCCTGGAACTTTGCTAATGCAATTTAATTTTCGCTTTTCAACAGAACAAACTGCAGAAGGATTAAAAGCCGTCGTCACGGATTGTTTCAAACGACATGGTCTTTCTCCAAGCATTGAATGGCGGCTTAATGGCGAACCCTTTTTAACCGCTCATGGCCGCTTATTAGAAAGCTGTATTAAGGCAGTTAAAATGACTACAGGGCAAACGCCAGAATTGTCCACGAGTGGAGGTACTTCAGATGGCCGATTCATTGCACCTTATGGTGTGGAGGTGCTGGAGTTAGGCCCTGTAAATGCAACGATTCATCAGGTCAATGAGTGCGTTTCTTTGGCTGATTTGGAAAAGCTTAGCCAAATGTACTATTTCATTTGTGAAGAATTGTTCTTAATGTAGAGCTATCTCATCCCGGGTATAGTGAGAGCTCTAATAGTAGTCCAATACCAATCACGAAGAGCCCTTTCTAACCAGGGTAAGCTATTACCCTTGTACTTGTAGCACCAATTCCGCCTCATTTTGATAAGTTTTCTCATCCACAACTTTCGCCACACAGGAATCAGACCAAACATTAAGAGCAGTTTCAAGCATATCTATCAGGCTATAAAAGGGTAAAATGATTCCCATTAAAGTAATAGGTACATTCATACTTGCTAACAAGCTTGCACTTAGAAAGAAACATCCCATAGGCACACCAGCATTACCAATGGCAGCGATTGTAGCAATAACGATCCATAACCCCATCATAGGTACGGAGATTTCAATGCCATGATTTTGCATGAGGTAAATGACGGTAGTGAAGATAAACGCGGCACAACCATTCATATTTAAGCTTGTGCAAAGCGGTAAAACAAAACGGCTGATCTCTGGTTTTACCTTTAAATTGTTCTCTGCTGTTTCCATCGTCACGGGTAAGGTGCCTACTGAGGATTTGGAAAAAAAAGCAACCGACAAGGCAGGGAGCATCCCTTTGAAGGCAGCAAAAGGTTTTATCCCCTGCGATTTAAGCCACAAAGGCAGAATAATTAAACCTTGGATAAGATTAGCAAGCACAATAATTAATAAATATTCCCCTATCCCTTTAATAGCGGAGCCCTCTCGCAGTTGCACTACAGTCGAGGTAATAAAACCATAGAGACCAATTGGAATAACGGCAATAACCCAATTAGTTATTACCATAAATAAACCATGTGCCCCCCGAAAAAACTGAGTAATCGTTTGTCTTGCTGCAGGTTCTGGGATAAAACGGATAGCGATACCAATAACAATCCCTATCAGCAGGACCCCCATGACTTGATGTTCTATAAAAGGTTCAAAAATGGTAGAAGGAATGAGATTGGCAACATGCTGGAAATAACCCAATTGCTTTGTTTGCGGTTCAACAGCACCCTGCTTAACTACCTCAATCATTCCCGGATGAATAAGAAGATACAATAAGCAACTCACCGCTGCTGCCACTAAGGTTGTGCCTAAAGTGTAACTCATCGCACGCCGCCACACGGTGCGCATTACACCGTCTGCACGATAATTAGATAAGGTAACAATAATGGATAAGGCAATAATCGGCAGGCTAATGCATTTAAAAATTTTAATAAACACATCTGAAATAAATAAACCAAAAGTTTTTAAGATAGCAATATCCGAATAACCACTAATGATCCCAAGAGAAATCATTAGAGCATATAAAACCGGAGTACTAAGCCAACGTTTTTTGAGATGGGTCTGTTGTGCGCACATAGCGATACCTTTTAAAAATTGATTAGGGGTTTAGGATAAAAACGAAGCAATGACTAGCAACAACAACACAAAAGAGAAGAAAAGTGCGCTACCTGAGAAGATTGGATAGTTGTGTGGAACCAGCTTGTTTTTTTCATAATCACCATCAGTTCAATTTTTAAACATTGAGAGCATATTTTAACATACTGCGTTCATGAGTCAAGGTTTAGTTACGCGTAGGTTGGGCCCTGGCCAAACCTACGTAGCAACACCGTTCAGGCTGAGGAAGCGCGTAGCGCTGTCTCGAAGTGTCGCAAAAAGCCCTCCCTTTGCGAGACTCAGGACAGGCTTCGTGACGCACGCCTTGCGTGCTTCCCAGTCACGGGATAAAATGAATACAAATCCCTAGATACTCATTTCGTGGGTATACCTCTGAGCCCTAAGCCAAAGCTAAATGAGCTTGTTTTAACTTCAATATTCTTTGATAAGCTTGTTCAATACGACTACGCTCGATAGCGTGGTTGTGGACCAATTCCTCAATTCTATCAATCACATCAAACGCTGTAATTTGAGCTAACTGGTTAGCAAAAATAAGCATGTCCGCACCGGCATTAATAGTCAAGCATAAAGCCTCATCAAGCGAATAATGATTAGAAATTGCCTGCATCTGCAAATCATCACTAATAACTACTCCATCAAAGCCTAATTTTTCTCGTAATATCCCCGTAAGAATGGGCTTCGATAAAGTAGCCGGTAAACCGCTTGCATCCAGCTTACGATTAATTACATGGGCCGTCATCACCATTGTCGGAAACTCTGTTTGATTTAGCAATAACGAATAAGGTTCAAGCTCATTCGCTTGAAAAGTTTCCGTCACATCAACAAAACCCTCATGGGTATCCCCAATAGCACTCCCGTGACCAGGAAAATGCTTGTAACAGCAAGTGACACCCTGTTCAGAAAAAATTTCAACAAACTTTTTAGCAAGCCGTCCTACTTGGGCCGGTTCAGATGAAAAACTACGGCCGAGTCTGCCAATTATTCCTTGCTCTTGAGATAGGTTAAGATCGACAAGCGGTGCAAAATTCAAATTAAAACCCAGTGCTTTGATTGTTTCTGCCATTTTCTCTATTTCAGCTTGCAAAGCAGCCTCTGAAAGCATAGTGAGTTCAATCGGTTTTTTAGTTGTCATACATCCAGGAATATGGCGCAATCTATCAACAGCCCCACCTTCATAATCAATAGCGATAAATGGAGCTGGGAACTGGTTTGCATAAGCGCTTATTTGATGAGTTAATTGTTTGATTTGTGCCTGATCAACTAAATTTTTCCCTTGACATTGATTCACTAAGTCGTAATCGAAGAGCAAGACACCGCCTAAACCATCAGTACTTAACCAGTTTGCGACAGGACTCTGATCATCAATCGTAGTACCTGTAAAGCCCATGATAAGCATTTGCCCAATTTGATGTCTCAAGCTAGCCAATTTCAATCCTCTTTATTATTCTTCTTATCATTGCCTTGCATCATACACAAAGCCTTAAGCTTGTGCCAGTTTGAGGTAGCAATACGAAACTGCGGTGAATCTCGCAGGGCTCCTCCAGAAAAGCTGGAGGATGACGAATGAACGGAGCTGACTAACCTTTTTGGCTAGATTGAGCAGGTTGAGCTTTCTGTGGTTGAGGTTGCTGTGGCGATGGTTTATGAATTGGCGGAATCTGTTTAAAATCACAATAGCAATTGCCAGCTGCATCAGGTGGAAAAGGCACTGCCGCAAAATCGGCAGCAAAACAAACAGGAATTTCCCAAGCAATTTGACCAGGGGCTATCGCGCCAGGCAAAAACCAATAGCGAAGAGCCATATAGACTTTTCCTATATCAGACTTCCAAAAAACAGGTTGATAACTAGCTTGATACATTAATTTTTGGGCAGGCTGACAATCAAAAGTTTGTCTTCCCCAAGATGCTCCTTTCGGAACATCAACTGTAGTTAAGGTCTGATTAGTCGTTGCATCGATAACATCCACTTTTACATCATAATTTGTCCAGCAACTGTCTTTTGCTAAAGTAAAATAGCATGGAAATGCAAGAAGTTGCGAAGACACCATGATTAAAGAAACCGAAAGTAAAGACTTAATCATAATGACATTCCTAATTATATACTGATGATTGATAATCTAATTATATGTGTATATTTAGAATTTGCACGCTAGAACTGGCTTGATTTCCTGGTTGTATAAGTATATTCTTTCGCGCCATGGGAGAGATGGCCGAGCGGTTGAAGGCGCACGCCTGGAAAGTGTGTATACGGAAACGTATCGAGGGTTCGAATCCCTCTCTCTCCGCCAAATCGCTTTACACCTCATTAAACTTCAAGCCTAGGCGCTAGAAAGCGAAAAACTGCCGGCAAGAAACGCATTATTAACAAACCAAAGCGCTCCTTTACGCCAGCAATAATAAGTTCTGGTTTTTCATGTTCAATAGCTCCCCTAATTTTTTCTGCACATTTTTCGGGCGGAATAGCATTGAGATGAAAGCGATCAATTTTTCCATAAGAAGAACCATCACCAAGTAAGGCATGGGTTGAAATTTGCGTCTTTACATAGCCAGGATAAACCATCGTGATTTTAATTTCGGTTTTCGCCAACTCATTACGTAGTGATTCAAAATAACCCCTTAATGCATGCTTACTCGCACTATAAGCAGAACGGGTTTGCATACCGTAGAATCCTAATATGCTGGAGAGGATTACCAGATGGCCGCTGTTTCGCTCTAACATTCCTTTCAGAACAGGACGAGTCAATGCAATCGTTCCCAAAAAATTAATATGCATAATTTTTTCGTCTACCTTTAACAAGGCGTCGGCGGCTAAGTATCGTTGGGAAATCCCGCCATTATTAATCAACACATCAATAGGTCCATGCTGTTTTACGACTTCGTTCGCCTTATTCTCAACTTCATGATAGTTTTCAAGGTCAAGGGGAATAACCACATGTATTTCTGGATGGACGCAGTTTTTACGAACGCGCTGAAGTTCTTTTTCATGTCTGGCCGACAGGATAACTTTTGCGCCTTCCCGCGCCATTTCATAGGCTAAGGCTTCACCAATTCCTGAAGAAGCACCGGTAATCCAAACTGTTTTATCCTTTAACTGCGTCATGAATTCATCCTAAAAAATCCCTTTCTGTATAAACTCTACTCTAGCATCTTCGGATTCTCAAACCTAAACTCATACAATATTATAAAAATTATCAAAGTCGACTTATACTCAAGATATTTGTAGATCTCATTTTAAGATGCTAATGGAGTGAGCAATGAAGCAAGTTAGATTAGGGAATCAAGGACTTGTTGTTTCTCGTATCGGTTTAGGCTGTATGGGAATGTCAGAGTTTTATAAAGGAGGCAACGAAAAAGAATCCATTGCTACTATCCAACTCGCGATTGAAAATGGCGTGAATTTTCTTGACACAGCCGATATGTATGGCCCCTTCACTAACGAGCAATTAATCGGAAACGCGATTAAAAATTATCGCGACAAAGTAATAGTCGCGACCAAGTTTGGCAACGAGCGGGCTGTTGATGGCCAATTTATTGCAATTAATGGCCGCCCTGAATATGTATACCAATCATGTAATGCCTCATTAAAACGTTTAGGTATTTCAGAAATCGATTTATATTATCAGCACCGTGTCGATCCTAAAGTTCCTATTGAAGAAACCATTGGTGCAATGGCTGAACTCGTCACCATGGGGAAGGTTCGTTATCTAGGAATGTCTGAGGCAAAACCAGAAACAATTCGTCGCGCGCATCAAGTTCATCCTCTGACCGCGTTACAAACAGAATACTCGCTCTGGAGTCGAGATCCAGAAGATGAGATTTTAGAAACGGTCAGGGAATTGAATATTGGCTTTGTAGCCTATAGCCCCCTTGGGCGAGGGTTTCTAACTGGTCGCTTCAAACAACCTGAGGATTTTGCCGAGGACGATTATCGACTTTATTTACCGCGTTTCCAAAATGCAAATTTCTATAAAAATCTGGCAATGGTTGATGATCTTGAACGACTAGCACTGAAAAAAGGGATTACAACCGCTCAACTTGCTTTAGCATGGCTGCTCGCGCAAGGAGAAGATATTATACCTATTCCAGGAACAAAATTATGCAGGCGCCTTAAAGAAAATATAGCGGCCACTGAAATCAAACTTTCACCAGAAGAACTTGAAACAATCAATAACCTAGCGCCCAAAGGATTTGCCTCAGGTGCACGTTATCAGGATATGAGCTCGATTAATTATTAAGTGGAAAAACTCGTGCGTGAGCTCACGAGTTTTTCGTGATCCTTGTTTGCTGCGCTGTCATCTGTTAGGGATTACATACTATTGCACTTTTCTTCTGCTGCTCTTCATCGTCATCTTCTTCTGAATCCGATTGAGTACCATCACTAACCAAACTGCTGATGAAGCCACCTAAGGACCATGAACTTGATGTTTCCTTTGTGGCTTTGGGACTTGTTTCCTCATCTGACTCATCCGATTCTTCATCTGAATACCCAGAACTATCACTCTTCTCATCCGAAACCTCCTCTTGAGCCATCCCACTGGCGGGATAAGAGTTAGATGAAAAAAATACATCCCTATGATCTGCATGTTTTAATTGCTTTGGTTGTGGCTCCTGTCCACAAAGTATTGCAGCGGTAGTTTTAGCATCAGCAGCATTTTCAAAGAGCAATTCTAAGTTATTCTGCGTGAGTTTCCCTTTCCCAAATGCGGCTAATACACTACATGCCTCAGCAAGTTCTTTACAATGTTTGGCCTTCGTACATAAAACTTCAAAATTAGGCTGATTAAATAAATTGGCCTCTTGTAAAAGGGTTTGAAGCTTAGAAAATCCGAGGCTGATTAGCTTATTATCATATAAGCGTTTCAAATTTTTAAAGCTTTCGGGGCAACCTCTATTGAAAAGATTATTATCATTCATGCGTTGTAAAATTAAAGAAGCCAGCGATGCATCCGAGCTCCGAGAAAGTACTAATTCTCTAATTTCCGCGGTATTGAGTTCTGCTAAATCCAATAACCTATAAACAGAGGCTAATCCCAAAGCATAAGCAGGTTTTTGAGAAATGAAATTTCTAACCTGACCATCGTAATTAGGTGATTTTCTTGCTGCAACGATTCCTTCAGCCAACGCATGAGCATCCTTTTGCACTCCAAGCACTGCCAGCAAATCTTCCTCATCAATTACCAGAAAATCTTCTTCGTCAACAGGAGAAATACGGGCTAAGGTCTCAACACCCTCTACAATATTTTCACCGTATTGAGGAGCAGCAAATAACCTGTTTAATACGAGTACAGCTTGAGCTGGATTAAGGGCTAATTGACATAGTTTAGAAGTCGCTGATTCGACATTGGAACCGTCATTGGTTTTTAAAATAGCCATCCAATAATGCTCGAGCTTCCAATCAGCTTTCTGGAAATGAGCGATTATGCGGCTAATTTCTTTAGCTCTTCCTATTGCCTCAGGATGTGCAAAAAGTTCAGTCATGAGCGAAGAGGTTAAGTATTCTGCTGAATGTAAGCCTTCCACAAGTTCTCTCAACTCAGACCAAAGCTCATCATGTTTGAAAAGAGTTGTTAGAGTCGTCTGCATCATCAACGAAGGATCGGCGGTAAAAAATAATAAAATTTTCTTTAATAAAACCAGTTTTTTTTCTTCCAATGAACTTGCAATACCAGCATCTTGTATATCTAGACTCTCCAATTTGTCCAGGTTAATTTCATTACATAAGCCATTTTTACTAAGCAAGATTAAAAGATCGGTGATTAGCTGTGCATTCTTGCTTTTAAGTACTAACAAATAAGCTGATTTTTCAAAAATTTTGGCATCGACTAATTTTTGGATAAAGCCTAATTTATCGGTTAGTGTTTGTTTACCAGCTTGTTCGCATATGTCACCTAAAAAATTCACGGGGGCATGTGAAGGAGCGATGGGACTCAAGATATCCAGGAGTTGAGCTAACAGATAACCGTGAGCTTCATCTTTCAATGATGACTTTTCTTTATTTTTTTCAGGAGCAGTGGTTTCCTCCGAAGCAGTGCCTTCCTCCGGAGCAGTATATAGCTCCAAAAGGCCTAGGTTAATTCCAGTTAGCTGATTTTCTAGCTTTTCTTTAAAGTGGTTCACTGCTTGTCTACCACCTAATATATTCGCTAATGCCCCTAAAGCGATACTACTTGGACGAGTTGACCAAGTCTTTTTTCCGTGGATAATTTTAGCTACTTCTAGGTATTCTTCGGGTTTTAACTTTCTATCTTCAGTAACAGCCCCCACATTCCCATTGATTTTAATATAAAAATTTTCTAATTGTTGCATATGGCTTTCTTTCCAGTAACCACGAGCTCCACTAACATTAGCTTCATATTGTATAAGCGCTCTTTTAACATCTGAAATTTTCATCGATAGATCCTATCCCTGTTAATTGATAATTAGGTTAAGTTGTCCTAACCTCTGCCTCTTTAAAAAACCGATTCAGCAAAAATTTCTGTTATTTTTCGGAAATAACTCGTATCTAAACCATCCTCTATACTCCAGCACCAAGCCAGCACTGCCTGTACAAAACACCATTGGCGAATCCGCTTTGGATCTAATTTAAGAAAAAAGGCAAAACGAATAATTCGGTCGTCTATAATACGCCATACTGTTTCCGATTCAAGCAATTCAGGTATAGGATTGCGAATAAAGGCCGCTACTTCATAGCTGAGCTCACCTACGATGCCCTTGGGATCTATCGCCAACCAATTCTCTCCATTTTTCAGGATGTTATCGTGATGCAGATCGCCATGAAGTAAGCGTGCTTCGCCGCCCGTTTTAAGCAGATAATCCCTCAACTCCCTGCTCCTTTGCAGATAAAGCTCAGGAATATCCCAATCTTTGTCTAAAATTGAAAGCCAGTGGTTAATCGAAGGGAATACTTCTTTTTCAGGTAACGGGGCTTGAACCAATTGACTTATTAGCAGGCAAGCAATTTCAACCGACTCTTTCTCTTGATTCGGCCAATAACTTTTTAAAGAGTATCCGGGAACAGCTCGTTGCAGAAGTAAAGCGCCTTTTGTTTCTGCTAAAACCTCGACCACATTCCCTGAGTTAAACGCTCTTAAAGTTTTTGCTTCTTTGCTCAAAGCGACTGCATCTAAACTCAATTTTAAAATAATGGGTTTTTCTTTTTGCAACCCGGCAAGCACATAACTATAGGAAAGATTAGGCATGGGCTTAAGCCCGTTCAATTGCCACAAATCCGCTAACTCTTGGCTAAGATTAGGAAGTTCTGCCAGCCATTTTTTTCCCTGTTCACCATAGATACTTATGATATTACACTCAAACATTTTGATCCCTAAATTAGCAGGAGCCAACAGAAATTATCATGATACTTTAAAAAAAGACAAGGAAAAATAAACTAAGTTGCGGCCGCTCAGTTAACGATTCTCTTTTTGCCTAGCGCGCCATTGTATTTGTGTCAAACGATATAAGACATGTTTTGATAATGGATGGTCCAAAGTTAATCTGGGATTATCGAAGTCGTCTTTTTCTTGACGAGTTAACCCTATCTTTTCCATAACTCGCCGAGATCGATAATTACCTAGTGCAGTATTAGTACTAATTATTTCCATAATAAATTAATTTTGGACAATTAAAAAATAAACTGTAGCAAAAACTAAAAAAATATACTTAATTTTAATTGATTTTCCCTGTATAAAGAGCCCCAAAAAAGGGTTTCTCTGAGTAAATTGTAAGTAAATAGAATATCTCTTAAAAAAAATCTTGCCTTCTACGCTTTTTTCTTATAAAAATCTCTTTTTTTTATTGCCCTATTCCATAAAAAAATATGGACAAAGTACAAAATTATTGTACAATTTCGTAGGCCGATCTTTGTTTTATTTTTTGGGGGATTAAACAGTTAGTGATTAATCAGCAAAAAAAGAGTAATGCACCGATCAATGATGGCGGTTTTAGACGCGGCTTAAAAGATCGTCATGTGCAATTAATTGCTTTAGGCGGAATTATTGGCTCAGGCTATTTTCTAGGGACTGGGGCAGTTGTGAATGACGTTGGCCCTTCTGTTTTTATTGCCTACATACTTGGCGGTTTAATTATTTATTTGACTATGTTATGCATGGGCGAATTAGCCGTAGCAATTCCTATTTCAGGCTCTTTTATCACTTATACTGCTGATTTTATTTCCCCAGTTGTCGCTTGCGGAGTGGGCTGGTCTTATTGGATAAGCTGGGTCGCTTATATCCCTGCCGAATGTATTGCAGGCGGTATCATTATGCAGCATTTTACAGGCGTTAACGGCTATGTTTGGGCCGTGTGTTTTGGGCTGCTCATAACTTACATCAATATTGCCAAAGTCGGTACCTTTGGTGAGATTGAATTCTGGCTAGCAATCATAAAAATAATCGCGTTAATGGGATTTGTTGCCCTTTCAGTGCTTATCTTCTTTGGTTTGATCCACGGCCCACAACCCGCTGGTATTATCGGTGGACGTTTCATCTTTGATCAAGGAGGATTGTTCCCTAATGGCGGAATGGCCTTGCTGACAGCCATGGTTCTTCTGCTGGTTAATTATCAGGGGTCAGAAATTATTGGCCTTGCAGCAGGAGAATCAATTAACCCTGGGAGAATGATTCCTCGAGCAATCCGTACTGTAACCTTCAGAATTTTGTTTATCTATATCATTCCTGTATTTTGTTTGGTGTTAATTTTTCCTTGGCAAAAAGCCAGTCTTGCTAACTCAGTTTTTTCAGACGCACTTAATTTTTATGGCCTACACTGGGCAGGTGCAGCAACCAGTTTTGTCACACTTACAGCTACCCTATCTTGTTCAAATTCAGGCGTCTATGGTATTGTCAGATCCTTAAATGCCCTCGCTCGCAATGGTATGGCCCCGCATAAATTAGGGAAGCTTAATCGTAATGCCGTGCCACAAAACGCAGGCATTGTGACACTCATTTCAATTTGGGTATTACTCGCTGCCGGCTATTTCTTTGGGCAATCCATGCTCTACATTGCTTTACTGCTTGTTTCTGGTTTTACTGGTGCAATCGCTTGGATTTCTCTTTGCTGGGCACAAATTAATTTCCGCAAACGTTTATATCAAGCGGGTTATACAACCAATGATCTGAGTTATAAAACTCCAGGCTCTCCCTATACTGGAATTGCTGCGATTATCTTAATGTCTTTGTGCTTAATATTTTTGTTATTAAACAAAGACCCGACTTATAAAATTGCATTCGTGATGGGCTTCATCAGTTTCACTGTCCCTATTTTAATCTATAAACTCGGTGGATTTTCTAAACGTCGAGATGTAGCTATGGAAATTAATAAACAACTTCGATTTAAAGATATCTTCCCTGATCGTAATACACCGCAAGCGTAATATGTCAATCCTGCTTACTTTACAATGCTGCTACTCCCTTACCTCCCGCTGGATCTAAGAATCTAATACCCAGAGCAAGATTTCTAGATCCCACGGGAGATAAGATGGGATAAATATAGTCAAAAATCCTTGATAGCACAACGAAGGCAATTACTGTATTTTCATCTTTGATTTCTCAAGCTCGTTGAAAAGGTTAAGGCTTCTTACAAAACGCGATATACCATTCCTGTCTGTAACCCCTCCACACTCTTACTATAAGCAAGAGCTACTCGCTCCGCTTCAACAGAAACAAATCCCCTAAAATAATCGCCATAACTATCCATCGCCTCAGTAACCACAGTTGGGCAAATACAATTAATACGCTGTTTTTTTGGCATTTCAATAGCCGCAGCAACAACAAAAGAATTTAGGGCTCCATTAACCATCGATGCCGAGCTACCATAACGAATAGGATCTTCGCACAAAATACCACTGGTTAAAGTAAAAGACCCTCCTTCATTAAGGTAATTTCTACCAATTAATACCGTATTAATTTGTCCCATGAGTTTATCCTGCAATCCAAGGGTATACTCTTGCTCATGCATCTGCATAAAATCACCAAAATGCACTTTTCCGGTTGTCATTATGACGGCATCAACCTTATCCACTGTTTTAAACATAGTTTCAATTGAATGTTTATCTCGGATATCAACGGTTACATCACCAGAGCTAGAGCCAGCTTTTATAATCTCATGGCGTGGTTGTAATTCTTTAACAACCGCCCTTCCTATTGTTCCAGAAGCACCAATAACAATAATTTTCATTTTAGATTCCCAATCTTAGGTTAATACTAATTGCTAAATGATTAAGATACGATAGATTAAAAGAGTTGAGAAGCTAATGTAGTTTTTGACCATTTGGTACTTTAAACTCTGTACCAATTAAACAAATTGCTCCTGTTTCATCAGAAAAACCAACGAGAAGAAATTGTGATTTAAATCCGGCAATATTTTTTTCACCTAAATTGACACAACCCACCACTGTACGACCTAATAAAGATTCTGGCGTATAGTGTGCGGTAACTTGAGCAGAAGTCTGTAGGATACCAATTTCAGACCCAAAATCTACCCAGACTTTATAAGCCGGCTTTTTAGCTTTTGGAAAAGGTTCAACCTTTACAACAGTGCCAGATCGTAAATCAACTTTTGCAAAATCATCGTAACCAATGGTCATAACTCTTTCCTTTTTAGATCTTTATTTTTATGTATTCTTTTTTCTCTTGCTGTTTCAATCATCACATAAAATACAGGAACAACAAATAAACTCAGAAAAGTAGCAACCATCATTCCGCCCATCACCGTTGTGCCAATGGAATGCCGGCTTGCGGCACCGGCACCAGTGGCTATGGCTAAAGGAAGGACTCCTAAAATAAAAGCAAAAGCAGTCATCAGAATGGGACGCAATCGCAAACATGCTGCTTCAAGGGCAGCATCCACAATAGGAACTCCCTGATCTCTCCTATCCTTTGCAAATTCAACAATAAGAATAGCATTTTTTGCTGCTAAGCCAATCAACAGCACTAAACCAATTTGCGCATAAATGTCTAAGGCCAAAGAACGCAAAGTTAAAGCTAGACCTGCTCCCAGGAGAGCCAAAGGTACAGCAAGTAAAATCATAAAAGGCATGGACCAGCTTTCATAAAGTGCAGCCAGAAAAAGAAACACAAACACCAGGCAAAGCACAAAAATCACCGAAGCAAGATTACCCGCCAATAATTGTTGATAAGTAATCCCTGTCCATTCGAAGCTGATTCCTTTGGGCAAAGTTCTTTTTGCTATTTTTTCGATAGCAGTTAATGCTTGCCCTGAACTATAACCTGGCGCCGGCGCACCAGTAATATTTGCTGCAGTATACAGGTTATATCGAGGAATATTATAGGGGCCCATAGTTGATTCTATTTTTACCAAAGCACTCAGAGGCACCATCTGGCCTGTACTGCTTTTAACATAGAGTTTATTGATATCATCCATTTGATACCGGTTAACACCCTCTGCTTGGATCATCACGCGGTAAGTTTGGCCATATTTGGTAAAGTTATTAACATAAAAAGAGCCTAAATAAGTTTGCAGTGTTGTTAACACATTGTTAATTGGTACATTCAGCGCCTTTGCTTTGGTTCTATCAACATCCAAATAAAACTGGGGCACCTCAGTAGTGAGATCGGAGAATACCCCATGGAGCTCCGGTGCTTTATTAGCCTCCTCGACAAATTTATTCGTTGCATCCGCTAAAGTTTCTATCCCCAGATTAGCAATATCTTCTATTTCTAATTGGAAACCGCTGACAGTCCCCAAGCCCTGAATAGCCGGCGCATTTAAAGCACCAATAATCGCTTCGTCCATTTGGGAAAATTGTTTTTGCACCGTTTTCATAATACCCTGCACATTCAGTTCGGGCGTTTTCCGTTCATCCCAGGGCTTTAACACGACATACAATACACCAGTGTCAGGCTGATTTATGGCGTCGATAATATTGTACCCATCGATACTAATAACATCGGATACCCCTGCAGTATTTTTTAAAATTTGGAGTACTTTTTTCATTGTCTTTTGCGTGCGGTAAAGCGATGAAGCGTTGGGCTCTTTGACGACAACAATGAAATAACCTTGATCCTCTTCTGGCAAAAAATCAGTAGGTAAATAGTAGAACACATATACGGTTGCCACGGCTAAGAGAAGAAAAATAAGTATAACAAGCTTGCGAAAACGCAGACAATGGACCACCCCTACTTTATAGCCGGCTAATAATTTTTCATAGCCCATTTCAAACCAACGGAATAGGATAAATTTACTTTCTTTTTTAGGCTTTAATAAGATACCGCACAGTGCAGGACTTAAGGTTAATGAATTAATACCAGAAAGAGCTACTGAGAAGGCGATGGCTAGGGCAAACTGATTATATAGCCTTCCAGTCATCCCAGGTATAAATGCCACGGGAACAAACACGGCCAACAAAATCAGAGTGGTTGCTATAATCGGTCCTTGAACTTCCTTGGTTGCCTCCAAGGTTGCTTCTTTCACATCGGTGATATTTTGCTCTAATTTTTTCTCAACATTTTCCACGACAACAATGGCATCATCGACCACTAGACCAATTGCCAATACTAAACCTAACAAGCTTAAGGTATTAATTGAAAAACCAAACACTGAGAATAAAGCAAAAGTACCTATCAGTGACACAGGAATAGCGATACAAGGAATTAAAGTAGTTCGCCAATTCTGTAAAAAAACAAAAACAACAATAAAAACCAAAGCGATAGCTTCAAAAAGCGTTACCACCACATCTTTGAGTGAGGCTCTTACGAAATTGGTTGTATCATAGGCAATGGTATAATTCATGCCATCCGGGAAATTCTCCTTCATTTTTTCCATCGTTTGACGGATATTCTTAGCCAATTGCATAGCATTAGCGCCAGGTAACTGATAAACCCCTAAGCTCGCTGTTGGTCCCCCATTAAACTCTGAGGTGGTCGAATAAGTTTGTGCCCCCATTTCAACCCGACCTAAATCACGAACTCGAACAATTTGTCCATTTTCCTGTGTTTTGACAATAATATCTGCGAATTGCTCTGCTTCAGTCAGCTGCCCTAAAGTGTTTAGTTGATATTGAAAACTAGTCGATTCAGGGACTGGGGGCTGCCCTATTACTCCCACCGCAGCCTGCTGATTTTGCTCTTTAACTGCGTTGACCACTTCTTGTGGCGAGACACTCATAGAAGTCATTTTATTCGGATCAAGCCAAATACGAATAGAATATTGTAATAAACCAAAATTATTTACGTTACTCACACCAGAAATACGGCTAAGTGCCGGCGTAATATTAATATCGGCATAATTACTCAAAAAAGCTTCATCATGGTCGGGATTTGACGAAACTAAATTAACGACCAACACCATCGCAGTCGATACTTTTTGAATATTGATCCCTGCCTGAATCACATCGGGGGGAAGCAGGGGGTTTGCTAAATTTGTCCTGGTTAAAACATCAACAGCGCCAATATCAACATCGTAACCAACATTAAAGGTAATGGTAATAATGGAATTTCCGCTGTTAGTACTTGCTGAAGACATGTAAATCATGCCCTCTACCCCATTAATATTTCGCTCAAGTGGTGTTGTTACTGTTTTAGCCACTACATCCGAACTCGCACCGATGTATTGAGAACTTACTTGCACTTGTGGGGGGACAATTGAAGGAAATTGACCAACCGGTAAAATAAGCAGGCTAATCCCCCCCACTAATACCATGATAATCGCTATGACCATAGCAAAAATGGGACGATGAATAAAAAATTTGAGCATAATAACGCCCCTACTTACCTGATTTAGCTATTTTTACTTCTTGGCCTGGTTTTATTTTTTGCAACCCGCTGGTAATAACGAGTTCACCCACTTGTAAACCTGATTTTATGATGTATTGATTGCCGTATTGCCCTGAAACAGTAATCGCCTTACTCACCACTTTGTTTTCTTTATTGACAGTGTATACTGAGCGCTTTCCTTGTGTTTCAAGAATAGCTTCGCCAGGCAAAAGAATGCCTTCGCCATTCTTAGTCAAGATGACGTTGACATTCATGTAAATACCTGGACGAATTAACTTTTCGGGATTCTCTAGAGTAGCGCGCATTAATATGGTCGATGTAGGAGTATCCGCAGCGTTATTCACAAAATCGACACGGCCTTTAAGCGTTACATTCTTACCATGAGGCAAAGTCGCTTCAGCATGAAAAGGCATGTGTGCTCGATATTTTATTATTTCGTCAAAATCATCAATACTCGGGCTGAATTCAATATAGATGGGGTCTAATTTAACCACGTTAGCCAATAACGTTTGCTCTGCACCACCTACGAGATTACCGACATCGACATATCGATGGCTGATAAGACCGTCATCCGGTGAATACATATAGCAATAACCTAAGTTGATTTTTGCTGTCTCAAGCTGCGCTTTATTCACATCAACCTGTGCCATAGCTTCGTGATAGCGTGCCATAACCTCGTCATATTGGGATTTAGACACGTTGCCTTGCGCAACCAACTGTTTCATACGCGCATACTGCACTTGTTGATATTCTTGTGAAGCGATACTTCTGGCAAGCTCTCCTTTTGCTGAATCAAGTTTTGCTTGAAAAGGTGCAGGATCAATCACATAAATTAACTGGTTTTTTTTAACCAGTTTACCCTCAGTAAAATTTTTTTTAATGAGAAAACCTTCTACACGCGCTCTAATATCCACACTAGAAATGGATTGAGTGATACCGATATATTGCTTAGAAATGGGGATAGTTGAGGTTTTTGCTTCAATAACTGGAACTGTAGGTATTGGAAGAGTAGCAGCAGGTTTGTGCTCTTCACAACTTGCAAGCAAACTGTAAATTACACAACAGAAAGCAAGCCTTGTGGCTTTAACTCCCTTTAATATCCTTGTTACCATTCATTCAGTCCCTTATTATTCCTTCTTGTAGGTCCGGCCTTGGCTCAACCTACATTATTTCTGCTGGTTGCGTGTTAAACTCTGGCACCAAATTTTTGAGTAATACATAAAGCTGCTCTTTATCATGATGCAAAGTACACGCAACATTTAACAAGCGCATCGCTTGAATTAATTCATTCCACTCAATTTGACGAAATTTTGCTTTAAACAATTTTTCATGTTCAGTAGGCGCTAATTCTTCAGAAACATGAAAAAGTTCCTCATACAATTTTTCGCCCGGCCTTAATCCAATATACTCTATTGCAATATCTTTACCAGGCTCTTTGCCAGCTAAACGTATCATTTGCTCAGCTAGATAACTGATTTTAATAGGTTCCCCCATATCCAATACAAAGATTTCTCCACCTTGTCCATTCACCATTGCCTGTAAAATTAATTGACAGGCTTCCGGTATGGTCATGAAGTAACGTTGCATATCGGGATGGGTGACTGTAAGCGGTCCACCTGACTGTAATTGTTTTTTGAATAAGGGTACAACTGAGCCTGCTGAGCCAAGTACATTGCCAAAACGCACAGTAATGAACTGTGTTTCGGTGAGGTTATTTAGATTTTGGCAATAAATTTCTGCAACGCGTTTTGTCGTTCCCATGACATTAGTGGGATTAACCGCTTTGTCCGAAGAAATTAAAATAAATTTTTCCACCCCTTCGGCCACACTCGCCTCCGCTATGACTTGTGTACCTAGCACATTATTCTGTACTGCGACTCGAACTTGCTCTTCAAGCATAGGCACATGCTTATAGGCTGCCGCATGGAATACAATTTGAGGCTTAAATTGATGGAAGAGAAAATCGACAGCGACTTTATCAATGACCGAAATCAATCCCAGCTCTAAGGGTATTTGAGAAAATTTTTGGCGCAACTCCGCCTCAATTTTATATAAATTAAATTCTGAGTTTTCAATAATTAGCAACTTACTAGGTTGCAAACTCATAATTTGACGACAAAGTTCCGAACCGATGGAACCGCCGCCCCCAGTAACTAGTACCCGCTTGCCTTTAATAGTTGCAGCAATCTTATCCCATTGTAATTGAACTTGGTCACGCCCAAGTAAGTCTTCAATATTGACGTCGCGTAAGGCATTGACCTCAACCCGACCTGCGGCTAGCGCACTAAGGCTTGGAAGAGTCCTAAAAGGAACATTCGAAGTTTCGCAATGATCAACAATCCGTCTCATAAGGGCTGAACGCGCGGAAGGAATGGCGATGAAAATTAAGTCAATACGATATTGAATGACCAGTTCAGTTAAATCCCTTATTTGGCCTAAAACTCTTACACCATGGACATCTAAGCCTCGCTTATTTAAATTATCATCCACTAAACCCACAGGTAAATAAGATTGCGTTCGTTTAAGATCGCGCACCAAACTCTCCCCTGCTCGACCTGCGCCAATAATTAAAACTCGTTTTACAACACTCGCGCCATCTTTTTTGTCGCTGTATTCCCAAAGAGAACGGCGTAGTAACCGGGCACTACAGAGTAAAACAATTAAAATCATCGCGTACAAAGGAGGCACTGAGCGAGGAATATGCTGCAATAAGGTTGTCAGGTACAGTGCGGGGATAGTCAATACGATGGCACAAATGGTTGCTTTGATGATGCGGGCAACATCATTTAACGACGAATAACGCCAAAGCCCACGATAAACTTTAAAATAGCAATAACAAAATATTTGTACTAGCGCTAAGATTCCAAAGACTAATAAGGAATAATCAGTTGTGAGGCCCGTTGGGAAAGCTTGCATGTTAAAACGTAGCCAATAGGCGCAATACCAAGCAATTGGAATTGCTAGCATATCAAAAGCTATAACTGCTATCTTTTTGTTGAACTTAAGAAAATTAATATTCCGCATAAGGGTAATCGACCTATACAAGCCATTAGGGTCTATCTAAAGGTATATACTACTACAGCTTTAATTTAATAGGGTATAAATTTCATAACGATAAAGATGAAGTTTTGTCGCAAGCTCAAAAGCTGTGCGAAATTGATAGTCTTGATTTTGCTTTAATTGCTGACGCAAACACACATCCGTAGGCGTGTAAATAACTTCCCCGTCCTTACCCTCGTAGGAAGTGAGGATCAGCACTTTTGGCTTTGTTATAAAAATCTCTTTACACAATCGATTGTACATATCCTTGAGGGGAAACCTAGTCATCCTTTTATTATTCAAACAATAAGAATCAATAAAAGACAGGGAGCTTGAGTAAGGAATCAAACCGCTATCCGCTAAAACGACCTGGCTATTCGCTGGGATATTTTCATTTAACCACTCAACCACTTGCTGCCGCAGCCGAATGCCCGCCTGCGGATTCATTGTAAAAGAGTGATAATTCGCTAAGTTATAGCTGGGAATAAAGAAAAAAGCGATCCAAACCACGCTTATCAAAAGACTTATTTCATAAACCCCATTTTTCTCCGGGAAAATATAAGCCCAGATTTCACTTAATCCTAAAAAAGCAAGCGGTAAAAGTAAGATAAACACCGGAAGGAATAAGCGATTTTCAAATGCAGAAACAGGATCAGCATTAATCAAAAGAACAAGGTAAAGCAAATTAGGCAACCAAAAAAAATAATGACGTCTATCTTTTGCCTTAAAAACCGCCAACAAAGCTAATATGATAAAAGGCAGCGCTAAACGCAAATATTGCTTATCCATCACTGCAAAAAAACTCATGAATCCTTTGCAGTACACAGGGTTAGGAAATAATTGCCCGAAATAACTCCAGCGCCAGAGAAAATAAGGCAGAAAAATAATTAGGCAAATCAAACAACCTAGGGCTAAATTCTTGTAATACTCTTTTTTCATCGCTTGCGGTCTATCAATAAGCGCTAAACCAGCAAAAAGAAGCATCAATGCCGGGGCTTCGGGCCTAGTTAACCCTGCAAGAGCTAGCAAAAACCCAGCGAGCATGAAAAAAAGCAAACTGGATTGATTTCTTGTTTGTGGGTAAAAACGATAACCCATCCCTCTTAGCAAAAATAATAAAGAAAAGCTCACTAAAGCTTGGTAAATAGTAGTTTCTAAACCAGTAACCGACCAAATTATTTCGCCTCTATAAAGCAGTAACCAAAGACAAGGGATAAAGGACAAACCAATCGAAAACCAGAATCGGGTCAGGTAATAGACTGCAGTCGTGCTTAAAATTAGACCTAGAACACCCATTGCCTTAAGGAAGATAAGCGGATCAAGTCCTAAACGCATAGCAAGATTAGCTAAAACAACAAAACTAAAGTTTGAGTAACCTTCAACAGGTGCTTCGCCAATATTCCATACTAATCCATAACCTGCTGCCCAATTTTTGGCATAACGTAAACTGATGTAGCTATCATCAAGCGTAAAAGGCCAGATCACAATGAGTTGAAGAACGATTAAATAGATAAAAAACAAAGATAATAATGCGGCAACTATCCATTTTTTGTTATTCATTTAAACAATGCAACACAGGTCAAAATAAAAAAACAGAGCAGATTAAAACGAGATAAGTTATCGCTAATAAACAACGATACAGGATCATCATTATCTCCGCCACGAGTAGTTAGCCAAGCAAAACGCCATAAGCCAATTGCAGCAAAAGGCAAGGTTAAAAGGAAATAAAATATGTCTTGGTGGGCATAAACAGCATATAAAAAATAACTAATAAAACAAGCCATTGCGGTACTAATGATCATGGCATCAAGGGAAGGAAAAGAATATTTTTCAAGCACAGCTCTTGTTGAATATCTTAATCCTAGCTGTTTTTCCAAGCGGCGTTTGCATAAGGCAATGAATAAACTGACTAAAGTAGCTGATACCGTTAACCACCAAGAAATGGGCAATCCTATACCGATAGTCCCTGCCAAAACACGCAGCATAAAGCCGCTAGCAATACAAAGTACATCAATAACTGGCAAGTTTTTTAACAGATGGTTATAGGCTAAATTGATAAGCAAATAAAGTCCTAAAAGTGCGGCAAGTTTAGTAGAGATTGACCAAGCTAACACTAAGCCTCCTACTAATAATATTGCCAACAGGATCAGGGCAGAATCAAGCGATACCTCTCCTGTAACTAGAGGTCTTCGGCATTTATGAGGATGTAGTTTATCCTCTTCTCGATCTTGCAAATCGTTATAAATATAAACAGCGCTGGCAATCAAGCAAAATGCTAAAGCAGCTAATAAAGCGTCAGGTAAAAAGGCTAAAGAACGAGAATAAAAGACGCCAAGGAGGACAAAAACAGCTTTAGGCCAATGAGTTAATCTAAGCAATAATAAGACTTGTTTTATCGAGGCCATACTCTCGCCTAACCCACCGGATCAATAAAACTGTAACTATATCATCAGTCTTTCAATAGGTTAATTAACTTATTAGGAATTTCTAATGCTGGGTGAATTAATTTGCGTTTCGATGCAACAAAACCGCGGGGACTCACCTAGATATGCGGGGAAGCACCCTCTTGAAAATCCACTAGCGCATTATACTCGAGCAAAAATTTAACCAATTAATATTGCATTTGATCAACAAACTCGTAATATAGAACATCAGGACGATATTTTAACAGCGGAAGTGAGGTCATTATGAAATTCAAGAAATTCGTACTCCCCGAACAACATTTTATTATTAAACTTCTTAACTTACGTTCTGACTATGAGGCAAGAGAGGGAATAATACTGAGTAAAGCTTCCCAACCTTATGCGGTTAGTCGTTTTTTTGGTGCTACTGACGTTGAAGCACGCGAACGACAAATTTGTTTTATAGAAAAAATGTTGATTGCATTGGCCAAAGATCTTAATCCCCATGAAAAAGGCTTTAATAAGCAAAAATATTTAACCGCCTTGCAAGTGCTTGTCACACAGTGTTTTTACACAAAATCACAAATTCATCGCGACTATACGCATCCCTACAGCTCTTCCACTTTGAGTCAGTTAATTGACGAAGCAATGACCTTAACTGCTCTTAATGCTGTTGATCCAGAAACTCAGGCTTGTTGTTTATTGACTAGTGAGCACCTTCAAAAATCAGAGCTTTGTTTGGAGTCACTAAATGCTTGTTTGAAAAAACAAATTACAGCGCTAGAATGGCGTGATTTTTCCAACTTTGTTTCTACGGAATGCGGCTTATTAGATGAAAAATACGTTGTGAATTATCCTATTACTTCTATTATGATGCCCCTAGTCGCAGTACCTTCTAAACTGGCTGGCTATACCGTGGGATGGGTTTTCGGTAACTGGTTTGGGAAATCAGCATCGCTTCTATCAACTCATACAGCCGTCGCAATGACGCTAGGTAGTGGTTTAGTGTTTTTATTTGGACCCTCTGCAGCCCTGGGAGCTATTCTTATAACGCCCGCCCTAGCCGGCCAACTCATTGAAACTTATTGCGGTATCTCATTGAGCATTATCATGGGCGAAACCATGAACTTAGTTGGAAATGGTGTGGGTTTTACAGTAGGAATGCCCTTGGATCTTGCAGTGCAATTACTTGGAAAAACTTGTTCTACAATCACTAATTTTTATCAAGATAGCTCAACTTATCCCCCATTAACAGGTATCTCTTTAACTGATGGTGTTTCAATTATTGATGGTAGACCTATTGAATTTGATCATATCAATCAACTGACAGAAGAATTACATAAAAACTTGAAATCAGTTCCTATTATCGTTGCTATTGAGGAAAATCAGCTAATTGTAAAGTATGAAGGTGTCACTAAAAAAATTGCTATAGCAACTGATGCTCAAGAGGCGATTGAGGAGTTAAAAAAACTAGGCTTGGAACAGAAAATAGCTGAGTTCGAAGAAGGGCCAGAGGCAGAAGTGGTGAGTCGCCCATGCTAGCACCCCAGGTAATCCTGAGCGATGCTCGGGAAGATAGCGTTTGGGAATTCACCATGTCTTACGGGAGTTGAGTTAGTACAATTAAGTTTTGGGGTGAGGCTTTAATCACTATTCATCAATTCTCGTACAACACTAGTAGCATAACTCCCTGAGGTTAATCTGAAACTTAGAATTAATGCCTCTCCCTCCCACTGCCAGTTTAAATTTTCGACTTGTAAAATTAAAGAGCGATATGCACGTTCTAATCCCTGTTTCTCAAGCGCTGCACACCAAACGCTATAATCAGCTAAAGCCTGTTCTTGTATAGCAAGAGCCTCTTTAGATGCTCGCTCCTGTCCCCTCCCCCATAAAGGGGCTGCGGGGGAAATATCAAATTCCTTGACTCTTGCAGAAATAACTTCATCAAGTGTTTCGACTGTAAAAATACTATTCGAACCAGCAAGTTGCAGAACTTCACCTTCTAGGGCTTTATTCCAATTTTCTTGACTAACCCGCTCTCCTAAGATTTGGTTAAATAAAAAAGCCCTGGCAGCAGAATAATAAATCCCGCGTAAAAAACGATTTTTTGGTTTTAGATTACCTAAAAGTAGCTCCTTGGCTTTAATAAGATTCTGACCATCATAACCAAAACGCTGTGGTCCAAAATAATTGGGGACACCAAAGGCTTGAATTTGGGCTAAACGAGTTTCGATTTCAGATTTTTCGCTTAGATCTCGCAAAACCAAGCTAAAATCGTTCGCAGCAAGAGTCCCTGTTTTTAATTTTTTAAGATGACGTTTACACTCGAGGACACGCCATCCTTGACCTTGGAGCGCATTGGATTCAGGTAGATCTTGTCCTGGACAATGTACACAAAGCCATTGAGTCGTGAGAGCCTGTCGATCTTTTAGCCCTGCATAAGAAATAGCCTTTTCAGATTTACCTAAAGTACGCGCTATACTCTTGACCAATTCTTCAGTGTTTAAACCTCTTTTTTCAATGCGGAGAAATAGATGTTCTCCCTCACCAGTCAACTCAAAACCCAATACCTCATCAACTTTAAAATCCTCAGGGGTGGATTTTAGAGCTCCTCTAACCTGAGGTTTACCATAGGCAAAGGGTAGTTCTTTAACATCAACCATAAAAATACTCATTAAACTGGATTAGAACTGTCAATAAAATAATGCTCAAGACCATATTTGTTAGCTAGGTGGTTGCCTAAGGCTTGAATACCGTAGCGCTCGGTCGCATGATGCCCGCAAGCAAAATAATGAATACCCAATTCTTTTGCTTGATAATAAGTTCGCTCAGAAATTTCACCACTGAGATAAGCATCTACGCCAAGCGAGTCAGCTTGTTCAATAAAATCTTGAGCAGCGCCGCTGCACCAGGCCAAGCGATGTATCGGTTTTTCTGTACCGGAAACGTGGAGAGGAGATCTGTGCAATTTATCATTGATCTGTTTTGCAAAATCTTCCGCATTGATTGGTTCTGCAAAGCTACCAGACCAAAGCAAGTTAGCCGTTTTACCCACCTGGTGCTGTTTAATCGATTCTAAATTAAATAATTTGGCGAGACAGGCGTTATTGCCTAATTCAGCATGGCAATCGAGTGGCAGATGATAGGCAAACAAATTCAAATCATGGTTGATTAGCTTGGCAATACGCTCACGTTTTGTGCCTTTTATAAGAGGGGTTTCTCCACGCCAAAAATAACCATGATGGACCAATAATGCATCCGCTTGTAATGAAACTGCTTGATTAATAGCGTCTAATGAGGCTGTTACAGCGGTACAAATTCGTTGAATTTGGCCTGCACCCTCAATTTGCACCCCATTGGGTGCATAATCGTCAATTACTGCACAGGCCAATAGCTCATGTAAATAAGCTGCTAGTTCATCACGTAAAATCACCTTGCTGAAGCTCTTTTGATATCCGCACCTAAGATAGAGAATTTTTCCTCAATACGCTCATATCCTCGGTCTACATGATAGACGCGTTCAACTATAGTTTCACCTTCGGCAGCAAGACCAGCCAAAATCAAACTCGCAGAAGCTCGTAAATCAGTAGCCATCACCGGTGCGCCAGTTAATTTCTCTACACCAGTGATCATCGCGGTGTTACCGTTTAAATGAATTTGAGCGCCCATGCGTTGTAATTCTTGCACGTGCATAAAACGATTTTCAAAGATATTTTCAATTACAGAGGAAGTACCTTCTGCAATCGTGTTTAATGCCATAAATTGCGCTTGCATATCAGTGGGAAATGCAGGATAAGGTGCAGTGGATATATTCACCGCTTGTGGACGCATGCCATGCATATTTAAAGTGACCCAATCTTCACCTAAAGCTAACTCAGCACCTGCTTCTTCAAATTTACAAAGCATTGATAATAAATTATCAGGTTTTACACGACGCACAGTTACCTTGCCACGAGTTAAAGCACCGGCAGCAAGATAAGTGCCTGCTTCAATGCGATCTGGCATCACTGTATAGCTTCCACCCCTCAAGGATTCAACGCCAATTACTTCAATAGTTGGCGTACCTGCGCCAGTAATTTTTGCACCCATTTGAATTAGGAAATTCGCTAAATCGACTACTTCAGGCTCACGAGCAGCATTTTTGATAATGGTTTTCCCTTCCGCGAGAACTGCCGCCATCAGCACATTTTCAGTTCCTGTTACAGTTACCGTATCGAAAACGAGGGGCTTGCCCTGTAAACGACCTTTTTTGCAGCGTGCTTTGATAAAACCATTTTTTACGGTGATATCAGCACCCATGGTTTTTAGGGCTTTAAGATGCAAATCAACAGGACGCGTACCTATTGCACAACCACCTGGTAAAGAAACGTCCGCTTGTCCAAAACGAGCAAGCAAAGGGCCAAGTACTACAATAGAAGCACGCATGGTTTTAACAAGCTCATACGGAGCGACAAATTCATTGATATGTGATGCATCAACCTGCACGTTCATTTTCTCATCGACTGTCAATTGCGCACCCAATTGCCCAAGCAGTTCCATCATAGTAGTGACGTCTTTAAGATGTGGGACATTGGCGATAGTCACATTATCGGTAGCAAGAATCGTAGCTGCCATAATGGGCAAAGCAGCGTTTTTCGCCCCTGAAATAATGACTTCTCCATTTAATTGTTTACCACCGTTGATAATCAACTTATCCATGATTTTTCTCCCACTCTTCTTTCGTCAAAGTTTGCATACTTAAGGCATGGAGACTTCCGCTTGTAATATAATCTTTCAATTTTGCATAAACCCATTGTTGTCTTGCGACTTTTGATTTTCCTTGGAAAGCATTCGAAACAACCGTTAATTGATAGTGATAACCATCACCACCGACTTTAACGTACTCGATCTCTCCTGTTTCAACCAGCCGACGCTCTAACTCTTCATTACTAATCATAGTACTGCCTTATCTACCCAATCCTAACATCGCATCCACGCCACAAAATTCCGCTAAAGCTAGAATCGCCTTAGGCATTCCATCAATTTGACAAGTTTTATTTTGCTCAGCCGTGAGCCTTTTTGCTTCAATTAATAGTGCAAGGCCGGCGCTGTCACAATGATGCACCTCACTTAAATCAAGATGTAAGACAAGCTCTTTATTGTCATGAAAAAACTTTAACATGCGCAGACAGTCCGATTGGACCGTCGCAAAAGTCATCTCTGCTGATGGTTTAAAGGATTGCACGTTAAGCTGCCTTCTTAGAGTGTTGCTGCATTTGTTTGATCAAATCTTGCATGCTTGAATTTTGCAAGGCTTCAGCAAACTGCGAACGGAAACTTTGTAATAAGCTAACCCCTTCAACACTTAAGTCGTAGATTTTCCACTGTCCATTCTTAGAAATTAGGCTATAGCTTAAAGGAATGTTTTTACCTTTAGAACGGACAATAATGCTATTAACACGGATAAAACGACTTTCAAGCGAACCTCTAATTGGCAGGAACTTAACCGTTTCATCAGTGTATTCAGCCAGGGGAGTAGAATAAGTGCGGATAACTAGTTGAGTAAACGCCCTAGAAAACTGTTGTTTCTCAGCGGAAGAAGCTTCTCCCCACGCTTTACGCCCTAGCACCGAACGCGACATGCCGCTCACATCAACATTAGGCAGTAAATAATGTTCAACTGCTTGATAGATAACCTGAGTATTATTTTTTAAATTTGCTTTATTTTGCTTTAATGTCGCAAGAATTTGGTTTGAAGTCGTTTCAAGCATTGAAATTGGCGATGAAGCTGCCCATACCAATTGGGTTAATGACAATGCTGCTGACAACAAAATTATTTTTATTCCCTTCATAATTCACCTATTTCTTAATATTAAACAAAAGCTGACCAATCAAATTCTCAAGAATAATCGCTTCCTGTGTTTTAGGAATCACATCGCCTTCACGCAAGTAAGGATGCTCTTTGGTTTCTTCATCATCAAACCCAGGTACAATGCTTATATAATTGGACCCAATTAAACCTTCGGTTAGAATACGTGCTGAAGAATCTTCGTAAGGGATTGGTTTATCATTTCGTAATAGCATGGTCACTTTAGCATTTAGCTCACCGGATTGTAATTCAATACGAGTCACTTCACCAATTTTTACTCCAGCAACAGTAACCGGTGCTCTTACTCGGAGACCACCGATATCGGTGAACTCTGCAGTAACATGATAGCCTTTGGGAGTCACTAGATTAGAAATCCCGCTCACTTTCATCACCATGATAAATAAGGCCAGCAAGCCTAGCAACATAAATAGACCTACGCTTGTATCAATACTTCGTTGCCTATGGTTCATCTACCAACCTCCAATCATCACTGCTGTCAAAATAAAATCAAGCCCAAGGACCGCCAGTGAAGAATAAACCACTGTTCGCGTTGTCGCTTGACTGATCCCTTCAGCTGTAGCAATACAATTAAAGCCTTGAAATACTGCTATCCACGCCACTACAAAAGCAAAAACAATACTTTTAATGATGCCGCTTAAAACATCGACTCGAAAGTTGACAGCAGCCTGCATGTTCGACCAAAAACTGCCGGCATCAATTCCTAGCCATTGCACACCGACAAAATACCCACCATATACAGCGACTGCGGAAAATATTAAGGCTAATACCGGCAAAGCAATAAGGCCAGCAAGAAATCGTGGGTAAATTACTCTTCCTAAAGGGTCCACTCCCATCATATCCATGCTTGCCAATTGCTCGGTCGCCTTCATTAAACCTATTTCAGCCGTCAAAGCCGAACCAGCACGCCCTGCAAAAAGGAGCGCTGAGATCACTGGGCCTAATTCTCTAGCAATACTTAGCGCTAAAAGTTGTCCCAACTGGCTCGTCGCCCCAAATTTTTGCAAAGTATTATAACCTTGTAATCCAATAACCATGCCAATAAACATGGCTGATACAACGATGATCAAACAAGACAACACGCCGACAAAATACAACTGCGCGCGCAAAGCGGGCCAAAGACGCGGTAAATCAGGATTTCTAGAAAATATACCCAGTAAAAAAACACCTGAACTTCCCATGGCTTGTAAAGAATGCACACCACGTTGTCCCATACGGGCAAGCATATCAAGCATTTAGCAGCTCCTCTGTATAAGGGCGGGCCGGGTAATGGAAAGGCACAGCTCCATCCGCTTCGCCATGCATAAATTGTTTTACCTCAGGATGTGTCGATTCTTTTAACTCTGCGGGAGTGCCCTGGCCGATCAAGCGCCCTCCCCCGATTAAATAAATATAATCAGCAATTGAGCAAGTTTCTTCAACATCATGTGAAACAATAATAGTGGTTGTTTCCAACAATTGATTTAGGCGCTTAATTAAGCGCACAAGAACTCCCATAGAAATCGGATCTTGGCCTGTAAATGGCTCGTCGTACATCATTAATTCTGGATCAAGAGCAATAGTTCTTGCCAGAGCAACGCGTCTTGCCATACCACCCGATAACTCATCCGGCATTAATTGAGCCGCCCCTCGAAGACCTACAGCTTCTAGTTTCATCAAGACGATATCGCGCAGCATCGCTTCGTTAAGCTCAGTATGCTCCCTCAAAGGAAATGCAACATTGTCAAAAACTGATAAATGAGTGAATAGCGCGGAACTTTGAAACAGCAGGCCCATTTTTCTCCGAGCCAGATACAATTCTTTCCGCGATAATTGATGGATATTAGCCCCTTTAACAAAAATTTCCCCCGCTTCGGGTTCTAATTGCCCGCCAATCAATTTTAACAGCGTTGTTTTACCACTTCCGCTGGGGCCCATGATTGCTGTAATTTTCCCACGTTTCATGTCCATATTGACACCGTCAAAAATAGGGCGTCCATTTCTTGAAAAACTGAGGTTGGTGATATGCACCAAATTTTCCTGCATTTATTTTTATTCCGGAGCTTCATTTAATTTGATTATACCTGAATATAAATTTTCGCCTACAAAAAAAATTTGTCCCTATAAAGAAAAAAAATACTATGTTAGAATTTCAAACTATCTGAAAAAAAGGTAGTTTATGAATTTTTGCAAATTAGGTCTTGCGGTCATCGAAACGGAAGCACAAGCAGTCTTTGAGCTGACACAACGTATCGATGAAAATTTTGAAACCGCCTGCAACCTTTTACTCGCATGTAAAGGTCGTGTAGTGGTAACCGGAATGGGTAAATCAGGCCATATTGGCCACAAAATTGCTGCAACGTTTTCGAGTACCGGTACCCCTGCCTTTTTCATGCATCCAGGTGAAGCTAGTCATGGTGATTTAGGAATGATCACTCGCCAAGATACTGTGCTTGCCATTTCTAATTCTGGCTTTACTAATGAAATTGTCACGCTACTGCCACTCCTAAAGCGCCTCGAAGTCCCCCTAATTGCCTTAACAGGTAATAACGAATCGACTTTAGCAAAAGCCGCTGATGTCAACATCGACCTTTCTATTCGCCAAGAAGCTTGTCCTTTAGGCTTAGCTCCAACGACTAGCACAACAGTATCCTTAGTCATGGGTGACGCTTTGGCGATCGCTTTATTACAAGCAAGAGGGTTTAGTGCGGAAGACTTTGCTTTATCTCACCCCGGCGGCGCGCTTGGCAGACGTCTCTTACTCCGCATTGATGAATTATTCCATCATGGTGAAGGTCTACCCGTCATTAAAGAAGACGCGACCATTAGAGAAGCCTTGATTGAAGTCACAGCAAAAAAACTAGGTATGACCTGCGTTGTTGATTCCCATGGATATCTCGTAGGTGTCTATACGGATGGCGATGTAAGACGAACACTAAATCAAAATGTTGATATCAATGTAACAGCAATTAGTTCGGTAATGAGTAGAAGCTGCAAAGCGATTAAAAAAGGGTTATTGGCGGCAGAAGCTTTGACGATTATGCAAAAATACAGCATCACTTCATTAGTAGTTATTGATGAAGAAAATAGACCAATCGCCGTTGTCCATTTACATGATCTGCTGCGCGCAGGTGTTTTTTAATAAAGAGATTAGGAATGAACGAACTATTAGAAAAAGCAAAAAAAGTTAAATGCTTGATCTGTGATGTGGATGGTGTCTTAACCGATGGTTTACTTTATATTGATAACTTTGGTAATGAATTAAAAACCTTTCATGTCCAAGACGGAATGGGTTTAAAGTTATTAATGGCTGCCGGCGTTCAGGTTGCGGTGATCACCACCTCACAAAACGCGGTCATCGATCATCGTATGAATCAATTAGGTATTCAACATTATTTTAAAGGCCAAGTGAACAAACTTGATGCTTTTAACCAACTGAAAAAACGCTTAGACTTAAGCAATGAGGATTTTGCTTACATAGGCGATGACTTACCAGATCTAGAAATTATTCGCCAAGTTGGCTTTGGTGTGGCTGTAGCCAATGCAGTTGAGCAAGTTAAAGAATTTGCTGCCTGGAAAACTGAGCTCTCAGGGGGGCGCGGTGCGGTTCGAGAACTTTGTGACTTGATTTTGAAAGCTCAGCAAATACAAGAGCTAGCACTTGAAAGGTATTTTATATCATGAATGCTGTAAAGCAAGCGGCTTGGTTGTTTTGTGTACTTATAGCCTTAGCAGGCTCAGGTTGGTATTATGTCAGCTCTAGCTCTTCAGTCAGCCGTCTTGATAATCAAACGCTTTCCAATTCAGCCGATATGATTATTAATAATCTCACCGTTAAACGCTTTGACGACATGGGAAAACTAGTTAATTATTTATTCTCCCCTGAAGTACAACATATACCGAATAATAACATGCATTTCTTCGCTTCTCCCCGTCTAGCACTGTCTGAGGCTGGAGGCAATCAACCGGCCTGGGAAATAAGCTCGAACCAAGGAAAAGCAATTAACGGCGGCGAGCGTATCATTTTTACCAATAACGTAGTCGTTCACCAAAATAAAGGCCAACACAATCAAGAAAGCACCTTGAAAACGGAAGAACTAACCTATTTTCCAAAAGAGAAATTAGCGACTTCGCAGGTTGCTGTTAGCTTTGAACAACCAGGCAGATCTGTACACTCCGAAGGAATTAAGGTTTATCTCGCCGATAAGCGTGTTCAATTATTAAACCAAGCTCGTGCTACCTTTGAGCCTCAAAAAGATGCCTAAATCTATCCTATTAAATCTTGTCACAGGGCTTGTGCTGTTATTAACCAGTAACACTGGCTTGGCCTTGTCTGATGATCGTCAAAAAACGCTTGAATTGTTAGCGGACTCAGCCGATTTGAATCAGCAGACTCACCGCGGCGAATACACTGGCAATGTGCAACTTGATCAAGGTTCCTCGCATTTACGCGCAGCAAATGCAGTCACTGAAGGAAGTGCACAAAATAAATTAGTGCTTGCCATTGCTAAAGGTGATGGAAAAGAACAGGCGCATTTTTGGACACTCACCGAACTCAATAAACCCCCTCTTCATGCCTATGCGGATGAAATTCGTTATCATCCCGAAAACCATCTTATTGAGCTAATTGGCAACGCTCGTGTGATTCAAGGTGATAATTCTTTCTCGGCATCTAAGATTAGTTATGATACCCTTAAGCAACATGTTGTCTCAAAAAGTGATGGAAAAACACGTACGACGATTATTATCCATCCTGGGAAGTGATTATGAGTGAGCTGTCAGCACGTCATCTAAAGAAATCTTTTAAAACGCGAACAGTAGTTAATGATGTCAGTATAACCATCCGCAGTGGCGAATGCGTGGGCTTGCTTGGCCCCAATGGAGCAGGAAAAACGACCTGCTTTTATATGATTGTCGGTTTACAATCCTGCGATGAAGGCCAAATTTCACTTGATCATCATGATCTCACTAAAGCACCTATGCATCAGCGTGCTCGGTTGGGTATTGGCTATTTACCCCAAGAAGCTTCCGTATTTCGGAAACTATCAGTTGGCGATAATATTTTATCCATTCTGCAACTACGAGAAGATTTAGATAACAAGGCGCGGAAAGAAAAATTAGAACAGTTGCTAAATGAATTTCACATCGCTCATCTGCGTAATAGTCTGGGAATGAGTTTATCAGGAGGCGAGCGGCGACGCGTAGAGATAGCCCGTGCGTTGGCAATCGAACCTACTTTTATTCTATTGGACGAACCTTTTGCTGGGGTTGACCCTATTTCGGTTCTTGATATTAAACGTATCATTTCGCATCTTTGTGATAAAAATATTGGCGTACTAATCACTGACCATAATGTGCGGGAGACTTTAGATATTTGTGAACGAGCCTATATTGTGAGTCAAGGCAAAATTCTTTGCGAAGGAACACCTGAGGCGATTCTGGCTAATCAGCAAGTTCGAGCCGTTTATTTGGGTGAAGAGTTTTCTTTATAATTCCTCACTTCTTTCTTCTTCTTGAAAGGGTGCTGTTGCATTTCATAATATCCGTTCAGGCTCTGAGGTTCGCCCACGAAATGAGTATCTAAAGAATTTGTATTAATTTTACTCCGTTCAGCCTGATGAGCACGCATGGCGTGCGTCTTGAAGGCTTGTCCTGAGGCTCTCGAAAACCTGCCCTGAGGCTCCTTCGAAGAGAAGCCTTTTGCGGCACTTCGAGACAGCGCTGCGCGCTTCCTCAGTGCGAACGGTATAAATAAAACGATCAATGGACTAAACAGTCTATTTCATTTCGTGGGGATACTTCAGCCCGAACGGATTTGTCTCAGCCCGAACGGATTTTTTAATAACTCAACAACGTCCCATAACTTGTGCTATCTATCGGAGCTTAACCGCTAATGCTAATTCTCATCGATAACTATGATTCATTTACTTATAACCTGGTGCAATACTTTCAATGCTTGAGGCAAAAAGTTCAGGTTTTTGAACACGATCGCATTTCAATCGCAGCAATTGAACATTTAAATCCTCAATACCTCGTTATTTCACCCGGCCCCAAAGGACCAGAGGATGCAGGTATTTCTCTGGACTTAATTCAGCATTTCTATCAGCGCATTCCTATTTTAGGTGTTTGTTTAGGACATCAATGTATCGCTCATTGTTTTGGGGCGAAAATTATTGCCGCCCCCGAGATTATTCATGGAAAAACCTCAACCATTCATCATCATAAACAAGGATTATTCCGTCATCTTCCCAATCCCTTTAAAGCAACTCGCTATCATTCCCTCGCAGTGGATATCAACACCCTTCCCGCTTGTTTTGCGGTTGATGCCTGGGCTGATGATACAATTATGGCTATCTCTCATCGTCAATATCCTCTTTATGGTCTACAATTCCATCCTGAATCAATTTTAACTGAATATGGTATTGAGCTTTTGAGCCAATTTTTAAAAAATGAAGATATCTGAACTACTTGAACAATTGATTAGAGGCAAACATTTGAGTTCCTCACAAATGCAGGAATTTATGCATGCTTGTATGAGTGGCAAATTAAGCGATGCGCAGCTCGCCGCGTTCCTTGCCCTCATGCGAGTAAAAGGGGAAACCGTTGAAGAATTAACTGCCGCCGCCCAAGTGATGATGACTTTTGCTCACTGTATTGATTTAGGGGATGAGCTCATTGATATCGTCGGCACAGGTGGTGATGGCAAAAATACCTTTAATATTTCAACTATTAGTAGTTTCGTTGCGGCTGCAGCCGGGGCTCGGGTAGCCAAGCATGGCGGCCGCTCGGTATCAAGCCGCAGTGGCAGTGCCGATTTATTACTGCAAGCTGGTTTTAAACTTCATTTAACCGATGAACAACTTAGTCAATGCATGCAGCAATCTGGTATCTGTTTTTTATTTGCTCCTCATTTTCACCAAGCCATGCAACACGCAAGAAATGCCAGACAGCAACTAGGCATACGCACCCTGCTCAATATTCTAGGCCCTCTTGTCAACCCTGCAGGCGTAAAAAAACAATTAGTAGGTGTTTTTGCAAAAACTTGGCTGGAGCCCATTGCTCAAGTTCTTGCTAATTTAGGAAGAGAGCGCGCGTTTGTTGTCAGCTCTCGCGATGGTATGGATGAGATTAGTATTGCAGCACTCACTGATGTGGTTGAATATCACCAGGGACAATTTAAGCATTGGATTATAGATCCAAAAGATTATGGCTGTTTTCATGCTAAGCTAGATGCCATTATCGTTGATTCGCCTACTCAGAGTCTTGCGCTTGCTGAAGAAGTCTTAAGTGCTAAACATGGCCCGGCGCGCGACATTGTTGTATTAAATGCAGCAGCAGCACTGTATTGCGCGGGCTTAGCCTCAAGTTACAATGAGGCTGTAGAAAAAGCGAGATCGGCCATTGATAGCGGTGAAGCGGCAAGACGATTTAGTCAATTAAAAGAATTAACTCAAAGGTTAACAAGCAAACATGAATAGTATTTTGAATCGCATTGCTGCGCATAAACGGCAAGAAGTAGAATTAGCAAAACAAGAAAAACCGCTAAAAAGTCTAATAGAAACAGATGCCTTACCGGTACGTGATTTTGTGGGTGGATTGCAGTTAAAATCACCGGCAATTATCGCTGAAATAAAAAAAGCGTCACCATCTAAAGGCTTAATTCGTGCCGATTTCGATGTCGCCACCATCGCAAAAATCTACGAAGAAAATGGGGCCAGTTGTCTTTCAGTGCTAACTGATATTGATTTTTTCCAAGGTTCACCTAGTTATTTAGCTTTGGCCAAAAATCACTCCTCTCTGCCTGCCCTGCGTAAAGATTTTATAATCGATCCCTATCAAATCTATGAAAGTCGGGCGTTGGGTGCGGATTGTATTTTATTAATTGTTGCGATGTTGGATGATAAACAGCTCCTCGACTATTGCCAACTTGCTCAAGAACTTAAAATGGCAGTCTTAGTTGAAAGCCACACTCTCGATGAGTTTGAGCGCGCTCTGCAGCTCCCTACTCCCTTGATGGGCGTAAATAACCGCAGTTTACATAGTTTCATCACTAATATTCACACCAGCCTTGAATTAGTAAAGCATTTACCAGCGGATAAAATTTTAATTACAGAAAGCGGTATTAATAGTCGGGACGATATAAAACTCATGCAAAAACACCATATCAATACGTTTTTGATTGGTGAGAGTTTAATGCGAGCAAAAAACATCGGTGCAAAGCTTCAGGATTTCATGAGTTAAGCTAGCGCTAATGGTAATGGCTTTCACGGAGGGCGCACAGGAGTGAGACAACCGTACACGGGCTATTACCTATAATATTGATATGGGGCGCAAGCCTAATTTTTTTCGCGCTTCTAATATGGTAGCAAAAGGCTTTATAAGCATGACTGCTGCCGTAGCCACTGCTGTCCCATAAATATCAAAAAAATAAGTCGCCGGGAAAACAAGTATAAGCATTAGTAATAGTTCTACAACACTCCATTTTAGAACCTTATTTTCATAGCCAGCAAATACCAATAAAACAGGAGCAACATGGCCAATACAGGCAACTCCGCTAGCAATTGATAAAATAATTAATTCTCGTTCCGCTTTAACATACTCAGGCCCGAAATAAGAAAGGAGAGCGTTTGCAAAAAACACAATTAAGAATATTAAGACAATAACTATACTAAAAACGATTGCATTTATTCTATTGAGCCTATACTGCAACTCTTCATGACCATCTTCTCTAACAAATAATACAGCAAGCCTATATTTTAACCCTTGATAAGCATTTGTTGGTATTAACCATAAGATGGAAACAATACTAAGGGCTGCTGCATAATAACCGACATGAGTTTGATTGGCCGAAAATAGTTCTACTGCAAATAAATCGAGTGTGCAGGACACCGTAAAAATAATATTATTCGCAATTAAGGAAGAGGACGTTTTAAGCCATTCTCGCTGGGCTAAAGAAGTACCAACCATATTTTTAAACCCTTGCCGAAACAAAATTAAGATTTCTTCGCTAATCGACAAGGTTGAGATCATAATGATGAGAATGAAGGAGAGAAATAATACAAAGACAATTGAGAGATTATTTAATTCGGGATCAATATACCAAACGACTATCATAAATAAAATTAATTGAACGAGGTATTTAAAAGGAGATTTGTAAAACGATGAAAGCAGTATCCGATTACTAGTGAGCACAAAACTCGCCATCAGTGTGCCTATCGCAGCAAACGGAACTAGCCATAAAACGTATGCAGCCAAATAATATTTGTTGAGCTCTTGAATCTTTAAGTAGTGAAGAGCAAGCATTACGCTGAATGAAGCAGTTGCTAATATAAAAGCAATTAAAAAAGTAATGCCAAGTAATTTAATATTCCACGCGATATAAGTTGTTGCTGTTGCCCTTTCGTTTAAATGTAGATATTTTGCAAAAAAACGATTTACACCTATGTTTGTTCCAAATAAAGAGAGAGTCACTAAAATAGTTAATACTCTTATGGCGACACTATAATCACCATAAATGCTTGCTGAGAGATGACGAGCTAAAAAAAGGTTTAGCAGCATTTTCAGAAGATACCCTAAGACAGCCAACACAAATAATGATGTAACCTTGACTGTAATTTCGTTCATTGCACTTCCTTTTTAACTATTACCTCTAATTATGGGTCATCCAAGAAGGTTTATTACTTCATCTATAATTAAAAAAGTATATTCATATTTGAAGGGCTAAGCCATGTCAATGCATAGGAAATCTCATCAACACTTAGAGCAAAAAAGACTTGAGGCTTTGGATGCACTCAAGATTATGGATACAGCTCCCGAAGAAAATTACGATAGACTCGTTCGTCTTGCCGTGGATTTCTTCCAAATCCCTATTTGTTATATTTCATTCCTTGATGAAAAAAGACAGTGGTTTAAGTCGCAGCATGGTATAGAACTAAAACAAGTGCCGCGAAAACTTGCTTTTTGTAATGAAACGATCAAACGAACTAAGCCACTTATTATTAATGACACCCATCTTGATGAACAGTTTGCTAATAACCCTTATGTACAACAAGATCCTCATATTCGATTTTATGCCGGTGTTCCTTTGACTGATCCACAAGGTTATAACGTCGGTACTTTTTGCCTGGCAGACACGTCTCCTAAGGAGCTTGATGCAAAGCAACTTGGTCTTTTATTGAATTTAGCGAATATCGCTATTGATGAAATAAGTCTACGTAATGCGAATTTTTTATTACGAAAAATAAGAAAACAACTCGAATTACGCAATCGATTTATCCATAAAGTATTTAGTTTTTATATGTCAGATGAGGTTGTTAATACGATCCTTGAATCGCCTGAACACCAAAAATTAGGCGGTCGGGAAAATAAAATAACAATTATGTTTTGCGATTTAAGAAATTTTACTCCCCTGTCTGAAATACTTCCAGGAGAAAAACTTGTTTCCTTGTTGAATACCTATTTTACCAAAATGGTTCGGGTGATAGAAAAATATCAAGGAACTGTTGATGCCTTTATTGGTGATGCCATTATGGTTATTTTTGGAGCACCACATTCTTCCGGCAATGACTCACTTCGTGCGATAACCTGTGCTTTAGAAATGCAAAAAGAATTGAAAAAACTAAATCGTGCGAATGAAAAACTTAATTTACCTCATTTAGAAATGGGAGCAGGCATTAATACCGGGCTTGCTATCGTGGGTAATATTGGTTCGAAAAAAAGGATGCAATACAGTGCCATCGGCTCCTCAGTCAATTTATCATCCCGCATCCAAGGGCTTAGCCTTGGGGGGCAGATCTTAATTTCTGAGTCAACCTATCAGGAAGTCGCTAATGATATTAAAATCAGCGGTCATCTGCGCGTCAAAGTAAAAGGAATTGATTCACCAATTACTATCTATGATGTGGCTGGGTTGAGCTCTTAAACTGAGATATTCCCGCGAAGGCAGGGATGACAACTCAATTCAGAGATGATAACAAAATCCTTGTTGGGAAAACGCTGCCTCTAAGTTAAACTTGGAGTTTGTTTTTATAAGGCATCAACTCATGACTCATAAAGCTTTAATCAACCTCATCTGTTGAAGAAAAACCACATCTTGGCATTTCCCTTAGGTCTTCAACCAAAAGCGAAGGGACTCTACCTGCAAAAAAACTTGGACCGCTAGAAGTTCCATGTGACCGGAGGGTAGGCAAATAAGATGCCGGGAGCTCAGGATAACGCAGTCTAACACTATTACAATTTTCATTAGCCTGTTCTTTACCCATCACTTTTCGAGAAATTTTCTCCATGTCCATTGAAGGGTCATAGCCTAAAAATATTAGCGATTCTTTTGAAACCAAAGCCTTTGCAAGTGAAGTCTGTTCAGACTCTAATTTACGATAAAAGTTAGCAAGCTTTCCCTGAGAGATTTGTTTTCCAAATAAGATGAAATTGTTGTCATAGTCCACTTCTTCATCGAGAGGTATTGAAAAAGTTCGTTTATATACTTCATCTGTTAATATTATTGCCCGTGTTACAGCTAAAACTTTATCCACCGACTGATATCGATAATCGGCTTCCTGTTGTCCCTTATTGGTTTCCTCTACATGCATTAATAACTGAAGAGCAACAAGGTAAGCAGGTCTATACATTCCCTCTAAAATATGAGATCTGTCATTTGGAGGAGAGGCAACAACCTCTAGATTCCAAGTATTGTATTGGTTTTCTAGGTCATGAATCCAAGTATTATTAAGTCCGACTGTAGACCAGCCTACGGCATTTTCAATAGTCAAACCGTTGATAGTATACTTTTCGATATATTGGGCGAAAATCTCTTTGGAAATTCTATCGGCATCTTCCTTATGACTCAGGGGAAAAACGTTTCTTTTTTGCCCGGAGAATATTACTTTTTGATATTCTGCAAATATTTCTCTATGTTGATTAATGAGCTCGAGCTCATGGGTTCTAGTACCTACAACCGGTGACAGCTTACTATGTAGCCCTGGTATTGATGTAAAATTTAAAGTTTCAGCTAACGTTTGTTTAACCTCTTTTTTTCCTTTCATTCCTTTTATCCTGTAAAAACAAATTTGCCAGATTTTCACATAAGATGACTAAATTTAAAACTATTATTTAGATCTGAACTATTAATAAACGCAACTTATTGATAGATAAAATAAATATAACATCCATCATTGACCCAAACTTTTTTCCTCCTGGAGCCTCGTGTCTGTTTTTTTAAACTCAACATCAAGTTTTCGTCTCTTTTGCCCTTGAGATCTGAAAAAAGTTGTATCGTCATTTTGAGCTGGTGGATAGGTTAAGGAATATTGTCGATTAACTGGTGGTGTATTTTTTTGAGGAAGAAGGCAATTGAGAACGTTCCTTTTACCAGGAAAATCGGGATAACATGTCTCTATAACAAATGATAACATGTGCTTCTGAACATAATAATTAGTTAGGAATGCCTCTAAAGACAATCTGTAGTCTCTACTGCCTGGACTAAGCATTTTTAAACGTTCTAAAAGTTGTTTTTGAGTATAAATTAACTCTAAGAGGCCACTGTTTTGAGCACTGTCGACACTCATTAAAAATCGACTCAAATTATCTTGTCTCTCTTTTTCAATAACCAAATCCAACTGTGGGTTATTCGTATGAGCATGAGGAATAAAAGTTTGTAGAACTGCATACTTAGCAGGCAAATCGGGAAAAGACTCTTCTAAAATTTTAGTTAATACTTTTCGTTGTAACTCCTGGTAACTATAAAAAACATCCAACAGCCACTTATTCTCTTTTTCTGGAAGAGTTTTTAATACGAGTAATACATCTTTCTCGGCATTTATAAATGCCCGCAAGATCTCAGCTCGCGAATTATCTTTGACACTATTTAGAAACATTAACAAATTATTTTGTCTCTCAAGCTCAATCTGAAAATCTAACATATTAGCCCTATAAATTTCATACTGATTTATCAACCCTATTATCGTATTTAGTTTTATCATTTCGTTTAAGAAAGACCAATTTTATACTTGGAATCCTTAAGGAATTATTAATAGAGATCCAGTCAAAAAGTATAATAATATATCAATTTGTGGTAGATTTATTCAACTTGATGGTCAAGGAAAATTAATTTTCTCATTTATTTGTCTTACTGTGCTAAATTTAGCATAATGCCTCCCCTTTTTTTCATTGCTGAGAGTTTATGGCACAAAACAAATTATCAGTTGATCTTCTTAAGCATTTGGTAAAAAAAGCAGAAGAGTGTCAAGCAGGAGACACAGCTAATTACATTCCTGAATTAGCTAATGTCAATAAAGACTTAACGGCGGTAGCTATTAATCCTCTCCAAGGGGAGTCGGTTTCTTACAGCAATATGCCTTTACCCCCGATCACGCTGCAAAGTACCGGAAAATTAATTCCTCTCATTGGTCTTTTGGAAGAATTTGGTGCAGAGCAACTTTTTGAGTGGGTTAAAGTTGAACCCTCTGGCGATGATTTTGCCTCAATCACACGGCTTGAACAATTTGGCCCCAAACCATCCAATCCGATGTTAAATGCAGGCGCAATTACACTTTGTTCTCATATTCCAGGTGTTGGTGAAAAACAGTTCGCTTGGTTAGAATATTGGGTACAGAAATTGTTTAATCAACGCCTCGGCATTAATCCATTGGTCTTAGCTTCGGAAAAAAGAACTGGCGATCGCAATCGCTCCCTTGCTTATATCCTGAAGAGCCGGAAAAATTTAGGTGCTCCAGTGAATGAAACTCTCGATCTCTATTTCGCTCTCTGTTCTTATGAGGCCATGTTAGAACAAATGCTTTATCTACCTACGCTTCTTGCTAATGCGGGTAAAGATCCTGTTAGTGGTGAACAAATTATTTCACTGGAAACCTGTAAAATCACACTTGCCATCATGGCCACCTGTGGTTTATATGATGAAACGGGTACTCATATGGTTAAAACGGGTATGCCAGCTAAAAGTGGCGTTTCAGGATACACCATCGCTGTTGTTCCTCGTAAAGCAGGAATTGTTGTACTAAGCCCACGAGTCAATGCCAAAGGAAATAGTATTCGCGGCGAAATTATGTTGGAAGAATTATCCAAGGCCATGGACTGGCATTTTGCAATACCTTAATCATCAGAAGGCTCAGGTGTTTTTACTGGCTCAGGCTCAGGGGTATTATCTGGGCTGGGCTCAGGGATATTATCAGGACCAGGCTCAGCGGGCTCAGGAAGTGGTGGATCTTCCAGCGGTGGTGTTGGTAATTCATTTTGTTGAGTAACTTGTATTCCTTTAATCATAACAATTCCAAAAAAGTCCTATCTAAACTATAGTACATCCTTATTTCTATCTCATCTAGCGGCTTACATTATGCAAGACCCAACCCCTCTCACCGTCACTCAGCTCAACCGCCAAATACGCTCCTGGTTAGAGCTTGAAATCGGTCAAATTGCTGTCATCGGCGAATTATCCAATTTATCCAAGCCAAGTTCAGGTCATTTTTATTTTACTTTAAAAGACCCCACAGCCCAGGTACGTTGTGTTTATTTTCGCAATCATCATAGTTCAGCAAGTTCCGGGTTTAAAGATGGCCAACAGGTCGTCGCTATGGGTAAGTTAAGTTTGTATGAGGCCAGAGGTGATTATCAATTGATTGTTCACTCCATGACTGAGGCCGGTCTTGGGGAACTTTACCGCCAATTTGAACAGCTAAAACTAAAATTGCAAGCGCAGGGTTTATTCGATTCCGCCAGAAAAAGAAGCCTTCCGTATTTTCCTGCAGTAATCGCTGTCGTCACATCCCCTTCTGGAGCCGCACTTCGCGATATTTTGACGACCTTGAAACGGCGTTTCCCTTTAGCCGCTATTCGCATTTATGCCAGCGAAGTACAAGGAAAAGAGGCCGCTCAACAGCTTATTAAAGCAATTCAAAAAGCAAATCAAGAAGGTCTAGCAGAGGTGCTGATTCTCGCTCGAGGAGGCGGTAGCATTGAGGATTTATGGGCTTTTAATGATGAGCAACTCGCAGTAACTATAAGCAGAAGTACCATTCCCATCGTCTCTGGAGTGGGACATGAAACTGATTTTACTATCGCTGATTTTGTTGCTGATCTCAGAGCAGCAACACCTACCGCTGCAGCTGAGGCAGTAACGCCAAACATGAGTGATTTACTAGCTACAATAATTTCTTTCGAAAAGCGCATGGTTAGAGCCATCTCGCAAGCAATTCAACATAAGCAACTCTTGCTTGATCACCGAGTCGCTAAATTTTTATCACCTACCCACTTAATTGCTAAACATTGGCAAACGGTTGATTATTTGGAGCGGCAGCTTAATCATAACCAGCACAATTTAGTCCATCAAAAACAAAGAAAACTGGATTTGTTGATGAGCCGCCTTAACGTAAAAAATCCCATGACTTTACTCCAACAATCAAAAGCCAAAATACAAAGTTTCGAGCAGCAGTTAATCCAAATCATGTTGGCCAAATTGCATCAATTAAAACAACAATTTAGCACTCAACTAGCTACCTTGCATGCGGTAAGCCCCTTAGCTACACTGAGTAGAGGCTATGCACTGGCGACTTACAAAAAGGCTGTATTGTTTGATAGTCAACAGGTTGATTTAGGCGATGAAATTCATGTCCGCTTAGCCCGCGGTCAGCTTGTTTGTCAAGTTATTGAGAAAGATAAGGGTTTGCCTGAAGCAGAAAATCCTTTTTCTCATCGGGAAATGACTAAAAAGGTGTTATAACATGTTGATCGATGAATTAACGACTAGTGTTAATCAGATTATTGACCAAACAGATAGAAATTTAAACACCTTGGGTGTTATTTTGCTCATTCCCTGGTGTGCCTATATTTTGAATCTTTTAGTTGGTAAGCGACTGTTTTATTTAGGTATTATCCCTCGGCATATTATCGGTCTACCGGGGATCATTTTTGCCCCCTTGCTACATGCCAATTTTAATCATTTATTTTTTAACTCGATACCTTTAGTCGTCTTAAGTAATTTTATTTTAGTTAATGGGCTCAGTTATTTTATCTGGGTTACGGCGATAATTACTATTCTCAGTGGGACTCTGATATGGCTGTTTGCAAAAACAGGGATTCATATTGGCGCCAGCGCCTTGATTACAGGTTATTGGGGGCTGTTGGTCAGTGATATTCTGCAACAAGGAACCGTCACGGCAATCATTCTTGGCATCATTAGCTTGTATTATTTTGCAGGTATTTTTTTGGGGATTTTTCCTTCGAAAAAAGGGGTTTCTTGGGAAGGGCATTTATTTGGGTTATTAGCGGGTTTTGCGACGAGCTATCTTATTGTTTATTTAATACCGGTTATTGGATAGTCCGGGCAATCCCTTCGGGCTGAGGTATCCCCACGAAATGAGTATCTGAGGTATTTGTATTAATTTTATCCCGTTCAGCCTGAGGAGCACGCATAGCGTGCGTCTCGAAGGCTGTCCTGAGACTCTCGAAGGAGGGGCTTTTTGCGACTCTTCGAGACAGCGCTGCGCGCTTCCTCAGTGCGAACGGGATAAACAAAACGATCATGAGCAAAGTCTATTTAATTTCGTGGGGATATCTCAGAGCCCGAACAAATTAATTATCTAAATTCGCGAAGAGCTCTCAACAATCTAACACCCCTTGTTCAGAGCAAGCATCTTTTATAGTATACTTTTGCGCCTTTAATGAATGACGATAATTATTCTATGACAACATCGATACTCACCCATCCCCCTATTGATCATAGACACACTTGGGGACAACTCTATGGCTGTAGCCTTTCTTTAGCAATTGCCGAATTTTGTCAGCAAAGAAATGGTATTAAGTTATTAATTACACCGGATAATTTAGCAGCCGGCCAGCTTTTAGATGAGCTGCGTTTCTTTCTTGGTAAAGAAAACACTCAAGAATTACTCTTTTTCCCGGATTGGGAAACGCTGCCCTATGATCAATTTTCACCACATCAAGATATTATCTCCGAACGACTCTCAACGCTAAGTAGATTGCAGCAAAGCTCTAATGCGATTGTGATTAGCTCAGTCAACACGCTGATGCACAGACTTTGCCCACCGCAATTTTTGCATCATCATGCCTTGGTATTAAAAGAAGGCCAAACCTTAAATTTAGAGCATTTCCGCCATCAATTGACTCAAGCCGGTTATTATAGCGTTAATAAAGTGCTGGAGCATGGGGAGTTTGCGATTCGCGGGGCAATTATTGATGTTTATCCGATGGGAAGCACCATGCCGTTTCGGATTGAATTATTTGATGACGAGATTGAAAGCCTGCGCCAATTCGATACTGAAACGCAACGCACAGTCAGTAAGATTTCTGAAATTCAAGTATTGCCAGCGCGTGAATTTCCTTTAAATGAGCAAAGTATTACCCAATTTCGCCGTGCCTTCAGAGAGCAATTTTCTGGTAATCCAAGCCAGTGCCCAATTTATGAGGCAGTGAGTGATGGCCAAATTCCTTCAGGAATTGAATATTATCTACCCCTCTTTTTTGAAACCACAGCGACTTTTTTTGATTATTTACCTGAGGATGCAGCAGTTTGTTTGATCGAGGAAACTTCTCAGCAAGCAGAACAATTTTGGCAAGAATTATCGGCGCGTTTTGAGCAACGTAATTATGATATTTCACGGCCTATCCTGCCACCGAATGCATGCTTTTTAACCCCGACAGAATTACTGACCTATGCTAAACAATATCAGCAATTACGCTGCTATCATCAACCGATAGAAAGGAAAGGCAGTTTAACTAATTTTAACATCAATCAAGCACCCTCCCTTCCCATAGAACGCCAAAGTAACCAGCCTTTAACAAAGCTTGCTTCTTACCTTGATGAAAAAGGAAAACGTTTTCTGCTCGTCGTTGAAAGTGCAGGTCGACGTGAAGTTTTATTGGATTTACTTAAACAGAGTAAAATAGCGCCTAAAATTCAAGACAGTTGGGATGATTTTCTTAACGATAATGCGCCGATTAGCATCATCACCGCCCCCCTGATTTATGGTGCAGAGCTTATTGAACAACAAATTGCGATTATTGTCGAAGCTCAATTATTTGGTGAGCAAGCGACGCCGCAACGCAGAAGCAGCCAAAAGACAGTCGACCCTGATTTAATTATTCGTGATCTCGCTGAACTAAGAATCGGCGCTCCGGTGGTTCATTTACAATTTGGCGTAGGCCGCTATCAGGGACTCAAAACCATCGAAAGTAATAATACTGCCAACGAATTTTTGATTTTAGCTTACGCCGGCGAAGATAAAATTTATGTTCCAGTTACTTCATTGCATTTCATTAGTCGTTATACTGGCATGGATAGTGAGCATGCGCCGCTGCACAAGCTCGGTACTGACCTCTGGCAAAAAGAAAAGAGAAAGGCTGCTGAAAAAATTCATGATGTTGCTATCGAGCTATTAGAAATTTATGCAAAACGTGAGGCTGAGCCTGGGTTTGTTTATGAATTTCATCCCAATGATTATCAACGTTTCGCAAGTGGTTTCCCTTTTACCGAAACTCCAGACCAAATTCGTGCGGTTGAGCAAATCATTAACGATCTGCAATCCTCAAAACCCATGGATAGACTCATCTGTGGTGATGTGGGTTTCGGTAAAACTGAAGTTGCTATGCGCGCGGCCTTTTTGGCCGTCCAAAATGGCAAGCAAGTCTGTGTTTTAGTCCCCACCACCCTTTTAGCCGGTCAACATTTCGAAACCTTCCGCGATCGCTTTGCGCAATTTCCCATTAATATCGAGTTATTTTCGCGATTTCGTAGTGCCAAAGACTCAGAAAAAGTCATTGCTTCTTTAAAAGATGGGCGTACTGATATCGTCATCGGCACGCATAAACTGTTTTCCAAAGACATTCGCTTTAAAAATCTTGGCTTATTGATTATCGATGAAGAACATCGTTTTGGCGTCAAACAAAAAGAACATATCAAAGCCTTGCGTACTCATGTTGATATTCTATCCATGACAGCTACCCCTATTCCACGTACGCTGAATATGGCAATGGCAGGTATTCGCGATATCTCCCTCATCGCTACCCCGCCAGCAAAACGACTGGCGGTTAAAACTTTTTGGCAAGAAAAAAATGACCCAATTTTGCGAGAAGCAATCTTGCGGGAAATTTTACGCGGGGGACAAGTTTATTTTCTGCATAATAATGTTCAAACCATCGAGCGCATCTGCCAAGAGTTACAAACTTTAGTTCCTGAAGCGAAAATCCGTAACGCCCATGGGCAAATGCGAGAACGCGAATTAGAACGTATTATGTCCGATTTTTATCATCATCGATTTAATGTTTTAGTCTGCACTACTATTATCGAAACCGGTATCGATATTCCGACGGCCAATACCATTATCATTGACCGAGCCGATAAATTTGGCTTAGCACAGCTCCATCAATTGCGCGGCCGAGTAGGTCGTTCTCACCATCAAGCCTATGCCTATTTGCTGACACCCAATGAAAAACTACTTACCGCTGATGCGGTTAAACGCTTGGAAGCTATTGTTTCTTTAGAAGATTTAGGTGCAGGCTTCACCTTAGCAACCCATGATTTAGAAATACGTGGTGCTGGCGAATTATTAGGTGAAGATCAAAGTGGCAATATGCAGGCAATCGGCTTTAATCTTTTCATGGAAATGCTCGATAAGGCCGTCAGTGATTTAAAAGCGGGGAAAACTCCTGAGTTAGCAACGCCACTGCAACAAGGTCCTGAAATCGATTTACGTTTAAGCGCTATTCTTCCTGAGGATTATATTGCTGACGTTCATACACGGCTTATCATGTATAAACGCATCGCCAATGCAAAAGACAAAGAACAGTTACGCGAATTACAAATTGAAATGATTGATCGCTTTGGCCTATTACCACAAGCGGCTAAAAATTTACTATTAGTCACGGAACTTAAATTACTAGCAGGCAAATTAGGCATTAATAAAATTAATGCCGCCCAACAGGCTGGAAAAATTGAATTCGGTGAGAAACCGGAAATTGATCCCGGCGTATTGATTAATCTTATCCAGTTGCACGCAAAACGCTATCAAATGGAGGGTCCTACGCGCTTACGGTTTAGTTTAGATAGCACTTCGCATGAAGAGCGTATTCATGAAATTAAAAACTTGCTGCTTAAGCTTGCGAATAAAGAGTGATGCGGCGTTCGCAAAAGCCAGTATTTTAGTCAGCTCTCTAACTAGTCCAGCTCTACTCCGACGTCCCGCGACTTCTTCACGGGATCCAGAGATCTCAATATGAAAAAAGAGCGCTTAGATACCGCTAACAAGCCGTGGTACGTCGGCATGAGGACAGGAATCTGCCACAACGCCGGACAAGCCGCGGGCGTAGGCAACGATGTGATTAAGATACAGCGCCAAAACCAAGGGCCCAGTCCAGATACAACCTCATTAACGTGTACCACCAATTGTCAGCGCATCAATCTTTAAGGTTGGCTGGCCAACACCGACAGGAACGGATTGTCCATCCTTTCCGCAAACACCTATTCCTCTATCGAGGGATAAGTCATTGCCAATCATCGAGATCTTTTTCATCACCTCTGGACCATTACCAATCAAAGTAGCCCCTTTCACCGGTTTAGTGATTTTACCATCCTCAATGAGATAGGCTTCGCTGGCAGAAAACACAAATTGCCCTGAGGTAATATCCACTTGGCCGCCGCCAAAATTGGCTGCATACAATCCCCGCTTCACTGAACGGATAATTTCATCAGGAGAATGATTACCTGCAAGCATATAAGTATTCGTCATACGTGGCATAGGTAAATGCGCATACGATTCGCGTCGACAATTGCCTGTGGGCTGCATATTCATCAACTTGGCATTGAGCTTGTCTTGCATATAGTTGACCAAAACCCCATCATCAATCAAGGTAGTGTATTGAGACGGTGTGCCTTCATCGTCGATAGTCAGCGAACCTCGTCTGTCTTTAAGGGTTCCGTCATCCACTACAGTTACCCCTTTAGCAGCAACTTGCTGACCTAAGCGACCAGAAAACGCCGATAACCCTTTACGATTAAAATCACCTTCCAAACCATGACCAACTGCTTCGTGAAGTAACACTCCAGGCCAACCAGGTCCTAAAACGACTGGCATCGTTCCAGCCGGCGCATCTTGCGCCTCTAGATTAATTAAAGCTTCTCGCACCGCTTCCCTTGCATAGCCTAATGCTCTTTCTTCATCGGTGAAATAAGAATAAGCCACCCGACCACCGCCGCCTGAACGCCCCGATTCACGACGACCATTTTTATCTTCGACAATTACACTGACATTAATACTGACTAAAGGTCGTATGTCGGCGATCATTTTACCCTGCATACCCGCCACCATAACTACCTCATAACTGCCGCTCAGAGAGGCGTTAACTTGAATAACACGGTGATCAAGACGCCGAGCCTCGCGATCGATTGCCTCAAGCAAAGCAATTTTTTCAAGTTTCGTCATTCCTTCAATTGGGTTTAAACCCGCATAACGAATAATTGGCGCACTGGCGATTTGGATCGATTGCGCTGGTTTCACCCCCGCAAAAGCAATGGATTTTGCTGCCTCAGCGGCACGCTGCATTGCGGGCAATAAAATGTCATCGCAATAAGCATAACCAGTCTTATCCCCACTGACCGCGCGAATCCCAACTCCGCGATCAATGGAAAAACTACCACTTTTGACTTCAGAATCTTCTAAATACCAGGATTCATGGCTAGAGATTTGAAAATAAAGATCAGCATCATCCACATGATGAGACATCATGGAATGAAGCAATTTTTCTAAAGCTGAATCATCCAATGCGGCAGGTTTTAATAATAAATCTTTTGCTAATGCTAATGCCTGGGTCATAACTATTACCTTAAAATAAATATCATCGGTTCAAGAGCACATGATGCTCATTACTAGGAAACTGCTGTCGAAGTTGTTGCAAGCGCTGTAAATCAATATCAGCAGTTATGATCCCTTCCCCGGTTTCTTGTTGAGCAACCACTTTACCCCAAGGCTCGATAATCATACTATGCCCGTAAGTTTGTCGCCCATTCTCATGCTGTCCACCTTGATTGGAAGCAACAACATAGGACAGATTTTCAATAGCACGCGCCCTTAATAAAACTTCCCAATGCGCAACGCCCGTGACTGCAGTAAAAGCAGATGGAATACTAAGTAATTCAGCGCCCCTTTGTACTAATTGTCGATATAATTCAGGAAAACGCAAATCATAGCAAACGCTTAAGCCAACTTTTCCAACAGGCGTATCCACAACAACTAACTCATCCCCTCTATCAACAGTTGCCGATTCTTGGTGCGCCTCCTGCTCAGAAACTCGCACATCAAAGAGATGAATTTTGTCATAGCGAGCAGCACATAATCCATTATTATCAAAAACCAAACAACTTGATTTTACTTTTTTATTTGGCGCTTTAATGGATAAAGTACCAGCAATTGCCCATAAATCATATCGCTTAGCGAGTTGCCTCACTCGATCTTGTATTTCCCCTTCTCCATAATTTTCTGCGATAGCTAATTTATCGTTCTCTTTCATCCCCATGAAGGCAAAATTTTCTGGCAAAACCAGTAAATCAGCTTGCTTTCCTTTCGCATCAATAAAGAAATCTTCAACCTTCTTGAGATTAGATTTGACGGAAGCAGAAGAAATCATTTGTACTACAGCAACTTTTGGCATGAGCAATCCATCTAGGTATATAAAATCACATAATTATCAGTGATTCGCTTGCAATCTTTCAATATTTATAGAGACAATTATACACCCTGGGTGAAAAAATATCCTTGCTGGGAATAAAGTATGATTATAAACTTGAAAAACCAACAAATCGTCCCAATTATGCTACACTGAATCATATATAACCTGGAGTTACTGCATGAACAGAAACGACGTCACTATTTTAAATCAACGAAGTGAATCGGTACTTGCCACTAATAAAGTGTTGCGAAATACTTACTTACTTCTCAGCATGACCTTTTTATTTAGTACCTTCACGGCTTATCTCTCTTATGCCTTCGCCGTTAGGCCTCTTAACCCTTTTATTATGATTGGAGGTGTTTACGGGTTAATGTTTCTGACACAAGCATTAAGAAATAGCCCCTTAGGCCTTTTGAGTGTTTTCGCCTTTACTGGCTTTTTAGGCTACACACTGGGTCCGATTCTTAATCTTTACGTTTCCAATTTCTCCAACGGCCCTCAACTTATAGGAGCCGCTCTTGGAGGTACTGGGGTCATTTTCTTCGGCCTATCCGGTTATGCACTAACAACTCGTAAAGATTTCAGCTACTTAGGCGGTTTTCTCTTCGTTGGAGTTATGGTGGCTCTGCTGGCTATGATTGCTGGTATTTTCTTCCATATGCCGGCTTTACAACTTGTAATCTCTGCTGCATTTGTGCTTATTTCTTCTGGACTTATCCTGTTCCAAACCAGCGAAATCATTCATGGTGGTGAAACGAATTACATTTCTGCAACCGTTTCATTATTCGTTTCCATCTATAACCTCTTTGTCAGCCTGCTCAATCTATTGAGTGCTTTTTCAGGCCGTGACTAAGATGTCTCCTCAACCTGAATCCCGGTGAATCTGCCGGGATTTTTTTTTGCTCTAAGCTTTCGACAAAAATAAATCTATTCGTTATTATGCTGCATTTAAATTTCTAGGATTTTTATGCTGTTTTCTATACAAGATATTATTAATTACAGTGTAAACATTGAGCAACAATGTGGGCAAACAATTCCAGCTCGTTTTTATGATGAGCAGTGGGAAGAGAATGAATCTTATTTAAGCGTTCAGGCTGAAGCTCTAACAAAAAATCAAACTCAACAAAACTTGCAATATTATGCGCAAGCAATTCATTTGGCGGCAACTTTTCTGAAGGACAACCCTGCTGATAAATCAAAGTTGGAAATTCTCAGTCAGCATATAGAAGCATTACATCAACAAGCTCTCAGTTTGCTGCCCCGAGCCGTTCTTCAATTACCTCAAGAAATTGATAATCAGACCCTGTCAGAAAAAAAACGACAACTCGAAGAAATAAGTATTAATTTTAAACAAAAATTAAATCAATTAGCGCATATCACCTCGGATGAGTACCCGGCCACAGCAGCAACAACAGCCTTTTTAACCAGTCCTGAATTTCTAGCCCTAAAAAACTATAAAATTGTCTTAGAGAATGATAAATCCAATCATCGTTTTTTTGGTGTTAATTTTAAAGTCAAAAAGAAATCTCAAGGATTGGCACTTTTAATTGAAACCTTCGAGAAACAGAAAACGCTAGATGGAATTAATAATGTTATGAAAACTTTTTATAACACCAAAAACGAAAGTAAATCGCTTTATGATTTTCTGAATACAGCGCAGGGTTTCTTTACTTGGATAGCACAAGATTTCTTTTTTTGGTTATTTGAGGCGAAGACCACGACAGTCGGTTTAATTGATTCTTTAGATGGTTATTTACAAACGCTTAATAAAAATGATATTGAGGTAGAATTAGCTTCTGTTGTCACTAGCAATCCAACTTAGAATCCGAGGCCAAGGCCTTCTCCTACTTGTCGCGGCTTGTCTGGCGTTGTTGCAAACTCTACTCTCGCCTTACCTTACGTGGCTTGTCCGCAGTATCCAAGTGATCTACTTCATACTAAGATCCCTGATACCGCGGATAAGCCGCTGGACGTGATATGGAGTAAGCTCTACGTCTCGCGGAGAAAGGATATTACACCTCATTTTATGATCACCCGACTTAAAAACTCATCCGCAAAATAATCTTGCTTTTTCTCCTTTAAATTCAAATAAAGCGCAGAATTATAAATCGCATTAAAGGTTTTAATACTAATTAACCAACAAATCACTAGAAACAAACAAAGCGGAAGATTAATTGTGAGATTAAGTGTGTATTGAGAATGTAAAAAGAAAGAAGCAAATAAATAAGCTAGGCCACCGAAAGCAAGCAATATTAAAAAAACCAATAAATTAAGCGAAACAATATTACGCCATCCCTTCCCGACTCTTTGAATAGATTGTTTAAAAGCTGCCATCGAACCTTGGTTCTCGGACATCATACTCGGCAAAACGAAGTGAGTGTTAACAGTCCAGGAAAAACCAAATACTGTGGCAATTAATTTCGCAACCGCAGTACTTAAATGTTCTAAACTAGAAAATAATACGCAGAAAGTTGCACTGATCATCGTCCATTTAAGTAAAGCTCCTGCTTTTTTTAACGACAAGAGCAGCGCTTGAAAAATAGATAATCTGCCTCCTTGGAGACGTTGAATTGTACAGGCAATAAGAGCAGCATTAAGTAAAATAGCAACAAAGGCGAGTAAAAAATAGAGCGACACTAGGCCAAGGATGAAGATACTTTGATTGACTTGAAAATAAATCAACATTTTTATCGATGAGAACAAGAGAATAACTAGAGCAATGATGCTGAGTACTGGTAAAATAATTAAATCAGGATTTTTTTTAAGAAATTTTAAGCTAGTTCGCAAAAAATAGCAGGAATTTTGAAAGCCTTGAATGAGCAGCATGAGAATACCTTTGCAACAATAGGTAGAAAGGTTAAAGCTTACCTAAGTTCTTATTTAATTTGTAGGTAGTATAGCTTAGGGAACGCTGCCATCAAGCTAATGAATAAGGAAACACCATGAGTCAAAAAGTTTTTGTTAATCGCATTCTAAATATGAAAAAAATCAAGCTTATTGGTTTAGATATGGACCATACTCTTATTCGTTATAACTCAAAGAATTTTGAATCCTTAGTTTACAAACTAGTTGTAGACAAATTAATCGAAGAAAAACAATATCCGCAAGAAATCAAAAAATTTAAATTTAATTTTGATGAAGCTATTCGCGGCCTCATTATTGATAGCAGGAATGGCAATATTTTAAAGCTCAGCCGCTATGGTGCTATTCGTCATAGCTACCATGGAACGAGATTAATCAATTATGCGGAACAAAAACAAATTTATCGCAGTACTTATGTCGATTTAAATGATCCTAATTATTTTGCTATTGATACTGCGTTTTCGATTGCTTTTTGTGTGCTTTATAGTCAATTAATTGATATAAAAGATGAATTAATCCATGAACTTCCAAATTACGCAACCATTGCTTTAGATGTGTTGAGCACCGTCGATAAAATTCATTCTGATGGCAGTTTGAAACTCTGCATCAGCAAAAATTTAGAAGCTTATGTCTTAAAAGAGAAAGAAGTAGTCGAGGGCTTGCAACGTTATATTAATCTTGGTAAGAAAATTTTTCTGCTTACCAATTCCGAATTTTTTTACACCAAAATCCTTTTAGAATATGCGATTGATCCTTTTTTAGAAAAAGGTAAAACCTGGAAAGATTTATTCGAATTTGTCATTACTCTAGCCAACAAACCTCGTTTTTTTTATGACAATCTTAAGTTTTTAGCGATTAATCCTGAAAATGGGACAATGACCAATGTGCAAGGCAAAATACATCCTGGAGTGTATCAAGGCGGCTGTGCGAGAAAATTCACTGATGATTTAGAAGTCAACGGGGATGAAATTCTCTATATCGGTGACCATATTTATGGTGACATAGTCCGATTGAAGAAAGACTGCAATTGGCGGACAGCGCTTGTTGTTGAAGAACTTGAGCAAGAAGTAAACTCGCAAAAAAAGGCACTACCTATTGAACGAAAAATCGTCGCTTCGATGGAAATAAAAAAACAATTAGAAGAAAAATACATTGAATTACACACGCAAGATATTGAAAAACAAACTAAAACACATGCGCATGAGGTGAGTGAATTACAGAAGCAAATCACAGCAATTGATATGGAAATATCAAAACTTTTGCAAGAAGAACAAACTTTTTACAACCCTAAATGGGGTCGTGTTTTTCGTGCTGGAGCAGAAGAAAGTTATTTTGCTCATCAAGTCGATCGCTTTGCTTGTGTGTATATGGATAAATTAGCGGATCTCCTTGAGCAATCGCCACTTACTTATTTTCGCGCTCATCGGCGATTGTTAGCCCATGATTTTTTCCTGCAGCCCTAGGTTGTTTTGTATTCCAGGTCAACTGATAATTAACTTATTCGGGTTCTGAGGCATCCCCACGAAATAAGTATCTGAAGAATTTGTGTATTCATTTTATCCCGTTCAGCCTGAGGAGCACGCATGGCGTGCGTCTCAAAGGCTCTGCCCTGAGGCTCTTCGAAGGCCTGTCCTGAGACTCTCGAGGGGGGGGAGGGGCTTTTGCGACACTTCGAGACAGCGCTGCGCGCTTCCTCAGTGCAAACGGGATAAACCAAACGATCAATGAACTAATGAATCTATTAAATTTCGTGAGAATAACTCAGTTCGGGCTGAAGAAGCCACAGAGCCGAACGATTACCAACCCTGATTGCTAATCTGAACTCTGTGGTCAAAGCTATGCTAAAACAACTATAGACGAGCACTTGCATCACAAGTATCTTCAAGACGCGGGAAAGGTTTATAAGTGCGCATATCAATCGAAAACATGCCATAATGAGTGTCATATTTATAAAAGCTGGATTTTGATTTTATTACTTTAGGGATACCCACCCAATTGTCTACCTCTCGGCAAAGTCTAAGATAATCCTCTGCTCTTAACTCTTGATCCCCTTTAGTAAAGGTGACTAATAAATCAGTATTAATCTGTCCGTCTTCCAATTCAGATCGAATTGCAGTAAATTCGAAATGGATATCAATCCCTAATTTTTCCTTGAAAAACTCTTTTATTTTTGAGCGATTGTTTTTATCTCCAAATACGGTATAGAACGGGTTTCCTTCCGTTGAACTTATTGCTGAGAATTTCCCCCCTGGTTTAAGTAACATCGCCGAATAAATTAAGCTATGTAGGGGATTCAATGAATAGGTTGAAGGACCGAAAGTATCGAACACTCTATCAACTTTACCTAGTCTATCATGCAATAAATCCATGATGGATTCATCGTGCGGTAATTTTCCTTTAACAAGTTGAATGCGAGCATAGTTGCATGCATGCCAACGTATTTCATTAGGTGATGCGCTAACCCCAATTAAAGTCGCTTTTCTTCCAAATTCCTTCGCTAAATCAATCAAAAATTGGCCATTTCCCATACCTAGATCAACGATCACGGGTTTTGATCCTTCGGGAAGATGACCAAGAATATCTAGTCTATTGGTGGTCTCCTCATCGCTTAAGGACTTGGGGGTATTGGGCGCATGTAAGACAGCAACCTTTTCTATTCCACGTTGATTAGGCCATGCCTTCTTTTTTGGAAATATTTCATCTTTTGGTTGAGTAGTCGCTTTAGGTTCTTTAATAACAACTACTTCCACTTTTTCTTTACCTTTTGACCTTTTCTCTTTCACCGTTCTCACCTCATTCTTTGCTTAAAAGAGGGCATCATATGTTTATAAACAGGTAAGAACTAGGACGAAAGTCGGACATAAAAGAGATTTAAAACCGCACAGATGTTTAATTTTACACCTATATGTATATATTTTAATCTAATTATGTGTTATTATATCTTAGTTGTTCAATTTGTAAGGTTGCTAAGCTCATGAAAATACAACATACTTTTTCCCAAAATCCAAGTTTGGCGCATCATAGCCTTTTAAATACGGTTTGTGCACCTTTGGAGACAATTGGAGTGCATTTTTTTGGTTATACAGCAGTTGATCAAGAGGGAAATGCATTTTGTTTAGGTTCAAAAGCAGATTATGCAGCAGAATATCTTCGACGCAATCATGCACGCAACGATGTGCATACCCATGCTGAAAATGCTCGAAAACAGTTCCATTATGATTTCTGGGATTACCTAGAAATGAATAAAAACACCGAAGAGCTCTATCAAATGGCAGCCGCCTTTAATCAGGGACATACACTAACTATTACCAAACACGATGAAAATATGACGCATTGCTATCATTTCAGCGGCCATTTAACTGACGACGCTATCAATCAACGTTATCTTGAAAAAATGGATTCTCTCCATGCTTTTATCAGTTATTTTAGTGATTGTATGAAGACTATCCCCGAGCTTGCTGCTGTCTATAACCTTCCTATCAATATTGATGAAACAGCAAAACAAGAGAAAAAAATTAATCTTATATTCTCTGATCCACGAAAAATTGATTTTGAGAAAGAAGCAAACAATAGGCTTTATTTCAAACACCAGTCACGTTATTACCTGACTCCAAAGGAACGAGAGTGTCTTCAATGGCTACGATTAGGAAAATCAGCTTCATTGGTTGCAGAAATTAAACAGGTTTCGCGTAAAACGATTGAGCGATACATTGAGTCCATTAAAGCAAAATATGATTGCTACACTCTAATTCAGATTGGTGAGAAAATAGCTAAAACTGGGTTGGCTACTTTTTTAGATCTACAAACTGGAAAAGCCGCTTAGTTTTTATTAAGACTTAGTTTGGGTTTAGGCTTATGGTGCTGCCCGCCTAAGCTGCGGTATGTAGGCACGACAACAGAAGCTGCGGGACGTTAGAAATTAGGTCAAATTCTTAGCAGCCCCATTAAGCCAAAGCCCAATCTACATTGGCCCTTGATGCCAACTCGCTCTAGCACGAAATAACGCAGGTAAATCGGCGACTGTTTTCCTATGAGGTTGACTCAGGCTAAAAATTTCACGTTGTTTTTGATAATAAACACCCAAAGGCACAGGAAACTCAGGAAAGTTAAGACGTGCAAGACGCATCGCTGCGATAAAATTACTCGAATCGTGGCGATATGCCAATTCTCCCTGATAGGCTACCTGGAGTAAGGATTCATCCTCTAAGGTTAAAGCCCATTCTTTCTCGGCGCCAAATAATAAAGGCTCGCCCTCTTCCAATACAATTGTCTTGTCTGCACGGTTTGTTTTTACAGCAAAGGCATCGAAGGCACCGTGATTGAAGATATTGCAATCTTGATAAATCTCTACAAAAGAACAACCTTGATGTTCATAGGCTTTCTTGAGAATTGCAGCCAAATGCGTAGGATCTTTATCCACTGCACGAGCGACAAAACTAGCGCCCGATGCCAGCGCAATCATCAACGGATTAATCGGTTCATTAGACACGCCCTCAGGTGACGTTTTGGTCACCTGCCCTTTTTGCGAAGTGGGTGAAAATTGCCCCTTGGTCAGACCGTAAACTTGATTATTAAAAAGCAAGATATTCACATTCACATTCCGTCTCAGGCAATGAATTAAGTGATTGCCGCCGATACTTAAAGCATCTCCATCGCCGGTAATCACCCAAACCGTTAAATCATCTCGCATTGATTTAAGTCCAGTGGCTACTGCCGTTGCTCTCCCATGAATCGTATGGAAGCCGTAAGTATTCATGTAATAGGGTAATCGTCCCGCACAGCCGATTCCTGATATAAACACATGCTGTTCAGGTGCAAGACCTAATTCGGGTAGCAAACGTTGCAAGGCCGCCAGAATGGCATAATCGCCGCAGCCGGGGCACCATCGAACTTCAGTCGCATTAGTGAAGTCTTCACGTTTATAACTGTTGTTGTTCATAATTAATTTCCAATTGAATGGCTTTAACAAGCTGGCTTTCAGTAAAGGGTTGGCCATTGCATTGACTAATGGATTTCGCATCGACCAAATATTTAGCGCGCAGTAGTTGACATAATTGGCCGGAATTTAATTCAGCAACTAAAATTTTCTCATAGTTTGCGAATAACTCATTTAACCCTTCTGGAAAAGGATTCAAATGGCGCAAATGGAGCAACGCTAGGGGCAAACCTTCTGCATGACATTGATTGACGGCTGCTTTCAAACTTCCGTAAGTTGAGCCCCAGCCGATTAATAAAACCTTGGCATCGGCGTTACCTTCAATCACTAAGTTGCCATATTCTCGCGAAATACCGGCAATTTTTGCAGCTCGCAAATTAACCATTTTTTGATGATTTTCAGCGTCATAACTAACGCGTCCCTCTTCCCCCTGTTTTTCTAAACCACCAATTTGATGGATAAAACCTGGGGTACCGGGAATATTCCAGCTACGGGCTAACAGCTCATCTCGCTGATAGGGTTTAGGAAAACGATTAAAATTAATCTTGGGTATTTTAATGGATTCCAATGCTGGAATTCTCCAGGGCTCGGCCGCATTAGCGAGATAGGCATCCAATAAAACGATGACCGGCGTCATATATTTAGTTGCTATGGTAAAAGCTTCAATAATCGTATTAAAACAATCTGCTGATGATTGAGCTGCTAAAACAGGTAAAGGCGCTTCGCCATGACGACCATAGAGCGCTTGGCGCAAATCACTCTGGCCTGTTTTAGTGGGTAACCCTGTGGATGCGCCTGCTCGCTGCACATCGATTAATACGAGAGGCAATTCGGTCATTGCCGCTAAACCTAGACTTTCACTTTTTAAATCAAGACCGGGTCCGGAAGTACAGCTCAGTGCCAAATGACCGCCATAAGCAGCACCAATACAGGAGCACAAAGCAGCGATTTCATCTTCAGCCTGCAGCAAGCGCACGCCATAGTCAGCTAATCTTGCACATTCATGCAAAATGGCAGAGGCAGGTGTAATCGGATAACCAGATACGAAAACAGGAATTTTTGTACTGACCGAAAGAGTTGCTAGCGCTAAACCAACTGCTTCAACACCGGTAATTTGTCTGTATTCGCCGCTGTCGCGATTCACTTGCCCAAGCATAAATTGGCGACGACTTAATTCTAAAGTCATCGCATAGTTATAACCTGCCAAAAGAGTTAACTCGTTGGCTTTGGCAGTTTGCGGCTGGTTTTTAAATTTTTTAGCGATAAAAGCAAGGCAATTGTCCGTGGGTAAATCAAAAAGCCACAGCACTAACCCCAGCACATAAAAGTTTTTTGCTTTCTTCGCTTGCGCATGATTGATAGTGAGAGACTCAATCGCTTTTAAAGTTTGGGTAATTAAAGGCAAGGATATTAAATGATAAAGCTCAGCTGATTTATCCAAAAAATCGCTGGTTAGACCTGCTTTTTGCCAATCTTTATCGCTAAAACTATCCTCGTTAATAATAAGCAGTCCACCGGGGCTTAAATATTGCAGTGAGGTTTTCAAAGCCGCAGGGTTTAGGGCCACCAAAACATCTAGTGTTTCCCCAGCGGTAAAAATGGCTTGTTCCGCCATTGCGAGCTGGAATCCAGAAACACCTGCTACTGTTCCAGCAGGTGCTCGGATTTCGGCCGGGAAATCGGGTAAAGTTCGTACATCACGTCCACTCAGTGCGGCTGTGATCGTTAATTGTTCGCCTACTAGTTGCACTCCGTCCCCGGAGTCCCCGGTCAGACGGATAACAATTGAATCAGTCTTTGCCATAGTTCCTTGCTTCCAACATAAGTTGACGCATATCTCTCACTGCATTTTTCAAGCCAGAAAATAAAGCACGTGCAATGATTGCATGGCCAATGTTTAATTCATGAAACTCTTTTATCGCCGCGATTGGTTTCACATTGTGATAATGCAAACCGTGTCCGGCATTAACAATTAAATTAAAACTTGCCGCATACTCTGCTGCTTCTTTAATTCGCTGCAATTCTTGCTCTTGCTCCATCGGCGTTGTTGCATCGGCATAGCAACCCGTATGGATTTCGATAGCAGGCGCACCGACTTCAACCGCCGCATCAATTTGTCTTTTATCCGCATCGATAAACAAAGAAACTTCAGAGCCAATTTGCCTTAGACGTTTTACTGCATTAGCAACGGCTTGGTAATGACCTACGACATCTAAACCACCTTCTGTAGTTAATTCTTCACGTTTTTCAGGTACTAAACAAGCATGTTCTGGCTTGATTTCCTCAGCAAAATCAAGCATGGCTTCAGTTACAGCCAACTCTAAATTCATTCGAGTTTGTAATACTGCCTTGATAAGTCTGACATCACGCGCTTGAATATGACGCAAATCTTCCCGCATGTGCAGGGTAATGCCATCTGCACCAGCTTCTTCTGCGTCCATTGCTGCTTGAACTGGATCGGGATAACGAGTACCGCGGGCCTGGCGAAGAGTTGCGATATGATCAATATTAACGCCGAGTAAAATTTCTTTAAACATCATTTCCACCATCTGTTAAGTAATTATAATCCAAATTATGACGTTAAATGGAACTGACAGCTATAGTTGTATGGGAAAATGAGAAATTTAATCCGACTATTTTATTAATCCGTTCAGGCTGAGGAGCACGCATAACGTGCGTCTCAAAGCCTGTCCTGAGGCTCTCGAAGGGCCTGTCCTGAGGCTCTCGAAGGGCCTGTCCTGAGGCTCTCGAAGGGCCTGTCCTGAGGCTCTCGAAGGAGCCTTTTGCGGCACTTCGAGACAGCGCTGCGCGCTTCCTCAGTGCGAACGGGATAAACAAAACGATCATTGAGCAAAGTCTATTTAATTTTGTGAGGACACCTTAGAGCTCGAACAGATTAATAATAAGCTTATAGGTGTATTTTTTGTCTAATTTACAACATACTCTATTTTCTAGGGTACAAAGACCGCGATTTTAACTCTCTTCCACCTAAAAGATGATCAATCGCCTGGCGCATAATGAATTTCGCTGTCTTCAACACACTCAGCTCAGCGAGTTGCCCTTCTGCCAAAGCTAAAATATGTTCACCAGGAATCCCTGCATTGGCTGACACAAAGCCTTCTCCAGGAAGAAGTTGATAACATTGATTTGCGCGAATAGAGTCTAGTGAATGCGCTTCATGAGTAAAAGATAAGGAATAACCACAGGCAAGCAGCAATGCCCATTCGAAACGCCTCAACAAAACCTCTAGGGCTAATTTATCGTTGAGCAGTGCTAACCCTTGGATGGTTTCTTGATAAATGGCAAAAAGCTCGGGGCAAGCATCCATCGGTCGCAGTGCATAAAAAATCAATTCATTGACATAAAGTCCAGCAAAAAGTGAGTTAGCTTTCAATTCAATAGGTTCTTTTTGAATTTCAAGTTGACGGACAAAATAATAGTCTTTTCTCACATCCACAGCTAACCACAAGGGTATAAAGGGCTGTATAATGGCTTGTTTTTTAGGCGTCCGCCCCCCTTTATACAAGCAATTGAGAATTCCTTTTTCGCGGGTAAAAAAGCTCACCCGCGCACTGCTGTCTCCAGAAGGACTTTTATGTAAAACCCAAGCTTCGACTGTCTCAGTTGTCATAGCCCAATTGTCTTAATAAACGCTCGTCATCAGCCCAACCCGATTTCACTTTACACCAGCATTGTAAAAAGACTTTTTTACCAAGTAATTGTTCCATATCCAAGCGGGCACTAGTGGCCATTTCTTTTAATTTTTTCCCTTTATCGCCAATGATGATGCGCTTGTGGTTGTCTTTATCGACCAAGATTAACGCATGGATGCGCACTAGATTCCCTTCATCTTTATAGGATTCAATATCCACAGTGGTTGAATAAGGTAACTCTTGACCACAGAGGCGAAATATTTTTTCGCGTAATAATTCGGCGCATAGAAATTTAACAGAGCGATCGGTAAATTGATCATCAGCAAATAAATGAGGTCCTTCAGGTAGAAATGCTTTTAATCGCTCTTCTAACTGATTAACTTGCATACCTGTTTTCGCCGATAGCGGGATGATAGCCGCAAAATCATGCCGCTGGCTTATGGTTTCGATCCAGGGTAATAGTTGACTTTTTTCGGTAATTTTGTCTACTTTGTTTACAGCGAGTATACAGGGGGCCTTTGCTTGTTTAATCAGCTGCAAAACATGCTCATCTTCTTCCTTCCAATGCGTACCATCGACAATAAAAACAATGACGTCCACATCACGCAATACTGCATTGGCTGTTTTATTCATCAAGCGATTCATCACTTTCTTCGATCCTTGGTGAATACCTGGCGTATCGACATAAACGTATTGATATTCGCCTTCCGTTTGTATACCTAAAATACTGTGTCTTGTTGTTTGCGGTTTTCGAGAAGTGATACTCAATTTTTGCTGCAATATACAATTTAAAAGGGTGGACTTACCCACATTAGGCCGCCCAACTAGGGCAATATAACCACAATAGCTTGTCATTTAAACTCTATTCCTGTTTGCTTTTAGTGCACTTTAACAATAAAAAACAGCTTTTATGCTATTAAAGATGCTATTTTGACAATTTTGAAAGCAAATTTAACATATTTTGCTTGCCTTAAAAACATAAAAATTTATACTTGTCACCAAGGTATAGAACCCTACCCCATTTTTCTTATGCGCACCATCATTCCATTATCAGTTAGGCCTCACGATTTCTACGCATCGCCTACAGTTACGGCCTCAGCAACGAGTGAACATGCCGGCATCGTGATCTATGGCTTTTTCAAAGCACAATATTTACTCCCTGATGGGGATTATTTGTTGATGATCGCCAATCATAATAATGATGCCACACAATTACTATATATCACTCATGATGCAGAAAAATTACGTGCTTTACCAGGTAAGCGCTGCGCCTCAATTGTAGCGAATGCAATTAGCCAACTAAATCGTTATCGTATTCGTTCTGATAACTATTCCAAACCTCGTACAGAGACACAGCTTGCGAAATATGAGTTAACTCTTTCAGCTATTGGACGTCTTGAAGGTCTATTAGAGCAGGAACGAGAATTAGCCATCGAAGATTGGGATGCCCAAGAAAGATTGCGCCGTGAGGTTCTTAGCATTCTCTGCGAATGCGAAGATGGCAATCGCCTATTATCGAATAACCCCGTGATTTCCGAGGGCGAATTAGGAAAAATTTTATATGAAGCACGGCAATCTGCCCAACATTATCAATTCAACCGAGTTTATCCAGTAAGCCGTATTGATCAACTTGACTTTACTAAAGAACCCACAAAAATACCTGACAAACGTCCTTTCTATGTCTGGGATAGCGAGCCACATATTGGCAATGATGAGACGGATCTATATAACACTCTAAGAGTTATTTGTCGGTTATACGAATTAAAATTAGGCTCCAAATTGGCGGGAATTCCCGCTAATCGCTTTGAGCGATTAGGATTATTTTTTAAAAATATATGGTTAAACAGCCGACAATTTATTGATTACTGGTCTTTACCACTTAAACCCTCACAGCCAAGCCAAACAACTAATTTATACACTGGCTTAGCCACAACCGAAATAAAACCCTACTATGCTTTAGATGGTGTTCCTCAGAAAGGTTACAGCGAGGAAGAAATTAGTGAAGCGGATCACATCAAGTTCTTTGAGCAAGATGGGCTATACTACCCTTTACCCAGTGGAGATGATTTAGTTTCCATCAGTGAATTAAGCGGAAAGCATCTCTATTTAGATCAACGAATTAAACTACAATTTAAAGCATTTTTTTCCAAATTGCCCAGTTTTTTCGTCTATGTTTATCGCAGCATAACTGAATTTATCACCCATGATCTTTACGATGATTTTATTAATCATATTCATCGTGATCATCCCGAAGCAGAAGCTAGAAAACCCAAAGTGGTATTTAAAAAAAGAACTTCTTTGCAGAAATATTTAATGTCATTGCAAGAAATTCTGCAAAGCGAAGAAGGATTGCTTGCGAATGGCCAGACCCTAGAGCAATTTATTCACACACAAATATCAAACTCTAATTATGTATTAGTACGTGAAGAACACCCTCCTAGCCCACCAACTTACGATAATCCTCTACACCGTTTGTTGGAGGTAACGCGACATATAGGTGCTTATTTTGTCGATCTCAGTGAAAAAAATCCAATCATAGGCACCCTAGCACTAGCAGCCTATGCGTATGGCGGCGGAGCCATTGTTGCACCAGAAACCCTCACAGCTTTATTAACTAAATTGCAGTTAAAAGGCTTAATTGCAGGGATAAAACCTACTCAAGCCTTTGCCCAATGGATGAGCCATGGCACAAGTGCAGAAGCAATTTCCGTCGCAGCGACTTATTGGCAAGGAATAGTGGTTGGCGGTGATCTGGATAAGTTTTTTATCGAAGCTGTTAAAATACTGAAAGATAACCCTGCAGAAGTAGCCATCATTACTGCTTTAGCAGTGACTCTGGGTTTTGGGCTGTGTGAAGCTATCCCTGCTTTACAAGAAGAGATGGGGCAATTTCCCTATGTCAATTATGCTTTCCTGGGTCTGAAAGGAGGTATAGCAATCAATGACACCATTATGCATCCAGGTAATGACTGGCTACTTGGCAGCATTAAGTGGTTGTTGAGAGGATCTCTCATTCTTATTAAATTCTTAATTGCGCCCTTTTTTGAAGGTTATTATTATGGAGGCGATGGATTTGTTTCTGGGTTGGAAAAAAGTATTTATCTATTAATTCGCACCGTCACACAAAGCATTGCAGCACTTCTTGATTTAACTTTAGCCCTATTGACCATGCCTTTTTTGGAAATATCTAGTATGTTCATCCACGTTCCTTTCAGAGGAATAACCAATTTCCTAGCTAAAACTTTAGCAACTTTAGGAAATTGGCAAGTCTTGGGTGAGACCATATTAAACTTTTCACCTGATTCTCTAGTACGCAATTATTTTTCAGATTTTCGCTTATCGCCACTGTATGGTTTTTCTAGTCCCTTTGGCCGCTATGTAGAAAATTCATTCCTTAATATTTTTCTTAATGGATTAATGTTGTTTATCTCTCCTCCTCTACAACTACTGAAAAACTTTATCGTACTTCCAGCCATTGATCTTATTTCTTTAATGACTCGCGCTAGTTTAACTCTTATGCATCCTGTTATTAAGGTTGTTGCTTTTTCAGTCGGTACTTTTCTCAAGACAAGTGGTTTCCTATGGGATAATAGTTGTGGCCTTCTGTTTCAGTGGGCTGCCAAAGGTCTAACCTTAGGAGCAAATTGGATTGACCATCAAGCTGGTCGATTTAAACAATTTACTTTAAGTAAAATTCAAATTTGTCGCCTTAGTATTTATAACTGGGCGTTTGACGATGAAGATCTTAGTTTACATAAAGTGAATGATGATCATAATTACCTCAAAGCCCATCCGATTAATGTAGAAAAATTACCTCATGGACATAATGAAAAAAAGAAATGTTTAATGGATTTACTACTTAGAGATAAATTAGAGGCAGTAACTCAGCCCAGACAGGAAACCGGTATCAATTATCCGCCCCTATTTTCACCCAGGGAGGAAGAGAGAAAACACCAAAAGGATTCGTCACAAGAAAGAGTTTATTCTAATGGATTTATATGAATAATAAGGGATTTTCTTTAGTTGAATTAATGATAGTGATTTTGATCCTTGGCCTTTTTGCAGTGTACACTTATCCTAGTTACCGTAATTCAATTGCTCAAGCGAGACGTGTCGACGGGCAAACCGCCTTACTCACACTTGCGAATCGTATGGAGGCTTATTATTCTCAACAACAGTCTTATCAAGGAGCAACGATAGCAACTGGCAATGAAAGCGATATTTTGGGAACAAATTATTCAGAGCAGAGTTGGTATAGATTAGAAATAACTGAACAAACCGATACCCACTTCAGCCTGCAAGCTATTCCAATTAAAGCTCAGGCTACTGCGGATAAACTCTGTCAAACACTGACCTTCAACAGCCTTGGCGTGAAAGGGATTAGCGCAGGACCAATGGGCTTACCTAGGGGACAGAGCTCTCAGTGCTGGTAGTATACAGTACAAGGTTAGCTCGCACGAAAGGCATTTTGACTACTGTATAGACAGTTCATTTGTGTATACACTATAATATTAGTTATTGTTTTCTTCGAGCTTTATCATGCCTGATCGCCCAAAATCTTCTAAAACCTTGACTCCACCGCCAAAGCCTACGCCTCGAGCAGAAGCTAAACTCAGCAAAACTCAAGTAGACAGCAAATCTAGCCACTTAGAAGATCTCAATGAGCGACTATTTGTCCAGCTCCTCGGCCAAACTGGCTTAAAAAACGCAAAACAAGCTGCAGCATTTTGGAAAAGTATTTCAGGTAAATCGGTTAAAGCACTCATTCACGAGCAAGTTGCTCTGTTTGCATCATTGAAACAAATTCAGCATCAAAACAATTTAGACAATTACATTAGAAAACTGCGCATTATGGCCTTCTTATATCTAATCGCTGTTTATAGAAAAAAGGCTCACGCTAAAGAATTAAACGCAGCTATTCAAAAACAAATTGATAAACTAGTTAGTCAAAATCAACACAGTGATATTCAAGAAGTTGAATCCTATCTTCCCGATGCAAACAAAATTGTTTTTTCACAAACTTATGCCGCTTATCAGCTAGCATCTCAACTTATTGACAGCGCTTTGCAAGGAAAACTTAAAGAAGCTCAAGCACTTGAAGAAGAATTAGTTGCCTTAGAAATTGAACACAAGAGAATTTTACAGCGTTACGCCGTCTTCGAAGATAGCCTTGATCAGTTAGATAAAGACTACGACCTTTTTGAACAAAGAACGCAGGGCAAATCAACTGAAGAAAAAATTAAAGATTTTAAAGAAATGATTGCCGCTCTTAATCAAGCTATTGATAAAAAACGAGAAGAAATAGATGAGCTCGTTAGCTCTAATCAGAACGAAGAAGTCACTAAGAAATTTGATGAACTCAATGCACTTAATGGCCGATCGGTCGGCATGGACGATATTTTAGCTGAACTGGAAGATAAAAAATCCTTTTATGATGCAAGCGGTATGCGAGTTCCATCATATAAAATGGCGTTTTTCATTCTTCCTCAGACCTTAAGAATTTATATCGACCCTCAATCTGGATTAGCCTATTTACTCACTGCAACGCCTAATCTCAGTGCTGCCGATCTGAAACATCGATTTGACGCTTTATCTGCTGATGATAAATCATCAGCACAGCGACATTATGAACACTCTAAACCAACTATTTCTAATATCAGACAGGTTGTTGGTACCAATAAAGATCAGGAACTAGCACTAAATCACAGCAAAACCCAACAAGCTTTGGCGCATAGTGATCGACTGCAACAGGAAATTTTAGATCTGAGCAATCAAGCAGCAGCGATTGCGGCCTTTATGGATCAAATTGCGAATGAATTAAGTCCGAATGCGCAATTACCTATGCCTAAACCGACAACGCCTACTCCCAGTCCTTCAGGTACGTCTGTAAAGAAAGACCATGTTTCTAAGGCACAAATTTATCGGCACATACTCGAATTAATTAAATCAAATCCGACAAAAGATGCCATTGATCGCTTTGCGGATAGTTTTAAATTAAAAGATGGAAAACCAAATAAAGAAGCGCAAGATTTAATCAGAAATACAATTATACCTGGTATGCCAATACCCAAAGTGGCAATGGATTTTCTACTGCAAAATTTACCCCGTTTAGCTGTAACTGCTAACAGCCCAAGAGTGACTCCTATTCCAGATAAAACTCCAGACAAAGTAATAACCCCAGCGCCCCCTAATCCGTTTAAAACAACCCCATTTTAGAGTAATTTCCAGTAAAGCTTTTTATGTGGGCTTAATTTCTACCCCCCCAGGCTCGTCCTCGAAACGCGAACATAAGAAACGGGGGTTAATCTTACCCTATTCAGTCTCTAAGGTATCCCCCCGAAATGAGTATCTAAGAAACTTGTGTTAATTTATATCGTTCAGCCTGGGGAGAGCACGCATGGCGTGCGTCTCGAAGCCTGTCCTGAGGCTCTCGAAGAGCCTGTCCTGAAGTTCTCGAGGGGCATTTCGGGGCACTTCGAGACAGCGCTGCGCGCTTCCTCAGTGCGAACGGAGTTAGGTTAAAAAAATTTTTCTCTATTTTATCTGACACCGTTCGGACTGAGGAGGCGTTTACGCCGTCTCGAAGTCTCACATCAGGATTTGCAAAGCTTTGAGACGACCTAACTGCTCCGTGCAGCCTGAGGGGCACATTCCTAGAGGGCGCCTGTCTAGGAATGACGTTTGTCTGTGAGTGCATCAACCTATTTATCGCAATCATTGGTTTGCGGTTATCTACTTTTTAGGCCTTGTGAAAAAGTGAGCTAGAGATTGGTAACGCGCATCTCCCAGCTGCCTTTTTTATTCGCTCAAATTCTCAAGTTAAATTTTATTAAACACTATAGAAAAAATTTTTAAAAAATTGTCTGAAATAAAATTTTTTCCTAAATACTTATATAGATAACACTTGATATGCAAGCCTAACTCTTCTAACATGGACAAATTACAGCTTGTTTAGCGAACCCATTATGATGAGTGATAAACTGTTTGGAAATCAATCAATTATTGTAACTTTAGACGTCGATGCACTGTTGTTCGACAAACTGAAGCAAATTGGTCAAGCAGGTTTTTCCGTTGTTGAGATTAATTGCAGTGAGCAAGCGCTGTTAAAAAAAATTATTGATGATTTCCCCAAATTACGTGTTGGAGCAGGTAACATCACAAATACGCAACAACTCGAAGAATGTTATAACGCTGGAGTACATTTTGTATCCAGTCCTGGCTTTTTACCCGCTATCGCACAAACTGCCGCGATCTATTCAATCAATCATCTTCCAGGCATTGCAACTATTTCTGAGGCGATGCAAGTCATGGCCTTAGGTTATCATCAAGCTCGGCCTTACCCTGCTAATTTAGCCTTTTGTGCATCGCTTAATAAGTGTTTGCCTATGCTACGCTTATTTCCAGCGGAAGTAGAATGGGATGAGGCTGAGCACTACCTTAGTCTCCCAGCCGTTGCTGCGGTTAGCATTGTTAATCCCGAAAGTAAGCATTTGATTGCTTTATCACATGCCTTATCGGCTGGGGTTTTTGCATAAATCGATAAGCAGTAGAAACGCGCCAATACAAATAGCGGTATCAGCAAGATTAAAAACAGGCCAGTGATGGTTCTCATAATAAACATCAATGAAATCAATGACATGGCCAAGCACTGCTCTGTCATAGAGATTTCCTACAGCACCGCCGAGAATTAAGCTTACAGCCAGAGATTGCAGCCTTGCTTTTGTCGATAATCGCGCTAGCCATGCCACTAAAATTATACTCATGACTATGCTAAACCCGGCAAAAAACCATCGATGCCAACTTCCTGTACCACTTAAAAAACTAAAAGCGGCGCCAGTATTGTAAGCTAGGGTAAAATTAAACATTGAGAACAGAGGTTCCGGCTCATACGGAATTAAATTAGTAGCAGCCCAGTATTTACTAAGCTGATCCGCAAGTATGACTATAAGACTTAAAAGAAACCAGGGCCATTTTTTCATGCGAAATGTCTCACCTCATCACGACCGCTAATATTATCAATACAACGTTGGCATAATTCAGGATGTTCAGAATCTGAACCGACTTCTTCACGTCGATGCCAACAGCGTCCACATTTTTCGTACTCACTTGCACGAACAGAAATGGCAAGATCTAAATCACTAGATCTTAAAATCTCAGCTTTACACTGATCCATCGGTTTTACAATAGCAGAAGAAGTGATTAACACAAACCGTAATTCTTCGCCTAATTTGCTTAGTACAGGAAATAATTGCTCGCCTGCGTAAAGAGTGACTTCTGCAGCTAAAGCTGAGCCAATGACACCTTCTTTGCGTTGGCTTTCAAGCGCTTTATTGACCTCGTTTCGCACTGCCTGGAGTTGTTGCCAGAATATCATGTCCATCGTTTCAATTTGTGGCCATTGTTCGTACCATTGCTCAAGAAAGACCGATTCACTGCGTTCACCAGGTATGAACTGCCAAATCTCATCTGCAGTAAACGATAAAATCGGGGCTAACCAACGCGTTAAAGCTTGCACAATGTGATACATCGCCGTTTGGCATGAACGTCTGGCCAAGCTGTTTTTGGCTGTCGTGTATTGACGATCCTTAATTACATCAAGATAGAAACTTCCCATATCTACAGCACAGAAATTATGAATCTTCTGATAAATGACATGGAAATGATAATTCTTATAAGCTTCTTTAATTTCTTCTTGTAATTCTTGACTACGTTTAATTGCCCAGCGATCTAATTCAACGAGTTGCGTTGCTTTAAGTAGATTCTCTTCTGGTACAAAATCAAATAAATTAGCCAGCAAAAATCGAGCGGTATTGCGAATACGACGATAAGCATCGGCATTACGTTTGATTATTTCTTCGGAAATACTTACTTCATGGCGATAATCAGTCGAGGCAACCCACAAGCGCAAAATATCAGCACCATGTTGATTCACTAGTTTATCAAGAGCAACGTAATTACCCTTGGATTTAGATAATTTTTTCCCTTCCGCATCGACTGTATATCCATGGGTTAATACCGTTTTATAGGGTGCATGGCCGTAGATAGCAACAGCAGTGGTGAGTGATGAATTAAACCAACCACGGTGCTGATCAGAACCCTCAAAATAAACGTCCGCAGGTAAACCAAGCTTTTCATTTTGTTTTAAAACACAATAATGAGACACGCCGGAATCAAACCACACATCAAGAGTATCGCTAATCTTTTCATAGTCATTCGCATCAGCACCTAAAAACTCGGCGATATCCAGGTCGAACCAGGCATTAATTCCGCTTTTTTCAACTTTTAAAGCAATCTGCTCAAGCAATTCTATCGTTTTTGGATGAAGCTCTCTTGTTGACTTATGCACAAATAAAGGCATCGGTGTACCCCAAGCACGCTGCCTTGAAATACACCAATCTGGTCTTGTTTCAACCATGTTAGCGATGCGAGCCTTACCCCAATCAGGAACCCAATTCACTTTCTCAATTTCTGCTTTAATCGCTTGACGTAAGCCATTTTTATCCATGGCAATAAACCATTGAGGCGTAGCAAGAAAAATCATCGGTGTTTTATGGCGCCAGCAAAGAGGATAGCTGTGACGTATTGATTCATGATGTAAAAGAACCTGATGCTCTTGCAACACTTCAATAATTTTTTCATTAACTTTTAAAACAGAAAGGCCGGCAAATAAGGGTACATCCTTAGCATAGCAACCATTTGCCATCACGGGATTAATAAGCGGTAGATGGTAAGCCTGCCCTACTTGGTAATCCTCGGGTCCATGCGCTGGCGCAGTATGCACACAGCCTGTACCTGAATCGATGGTAACATGCCCGCCAAGAATGAGTGGTACCTGACGTTCATTAAAGGGATGCCGTAATGAAATTTTTTCAAAAACTTGACCTTTTGCCTTACCTTTAATTTGATAATTTTCAATGCCATAGCGGGCCATTACCGACTTCAGCAAATCATGACTGAGTAGATAATAGTTGTCACCGATATCCACTAGAACGTATTCATACTCTGGGTGCAAACAAACTGCTTCATTTGCAGGCAAGCTCCAGGGGGTTGTCGTCCAGATTGGCACTATGACTGGCTTCAGGGTTAACGAACTATCGACTAACGCTAGGATCTTTTCAGGCTCGGCTGCATAAAAAGCGACATCAATGGAGGGTGAAGTTTTATCTTCATATTCAACTTCCGCTTCAGCCAAAGCAGAACCACATTCGATACACCAATGAACCGGCTTAAATCCTTGCTGTAGATGCCCATTTTCAATTACTTTGCCTAAAGCACGAATAATATTGGCTTCATAAGAGTAATCCATTGTAACGTAGGGATGTTGCCAATCGCCGAAGACACCTAAACGCTCAAACTCTTTACGTTGAATATCAATTTGGCTTGCCGCATATTCCCGGCATTTAGCACGAAACTCTGCGGCGCTAATTTTCATGCCCGCTTTACCTACTTTTTTCTCAACATTCAACTCAATAGGCAAGCCATGGCAATCCCAACCCGGGACAAAAGGCGCATCAAAACCACTCAGGGCTTTTGATTTGGTAATAATATCTTTAAGAATTTTGTTAAGCGCATGTCCACAATGTAAATGTCCATTCGCATACGGAGGACCGTCATGCAGAATAAAACGCTTTGAGCCAGCACCAAAATCTCTCATTTTTTCATAGATAGCTTTAGTTTGCCAGTTGACAATCATCTGTGGCTCACGTTGAGCAAGATTAGCCTTCATTGGAAAAGAGGTATCTGGTAAATTTAAAGTATCTTTGTATTCTGCCATCTGTGCCTACTCTGTTAATGCATTAAGTTTAAAACAGCTATGCGGTAATAGTTCACCTTTCCCGTACGTTAGATGAGGTACGGGCTTAGCAATTAGCTTATAGCCCCAGGCTTATCGTAGACTCATCTTGAACCTTACTCAAATATGCCTTCGCCGCAGCAACATCATCATGAATTTGCTTGATCAACGCGTCCACTGATGAAAATTTAACCTCATCTCGTAATTTGTGCAAGAAAAACACTTGCAACATCTCGCCATATATATTGCCATCAAAATCAAATAAATGAATTTCGAGGATATTTTTTGTACCATCAACCGTTGGTCTGGATCCTAAATTAGCCACCCCTTCTAACCAGTCGCCATTAGCTCTGTGGACCTTGGCGCAAAACACCCCTTTGAGAGGGAGAGCTAAGCGGTGCATAGTCAGATTAGCAGTTGGAATTCCCCATTGTCTTCCACGCTCATTTCCTTTAACCACCCGACCGCAAAGACTAAAGGTTCTACCGAGTAAAACTGATGCTTGCTCAAGCTGTCCCTGAGCGAGTGCCTCTCTAATTTTAGTTGAACTTACACGAATATGGTTAATTGAATGGTCAGGGAAAGTTTCAACAACACAACCTGTTTGTTCGCCTATGCTTTTCAGCAAAGACACATCCCCTGAACGATCTTGCCCAAAACGAAAATCCGTTCCAACTAATAAATATTTCGCTTGCAACCAAGAAAAAAAATAGCGCTGAGCAAACTCTTGAGCTGACAATAAAGCAAAGGCCTCATTAAATTTAAGGCAGCAAAGATAGTCAACTTTGCAAGACTTAAGTATTTGCGACTTTTCGCGCAAACTCGTTAGTCTGGCAGGTGCCTGCTGGCCACGAAAATATTCTGCAGGTTGCGGTTCAAATAAAAGAACTACTAGGGGTAATTGTCGTTTATCAGCCTCTGCTCTCAAAGCAGCTAACAACGCTTGATGCCCTAAGTGCACACCATCAAAATTACCAATAGCCGCTACTGTGCCCTTTGCAAAATAAGGAACTTTAGCCAATCCGCGTAACAGCTTCATATTAAATCAAAAGATAAAAAGAAAAGATTATACCGAGTTTATCTAAGATTGAGAAATTAAAATAAAAATAGAGACTTTTTTTAATTTTGCATGCTTTTAGACCGTGATCGAGCTTCAAGACCACCCTAAAGTGGAAAAACCTTGCCTGGCTCAACAGCAGTCCCGATAATCTTCAAAGTCTTGCGCCTTATTTTCTCCCCACGCACTAGACTCACTTGCCGTAGTGGAACATCAAATTGACGAGCGATAAATTTAAGTAAAGCCACATTTGCTCGCCCTTCAATTGCCGGCGTATTTAATCGGATTTTAAGCGCATCATCGTATATTCCTACTATTTCTGTCGATTTTGCGCCGGGTTGAACATAAATATATATTGTTAGGCTTTCAGCATCAGATTTATACCACACTACTTTTTCCTTGATTGATTAGGATGAAAGAGAATTGCCCTTTTTGTCCTCATGACCTTTTTCAGATTGATTATCGTCTTTCTTACTAGTACTGTCAGAACTATCTGGAGTAAAGAGAGAATGTCTTCCTAAAACACCGCGATGATGCCATTGAACACGGTTAACTTGCTCATCCCTCTCATGCTCAGCTGCAACAGGCGAGTGCTCACCAACACGACGCTGCTCCATGAGGACATATTCTATAAAACCAAGCCTATCCCTACGCTTTAGTTTGTACTGAAACTGGTAGGAAAACACGTAATTATAAATAGGTTGATTAGCAATCTTATCTCGGTATTGCGGATTATCAAATTCATTATCTGTACTAAATAACACCGTTTCAACCCCATCAACCTGCTCAATAAGCCTTAATACCGCTGTTTTTTGATCAGAAGCGACCTCAAAGAAAAATCGTTTAGGTTCGCCAGCAAGAATATTCACACAGGCATTGATCAGAAAAAATGGAATTTGATAAAAACCTTCTTCATCTCTTGCCACAGATAAAGGCAATAAACCTCTTTTGAAGTCTTCAGAAAAAATAGGGTCAGTAATTTCATACCTTACATAGGGGGGGGCTTTATACTCCTCTAACTCGGTAATTCGTATAATTTGAAAATTACAAACATAAGATTCCACTCCTAAATTCTTGGTAACTTTCTCACGCAAATCTCTTTTTATGTTGAATTGATCATGTATTCTCTGATTTCTTACATGCATCAAATACAGATCCAAATCAACACTAACTGTGTTAAAAGCAATACTGATACAGCCTTCATGACTTGCATAATAAGCAGCACAGGTGAGCAGTTCAGTAAACGAAATATTATCCCCAGCAAATCCAGTATGATAAGGAATTGTCTCTTGCCCTCCAGTATGCTGACTGAATTGATCAGGGGTGGTTAGCTTACTAATTGTAAAATTAGCTGATTGGCTAGTAGTAGCCTGTTCGCCTCCTAAGTTAACCGCTACCCCTCCTTCACTCGGATCAAAATCAATGCCGCGCCTCATCAATTTTACTCTTTTTTCTCTAGTCATCCTCTCATCATATCCCCTGTAAACAAAAGGAGAAAAAACTTCATTTAAATTATGTAAGCGAACCAGTTCTTTCTTTATTGTATTTTGAAAATATAAAATAGATTCTGAACGAATTGTTTCGCTGATAATGGCAATGATTAGTTCTGAAATATCGCTGCCTTGCTTTTGGATTTCCTCCCTAGAGAGATTAAAATTAGTTTCCAACCAGTGATAGATAAATTCCTCTTTTTCCTTGGCTGATCCCTCTTCAGTATTAAGCGAGGTAACCAGGTCTATTAATTCATAGACCTCAGCTCTCTGATTAAGATCATCAATTTGATAAGCAATCGCATGAAATCGCGCAAAAAAAGTTAAATCTTTATCCCAAACTTCTAAAGGAATTTGCTCAACCCACTGATAAACAAGATTATTTAAGATTCTCTTATGCAGTTTGTTAGCTATTTCTTTGAGTGTTTCTTCATTTTTAAGGAATTCTTGTAGATGAGAAGCATAAAATACATCCATTCTTAATTGAAACTCATGAAGTTTAAATACAGATGCATTTAACATATATCCCATTAGAAACGATTTAGATTCTTCATCTCTAGTTTCCATCGTCTTTACGATGAATTGAGTAAAATCTTCTTTAGCCTCTAATAAATTTTGGCGAACAGTTGCAAAATTTTGTAATTTTAAATCAACTTCTTTTGTTTCTTTACTGAGACTTTTTTTATTGTTTTTGTATCTTTCATATACTTCAAACCAGTATCTAAAATCCCGTTCTTTTTCTAAAAATAAACTCCAATTTCTTGGGTGGTTATTCTCAATAAAATCAGAAAATAGTTCTTTTTCAACCTTCAGTTGATATAGTTTTTTGAATACATCTTTCAGACCGTTTTCTTGAATTTTTTTTGATACATATTCAATATTTCTTTCGTTAAGCTCTATATATCTTTCATTAGCATGCTTAAGGAGCATTAAATCTTCTAATTTTTTCTCCTCTTTTTGTAATCGCAAGCGAAAATTAACATAAGAAATAATAGTCAAAAATACAATCGCGTCTTCATCATTAGAATTTTCAGCTATTTCTGTCAGAACGCTAATATATTGCTTAAGGTGAACTTGCCTCATTAATAAATTATCAATCATTTCATGAAAGGCTGCTGCATAAACTTGATTATGATCTACCGGACTCTGTCCTGTCATTTGCGTTAGATAATTAACCACGACTCTAGCCGAAGTCACATCCACAGCCCGTAAAATATCGGTATATCTATCTACAACTTCTGCAGAAACTTCATAAGAAGGGCTTGAAAAAATAGCTTGAACTTTTTTATGGATATCCCAGGGAGTTTCATCGTTTTTGTTGGTTTCTTCTTCAAGTTCAGGTGCTTTATGGCGCAGCCACGCTAAAATAGAAGAGCCCGCTTGGTCCATGGCATATAAACAGTGTAAAAGATTATTTCCCTCATCAGTTTTTGAATAGACTAAATGAGGATACTCTTCAAGTAACTCTTGTAGCCGTTCTAAATCATCCTCTTTGATTGCTTGAAAAAGCTCAAGCTTCATATCTGCAAGCATATTTTCCCGTGGTCTAATAATGAAAATTAATTATACACTAATATGATTTCTTGTGCGTATTTGAGCCTTGGCCCAACCTACTATAACCTTGCAGCAACATGTTATTTACTGCTAAAGCGTCTGCGAACCACAACAAAGAAAATTGGCACAAAAAAGATGGCTAGAACTGTTGCTGTGAGCATGCCTCCAGCAACTCCAGTACCTACCGCATTTTGCGCACCTGAACCGGCACCGGTACTTATTACCAACGGAAGAACGCCAAAAATGAACGCGATGGAAGTCATTAATATCGGGCGCAAGCGCATGCGGACTGCTTCAAGGGTCGCTTCAATCAGTCCTTTGTTTTCTTTCACGATCAAATCCTTGGCAAATTCAACAATTAAAATCGCATTTTTTGCTGATAAACCAATCGTTGTTAACAGTCCTACTTGGAAATAGACATCATTATTCATACTGCGCAGGCTTGCCGCTAATAAAGCACCAATAACACCAAGCGGGACAACCAGCATGACTGAAAACGGAATTGACCAACTTTCATATAACGCAGCCAAACAGAGGAAAACAACTAGCAAGGAAATTGCATATAATGCCGGCGCTTGATCGCCAGACAAACGTTCTTGATAGGACATTCCAGTCCAGTCATAGCCTACACCTGGAGGTAACTTGTCTGCTAATGAGGCCATCAACCGCATTGCCTCACCACTACTTTTCCCCATAGCCGCCTCCCCCAAAATTTCCATCGAGGGTAGACCATTGTAACGTTCTAAACGCGGTGAACCATATCTCCAATAGGTTGAACCAAAAGCAGAAAAAGGAACCATTTGTCCCTTATCCCCTCTCACAAACCAGGATTTACTGTCATCAGGCAGCATTCGATAAGGGGCGGCACCCTGTACGTATACTTTTTTTACACGGCCGCGATCAATAAAATCATTCACATAAGTACTGCCTAAAGCGATAGAAATTGTTTGATTAATATCAGTAATGGCAACCCCTAAAGCATTCGCTTTTTCTTGGTCAATGGCTAATTTGAACTGCGGCGTATCCTCCAAACCATTGGGTCTAACACGCATAAGGGTATCTGGGTGTTGAGCGACCATCTCTAATAATTGATTACGCGCTTCCGTTAATTTTTCATGACCGATATTAGCCTTATCCACTAATTGAAAATCAAAACCACTTGCAGTTCCCAATTCAATAATCGCAGGCAAGTTAAAAGCGAAAACCAAACCATCTTTGATATGGGAAAATTCCCCCATCGCTCTTCCGATAATTGCAGGAGCCTTATTCTCGGCTCCTTTGCGTTCATCCCAACTTTTTAAGGTACTAAACGCAATACCCGAATTTTGGCCACGACCATTAAAACCAAAGCCGACAACAGTGAAGGTAGACACGACATTATCTTTTTCTTTGGTCGCATAATAACGATAAATTTGATCCGCAACTTTTTGGGTACGCTCTTGAGTCGCTCCTGCAGGCAATTGCATCATGGTTAAAACAAGACCTTGATCTTCTTCGGGCAAAAAAGAGGTCGGCAAAGTTAAAAACAGATAACCCATCCCTAAAACAATTAGTAAATAAATGAGAAGATAGCGTCCTGTTTTACGTAGAAGTTTTTCGACGGTATCGTGGTAAAGATGGGTAGCACTATCAAAACCACGATTGAACCAGCCAAAAAAACCGGTCTTCACCTGTTCAGCTACGGTGGGAGGTTTTAAGATAGATGCACATAAAGCAGGCGTTAGAACGAGTGCAACTAAAACTGAAAGAGCCATTGCCGACACGATCGTCACCGAAAACTGACGGTAGATGACGCCTGTTGAACCACCAAAAAAAGCCATCGGAATAAATACCGCAGAAAGGACCATGGCAATACCCACGAGAGCGCCCTGAATTTGCCCCATTGAACGACGTGTTGCTTCTTTCGGCCCCAGATTTTCCTCCACCATCACTCGCTCAACGTTTTCAACAACGACAATCGCATCGTCTACCAACAAACCAATAGCAAGCACCATCCCAAACATGGTAAGTGTATTAATAGAGAAACCTAAAATAGATAGGATAGCGAAGGTACCTAACAATACGATGGGAACAGCAATAGTAGGAATAAGTGTTGCTCTAATATTTTGCAAAAATAAGTACATCACGAGGAAGACAAGAATAATTGCTTCGCAGAGCGTTTTCACCACTTCATGAATCGAAAGTTTCACAAAGGGTGTCGTATCATAAGGGTATACAATTTTGAAATCAGGAGGAAAAAAAGGCTCCATATTGGCAATAGCAGCTTTCACAGCCGCCGCTGTATTTAAGGCATTGGCGCCAACAGCCAACTTGATACCTAAACCGGCTGCTGGTTTGCCATTATAACGCGCAATGACATCATAATTTTCGCCACCAAGTTCAACTCGTGCAACATCACGTAAGCGCACTTGCGAACCATCGGGATTAACTTTGAGTAATATTTTTCCAAATTCATCAGGCGATTTTAGACGTGTTTGGGCTATGATGGAGGCGTTTAATTGTTGTCCAGTGACGGCCGGTGTCCCCCCTAATTGCCCCGCAGCAATTTGATTATTTTGTGCTTTAATTGCATAAATAATATCAGAAGGCTGTAATTGATAATTATTCAACTTATTTGGATCCAGCCAGATTCGCATGGAATACTGGGATCCAAAAAGTTGTACATCCCCTACCCCATTTAAGCGGCTAATAGAATCTTTGATATTTGACGCAACATAATCCGCTAAATCGTACTGATCCATCGTGCCATTTTCAGACACGGCGCCTAACACTAAAAGAAAACTGCTACTGGATTTTTTTACACTTATTCCTTGCTGTTGTACCTCTTGGGGTAATAACGGCATTGCCAATTGTAATTTATTTTGCACCTGCACCTGAGCGATATCAGCATTAGCCTTAGAATCAAAAGTAAGTTTAATAGTCACTGTTCCAGAAGAATCGCTTTGCGAAGACATATACATGAGATTATCAATTCCGCTCATGTTTTGTTCAATAATTTGCGTAACCGTATCTTGAACAGTTTGTGCATCCGCACCTGGATACATTGCCGTAATTGCTACTGCAGGAGGCGCAACTGAAGGATATTGAGCAACAGGCAATTTTAAAAGTGCTAAAGCGCCGCCTAGCATTACAAGGATAGCCAGAACCCAAGCAAAGATTGGTCTATCTATAAAAAAATCAGACATGATTTAACTACTCTTTTGAGGACTAGGCTCAGATTTGTCCCCTGCAGCCATATCTTGCAAACTGTCTTCGGCTTCAACCGCACTGACCACAGCACCAGGTCGTATTTTTAGCTGGCCAGTAACCACTACTTTATCGCCAGCATTCAAGCCGCTCACAACAACCCATTTATCGCGTATAGCTTGCCCCGTCACCAAGGTACGCATTGCTACCTTGCCTTGAGCATCAACAACTAAGGCAGTGGCTTCACCTTTCGCGTTACGGGTAATTCCTTGTTGCGGTGCTAAAATAGCTTGCTCTTTTACCCCTTCAATAATTCGTGCGCGCACAAACATACCGGGCAATAATTCAAGATTCTGATTAGGGAAAATTGCTCGCAAGGTGATTGAACCGGTTGCTTCATCGACAGTCACATCTGAAAACTGTAGGGTTCCCTTTTGGGAATATAAACTACCATCTTCAAGAAACAACTGAACGGCAACGCTATCTGCGCCTTTGGTCAGTGAGCCTTTTGCTAATTCTCGTTTTAATCGCAAAAAATCAGTCGAGGATTGTGTAACATCCACATAAATCGGATCAAGTTGCTGTATAGAAGCTAAGGCCATAGGTTGATTTGCTGTAACTAAAGCGCCCTCTGTTACACCCGATCTCCCAATACGTCCGGTAATGGGTGAATTCACCTTAGTGTAGAGGAGATTAATATGTGCATTTTCTAAAACTGCCTTTGCAGCGATAATTGCAGCGTCGTTCTGTTTTGCAGCAGCAACGGCAGCGTCGTAAGTTTGACGACTCACATAATTGGTTCCTAACAAAGGCTTGTAGCGATTAACTGTTAGATGAGCAATTTCGGCGTTGGCTTCAGCCTTAGCAAGCTCAGCCTGAGCACTCTCATAAGCCGCTTGATAAGTAGCAGGATCAATTTGATATAAAGACTGTCCAGCTTGAACATCACTACCCTCGGTGAATTGGCGCTTTAAAATAATTCCACCCACCTGAGGTCTTACTTCCGCCACCCGATAGGCATGCGTCCTGCCTGGTAATTCAGTCGTTAGAGTAAGTTTTTCTGTTTTAAGCGTGACTACACCTACTTCTGGTGCTGCTTTAACTATTTTGGATTGTTCATTGCTACAACTTGTGAGTAAAGCTATGCTAGAACAAATAAATAGGAAAGCAAATTGCATGAATCTACCTCTATCTTCCATAAAACACCTTAATACAACTAGGATTCCCATGATTTGGGGGATATAAGAATAACCTGCTAGAAACCAGATAACAACTTTATTCTATAAAACTGGGGTTACCCTAGATAGGCTGTAGGTCAATTCTTCGGGAGTTGGGGCCTTGGCCTCAAAAATTCATTTGATAATTAAACTCATCTTAAATTTTGAGTCCTATTGCAATTTTTATTAAAGAATATTATTAAAGAAGTTTATTTTAATCCAGCCCCCCGGCTCTTTAACTATTCCTGGAGTAACCCTAATCATGGAAGCTGCAATAGTTTGCTTAATCCTTTTGCTTTTAATGGTTATATCCGGCGTTATTTCCCGGTTTATACCCTCATTACCGACGCCAATTATTCAAGTGACTTTAGGAGCTCTTATTGCGCTCTTTTTCCCAAATTTCCACCTTGGGTTCAACCATGAACTATTTATGTTATTGTTCATTCCCCCTTTACTTTTTAGCGACAGTTGGCGTTTTCCTAAGCGTGAGTTTTTGTTAAATACAAGAATGATCATTACGTTATCGATTGGCCTCGTTTTTTTTACTGTGGGAGGGGTAGGTTTTTTGGTGCATTGGTTAATACCGACCATTCCTTTGCCAGCAGCCTTTGCTTTAGCAGCAGCCCTCTCTCCTACTGACGCAGTTGCGCTCAGATCAATGACTGCAAAAGTCCGTATGCCAGAGCGAATTATGCATATTTTACAAGGTGAAGCCCTTTTAAATGATGCCTCAGGATTAGTTTCATTCAAATTTGCAGTCGCCGCGATGCTTACAGGTGTTTTTTCGATGAGTAAAGCGTTAATTGGTTTGTTTCTCATTGGTTTTGGCGGCATGATTATTGGCGCAATTCTAACTTATCTTTTTATTGCGGTTCTAGGACAATTAACCGTGAAAAACGAGCATGAAACCACAACAGAAAATTTACTCTTACTTCTACTTCCTTTTACTGCCTACCTTGCGGCAGAAAAATTAGGATTTTCAGGAATACTTGCTGCAGTTTCCGCTGGCTTTTCTATTGATAAAGCCGGTTTTTTAGATAGAACCATGGCAAGGATGCGCACCGAAGGTCATTTTGTCTGGGGAATGTTAGATATCACTTTAAACGGACTTATCTTTATACTTTTAGGGTTATATTTACCTCACGCGCTGCAATTACTGGCTAATACAGGCTATAGCCTATCCGACTGTGCGAAAATTATTGCCCTTATCAGTCTAACACTTGCCTTTCTACGTGCATTGTGGATTTATTTGACTATTCCCCTTGAGGTTTTAATTGCCCGGCGCAGGCATACTCCTTGGCGGTGGCCCAATTTAAGAATGGTAGCTGTTATCTCGCTAGGTGGTGTACGAGGTGCGATTGCCTTAGCTGCTATCTTATCTTTGCCAATTTTAATGACAGATGGTACGCCTTTTCCCGAGCGCGATCTTCTGATTATTTTAGTTGTTGGTGTTGTCCTTTGCTCATTACTCATCAGCACAATCGCTCTTCCCATGGTCCTACCTGGGCTTAATACACTCATTAATACACCACCTAACAATGAAGAAAATGAAGCACTTATCGCAGCTGCTCAAGCAGGAATTCAGGCCATTGAAAATCAGATGAAGATCTTCTGTGCGAACGCTGATCAGCAAGATGCTACGATTTGTATGCAAGTGGGTAACTCGCTTATAGTCGGTCTTAACCAATACATTGTTTCAAATATTGGTGCTGAAACTGAGAAATTAGCAAGTATAAAAGCAATAGAGTTTGAAAATCATTTACGCCTTATCGCTCTAGAAGGAGCAAGGCAAGAACTACGTTCGCTTAGAAAACAACGCAAAATTAACAATACGACCATGATGACAATTATTGCTAGACTTGATTTGCGACAGATTTCATTAATGAGTAGTTCAAAACAAAAGTTTCATTTACAAGTACCTAATTAACATTTCTGCAAAAAAAATGCTTAAAGGACAGGGAGAAATGGCGACTGCTTTTACTCTACTCAATCAGGAGAATTAAATGCTAGGATGGCTTGTCAGAATATTTCTCGTTATATCAGGATCGATAACAAGCTTGTTTGTATCGCGTAATGCTCTTAATTTTAATATTTTCAAAATGGTTGTTGCTGTTTTGCTTTTCACTTTGATCGTGTTTATCGTTGCTTTTTGGCCATTATTAATTAATTGGTTCAAACGCGACAAGAAAGAGAAAGATGATTAATTATTCCGATGCTTGGTATTTATAAATTAAGATCATAAACTAAGCAGCTTAGTAATTTTTCAGGTATACTAGAAAAAAAATTTCAATACCCATTGGCTCCACTCCCGAGAACAACCATGGCTCAACCACTTATTAATATTACCCGCAAACAAGCCCTGGTTTTCGCCTGCTTTTTAGTTCTATATGAGTTTCTTACCTACATAGCCAACGATATGATCATGCCTGGCATGATTAAAGTAGTCGAATCCTTTCATGGTTCTGAAACGGCGGTTGCCACCTCTTTAACTGCTTATATTCTTGGAGGAGCGAGCTTACAATTATTTCTTGGCCCCCTTTCCGATAGCTATGGACGCAGACCCGTTATGCTTGCCGGCGCCGTGCTTTTTTTATTGTGTACCATCGCCATTGCTTGCTCAAATTCGATGGAATATTTTTTAATCGCCCGCTTTTTTCAAGGTATGGGCTTATGTTTTATCGGCGTTATCGGCTATGCAACTTTGCAAGAAATTTTTGCAGAGATGGATGCAATTCGCTTGATTTCCATCATGGCAAATGTGTCTACTATCGCACCTTTGCTAGGTCCCTTACTTGGGGCAGCCTTTATTCATTATTTCAGTTGGCGCTTAATTTTTGTCATTATTGGCCTCTTTGCCCTTCTAGCACTCTGGGGCTTGTGGCAGTTTATGCCCGAGCCTATTGGTCAAACCAAACGCAACGGTGAACAAATTATACGTATTTCCTTATCACCAAGAACCGTTTTAACCAATTATAAAAATTTACTTATTAACCCTTCATTTATGTTGGGATCCATTGCGCTAGGATTAATGGGATTGCCATGTATTGCTTGGATTGCCCTCTCACCTGTGATCTTAATCGCCAATGCAAAATTATCCGTTATTCAATATGGTTTATGGCAAATTCCCTTATTTACAGCCAGTATTTTTGGTAACTGGGTCCTCCAGCGTTTAACACATCGCGGTACCGTTAAAAAAATTCTCCGTTTCGGTTCCGCAATCATAGGCATTGGTTTACTTGTTAGCTTCCTTTTACCATTAGCCATCAACCACTATTTTATCTGGCTATTACCAGGTCTTATTATTTATTTTTTTGGCCTGGGCATCGCTGGAGCACCGCTAAACCGTTTCATTCTGTTCTGCACCCCGATCGGTAAAGGAACAACCTCGGCCTTAATGAGTATGATTGGCATGTGCTCGCAGGCGATTGGGATAGAAATAGCCAACCTTTTATACGAATCACACAATAATATTCTGTTTGGTTTTTTCTGCGCTTTGGTTGCTCTGCTGTATTTTATCTTTTTGAGTATTGCTCTTTTTCTCAATAGAAACACTGAAAAAGATAAAATTTAATTAGCCTTACTTGTAGTTCGCTGTCGGTCGCGTTACAAATAGGGAAGAAACAACCACTAAGGAAAGAGGCATGAAATTATATTATTCTAAAGGCGCTTGTTCGTTAGTTGTTCACATCCTTATCAACGAAATTGGCCTTGACTGCGAGTATGAATCTGTTGATTTGAAAACTAAAAAAACAGAGAAAAATAAGGATTATTTTTCTATTAATCCTAAAGGTGCAGTACCCGCTTTAGAGTTGGATAATAAACAAATTATTACCGAAAATATTGTTATTCAACAGTACCTAGTCGATGAATATAAAGCCACTCAACTTTGCCCGCCAATAGGTGATTTAAATCGCTATTTGGTACTTGCATGGTCTAATTACGTTTCTTCTGAATTGCATAAAAGTTTCAGTAACTTATTCAGTGCAGTGATTCCAGCAGAGATGAAAGAAACAATTTTCATTCCTATTATTAAAAAGAAGTTAGACTATATTGACAAACAGCTCGCTAAAAATAATTTTTTAACCGGTGCTCATTTCGCAATGCCTGATGCCTATCTGTTTGTCATTCTTTCATGGGCTTCGCGCATGAAAATTGATCTTAACGAATACGCTCATTTACCAGCTTATTTTGCAGAACTTCATAAAAGACCAGCGATTATTAAATCGCTTAGAGAGGAAAATAAATAATTGACTTCTTAAGGTTGGGTGATTTTCTAGCTAGATCCGTTCGGGATGAGTACTTCGAGAGTATCAATCCGAACTGAAATATCCCCACGACATTAAATAGACGGTTTAGTTCATTGATCGTTTTGTTTATCCGTTCACACTGAGGAAGCGCGCAGCGCTGTCTCGAAGTGTCGCAAAAGGCCTCCTCGAGAACCTCAGGACAGGCTTCGAAACGCGCGCCATGCATACTCCTCAGCCCGAACGGGATAAAATTAATACAAATTCCTTAGATCCTCATTTTGTGGGGATACCTCAGAGTCCGAACGGAGCCAGATAAAATAGGGAAAAACATACTAACCTGATGTCCAAGACCAGAGCCCACTACACCTTAGCCAACAGATTTCGATTTCTGCAAATAGGCAGGATTCGTTGTACGTAGGAAAATTTGCGTGAAATAAAGTTTTCCTTTTTTATCACGAGCTAAACCTATACCAGTGAGATTATAATTTCCTTCAATATTTCTGCGATGTCCTCTGCTTGTAAGCCAATTACGCACGACATCTTTCGCGTCTTTATAATTATAAGCCACATTCTCCGATCCTCCCTGACATTGTTTAATTGCATCGAAGAGGCGATGGATCCGTTTGTCGAAATTTTGATGGCCAAAAGGAATTGCATGTCTTGCCATATCGCGGCTGTGCTTTGCAGCTTCTGCTGACATAAGGCTATTCATTTTCAGAGGTTTTAGACCCTGTTTAGCACGATATTCATTCACATAAACTAAAATAGCTTTTTGATTCGCACTATCGATTGTCTCTGTCTTCTTTGTTTGAGTTTGGGCAGCTATGGTTGACTGGCCTAAGCCCATTAAAAAACTAACCAACACTAATATTTTTATCTTGCACATCATTTTTGACCTTTTATTTTTCTATCTGATTGAGAGCCAACAATGATGGTAAAAAATAACTCATTTGTCTAGTGATTTAAACTAAAATTTCAACAGATCGCCGCCCCATTGCAGGGCGACGATCTAAAAATTATTGACTTAATTTTTGAGGTTTATGCAAATTAAATTTCGCTTGTTTTTTAAGAAATTTTTTCATCAATTGAGCATTGTTTGTTTCTACTTGCGAACCAACAACAATACAATTTTCACCTGTATTGTTACAGAAAATGTCATTGAATTTAGCGGACCTCTCCACAGAAAATGAAGTTTCTTTTTCCCAAAGTTTTCCAGCATCGTTCGTAGTAAAAAGCATAGGAGTTACAACGGGAATTGTAGCGATACGCTTCCAAGTCCATCCAACTACTTTGCAACGTTTTCCGGAATCATCACAATGTATGGAGGTTAGCCCATGCTTACCTGGTTTAGTAGTAATAAAACTCTTATCACTCCAGTCCAATCCTCCATTACGAGTAATAAAAGAATAGGGATGGTAATTAGACGTAAAATAATCATAGTCAAAGCCAAGAGTTATACACTGCATTCCTGAGCCGTCACAAGCTACGTCGACCAAAGTGCCTGCGCTAGAGGTGGTTTCTTTCATAGGGAGTACAATAGGGCTACTCCAATGGGCCCCAGCATCTTGAGTATAATAGGCAATAGGATTTAAGGAGTAGTAAGTGCTGAAAAATCCGGTTGAAATCACTGAACCACCAACAGCCACACAATTGCGTCCAGAGAAATTGCAGCTAACACCGCTGAGTATAGTTCCATGGAAATATTCATCAGGAGCCTGATAGGATGGCTTTCTTAATGAGTTAGATAAGGTCCAGGTTTCTCCTCCATTATTAGTTGAATATATAAACGGTATAGCCTCCTTATCACCCATTAAGCTTCCGGCAATCGTACAAATAACTCCATTTTGATCACATGAAATTGAAGTATATAGAGAATCATTCTCATAAATTTGGCTCTTATTGACTGATTTGGGTAATGGCAGTATTTTTGGCTCACTCCAGCTTAGCCCGCCATCTTGAGAAGAATAAACAATCGGTGTAGGTATTCTATTAATCACTGCTGAACTGGTTATCTTACAACTCTGCCCTGATTCGTTGCAGTGAATATTTGATAAATTGGGATCATCACTCAACATGGGAGTAATTTCTTCCTTGGGTGCTGCTAAAAGAATTGGCTCTCCCCAAGTTTTGCCTCCATCTTGACTTACATAAGCCAGGCGCTCATGTAAATGATACTCGGCGCCAAAACCAACTGCGATACATTGAGTAGCAGTCTTATCGCATGCTACAGCATCTAAGCGATTTAATTTGGTATTGAAACGAATACTAGCCGCTTTGTTAAACGTGATTTCCGCGAAACCGGAAGCTGAAACACAGAGCATCGATAGTAAAGCAAGACTTACAGATTTTCTCATAATAATCCTCAGCAGTAAAAGTCGGGCTTATTATGATAAAACTCCCTTCTGAAGAAAAGGTTTATTCAAGTAATTTTCTATTTTGTCATAAAGTTTAATTTATAATCAAATAAATGTTTTAGAATCAGAGGATTAAATCCTAATTACTGCCGCACCTGTAAAGCGACCAAAGCGAAGATCCTCAAGAGCTTGATTCACTTCAGTTAAAGAATAGCTATGAATTTCTGTTTTTACAGGAATCTGGGGCGCTAAAGCCAAAAACGCTTCACCATCCTTTCTGGTTAAATTTGCTACCGAACACAAACTGCGTTCTCCCCAAAGAAGTTCATAAGGAAAACTAGGGATAGCACTCATATGAATCCCCGCGCAAACAACGATACCGCCCTTTTTTGTATTACTTAAGGCCAAGGGAACAAGTTTGCCTGCTGGTGCAAAAATAATAGCAGCTTCTAGTAGCTCTGGGGATTTTTGCTCGGAGCTACCGGCCCAAGTTGCACCTAATTCATAGGCAAAATCCTGGGCTGCCTGATCGCCTGGACTAGTAAAAGCGTAGACTTTGCGCCCCTGCTGGCGTGCAACCTGAATAATAATATGTGCCGCGGCACCAAACCCATATAAACCAAGATGTTTTGCGTTTTCAGTCTTCATTAAGGCTCGATAGCCAATTAAACCTGCACAAAACAAAGGAGCAGCCTGCTGATCAGGATAAGCTTCTGGGATTGGAAAACAAAATCGTGGATCTGCAACACAATATTCTGCAAAACCTCCATCAATTTGATAACCAGTAAATTTTGCTTGGTCACAGAGGTTTTCACGTCCTGATAAACAAAAATGACAGTTTCCACAACTTCCGCCTAGCCAGGGAACCCCTACTCGCTGCCCCACCGCAAATCCTTTAACATTTTTACCGAATTTTTCTACACGGCCAACAATTTGATGCCCTGGAATAAGCGGGAGTTTAGGGTATTTTAATTCACCATCCAGCACATGCAAATCGGTTCGACAAATTCCACAAGCACTTACTTTAATGAGAATTTGATCGGCAGTTGGTTGAGGTTTTTCAACTTCAACATAGTTCAATTTCTGCAGCGGTTTTACCATTAACATAGCACGCATCGAATTGTCCTTATTTTAATGGGACTATAATGTATAAGGATAATACAGATTTTTTAGGGATTAAAATGACATGGAAAAATTTGTTAATCGCTATGAAGCAGGAGCAATTCTAGCCGGGCAACTAAAAGATTATGCGAATGCCCCTAATACCATTGTATTGGCCTTGCCCCGTGGCGGTGTACCTGTGGCTTATGAGATGGCCAAGGCGCTTTCACTTCCGCTCGATCTCTTTATCGTAAGAAAACTAGGGGTTCCCGGACAAGAGGAACTGGCTATGGGAGCCATTGCCACAGGTGGTGCGGTTGTTTTCAATGATGAAATCATCAACTCGTTGCATTTAAGTGAAGCGTCAATTCAGAAAGTAATTCATGCGGAACAAAAAGAACTTCAACGTCGCGAATCGGCCTATCGTCCAGAGCGCCCTCCTTTGCAGCTCAAAGGGAAGACGGTTATTCTCGTTGACGATGGCATCGCAACAGGTGCATCGATGTTGGCCGCACTTAAAGCAGTCCATCAGCAAAAACCTGCATCCCTCATTATTGCTGTGCCTGTTGCAGCTAAGGCAACCTGCGATGATCTAGCAAGTCGAGTTGATCGCTTAATTTGTCCATTAAGACCAGTTAATTTTTACGCAGTCGGTTTGTGGTATGAGGATTTCAATCAAACAAGCGATGAAGAAGTATTTGAGCTGCTGGCAAAGGCGAATCAACCAGTTAGTACTAGAGAAAGAACTAAAGGATAGTCAATTATGCCGTACTTCACTACAAATGTTGAACATTCCATTACTATTCCTAGCGCCCATGCTGAACTCAATGGGATTTTATATCTACCCAAGGAATGCAAAGCTCTGGTGCTATTTGCACATGGTAGTGGCAGTAGTCGCTTGAGTTCACGCAATCAATATGTTGCTCATGTGCTGAATAAAGCAAATTTGGCCACCTTACTATTTGATCTATTAACACCAGAAGAAGATTTTATCGATAATTTTACGCGTGAATTTCGCTTTAACATTGATTTTCTTGCCTCACGCTTAATTGATGCAACCCATTGGTGCACCAAACCACTCAGTGCTCATCATTTAAATCTAGGCTATTTTGGAGCAAGCACCGGAGGTGGCGCTGCAATTGTAGCCGCAGCCCAGGAAGTTAAACTCATCAAAGCCATCGTTTCTCGTGGTGGTAGACCTGATTTAGCAGCCAAGCATTTATCTCGACTAAAAGCCCCCACTTTACTGATTGTTGGTGGAAACGATGAGGTCGTTATTGGTATGAACGAAACGGCGATGGCACAGATGCATGCCATTAAAAAATTAGAAATTGTACCCGGCGCCTCACATCTTTTCGAAGAAACTGGCGCTCTAGATATCGTGGCCAATTTAGCTAAGGCATGGTTTATAAAGTATCTAAATTAATCCACTGCTTAGTAACACACTTGATGTTGTTCATTACAATCCCCACTGGGATAACATTGATGAACAACAGTACAGGTATAATAGTGAATATAAGGGTTATAACCATAGCCGGGGTAATTATAATAAGGATAGTTATAGGGATAATAAGGATTATTATATCCACCATACGAAGGACTAACCACAATCACTGAATTACCACCCCAACCCCATCTTGCATAACTTGCTGTAGCTGCAGCTAAACAGAGCAGCAAGATAAGCAGTTTTAATAAACTGTAACTCGTTGTAAATAAACACATCGCTTTCTCTTTACAGCAAACTAAATAGTTACTTTTAAGTATAGATCTTCTTGTTGAGCATCGCTGAGTAACTCGGGAGTATTTCCAAGCCTTAGCTGAGTGCTTGCTTATCCTCTGATGAGTAAGACAGGGGTTGTCGCTATTCTAATAACATTTTCTGCTACGCTACCTAAAATAAAATGGTTAAGTCCTCGACGACCATGAGTTCCAAGAACAAGTAAATCAGCAGGCCAGGTTTGTGATTCGCTAACAATTTTTTCAGCTACTTTTCCTGTGAAAGGCTTAAGCTCAATGAGCTGGCAATCGAAGGAGACTTTTGCTTGACGCAGTTTTTTGCTGATTTTATCTAAAAATTTTAATCCTTCCTCACGATATGCCTGACAAAGCGTAGCATAATCAATATGAGTTTCAGCAGCATTAACATAATTTTCATCAACAATATGGACAACACGTATTTCGGCTTTTTGATCTTGGGAAAGTCGAATCGCTTCTTGTAAAGCTAGTTTGGAAGCTTCACTTCCATCTGCTGCAACCATAATCCGTTGATAGGTCATCACAGTCTCTGACTTTGTAATCTAAAATTAAACTTGCTAGTGACAATTATAGTCTAAAAGATTGCGTCGTTTGATTCTTGGCCCAACCTACATAACCACGCCGTTCGGGCTCTGAGGTATCCCACGAAATTAAATAGGCTATTTAGTTCATTGATCGTTTTGTTTATACCGTTCGCACTGAGGAAGCCGCGCAGCGCTGTCTCGAAGTGTCGCTAAAAGCCCCTTCGAGAGCCTCAGGACAGACTTCGAGACGCACGCCCTGCTTGCCCCTCAGGCTGAACGCAATAAAATTAATACAAATTTCTTAGATCCTCATTTTGTGGGGATACCTCGGTTCGAGCTGAGGCTCTCGAAGGACTCAGTCCGAACGGTTGATGTTTAGCCTAAAAGATCGAATTACAAGCTAAACAAGGCTTAGCCTGACGGCTTTGGGCCAAAAGAGGCCCAACCTACATTTATTGAGGGCGCACGATTAATACATCACATTCTGCGCCATGAAGAATCGCATTGGCAGTGGAGCCAAGTAGCAAAGCAAGCCCATGCTTTCCATGGCTACCTGTGACAATCAAATCGATTTTCTTTTCTTGAGCTACACGAAGAATTTCATTCTTTGTTGAACCGAATTCAATCATGCAATGTTTGTCATCAACACCTAATTGCTTAGCTAATGCCGCTAATTCTTTTTCAGCCTGCTCACGTATAGACACTTCTACCTCAGCAAAGCCGGCAAATCCAGGATAGGCATAGGCAGGAATAGGCTCAACCACATGAACGAGAAGTAAATCAGCCTGATTTTCATCAGCAATTTTTTTTGCTTTATGCGCGGCTTTAATTCCAACTTCATCGAAATCAGTCGCGAATAATACCTTTTTGTACATGATTCTCTCCTTGATACAACAAGCTTGTATAGGCTAGTGGAAACCGTATTAATTTCCCATATTAACCAGTTTACTATAAAATTCACTGCAAACGTAATGCAAACCACGCTAAATATATTTATAAATTCTGTTGACTTTTATATTAAGATTTAGCTGAAAAAATAAAGCAAAAAAGCGGCCAAAATTAAGATATTGAGCTTCGCCATAAAATTATGGACATACTGTTGTAGGGAATTCTATGTTGTTAGATATACTGGGTACAGTCACTTCACTTTTATCCACTTATTATTTTATCCGTCTTGATAATAAAGCCTGGCTGATGACTTTATTGGCTACTTGTTTAAACAGCGTCCTCTATTGGCAAAATGGTATCTATGCAGATATGTTACTTGAGTTATTTTATTTTTTAAGTACTTGCTATGGTTGGTATCTCTGGCAAAAACCAACCGAACAGCCAGGAAACATTCGTAAACTCTCAAAAAGACAATGGACTATACTACTTATTGCCGTTATAAGTTGTTTTATTCTTTTTAGCATCTTGCTATCGACCTTTACCCACTCCAATATCGTTCTATTGGACGCACTAACTACCTCATTAAGCCTTGCCGCCCAATGGCTCATATGCCATAAAGCACTTGCTGCTTGGTTTTTTTGGCTGGTTACCGACAGCATCTATGCCTATATGTATTTTCATAAGCAATTACCGTTTCATTGCTTATTGATGCTTGTCTATACAGGGATGGCGGTCATCGGTTATCTAACTTGGACGAAACAGAAGACGGTTGCTCAGTCATTTGAATGGAAGTTAGTGTAGGTTGGGTCTTGGCCTAATAGCGCTGCCTTAAGAATTTTTTTGACTATTTACCCCATCCCTACGTCGCCTGGCTTGTCCGCGGGATCTAGAGATCTTACTTTGGCATTAGATCCATGGATCCCGCGGATAAGCCGCGGGACGTAGGCGGAAGGGGGTTTTTATCCTAAAGGCAGCGCCTAACCCACTGCTTTTAGCTGTGCAACAGGTCTAATCCAAGGATTAAATTTAGCAAGCTCTGCAGGTAAACCTCTAACTGCAGCTTGAGCCTGATCCATTTGGCCAAACTCGCCGATCGTCAGGACGTACCAATCCAAACCATCACGTTTTGTTAAACGAATTTTCGTATTTGCAACCATTTTATGATTATTAACAAAACGCATTACATCATCGCGTTTACGGCTTGCCAATACTTGGATAGTAAACTGTCTACCCGTAGCCATTCTGGCTTGGCCAAATTTACTAGGAATAGTCTGAGCCGCTGCAGCAACTTTAGGTGCTGGTTTTGCTGCTTTTTCTGTGGCGTGCAAAGTCTTAGGGATTACTACTACCCTGTCCCTTACTACCAATGAGTCATCTGATTCCTCTTCAAGGACTACATCCACAATGCGTTTTGGCGAAGGTTGCACCTGTTGTTTCACTGCCGAAGCTAACCATCCTGGTATCTGACTGGGTCGGCTAGCTAATTCATGATTAATATCGGGTAGCTGGCTAACCAAGACAGGCTCTTTTTCTAATACAGGAATAAGCGGCACTAAGGAAGGCAAGGGTTGGCTGATTTCAGCCACTGGTTCGCTTATTTTATATTCAAGCTCTTCTAATGCATTGGTAGACGATGACGGCAAAAATTGATTTTGCCATATATAGGATGAAGCCATTAAAGCAATTCCTGCAGTAGCCAGAAACCCCAAATTTCTAACAAAAGACTTACGTCTATCTGCTGATTTAATGGGTTCAGGGCAAAAATAATCTTTCATTTGATTATTAATTCTTGCAATACTCCCACCAGTCATCTGATAAAACTGCTCTAAGCGTTTTTCGGTCATTGTTTTATCTAATGCTTTGAGCGGGGGTAAAGAATTTAATAGATAAGTTTTTGTCTCCACTTCGGTTAAAGCACCTGGCTCTAAAGTATGAATTAAATTGGGTTCTAATTTATTTAAGCTTGCGACCAACGAAAAACCAGAGACTAGGCAAAGATGGAAAAAACCACTCTCGCCCTGATGCTTTAATTCAAACAAAACCTCCTGTAAGAATGAATCAGGTAAATGTTGTGCATCGTCAATAATAATCAAGACCTGCGCTTTTCGCTCGTTAATTTGATTAACCAACTTCGCAAGGCTGATTTCTGTATCCATGCGAAAATGAAAAACTGTATCCAACTGCGTTAAAAAATCAGATTGAGAAAAAGGGGCTACCGCTTTCACCACATGCGTTTTAATTTGTGAATCTAAACTGGATTGCAACACTTCAGCAAAAGTCGATTTACCTGCGCCCTGCTCCGCCAAAACGGCTATCAATACATTATTAAATAAGACGAGGTGATTAATATAATCGATCTTTGTAAGCCAAGAGCTGGGCTTAAAAATTTGTTTGGCAACTGGATTGATTCCCTCCTTGATGCCTGGCTCAATTGCCTCATTTTGCATAATTAATCTCCTTCGACTGCAGTTTGCAATGACAAAAGTAAACTGTCTTCCGACACTTTATTCTCGATATAACAATTTCCAACTGCTCTCATTAATATAAAGCGCAAACTCTTATCTTTTATCTTTTTATCTTGAGACATTAATGCACGTAGCTCATTAAGGTCAATATCAGCGGGGATTCTGCATGGTAATTTAGCCATCATGAGCATTTTATCAACCAAATGTAATTCTTTTTCATCAATTTGTCCGAGCTGATAAGAAAGTAACGCTGCACAATAAATCCCAATCGCAACTGCTTCCCCGTGCAACCAACGATTATAATGCGTATAAGCTTCTAATGCATGGGCAAAAGTATGTCCCAAATTTAATAATGCTCGTTGTCCTGTTTCTCGCTCATCAGCTTCTACAATCTCAGCTTTAATTTGGCAGCTCTTGCCAATAATTGCCGGCAATTTCTTAGCGTGGTTTGCATCTAATCCTTCTTCTAATGCAGAGTAAACGAGGTCAAAGAATTCGCCTCCAACCAATACAGCATATTTGATAACTTCAGCCAGACCTGCACGAAATTCTCGTGAAGGCAGAGTATGCAAACTGTTTAAATCGATAATTACTGCGTGGGGTTGATGAAAACAACCGATCATATTTTTTGCTTTGGGATGATTGATCGCTGTTTTTCCACCCACGGAGGCATCAACCTGAGCTAATAAGGTAGTTGGGATTTGTATGAATCGTACGCCTCGTTGATAAGTTGATGCGGCAAAGCCAGTAATATCACCAATTACTCCTCCTCCCAAAGCGATTAAGGTAGTATCACGATGATGTTGTTTGGCTATTAGGCTGTCATAAATCTTAAATAAACTCTGTTGATTTTTAAACGCTTCACCATCTTCCAGGATAACAGCATCACATTGTCGATCAGCAAAAGCCGATTGCACATACCTTAGATAAAGCGGAGCGATCGTAGTATTGGTCACTATCAGGACTTGCTTAGACAATACATTACGACGAAGCAGTTCCTCGTCTTCTAAAGCATGATACCCAATAAGAATGGGATAGTCATGTCCAGGCAAGCGGACAATTAATTCTTGGTCTAGTTCAAATTTCGCCATAGATGTATTTAATAATATTATTAGCCACTGCCTTAACAGTTAATTTGTCTGTTTCAAAACTGATATCAGCCAACTCATCATAAAAGGGTTCTCGCTCATCACGCAGCATTTCCAGACGTCCCTCTAAATCATCTGTTTGTAGTAGTGGACGTTTGGTATCACGTTTGGTTCGCTCATATTGTTGCTGTAAAGAGGTTTTGAGATAAATAACCGTACCACGGCCGGCAAGAGCATTGCGATTTTCAGGAGTCATCACTACCCCACCACCTGTGGCTAAAACAATATTGCTTTTTTGGGTTAATTCATCAATCACTTTCTGCTCGCGACGACGAAATCCCTCCTCACCTTCGATATCAAAAATCCAGGAAATATCTGCCCCTGCACGCTCTTCGATCACTTCGTCTGAATCAAAGAACTCAAGCTTAAGCTCCTTTGCCAAAGTACGGCCTATTGTACTCTTACCTGCTCCCATCGGCCCTATTAGAAATATATTGCGTACTTTAACTATGCTCATTTTTAATTACATACCCCTTTTTCACTGTAACATTGGGAAATCGACCCCAAGTTTGATTAACATGGTAGCTTTAAGGATCTTTTGTCTAGCTAATGAATTGATCCCAATGGCTTACCAAACTTGTCCAACTCTACACCTCCTGCAAACGCTTGCCTTCGTCCTTCTTTTGTTATTCCTGACAAGTTGTTTGTTATTATCCTAGGAGTAATGAAAATGAGCAACTCCTCATTTTTAACTACTGTCGTATTATTTCTAAATAATTGCCCTACAACAGGCAACTCTCCTAGGAAAGGTACACGATTGAGCGCTTTGTATTTATCTTGTTTATAAATACCTCCTAAAACAATCGTTTGTCCATCATTTATTAAGACGCTTGTTTGAATTTCCTTTGTTAAAATAGAAGGAACCCCATTAAATATTTTTACAGACGGAAGATCTTGATTGATATGGATATCCATCAAAATCTTACTATCTGGAGTAATTTGTGGTGTCACTTTTAAGCTGAGTACCGCTTTTTTAAATGAAATAGCAGTTGCTCCGCTTAAGGTTGCTTCTTGGTATGGTATTTCCTCTCCTGACTCAATAACAGCTGCTTGTTGGTTGGTTGTTATCAGTCTTGGATTAGCAATTATTTCTCCTTTTCCTTCACTCTCAAGTGCCGAAAGCTCTAAATCAAGCAGTATCCCATTGCCTAATTTAGCTAAAGCAATGCCTACAGATGCTGGTGATGCTGAAAAAGGCACCGCAGCGAGGTCGAGATTTAAACGCTCAGATAGAGGATAATTCTCCTGCGAATCACTCGTTTCCACTATTTGCTTGCTATCTCTTAATCGACCCATTAAGTGATGGGGCCTGGAGATACCAAAGCGGATACCTAAGTCTCTCACAAAATCTTTCGACGCATTAACTATACGAGCTTCAATTAAAACTTGTTTCACTGGTACATCAAGGCGCCTTACAAATTCTCTTACTTTTTCAAGCTGAGACTGAGCATCCTGTATCCAAATCGTATTAGTTCTCGGGTCCACACTTAGGCTCCCGCGTGAGGATAACAGTTTAGCATTTTGATCTCTTAATAAATTAGCAATATCAGTCGCTTTTGCATAGTTAATTTGCAATAACTCTATTCGCAGAGGCACTAAACTACTTAAATCGTTCTCTACACTAAATTCTTTTTTTTCAAACTCGATGATTTCATCAACCGGAGCTATCAGCATCACATTGCCCATTTTCCGTTTAGTTAAAGATCTGGCTGCAAGAATAATGTCCAACGCCTGATCCCAGGGAATATCGTGCAAACGCAAGCTAATATTACCGCCTACTTTATCACTGACTACTATGTTTATTCCAGTAAAATTAGCCATTAATTGCAGAAGAGCTCTTAGCTTAATATTTTGAAAATTCAGAGAGATAGTTTTACCATTAAAAGTTTTTTGTTTAAAAGGCGGCGACTCAACTCTTTCTATTTTATTTTCTTGTTGAACAGCCTTGGTTTTCATTTGATCGAAGCCATTATTCTTGGCAAACAAATGACCACTACTCATAAATAGTACGAGTGCCAAGATAATTTTGTCCAAAATCCACTCCTAAATTGCCCATTTCATCACTTCAATCTATCCAAAATGAAGTGCTTTGACTTGTTTTATCCATCGACCTGCAACAAGAGTTTTCTCTTCCATAAGAAGTGAATCTTCTCTAATCTCGATAACTTTCCAGTTATTTTTTCCTAAATAACCGCCCAAGCCTACGAATGATAATTCTCCATTCGGCCAACTTATAATTGCCCATAAAAAAGAATCCTGTTTCAACATCCCGTTATAGCGAATAGACTCCATAGAAGATGACTGTAATAATTGTTTATCTTTAGAAAAAATAATTTTCGTTTCATGGCGAGGCAATTTTGCTACAAAAGGATCACTGTTAGGATGTTTTTTAGGGTAAAAAAAACGAGGCAACCTTTTAAGCTGAGGAATAGAATCAGCAGGTTGCTGTAACTGATTTTTAATCTTGCTTAAATAAAAACTTAGAGTATCTACAGCCGCATTAGAGCTCGTTAATTTTAATAAAAAACAAAGGCATATCATCCATTTATTCATAATAGTTATTATTTTTGTGTTGATAAATTTTTGCTCTCATTGTCATGCGCAATAAGGATTTTGATTCTTTCTTAATACTATTTTTGTACTCATCAAAAGATAATTTTTTTAGATCAAAATCACAGAATTTTATTAACCGGTTAAACTGCAAAATTCGACTTAAAAATAGTGATAATTGTTGATACTCGCCAATCATTACCATGCTAACCCTAATTTCACTAAGAAAATTCTTCGACTCAACTAATCGAGGAGAAAAAAGCTCCATGACAAGACCAGACTCAGATCCTACTTTTGAGATGTCATTTAATAAATTATAAACCTCATCTTTATTTGTCACTATTTTCAATTTTTCTTTATAACATTTTTTTAAGGATTGAAATTGTTTTTTATAAGAAAGCAAATTGGATTTTCTTTGTTTTCTCTCAAACTCGATTCGCAAATTATTTTCTTCAATCAATAAACTTTTATATTGATATATATCTGATCTTAAAATAAACCAATAGCTTATCCAAACACCAAAGATTAACATGAAAACAAGTAAGCCATACTGCTGTCTCACTGATAATCGGTTGAAGGATTCCCAATTTATTTTGCTATAAATCAATTTATTCATTGGCGAATTTCTTATTAAAATTTGTTTTGAGAATAAAACTAAGGTTAAAAACTTTTTGATTGGAATTTTCAGCCTTTTTAATCTCAATAAGACTCGGTTTTTCCATCCAAGGATTCCGTTTAATATTGCGCATCAAACTGGTTATTTTTTCATTGAATTCAGCAATACCTTGCAAAACCACCTTTTCACCATTTCGCTGCATTCGATTGAGAAAGGCATCCTGAGGAATTAACTTAGTCAACTCATCAAATAGATGAATAATTAAATAACCATCATTTTGTATATTTTGTAAAAAAAATATTCGCTTAATTAATTCTTCTTTCCGTTTTTTGATTTGTTCGATTCTCGTTATTCGCCCATTCACCAAGATAATTTCTTCTTTAAGACGTTGAATCCGATCATTCTGACCCTGAGTTAACGAAGCCATACCACCATGCAGCAATACACAAAGGAGGATAATGAGTAAAAATCCAAGCCCAAGAATGAGAATGAATTTCTTTTTTTCTTCATTACGTTTTATCTGACGCCAGGGTAATAAATTAATTTCAACTAACATGCGATTGCCCTCAAAGCTAAACCTATAGCGACCGAAAAGGATGGGCCAAGCTGGGTAAGTTCTTCTACATTGAGATCCTTAGCGACAATCAATCCATTTAAGGGATTAGCAACTTGAGTGGAGATTTTTACTGCTTCTTGGATGAGTTTAGATAATTGAACTAAATTTGACCTCTCTCCGACCAAATAAATCTGTTCAACATTCTCATGGTGAGAATTTGCAAAGAAAAACTGTAAATTTCGTTTAATATGCAACACGATCAACTCAGACTCCCTATCTAACAGAGTATTTTGCCTAGCGCTTTGAGCTAGAGAAGTCTGTTGAAATACATCAAAGAATTGTTGATTTCCAAATACTTCTTCTTCACGTGTGTAGAGGATCCTTTCATTATTAATGAAACATAAACGGATGAGTTGATAGCCTAGGTCAATAATGCCAATGACTTTATTTTGACTTATTAATCGCCCTATAGCGCGAGCAAGGGCATGCGACTCAAGCTCAACCACTTTGACTTCTACACCCGCATTTCTAATCGCTTTGACAGGCTTATTAATGTTTTCCGCTTTGGAAATGACCAGTAAAATATCAAGCATCCCGGCAAATTCACTACTCGCACCCAATACGGTGAAATCAATACTAATTTCTTCAGAGGAGAAAAGTGATTTATTGGCTTCATGGATTGCCAGCTCTTCGCGTTCAGAATCGTTGAGACTAGCAACAAGTTGAATAGTTTTGCTAATGACCATCGAGTCAGGAAGAGCGATAGCTGCGTATTTGGCGGTTGAATTGATACCCAAGAGCAGTTTTTTGAGCACTGCAGTGAGTTCATCATTTTTCGCAGACTCTTTTATGTTTGATGGGAAAGAGTGATAAGCATAGGCTTCAATACAGGGCTTTGCATCCTGAAGGGAAATTTCAATCACTTTGATTGCTGTTGGACTAAGATCTATACCAAGCACTGTACGAGACTTGGATCGGAATCGTTTAAGCACTTACTACTCCATTTATTGCATGAGTTGGACTATGTTCAAAGCTGAAAAATCTTTTTCCATTCAACTTGTTCAGCGCGGCCATAATACCTGAGTCTTTAATAAAAGGAAATTTTTTTTTGAAGCATTTAATAGTATGAAAATTGCACTAAATAACTTTCAATTACCTATCTGGCTAAGGCTTGCGCTCATCGTATTATTTTAATATAGTGAATGACTTGGAATGTTATTTTTTGTCAGTTCACAATTACAAGGAGTATCTATGTCTGATTTAAAAAGAATGATGAGAGCATTGGCAGTTACCATTATTCGTTATAACGAAGCACAAACTGAAAAAGATCAATCGGCTCTGGCCCGCCTAAAAAAACCTCACGAAGAATTATTAAGCGATCTCCGTGAACTTATTGTAGAAGCAACTAAAAAGTATAATACCAGAACCCCGGTACTTAATTATCTTCTTCATCTCATCCGAAAATTTAAACCTCTAGTAGATCAGGCAACACCACTAAAAGACTCTGATTATCAAGAAATAGAAAATAATTTAGTTGCTTTCATTCTGAATATGCAGAAGTTAAGAGAACTTTCTCATTCGAAACAAATAAAAATTGAGTACGATGGCAATGAAGAGGCAATGTATGGTTTCATACGTGGTGCTTTTCAAAACTACTCTCCTTGCGTTTCTGCAGAAATCATAGAAAAAAATATTTTGACTCCCTTCGAACTTAAATTTGTCACACCAGAATCTGAGGTAAGGGAAGTGATCAAAGGTCTTGTAGATACGCATAAAGCAGAAGTAAAAGAAAGTTATGATTTGCAAGAAGAGATTGCAGAACTTAAAAGGAAAAATAAACAATTAGAGGAAGAAAAGTTATCAGCTGCTGAGGGAAAAGCAAAAGCTCTTGTAGATACACATAAAGAAGAAGTAAAAGAAAGTTATGATTTGCAAAAGCAGATTGCAGCACTTGAAAGGAAAAATAAACAATTAGAGGAAGAAAATAGCGAAATTCCAGCTCTGAAAAAAAAGTTAGCTGCTGCAGAGGGAAAAGCAAAGCGGTTAGAGGAATTAGAAAGGCAAAGACAATCTGAAGAAATCAATAAGCAGTTGGGTTTGTTAGAGCAAGGGAATACCAAGCTTAAGGAAAAACCTGAGGTTCCGCAAAATAAAGCGGATTCTTCAGAATCTTCTAAAAAGTCTGATGACCTATTGAGGCTGCTAGGATCAAGAGAAAGATTACTTCCAGGCGGTACTTCTCCTCTATTACTTGGAGCAAATTTTGGAAACACTCGTCCATTTCCTGGACGATTTTTCCCACTACCTGTTATCAGCCAGAGTTCAACTACCAGCTCGAGCCCGGTTAGTGGATTCCAACTTACTCCTGCTCCTGGTGGAAATGACAGTAGCAGTAATCCCTAAGAGACACTCAAAGCCGGCATTGTGCATGGTTCAATTCCATCTCTACGTCCTGCGACTTGTTCGCGGGATCCAGAGATCTAAGTATGAAAAAAGATCGCCTGGATACCGCGGACAAGCCCTGAATCTTCTACACATCTTGATACAAAGCTTGGTGTACAGTCATGAATTAAGCCAACAACTGGGTTATACCAGCAATAATCCCCATGCTAAATTAGGAGCTGCTAAAACCGCAGTACGTAGGTAGGAGAGAGGAAGCTCTCAAGCTGCAAGGATTCAGAGCATGAAGAAATTTACCTAGCAAATCACCAGAAAAACCTTATTTTCATGAGTTTTCACTATAATTCGCAAAATACTATTAAATAGCGCTATAATCAACAAATTCAATATCTATATCTATAATACTCGTCTCATGAAAAAACCCGCATATTTCTGGCGCAAAGGGATTTGGGCATTGGTTAGCCTTTTCTTTCTTTTTATTGTCTGTCTAAGTTTCCTTTATCTATACCTTGAAAGTCAGCTTCCCAGTGTCGAATCGTTGAAAACAGTTCATTTGCAAGTTCCTTTACGAATCTACACTCAAGACGGCTTACTTATTCAGGAATATGGCGAGAAAAGACGCATACCTGCCACCTATGAAGAAATACCCCCTATGCTGGTTCATGCTCTTTTAGCCACTGAAGATCAGCGATTTTTCGAACATCCAGGTGTAGATATCTTCGGTTTGGGGCGAGCAACAGTGCGTATGATCCAAACCGGTACAAAATCACAAGGTGGTAGTACAATCACCATGCAGGTCGCGCGCAACTTCTTTTTAACACGCAAAAAAACTTTTTTGCGTAAATTCAATGAAATTTTACTCGCTATAAAAATCGATCGCGAATTAAGTAAAGAGAAAATTCTCGAGCTTTATCTTAATAAAATTTATTTAGGAAACCGTGCTTATGGTGTAGGGGCTGCAGCGATGGTTTACTACGGTAAAAGCTTGAAAGAATTAAATCTCGCTGAAATAGCCATGATTGCAGGCTTGCCTCAAGCGCCTTCAACGCAAAACCCTATTGCCAATCCTCTAGCAGCAAAGAAACGTCGAGATCACGTGTTGGAACGGCTACTCGAAGAAAAATTTATCACCGAGAAAGAATATCAGGAGGCAATAAGCCAGCCTATTACAGCAACCTATCATGGTACCAATATACAAGTTAATGCGCCTTATGTGGCAGAAATGATTCGCCAGTCCATGTTCGATCATTTTGGCTCAAAAGCTTATACTAAAGGCTATAAAGTATACACCACGATCAAAGGCCCTCTACAAACGGCTGCCAATCAGGTTGTTACGAATAATCTCCTCGCTTACGATCGTCGTCATGGCTATAGAGGTCCTATTGCTAATATCAGCGGCGTTGATGGTCAATCCACTGAATCATTACATAAGATTCTTGCTCAATATCCAATTATTAATGATCTTGAGCCAGTTGTTATTTTATCCGTCGGCGAAAAAGAAGCCTCCGCGGCGACTCGTTATGGATTAAAATTCACCATTCCCTGGGAGGGATTATCTTGGGCAAGACCTGCGCTTAAAAACGGTTGGATGGGTAAAGCGCCTAGCAAAGCAAGTCAAGTCGTTAAAGTCGGGGATGTTGTCTATGCGCGCAATCAAAATAATATCTGGCAATTATCCCAAGTGCCCCAGGTGGAAGCAGCGCTTGTTGCTTTAAATCCAAATAATGGCGCATTGGAAGCGTTAGTCGGTGGATTTAATTTCCAAAAAAGTAAATTTAACCGTGCAACGCAATCAGAAAGACAACCTGGTTCAAGTTTTAAACCTTTCATTTATGCTGCAGCTTTGAATAAAGGCTATACCCTAGCCACACTTGTCAATGATGCCCCTGTCGTTGTTGATGATCCCAGTCAAGCCAATTTATGGCGCCCACATAACGATAATCTGACCTTTAACGGTCCAACTCGACTCAAGGATGCTTTAGTCCGCTCACGCAATTTAGTGTCTATTCGTGTTTTGGATGATATCGGTTTTGATTATGCTATCGATTTCATTAGTCGTTTTGGTTTCCGTAAATCGAGCTTACCCAGAGCCTTATCTTTAGCATTAGGGAGCCTTTCAGTCAGCCCCATGGATTTAACTACTGCCTACGCTGTTTTTGCCAATGGAGGGTATAAAGTGGAACCCTTCTTGATTGATCATATTACAGATAATGACGGCAAAATTCTTTTACAAGCTAAACCGACGGTTGTTTGTAAAAATTGTGATCCAACTAAAGTGGATCCCTCTACTTTAGCACCGCGCGTCATTCCAGAAGACGTTGCCTTTTTGATGAACTCTGCTTTAAAAGATGTTATTCAACATGGTACAGCTCACGCTGCGAAAGTGCTCAATCGTCAAGATCTTGCTGGTAAAACCGGAACGACTAATGATCAGGTCGATGCATGGTTTGCTGGCTTTAATTCAGAAATTGTAGTTACTACTTGGGTTGGTTTTGATACTCCGCAATCCTTACATGAATACGCTGCTAAGCTTGCTCTACCTCTATGGATAGACTTTATGAAAATAGCCTTAGCGAATACTTCTGAGCAGGAATTAACTCAACCGCAAAATGTAATTTCTGTTCGCATTGATCCAACCACGGGTTTGCTTGCTAAAAATAATCAAGCGAATGCGATCCTTGAATACTTCCGAGAGCAGGACATTCCAGGTTCTGAGGAATCTAATTCATCAACCTCGGTTTATAGTGATCCCACTGTCACTGCGGATAATTCAACGGTTCAAGCTTCCGCTGATACGCAAGCACAAGAGCAGGAAAATTTGTTTTAGATTATTGTTGAATGTCGAGCCTTGGCCCGACTTTTGTCAACCCATTAATCTTATTCTAATTTTCCTTTTTATAAGTAATAATAGGCGCTCTTTATTCTAGTCAAGGATCTGAATGTCACACTCCCAATACCGACCAGACATTGATGGTCTTCGCGCTATTGCGGTCCTCTCTGTGGTTTGTTTTCATGCCTTTCCCACTTTACTCAAGGGAGGCTTTGTCGGTGTTGATATTTTCTTTGTTATTTCAGGATTTTTAATTAGCAAAATCATTTTAGAAAATTTGGCTAATAACAGTTTTAGTTTCGTAGATTTTTACTCGCGCCGTATTAAACGTATTTTTCCTGCACTGATTTTTGTATTAATCAGCTGTTATATATTCGGTTGGTTTATGCTTCTTGGCGATGAATATAAGCAACTTGGTAAGCATATGGCTTCTTGTGCGGGATTTATCTCTAACTTTACCTTCTGGGGCGAAGCTGGTTATTTCGATAATGTTGCAGAAACAAAACCTTTTTTACATTTATGGTCTTTAGCTATCGAAGAACAATTCTATATTATTTGGCCACTTTTACTTTGGTTAGCTTATAAAAGAAAATCCAATCTTTTAATACTCACTCTCATTATTATTTCAATCTCATTTGGATTTAATGTTGCCAATGTTCATCGCCATCGAATTGAAGTATTTTACTCGCCTATTAGCCGTTTTTGGGAGTTATTGACTGGTGCCTTGCTAGCCTACCTAAGCCTTAACCCAATTAAATGGACTGCCATTCTGAAATTTCGTTTCCATGATAAAAATCGACATCTTATTTTAGCTCATGAACAAAAAACCTTAGCTCATTATCAATCCTTATTCGGCTTTATTTTAATTAGCTTAGCCCTTCTCTTAATTGATAAAAGAAAGAATTTTCCCGGATGGTGGGCTTTGTTACCTTGCATAGGTAGTTTTCATATTATTGCTGCCGGTCCTCAGGCTTGGTTAAACCGAATTATTCTTTCTAATCCTATAATGAGATGGCTCGGTTTAATTAGTTATCCACTTTATCTATGGCACTGGCCTTTGTTGTCCTTTGGACATATTTTTTTAGGTGAGCTAATTCCAACTAAAATCAGCTTAATTTTAATAGCATTTAGCATCGTTTTTGCTTGGCTTACTTATCAATTTATTGAAAAACCACTGCGCTTTAGTCGACAAAGCAAAGTTAAAGTTGGGTTAGTTTTTACTATTTTTTTGATAGGTTTCCTTGGTTATCAAACCGATAAATATGATGGTTTTCTTTTTCGTTTAAAAGATCGCGGCGAGTATGCAGATTTTTTTGAAAATTCTTATCCGAGGTTAAAATACATCGCTCAAAATAAAATAGGCCAAAAATACAGAAACGAATGCAACTTCTATGATGTTGACGCTTATGAGCATGAACATGCCACGATGGTACCTATGCCCTCAATTGCAAAGAGCTGCCAAACAGCAAAAACGGAGTTATCTATCTTTCTCTGGGGCGACTCTCATGCCCAACATCTCTATTATGGCTTAGCCAAAACTCTGCCTAATGATATTTCCATTCTGCAAGTAGCAAGTTCTGCTTGTCAGCCGGCATGGGTGGATAGACCGCTCAGTAAAAACGATAATTACTGTATCGTATCCAACAAAGTTGCTCTCGACACCGTTAGAAAACAGCATCCACAAATTGTCATTTTCGCTCAGGCTACAAACCATGAAAATAACGCTGATTTGGACAAACTAATTATGGGGTTAAAGAACACAGGTATTGAAAATATTTTTGTTTTAGGCCCAGTTCCGCAGTGGAATATTGCCTTGCATAAATTGGTTCTCAATAAATATTGGCATTACGTTCCTAAACGGATTACTCAAGACAATATTAGACCAGATGTTTTATCCACTGAGTGGACTATGAAGAAGAAATACATGAATGCTGCTAATGGCATACACTATGTTTCATTATGGGATTTTTTCTGCAATAGAAAAGGTTGTATCTCTTATGTTAATGGTAATAAACGTGAAGGTTTAGTGACTTGGGATATCGCCCATCTTTCACCTCTCGCTTCGCTTTTCTTGGCCAAAGGCTTACTACAACCTTTGATTTTATCTAAATTGCAGCCTTATAGAGAGCAGATAGCTGCTCGAGCTCAGCCTAAGACCTTACAAAAAGCGTAGGTTGGGCCGGCCAAGACCCAACCTACGCTATGCTAGCAACAATAAGGAACTAACTCACCAAAGCATCCGTCGCTGCAACGTATTCATAGCCTAAATCGCGAGCCACTGCTTCATAAGTAATCATGCCTTTGTGAACATTCAAGCCATTCAATAAATGTCCGTCGCTTAATAAAGCTAGTTTAACGCCTTTAGTAACCAAACTCATCACAAAAGGCAGAGTTGCATTATTGAGTGCGAAGGTTGAAGTGCGTGGAACAGCACCGGGCATATTAGCGACGCAATAATGCACTACATTATCCACCACATAAGTCGGCTCTTGATGCGTGGTTGGCTTACTCGTTTCAAAGCAACCGCCCTGATCGATGGCGACATCAACTACCACAGAGCCTGGACGCATTGTTTTTAACATATCACGCGTAACTAATTTGGGAGCTGCTGCACCCGGAACAAGTACTGCTCCGATGACTAAATCAGCCTCAGCCACATATTGCTCTAAAGCCTCAACCGTTGCATAAATTGTATTGAGCTTTGAGCCGAACTGAAAATCAAGCTCTCGCAAGCGACATAAGGATTTGTCCAAGACAGTAACACGAGCTTCCATACCCATCGCCATACGCACAGCGTTAGTTCCCACTACACCGCCGCCAATTACCACGACATTTGCAGGTGCAACACCGGGAACGCCGCCTAATAAAACCCCAGAGCCGCCCTGTGCCATCTCCAAGCAATGTGCTCCAGCTTGAATAGACATCCGTCCAGCAACCTGTGACATTGGTGTTAGCAAGGGTAATCCACCATCATTTTGGGTTACAGTTTCGTAAGCAATTGCTGTTGCTCCAGATTCTTTGAGGAGACGAGTTTGTTGGGGATCTGGCGCTAAGTGCAAATAGGTAAATAGCGTTTGTCCTTCCCTTAAACGTCGACATTCAATGGGTTGTGGTTCTTTGACTTTAACAATAAGTTCAGCGCGCTCAAAAATTTCATCAGGCGTCGCAACTATTTCAGCTCCTGCCGCGCTGTAATGGTCATCGCTAATACCAATTCCCAAGCCTGCCCCCTTCTCTACTAAAACTGTAGAGCCGACGCGTACTATTTCTCTAACACTTGCAGGTACAAGCCCAACGCGATTTTCCTGCGATTTTATTTCCTTTGGAACTCCAACAAACATAATTTATTCCTCTTATTGTTAGCCTAATGTTTCTTAATTTTCCTTTATTTGCTTAATCATTTTCGGAATCAATTCAAACAAATCACCAACCAAGCCATAAGTAGCAATTTGAAAAATTGGCGCCTCAGCATCCTTGTTAATCGCTACGATAACTTTTGAATCTTTCATGCCTGCCAAATGTTGTATTGCTCCAGAAATACCAACAGCAATGTACAAAGCAGGAGCGACTACTTTTCCAGTCTGGCCAACCTGGAAATCATTCGGAACAAAACCAGCATCAACTGCAGCCCTTGATGCGCCGACTGCGGCACCCAAAGCATCAGCAAGTTCTTCGATTAACTTAAATTTCTCTGCGGATTGCAAACCACGCCCACCGGAAACAACAATTTTAGCACTACTCAAATCAGGACGCTCTGAACGGCTTAGTTCGTGCTTAATGAAATGCGTATTCTTTTCTTCAATTGGTTTATCAATCTGATCAATAGAACAAGGACTTTGTGTTTCATTGATAGCATCAAACGCGGTTGTGCGAATTGTTAAGACTTTAATCGGATCCAAAACTCGAACGGTTTCGATCGCATTACCTGCGTAGATTGGGTGCTCAAAGCTGTTATGATCAATGATCCGGCTCACATCCGAAACTTGTGTGACATCTAATTTTGCAGCAACACGAGGTAATAAATTTTTACCAAAAGTAGAGGCAGGAGCAAGAATTGCCGAAAATGAAGAGGCCATTGAAACAACTAATTCACTCACATTTTCTGCAAGCTGATGAGCATAGCAAGGATTATCAACTAACCACACTGCATGCACGCCAGCCATAGCCGCGGCTTGCTGAGCGACTTTTTGACAATCATAACCTACGACAAGTAAGACTGGATTTTTATCTAATTGCAGTGCAGCTGCAAAAGTATTACGTGTTGCTGCATGCATTTGTTGGTTATCGTGTTCAACGATGACTAAAGTGCTCATAATGTCCTCCTGATTAAAGCACCTTGGCTTCTTCTTTTAATTTTTTCAGTAGTTCTTCCACTGAATCCACTTTTATTCCTCCACTACGAGTTGGAGGCGCTGTTACTGCAAGAATTTCGATATGTTTTTTGAGATCTAAACCCAGTGTTTCTAAATCAAGCACTGATAAAGGTTTAGACTTTGCTTTCATAATGTTGGGTAAACTAGCATAGCGCGGTTCATTTAAGCGAAGATCAACGGAGATTACTGCCGGTAAAGTCATTTCGAGCGTTTCCAAACCGCCATCTATTTCACGGGTTGTTTTTATAGAACGTCCATCGATATTCAATTCAGAGATAAAGGTTGCTTGAGGCCAATTCAATAGTGCTGCTAGCATTTGCGGAGTTTGGTTGTTATCACCATCAATCGCTTGCTTGCCCATTAAAATCAAATCAGGTTGCTCATCAACAGCAATTTTTTGCAAGATTTTTGCAATATTAAGACTACAAAGATCATTGTCGGTTTTGACGAGGATTGCCCGATTTGCTCCCAAAGCCAGAGCCTGTCTCAACGTTTCTTGGCTGGCATCAGAGCCTATTGTTACAGCGATGACTTCTGTTGCAATTTTTTGTTCCAGCAAGCGGATTGCTTGCTCCATTGCAATTTCGTCAAAAGGATTCATTGACATTTTGACGTTTTGCTTTTCCACCCCCGTACCATCTGCCTTAACTCGCACTTTGACGTAGGGGTCTACTACTCGCTTCACTGCAACTAGAATTTTCATAGTTCCTCACTGGAATTTCAAATCAGTCCCGCATATTGCCAGAGATGGTAGCTTCAGTTCAACAGGATGAATGAAAAACCACCGATCTCGGGATAAAAAAATTTTAAAGCTCACTCGTCTAAGCTGCGTAAATAATCCCTAAAAGCCTGCCCTACTTCAGAATGATACATTCCAAACTCCACCGTAGCCTGCAAATAACCTAATTTCGATCCGCAATCATAACGTTTTCCCAGGAATTGGTAGGCATAGACTTTTTGTTGATTGACTAAATGCTTGATGCCGTCGGTTAACTGAGTTTCGCCTCGAGAATCAGGGGTTGTTTGCCTAAGACAGCTAAAAATCTCTGGGGTAAAAATATACCTGCCGACGGCTGCGAGATTTGAAGGTGCTAACTCTCTTTGTGGCTTTTCAACCATATCAAGAATGACCGCGTGGTTCTCCGATGCGCCAGCGACTCGTACAATTCCATAGTGACTCACCTCATTCCAAGGAACAGGTTGAACTGCCACAATGGAGTGCTGCTCTTGCTTGAAAAGCTCTGTCATCATCGATAGGCAAGGTAATTTTGAATCATCAATAAGATCATCCGCTAATAAAACGGCAAAGGGATCATGACCTATGACATGCTCGGCGCAAAGAACCGCATGACCTAGACCTAAAGGTTGATTTTGTCTCACGTATGAAAATTGAATCCCAGGTGGTGAAACAGATCTTACCAATTCAAGTAATTGCTCCTTCCCTCGTTCTTGCAACCGTATTTCTAGCTCGAAATGATTATCGAAATGATCTTCTATTGCTCGTTTGCTTGAGCTGGTGATAAAAATCACATGGCTAATACCCGCCCTAACGGCTTCTTCTACGGCATATTGAATCAAGGGCTTGTCGACAATCGGCAGCATTTCCTTTGGATTTGCTTTGGTTGCGGGTAAAAAACGGGAACCTACTCCAGCAACCGGAAAAACAGCTTTCTTTACTTGCATCGTCAATAAACTCCTTTGCTCAAGATGTGGTACATATATTTTTCCACAAGACCATCTAAGATTCTTCGCAATAGCTCAGTTCTTCTAAACGCGTCACAATGGGTGGACGACCTACAGAATAATAACACGCTAATTGCGACGCAATCACCTTGGATAACTCAAAACAATTTCGACCATCAAAGAGCGGTGCGTTTCCTAACTTTGTTTTTAGAACCTGAAGATTATAATTTTTAAATTGCGGCCATTCAGTCGCAATCACTAAAGCTTGTAAGGGTTGAGCAAAAACCGCCTCCAGTGAGTCGCAGCAACTAATCGCAGCCTTATCTACTAATAATTGCTGCGCGGCAGGCATCGCTACAGGATCAAAAATGCGAAGGTTAACGCCGCTTTTTAATAAGGCATTAATAGTCACTAGGCTACTGGCTTCGCGCAAATCATCGGTTCCAGGTTTAAATGATAGGCCCCAAATACCTATCGTTAATCCATTTAATTTTTGCTTAAAATGCTTCGATATTTGCTCAAAAATCCAGTTTTTTTGTAAGCAATTGATTGTTTCTATTGCGTCCAATAAATTAGTATTCACATCCACTGCTTTAGCAGTATGAATCAAAGCACGCACATCTTTAGGAAAGCAAGACCCGCCATAACCAATACCTGCCTGTAAAAAATGAGGACCTATGCGATGATCCATGCCTATTCCTTGACGTATTTCATCGATATTCGCTCCCAACTTATCCGCAAGTTGGCTGATTTGATTGATAAAACTGATACGGCAGGCCAACATGGCATTTGCTGAATATTTAGTGAGTTCTGCAGAGCGTCGACTCATGGCTAAAACAGGAATACCCTGGTCGCTAAGAGGCTGATAAATGGATTTTAAAACTCTAAGAGTCTGCGGCTCTCCGCCGATAATTACCCGATCTGCATTTAGAAAATCCTGAACAGCCGTTCCTTCTCTTAAAAATTCAGGGTTAGAAGCGACTGAGATTTGCAATGCCTTATCATAACTAGCCAACTCTTTAAGAATATGGTCTTGAATTGCATCAGAGGTACCCACAGGAACAGTGGATTTAATCACTACGAGACAGTCTTGATTGACCTCTTTAGCAATTTGCGAAGCCACTGCATAGACCTGCGATAAATCAGCGTTGCCATCTGCTAAGCTTGGTGTGCCCGTAGCAATAATATGTACTTCTGCTTGTTTTATAGCCGATGATAAATCAGTAGTAAAATGAAGCTGCTTTCTAGCAAGTTGCTCCTGCAATAACTCAGGCAGTTTCTGCTCATAAAACGGGCACTGCCCCTGCAAAAGTAGAGCAATGCGCTGTTCATTAATATCAGCACAGATAACCAAATGCTCAAGTTTAGCAAGGCAGGCAGCAGACACTAAACCCACATATCCAGCGCCATAAACTGCGATAATCATGTTTATCCCTAAAATAAATCTGTGCATTATCAGCAAAATAGATAAAAATGACAATTCTGTATTACTTATCGGTAGATGAAAGAGTTGAATAAACATTCTATTGAAGAGCAAGATTGGTTGAAACAACCGGCACTTGTTTTATTTTTATTCGCTATCCTTGTTCTTTTATTGCGTATTTTTTTGCGCGGGCAGCTTTTAGAAATTGACGAGGCCGAACAAATCGTCATGGCTCAACGACTCAGCCTTGGTTACCCTGATCAGCCTCCTCTTTACTCTTGGCTGCAATATTTTATTTTTCAGTTGTTTGGCCGACATTTAGTGAGTCTTGCTGTATTAAAATCCCTGCTGCTCTTTGCCTGCCTTTATAGTTTTCATCAAATTTGTCGCCTTTACTGCCAGTCTAGATCATTAGCCTGGTGTGCAACGCTAAGCTGGGTCTTTATTCCTTCAATCAGTTTAGATTTAATAAAAGACAATACCCATTCTGTTTTAGCTTTATTTGCAGCTTGTGTTTCCTGGTACTGGTTTGTTGCGCCCTCGCGTTTGAAAAAAACAGCTTGGTATGCCATTTTCGGTTTGTTCATAGGCATTGGCCTTCTTTCTAAATTTAATTATCTCATCTTTCTTGGTTTGCTCTTTGCTAGTGCAATTTCTTTGAGCACTTATCGCGCCAAACTATTTAACTGGCATTTACTCATTACCCTGTTTATCGCCGCTATTATTGCTAGCCCTTATTTTTTCTGGCTTTCGCACTATCCTAATCTTGCCTTTCGTAGTGCTTATAAACTGACGAATGAAACTAGGCAAATTCATGGCTTCATCGATTTAATCAAAGGTTGCCTCATTTTTGTGGTACCTAATATCATTATTTCAGGACTTTTCTTCTCAAATTGGCGAAACAGCGCCCCGATAAATCCCTTGAACTCCTTGCTTAGTCGTTATCATTTTATGAGCATCCCTCTGCTGATCGCCCTAGTTTTCTTTGGTGGTCTGAGTAATTTTGAAACTCGCTGGCTGATACCTATTCTTTTTCTATCTCCGCTTTTGATGTTTAATCGCGTGAAATTGCTGGGAGAATTAAAACCAAGAGTGAGCTACTTTTTAATTTTGGCTTTAGTGACACAGTGTCTTTTCTTTATAATTTTAATCTACAGAGGCCATAATGAACAAAGAATTCAGCAGCGTTTACTACTCAACCAAATGATGCAGGCTATCAAAACAACAGCTCGACCTACGGAATACCTTGTTGCCGACTCACTATGGCTTTTAGGCAATTTCATGCTATTACGGCCTGAGGAAAGTGGCTGGCTATTACATCCATCTACTTATCCGAGATTACCACGTGGTCATTCTTTGCTGATTTGGCACACAGCAGAAAGACCCATTTGGGTTGATTTTTTTGCAGGAATGCAGCCAGAAGTTAGCGGTATCACCTTAATTAAAGACTCTCAGAGCCAGAAGGTCGTTGCTGGTTATGCCTATTCTGCAGTGAAATAAAAGCTAATGCGTCAATCTCGTTTTTAGCATGAATTTAAGTTAATACTCATTATGCCTAAATTGTCATCCCTGTATGGGAGCTATTACTAAATATCAGCATAGAGGGCCTCAGCTATTGCTTGCTAAACTATGCCGTCTTAATTTCGCAAGTCGGGATGAGCGCTCGCGATGAATCAAATACAAATTGCGGGCATAAATCAGTACACCCGTGGATTGCCCTAAAATAAACACCGGGTCGCGTTTATAAATCGAATAAAGCAGTAAAGTGAGGCCGCCAAATAAGCTTAGATACCAAAAAGCGACAGGGATAATACTTTTCTTCTCCCTCTCAGAAACTAGCCACTGTACAATAAAACGTGCAGAAAATATTCCTTGCCCAATAAAGCCGATAGTAAGCCAAAAATAATTAATGTTCATAACTTCTCACCTCTGGGGAACAAGGGCGCTTTAGTAACCAGCGAACGCCGATTAAATCGTGTATGCCAACGAACAGGCGATTCATCACGCCATATTTAGAAACTCCATGCCATCGAGGTCGATGGTTGACTGGTAAATTCACTAATTTAAATCCCGCTCTCTTGAATAAAGCAGGTAAAAATCGATGTAAATGATTGAAATGGGGCAAAGCTAAAAAAGCATCGCGTGGAAATAATTTTAAACTACAACCGGTATCCCTGCATTCATCATTTAATAAACGGCGCCTGACTTCATTGCCAACAAAAGAAGAAAATTTACGCAGACCATTATCATCCCTTTTTTTACGATTCCCTAAAACCACGGTCTGAGAATCTTGTAATTGCTCAAATAACTGTGGAATGTCAGCCGGATCATTTTGACCATCACCATCCAAGGTCACTAATACTGAATAAACTGCCGCTTGAGCGCCACTTAATAGGGCCGCGCTTTGTCCATAATTTCGTTTATGAAATACTGCACGAACATTGCTGTATTTTTGAGTTAAACTTTTTAACCGATTAATAGAGCCATCAGTACTACCATCATCAACAAAGATAATCTCGTAAATAAATTGTTCTGAAGGAAGAGCCATGACGATTTCTTGATGTAATAATTCAACATTATCCACTTCGTTATAAACTGGGATGATGATTGAGACTTCTTTCCGCTGAATAGAATCCATGTTAAAAAAATCCAGTAACTTCAGATATTAAGGCTATATTGTATGTCTCCACACAGGAGTTAGCCAGGATTTTCGTCGTAAAATAGAAAGCAAAACCCCCACTTCGACTAATGCAAGATAGGCTGCAAATAATACATCACTCAGAAAATGATGACTCAGAAAAACTCTTGATAAGGCGACTGTGATTCCCAATAAAATAAAAGCTAAGAAATAACGCGGAAACAAAATACCTAAACCTAAAATAAGCCCCATAATAGTCGTAGTATGTCCTGAAGGAATCGACCAATAATGGGCATTCCATTTTAACCCATAAAAACCATAAAGCTGATTATAGAGAAGCATGCTAGGGCGGGTACGCCCTAAAACTATTTTCAGAAAAAAACAGATAAGGCCCGGAATAGTTACACATAGGAATAAAAACCAAGCACGAGCCTCCCAGCGGGGATTCACTACAATAAAACGAAAAATGAGCGCCAAGGCAAAAAAAGTTGGAATGTAGATAACCCCTAGCCCTAATCGGGTGAGGAAACTCAAAATAGGGATTTGATGCCTTAAATCAAGAGCATAAAAATAATAGGTTAGGGGTTTATCAAAATTTAAAAAAAGATAAATAATCAAAGCCAAAAAAAGAATAATGGCCAGAGGCTTTGTCATTGTTGAAAATAAACGATCAAAGGGTGACATTAGTAGCTCCGGTCTTTTGTTGTCCCACTAAAAAAAGCTCTACCCATCGGCCTTTAGAGTAGTTAAATCCTTGTGTTCGAGCCAAAACGATTAGCTTTCTACGATTACTAATCCATTGTTCAAAAATTTTTGGCTCTATTAATGCGATACGTGAAGAGTCAGACAGCAAAATTTTCGTTGCATCCAAGATGTTGGTAAATTGAACTAAGTGAGTATTTAGATTAAAAACTAAACTGGGTTCTTCAAAACCCACAGTAATTAAGGGCTTATCAGCAGAAATGGATTTTTTATCAATGAGTTGGCTAATATTTTGTGTGAGCCAAATCGGTTTTAACTGCGGCAAAAGACTAGTAAAAATAAGTGGGTAGCTCAACAGTGCTAATGCTAAAACAGCTAGACTTGCACGTTGATATAGCCCATTCCAAGCGAAATAAGCTGCTGCAGCACTTAATACGGTGATGACTAGGAAAAGAATAACGCCAGTCTCTGTGAATTGATGCATCACTAAATAGGGCATACCGAGCAAACTACATGCTAAACCTATTGATAGAACAACCCACCCTACTTGTAATAAATGTAGCCATTTCCCCGGGTAGTCTTCCTTTTTCCTCAGAGCTAAAGCACAGAGTAAGGCAATAGCAGGAAAGGTAGGCAAAACATATTGTGGTAACTTGGTGGGCATTAATTCGAAGAAAAGCCAGACAGGAAAAATCCAGGCTAACAAAAATTTCACCACAGCTTCGTAGCGATTCCGCAGCGCGTAAACACCGGCTTGCCATAAAAACAGAGAAGCAGGCCAAAAAGTGAGTGGCAGAATAAAGAGGTGAAACAAAGGCGGTTTGCCATGAGATTCATGGCCACCTGCTAACTTCGGTAATAAATCTTTATGAATAATTTTTAGCAAATAATTGGACTGTTCTGCTTGATTAACAAAATAGATCCAACTAAGACTGAGGGCAAAAAAAAGGATTAATCCGCTGAGAATATGTAAATTACGCAACCATTTAACTTGCTTTTCCATAAGGCAGAGTGTGGTTATTGATAAAATCCCAATCAAGGGGGTTACCCCTTTTAGTACCCCTCCATAAGCCATGGCTAACCAAAAACAAAGTGCCCAGATCGGCGATACCGATTTATTCTGCATTCCTGCTTGATAAATAATCCATAAGGCACCTTGCATCAGCACTACCGATGACAGTAAAGAGGTATCAATCACAGCCATATGGCTTTCAACCACTAATAATAGGGTTGAGGCAAGTAAGGCGGCGGCAAGGACAGCAGTCTTTTGTCCGACAAATCGTCGAAAAAAATAGTAGCTTAGCAAAATCGAAACTAAAGCACCAAAGAGAGAGGGAATCCGGTAAGGCCAGATCCTGCTGTCATCAGCATTGCCAAATAATTTCACCGACGCCGCTTGCAGCCAATTAATCCCTGGCGGCTTGCGAAAACGGGCTTGATCTTGGAAGTGAATTTGAAAAAAATTCCCTGTTTGCACCATCTGCCTACTTGCTTGAGCAAAATGAGCCTCATCCCTATCAATAACGGGCATTTTGGCAATGCCTGGCATAAGAATTAATAAAGAAAAGAGCCCTAAAAGCACATAGTTATTCAATTTGTCCAGCACTTCAGTAGAATCCTAATCACTGATGTGCTTGCGAGTATATAAGAGCTCTTCGTTAAATTCTAGCGATAGGAAGTATTACCTGATGAATTGAGATTAACCTTGAGCAAAGGCCCAACAATCCGTTAGAATGAGCCTTCCTTAAATGACAAGCCCTCTTTTATGCTTGAATTATCAACCATCCAGCGAATAGTGATATGGATACTTCCGGTGCTATTTGCAATTACCATTCACGAGGCTGCGCATGCTTGGGTTGCTTCCCGCTTCGGTGATACTACAGCTAAAATGCTTGGGCGTTTGAGTTTTAATCCACTAAAACATATCGACCTCATTGGTACTATCCTTGTCCCAATTCTAGTACTTGTATTAAGTCAATTCAGCTTTGTATTTGGCTGGGCCAAACCTGTACCCATCAATGCTTCTTTACTGCGTAACCCTCGGCGAGACATGGCGCTTGCCACAGCCGCGGGTCCGGTATCCAATTTATTAATGGCAATTTTATGGGCGGTTTGCCTTAAAGTAGGATTAATCCTCAATCCGACCACTTCTAATGCTGCTTTATTCATGGCTTTATCCGGTCAAGCTGGAATTATTATTAATCTATTATTGGCTTACCTCAATTTGATTCCTATTCCGCCCTTGGACGGGAGTCGAATAGTGGCTAGTATTTTACCTCTTAGACAAGCCATTCAGTACCAAAAAATTGAACCCTATGGTTTCTTTATACTACTAGCACTTATTTTTACGGGTGCTCTAGGCTGGCTAATTCAACCTCCGCTGAGATGGTCATTGGCTGGGATCTATGCGTTATTTAGCATATGAAAATTCTCGCTGACGCCAGTTTACCAGGATTGCAACAAGCCTTTCCTGAGCCTTTTGAACTGAGTTTCTATAACAATGCCAATGAACTGCCCGAACTACTTAAAAATCAGCAAGTCTTAATTTGTCGCGCCACACTGAAGGTTGATAAAAACCTATTAAAAGGGCATGCACTCCGCTATGTTGCGACGGCAAGCTCTGGCATAGACCATATTGATTTGCTTTATCTAAAAAACAATTCCATCCAATTAATCGATGCCAAAGGAAGTAACGCTGTCGCCGTTGCTGATTATGTGATTGCTACGCTCGCTTATCTACAACAATATAAAAACTTTTCAGGCTCAAAAGCAGCCGTACTTGGCGTAGGTGAAGTAGGTTCAAAAGTAGTCAGACGCTTAACTGCTGCTGGTATGGAAGTGCTTTGCTATGATCCGTTTAAAGCAGAGTTTAAGAATAGAACACTTCAAGACCTAGTTGACTGCGATCTCATTTCTATTCACGCTAATTTACATGATGAGCAACCCTACCCCAGCCGTCATCTTTTTAATGAATCATTGCTTGAACAATTAAAACCAAACACCGTCATTATTAATGCAGCACGTGGCGGTATCGTGGATGAAAAAGCCTTGTTACAGCAGAAAACACCACTGATTTATTGCACTGATGTTTTTTCTAATGAGCCCAAAATAAGTTCCAAAATTATCGAACTAGCAACACTCTGTACTCCCCATATCGCAGGTCATAGTATTGAAGCAAAATATCGGGCAATTGAAATGATTAGCGAAAAATTGCATGCTTATATGCAACTAGAAGCACCACCATTTAATTTTTACCCGCAGGCTCCAAGTCTTGCTTATAGCGATAAATCTTGGCAAGATTTGGCTCTAAAATTATACAATCCTCTTCATGAAACCTTGCAATTAAAAACAGCAGCTAATCTCGAATCAACGTTCATAAACCTTCGTAAAGCCCATCAAAATCGCCACGATTTTTGTTGCTATAATCTTCCCATTAGTAAGCTCAGTAAACTGCTTGGATTTTAAATGAATAAGGCTTTTATCCAGCCCAAACTATTGTTGAGCTGGATAGATTTTCTTAGTTATATTGAAAATTAAGGGATTCATGATTCAAATTAGGTTGCGAAACAGGATTTGAATTAGCAAGTAAGATTTGGGGGGCTGAAATTAGTGCGGCTGCTGATTTTGCTTGCATCAACTCTTTTCGTTCTGCGACAACATAAGTATCATCAGGAGCAAGTTCTTCAGCTCTCTTCAGCGCTTTTTCTGCTTCTTCTAAATTTTTCTCTAATCGATACGTATAGGCAATATTTAAGCTGGCATCGGCAATCTCTTTCTCTTCCAATGTTTTTTCAAGAATAGAAAAAAAGTACTTTCTTGCTTCGGGAAAACACTCTTGTTTAGAATAAGTCATACCGATTTGTGTAATTACCCCGAGGTGGTCTGGATCTCGTTCAAGTGTCTCTAAGTAAATTTTTCTTGCAGCCTTATACTCTTTGTTTCGATAAAAACAATGACCATACTGCGCTTTGCATTCTGTAAGATTAACAAAAATAATATTTCTTAGTGCTGAATCATCTTCTCTACAGGCGGATAATGCTTTTTGGTAATAATCCATTGCAATTATATAATGACCTTTTATTGCATTTCTTGCCTCAATTTCATTTTCGATACATACTTCGAGAATGTCAGTATATTGTTCATACCAAAGAGCTATACCTTGTAAAAATAAGGGAAAAGAACTACAAATGTTAAGTGCTTGATCGATAAAAGACTTTGCTTCTGTAAAAAGCCTATGGATTGCCTCTACGTCTTTTTCAAGCTCCTCTTTTTCAAGCTCCTCTTTAGCAGTTTTTAAGCAGAGTAAGCCCCTGCTATTCCAGGCTTCTGCACAAGATGGGTCCGTCTTAACTGCTTGCTCATAATATGCTAGCGCTTCCGCATCGCTGTTTTTTGCCTCATAGCATTGGCCTAATAAATTATAAGCATTAGCAATCTTAGCTTTGTCATTACTTACTTCAATAAATTTTTTTATAGAAGCAATCGCTTGGTCTTTTTCATCATTATAAAAATAACTTTTTGCTAAATAAAAATGGCTTTCCACTTCTTCTGGATACTGCTCAATTGACTGAAGAAATAATGCTATCGCTTTTTCATAATTATTTTCGGTGAATGCTTTTATTCCATCGATATGAAATGAATTAGACATCTTGAATCCTATTAATAGTATTTGACTGAACTAAATTAAAAGAGCTACTTGCATGAGGGATAAGATTATACAGCTTAACTTCAGACTAATAAACAGGCATCCCGTGTTATAAAAAATCAAATGTCTATAATTTCAACTATCAGTTCGGGCCGATTTTTTAGAATTCAATCGATAAATCACTTCCTTATCAGAGTAGGGATAATGAATATTACCAATTTGCTGATAATCTTCATGGCCTTTACCTGCTACTAAAATGATATCCTCTTTATTGGCTAGGCTAATAGCCTTGGCAATGGCTTGTTCGCGCTCAGGGATTTTATAATGATTGGTTTTAGAAGGCATGCCCGCTTCAATTGCGTCGATAATTGCCAGTGAATCTTCAGTGCGTGGATTATCATCGGTTAAAATAGCCACATCGGCATACTCACTGGCAATTTTACCCATGATTGGGCGTTTTGTTTTATCCCGCTCACCACCACAGCCAAATACGACAATAATTCGCCCTTTTTTAACTTTCTGTAAAGTTGCTAAAACATTCTTCAAGGCATCCGGTGTGTGTGCATAATCAACAATGGCATAGGGCTCCTTGGCTACAATTTCCATTCGCCCAGGGGCAGCTTGTAATTGAGCCATTATGGGTACGACCTTTCCAACCGGATAACCATAGGCTAATAAGCTTGAGAAAACAGCTAGGGCATTATAGACATTAAAAAAACCTAAGGCGTTGATTGTTAAGTCATGTTCTCCCCAGGGAGAACTTAGGGCAATTTCTGTGCCTTTAAGACTGACATCACAATGCAAAGCCCTTACATCCGCGGCTTCTCTCACCCCATAGCTTAAGATTTGCTCTGCTTTAGAGCGTTGATGCATCAATAAGCTACAGCTATCATCTTGATTAATAATTGACCATTTTAACGTAGGTTTCTCAAAGAGCATTGCCTTAGCATCGGCATAGGCTTCCATGGTTTGATGATAATCGAGGTGGTCATGACTAAGATTGGTGAAGATAGCTTGCTGAAAATCAATACTATCGACCCGTCCTTGGCACAAGGCATGTGAAGACACCTCTATACAGACCTGTTTAATTGAATTTTGCACGTACTCATGCATAAGCTGCTGTAAGCTAAGCGCATCTGGAGTCGTGTTAGTTAAAGGCTGTAGCGCTCCCACTTCCCCTTGGCCTATCGTTCCAATATAAGCTGAGTGACTACCTAACAAGTTATGCGCCTGCGCAAGTTGATAAGTGATGGTTGTTTTTCCATTCGTTCCCGTCACACCGATGACGTCCATTTTCTTTGTTGGTTCACCGTAAAATCGACTAGCGATTTCTGCAAGTTTAGTGGCTAAACCTGGTAGGGGTACCGCAGGTAATTCACTAGGAATTGGATGCATTGACGGCCAATTTTCTGGTTCATAGACCAGTGCAACAGCGCCAGCATTGATCGCTTGATAAACAAAAAGGCGACCGTCCGTTACAAGACCTGGGTAAGCAAAAAATAAAAAACCAGGCTTAATTTGCCGACTATCATTATGCAAACCTAAAATTTCACAATCAGGAATATTAGCCTTCACCCAAGGTTGCATTAACTCGGCAAATTTCATTCATCACCTCATGTAGTAGATTGATCGGGTGGGATATCAAGAATGCGTAAGGCTCCAGACATCACTTGAGAAAACAGCGGCGCTGCAACTGCTGCCGCATAATAGCCGTTTTTAGTGGGCTCGTGAATGACCACCGCCACAACTAAACGAGGATTTGAAACCGGTGCAATGCCAACGAAACTGGCAATATGGCGATTTTTTTCATAACCATTTTTTCCTGCGATTTGCGCAGTTCCTGTTTTTCCAGCCACGCGATACCCTGGTACTCTTGCCGAACGACCTGTTCCTCTTCCTACTACTGCTTCCAGCATTGCTAGAACCTGCGCTGCTGTTTTTTTATCTAAAACTTGCTCACCAACTACTTTTGCTTCAGTATGCAATAAAGATACAGGGATTAGCTGTCCTTGATTAGCAAAAATCATATAACCTCTTGCCAATTGCAACGTAGTAACCGACATACCATAACCAAAGCTCAAAGTACCCAGTACAAAAGGATTAGCATCTTTAACGTTGACAATACCCCCATCACTCTCTCCGGGATAACCACTTTCTGTTCGCTGGCCAAAACCAGAGCGCTGCAGTAAACCAATTAACTGTTCTGGCGGGCTCGCTAAAACCATCTTAGCTACACCGACATTACTTGAGTGCTGCAGTACCCCGGTCACATCTAAAACGCCATAATTATGGATATCACGAATAGTATGGCCATGAACAATCATCCAACTTGGACGGGTATCAATAATCGTCTCTGGTTTGAAAAGACCACTACCTAGAGCACTTGCAATGCTAAATGGCTTTATTACTGATCCAGGTTCAAAAGTATCGGTCAGTGCTCTATTGCGATAACTGTCTAAAGTATAACGACCTCGCGCATTAGGATTAAAAGAAGGCGCATTCGCTGCCGCCAAAATTTCTCCATTTTGGGTATCCAATACAACCACTGAGCCGGATTTAGCTCCAAACTTCTCCATTGTATTTTGTAGTTCATGATAGGCCAAATATTGAATTCGTCGATCGATACTCAATACAAGATCATGCCCAGGCCGAGGGGCTTTTAGTAAACCAAGCTCTTCAATGATTTGCCCCATACGATCCTTTAATACTCTCTTCTTACCATTGATCCCCATCAACCAATCTTGATAAGCCAGTTCTAAACCTTCAATGCCTATATCATCGATGTTAGTAAATCCAAGCAGATGCGCTGTACTATCCCCTTCCGGGTAATAACGTTTGAATTCTTGTTGAAAATTAACGCCGGGAATAGCAAGCTCTTCAATTTTTTTTGCTAACATTGGTGGTAACTGGCGATGCAAATAGAGAAACTCGCGAGTACTTGCCTGTCTGACGCCGGCATGTAAACTTCTAGCAGAAATACCCAATAATCGACATAATTCTGCAAGCTGTCTACTATCGGGGGCAAAAGTTTTAGGATTGATCCACACTGATTGCACTGGTGTGCTAACTGCAAGAGGAATTCCCTGTCGATCGGTGATCATTCCTCTGTGTGCTGAGATATCGACCACTCTTAAGCTGCGGGCATCGCCTTGGCCTTGCAAAAACTGGCGATGCAAAATTGTTAAATCTAGCATTCTCCACAAAAGAGCTGATAATAATAAAAGGAAAAAGCTTGATATAACAATTAATCGTGCCCAGTGGCCATTATTTTTCATTCTGTTCGCAATATAAAAATTTCTTTGTCCGCTGGCAGTCTCATTTGCAATTTCTCTACCGCCAACTGTTCTACTCGAGCTGGCGTTGCAAGACTAGCTTGTTCGAGAACTAATTGGCCCCATTGTAATTGTAATTGATTAGCCTGCTGCTCTAAGCGCTGCAATTGACTAAAATAGATGCGGTGCTCGTTGGTAGTATAAACAATCGCTAGGGCAGTGACTAGAACTGCAAGCAATAGTGTTAAAAGAAAACAAAGCTGTTTTGAGAGCCGCATATCTGATAGTTGTCCACTAAAAAAATTACTTTGATTAATCGCTCTGGCCGCGGCATTCATGCTAATTTTTCTCCTATTCGTAAAACCGCGCTACGTGCTCTGACATTTTGCTTAATTTCACTGTCAGAAGCTTTTATAGCTTTACCTATTCTCTTAAACTTGGTTTGAATCTCTTCATTGCGAATCGGCACTCCTGGTGGAGGACGCTGGCCATACTCTTTATTCCGCATGAATTGCTTAACAATGCGATCTTCCAAGGAATGGAAACTAATCACTACCAAGCGACCGCCAATTGCTAAGACATCCATTGCTAGATCAAGCGCTTTGATTAAATCATTCAGCTCTTGATTCACATGAATACGTATGGCTTGGAAGACTCGGGTCGCAGGATGTTTATGTTTTTCCCATTTTGGATTCGCTTGCTTAACAATTTCTGCCAAAGCTTCTGTCGTTTTTATGGGGGCTTCTTCTCGCGCAGCCACAATGGCTCGAGCTATGCGGCCGGCAAATCGCTCCTCCCCATACTCTCTAAAAATCGCAGCCATCTCATCAGCTTCCGCATTATTTATAAAACGGGCGGCATCCAACTCTTGGTCTAAGTTCATACGCATGTCCAAAGGGCCTTGCTGCATAAAACTAAATCCACGCTCAGGGTTGTCTAATTGCGGTGAAGAAACCCCAAGATCCAACAAAATACCGTTGATCTGCCCGTAAACCTTCGCTTCTTTTACCCATTCACCGAGATTTGCGAAAGAGCCATGATAGATTTGAAACCGCGGGTCCTCAGCAAAATGCTGCTCAGCATAGCGAATTGCCTCAGGATCTTTATCGACGGCTATCAATCGTCCAGCGTTAGATAATTGCTGTAAAATAGCTCGGCTATGGCCGCCACGACCGAAGGTTCCATCAACATAGATACCATCTGCCTTAATAGCTAAACCATCAATTGCCTCTTGCAGCAATACGGATTGATGCACTGTCATAATTAATTTCCATTACAAAGAAATAGTTTTCATTTCATCAGGCAATCCATCTTTAGATGCCTCTTCCTCTAGCCATTGCTCACGCTTGGTTTGCCAAAGGGTTTCATTCCATACTTCAAATTTATTTCCCTGACCAATCATTACCACTTTTTTCTCGAGTTGCGCGTAGTCTCTTAATAACTGGGGCAACAGTATTCGCCCGATACTATCCATTTCCACATCCGTTGCATGACCAATTAATAAGCGCTGAATTCGTCGTGCAGCCGTATTAAAACTTGGCAAGCTTTGTAATTTCGCTTCAATAATTCGCCATTCTGCCAAGGGATAAAGCAGTAAACAGGTTTCTTCGGTATCAATAGTCACTACCAATGCGGCCTCGTCTTGACTACTCAAGGCATCGCGATAACGGGTAGGTACTGTTAGGCGACCTTTTCCGTCAATGGTAATGGCATTAATTCCACGAAACATGAATATTATTTATGCAGTTAGGTTGGATTATTAATTTACCAGCTTGATTTTAATCAAATAGTTAATCAATAACCACAACCTTCCCACAATTCTCCACTTTTTTGTTATTTTAAACCACTTTTATACACTATAGAAACACAATTTCCCAAGCGTCAACCCCCAAATGAAGATTTTTTTCAAAAAATACAGGCATGGTGGTTTGCCAAGAGAAAAGTTGTTTTTATTTGTTTCTTTTTGAATTAAATAAGACCATAAAATAGAAGTGACGGGTTTGCGGAGAGTGATGGGTTTTCTGGAGTAAGATCCCCTCGAAATTAAATAGGCTGTTTAGTTCATTAATCGTTTTGTTTATCCCGTTCGGACTGAGGAAGCGCACAGCGCTGTCTCGAAGTGTCGCAGAGAGCCCCTCAGGGCAGAGCCTTCGAGACGCACGCGATGCGTGCTCCTCAGGCTGAACGGGATAAAATGAACACAAATTTCTTAGAGACTCATTTTGAGATAACGTGGGGTCAATAAGCGAGGTCGGGCCAGGCTGCTTGTAATGACAGACATACAATTAATTAGCGATTAAGCTCTGCTGCCAAACGAATGCCTTGCAGCACTAAATCAGGGATCAGATGATCATAAATCCCATGCTTATCAAATAAAGATGCAAATCCTCCGGTTGCCAAGACTAGAGCCTCTTGGCCAGGAAAAGCCTCCTCTTTGATACGATGAATTAATTCACGGCAGGATCCTAAAGCCCCATAAAATATACCTGATTGTATGCTTTCAATAGTTGAGCGTCCTACAACTTGTTCGGTTTTCACGATTTCTACTATCGGTAATTTTGCCGTTTTTGATGCTAGTGCATCTACAGATAAACGGACGCCAGGTAAAATTGCCCCACCCAAATAGCCTTTTTGAGAAGTAATGACACAAAAAGTAGTTGCTGTGCCAAAATCAATGACGATGATATTTTTTCCAGGAAATGCGGAGTTTGCAGCTATCGCATTGGCAATTCGATCAGCACCCACTTCAATTGGGTTACGATACTTAATATTTAAACCTGTTTTTACTCCAGCTTGTAACAGAAAGGGATCGACTGAAAAATATTTTAAGCAGGCAGCACGTAAAGAATAATCGATTTGAGGTACAACTGAGCAAATTGCAATTTCATTAATTGCTTCGGGGGAACATTGATTTTCGCGCAATACTGATTTGAGAAAAATACCTAACTCATCGGAGGTACTAACCTTTGATGTATGTCGGAAGCGAAGACGAATCTCTTCCCCAGCAAATACTCCACCATAGATATGAGAATTACCAACATCAATACATAGCATCATAGTTTAACTCTTTGCATCCCTAAATCGGCGATAGTATGTCGAGTTAAAATGAAAATCAATGGGAGAGCTCACTTAAAATTGTTTAAGTTGAAGTCGGTCGATAAGCCGGGTTCTGTCGCGGACAATCATTCATCTAGGACCTGCGTCACCACAAGTCTCAAGCAACCTACCCGAATCCCGTACGGGCCATACGTTCTTACCGCAAAGGTAAGCAGGATTCCTATTTGGTCTTGCTCCAGGTGGGGTTTTCCCTGCCACGACTGTTGCCAACCGTGCGGTGCGCTCTTACCGCACCATTTCACCCTTACCTTATTTTAGTACTGAAAAAAATAAGGCGGTATATTTTCTGTGGCACTTTCCGTAGGCTTTCACCTCCCAGGCGTTACCTGGCACCCTGCCCTCTGGAGCCCGGACTTTCCTCCCTTTGTATTGCACAAAGAGCGATTGCCTGACCGACTCTGTTATCAATACTAGCAGAGTGCCTAGTGAAAGGCCAGGACTTCCTTTTAAATGATGAACTACAAACGGAAGACGGTCATATTTTACGATAAAATATGACCGTCTTTATCAAAATTTAACATGAGAGCTCTGACAGGTTACTTATCCACGAGTACCAATGAATTCGTCATCAAAATAGCGCTTTAGCTTAGTGCGCAATGTACCGCGACTTACACCAAGGACTCGGGCCGCTTTAGATTGATTATAGCGAGTTAACTCCATAACCGTCCGGAATAAAGGAGCCTCAACTTCTTCAACAATGAGTTGATAAAGATTTAAATTAGATTCTTTATTACCTACTGCTTGCAAGTAACCTTTCACAGCACTAATAACTTGCTGTGTCAACGCATCACTCTGCTGTTCAACACGCTGCATAACTGCGCTCATTATCCTCTCCAGCTACAAAAATAAAAAAAAGTTTAAAACCAAGTTTAATTCATAAACGAACATCATGCTCGATATACTATCAAATATCACAAACTATGTAAACATTGTTTTATTGATATTCATTTATTAAGGGAAGCTTAAGTAAATTTAATTTTTTTTGCAAGCATTTTTGCGCGATCTGAAGTAAAATAATTCACTTTACTAAAAATTATGTATTTATTGTTCATAAAGTGAACACTTTTTGGGTTTTATGAGTAAAGGCAGATTGGATCCTTTGGTGTTTTTGAACGACGCAAATAAAAATGCTAATGAACAGAATGATTTCCCAATGAACGCATATCAGGCATTTATCGAATAATAAATGTAGCCTGGCTGCAACAAGGCTACAAAAAATTCAACGGCTTGCAGATCAAAACTCAAACTACAGTTTTAATGAGAGGATACTTATTCCACCGTAAAACTTTCACCGCAACCACAGGCTCCAGTTTGGTTTGGATTATCAAATACGAACTTGTGATTTAAACCTTGCTTGACGTAATCGACATTCATTCCTTTTAGATAGGGATAACTGGCTTTGTCGATATATAATTGATAATTGTTAGTTAGTTCTTGCACAAGATCATTCGCTTGCGCCGTTGTGACATAGTCGACAACATAAGATAAACCCGAACATCCTGTTTTTTTAACGGATAATCGAATGCCTTTGCTGTCTTTTTGTTTATCAAGATAGGCTATAATATGGCGAATAGCCGCTTCACTTAAAGTAACGCCAAACCCTGTGCTTTTATGTTGCATTACTTCACTCATTGTTTCTCCCCTTTTAACTTCAGTTTTATTTTTTCAATTAACTCACGATAACCATCTTCAATTTGTAGAGCAACAGAATAACGAATTTTTGGTATAGCTAACTCATCCACTAAGGTCTTGTAATTAAACAGGGGATGTTCATCGATTTGACTTCCTTCTAATTGTCGACAAATCCACTCTGCGGCAGCTACTAAATAAGGGCTTCCATAAGCTTTAAAGCAAGCCTTTAATACTAAACCTTTATCATTACAACGCAGGTAAAAGTCAAATACGTCGCCTCGCCCCGTTTCTCCTCCCCGATAGTGGACGCTCAATGGCTGTGTTAAGTCCATTATCCCTACATGATTAGGTGTAAAAAAACAGGATTCTACAAGTTCATTATACATCATAGTGGTGATATTTCATGCAATCGATTAACTTGATGACAGATTATAGCAATTACCTGTTTAACTTGCTCCTCAGAAGTGAACCGTCCCAACGATAGGCGAATTGAGCTATAAGCCAACTCATCCGACAAACCTAAAGCGCGTAGTACATAAGAAGGTTGCATACTAGCTGCGGCACAAGCCGAAGTCGTTGAAATCGCCAGTTCACGCAAAGCATATAATAGTGAATCGCCCTCAATGCCGGCAAAGGTTAAATTAAGATTCCCCGCAAGACGTTGATGTTCATGACCGTTTAGACGAACGGCAGGAAGATGCTTAATTCCATTCCATAATTGTTGGCGTAACCTTAAAATAGCCGCCTGCTCGTCGATGCGTTCCGCTTCAGCAATGGCGAACGCTTCTCCTAAACCCACAATTTGATGTGTTGGCAGTGTTCCCGAGCGCAAACCACCCTCATGCCCCCCTCCGAATGAGAGGGGTTGAAGGCGAACTCTAGGTTTATGACGAACGTATAATGCGCCTATACCCTTCGGTCCATAAATTTTGTGCCCAGAGAAAGACATTAAATCGACAGACAATCGACTTAAATCAATGTCAATTTTTCCAGCACTTTGTGCTGCATCGACATGGAAAATAATTCCTTTATCGCGTAATAACTCTCCGATGGCTGCAATATCCTGAATAACACCAATTTCATTGTTCGCATGCATGATAGAAACAAGAATAGTGTCTTCGCGCAATGCCTTTTTTAAATCTTGTAAATCAAGTAAACCATCGGGTTGTGGATTAAGGTAACTCACCTCAAACCCTTCTTTTTCAAGTTGATGAAAACTATCCAGTACCGCTTTATGTTCAATTTTCATCGTGATGAGATGCCGTCCTTTACGCTGATAAAAACGTGCAGCACCTAAAATGGCTAAATTATCAGCCTCAGTAGCCCCTGAGGTAAACACCAGTTCTCGGGGCGTAGTATGAATTACTTCCGCAATTTGCAAACGCGCACGCTCTACCGCCTCTGCGGCAATTCTGCCATAGATATGTGTTACCGATGCTGGATTCCCAAAATTGTCCTCAGGACCTAGGTATTGCATCATTTTTTCAATAACACGTGGATCAACCGGAGTTGTCGCCATGTAATCTAGATAAATGGGTAATTGATTCATAATCAACTCCAATCATTTCTTATTTGCAAATTTCAATGCATATTGCACCTGACTTAAAATCCCACGCAAAATACTAATTTCCATATGTTCCAACTGGGTTCGATTAAACAAACGCCGAATTCGCTGCTGCAAGCGTTTGGTTGGATTCGTTGGTTTTAAAAACTCAATCGCAACCATTACTTCATGCAAATGAGCATAAAATTGTTCTATTTCTTCCACCGTTGCCTGGCGATCCTGACGAAGGCCAACTTCAGCGACGGGAGAAAGCAATTTCATACGCAATTCATAAGCAATAATCTGTACTGCTTGTGCAAGGTTCAATGAGCTGTATTCAGGGTTCGAAGGAATATTTACATGATAATTAGAGCGTAATAATTCCTCATTCGTTAATCCTGCATGCTCACGGCCAAAAACAATAGCGACTTCGGTATTATCAGGCTGTTTACTGACTAATTCTGCACAAGCAGCTGGGGTCAGCCCGGGCAAAGCGATACCACGTGGTCTCGCACTGGTTGCTAAAACCAATTCACAACCCTTTAACGCGTCATCCAGTGAAGCTGTCACTCGCACCTTATTTAAAACATCGTCAGCGCCTGCCGCCATTTCATAAGCCTTTTGGTCAGGGAATGATTTAGGAGTAACTAAATAAAGATGGTGCAAGCCCATCGTTTTCATCGCCCTGGCTGCTGAGCCAATATTTCCTGGGTGGGAAGTCGCAACTAATACAATTCGAATTGAAGCAAAATTCATAAGAAAACCATCAATATTCTAATAATAGCAACAATACTCATTCTACCAGCAACGACTTCTCTCTGTACAAAAAAAAATGTGTTAGAATCGCGGACTTTGTTGAAAAAGAGCGAACTCATGCAACCATTATTAAATATTGCTATTACTGCCGCACGTCTTGCCGGTGATATTATTATCCGTCATATCGAACAAATTGACCGAATAAAAATAACCGCTAAAAGTAGTGATGAATACTTCAGCGAAGTCGATGTGAAAGCAGAACAAGCCATTATTAGCACGATTCATAAAGCCTATCCTGACCACGGTATTATTGCTGAGGAAAGTGGTGTCCAAAATGAGGATGCAGAATCAACCTGGATTATTGATCCCCTTGATGGCACTACAAACTATTTGCATGGTTTTCCATCCTTTTCCGTAGCTATAGCGCACAAAGTTAAAAATCGCATCGAACATGCCGTTGTTTATGATCCACTTCGCCACGAATGCTTTTCAGCAAGCCGCGGCTGTGGCGCGCAGCTCAATGATCGGCGTATTCGCGTTTCCAAACAAACTCAATTAGAAGGTGCTTTATTAGGAACTGGTTTCCCCTGTCGCAATACCGCACTCGCTAAACGCTATCTGCCCACCTTCGAAGCATTGATTGGCAAATGTGCAGGGGTCCGCCGAACAGGATCCGCTGCGATAGAACTTGCTTATGTAGCCTGTGGAAGACTTGATGGACTCTGGGAATTTGGCCTTCGCCCTTGGGATATCTCTGCCGGTAGTTTACTTATCAAAGAAGCCGGTGGTTTGATTAGTGACATGCAAGGCGGTGAAGATTATCTAAAACATGGGGATATCGTTGCAGGAACACCCAAGGTTTTTAAATCCTTGTTACAAACCCTGATACCGGTTACGAGGAGCTAGTGTTGTAGTAGCTCACATCACGTACGCCATTCCGAGCCTCTTGGGATTCGGAAGGACGTGCGGGTTAGTTGTTTTACGTTTTGTTGGAATTTTTTCCTATTCTTGAAAGCAGGTGATCTACCTTAGACTCAAGTTTTCTGTTCTCACAGATTAACTTCTTCACGCAACCTAGGTGCAAAAAATCGTGCGCCGAAAATGTTTATGAACAAGCCACTAATGACTAGCAATCCTGCAGCTAATTTCCAAAGATAAAACGGCTCATCTAAAATCAAGACTGATCCTAGTAGACCCACGACCGGAATGAGTAAGGTAAAAGGAGCGATGAGATTCACAGGATAACGACTTACTAACCAATTCCATACCCCATATCCAACCCAGGTTGAGATATAAACAATATAAAGTAAGGATGAAGTGCTTTTCCAGGTTAGGTGTTCTAGGCTCGCAATAATCGTACTTGGCCCTTCCATAATGAGAGATAATAGTAACAGAGGAAACCAGGCTACAAAACTGCCCCAAACCACTAAAGCTAACATATTGATATGATGTATTTTTTTAGTGATAAGATTACCTAGCCCCCAGATTGCCGCAGCAGTAAGAATACATACAGCCCCCAAAAAGGAAACATTTTTATCAAAATGAGTGGCGACCAAACCGATACCCGAGAAGGAAATTACTGCACCTAAAATCTGCCAAACAGATGTTTTTTCCCCCAATAAAATCGCAGCAAAAAACATACTAAAAAATACCTGCGTTTGCATGATTATCGAGCCCATACCTGGAGTCATTCCTACAGACATGCCAACGAATAAAAATGAAAATTGCAGGGCAAACATAACCAAACCATACAAAGCAATTACCTTGAAAGGCACGGCAGGTCTTTTAACAAAAAAAATAGCCGGGAAGCTCGCTAAAACAAATCGCAAGCAACAAAGAAATATAGGGGAAATATCTTCAAGTGCTAATTTGACAAAAAGGAAATTAAGCCCCCAAACAACAACGACTAAAAGGACAAGGAAAAGATGTGGAATAGCCATGAGATCTAAACCAATTAAATGAGGCTAGTTATTTTACCATGAAACAGAAATAATAGATTAATGTTTGAAAAAATTTAACATCTCCCCATCTTGGTATGGGAAGTACTTAGATTTTGCTTCTACCCATTTCAGGGCGTTGAATTAGAACTTACCTCTGTTCCTGTTTGCGGGCTCTCGGGTTCTGTATGAGAACCAGTACGTTCGACCATATTTTTACCAACTTTAGTTACTTCTTCTAGCTCTAGAGTGGCAGCTCTAATTTCTACACCAAAAAATCGTCCGTATAATTGGTTTTTCTTAATAACCCTGACTTTTTCCTGCGTTGTAGATAGAGTGGCTTCAAGTTCTCTGGCCACCTGGAATTTATCATAACTTTCTGATTCATCTACAATTTTAATCAAACGACTTATATTATCTTCTAGCTTTTTCGCTTCTAAAGTCAATAACAGCCTGTCATGGATATAATTGCGAAATGGGGTTGTACTTAGCCATTCCACAATCGAGTTGATAACACTCACTTGAGTGACTTTAACGACACCTTTCATTTGTCTTTGACGATATTCTGCTAAGCATTTTTGGATATTGACCATGTGTCCAATAGAGGCAATCTTGTCGGCTAACTCATTGATTTGCTTGGAAGACATTTTGCTAAAATCCTTGGCACTAATATCTGTATTTTCCCCATAATTTAATCCTTTGGCCAAACTCTCAATTTTTGTTTCTGCTTTGGAAATAAAGGCTGCTTTTTTATGTTCTTCATTGGAAGCGGGTAGCTGAAGGCTTTTTGTCATTTTGCTAAATCCATTAGCTACTGTAGTAGGTATGACATAAGATACAGCACTAACCGGGTAATTCGCTAAACGACTGACCCACTGAGGCGTATAGCTCGCAACAGAACTTGCGAACCAACTCAAACCACTCGCGGCTCCACGAACTGTAGCTATTCCATATTGTGTTATTCGGTAGCGATCCGATTCAGAAATATTTAAGGAATCGGTTGTAAATTCTTGTGGGTATCTTGCTCTTAATTTTTCTAATTTCTCTTCTGAACTTAAATCTTGTTCTAAGGCAATATCTAAAAATTGCTCATCATTGTCGCTCCCCTCCTCTGCAACTTCGACTACTTGTTCCCCTTCTTCCGAAGAATTAATTTGCCCATAAGCTTCTATGCTATCGAGGGCAAACTCTTCGACAAACTGACGATAGACTGCTGCTAATTTTAGAGGATTCTGCAAGTCGCTAGGTTTTATTTTATTTTCCGAAAGCTCTTCAATAAATTTTTTATAGATGGCAATTTCTCTAAGTATTTTTTCCTTTTCTAGAAATGATTTATTCAATTCACCAAGCAGATTAACCAAGGCTTGATTATATTTTTTTAAATCATGGAAATCCTGATTATTTCTAAATTTTTCAAGCGCAGCATTAACCTCTAGTTCCATTTGCCTAACCAGTTTTTCCTCCACAGGCTCGGCTAATTTTTCCACTTGTTTTAATACGTCATCCGCAACAGTAGGAAATTCTTGTTTCACTACCTCAATATTTTCAGGTTTATTAGTGAATTCAATAATGCGGCGTTTTAATTCATTTGCATTGTCTTCTACTAAATTTCGTTGTTCTTTAATTTTGCCAAGCGCTATTTTTGAAATAAAGGAATTGACCACAGGATCCATCGTATCAATTTCTGAATAACGGCTGAGATGACGATAATAAGTCAGGGCAAATATTAATTCTTCTGCATTAGTTACTTGTGGCAGGTATTGGGTGTCGGGATCATAGCTACTTTTGAACCCAGCGCTGGATTCCGAGCCAAATTTTTTTGATTTTTTATAAATTGTTGCTTTTATACTTTCGCCAGATACTATATTTGCCTCTATCGTCTGACCCTGCTGTGCCATTTTAGCTGCAGCAGACCAATAGCTTTTTTTCCAGGCAGGATTTCCCTTGCTAAGTGTCGGTTTTAATTCATTTAAATCATCATTAAGCAGTTTCCACCACTGCGTAAGGGTCATTGGCATATAAACAAACCTTAAATTTGCTTTAAAATATGTATGGTTATTTTACAAAAAGATAATTAAGAAAACATTATGGGTTTATTATGTAAACATTATGTATTAGCTAAAGGAAGATGGAACATTGGGAGGTCAGAAAATAGCTAGAGGCGTGTGTCTGCAATCTTGTGAGATTTGCAGGGCTTAGCCGGGGTTGTTGTAAGTACCCGCGCAAGGGTTTGTCAGGCGTTGTTGTCTAAACGTTCTGGCTGAGCCTCTCGAAGAACTCAGCCCGAACTGGAGTATTCCCGACGATATGAGTATCTATGGCATTTGAATTAATCCCGTTCAGCCTGAGGAGTACGCATGGCGTGCGTCTCGAAGGCTTGTCCTGAGTTTTCCAAGGCCTTGCCCTGAGGACCTCGAGGGGGGGCCTTTTAAGACACTTCGAGACAGCGCTGCGCGCTTCCTCAGTGCGAACGGTGTGAACAAAAAGATCAATGAACTAAACAGTATAGTTGATTTCGTGAATACTTAAGTTGGGGCTGAGTCCTTCGAGAGCCTCAGCCTGAACAGTTTTAAGGTAGCGGTTAGCAAAATCCAACCTAAGCCCTTAGCCCCTGCTGTAATCCCAAGGAGATAGGAAATTGCTCCATAATAGCGGTGCCAATATTTTTAGCGACTCGCTCAAATACATTTTGTTTATAAGTATAATCGACAATCTGGTCAATCTTCACAATCTCCCGAGCAACCTGACCGCTGCTGGCAAACCCATCAATTAAACCACGTTCTTTAGCTTGTTGACCCGTCCAAAAAAGTCCTGAAAAAGTCGAGTCATCCACTTTAAGTCGATTACCTCTACCCTCTTTGACTCTAGCGATAAATACATTATGAATATCATCGAGCATAGTTTGTAAGAGTTTGGTCTGCTCTGGAGATACAGGTGAAAAAGGATCTAGAAATCCTTTATTAACTCCAGCGGTTTGCAAACGTCTTGCTACACCAAATTTTTGCAGCGTGTCAACAAAACCGAATCCATTGTACAAAACACCTATAGAACCAACCATACTGGATGGATTGGCATAAATTTCATCTGCGGCAGCGGCAATATAATAAGCAGCAGAAGCGCACATATCTGCGCAGACCGCATAAACTTTGATATCAGGGTGTTTCTTACGATAATATTGCAGCGAGTTATACATATAATCAGCCTGCACTGGACTGCCGCCCGGACTATTGATTCTTAAAACAATCGCCTTCAGGTTTGAATGCTCATAAGCATCATCCAAACCTTTCACAAAATTTTCAGCACTAGCAGTTTGACTATCAAAAATACCCCCTTTAATATCGATTAGACCAACATGGGGCTTGGACCGTATCCCTTTTTCGTCATCAGTCATAGAAAATAAGTGATAAGCAATAAGAAGAATCAATAAAAGAAAGACAGCACGCATGAACCAGCGCCATCGTCTTTTCCGCTTTTGCTCGCGCATGTATTCGATAACAATTTGATTTAACAAAGTTTGTGAATCAGGGTTTTCACCTGCAGGGCTATTATTCATTGTTGTAACTACTTGATTTTGCAAAATGAGCCCACATTTTACGGCAGATAAGGTTTAATTTAAACGGTATTAAGCAATTCGGTATAATAAATGAATTATATTAACACCGGTCGTTTTATTTCAACTCTAAGAGAGGGTCTCTATGCGAACTGATAAACTCACCTCAAAATTTCAAATGGCTCTAGCAGATGCCCAATCTTTGGCCTTAGGCCGGGACAATGGGTTTATTGAGCCAGAACATCTGATGAAAGCGCTGCTTGATCAACAGGGAGGTAGCAGTCGACCTCTATTAACCAAAGCAGGAGTGAATTTATCTCAGTTACGCAATTTAATTGATCAAGCTTTAGATAGACTACCAAAAGTTGAAGGTACAGGCGGTGATATTCACATCTCCAATGGCCTCAATCGTCTGTTAAACTTGACTGACAAACTCTCCCAGCAGCGTAAAGACAGCTACATCTCCAGCGAGATTTTTATTTTAGCTGCCGTTAGTGAAGAAGGAAGCCTTGGCAAATTGCTTAAGCAGGCCGGTGCTAACAAACAGGCTATTGAAAAAGCGATTGATGAAATTCGCGGTGGAGAGACAGTCAATGATCCTAACGCCGAAGAACAAAGACAGGCTTTAGAAAAATATACCCTCGATTTAACAGAACGTGCGGAACAAGGAAAACTTGATCCCGTCATTGGCCGTGATGATGAAATACGTCGCACCATCCAAGTCTTACAACGTCGTACCAAAAATAACCCCGTTCTTATCGGTGAGCCAGGTGTGGGTAAAACCGCAATCGTGGAAGGTTTAGCACAGCGCATTGTTAATGGTGAAGTGCCCGAGGGCTTAAAAGATAAGCGCTTACTCTCATTGGACTTAGGAGCGCTCATCGCCGGCGCTAAATTCCGCGGTGAATTTGAGGAGCGTTTAAAAGCCGTGCTAAATGATTTAGCCAAGCAAGAAGGACAAATTATTTTATTTATTGACGAATTACACACTATGGTCGGCGCTGGAAAAGCCGAAGGAGCAATGGATGCAGGCAATATGTTAAAACCTGCTCTCGCACGAGGCGAACTCCATTGCATCGGCGCAACAACTCTGGATGAGTACCGACAATATATCGAGAAAGATGCCGCTTTGGAGCGCCGTTTCCAGAAAGTATTGGTCAAGGAACCGAATGTAGAAGACACGATTGCTATCTTACGCGGTCTACAAGAACGCTATGAAGTCCATCATGGGGTGGATATCACCGACCCCGCATTAGTTGCCGCTGCCACTCTTTCGCACCGTTATATTGCTGATCGTCAATTACCGGATAAGGCGATCGATTTAATCGATGAGGCAGCGAGTAAAATTCGTATGGAAATTGACTCCAAACCCGAAGCCATGGATAAGCTCGAAAGGCGTCTAATTCAACTAAAAATTGAGCGTGAAGCCTTAAAAAAAGAACATGACGAAGCGTCGAAAAAGCGTTTAAGTGATTTACAAAAAAGCATTGATGAGCTTGAAAAAAATTATGCTGATCTGGAAGAAGTATGGAAGGCAGAAAAAGCGACTTTACAAGGTGCAAATCAAATTAAAGAATCTTTAGAGCAAGCCAAAATTGAACTGGAAACAGCGCGACGTGCAGGTGATTTAACTCGTATGTCAGAATTGCAATATGGCCGTATTCCCGAACTTGAAAAGCAATTAGCCCAAGTGCTTGCCAGCGAAAAGGCAGAAAATACGGAAAGCAAACTCGTCCGTAATAAGGTCACCGAAGAAGAAATTGCCGAAGTAGTTTCTAAATGGACAGGCATTCCCGTCGCCAAAATGCTGGAGGGCGAGAAAGAAAAGCTCTTACATATGGAAGAGGCTTTGCATAAACGGCTGATTGGCCAAGATGAGGCAGTCGATGCGGTAGCTAATGCAATTCGCCGTTCACGGGCAGGGTTATCTGATCCCAATCGTCCTATTGGCTCTTTTCTCTTCTTAGGACCCACTGGAGTTGGTAAAACAGAACTCTGTAAAGCACTAGCCGCTTTCCTCTTTGATACTGAAGAAGCGATGATCCGTATTGATATGTCTGAGTTCATGGAAAAACATTCTGTAGCCCGCTTAATAGGTGCTCCCCCGGGCTATGTCGGCTATGAAGAAGGAGGCTATCTGACAGAAGCCGTGCGCCGCCGACCTTATTCCGTTATTTTGCTTGATGAGGTTGAAAAAGCGCATAGCGATATCTTTAATGTCCTCTTGCAAGTGCTAGATGATGGTCGCTTGACGGATGGACAGGGAAGAACCGTTGATTTTCGTAATACGGTGATTGTCATGACTTCGAATTTAGGTTCTCATCTCATTCAAGATATGGCAGCTAAATTAAATTACGAACAAATTAAAGCGGCTGTTTTGGAAGTCGTCGGTCAGCATTTCCGCCCTGAATTTATTAACCGCATCGATGACACGGTGGTTTTTCATCCCTTGGCAAAAGAGCAAATTGCCAGTATTGCAGCGATTCAGATCGGGCATCTACAGAAGCGCTTGCATCAACAAAATATTGAATTAGAGCTCAGCCATAATGCATTAGAACATCTCGCTGAAGCCGGATTTGATCCCGTTTATGGCGCAAGGCCATTAAAAAGAACAATCCAACAGAAACTTGAAAATCCTCTCGCGCAAGCCCTATTAACGGGGCAATTTCAATCAGGTGATAATATTGAAGTGGTTTGGAAGGATGGACGGTTGCAGTTTAATAGGGCTAAGCAGGAGAAAACCCAGAAGTAACCTAGACTCTAGATACTCAGCGACCGATGTATCCTAACGATTGTGTCATACTGTAACCTTACTCATCCCTGTGAAGCTAATAAAATCACAGGGATGACAACCCTGCAGGCATTACATTACCAAAGACTTAGGCTCATGCTCATAAGACCCTTTGAGCTGGGTAAGTACGCGCATCATTTGATTTTCATCACCCCACACAGCGAATTTAACTTTGTCCGTTACCCCTCTTCTCATAAATCCTCTAAGATGATCCAGTGTTTTAATAATAAGCGCCTTGTCTTCTTCTTTTTCTTTATTGAGTGGATTTGAATCGTTGATACTAATAGCAGAGCATAGGGCAGCGCGTAAATGAGGTGTATCCTCTTCATTGCATTGGCTCAAACAGAGTAAATACGCACCAAGCAAGATGTTTTTACTGTGTACCGCAAGACAGGTTGTCAGTACCTTTTTAAACTCTCCATCTTCCTTCCATTGACCTTCATTATCTGGCGTTTGCATCTGGCCGTTTTTTGTTATGGCCAAATTAGGTACGAAATCTTCAAAAATATCTCGAATAGCGGGAGTGGGTTTTAATTTATCTAAATCTTCAAATAATTTTTCACGATCGATATACCCTACCTCCTCTAATATTTCCAGCCTATTCATTATTAATACGGACAACTGTTCTATCAATCTAGCCACTTTTTTATCAGTTACACTTAAGCTAACCCCCATTGACTCTATGTAAGAAATATAAGCAAGCTGTTTTTTTATCGGAACTTTAGCGAAGCTTGTATTTACTTTAGCATCCTTAATAATGTCATTAAGCTTTCCAAAAAAATAGGGATCCTTGTTGATATAAGCATACCTGTCCTTACATTTATCTAACTTTAAGTAGTTTTGTAGCGCTTTGCTACAAAAAAGAATGGTATAAGGATCCAGGTTTGCAAACCCAAAAAGTTCATGCAAAGTATTATATAACTCACAGCTAGATACATCTTTATAAGCAACTTTACTAGTAAAAAAAGTTAAGGCGCTTCCTAAACTTGCCTCTAGCTTAGGCTTATAGGAGTCAATAAGACGCAAATAACGGTGTATAACCACTCCTAAAAGAACTCGTTCGGCCTCAAGACGTACTTCTTCATTCTCCGATTTTAAATCTTTCTTTAGATCGTTAGTTATAGCTTTAATAAAAGAAATTTGATCTAAACGCAGACTAGCCGCTTCTTTTCCTTGCTCTTTGGCTTTTTCCGTGTAAACTGTCTCAATTTGCTCAATCTTCATCAGAATTTCTTGCGTGCCTGGAAAATTATATAAGCCTGCATGATTGGTAAAATTGACACGCAATTCATTGGTTTCTTCCTGAATCTCTTTATAATACGGCGTCTTATACACCCTTACTCTCCTTAAAAAATCTTTTTCATGTTCGTTTCGCTCCTCAAATCTGGCAAACCACTCGTCCAGGATGAATATTCGGAGGGAGGATGACGTCGTTGCGTGTAAATTTTTCCTTGCATTTCAGCAGGAAAGGCTTCATATAATGCTTGTAATATACGAAATCTTCGATTGCGAAATACCCAATAAGAAAAATCACTTAGCTCCTCTAAGCTGCTCTTATAAAGAGTTTGATCTATATTGGATAGCGATCTAACACCTAGCTGTTCCTGAAATAGAGTTAATAATGGTTTGTTCAAAAGCCACTGCAAACTGCTGTCATATTGATGCCAAAGGTAGATATGGATTCCGATCAAGACTAATTTTTTTGTTGCTATACTTGCGTCTGTATAATACTCAAGTCCTTCTGCAACTTTCTTAATCAATTGAGCATCAGTGAGAACGCGAGTGGGGATAGTCGCGGGGAAACAAGCAGTGAAAAAACACCCAAACGAATGCTGCTTTGCGTACGCCTTCGCCAGTTTTTTTGGGAAAATTTTTGCACTCTCTTGCAATTCGGCAAACTCAAGCACGGTTCCTTCTCCCCTATAAAACTGCTATCCCTAACAACATATTCTGAGTAACCTTTTTATTTTTATAACAACCTGTTGAAGAATTTGCAATAAATTTCACTGAGAAGAGTTAGGGATGGGGAGTAGTTTTCATGCCTACTTACCGCGTCTTCTCCGCGGTAGGTAGGGACGACAGTAGAGTTTACAACAACGCCGAACAAGTCGCGGGACGTGAGGATAAAGTTAGTCGCGGGGATTCACCAGATTGTAGACCTTGTAGCTTTACCCTACCCAGCAAAGCGCGCATCTACACGCGCAGTTAACTGTGAATGAATATTATCAAAACCACGATTTGACATAATCAATACCGCATCACCAGGCTGAACCTTATCTACAATAGCGTCAACAATGCCAGCAGTATTTGGAAATATTTCATGGGGGCAAGTCCAACCTTTGGCTACTTTTTGCAAATCAAATTGGGGTTCTAATACATAAGCCCCATCAACAGGTGCTAAGGCACCGGCCATTGCCTCGGCATGAACGCCTGTTTTCATGGTGTAAGAAGCAAATTCTAACACGGCAAATATACGTTTATGTCGACCACTATGTTTCAATGCAGCAATCGTTTTTGTTATCGCTGTTGGATGATGGGCAAAATCATCATAAATAGTCACACCATGTCGATCTGATTTAACCTCTAAACGTCTTTTAACGGGTTGGAAATCTTCTAAGGCTTGTGCTGCGACCTTTATATCCACACCAGCATGTGAGCTCGCTGCGAGGGCTGCCAATCCGTTTTCAATATTAAATTGCCCAATTAGCGGCCAATTCACCTCAGCAACTGCTTCTCCTTTATGCCAGATACGAAAAGATTGACCACTGTCATTGAGTAATTCAGCGCGCCAAACCGCTTCACCTTGAAAAGCAAGATCTTCCACCTCTGAAAATACTCCGCGCTTTAGTACTTCGTTCAGCGCTGCATCATCGCGTGGTTTAATTACAACGCCTTTGTTAGGAATCGTTTTTAAATAATAATGGAATTGCTGCTGGATAGACGGAAGATCGCTATAAATATCCGCATGATCAAATTCCAAATTATTCAAAATAGCAACCTCAGGTCGATAATGCATAAGTTTGGGGCGCTTATCAAAAAAAGCAGAATCATACTCATCGGCTTCAATAACAAACCAATCGCCCTGCCCTAAATAAGCACTGGTATTAAAATTTGGTGCTACTCCACCAATAAGGAAACCAGGTTGCTTACCTGCTTGTTGTAGGATAAAAGCAAGCATCGAAGTAGTTGTTGTTTTGCCATGGGTTCCTGAAACGGCTAAAACGCGATAACGAGTTAGTATATTTTCGGCTAACCATTGCGGGCCAGAAATATAATTTTTTCCTGCATTAAGTACGGCTTCGAGAACAGGCATACCACGTTTGATCGCATTTCCTACAATCACACAATCTGCTTTTAAGGCTTGACTGCTATCTTCATAACCTTCAGTCCATTCAACCTGCTTGGCTTGCAATAAATCACTCACCGGGGGATAGCAATTCGCATCACAACCAGTCACCTTAAAACCAGCTTCTCGCGCTAATATAGCTAAAGCACTCATAAAGGTTCCACCAATCCCTAAAATATGTAAATGCATTTGTTCTCCAGGAGTGTTCGTTTTACTCTCATTGCCAAAATGAAACAGTCAAAATACTACACGCTAATAAGCCAAAACTTCCTAATACAGCGCTTAAATAATCCACATCCAAAGCGTGTTTATAAATATGCACTGTCACTAAAAATTGCCATATTGTTAGCAACATGGTCAAAATTAAATACAGAATCGCTATAAAAAAGCCTAATACTTGATTTAGATTCGCATCCACCAGTATTGGTGTCACTATCAACAATGGGAAGGCGAAAAAATGGATTATCATGTGACTAATTAAAAGAGCTGTCAAGGTTTGTAGCAAACGAGCAGCTTTGCCATTAATTTTTAGCAAAACATAGGTATAGACAAAATAAGAGAAAACTAGGGTTAGACCCGATAAAGTAGAGACGATTGGATTAAATTCTTGTTTAATATCAGCAAGATACCATTGAAGGACAATGATTATAAAAAATAAAACTGAGACAACAATTAACAACAGCAATGAATAAGGGGTATTCTCCGGACTCTCTTTTAAGATGGCAACTTGCCAATATCGCTTAAAAACTGCCTCCCACATAAAAAATATCCTATTCAATGAGTCCTTGTTTTGATGCAGAAATATTAATTTCTTGTTTTGATAGTCATTATATCGGGAAAATATATTTTTTCTTTATACTCTGAATGATTCGCCTGAACAACACGCTTGCTACTAGGAATTCGTGAGTCGACACGTAGGTTGGGCTTTGGACAACACGTGGCAGGAGGATGAGCCAAGACCCATAGCCGTTAGACTAAGGGGATTTACCTAACCCCGTTCGAGCTCTCAGATAGCGATCTAAAGTATTTGTATTCATTTTATCCCGTTCAGCCTGAGGAGCACGCATGGCGTGCGTCTCGAAGCCTGTCCTGAGGCTCGCGAAGGCTTGTCCAGAGGCTCGCGAAGGCCTGCCCTGAAACTCGCAAAGACCTGCCCTGAGGCTCTCGAAGGGCTTGTCCTGAAGCTCTCCCTTCAAGAGATTGTTTTAGCCCAACATTTATTTTTCATTTTATGCCTATACTTTTTTTGACACTTTACCAAATTAATTGCTATTACAAGGAAAATAAGATGCGTCTAAACTTAATTAAACCGACAGCACTCTCTCCTGAGCAAAAAGATCTTTATCAGGATATGAAAAAAGGAATTGAAAGTCATTTTAAAGGGTTTAAGGCCATCGAGGTCGATGGTTCTCTTATTGGACCTTGGATTCCTTGGTTAAAATATCCAAAATTTGGAGGCCCGATGTGGGAGCTCGTTAAATCGCTTTCCTTATCTCCCCGTTTACCTAAATCAGTAAGAGAAGTTTCAATTCTCACTGTGGGTGCTAAATTTCATGCCTCCTATGAATTGTATGCCCATATTTTGATGAGTCAAAATGAGGGTTTAGATGATGAAATGATTACCACTATGGTGGCTGGCCAACGCCCAACTCATTTAGGCGAAGAAGAAGCCCTGGCCTATGATTTAACTTCTTCTTTACTTGATGGCGGCGTTTTACCCGAGTGGATTTATAAAAAAAGCGTAGCTCAATTTGGTGAAGAAGGCACCACGGAATTAATTTATCTTGTGGGTCTTTATTGCATGGTCTGTTTGACACTCAATGGTTTTGATATTCCAGTGCCTGAATAGAACGGCTAGTCGAGGGAGGATGATTAGCTCGAGCTGCATAGGCTGCAGCTAGGCGTTTTCTAATAATATTGACCTCTTCGACCATCGGTTGTTTCCAAGGTCCTGAAATTTTATAAGAATAACCACTAATTTTCTGCATACCCTGATTAATTATCTTGCTTGCTACCCAGGTTGCAAAACCGGCCACGGGGCCCCCTGCAATTGTCGCCACTACCGGTAAGCTTGCTGTGATGTGAGGCGAAATTCTTAAATCCACATTATACAATTGCTTAGTAATATCTAAATTCCCTTTCATCGAAGCATAAGCTACAGGGCCATCAATATAACTATCCTGGGTCGTCATAACACCATTAGTAATGTTAAAACTACCTTCTAAATGATCAAAGCTATAGCCGCCTTTCGATAGATCACTAAAATCTAATTTAAGACGTCGGGGTATGGTTTGCAAACTAAGGATGCTCAAAAGTTTACCCAAGCCCAGTTTTTCTTCTGTTTCCGAACTTAAATTGGTGATACGTCCTCCTTTAAAGTTTATGGCTAGATCACCATTTATTTTTGCCAAGGAGAAATCATGCAGCGCACCGGGCCATCCGCCCTGAAAACGTAAATCCCCCTGCTTTGCCTCAACGGCTGGGCTGATTTTCCAACGCTGTAGACTTGTTGCTAAGTCATTGATATGTAAATCAGCCTGCAACTTCGTCGTATTGGCTTTCCCGACCTGCTTCCACTCACCTTTAGCAGTCAAGAAATAGGAAGGAGAGGTTATTTGACAGGATTCAAGATGCCAACGATCAGGAGTCGCCTTCCCTTTTAAACTGACATCCCCTAAATCTAAGGCACCTAATTGAAAAGAGGCTATGCGTAAATTTAAGTTGGGCAGATCGATGGGTTTTAAAGTCGATTTGGCTTGCAGTTCCGTTGATTTCACCTCAGTGGATTTATTTTCCAGATGCAATTTATCAAATTGCCCTGTTAAGGTATTTGAAGAGGGTTTGTAGTGCAAATTAGCTTTTAGCGTCGAGTGATTTAAGCGAATTGACCAATCCCCGCTAGTTAACTTTGTTGCTTTGACAGCTAACTCATCGTAGTTTTCTTTCCATATTTTTGCTTTTTGCAACTTAAGATCGATTAAATTTAATGAATCTACTAAGGTACTTTTACCGGTTAATGCAGCTAACTTCGCTTTGACCTTTAGCCATTGGTCTAATTCAAAATCAGATAGGGCACCTACTAATTGAAGCCCAGGCTTAGCTCCCTTAGCCTTCCCACTTCCCAAACGGATTTCCCCTTTCTGCAGTGCAAATATACCACTTAGTCGAGAAAACCATAAATCGCTGCTCAATTGATTATCATAGTTAAATCGCAGTCTCACTGTCCGTTGTGCATTGAAATCAATATCGACTCTAAGTGGTGTTTTTTTCTCAACTGTTTTACCCAAAGGTGCGGGTAAATCAATACCAAGGCCAGCCAAAGAGGTGCTCACATGGAGATGATCTAAATCGTTTGGATCATCGGTTAACTGTAGCAGCCCCTCTATCCCTAGCCTGCCATGCATAATGGATAAAATCGGTAAATTAAATTTTTTGTTGAGTACCTCAATATTAGGCTCCCCTGCTATTTTGACCTCAGTATAAGGAACAGGTTGATGGACAGATTGTATGGCTAATGTCACAGGATTATTTAAAATCTGCGCTTGTAGACGGCTACCTAAAACACCACTTTGATCAAAGCGCAAATCACCACTCAACTCTTCTAACTCCACATCGTCCATGTTGTGATGGACATCGACTTTATTATTTTTAAACTGAAGCTCACCAAGAACTAAAATATTGTCATTTTCAGGATAAAGGGGCGCTTCTAATTTGAAATCTAAATCAAGTAAACCGCGAGTTTTGAGCCTATTTAAAGCAGATAATTTTTTTTGCAGCGGCGAATTCATTATGTAAGACAAGGCTTTTTCAGCGGAAGTATTCATTTTACTATGAACCAGTAATACTTCTCGATCCGAGCCTAAATGGGTCACCAGCACCGATCCCTGATTCGTTTTCACATCTTTTAAATAAGCATTAACAATATTTGCTTCTAAAGTACGTTTATTAACCTCTAAATAGGCATCAATATTTTTGGTCACCGGCCAGTTTGGCGAAAACACTAAATCAACCCCCCTTAAGTGACTTTTAATCGCAAACTCCCCTGCCTTTTTGTCAAAAGGAAAATCAGCTAACGCGCCGTTAACATTAATTTTTCCTTCGATCTTGCCTATTCGTTTGATATCACGTTTTAACCAGGTATTTAATTTAGGTTTTAGGTATTTGGAAGGTAAATATGGCAGCAATCGTTGCGCGTTTTTTGCTGAAAATTCACCGGTTAAATTTAATTGGCCTGAAGAATTGGCAGTCATTTTATCCAACACCCCTCTTAAATTCAGGAGTAGATTACGATGATTGATAATAAAATGATCCAGATTAATGCGTAAACCATCGTTCATGGTTTGCCAATTAATCGCGGCACTCAGAACAGATAATGTCATCGAAGGTTGATTTTTTTGTGAAATCACGGTTTTATCGCCGGCCAACTGCAACATCCCTTGCTGAGCTTGCCAATGAAGGGCTCCCGAAAGATTATCAATGCCTGGATAATCAGGCTGTGATGGCCAACCTAAATTGGAAAAATTAGTCAGTACGCTGTCGAGTTTGCCTTGCTTAATTTGCAGTTGCGTATCATGAAATAGGCCATGAGGCTTCATCGCTAATACTGGAGTTAAGGCTTGCGGCCAAGTAACGTCTATCGATAGCAAAGAGTCGAGTACGATATTTTTCAGGTACAATGAATAAGTATCATTCGTTTTTTGGTAACGCAGCATCAAACTATTCTTAGGCCAAAAAATATCGCCTAGGCGTAAATGAATCTGGTCCCCCGTTAATTCCCAACCTTCAGGTATCGGTTTCCAAGCCAAATTGGCTTTCAGGATTTTTAGTTGTTGGTTGTTCTGTGTTTCTTTGTCAGTCCAAGCGACATTGCGCAAGCGTAATCTTGCCTGCACTTTAGCAATTTTTCCTTTTATCAAATCAGCCCATAATTGAACATCGCCCTTACCGTCTAATAATTGCAGCCCTGATTGCCCAACAAAACCTTGCCATTGCGCAGGGAGTAAATGATGAGTAGAGAAGAAGGCTTGTCCCGAAGTTTTATTCAAAGCATAGGGATCTATTTTCAACTCAGCCAGGAGTTGAAAATTAGTCGCAGCGGTTTGAGCAAGATTTCCCCGCCCTTTAATTGTGTAATGCCCAGCTTTATTCATAATATGAAGATTGAGATCGCTAAGAGGAATGAGAACTCCATCTTGCATATAAAGATGCGCTGAGAGATTTTTTATGATGATTTTTTGCTGGGCTAAGATCCATGCTAGTACGGGTTGAGCAGCTTCCCAGCTTATTTTGGGACTGTTATAAGTATCTATACCGTCAATTTCCCAACCTTTTTCATTTTGATGAAGACTTAAGTGTAAATCGTCGATGAAAAGCACCCCGGGTTGAAGCTGCCAATGCCAAAGGGAACTGAACAAATTAATACCCATTAGCAACTTACTCAATTTGATTCTGTCTTGTTTGCCATCGGAGATGGTGACTTGATTTAATTTAATGACTGGTTCAAACCAATACCAGCCTGTTTCCATGGTACTAATAGTTACCGCTTCACCCAACACGGTTGACAGATGCTGTTCCACTTCCGCCTTGTATTGTTTAGCCCAGGGAGTTAACGCACGAAAAAGACTCGAAATGATAGCGGCTGTAATAATCAAAAAGGCCAGAGCTATCCAGCATCGTTTTAAAAATTTAGTCACCGTGTTTTGTCGAATTATTGATAGCCGAGTTTTTACTATACCATTGCTTTTGCGCGTACTCATCACTCTCCTTTTGTTCTGCGCGTTCTTTCTTGGTATTTTCTTGTTGTTCAACACGCTCTATTAGCCGTTTTACAGCATCTTGTTCTGATTTTGCTTGCAAATAAATTGTTTCACATCGTGAACGTTCTTTCGCAAGCTGTGCTAACTGCTGATTGATCTGCGAAAGAGCTGTATCAAGTTGAGCAATAAAATTAATTCGATTGCGCACATCCCCTGCAGTACAGCCATTATCACCAATATCACTTAGCTGCTGTACATAATCACCGCGATAACCAAGCAATTGCTCGTGCCGTGCTTTACCCGTTATAAATTGTTCTCGAGCACGTACTAATTGTTCAGCAGCCATACGTGTAGTTTGTTCCTTTAACATCAATAATTGCTGTAAGCGACTAACCCGTTGACTCATAATTTGGACCCTCGATCTTTTCCCTAAGATAAGGTCAAGACGCCTCAAAATGCTAGATTTTGAAGTATCTTGAAAGTATTTGCAAAACAAAGCTGTTTTTTAGCGCTTTGCTTTGCAATAACAAATCAATTTGTTCTTAAATTAAGCTTTTTCAACCGAATTAGCCAGTTGACTAAGTTTCTCAATACTGCTTTCAAAATCTACTTTTTCATTCATATCCTGTGCAATGTATTCCCTAATTTTTTCGCGGTAAGCGATTGCCTTATCTAGCTGCTGATCATTTCCCTTAGTGTAGGCCCCTAACAAAATCAGATCTTTATTTTTCTCATAGAGAGAAAGGTATTTTTTTAATAGCAGCATCTCTTTCATTTGGCTAGCAGGAACAATGGTTGGCATAACCCGACTAATAGACGCTTCAATATCAATTGCCGGAAATTGTCCTGATTCCGCCAATTCTCGATTTAAGACGATATGACCATCAAGAATCGCTCGTGCTGCATCGGCAATAGGATCTTGCTGATCATCCCCTTCAGTAAGAACCGTATAAAAGGCAGTGATAGAACCACTACCAGGCTTCCCGTTGCCCGCTCGTTCAACGAGTTGAGGTAGTTTCGCAAAAACAGAGGGTGGGTAACCTTTTGTGGCAGGCGGTTCGCCAATCGACAACGCAATTTCGCGCTGGGCTTGTGCAAAACGAGTTAAAGAATCCATGAGCAATAACACATGCTTTCCCTGGTCGCGGAAATATTCAGCGATACTTGTTGCCACCATAGCACCGTGCAAACGCATGAGCGGGCTCTCATCCGCAGGAGCCGCTACAACCACAGCACGCTTTAAGCCCTCTTTACCTAAGTTGGTTTCAATAAATTCTTTAACTTCCCGCCCTCGTTCACCAATCAAGCCAACGACGACCAAATCTGCTGCGGTGAATCGAGTCATCATACTAAGCAGCACTGATTTTCCTACCCCAGAACCAGCAAATAAGCCTATCCGTTGCCCCTGTCCAACGGTTAAAAATCCATTAATTGCTCTAATTCCTACATCCATTGGCGTGTCAATGATTGCCCGTTGAAGTGGGTTGAAGGGTTGGCTAATCAAAGGATAATCTTGTTCGACATCTGGAGTTTCACCCTCATCGATGATAAACCCGGCACCATTTAACACTCGACCCAGTAACGCATCGCCCACCCCCACTTGCGCAATGCGGCCGCTGGGTATAATTAGCATTCCCGGGCCTATTCCCTGCGTATGACCTATGGACATAAGATAGGCATTTTCATTATCAAAACCAACAACCTCGGCTTCTACTCGTTCTCGTTTACTAATTTTTACCCAACAGCGCGCGCCGACCGACTGGTGAAAACCACGCGCTTCCAAAGTCAAGCCAATCGCCCGGCTAACCCGACCGCAAGTCACTAAGCCAGAATCTGGCTTCGAGCGTATTGTCTTTAGGGTTTTAAATACTTGAGATTGGTAGAGGTTTGTCATAAAGTTTAAACAGTTTCTGAATCATCGCTATCTTCTTTAAGATAGGATTTAAATAATTTTTGCAGACGAATTTTTACTCGCCCATCCAATTCGGTATAGTCACTTTTCAAATAAAAATCGCCTTGGGCTAAAGAGGCATCAGGCATTAAAAACTGGGTTAAATCAGAATCTTGTGATTCTTTTAATTCCTTAGTTAAATAGTCCACATCGACGGGATTCATGAACAACTGCTTATCCCCCTGCAAAGCGGGCAACTCTTGCTTTATCTTCTCAATTAAATTGAATATTTTTTCAGGATGAATGGATAATTCGATGCCAACACAAGCTTCACATACCCATAATATGGTTTGTACAATTTCTTGATTTAATTGACTATCAACTAGAGCTACTGGGTGCTGGAGCAGTACAATCCAATTGTTTAATTCTTGCTTGATTTGTTGAATATCGGCAGTCGCCTGTTGTAGCCCCTCTTGATAACCGGCTTGTTTTGCTTCCTCACGTAAGCGCTCACACTCTTTTTCTATCTCTAGCTGAGGATCAATAGGCTCGGCGACTTCGGGTTCGGGGCCTTTGATATCCCAGACATTGAAGGCTTCCTTATCTTTTTCTTCGTACAAAGGTTGAAAATTATTTTCCACGTTTAATCTCTCTTCTACGAACGGCTCACTAAATCATCTCATCGCCACCCTTGGTACCCAAAGCAATTTTCCCTTCTTCAGCAAGGCTTCTCGCGATAGCTAAAATATCACGCTGGGCTTTTTCCACCTCGCTCACTTTCACCGGGCCTTGCATTTCTAAATCATCACGTAGTAAATCAGAAGCGCGTTTAGACATATTGCCAAAGATTTTTTCTTTCACAGGCTCTGTTGTTCCCTTCAATGCCAGCATCAATTGCTCCGTTGCCACATCGCGTAATAAAGTCTGGACAGAGCGATTGTCCATGTCGACCAAATTTTCAAAGACAAACATCTTGTCTTTGATTTTATTACAAAGTTCTTCATCCCATTGATTAATTTTGTCTAACACTTCCGATTCAACCGAACCTTCAAGGAAGTTAATCACATCAGCAACACTTTTAATACCGCCAACGGAAGCAATTTTTCCCACCTTCTGACCACTTAATTGTTTTTCAATAACATGGCCGAGTTCAGAAATAGCCTCTGGTTTTACGGTATCAATTGTACACATCCGTAATAATACTTCAGCGCGTTTTTCAGGAGCAAAATAACCCACAACTTCTGAAGCTTGCTCACTGTCTAAATGGATAAGAATGGTTGCGATAATTTGCGGGTGTTCATTACGGATCACATCCGATATTAAGCGGGCGTCCAGCCATTTCAAACGGTTTAGACCGCTATCTTTATCAGAAACTAAGATCCTATCGATAAAAGGAATTGCATTTTCCTCACCTAAAGCATTGATGAGAATGGTTCGTAAATAATTCTCTGCATCAACGGTGAGGCTTGTTTGATCTTCAATGGCGTTTAAAAACTCACCGAGCACCCCTTGCATTTTTGCTTTACTAACACTGCTCATTGTCGAGATAGCCATGCCCACTTTCTGCACTTGTCTGGGTTCGAGATGTTTTAGCACCTCAGCAGCATTTTTTTCACCCATGCCTAACAGCAAAATTGCCGCACGCTCAATTCCATCCATCAATCTATCCCCGCTCTACCCATGTTTTAACGACTTGTGCAACTCGCTTAGGCTCTTTATCCACAACCTGTCGCAACAATGATAACTGTGATTCATAATCGCTGGCATGCGGTAGCATATCTTGAGCTTTATAAGTTAGCTCCCCTAATTTCTCTTCTTCTTTTTCTTCTTTAGTGACACCAGCCAAATTCTTGAATAAGGGTCTAAACAAGCCAAAAACAATACCCAAAACAAATAATGCAGCTGCAATCTGTTTAATTATCGACCAAAAGGAATCTTTTTGCCAAAAATGAAGATCAGGTATCGCAGGAAGCGGATCGGGTTTAACAAAATGGCTATTGACTACATTGAGGCTATCACCACGACTTGTATTGATACCAATCGTATTGGCAACCAGCATTCTAATTTGTTGAAGTTCAGGCTCTGTGAGCGGTTTAGCAACCTTCTGCTTTGTTTTGGGATCGATCACTTGTCTGTCATCCACTAACACTGCAACAGTTAGGCGCTTAACCATACCTGGCTGATTTTTGGTATGAGAGATTGTTTTATCCAATTCGAAATTCTTTGTACTTTGCGTACGGTAATCTTCCGAATTGGTATTCGAATTCGCGGGCGGATTAGTAGGACCTCGCTGATTAGCCCCACCGGGTCCCTGTCCTTGGTTCTTATTACCCTGTTGTTGCGGCGCTTGATTATTTTTAGATTGTTGTAAAGCAGCATTCGCCGGCGGGGTGTTGGATAAAGAACCAGGCACTCCAGAGGCAGAACTACCAGAATTACGTTTTTCTTCCATTTTTTGTTCGCTGCGTAAGGAAGCCTGTTCTGGATTGTAGCTCTCTTGAGTTTGCTCAAAGGAAGTGAAATCAATATCGGCTGCAACTTTCGCCCGAACACGTCCATAACCAAGCAGCGGGGTTAAAATATCTTGAATTTTCTGCACATATTGCTTCTCAAGTGTCTGGCGATAATCCATAAATCGCTCAGTATCTGTAAATAAGCTTTGCCCTGCGCCCTCACTAAGCAATTGACCATTTTGATCAACAACGGTAACGCGGCTAGCTGAAAGGTTGGGGATACTTGAAGCCACTAAATTAATGATGGAAGCGATCGTTTGTTTTTTTATTTCGAGACCGGAATAAACATCAATAAAAACAGAGGCGCTGGGTTCGCGATTATCCCTCACAAACGCCGATTCTCTCGGAATAGCCAAATGAACCCGCGCTGACTTAATATCATGAAATTGGCTGATCGTGCGCGCCAGCTCAGTCTCTAGTGCTTGCTTATAGCGCGCATTTTCCATAAATTGACTAGTATTAAAAGTGTTATTACCAGCAAACAATTCATAGCCAGCTCCAGTACCCCGCGGCAAACCTTCGGCAGCCAATTTCATGCGCGCATTTTGTATATCATCCGCAGTTACCATGATTTGGCCTAGATTTTTATCGATTTTGAAAGGGATACGATCACGTTGCAAAAGCTCAATCACTTCCGCCGCATCCCGTGAGTTAATGTCGCTATATAAAGGCAAATAATTAGGCTCTCGTGACCACAATACAACCGCTATCCCAATCGCGATACTCGCAGCAATTCCTGCCAACAAACCTACTTGTCTGGGAATGGATAAATCAGCAAATCTTGCAGCTGCGCTTGAAGCACTGTCGGCCAAGGCCATGGTAAACTCCTGTAAACCCTATTAAATCGACATATTCATAATGTCTTGGTAGACCTCTACTAATTTATTGCGAACGCGCAATGCTGCTTCAAAGCCTAAACTTGCTTTTTGCGAAGCCACCATCACTTCACTAATGCCAACGTTCGCATCACCGATTTCATAACGTGATTTTAATGCATCCGCCGATTGGTGCAATTCATTCACTCCATCCAGTGCACGTTGAAAAACATTGCCGAAGGATTCTTGGACAGTCCCTAATTCCACACTAGGTCCTGCGGCCTGTGTTGACATTAAACGCATTTGGTTCATTAGAGATACAGCATTAACTTCGCTCATAAGCCTCCCTTCTTCACGCATTCCATCTTAAGGTTACACCGTATATCCCTCTTCACGCATCTTAGCTAATTTGTAGCGTAAAGTACGCTCACTGACGCCTAATATTTCCGCAACTTGTTGACGATTTCCTTGATGCTCTTTTAAAGTTTGCTCAATTAAATCAAATTCATGATTCTGCAAACTTATTCCATCTTTTTTATTTTTAGCACTTGGCTTACTATTATTTTCCTCTGCTTCTGTCACCTCTTGGGCTTCTGACACAGGCAGTTGTAGATGAGCTACTTCAATTATCCCATTGCTTTGTAGAACTAAAGCTCGCTGCACTACGTTATCTAATTCTCTGGCATTACCAGGCCAACTGTACTCTAAAAGCGCGGTCTTCGCCTCCTCACTTAAAGAAGGAACTAAAGGATAATTATTTTGACAATGGCGACGTAATAAATAATTTGCCAAAGGAATGATATCATGGCCTCGTTCGCGAAGGGGCAGCCAATGCAAGGGAAAAACATTGAGGCGGTAATACAAATCTTCACGAAAACGACCAGCCTTTACTTCTTCAAGTAGTTTTCGATTAGAGGTCGCTAATACACGGACATCGAGCTGCACCAATTTGTTAGCGCCGATTCGCTCGACTTCTTTTTCTTGTAATACCCGCAATAATTTCGCTTGCAAACTCAGACTCATTTCACTGACTTCGTCAAGCAAGAGAGTACCTCCCTGCGCCTGCTCAAACTTACCGGGCGTCGATTTGTAGGCACCTGTGAATGAACCTTTCTCATAACCAAACAAAGTGGCTTCTAACATTTGCTCAGGAATCGCAGCACAATTAATCGCAATAAAGGGATGCTGCTTGCGCGGCGAATGATCATGAATGAAATGGGCGAGTACTTCTTTACCTGTTCCACTCTCGCCACTGATCATCACCCCAACATCCGATTGAGCCACTTTTAAAGCCATGGAAAGTAAGGCCTGGCTTTTAGGATCTTGTGCGACAGGCTGACTATCATCTTCAGTTAAAGCAGGTTTAATGTAGCGATTGATTTTTTCGGTGAGTGCATGGGCACTGAAGGGTTTCTGTAGATAATCGACTGCGCCATGACGCATAGCACTTACCGCATCTTCAACTGAGCCGTGTGCAGTCATTAGAATGACTGGTACACCTGGATTACGGCGTTGTATTTCGGCAAGTAATTGCTGACCATCCATTTTATCCATGCGGATATCACTTAAAACAATAGCGGGGCTATGGCGTTCGAGCATAGCCAGCGCTTCCTTGCCATCTTTTGCTGCCAAATAAGAATGACCTGCAAGATTCATTGTCTCTGCAAGTGCTTCGCGTAATACGGGATCATCTTCAACAATTAATACATCGCTCATGAGCAAGTCCTTTGTTCAAAATACCATTATCCTAAATTCGCTAATAAAATCTAGAGATTATTTAGATCACTCTGGTAGATTAATCGTTATACAACTCCCCTGGCCTGATGAAGAATCTAATAAAACCTCTCCACCATGCGCCTTTACCACTGCGTAAACTACCGCTAATCCTAAACCTGTCCCTTGGGCTTTTGTTGTGAAAAAAGGCGCAAAAGCCTGTGCTTTGATTTCCTCTGACATTCCTATACCATCATCAGCAACCATGAATTGCAAGCCTTTTTCTATTGACTTAATAGTCAGGCTAATGCAATTTGCTTGCGCTTGCAAAGCATTAATAATTAAATTTAACACAGCTCCCGTTAAAGATTCACTATGTAACGGGATCCACTTATTTTTAAGTGGGTTATCAATAATCAATTCTGCTGATGCCGCCTGAAGCAATGGCTGCGCTCTCTCCGCTAATTGATCACACCAAGTTTGTACAGAAGTTAAAACCGGTTCGACAGATTCACCTTTAGCAAACAGCAATAAATCACGAATTTGTTTTTCAATGCTCTCATGGCAACCTTGCAATCGAGTTAACCATTCGCTGTAGCGCTGATCATCAAAAGATAAATTGGCCAAATGCTCCGTGTAAAGTATTGCCGACGCCAGCGGCGTTCTAATTTGATGCGCTAATTGAGCAGTCATTCGCCCTATCGCGGCCAAGCGCCCTTTATGCGCTTTAGCTTGCTCGTAAGCGCGAGTCGCTGTTAAATCAGTCAGCGTCACTAATTGTCCTGGCAAACTATTTAAAGAAGAAAGAGCGACATGCACTCGACGCCCATCCACTAGGGATACTTCATGGCCATCATCTTCGCGCGGTGCAAAAACGGTTTGAATTACTTCCCGCCAGGCCAAACCCTTTAAACCTTTCCCTAGCAAAATTTCAGCAGCGTTATTTAGCCAAAGAATAAATCCTTGGGCATTAAGCACGACAAGACCACAGGGGAGGTTTGCTAGAATATCTTGTTCTGGCAAACAGATTTTGTTTTCTAGATATGCTGTGGACACTTCCATCTCATGCATCTATTATCTGATTCAATGAATTTATCAAAATCTGCAATAAAATCAAAATACCTAACCAATGAGGACGGTTCGTGGGGAATTGCTCAGCCTAGGATTGGCGTAACGGGTATTACTATGAGGGCGTTCACCCCGCCAACATTATCCATTTATACCGAATCTAAAGCAATCACGGTCAATAGAGGAAACCATTGGTGCAGATTCTTCTTGTGCAAAAAAACTATGACTAGGAAAATAACTTTCCGGAGGAGCCCAATGAGCTTGGGTTATTCTTTCTTTCACTGAAGAAAAATCGGTTGTCACTTTAAGTTCCCACACAAGAAACTCAATAATCTGCCTGAGGCTCGGATCCACAGTGCCAGCCTTAAAATAAAAAGACAAAGCATCCTGTGTTCTTTTCTCAATCGCTTCAGGCTCATTATTTTCAAATTCAACCGCTCTAATTTTAGCTTGCAGCAGTAATCCACAAATCAGTAAAGATAAGCCTTCTTTTTCTTTTTCATAATGTTCAATTAGCTTTTTCAGTAAAGGACTATCAATGACTTTCGGTAAAACAATAGATTCAAAATTAATACTCTGAACACCTTCTTTACTTATCAGCTCTCTCATTTTTTGCGAAAGTAGCTCAGCCCAAATTCGAGATAACTCAATGCGTTCATTACCATCAAGATAAAAAGTTTCAACAGAATCTGGCAAACTCTCCGCTAGTTTTTCTAACTGTGCTTGTCTTGCAGTACCCAAATCACGACTATTAAAACTAAGTTCTACCTGAGAAGCTACTGGATTTAGCATTTCTCTAACTTGCTTTACTGATCGCTCCCTCAAATTAGGCCAATCAATAACCAGCAAAGTTAGCCTTGCTTGTAATTTTGCTGTTAGGCAGGAAAGAAAATGAAAACCCTCAACCTGTTCTGTTATTTTAATATTTACTTTTAAAGCCCTAACGGTAGCGGGCACGGCAGATAAAATTCTAAGCTGTTCATTGGGCGTTTTTCGCTCAAAATTATTCCAACATAAATCCAACTCAACAATATGCCCAGGGATCCTACTTAAAAAATCAATTAACCCCTCTGTATCCATATTCGCAAAATTATTGGCACTTAGATTGAGCTTGGTCAGCGTTTTAGGTAAGGCAGATAGAATGGCGATTAGTTCTTCTGCAGAGTAATTATTGAATTGATTAACACTTAAATCCACTGACTCCACTTCAGGCGGAATTGTTTGCAAAAACTTCGCGACTTTAACAGCTGAACTCTTGGACAATTCATTACCAGACAAACCTAAATTTCGAACCTTTGGTAAACAATCCAAGGCAAAATCTTCAAGCTTAGCTTGACCTAATTCATTAGAGCCTAAATCAAGGGTGTCCAAGGGGTTAGTAAAACAAGCACATAGATGTTCAAATTTTGATCTTTGTAATTCGCCTAATTGGTTTGCAGAAATATCAATGTAGGAAATCGAACTAAGATCTTCCGCCGCAGGATATTCAAAATTGTCCCTAATCCGCTCCACTCGGTAATACGTCATGTCAATCTCCTGCACAAAATTAGATAGTTTAATATTTGTTCAAAAAAAAATCAACTTGGAATCCTTTCCCTTTCCTTTTTTAATTTTAAAAAATCTATATTTATCAATAAGTTAGTTTCTTAATAATTCCTTAAGTTATACATCATATTTCTTTAATAATTTTTTCTTATCATATATACAGTCGATAACAAAATGGTTGTGAACATGAAAGCAAAACGTGAAGTCAAATTAATAGTTGACACTAAAGAAAACGTCTTAGTTAAATCCCATCAAGGTAAATTACAATTAGATGGTTCAACTAAACCGCTTAAAGGCCAAATAGGCGTTGCTTGTACAATTGCTTCGCGTGAAAGACTGAGAACTTTTTATGGCAAAGACGCAGAAAAAAGCATTGACCCTGTAGAGCGAAAAGGCAGAGAAACCGAAATCATTCTTAAAAAAGTTAAAGCAATTATGGTATCACAACCCTTAGATTACTCCGCATTACTTGAAGAAAGTACTCGTGGTTTAGAACAAATGAGTTACGATCCCCTCACTGAAATTTTTAAGAATCCCGCTTTTATTCATCAAAAAACAGAATTCGCTCAATCCAGACAGCCTCTGAATGCTGTTAAATTATATAATATGTCAGCCGTTGATCTTCAAGCCAAATGGGCTTTCTTCACTCTAATGGACAAAGCGGATCAAATATTTGGTCTCAAAAACTTAGACTGGACTATTGATGACGGATTTGCAGGATTAAAACAAGCACTGCGAACTAATGGACAAATTATTTTCCAAGGGAAATATGGTATCTGCTTTCATGGGGGTATGAATGTTAGGAAACACCCAAGTGAAAGTAGAACCGATCGAGAGGTCTATTTTTTTAAACCAGGGAGCTTGCATGCTTCATCATGGACTCATTGTGTGATTGTTGATCAAGCAAAAGTTATTGATGGTAAGGCTTTCATTTTCTTTAGAGATCCTTACAATTCTTCTACTCCTGGAACGCCAGAGAAAGTTTATATGTTAAGTTATGAGAGTTTCGTCCAGCGCATATCGGATAAATACGGCAGGGTTGGAAGACCCGACGCTACTTATGGTTTAGTCGTCGAGCAAGAACAATCAGTAGCAGTCCACGAAGATGAGGACCCCGTTAGTTCGATATCGAACTTATATGTTTAACAAACATAGCAATCTTTTTCCAATCAAATAGAATTAGCAAGAGAATCAAGAGCATTGCCCGAAAAAGGGTTTTGCTCAATGATTTTTTTACCTACATTCTTTTTTAAAATTCTTCTTTTTGCAATTTATTTTAGCTTTACTTTCTTTAATAAATAAAAGGAGGATATTCATAGACTCTAATCATTGCTATCATTTACAAAATTGACCACTGATTTAAATCGAAGAAATACAGAGCCTAATGGATAGTTTACATCAATTGTTAAATTTCGTTTTACATATCGACAATTACTTACTTAGTTTTGTGGCAAACTACGGTACCTGGACTTATTTAGTTCTCTTTCTCATTATTTTTTGCGAAACTGGTTTAGTAGTTACTCCTTTTCTTCCTGGAGACTCCCTACTTTTTGTTGCCGGCAGTATTGCAGCCCAGCCGAATGCTCCTTTGCATATTTTTATACTTCTTTTTTTACTGATCGCTGCATCCATTTTAGGTAATCAATTGAATTATTTTATTGGCCGCAAACTAGGGCCTCGTGTTTTTTCAGCAGAAACCTCATGGCTACTTAATAAAAAACATTTAACAGAAACGCATCGCTTCTATGAAAAACACGGTGGAAAAACAATTATTCTCGCTCGATTTATACCTATTATTCGTACTTTCGCTCCTTTTGTAGCCGGCATAGGTTATATGCAGCCTTATCAATTTTCTTTTTATAATTTCAGCAGCGCTCTGCTCTGGATTGGCAGTTTACTCGGTTGCGGCTACTTTTTTGGCTCCCTGCCTTTTATTAAAGACAATTTTTCAATCGTTATTTATGGCATTATTGTCCTCTCGATAAGCCCTCCTTTAATCGCTTTTCTTTACCGCAAAATCGCTTCTTGCGGTCGAAGAAAATTAGAAACAGAGGCGGATAAAAATTAAGTTGAGAGTGAAAGGATTCGAATACAGTTAGGGACAGAATTTAATTATGACAACTGCAATTACAGCAATCGGCACAGCTAACCCTGTTCACAAATATAATCAAAAAACTATTGCGGAGATTTTGGCAAATTTATTAAACCTAGGGATGGTAAAAAAAAGGCTACTCAAATCAATCTATAACTCCTCGGGTATTGAAACGCGCTATAGTGTCCTCGCCGATACAAGTCAAACTAAAGAGCAATTTACTTTTATTCCTGATTCTTCAGCAGAAGAGTATCCAAGCACTTCAGAACGGATGGAGATTTATCGCCAAAATGCACTGCATCTATGCCTTAAAGCGATAGAAAATTGTTTAGCGACTCAAAGTGATTTTGATCGCCAGCAAATTACTCATCTGATTACAGTGAGCTGCACAGGAATGTATGCACCAGGAATCGATATCGAAATTATTCAAACCCTTAATCTAAATTCAAATGTCAAACGGACTGCTATTCAGTTTATGGGTTGCTATGCGGCTTTCAATGGTATTAAAACTGCCGATGCTTTTTGCAAAGCGGATAAAAATGCCAAGGTTTTAGTAGTCTGTGTCGAATTATGCACTATTCATCTACAACATAAACAAGATTTAGATAATCTTATCTCAAATGCCATTTTCGCCGATGGTGCTGCTTGTGTGTTAATTGAAGCGGCGCCTCAACAAAAAAAACACCTTAGTTTAGACGTTTTTCATTGTGATTTACTTCCTCAAAGCAACCAAGAAATGGCTTGGCATATTGGGGATCATGGTTTTGATATGGTATTAACATCCTATGTGCCTCAAGTGATTAAATCCGGTATAGCCCATTTCGTTGCTAACTTGATTGCGCAAAGTAAATTAACGCCGGAGGAAATTGATATCTACGCAATCCATCCTGGCGGCATTAAGATTCTGCAAGCCTGCGAAGACGCCTTAGCCATTTCCAAGGAAAAAACCAAATATTCTTACGAAATCTTGCGTAATTTTGGCAATATGTCGTCGGCCACTATTTTGTTTGTTTTAAAAAGCATTTGGGATGATGTGAAACCTCTGATCGATCACAACAAAACAATTTTTAGCTGCGCCTTTGGGCCGGGGTTAACGCTAGAATCAATGTTGCTAACTATTAAGGATGGAGAGTAGCCGCTATCACGCTTGGTTTTGTCGGCCAAATCCGATCTACGTGCCGGCTCGCAAATTTCCTGTTAGCAAACAACAGGAATGATAGCATTCAGCTTGTAAGTGCGAGATAGGGAAGGGTTAGCCCCTTTTCACCTGTGCTTTCTTCTGTGGATTGAGACGGCTCACCTCCACCAAAAAAACTAGCTGCTTGCTGCCATAAAGTTCTCTCTTTTATCGGAATATAAGCCGCTTCTTTGGGAGTATGGAAAAATTTAGCGGAATAATGACCTGTTTTAACATGTTGGAGCACTGTATCTTTAATCTCTTGCGGAATTTCTTCTGCCGGTAAAGGGAGCATTTCGATTTGCTCTGCCATATCTTGTTTGTGATTATCAAGTAGTCTATTCTCATGATAGATAAAAATGGCCCCCATCAAATTGAGCAGAAGATCCATTAAAGGTGTCGTATCAATAGGAAATACAAAATAAGCTATTAAACTGATACCTCCAGCAAGAATAAAACAAATAAGTTGAAACATACCAAGTGGAGGATTTATTTCATAAAGTTTTTTAACTATTAATGCCGCTCCATATAGCATATATAAGGTCAAAGCGATTGACAGCGGAGTGGCTAAACTAGCCAAAACCGTTATTGGGAAAAAGTTAATAAAAAGACAGGCTGAAACGCCTAGCCCAAGGACTAATGCCGCACTCACTAAATAAGGAGAAAGCCCCGTATACTGGGCTAAAGGTCTAACTATTGAGTTCACTGGGCAAGCGAGTATTGTTAATAAACTACCCACTAGAGGTATGCTTATTATTAAGGTCGTTGTCATAGGGAAGAAAACCATGGGTAAAGAAATAAGGGCTATTAGGCCCATTATTTTCATTGCTATCCATGCTACCGCCCCTTTATTTAAATGGCCACGCTGAAAATCCTCATAACATTGGCTGAATTCCTTAATTAAGGGCTTTAATATTTTCTCAGCAAACAAGTGATTACTTACAAGCGTAATTCCTAAAAAAGCAGAGTTTAGTAAAGCAACCAATAATTTAACCGGCGAAAGCAACTTTCGTGTCGCTAAAAGAGACCATAACTCGCCCGTCACAATGGCATCTCTATATTGAAAATCATCCAAATACTCTTCAGCAAACATGCTGAGTATCAATTTACGCCATTCTTGCTGGTATTTTTGCCAAATTGGCATGTCTAGTTGCTTTAAAAAATGAGATCCTAGCTCAGCATTTAAGCTTTGTTCCTCTTGTTTTAATAACTGAGCAAGACTGATAAAAGAGGCATGTTTTCTGGAAAAATCATACTTCTCTTCTTCGGATGCAAGGAATCTGAAATCAGCGAGGAGCCCTTCATATGCTTCATTAATTGCGTCGCGGGATAATAAATCGAAGGCTGTATCAGGAAGGTCAAAATCAACAACAGTAAAATAACGATTGATTTCAAGAAATTCATCACCCTCTTCATCGGAAAGAATGAGCTGATAAGTTTCCGCAATCTCCTTAAATCTTGCCTCATCACCACCGCGATCCGGATGATATCTTAATGCGAGTTTCCAATATTGTTTGCGAATTTTGTATTTTTTTTCTTCTTCGCTCAGATTGTCTAAATCTGTCGGAGCAAGTTCAAGTTTTTCTAGTAGAGCGAATTCTAAACGCATGGGTCAATATCTCTAATCGCATAAAAAAAGAGCAAATTATATTTTTTTAATCCTTTTGTCAATCAAAGATTTTTCAGCAAGCAGTTCCAAGCTTATTTTTTCTTTGTTTCGCGATCCAATTGACGTAAAAACATCATTTTTTCAGCAATCTTTGATTCTAAACCTCTGGGTCTAGGCTCATACCAATTAGGTTCTTTCATTCCTTCAGGTAAATAAGTTTCTCCCGCAGCATAGGCATAAGGTTCGTCATGAGCATAGCGATATTGATGTCCATAGCCCAGCTCTTTCATTAATTTAGTCGGTGCATTGCGTAAATGAATAGGAACTTCTCGCGATTTATCTTGTTTCACAAAGGCCATTGCCTTATTAAAAGCCATATAGCCTGCGTTGCTTTTGGCAGCAGCCGCCAGATAAATCACCGCCTGTCCAAGAGCAAGTTCGCCCTCAGGTGAACCCAGACGTTCATAGGTTGAAGCGGCATCATTAGCAATTTGCATCGCCCTTGGATCAGCAAGACCTATATCTTCCCAAGCCATACGTATTATTCGACGTGCTAAATACAAAGGATCCACCCCCCCATCGAGCATACGACATAACCAATAAAGTGCAGCATCAGGATGAGAACCGCGCACAGATTTATGCAAAGCAGAGATTTGATCATAAAAATTTTCTCCGCCCTTATCGAAGCGACGATTAGCAGGACTCAGCGCATTTTGAATGAGCTCAGCAGTCACCTCAGTTTGGCCTTGTGCATTAGCGGCGATATTAATTTGTTCTAATAGGTTTAACAATCGTCGTGCATCACCATCCGCATAAGTCACCAGTCGTTCTGTGGCCTGTTCATCAAATTGTAAATGAGCCAGTGCTTGCTTATGCGCACGCGCTAATAACTGTTTCAAATCTTCTTCAGTTAAGGGCTTTAATACATAGACCTGTGCCCTCGACAGCAGCGCGGAATTCACCTCAAAAGAAGGATTTTCGGTCGTTGCCCCGATAAAGCTAATCAAACCTGACTCAGTAAACGGTAGCAAGGCATCTTGCTGCGATTTATTAAAGCGATGAATTTCATCAATAAAAAGGATGGTATGACGCTCTTGATTGAGGTAATGCTTCGCTTGCTCAACAGCAGCACGAATATCCTTTACCCCGGAGAAAACAGCAGAGAGTGCAATCCATTCGCAATCAAAGGCAGCGGCAGATAAGCGCGCGAGGGTCGTTTTACCTACTCCCGGAGGCCCCCATAAAATCATGGAATGGGGTTTACCTGATTCAAAGGCAAGCCTGAGCGGCTTACCCTCACCTAGCAAATGTTCTTGACCAATGACCTCATCCCAATGTTTTGGTCGCAATAATTCAGCAAGGGGTGCTTTGGGTTGAGTATCAAATAGGCTCATTGCTGAACAACATCCGTTCCTTTTGGTGGTTTAAATTGAAATAAGCTCGCGGCAACCTTGGGGTTAGCTTTAACATTCGATAAATTAACAATCGTATGCTGACCTAGCTGATCATACATTTCAATGGTACTTAAAACATCCTGTGTAAATACTAATTTTAAGCGCTGAAAATTAGCTTTCTGCGATTTGGAATGTAAGTCGTAGGCTTGTTGATTACCGGAAACGGATTCAGTCACATCAAAATCCCGTGTCACGCTATTCGCGTAACCACTTAAAAACAGAGCAGCAGTACCTTCTAGACTGCTGTCTTGCTTCTTCACCGTCACTTGCTCCAGATCGACATCGTAAACCCACAATTTTTGGCCATCAGCAACAACTAATTGCTCCATAGGATCTTTTGTTTGCCAACGAAAACGCCCTGGGCGTTCTAAAGCCATAGTCCCTGTTGAATGTGAGATCTCTCGTTCTTTGGTTTTTACGGTCTGCTTAAAATTAGCGGTTAAGCTACGCATCGCATTCAATTTAGTTTGTAAAACATCACCAGCCGCTTCGCAGAATACCTGTTGTGTAAAAAAACAGAGTGTTAATAAAATAATTTTTTTCATCTTAATCCTCAGTTACGGTTGACACCAACACATCTCTAAACCCGCCGTCCAAAGGTCCGACAATACCGGTCCGCTCCATTTCTTCCACTAAGCGAGCCGCCCGGTTATAACCTATTTTTAAACGGCGTTGTACAGCCGAAATACTCGCCTTTCGTGTTTGAATGACAAATTCCACAGCCTGATCATAGAGCGGATCGGCTTCCTCAGTATTTTGCCCCTCTTCCGCAAAACCACCCCCTTCAGAGTGATCACTGATTTGGGTAATTTCATCGATGTACTCAGGTGTACCACGCGAGCGCCAATCGTCAGCAATGCGGTGAACTTCTTTGTCATCGACAAAAGCACCATGGACACGCAAGGGAGCACCGCTACCGGGTGCGAGATAAAGCATGTCGCCATGACCTAGTAATTGCTCCGCACCTTGCTGATCTAAAATGGTGCGCGAATCAATTTTTGAAGAAACCTGAAACGACATTCTCGTAGGGATATTTGATTTAATTAATCCGGTTAATACATCAACCGAAGGTCGTTGCGTTGCTAAAATCAAATGAATACCGGCAGCTCGTGCTTTTTGTGCGATACGGGCAATCAACTGTTCTACTTTTTTACCCACCACCATCATCATGTCAGCTAATTCATCGATAATAACGACGATGTAGGGCAAGGTTTGTAATTCAGGTGCTGCTTCATCAACAGAATGAATGGGCTTCCAAAGGGGATCAACTAAGGGCTCACCTTTAGCAATGGCTTCAGAAATTTTTGTATTAAATCCTGCTAAATTTCTTACTCCCATCGCCGCCATTAAGCGATAACGTCGTTCCATTTCGCCGACACACCAACGTAAAGCCGAGGCCGCTTCTTTCATATCAGTCACAACCGGCGTTAGCAAATGCGGAATCCCATCATAAACCGACAGTTCCAACATTTTTGGATCCACCATAATCAGTCGGACTTCTTCAGGCGTTGACTTAAATAAAAGACTTAAAATCATCGCGTTGATGCCGACTGATTTTCCTGACCCAGTGGTTCCTGCGACCAATAAATGCGGCATTTTTGCTAAATCAACCACCATCGGATGGCCAGCTATGTCCACACCTAGCGCCAGAGTAAGGGCTGAATGAGCTTGTTGATAGACATCGGCTGAAAGTACATCGGATAAGCGCACCATTTCTCGATGTTGATTAGGTAATTCGATACCAACCACTGTTTTACCTGGAATCACTTCGACAACTCGAACGCTGGTCACTGATAAAGAACGGGCTAAATCTTTTGCCAAGGCCGACAGTTTAGAGACTTTAATTCCCGCCGCTAACTGCAATTCAAAGCGAGTGATCACCGGACCAGGATGTACAGCCACAACATCGGCTTGAATACCAAAATCCAATAAATGTTGTTCAACTTCCCGAGACAAGGATTCTAATTCTTGATGTGTGTAGCCGCCCATCGCTTTTCCTGGCTGCCCTTTATCGAGCAAGCTTAAAGAAGGCAAGCCAGCCACAGGCTGGGATTGCTGCGGCAAAGATTTCGTCGGACGAGCTCCTTTTACAGCAGGCGCAGACTTTAGGGTAGGCATAGCAGGTTCTATTACCGGCACCACCTTGGGGGCTAACAGTGGAGCAGTCGGAGTTTCTGTATTTAAAGTTGGGCTTAAGGTCGGTATTAAGATAGGCAGTGACTTCCCCTTGTCTTTTGCAGAACTGAGACTGGCTTCTTTTTTAGGGTTTATGGCAGGCAGTTTCGATTCAGCTAGACTTCCTGCTTTTGGTTTTTCAGCTTTCTTAAAGTTTGTTAACTGCCCTTTGAACAAACGAGAACTCAACATGAAACCTCGCCCAATCCAAGCAACGCCGGCTAGCGCATAAGAACCTAGGGATTCAACAGCATGAATCCAAGAAAGACCTGTCAATAAGGTAACCCCTACCAAAAGAATGGCGAATAACAGTAAGCTTGCTCCTTGCAGATTCAAGGCATATTCAAAGCCATCCGATACAAAACTACCTAGCACCCCACCAGCACTGTGATAGGCATCTAAGGGTTCGATTTGCGGTTCTAAACTTAATAGACCACAACCGCCGATCATTAGAAAAATCAAACCGCTACCGCGTAAACAGATTGCAGGTTTGTTTACTATTTTAAGCGCGCGATGATCTTTTAAAATCAACCAAGCCACATAAGCCGCACATAAGGGCAAAAGAAAGGCGAGATAACCAAACACAAAATAAAAAGTGTCGGCGATGTAAGCACCCACCTGCCCCCCTGCATTGGCAACTTCTGCACTTCCTTTACTGACATGCGACCAACTCGGATCACTTAATTCATAGGTACTTAGCGAGAGCAAGACAAACAAAGCACAAGCAGTGATAAGAATAAAACTGCCTTCACTAATTCGTCGGATCAAAAATTGCGGTAAGGTTGTTTTAGGTTTTCTTGCCTGATTACCCACTTGTTGTTTTCCCATAGGTATTTAAATGTGTGTTATTTTGTCATAATATCAGCCATCTTAACATAACAAATAAGGAAGGCAGAGATAATGAGCAAAAGCCATCACCATCGCTTAATAATTCTTGGCTCAGGCCCTGCTGGATATACCGCTGCAGTTTATGCTGCCCGCGCTAATTTGAATCCAGTACTGATTACTGGTATGCAACCAGGTGGTCAATTAACTACCACAACCGAAGTTGATAATTGGCCCGGTGACGTAGAAGGTTTACTCGGTCCAGCTTTAATGGAACGTATGCAGCAACATGCTGAACGTTTTGAAACCAAAATTATCTTCGACCATATTATGAATGCTGATTTACAACAACGCCCCTTCAAATTACAAGGCGACAGTGAAAGTTACACCTGTGATGCCTTAATTATTGCTACGGGTGCATCGGCACGTTATCTGGGCTTAGCATCAGAAAAAACTTATCAAGGCCGCGGTGTATCGGCTTGTGCAACCTGTGATGGTTTTTTCTATCGCAATAAAAATGTTTGTGTGGTTGGCGGCGGTAATACTGCAGTTGAAGAAGCCTTGTATTTATCCAACATTGCTGCCTCCGTTACTCTTATTCATCGTCGCGATAGTCTGCGTTCTGAAAAAATTTTACAAGATAAATTATTTGAGAAAGCAGAAACAGGGAATATTAATCTCCTTTGGCATCATACCATCGAGGAGGTGCAAGGCGACGGCATGAAAGTCACAGGCGTACGTGTTCGTAATGTGCTTGATGATAGTTTCAAAGAACTTCCTTTTGATGGGGTTTTCATTGCGATAGGTCACGATCCAAATACAAGTTTGTTTAAAGGCCAGCTCGATATGAAAGAAGGCTACCTAGTTATTAACTCTGGCTTGGATGGTATGGCAACTGCGACAACTATTCCTGGCGTATTCGCCTGTGGTGATGTCGCCGATCATGTCTATCGCCAAGCAATTACCTCAGCCGGCTTTGGTTGCATGGCTGCTTTGGATGCGGAAAAATATTTAGATTCAATAGGTTAAACTGAATTTGTTGGGCCTTGACCCAACAAATTCAACTCGACTAAACGCCTTGAAACTAGGAGATTATTATCCCTTTCCCCATACTTCTAAGCTCTGAAGATTATCGTTTCCCCCCTCCTGAGCAGAGTGATTCACAAGGTTTATTGGCAATCGGTGGCGATTTATCACCTGAACGTATTCTTGCAGCTTACCGACAAGGTATCTTTCCTTGGTTCGAACCTGGCGGCCCCATTCTTTGGTGGTCACCTCAGCCCAGACTTATTTTAAAACCGGAGCGTTTTAAATTAGCTCGCAGCCTTAAACAAGCACTTAAAAAAAACCATTCTTTAACTATTGATCAAGCATTTGCTGCAGTCATTAGAGCATGCGCGCAAGCGGAAGGCCGAATCAATCATACTTGGATCAGCGATGAAATGTGCGAAGCTTACACAAAACTCCATCAAATGGGTTATGCTCACTCTTTCGAAATTTGGTCAGAAAATAAATTAGTCGGTGGCTTGTATGGGCTAAGCTTAGGTCGCGCCTTTTTTGGTGAATCAATGTTCCACTATCAGCGCGATGCCTCGAAAATGGCGATGTATTATCTTTGCCAAACGCTCGTTTCTTGGCAATTTGACTTTATTGATTGCCAACTACCTACTACTCATTTAGCAAGCTTAGGCGCGGAAGTGATTGCCCGCCGTGAATTTCTTAAGCTTTTAGAAAAAACTTTAGAACATCCTACGCGACAGGGATTTTGGGAGTTAACCAAATAATCCTCCCTGCAAAATCGTCCTAATATTGAAAGATAAATAGAGGACCATTGCCATTTTCCCGATTTTGGTGCACTATTTGCGCTTTATTCGGATCAAATTTTTTGGGAGCCCCATGGCAAAAGAAGATCACATTGAGATGCTTGGTACGGTTGTCGATACCCTGCCTAATACTATGTTTCGTGTGGAGCTAGAAAACGGTCATATCATAACTGCTCATATTTCTGGCCGCATGCGCAAAAACTACATTCGCATTCTTACAGGCGACAAAGTAAAAGTAGAGTTAACTCCCTATGATTTGACCAAAGGTCGCATCATTTTTCGCGATAAAAACTAAGATAAATTTGCTTGTCATTTCAAGTAGGTTGGGCCTTGGCCCATCGACCTTCCTGGCTAAGCGGTATCTAGCTTATACTCCGATCTTGTAGTCTAAATTAACCATTCGGACTCTGAGGTATCCCCACGAAATGAGTATCTAAGGATTTGTATTAATTTTATCCCGTTCAGCCTGAGGAGCACGCATGACGTGCGTCCCGAAGCCTGTCCTGAGGCTCTCGAAGGGGGTCTGCCCTGAGGCTCTCGAAGGGATCTTTTGCGACACTTCGAGACAGCGCTGCGCGCTTCCTCAGTGCGAACGGGATAAACATAAAGATCACGAAATGAGTATCTAGGGAATTTGTATTAATTTTATTCCGTTCAGCCTAAGGAGCACGCATGGCGTGCGTCTCGAAGCCTGTCCTGAGGCTCTCGAAGGGGCTTTTTGCGACACTTCGAGACAGCGCTGCGCGCTTCCTCAGTGCGAACGGGATAAACATAAACATCACGAAACGAGTATCTAGGGAATTTGTATTAATTTTTATTCCGTTCAGCCTCAGGAAGCCAAGCTATTCTTTGCAAAGAATAGCCTTAACTCCCCGCTATCATCATTTCTTCGATCAATATCGAACCGCAACGCGTTGAAATATTAGGATTGATATCACTACCAACCGCAATGATCGTCTTAAACATATCCTTTAAGTTACCTGCGATAGTGATCTCTTCAACTGGAAATTGAATCTTCCCCTTTTCTACCCAAAATCCCGCAGCACCTCGTGAATAATCACCAGTTAAACCATTAACACCCTGGCCCATTAATTCGGTTACCAGTAAACCCTTATACATTTTTTGCAATAATTCATGCAAATCACCCGCAGTTGCATCTACGGTCAAATTATGAACTCCGCCACTATTAGCCGATGTTTTTAATCCCATACGACGCGCTGAGTAACTACCTAAGACATACTGGCTAACTCGACCGTCCTCCACAAAAACATTATTTCGTGTAGGCACTCCTTCTCCATCATAAGGCGAACTTCCTAAAGCACCCAACAGAAAGGGTTGTTCGTAGATTTTAAATCCGCTAGGAAAAACTTGCTGACCAATAGAATCCAGTAAAAATGAATTTTTTCGGTATAGGTTTGAACCATTAATAGCATTGAGGAAACTTGAAATTAGCCCGCTGGAAATACGCGATGAAAACAAAACCGGCACTTTTTGAGTCGCTATTTTTTTTGCACCTAAGCGACTAGTAGCTCGCTCAACTGCCGTTTTTGCCATCAATTCTAAGGAATGCAAATGCCTGTGATCCCGTGCCGTGGTGTAGTCATAATCGCGTTGCATTGTTTTGCCTTTTTTTGCAACCATGGAACAACTGACGCTGTGGCGAGTACTTTGTACAATCCCTTCACCCCCATAGGTATTCGCAAAAGCATTACAAAACTCATAAGTTGAAAAATTAACACCGTCTGAATTGCTTATCCGCTTATCCAATGACAAAGCGTGTGCTTCACAGGCCAGGGCTTTTTCTATTGCTTCTCGAGGACTAATACTCCAGGGATGATAAAGATCTAAATCGGGATGGCGATTCGTCATTAACTCACGGTCGGGAAGTCCAAAACAAGGATCTTCAGCACTCACCCGAGCTATATCACAGGCAGCGGCTACTAAACTGTCCAGGGCCGCCGGCGAAGTATCCGTGCTGCTTGCCCCTCCTTTGCGATGTCCTATATAAACCACTAGACTGACGCCTTTATCTTCACTAAAAGCCACTGTTTCAACTTCGCCCATTCGCACATCCACTGAATAGCCGCTATCGTGGTTAACAGAGACTGCTGCGTCGGTTGCACCTTTATTACGTGCCCTTGCCAAAACATCCTGCATTAATTCAATTAAATTGCGGGTTGACTTAACTACTACTCTATTGTTATTTTCCGGTAATGTTTGCATGGTGGTTCTGCCGCTATCAAGTTTGTTATAAGGATACAAGATTAATATGCCCAGGCAAACCATTGTTCTTCCAAAATGGCTGACCCGAAAATCTGTGCTTAAAATTTTAACTGCCATCCCGTTGCTATTCTTTTTTACAAGCTGTACTCAAGCTGCTGAGGACTGGCGTACCCTTGCGCCTGGTATTGAATATCAAGATATTGATGGCAATTATCTTACGCCTTGGTCGCATCTTCATGCTTTTCGCATCAATTTAAAAGAGAATGAACTCTCACTCGTTTCTGCCAAAGATTTGTCACGCGAGCATGCCTCCGTTGATGAATATGTTCAATTCTCTAAAGCCTTATTAGCGGTTAATGGCGGTTTTTTTGATAATAATTATAAGCCGCTAGGTCTAAGAGTTTATAATAAACAGCAACAAAACCCTGCAAAAAACATTAGCTGGTGGGGCGTATTTTACGTTAAAAACCAGAAGCCTTATTTATCGAGTATCAGTCAATATCATTATAAGAATCAGGTTGATTTCGCAATTCAAAGTGGTCCGCGGCTATTGATCAATAATCGCATTCCACCGCTTAAGCCTGGCAGAGCAGAACGTTCTGCTTTAGGTATAACACATGACGGTCGAGTTATTGTTGTTGTTACCGACAATTTGCCTCTATCTACAACCGAATTAGCTCAGCTTATGAAAGCACCGCCGCTCAACTGTGAAAATGCGCTCAATCTTGACGGTGGTAGTTCAAGTCAATTGCATGCTAAGATCGATTCCTTTCAATTAGAGGTTCATGGATTTTCCAATGTCAGTGATGCTGTCATTGTCAAAGAGCGAAAATAAAATCAAAGGATATTTAAATGAGTTTAATTATTCGTGCTGCAACTCCAGAAGATATTAATGCCTGCGGAGAAATTATACACAAAGCCTTCACGAATATTGCCACAACTCATAAATTCAGCCCTGATTTTTCCAATTTGGAGGCTGCCAAATTTGTCGCTCAAACGAACATAGAAGATCCTCTAACTTTCAGTGTGGTTGCTGAAAGAAATGGAAAAATACTAGGTTCAAATTTTTTAGATAAGCGCGATGGCATCTATGGTGTGGGTCCTATTTCTGTCGATATAGACACTCAAAGTAGTGGTGTGGGTCGACAATTAATGCAGGCCGTTCTTAAAGAGGGGCGTGAAGCTCGCGGGATACGTCTTGTTCAAGATGCCTTCAATATGGCAAGTATGTCGCTTTATTCTTCTCTGGGCTTTGATATTCGAGAACCGCTTTTGACCATGAAAGGTAAACCCAAATCCGAGCCCTTAGCAGAAGTTGAGGTTAGGCCTTTTATAATGAACGATCTTGAAGAATGTGCTTCTTTGTGTAAGAAAGTGCTTGGCTTTGACCGCAGCCAAGCCTTGCAAAAAGCCTTGCCTTGTTCATCCGCTTTTGTTGCTTTGCGAAAAAAAAAGATTATTGCCTACAGCTCGGCTATCACTTTCTGGCCTTTAAATTACAGTGTTGCCCTTGACGATGAAGCTATGGGCGCCTTAATGTTAGGTGCAGCTCCCTTTTGTGAAGAACCCTTATCTTTCATATTAATGTCTCGACAAACAAATTTTTTTCGCTGGTGTCTTAGTCAAGGGCTACGCGCTTTGAGTCCAAGAACATTAATGACGATGGGTGACTATCAAGAACCTCAAGGTTATTATTCACCAACGGTTTTTTATTAAAGCCCTTTGACCATGCGATCTGCTAACTTTTTTGACATAAATAAAAGCTCCCACAAATTATCCACAGCTTATCCCAAAATTATTCCCTTGACCCGAGGGAAAAAACACAATATATAGGGCTAAATTTTTTTTGATCACAATATATTGTGTTTTTAATCAGCTATACTTATTATATGACTCTACCTTATTCTTAAAGTAGACCCACAGCTGATTTTCATGGAATGAGCGTCCTTGGGTGAAACAAATACCTTCGTGGAGAAAACATGTCTGAGATTCTAGAGCCGGTAAAAGATGTATCGCAAATAAGTCAACTGGAATTGACCGCTAATGCCCCAGGTTCACTGAAAACCATTAAGCGTAATGGCAAAGTTGTCGCTTATGATGACAACAAAATTAAAGTGGCTATTACCAAAGCATTTATTGCCGAAGAAGGTGGCAATGCCGCGGCTTCCAATCGTATTCATCAGCAAGTCGAGGAAATTGCCCAACAAATTACGCAAACCTTCAAACGCCGTCTCCCAAGTGGTGGCACGATTCATATTGAAGACATTCAAGATCAGGTTGAACTAACTTTGATGCGTAGCGGCGAATATAAAATTGCTCGTGCCTATGTTCTTTATCGCGAAGAACATCGCAAAGCACGTGAAGCCAGTTTAAAACAAGTTAGCGCTGATTCTAAAGTTTTATTGATCACCATGCCCAATGGCGAACTTGCGCCTCTCGATATGGAGCGTGTCAATACGATCGTTGCGGAAGCTTGCCGCGATTTGGACAATGTAAAAGCCGAACCAGTGATTAAAGATGCTCTACGCAATCTCTTTAATCATGCAAAATTAGATGATGTCCATAGAGCACTGATTATGTCGGCGCGAACAATGGTAGAAAAAGAGCCTAACTACACTTATGTCAGTGCTCGCTTGCTCTTAGACAGCCTCCGTTCTGAAGCATTAAGTAAACTGCAACTGCAATCAGAAGCTACCTTCGACGAAATGGCTGAGCTTTATCCTGCTTATTTCAAAGCTTATATTGCCCATGGTATCGTTCAAGGCATACTTGATCATCGTTTAAGTGAATTTGATTTAGATAAACTGGCTAAAGCTTTACTTCCCCAACGCGACATGAAATTTACTTATCTAAGTCTACAAACACTCTACGATCGCTATTTTATTCATGAAAAAGGCGTGCGTTATGAATTACCTCAAGCGTTTTTCATGCGTGTAGCCATGGGTCTTGCTATTCGTGAACAAAATCGTGAAGACAAAGCCATTGAATTCTACCAACTTCTTTCTTCTTTTGATTATATGTCGTCTACCCCCACCCTCTTTAATTCAGGGACAATTAGGCCACAATTATCAAGCTGTTATTTAACGACTGTGCCTGATGATCTGGATGGAATTTACAGTGCAATTAAAGATAATGCCTTACTCTCAAAATTTGCGGGTGGCTTGGGTAATGATTGGACCCCTGTAAGAGCGATGGGTTCTCATATTAAAGGCACTAATGGTAAATCACAGGGTGTTGTACCTTTCTTAAACGTTGCCGACGCTACTGCAGTCGCTGTTAACCAAGGGGGTAAACGCAAAGGTGCTGTTTGTGCTTACCTCGAATGTTGGCATCGTGACGTGGAAGAATTTCTCGACCTTCGTAAAAACACCGGTGACGACAGACGACGTACCCATGACATGAATACAGCTTTATGGATTCCCGATTTATTTATGAAGCGTGTTCATGAAGACGGCGAATGGACCCTGTTTTCTCCCGATGAGGTGCCGGAATTACATGATGCCTATGGTAACGCTTTTGAAACACTCTACGTCAGCTATGAAGAAAAAGCACGTCAAGGGCAAATTAAGAATGTTAAAACCCTATCTGCGGTCAAACTGTGGCGCCGTATGCTGTCCATGTTATTTGAAACTGGCCATCCTTGGTTAACGTTTAAAGACGCTTGCAATCTACGTTCACCACAACAACATGCCGGGGTTATCCATAGCTCAAACCTTTGTACTGAAATTACGCTGAATACTTCAGTGGATGAGATTGCAGTTTGTAATTTAGGCAGCGTGAATTTGCCTGCTCATATTCGCAATGGCAAAATCGATCGCGAAAAATTAAAACGTACGATTACCACTGCAGTTCGCATGCTTGATAACGTCGTCGATATTAACTACTACTCAGTACCACAAGCGCGTAACTCTAACTTGAAACATCGACCCGTTGGTCTTGGTATGATGGGTTTTCAGGATGCGCTTTATGAGCTAAAGCTAGACTATACTTCTAAGCAGGCAGTCGAATTTGCCGATGAATCGATGGAATTAGTAAGTTATTATGCTATCGAAGCCTCTTGCGACTTAGCTAAAGAACGAGGCAGCTATTCAAGTTATGAAGGGTCGTTATGGAGCAAAGGTATTCTACCTATCGACTCGATCAATTTGTTACAGCAAACTCGCAATAAATACCTTGAACAAGATCGTTCACAACGCTTAGATTGGGAAAGTTTGCGCGTTAAAGTACGCACGCAAGGTATGCGTAACTCGAATGTGATGGCGATTGCTCCAACAGCAACGATTTCCAATATCTGTGGTGTATCGCAGTCCATTGAGCCAACGTATCAAAACTTATATGTGAAGTCGAATTTATCAGGCGAATTCACGGTTGTGAACCCCTATTTAGTCGCTGATTTAAAAGCACTGAATCTTTGGGATGAAGTAATGGTCAATGACTTAAAGTATTTTAATGGTAGCGTGGAACCGATCAGCCGAATACCCAGGGAGTTGAAGTCCCGTTATGCCACTGCCTTTGAAATTGATCCCATGTGGTTGGTTGAAGCAGCATCTCGCCGGCAAAAATGGATCGACCAAGCGCAGTCACTAAATATTTATATGGCAAAACCATCTGGTAAAAAACTAGATCAATTATACAAACATGCATGGCTATGCGGCTTAAAAACCACCTATTACTTACGCAGTCTAGGGGCTAGTAATGCGGAAAAATCGACGGTTACTGATGGCGCGCTCAACGCAGTCAAAATCGAAGAAGAGCCTAAAGTATGCTCTATTCTCGACCCTGATTGCGAAGCCTGCCAATAATGAGGAGAAAATAAATGTCTGGTTCTACTAGAGAACATACAAGAACACCCGAGTTTTTGGGTGCAACCGGTTTAGAAACCCTAGAAATGGGCGCTGGCCGCATTCATGTTGATGATAAACAAATTATTAATTGTCGTGCCGATTTAAACCAATTAGTACCTTTTAAATACACCTGGGCCTGGGATAAATATTTAACCGGCTGCGCTAACCATTGGATGCCCAATGAAATCAATATGAGTGCAGACGTTGCACTATGGAAAGATCCGAATGGATTAACTGCTGATGAACGCCTCATTGTCCTCCGCAATTTAGGCTTTTTCTCAACGGCTGATTCCTTAGTGGCCAACAACTTAGTATTGGCTGTTTACCGTCATATTACTAATCCTGAGTGCCGCCAATACTTACTTCGCCAAGCCTTCGAAGAAGCCTTGCATACTCATGCCTATCAATATGTTATTGAAAGCTTAGGCCTGGATGAGGCCGCTGTATTTAACATGTACAGGGAAATCCCCGCTGTCGCAAATAAAGCGTCTTGGGCCCTACCCTTCACTCAAAGTTTGGGGGATCCTGATTTCCACACCGGTACTCCAGAAAACGATCAACGATTGTTACGTGACTTGATTGCCTTCTATGTGGTTTTTGAAGGGATTTTCTTCTACGTTGGCTTCACTCAAATTCTTTCTATGGGAAGACGCAACAAAATGGTAGGAACCTCTGAACAATTCCAATACATTTTGCGCGATGAATCCATGCATATGAATTTTGGTATCGATGTTATTAATCAAATCAAAATTGAAAATCCTCATCTGTGGACTCCTGCTTTCAAAGAAGAAATCATTCAATTGATTAAAGAAGGCGTTGAATTAGAGTATCAATATGCTAAAGACACTATGCCTCACGGCATTTTAGGCATGAATGCAGAAATGTTTGAGGAATATATTCACTTTATTGCTAACCGTCGCCTTAACCAAATTGGCCTAGCAGAGCAATATCCAGGTGCAGAAAATCCATTCCCGTGGATGAGTGAAATGATGGATTTGAAAAAAGAGAAAAATTTCTTTGAAACTCGAGTCATTGAATATCAAGCAGGCGGTACTTTAAGTTGGGAAGATGAGGATTAATTTTAAGGTTCATCTCTGTACTCCTGTATGATGCTAGGCGTCATACAGGTTTCTTTTTGCTAAGCTTTTTCAAACCTGCTTTGATAATCGAAGCACTTCAAGACTCTCGAAATTACTCCTATTTGGTTCTTGACGTGTTTCGTTTATCAAAGCAATTTCTCTCAAAATGAGACCAATTGACGTTCTAATCCGCCTATGCTAGCTTTTAACTGATTGAAACTAAAAGGAGTTAGTATGGATCTTGTCAGTGCACTAATCAGTTTAATTAGTGGCGTTATTGGGGGCAATATCTTAGGGGCAGCCTGGAAGGAAAAAAGCCTTGGGGCAATAGGCAACTCGATCGCAGGAGCAATTGGTGGTGTTGCAGGTGCCTATATTACTCAAGCGGTTGGTATTTTAAACACTTTAGGCTTAGGTAACATGACCATTGGTTCAATGCTCGGTAATGCCGGTTCTAGTGCGGTGGGTGGAATAATCTTAACTGGTATCGTGGGAATGATAAAAAGCGCTATGACTAAAAAGGCTTAATTAATTCAGCATTCGCTCTATGGATTCCATAGAGCAAATTTCTCGAAACTACAGTACCTCCCAGCATAGAGTTTTCTCACTCTCCTTTTGCAACACTTCGAGACAGCGCTTCCTCAGTGCGAACGGGATAAACAAAACGATCAATGAATTAAACAGTCTATTTAATTTCGTGGGGATATCTCAGCTCGGACTGAGCCTTTCGAGAGCCTCTGGACATACCTTTGAGGGGCTCAGCCCGAATGGAACCAGATAAAACAGGGGGGTTAGCCCAACCTACTCTGGACGCAGATGCGGGAACAGGATTACATCCCGGATAGAAGACGAGTTAGTAAATAACATCACTAAACGATCAATCCCTATTCCTTCACCGGCCGTCGGTGGCAGACCGTACTCCAGAGCTTGAATATAATCACTATCAAAATGCATCGCCTCCATATCCCCTGCTTCTTTTTCTTCAACTTGCTTGAGGAAGCGTTCCGCTTGATCTTGAGCATCATTAAGCTCTGAGAAGCCGTTAGCAATTTCTCGTCCAGCAATGAAAAACTCAAAACGATCGGTCACTTCTGGATCCGCATCATTGCGTCGCGCCAGAGGCGAAACTTCTGTGGGGTAAGCAGTGATAAAGGTAGGTTGAATCAGCAGATGCTCGACTTTTTCATCAAAAAGAATCATTTGCAACTTGCCCAAACCATCGCTGTCTTTATATTCATAACCCAAACCTTTAATTAAGGCTCTACAATTCTCAACAGACTCAAGCTGTTCTGCACTAATTTGCGGGTTGTAATGCAAAATAGACTCTTTCACAGTCATACGTGCAAAAGGTTGGGCAAAATCAATAACCTGCTCTTGATAGTCAATTTGCCGCTTACCCAAGACCACATCACAAAGATGGCGAAGCAATTGTTCAGTGAAATTCATGAGATCGTTGTAGTCCGCATAAGCTTGATAAAACTCAACCATCGTAAATTCTGGATTATGGCGAGTAGAAAGACCTTCATTACGGAAATTACGGTTAATTTCATAAACACGCTCAAAGCCGCCGACAACTAAACGCTTCAAATACAACTCTGGAGCGATACGCAAATACATCTCCATATCAAGCGTATTGTGGAAGGTTACAAAGGGACGCGCGACAGCCCCGCCAGGTATCGGATGCATCATTGGCGTTTCCACTTCTAAAAACTGATGACTATCCATAAATTGGCGAAATGCTTTAATGAGTTTTGAGCGAACAAGAAAAGTTTGTCGGCTTTCTTCATTAGCAATTAAATCAACATAACGCCGACGATAGCGCATTTCTTGATCCGCTAAACCATGGAATTTATCGGGCAAAGGCCGCAGAGATTTAGTCAGTAATTCAAGCTCTTCGGCATTGACAGTTAACTCGCCGGTATTCGTTAAGAACAACTCACCTTTTACGCCAACGATATCACCTAAATCCCAATGCTTAAATTCTTCATAAACCTCTGGTAAATCATTTTGACGCACATAAACTTGGATACGTCCCGAGACATCTTGAATATGAAAAAAACTAGCTTTTCCCATAATACGACGCAAAACAATGCGCCCAGCAACAGCCACTTTAACCTTCTTTGCTGTTAGAGTTTCTTTATCAATCTTAGCGTATTGATCGAGCAGATTCGCTGCTAGATATTGGCGGCGAAACTGATTAGGAAAATTAAACCCTTTAGACCGCAAATCCGCTAATTTTTGTTTGCGAATTTGGTAAACTTCACTCTCGTCTAACTGTTGTTCTTCTATCATTGATCCCCTACTCCTGCTTTCAAACTTGCTACAATAAATTGATCTAAATCACCGTCTAAAACGGCTTGAGTATTCGACGTTTCAACGCCTGTGCGTAAATCTTTAATGCGCGACTGGTCTAAGACATAGGAACGAATCTGCGATCCCCAGCCTATGTCTGACTTACTCGCCTCAAGTGCCTGTTGCGCCGCGTTTTTCTTTTGCATTTCCATTTCATACAGCTTTGCTCGCAATTGCTTCATTGCCTGATCTTTGTTTTTGTGCTGGCTGCGATCCGTCTGACATTGCACCACAATTCCGCTTGGCGCGTGAGTAATACGAACGGCTGAGTCAGTTCGGTTAACGTGCTGTCCACCCGCTCCAGAGGCACGGTAAGTGTCTATACGTAAATCTGCTGGATTAATTTCGATATCAAGATCATCATCCACTTCTGGCGATACAAAGACAGCAGCAAAGGAAGTATGACGGCGATTTCCCGAATCAAAAGGTGATTTGCGCACTAAACGATGAACGCCGGTTTCAGTGCGTAACCAACCATAGGCATATTCACCGCTGAAATGAATCGTGGCACTTTTTATTCCAGCTACTTCACCAGCAGAACATTCAATTAACTCGGTAGTAAATCCATGATGTTCGCCCCAACGCAAATACATGCGCAATAACATCTCAGCCCAGTCTTGTGCTTCAGTACCTCCGGATCCTGACTGGATATCCAAGTAAGCATGGGAATCGTCCATTTTGCCAGAAAACATTCGTCTGAATTCAAGGCCAGCCACTTTTTTTTCAATGACAGCAACTTCTGCAGCCACATCATGAATTGCAGCCTCATCGTCTTCGGCACGAGCCAATTCAAAAAGTTCAGCTAAATCAGTAATACCTTGGCCTAATTGTTCTAATTGATTAACCACTGCTTCCAACTGTGCTCGCTCTCGACCTAAAGCTTGTGCCTGTTCGGGATTATTCCAAATCTCTGGAGACTCTAACTCTCGTACAACTTCTTCTAAACGCTCGCGTTTACCCTCAAAGTCAAAGATACCCCCGAAGCGCATTAGTTCGCTCATTTAAATCAGCCAAATCAAGCGTGATTTGATTTATTTCTAACATGAATGTCCTAAGAATTTTAATTAAAACGATTATTGTACCGCGAAAGCTAAATACTGACCATATACTCATCATGCAGGTTTGTTGTTATCCCTGCTTTGCGAAGGCAGGGATCGGTCCGTCAACAGGTACAATACCAAAATAGAGAAGAAAGCCTGTCTTCGCAGCAAGAGAGATGACAGTAACCTGAGAATAATTAACTCTGATACCTAGGCAGAAAAACAACTGGACAATTATTAAACAGTATATTGCAAATTATTCGATCATTCTCTAAATAAAAAATTTCTTTGCTTTTATCTCATTATATAATGTCTTAGATTCGTTGGTTCCTTAGCTATAATTAATGAATAACCTAATGATCGATGCTTATGAAGATTGCTTTCGGAGAGATTAATTATGAGTAAACAAAAGTTTGATAAAGATACAACTGCTCAAGCACAAGATGCAATTAGAGAAGAAGAGAAAAAGAAAGAAGAAGAACTAAAAGCTCAGAATTTAGCAAAAGAAGAAGAAGAAAAAAAACTTGCAATGAGAAATCTACAAGCCGAGCAAGAAGCTGCAGAAGAGCAAGCACAGTTATTAAACAAAAACGATGAAGAGGATAAGGAAGTAGAACAAATCGGCCTTCACCTCCTTGATATTAAGCCTTGGAAAAAAGACAGCGAAGAGTTACTCAAGGATTACAAAGATAAATTTCCCGATAGAAAACTAGACGAGAAAGGAACATTACTTTTTACTAGCCGTGAAGAGCTGGAGCAGTTTCTAAATGACCAAGCCAAGCTTCCTCCAGAAGGAAAAGGCCGTAAATTCTTAGTATCAGAAGTCGATGCGAAGGGGCAACTTTTAGGTAAGCATCATTTTTCCTGTGGTGACGGCAAGGTCTATTCAGGTAGTCCAGAAGAAATTATCGCTAAATTGAAGGAAAACCAAGCGACTGCTAATCCCACCACTCAAAAACTAATAGCAGATGGGCTTTCTATATTTGAAAGAATATTGAATCCTAAACCTCAACCTACTACAGATGCTAAAAAGCGTTTAGAGGCAATGAAGTCGGGAGACCAACCTCCTGCTCCGACTGCGGAACCGAAACAAGAGGAATCAGAAGGAGATTACAAATCCCCTTCTCCTTTTAATTCAACCCCTAATCCTTTTCATTAGGGATTGCCAGACGCACGTATCGACGTACCACGGCTTGTCCGCGATATCTAGAAATCTGAGTGTGAAAAAAGATCACCTGGATACCGCGGACAAGCCGTGGTACGTCGGCAGGAGGAACTAAATTTGCAATAATGACGGCTTGTCCGCGGGATTCACAAAAACTACGCTAAAACGCCGCCCTAACAGATTCATCAATTGATTAAATATTAAAATTAAATGGACTCGAGACTTCCTCATCCAATGGGCTCGAAAATCCTATTTGACTCAAGATTGCGTTTTCCATCCCTAAATCGGCAATAATAGACCAAAATTCTGGTGAAATATCACAAGAATCAGGGCTTACGGATTCTACTTCTTCTGACTCCTGTGCCTGTAATGGTTCTTGTATTGGCTCTATCTGCAGACAGGGTTTCTTTGGTAAGGGGAGAGAGAAAAAGCCAGTATTAGACGGAGTGCCTATTTGCTCCCATTTTCTTTTTACAGCCCCTTCTTCCTCTGAGTTAACATCCATTATTGTTACAGGTTGCAAAGGATAGCTTGATATTTGCTGTTCTACTGGGGGTAATTTCCTAACAAGAACTTTACCTGATAGTTTAACAATACCAGCATCCTCATCGATTTGTGCGTGCTTTAGTGCCTCTCTAGCGATTTGCTCTCCAGTTTCCAGATCATAATAAGTTCTTTTAAGAAATCCGCCCCGGGTAATAGGATTTTCATCACCAATTTTAATTGCAGATTGATGCTCTTTTTTTGAACCACTCCAGGTTACCGCTCTTTTATTTACTGTAACTGTACCATCTGGAAATATAATAGCTTCTCTCAACAGTTCTTTAGGGACCTTTTGACCATCATCAACAAAGGTATAATGACGTTTAAGAATACTCTCAACTCGGAGATTATACTTACCTACTTTAAGGACGCGAGTTCTACTTAAACCTTTAATAGAAAAACCCTTACTAGACTCTGCTTCTTCGGGTTGAGGAGATTGTTCTGTTGGATTACTACTTGCTAGCTGTTTATCGACTACACTAGTATCTTTTTCATAAATTTTAGAGCGCCGCAGTGGATTTTTATCCATTTTTGCTACATCACGTTTATAAATACTATCCCAAAAAGCAAGTCTTCCTTCGACTAAGAGAGTTCCGTCATCTGGGAAAATATGAGCTTTTTTTAGCTGCTTTCTGGAAACTTTTGTCCGATCGTCTTTAAATATATAATTGCGCTTAAGGAAACTACCCACAAGGATATTATAACCTGCGATAAAAATACGCTGATGTTCACGTAAGTGCTCAATAGTGAAATAACCTCGACCATTACTATGATTTTGAGCAACGGCAGTACTTTCTATTAAAGGCGGCATTTTTGACTGATCAGTATACTCATAAAACTTGAATTTCACGAAAAACTCCATTTTTAAAGAAAATAATCAAGCTTGAATATTAACTAAATTTTAGATAGCTAATAAAGCTAATTTTACATCATGTTACCCAGGCAGGGAATTGAAACAGGGGAGTCCTACCGATTCTTCCTTTGGCTCAATACGAGAATGATAAAAAAAGGTTCCTGCCGCAACAGTCAGAGAAGCTGCGCTTGCAACTGCCAAAGTAGCAGCAAGCGGTATTGCACCAGCCACAAGCACTGTAACCAAAGCGGCTAGCCCTAAGGCCAAACCACCAACAGCGGCAGTTGCAGTGAGTGCTGTTAATTGGAAAGAATAAGATTCGCTGGGCTTCCCATATTTAATGCAGTCATTGACTATCTTCTCTATCCTTTCTTTATAGGCTCGTTTGCCTTCTTCTCCATCCTGAATTCGGGGTAGGGGAACACGTTTTATTGCCGCTACAGCCTCTTGGTAACAAGGATTATTTGGACCTAAAAATTGGTTGATATGTACAAGTACTTCATTTGGTAACTCAGATAATCCAGATTTGACCAGCTTCGGCATAAGAGAGTACAGGGGATTCGCTGCTGCTGTGTCGATAATTCTTCTAAGTTCTTTGCCCCATAACTCAGTAAGTTCACTTCGCGAATACATTACCACCTTAGTCTTTAAGTTAGTTGGTAATAAATTAGCAATCCTAGTTCTTTCTTCCTCGTTCGAAGTGTCAATGAATATTACTTCTACTTCTGAGTTGAGAAAAGCATCCGCTTTAATTGAGGTGATACTCTCTGGGATAGAAACTTGTTTAAGAGCGATACAACCATTAAAAACTCGGGAATCTATTAAGGTCACCCCCTCAGGAATAACTACTTCTTCAAGAGCAATGCAACGGGTAAATAAATAATTACAGATAACGGTCAATCCAATTGGAAGAGAGATCTTTTTCAGCCTGTTACAGTAGCCAAATGCTGACGTACCAATCGAAAGTAATTTTTCAGGAAGAATTACCTCTTCCAGATTTTCGCATCCATCGAATACATTAAAAGGAAGTGAGTTGAGGTTCACAGGGAGCTTAATGCTTGTTAAATCTTTACAGCCAGAAAATGCGAAACCATTGATCCCAGTTACGCTGTCAGGAATATCTAATTGCTCTATACCACAACCAGCAAAAGCCGCGAACCCTATGGAAATTAAGTGATTAGAAAGGCCGACCTTTTTCAGATTTTTGCAGTTGTCAAATGCCTCATCGCCAATCGTGAGCACACTATCAGGCATATTGAGTTCTATAAGCCTCATGCAGCCTACAAAGGCCCTTTCATCAATCTCGGCTATATCTTCGGGAATATCAAAAGAGCCATCCTCGTTGATCTCATCATTGTCAACTTTCACTAAGATGAGCCCATTTGGACCAATTCTAGTTCTCATTTTTTATCGCCTCGATATTTAAAGGTGGAGTTCCTACTTACATAATTGCAGGAGCAAGATTAAGGATTTATAGCTTGAAAAAAAGGAAATTTTTTACCCTACGAAGGAGGGTTTTTATCACAGCCAACGTCGAAATGGATCTTAATATAGAACATTATGATCTTATTGTAAACACAGTTACTAAAACTTGCATCATCCCGAACTGAGGCGCTTGAAGCGAGCTTTAACGATACTTCGAGAACCTCAGAAGCTTCAGGACAAGCCCCTTCGACAGCCTCAGGACAGGCTTCGAGACGCACGCTATGCGTGCTCCTCAGCCCGAACGTGATAAAATGAATACAAATTCTTTAGATACTTATTTCGTGGGGATACCTCCGAGTATGTACGGATAAACAAGCAACTAAATAGTATATTTAATTTCGTGGCGATGCCTCCGTTCAGAATGAGGTTGGCTTCTGCGCAATTAAATGATAACTCATCGTCACTAATCCCAACCTATCTGCTTCGCATAAGGCTTCAACGTTTTGACTTAGCCTATCCAGTAATACAATAAAATGAACAGGGAGTACCTTTATCTTTACAAGAAACTTCACAATGGGGTCTAATTTATCGTAATTGGATCCTGCTTTACTGATCAGCGGTTCTTGTGACTTGTTGATACTCGGATCTTCGCTCAGCAGCACCTCAAAGCCTGCATGGCGCAATGCTTCTTCATACTCTGCGGGTGATGGAGTTCCTATCGCGCCAATTAAGGGTTTGATTTGTTTCATTAAGGCTAAATGATGGGGATTTTGAGCGTCATAGTTCGGTAAACGTACCCATTCTAACAAGGATAATTTTCCACCCGGTTTAAGAATGCGATGCAATTCATGGAAAAGCTTGTTCAAATCCCTGCATAAAGAGAGGGCTTGAATTTCATAGGCAGCATCAAATTCATTGTCAGCAAAATTGAAAGGTAAATCATTTAAGTCTGCATTGATGAATTTGCATTGTTGTGACAAACCATTTTTCTGAGCAAACAAAATAGCGTTATCCAATTGACTTTGGTCGATATTAAACCCCGTAATTTCTGCACCGGTTAGGGAAGCAAGATGGGCAGCAACGCGCCCTTTTCCACAGCCCAGCTCAAACAGTTTATCCCCTGCTTTCACGTCGAGGAGACGGCTTAATTTTTTTTCAAACAAGAGTTGATTGCTAATCACATTTTCCGTTACATCAAGCGTTGGAGGAATATACATTTTCTCAACCTGCCCGATTGCACAAAGATGATTGATGACTTCATACCAAGCGATAAGGTTTTGTTTAACTTGTTGATATTCAACAGGTTGCGAATCTTTCACCGCTTGGCCATCAACCCAATCGTAATCATAAATATTGTAAGCGTTTAAAAAGGCCTCAACTTGTTGCGGAGATAAGTGGTAAATCGCCTTAAATGAATTCCAGATCGTTGCCAATCGGTAAAATTTAGAGTTCGGATTCACCTTGATCATAAGACGTTCCTTGTCCACAAATCACTAATCAACCACTGTCCTCGTTTGTTTTTTAATCACCGAACGATAAGCCTGCAAGTTCATCAATAATTCAGCTTCAGCATTAGATAAATGACAACTATCGATGATTTCATCTTTATTACCACCCATTTCAAGGATACGCAGGGCATGTTGATAGCCGCCATCGTTATCGCGTTTATTTTCCAAAGCCTGTAGTTGATTATCCATGCTAATCAATTGGCGAGTGATCTCGGCAATCTGCTTACCAAAACCAAGATCGGCATTGACTAATAAATTATGATTAATCTGCAACTGCTCTAGCTCCGCTTTAATCTCCTTGACTTGGCGCCTCATCCTGATAAACGATTTATGATAAACGATAAGGGCTTTCAAGGATAAAAGAGCGAATAGTAATCCTCCTATGCTTAATATAATACTCATTGCATTTCCTTATTATTGTTGTTAATTGGAGTTGTAACAGCCTGTGGCTTTTCAAGTTTTACTGGCTTGTTAGTAATCTTGGGTCTTTTTACCGCGCTAATTGAAGGATCTAGTAAGCGAGGCACTGTTTTATCCTTAGCAATAATCACATTGACACGCCTATTTTGAGCACGGCCTTCTTCGGTGCTATTATCGGCCACGGGGTATTGCTCGCCATAGCCTGTCACAGACAGTTGTTTCTTATCGACACCAAAGGAAACCAAGGTACGCGCCACAGCTGCCGCTCTCGCTGAAGACAATTCCCAGTTTGAAGGATATTGCTCTGTCTCAATAGGCATATTGTCAGTATACCCTTCAATAGCAATAGGGTAAGGTAGTGTTTTAATAATCGAAGCTAATTTCATTAACTTAAGAACTGCAACAGGTCGTAAATCCGCGCTGCCGCTATCGAATAAGGCATTTGCCTTAATATCCAATTCAACCCAGCCATCTTGTGGATTCATGTGATAATCTGAGTCTTGTAAGTCGGATAATGCCTTAATGAGTTGATTAAATTTATCTTTTTCATTAATAGGACTGTCAACCGCGGTCTTCATATCTTTTTTTGTTTGCGCAACATCTGCCACCGATTGACCTTTAGACTTTGAAGTAAAGGCCGAATTCATGCCTTCAGCTAAGGATTTGTATTTTGAAACATTAACTGAAGAAATCGCATACATCACAACGAAAAAAGCGAATAGGAGCGTGATGAAGTCTGCGTATGATACCATCCACCGATGGGTATCCTCATGAGGTACAGCTTTATTTTTTCGTCCTCTCATGCTGATGATGTTGTCCATAATTATTTAGTTTTAAGTTTAGCATATTAGGACTCTCCCCGCTTGCCATGGACACTAAACCCTCAACAATCATCTCATCGTGATGCAGTTTATTAGCGATACAACTTTTTATTTTATTAGCGACAGGTAAAAAGACTAGGTTCGCCAAACCAACGCCGTAAATTGTCGCGACGAAGGCCACGGCAATACCTGCCCCTAGCTCACTGGGCTCGGCAAGATTACGCATTACCTGGATTAAACCGAGTACCGCTCCCAAAATACCAATGGTAGGACTATAGCCGCCCATACTTTCAAACACATGGGCTGCGCGCATATCGAGGTCTTCGCAGCGATCAATTTCGGTTTCAAGCACTTGTCTTATGTTCTGTTTATCGACCCCGACAACCAATAACTCTAGCCCTTGACGCATCAAGGGATTTTTTTCCCTCTCTAAATGCTCTTCCAAAGAAAGTAGACCAAACTGCCTTGATTTCCGCGATAACTCGATTAATTGTTCACGGCTTTTGTCATAAGGTAATTTGGGGGGGCGGAAAATCCAAGGCAAAATTTTAAAAGCCCGCAAAAAAGTACTTAGAGGGGTTTGAATCATTACCGCCCCCAGAGTACCCCCTAGCACAATCATTAAAGCAGATAAATTCATTAGCGAATGAATCGAGCCGCCTTCAAACATTTGACCGATTATTATTGCTAAAAAAGCAGTTATTAAACCAAGCAGGGTTAAACCATCCATAATTTTTTGTCCCTCACTCAGGTAATCGAGATTTAATGCGAAGAGTTGCCTGGCTGTGAATTTGGGAAACACGTGACTCACTAACCCCTAAAACTTCGCCAATTTCTTTTAAATTTAAATCTTGCTCATAATATAAAGACAGCACCAAACGTTCATTTTTAGGTAAACTCTCAATAATTTGTGAAAGATGACTTACCATATCATCGCGCAAAACATTGAGATGAGGTTCAGAGAGCTCTTCGCCATCTATTTTTAAAATATCATCTGTTACGCCGAGATCATCAAAACCATAAAGCTGACTTCCAGCAGAATCTTTTAACATCTCATAATACTCATCCAAACCCAGCTTGAGTTCGCTTGCAACCTCATGATCTTTAGCATCACGTCCTAGACGATTTTCGACTGCTTTCACCGCTTCCGAGATCATTCGCGCATTACGATAAACAGAGCGCGGAACCCAATCATTACGCCGCACTTCATCCAACATATGACCACGGATACGAATACCTGCATAAGTTTCAAAAGAAGCACCTTTGGTTGAATCATAGTGTCTTACCGCTTCAAGCAGACCTAACATACCTGCCTGTACCAGATCGTCAAGTTGTATCGAATGCGGTAAACGCCCTAATAAATGGTGGGCTATACGTTTGACCAATAGCGCATGGGTTTTAACCAGCGTTTCCTGAGTTTGTTGATTCACTTTGCCGTAGGCAGCCAAAGCATCCACGACTTTCTCCTTAATTTCGCTTGCCTTGGAAATTCGCTTTTCCTTGCCAATTTGCCTGCATTTAGGTATGACTTTTATCCCGTTGAGTAAAGGTTACAGAAAATCAATGCAGCTTGTTTAAGTTTAGCAAATTCCAAGACAAACATTTTTTTTCAATACTCTCCTGCCACCAAGCGCTCTAGGAAAAAGCTGGTATTACCTCCTAATGAGTGCTTGTATGGCCAATCCTCCACAGTATCAGCTAATTGTAAAAAAGATTTTGCAGCATTTGACTCCGGATAAGAAATGAGTACAGGTTTTTGTTTTTTTACCGCTTCGTGTATGCGTTCATCGAAGGGGATTGCGCCTAAATAGTCGAGGCGGACATCTAAGAATTGCTCAGCCACTCGATATAATTTATTAAAAAGCTCTTTACCCTCTCGCGCGTTTCTTATCATATTGGCTAGAACATGAAAATGGCTCCATTCATAGCGTTTCGACATCACTTTAATGAGGGCGTAGGCATCCGTTAAAGAGGTCGGTTCATCGCAAACAATCACGATTAATTCTTGCGATGAACGCGCAAAACTGAGTACCGTATCAGAAATACCGGCCGCTGTATCGATAATCATATAGTCCACGTCATCAGTCAATTCATTAAACGCGTCGATGATGCCGGCATGCTCTGCAGGGCTTAATTGAGTCATGTATTCTGTGCCCGATGCGGCAGGAATCACCCTCACCCCCGCAGGACCTGAGAGCATAATATCGCTTAAATGACAAAGTCCTTGAACCACATGGGAGAGATTATATTTAGTATGTAAACCTAGCATGACATCGATATTAGCCAACCCTAAGTCGGCATCAAGCAATAACACATTTTTCTCTCTTTGTGCCAAAGCGACAGCTAGATTGACTGATACATTAGATTTACCAACACCGCCTTTACCCGCAGTGACCGCAATGACTTTCACCGGTTTTGAACGGGAAAAATTACGTAGTCCAGCCGCTTGATCGAGTTGATCTTGATTACTCTTCGACATAGTACCTCCCTGCAACGTCGCGCGATGCTTTTTGCATGTTTCCATTCAATTCGCCTAAGCTCAGTTCTTGATTGCTTAATTGTTCAATCAGTTGGTGACGCGTTGCTAGTTTAATATCCTCGGGAACTCGTTGACCGTGGGTTAGATAACTGACTTCGATACCTGTTTCGGCAATTGCACTTAAAATGCCTCCCAAAGCCAGTGATTCGTCCAATTTGGTAATAATACATTGCTCAATGTGTTTTACTTTGAACCGTCTAATTGCTTCGATTAAGACCTGATAATGATTAGTTGCCTGTAAAACTAAAACGACGGATATGGAGTGAAGGCGAGAACATAAAATATCCATTTGCGTTTCTACACGTTCATCAGCAGGATTCATACCGGCCGTATCAATTAAAATTAATTTCTTATCGTTAAGTTGGCGAACGACACGGGTCAGTGCTACCTCGTCCTGAGCGACACAGACCTGAACCCCAAGAATTTTGCCATAAAGCATCAGTTGCTCTTGTGCTGCGATTCGATAGGTATCCATAGTGACTAAACCCAGTTTATCTGCACCAAAACGCAGGGCAAAGCGCGCTGCAATTTTTGCGAGAGTAGTCGTCTTACCTACGCCGGTAGGGCCTACAAAGGCATAAATACCACCTTCTTCTATGCGGCGTGAGTCGCGAATCGTTAAGGCTTCTGAAAAAAGGGTCAGTACTTGCTGCCAAGCGCGTTGTTGATTAAGGCTGGGATTTATTCTCGTCACTAAGGACGAAGCCGTTGCTTGACTTACTCCCAAATACAATAACTTTTGCATGAGTACGGTATGTAAGGGCTCACCATGGCCTGCATGGCCGCGCAACTGTGCTTCCAGCATTCCACGTAAGGTTAAGATTTCTTGGCGCATATCGTCCAGTGGGGATGGAGTGGCTTTTGTTGTTGGTTGAGGGCTGGGCTCAGCAGTAGCGATAGCAGTAGAGGTTGCCAGTACTGTTTCATCAAAATCAACAGCAGCAACTATTTCAACTCCCCCTTCTACACGGCTGCTCGATAAAATAACCGCATCAGGGCCAAAGGCCGCTTTAATTTGTTGCATGGCACTGCGTGTATCTGGGGCAACAAAACGTTTTAATTTCATAAAGTCTCCATCTTATCCTACTGTACCAATTATCCGTATTTGTTTGTTATCAGGAATTTCCTGATACGATAAAACATGCAGGTTACTGGAAATATTACGCACAAAACGTGCCAGAACCGATCGTATTCCAGGCTGCACGACTAGTACTGCTAACTCTTGTTTTGCCTGCTGTTGTGCAGCAAGTTGCGTCAAAGAATGCTGTATTTTATCGGCCATACCCGGTTCAAAGCTGACCCCATGACCGACGTTATTCTGAATTGTGTTTTGCAATAACTGTTCCAATTCTGGTTTTAACGTAATAATCGGTAATTCTTCGTTCAAGCCGCTTATTTTTTGCGTGATTAAACGGGACAATGCAACACGAACATTGCTGATAAGAAAATCAGTGTCTTTAGATTTTGACGCACACTCCGCCAAAGTTTCGACGATCGTGCGCGTGTCAGTTAGTGGAATATGTTCTATCAATAAGCCTTGTAAGACTTTATTAACTGCACCGATTGATAAGGCATCCGGCACCAATTCTTTTACGAGTTTGGGTGAAGTATGGGCTAACTTATCTAATAATTGCTGCGTCTCTTCATAGCCAAGTAATTGGTGGCTATTTTTCTCGAGGATTTGACTCAAATGAGTTGCCACGACAGTCGAAGCATCAACAACTGTATAGCCAAAGGTATGGGCTCTTTCTTTTTGACTATCATTAATCCAAACAGCATCTAAATTAAAAGCAGGATCCTTCGTCTCTTGGCCTTCTAAAACACCAAAAACTTGTCCAGGATTAATAGCCAACCATTTGTCATTAAAAATAGGAGCCTCTCCCATTACCACCCCGGCTAAGCTGATGCGGTAATAATTGGGTTTTAGATCCAGATTGTCACGGATATGGACGGTGGGAATAAGAAAACCGAGTTCTTGCGATATTTTCTTGCGAACCCCTTTAATTCGCGCCAGTAAAACGCCGCCTTGCGAGCTATCGACCAAGGGGATCAACCGATAGCCTACTTCCAGACCAATGACATCAACGGGATTGACGTCGTCCCATGATAATTCTGAAGCAAGCGGTTCGGCTAAAGCATTTTGACTCGTTTCTGTTTGTTTTTCTGCGGTCGATTTTTGGCGATTTTGCTTAATCATCAGATAAGCCATTCCCCCTAAACCTAACGCTAAAATTAAAAAAGCAATATGGGGCATCCCGGGAATTAAGCCAATAATACCAAGGATCGTAGCTGCAATAATCAAGGAGCGCGGGTTGCCAAACACTTGTTTCATCACCGCATGACTCATGTTCTGGGAACTAGAAACACGGGTGACCATAATGGCTGCAGCAGTCGATAAAACCAGTGACGGGACTTGTGCTACTAGGCCATCACCAATTGTCAGCAAAATATAATTATGCAGGGCTTCTGCCAACCCCATGTTGTGTTGCAGCACACCGATAATCAAACCGCCAATAATATTGATTAATAAAATCAAAATACCCGCAATGGCATCCCCGCGTACAAACTTACTCGCACCATCCATAGAGCCATAAAAATCAGCCTCCTGCGCTACTTCTGAACGACGTAAAATAGCCTGATCTTGATTAATTAAACCGGCATTGAGGTCGGCATCGATGGCCATTTGTTTACCGGGTAAAGAATCGAGGGTGAAGCGCGCGCTTACCTCAGATACTCGCCCCGCACCTTTCGTAACCACCACGAAGTTAATCACCACCAAAATAATAAACACCACCAATCCGACCGTATAATTCCCGCCAATAACCACTTCACCAAAGGATTTAATCACCTGCCCTGCTGCATCTGTACCTGTATGGCCATTCAATAAAACAATGCGCGTGGAGGCAACGTTCAACGCTAAGCGCAGCAGGGTTGCAATCAAAATAACCGTCGGAAATACCGCAAAATCAAGCGGTCTGTCGCTGTAGATAACGGCAAGTAAGACTACAAGCGAAAAAGCAATGTTAAAAGTAAAGAAAATATCGAGAAAAAAGGCGGGCAAAGGCAGCATCATCATGGAGAGCATAATGATAAGGACCAGGGGCGTACCTAAACCTTGATGCAACCATTGACGCAAGGTATGGAAAATCGCATTGACATTCATCAGATATTCTCCTCAACATCTCGCTTTAACTCGTCAGGAATCGGCAAGTTCTGCAAAAATTCTGGTTTTTTATCGTAATCCGCCTTGTCTCTTAGCTGGAAAATATAAGCCAACACTTGGGCAACTGCGACGTACAAACCGCGCGGGATTTCCGCATTTAAATCCGTTGAATAATAAAGAGCTCGCGTTAAAGGCGGCACTGATAAGATGGGGATCTGGTGAGACTGGGCAATGCGATTGATTTGTAAAGCAATTAAATCCCTACCCTTTGCCACCACGATTGGCGCACGATTTCCTTGTTGTAGATAGCAGAGCGCAACGGCGTAATGGGTCGGGTTAGTGAGCACCACATTCGCTTTAGGGACCTCAGACATCATTCTTCTGCGGGCAATTTCTTGCTGTGTGCGGCGAATTTGGCTTTTAACCTCCGGCTTACCTTCCGTTTCCTTGAATTCGTCTTTAAGTTCCTGCTTCGTCATTTTTAATTGCTTTTTGTGCTCATACAGTTGGAAAGGCACATCCACTGCCGCGATCAAAATAAGGCTTGCAGAGATCATTAAAAAGGACTGAGTCACTAATTCCAGTCCAGTACTTAAGGCATTGGTTAAGGGAAAACTAGCAACGGAAACTAAGGCTGGAATCTGTCCCTTCAACACCAAAATGGCAACGATTGCCACCAGTAAAAATTTGAACAGCGCTTTGACCATTTCCACAAAGCCTTTCAACGATATCATCCGTTTGAGACCCTTTAACAAACTCAAACGAGAAAATTTGGGTTGCATCGACTCCACACTAAAAACCCAACCGCCCATGAGTAAAGAGGTAGCGATAGAAAGGATTAGGATCATAAGTAACAGAGGGATTACTGCGCCAAAACCGAGTTTTAATAAACTGTAAAACTGCTGTAGGGCAAGGGTAGGTAAAGTCAAAATTTTGCTATCAAAGTCAAAAGCTTGGCGCATCATTAGCATAAACTGAGTGGACAGATGACGGCCAAAAATAAATAGGGTAGCGCCAGAGCACAATAAAATTAAAGTGGCATTTAAATCTTTCGAGCGCGCCACCTGCCCTTTTTCTCTGGCTTCTTTTAGCCGTTTAAGCGAGGGCTGTTCGGTCTTTTCCTGTGCCTGTTCTTCAGCCATTAGCGCAGCATCCCAATAATAATTCGCATTCCGTGCTCTAAACTATCCGTCATTTGTGCCGCCACTCCCGGCAAACTAATGCGAATAATCACCATGCCCATCAACAGAGTAATGGAAAATCCTATGGAAAATATATTTAATTGCGGCGCTACCCTGGTCATTATTCCAAAACCTAGGTTCACAATAAGTAGGGATAAAATGGCCGGCAAAGCGACTAATACTGATTCTTTAAACATCCATCCTGAAAAGGCCAAGACTGACCCAATGGCCGTTAAGCCGAAACTCATTTTTCCTACCGGTACCTCACGGAAACTACTTAATAAGGCATCAAACACAGCCAGGTGGCCGTTGAGCACCAGAAACATGAGGCTAACCATCATCAGATAAAATTGGCTTACTAGAGGGATAGATACCCTTGTTGACGGATCAACCATGGTGGCGAAACCTAGTCCAGCTTGCATAGCGATGACTTGGCCACCCATCAAAAAAACTTGAAAAACTAACTGTAAGACAAACCCCATTAAAAGCCCCAGTAATATCTCATGAATGACGATAGCCACATAACGCCCTTCAAACTGCAGAAAAGAAAGATCAGGGCTAATAAAGGGTGCACAGATAAAAGCTATCGCTAGCGCAAAAACAACGCGGATGCGAATCGGCACCAGGATCGAAGAAACAATAGGCATCGTCAAAAATAAACCACTGATGCGCGGCAGGGGCCAGATAACTTGGCTGAATTGGCTAATCATGGCTTGATAATTCAAATTCATGGTTAACCTATCAAATAAGGAATGTTAGAAAACAACGAATCGGTATAGTTGATCATTGTTTTTAGTAACCAAGGACCAGCAAATACCATCACTAAAAAAGTCACAAAAAGTTTGGGGATAAAGCTTAAACTCATTTCGTTAATTTGAGTTGCCGCTTGGAACATCGAAACTAATAAACCGACAATAAGGCCAGGTATGATTAACACCGTTAATAGGATAATCATGATATATACGCTTTCACTAAACAGTGAGAGAACCGATTCCGGTGTCATCCCTTTCTCCTCTTTGGTAATCCTTCACCCTGGCTAAATTAACGATTTGACTAAAATACAGGGCTTGTCCGCGGGATCCAGAAATCAACGTTAAAACGCTAGACCCCGCGAACAAGCCGCGGAACCTTGTGATAGAATTCAAAGATTCGCGGCCCCCTTCAACTTAACGCAAAACTCGAAGCCAATGATCCCAACACCAATGTCCATCCATCCACCAACACAAATAGCATAATTTTGAAGGGCAAAGAAATAATCAGAGGAGACAGCATCATCATACCCATTGCCATTAATACGCTAGCAACAACCAAATCAATGATCAAAAAAGGTAAAAATAAAACGAATCCAATTTGAAAGGCTGTTTTTAATTCACTGGTGATAAACGCAGGGATGAGCACAGTCATCGGAACCTCTGCAAGTGAGCCATAGGACTTATTGTTAAATTTTTCAAAAAGAGCCAGATCATTCTTGCGTGTCTGATTCAACATAAAAAGACGTAAGGGCTCTTGGGCTTTGGCCATAGCTTGTGGAAATTGCAATTGATCCGCCAAATAAGGTTGTAATGCCTGCTCATTAATTTGATTAAAAACAGGGGCCATCACAAAAAAAGTCATAAAAAGAGCAATACCAATCAGGATTTGGTTGGTAGGTGTTTGTGCCATGCCAATGGCTTGTCGTAAAATTGACAGCACAATAATGATTCGCGTAAAAGCTGTTACCGCCATTAATAACCCTGGTAAAACACTCAACAGCGTCATAAAAATCAGTATTTGTAAATTGACACTGTAAGTTTGCCCGCCATTCGGTGCTGGCGAGACAGTGACGGCAGGTAGTGAAGTCGTCGCCGCTTCAGCCGTCCAAGGTAAAATAATCAGAATGAAAAAACAGCCAAGGAGGAAAATTTTCTTCATTCTGATTTCCCAAGAGCAGTTTTTAGAAAGTCCGAAAAGGAGGTTTTAGACTCTGGGGAGAACGAAGTAGGTAATTCTTCTCCAAAATCGTGCAAGGTATTAATGCTTCCCGAAGTCACGCCAAGCAGAAGAATACGTTGCCCCACTCTAACCAGCATAATTTTTTCTCTTGCGCCCAAACTCATGCAAGAAATAATTTTAAAGCCATTCGCATTTGCGAATTTTGCGCCATTTAAACGCCGTAATAACCAAGATAATAAAACAATCACAGCAACAACAACAAGCAAGCCACCCAGTACACGCATGAGCTCGCCATTGCTTAATGCTGCCGTATTGCTACTGGCAGGCAAAGGCGTTGCCCGCGCTATGACGGGCAACAGACTACAGGCTAGAAGACCAACAAAATTTAGCTTCATCTTAAACGTTTGATGCGTTCTGATTTACTGACTATATCTGTCAGGCGCACACCAAACTTATCATTGACCACCACCACTTCCCCATGAGCGACCAATGTGCCATTGACTAATACATCCAGAGGTTCACCAGCTAAACGATCGAGCGCAACAATGCCGCCTTGATTAAGCTGTAAAAGATTGCGTATCGTCATTTTCGTACGACCAATCTCTACGGTTACAGCCACCGGTATATCCAAAATTAATTCCATTTTTTCTACATCTGTGTCTTGAGATACTGCAGCATTTTGCTGTGCTGCTGTCGCTGTTGCGGATGTATCCGCCTCAGTCTGATTAGCCATTCACTCCACTCCCTAGTAACTGATTTTTTTAATAATCTTTACAGCTCTCTTATCGTTGGCACTACCAATGGTTGCGGTAAAACCTGGAGTCCCTTCAATATCCAAGGTTACAACCTCATTCATTTCTAACGGTATAAAATCCCCAACTTGCCAAGCCATCACCTTACCCAATGAACTGTTGGTTTGAGCCATCGCCGAACTTACAACCAGCTCAACTTCCATTAGTTCCTCCTTTAACGACATGATCCAGTTCGGATCAATTTCATCATCTGGTCGTGCAGCACCCAGTTCTAATTGCTGTTTAATAGGCTCTACCATAGAGTAGGGAATCACGAAATAAAAAGAACCAGATTCCTTACCAAAATCCACATTAAAACGACTCACTAACAATAGCTCATTTGGTTCGCCAATGTGAACTAGCTGTGGGTTAGTCTCATCGCCGACCTTCATCGCTTCTAATTTAATAATGGGCGCCCATGCTTGCTCAATGCAATGAACTAATTTACCAATGACGATTTCCATCACTCTGAGTTCAGTTGCAGTAAAGTCTGTGCGGCTTGTTTGCGCCAGAAATTGGGAACTGCCGCCAAAATAATAATCCACTAAGTCGTAAACAAAAGTACTATCAAATAGGATAAGTGCCTTGCCTCGCAAGGGCTTAAAGCGGCGTATTGTCATTAAGGTAGGGTTAGGCATGCTGCTTAAAAATTCGCGATGTTTTACAATGGATAAGGGGTCTTGTTTTATCTGTAAATCCTTTGCCATTAATTGATAAATGTCGTTAGCAAAAAAGCGGGCTGCCCTATCATGAATTTTATCGAGAACAGGCAATTCACCCCTAACAATACGTTCCTGACTTGTAAAATTAAGAACCCGTACCTGATCAGAGCTATCCTCTACAAAATCGGCTGTTGTAGCGGTCTGAGCTTCTTGGGGATCGCCGCTTGTGCCTTCTTGTTCCGCGGGTTTTTCATCCTCCACGGAATTAAGCAGTGCATCAATTTCTTCCTGCGATAAAATATCTTTCTCAGCCATAGATAGCTATCCTGTCATTACATATTAAGGCTTATTTATACTTCCTGTATCTCGAGTATAAACCATGATTTACCCTAGCCAGCGAGCTAAAGCAAAAGGTGTGCCAATCTCTAAATTAAAGGTAACTCTTCTGTTATTCTCATTCCTATTTTATTGTCATCCCAGCGAAGGGAGGGTTTGTATGACAAAGCAACGGGATAAGGACGAAACCAGTTGATTACTCAGTTGGGGAGCACAATAAGGTCAGATAAGTTGTCATATCCTTCTGCGCATGCCAAACTTAAATTAATTCGTTTTAGATAATGTGACATGCTCAGTAAAAATAAGCAATTTTCTAATTTTAGCAATTCAAGACAAACTAGCTCTGATTGTTTTCGTCCAGATAAGGAGGAAGAGCTTGCAGCGCTTTTCTCTCATTCCCCAGGGCAAGGATTGCTTGCGCGAGGCCATGGTTCAAGTTATGGGGATTGTTGTCTGAATCATCAAGGTGTGATTGTGGACACTTCTCGTCTAAACCATCTTTTGCATTTTAATGAGCAATCAGGACTTTTAGTTTGCCAAGGCAGCGTCAGTTTTGCTGATCTCTTTCTCGTAAGTCCCCATTACATACCACCGGTTATTCCAGGCACTTTGCGGGCGACTATCGCGGGGGGCATTGCTAACGATGTGCATGGTAAAAATAATCATCATGCAGGAAGTTTTGGCGAACATGTGCAATGGATTGAACTACAACTGGGGGAACAATCGCTTCGCTGCGATCGAAAAACGCATTCTGAATTATTTTATGCAACTATCGCAGGACTTGGCCTAACAGGTATTATCAAACAAGCGGCTATCCAAATGCGCAAAGCATCGCATTTTGTGAAAGTTCACTATGAAAAATATAATGAATTTGCTCCTTTATTAGAGCAGATGAAAAAGACAGGCTGTCACTTCGATTATCAAGTTGCATGGCTAGACCTACTGAACAAACCACGCGCTTTACTATCTCTCGCGAATCATTGTGAGCCAACTTCTATGCCTGCCCAACGTTATTGTCATACGATTCCTAAATTACCTGTTCGTCTTGTTAATTCATGGCTGATGAAGCAGTTTAATCGTCATTATTTCCAAAAACATACAACTAAAGAACGTACATTGGCGCTTCCTCAATTTAATAATCCACTTGATTCTATTTCACATTGGAATCGTTTATATGGTAAAAAAGGACTTTTACAATTTCAGGCGCTTGTTCCTGAGGAACTCGCCCTAACCGCATTGACATCACTATTGGAAATCATTCGTTCTTATCAAGCAACGCCAACGCTTGCTGTACTGAAATATTTTCGCAAACCCGGCTTGGGTCTTTTATCCTTTGCCCAACCCGGCTATACCCTAGCAGTCGACTTCATTAATAATCAGCAAGCTCATCGAGCAATCTCAGCAATGAATGAATGGATTAGCGAAGCGAAGGGCAAAGTTTATTTAGCAAAAGATTTACTCCTTACAGCAGAGCAATTTGCCAAACAATATCCGCAACAGGCTTCCTTTTCTCAGGTTCTTAAGCGATATAACAGCGGAATGCGTTCTGATTTAAGCCAACGATTGGGTATCACTCGATGAGTAAGAGAACTTGGGTTATTCTTGGGGCAACTTCAATTATTGCTGAGGAGTTTGCTCATTTAGCCGCCCAGGCAGGCAATTCTTTGATTTTAGTTGCTCGCAATAGAGAACAACTAGCTATTATCGCAGCTGATATTCGGCTGCGTTATCAGGTGCAATGTGATTTTATCTTCACTGATTTTGCGGGTGATTTGAGTGAGATACTGCAGATTATGCAACATCAGCAAGACATTGATCTCTTTATTGCTTATAGTTCAATTCTGGAAAATGATGCACTTAATCAAGAAAGTATCGATGAACTCCTGCGTGTGAATGTTCTCTCTACCGTTCAATTTATCCATGCTTATCAAGCGAAACAACAGACTCAATCTCGTCTGATTTTTTTAAGTTCGGTTGCTGCCTGCCGGGGACGAGCTAAAAATAGCCTCTATGGCGGCTCAAAAGCGGCTATTGAAATTTATTTGGAAGGTTTACAGCAATCCAAAGGCAATAATTTTCAGATCACAATAGCAAGACTGGGTTTTATTGATACTGTACAAACTTTCGGCCTCCCGGGGATTTTCTATGCCTCCCCTCCCAAAGCTTGCGCTAAAGCCTGTTGGCGAGCTTCTTTCGCGAGGAAAAGGCTCATTTATCACCCTTTTTTTTGGCGGTTTATTATGGGGCTAATTCGCTATTTGCCTTTCCCTATTTATAAGAAAATGAAAATTTAATGAATTAACCTTAGGGTTGGTAAGATATTATGTACTAAACCGAAAAATTGCAAAATATAAATAATTAGTACAATGAGAACCAATAAATTAAGTAAGCTTTTTATTGCACCAGGCATTGGAATAAATGCGTTAATTAACCATAAAACTACCCCAAATGCGATGATTACGACAAACAAATTGAGTAATTCAGTCATGAATTCTCTCTATTGGTAGCTTCAAATTAATTGTAGTACAAAAAAAATCAGCTGAAACAGCTGATTGTATAAACCATTAAAACCTTCAGATCTCATTCCCCCTAACTAATAATTAGTCAGGGGAATTGACTTAACGGCGCCTTAAAGAATCCGTTCTAACTGTGCTTGTAGTTGGGGCTGCTGATGCGGTTACTGCACTACCCAGTGAGCTTTTTGCTGCAGCAGCTGATACTAATGCTCCTCCTGCTTCATGCCCTACTGCTTGCGTTAAACTTATCTCTAATTTGCCAGACCCTAATTCTTCCAATTTGTTATCCGGTAAGTTGCTAATTTGCTCTTCAAATTGAGACACCAAATTTTTAATAAATTGTTTACGGTTCATAGCTTGATCCTTATACATTTTAGTAATTTGAGAATCACTAAAATCAATCATATAAGCAGTTCAGTCTAATCCTGAATGACTACATTATGAACTTCCGATAATATCTAGCTTACCGCCAGCTTTCTCCAATTTCAGAATCGGAGTTAACCTATCTCAAATTTATAGACAATCTTCCTTCAAAAGCGGTATATTCCTTGTTGTCCCTTAAAATTGAGACACCATAAATTAAAATCGCTTAGAATTCCAAGCAATTATTTAACTAACCTCAAAAGAAAAAGTTAGTCATATTAAGTGTAGTTCATCCAATATTATATGCAAAGTTAGTCTTAAAAAAGAACTTAATTAATCATTTACACCTTAAATTTAATCAAAAAAATCAGCTCTAGAGCTGATTTTTTAAGGGTATCATTATAGCCTTCTTTTCGACAATTCCCTTGCTCCTTTTATTTAAGTTGCGCGACGCGCTCCTCTGATACCAGAACCCCCGGTCTCTTTACTTACAGGTCGTATCAGATTTATCTCTAGTTTTCCAGATTCTAATCCTTTTAATTTATGCCCTGATAGATTCGTAATTTTTTCTTCAAACTGAGATACTAAATTTTCAATAATTTGTTTGCGGTTCATGGTTTAAATCCTCGCAGCAAGAAAGAATTTATAAATCCTAAAATAAATGCACGATGATTCATCCGTGAATGGCTCATTTTTTAATTTTAAAACTAACAAAATTATTCTCAAATATTTTTAAGTTTAGTTCAAACTATTATTGCCTGCAAAAATTAATTTTTTCTTGCGTTTACTATCAAATACACTGTTATTAAAGTCTCTATTCCTCACAAAGGGATAACTATCGAAGTCGTAGCGAAATGGCCTAAAATATGCATTATTCTTTTAAATATCAGTTGTGAATAGCGACATAAATTTTCAATGACAGGTCTGGAGGGAGATAGGTTTATGGAAAAAACTATCGCTGAAAATCTTGAAATCTATGGTTTCCTAAAAAAACTGGATTTTTTTAGCATGCTAAATAAAAATGCATTATGGCCCTTGGTCAATCTTGCAACTTTCCGCAATTATGCCCCAAACGACATCATTATTAGCGAGGGTGATAATCCCGTCGGTATATTCATTTTGCGCAAAGGGCAGGTTCAAGTTTTTAAAACCTTGCATGACAATAAAGAATTACCCATCACAACCCTTGATGTCGGTGAGATTATTGGCGAAATATCAGTCATTGATAAGTTAAAAACAACAGCTTCTGTACGTGCTATCGATGAAGTCGAATGTATTTTTATTTCGGAATGGGATTTTACAACTCAAATACATGCCTACCCCGAAATTGGCCTACAACTCTTACCTATTTTGGCCTCTCGTATTCGGATTATGTACGAGAAAATACAATGAAAGACCCAGAACTCTATCGCAAGGAGGCGGTTGAAGCAGCCCAGGAGCGTGATGAATTTCAACATGCGATTCGTATCATCACACCGAAAGCTTGGATCTATTTAATTATTTTTTTAATTATCTTTTCTGCCTGCGTACTTTGGCTAATCTTTGGGCGCATTACAACCATAGTTCAAGGTCAAGGCATCGTTCTTGCAAAAAATGCAGCGATTCTCAACGTAATGTCCCCTATTTCTGGCGGCTATGTTAAAGCTATTCTCGTTACTCCGGGCATGAAAGTTAGGCAAGGCCAAGTCATAGCTACTTTAATTAATCCCAATATGGCTGCTGAAGCAAAAGAACTGCGAAAATTTATAGCGCAAGAAAAAACTAAATTAAATACGCTGAACAGCACTGCGAAAAAGGAAATTGATACACGCTTAAAACGAATTCAAGAATCAATTAACTATGCTCAAACTATTAATGCCAACTTAAAAGAGAAAAAAGATCATCTTGAAGCCCTACTCAAAATTCAGGAAGGCGCTTTTAAAAAAGGGATTTTATCCCGTCTGGAATTAAATGATATGCAAGTTGCCTATTATGATGCGAAAGAACAAATCAGTAAAAATCTGAATACTCTCGTTGAACTGAATCAAAATAAAAATGACTATATCGAAACCTGGAACACCAAATTAAGGGAACAACAGGAAAAGGTTGCTCAATCTGAATTTAACCTGCGCAAGCTCGTGGAAAATCTCCATTTAACGGAAAGCGTTACTAGTCCAGTAGATGGAGTGATTTCTACCAACTATGTCAAAGAAGGCGATTTTTTACCCGAGAAACAAACCTTAACTAATATTATTACCTATAGCAATGACTTGGAAGTCGTTGCCTTTTTTAATGCTGACGAGGGTAAAAAAATCAAAGTTGGCATGCCGGCAAAAGTTTTCCCCAAACATGTCAATACCTTGGAATTTGGTGGGATTGTAGGCACAGTAACTTATATCAGCGAATTACCTATCGATCCGCAAAGCATCGAAAGCACCCTAGAAAATCAACGCTTAGTTGAAAAATTTATTCAGAGTGGCCCGGTTTTTAAAGCAAAAATTGCCCTGACTCATTCCCCTAATACAACCAGTGGATATTTGTGGACTACCTCAAATGGTCCCAAAGAAAAAATCTCAATTGGTTCTGTAGCCAATGTAGGCATTGTTGTCAAAAAACAACATCCCTTAGACATTATAATTCCTGTAGTCGAATCGGCAAAAAACTGGATGATAGGCAAAAATGGTTAAATTCGATTTTGATCAAGGCTTATTAGAGGTTCACCATAAACGAGTGAAGACGCCTAGTATTTTGCAAATGGATGTGATGGAATGTGGTGCAGTCTGCCTCTCCATTATTCTTGCTTATTATGGCTTACATATTTCTTCAGAAACTGCACGCGAGGCCTGTGGTGTAACGCGCGACGGTTCCAAAGCAATTAATATTATTAAAGCTGCGCGCAATTTAGGAATGAACGCCGAAGGCAAACGTATTAAAGATATTGATTCTTTGGGTTACATGCCAACACCCTTCATCGTATTTTGGAAATTTGAGCATTTTATTGTCATTGAAGGCATTATAAAATCTAAAGTTTATATTAATGATCCGGCAACAGGACCGCGAGTTATCACGCTTGATGAGTTTAATAAGGGGTATACGGGAGTTGTTTTAAGCATTAGACCGGGCGAAGAATTTAAACCGAGCGGGAAGAAAGAAAAATCAGTTTTCGGTTTACTTCGTGATTATCTTAAAGGCGATTTTATTGAGCTTAGCTATCTGTTATTTGCCTCTGCTCTACTTTCAATTCCCCAAGCTTCTCTTGCTTTGTTTATTGAGTTTTTTGTAGATAATATTATTATTAAAAATCAAGAACATTGGATGCTTGGCTTTGCACTGAGCATGGCTTTTACCATTGCCTGTATGATCTTCCTTCTCTGGGTTCAGCAATATTATTTAGTACTTTATAAAATACGATTTTCAATTAAAAAAATTCCTGATTTTTTTAATAAGCTTCTGCATTTACCAATGTCCTTCTACATACAAAGAGCCACCGGAGATATTTCTAACCGACTTTATATTTTTGATGAAATTTCCGCGAAAATTACTGAAGGTTTTTCGGAAGGAATTATGAATAGCTTAAGTATAATCATTTATACCTTAATTATTCTATTAATTAATAAAACCATCGGGTTAATCACCATTTTTATTACGATACTCAATTTTGCTGCGATTATTATTACTAAACGACTAATCATAGATTTGGGCCGACGATTTTCTCAAGATCAGGCCAAGATGCACAGCATCGAATACAGTGGTGTGCAGATGATGGAAGCGCTGAAATTTATGAATGGCGAAAATCGATTTTTCTTGCGTTGGTTAAGCTATAAATCAAAGTTAATTGATTCACAACAAAAAATTGATCTTTATAGTGCCCTAATCTCTTTACTTCCCAATGTATTGTATTTTTTAAATTTAGTTTTGCTCATTATTCTAGGCGCCCATTTTGTCATGCAAGGCACGATGACGGTCGGAGGAGTTATCGCAATTTATACTTTATTACTTCTTTATTCAGGACCTGTCGTCAGTATTGTCGAAAGTTTTTTGAAAATCAACGAATTGAAAGGTGATTTACTGCGGGTGAATGATGTTCTACAGTACAAAACTCGCCAAGAGAGCAATGAGATTGATCAAATAGAATCAACTAATTTAGTGGATATTAAGGACCTGTATTTCGGTTATTGTAAATTAGAAGCGCCAATCTTAGCTGATATTAATATTGCGCTAAAGAAAGGCAATACGATTGCTATAACAGGTATGTCTGGCGGGGGAAAATCCTCTTTATTTAATTTAATTACAGGACTGTATGCTCCTTGGTTTGGAGATATTTATTTTAATGGTAAAAATATAAAAAATTATTCCTCCGATGAATTATTTAATCTAGTTTCTTATGTCGACCAAAATATCTTTCTTTTTGAAGGAACAATTCGAGACAATCTCACCATGTGGGACCGTTCTGTGGATGATCATACGATCGTTGACGCACTTAAAACTGCCTGTATTTACGATGTCGTAGCAATGAAAGGCGGTTTAGATTATCGCATTCTTGAAGGCGGCTCTAATATAAGCCTTGGACAAGCCCAGCGTATTGAAATTGCTCGCGCCTTAATAAAAAAACCACAATTAATTCTCCTTGATGAAGCAACCTCGGCGCTAGACTCAGTAACCGAAGCTCAAATCTATAAAAATTTAAGTCAAATTAATTGCAGCTTTCTTATTGTTGCACATCGCTTAAGTGCTATTAAGCATTGTAATGAAATTATCGTCATTGAAGAGGGGTCAATCCTCGAGCGGGGAACTCATGAAGAATTAATTCAATTAGATGGAAGATATAGACAATTTATAGAAAAGGATTATTTATTATGAACAACAAGGAGTATGAAAAAATTGCTCCCGGTTTATTAAAAATCCAGCAAGTCTTAGGAGATAATGACTCTGCGCGATTTGTTTCATTAGATAAGAAAAAACTATTACTCGATTCTTGTTTGCATATGGCCGATTTATTAGGTATTACCCTTGAACTTCCTAGCGGTGACTTAGATGATAATATCGATGATACAATGGATAAAATCACTAGCTATTCAGGAATTCGCATCCAAAAAATTACTCTGGAAGATAAATGGTGGGAAAAAGACCATGGAGTTATCCTTGCTCTTATCGATGGATCACCCTGTGTTTTATCACCTAAAAAAAATGGAGGTTACGAGCAATCAACGCCCCTTGAAAAATTAGCACTTTCACAAAAACAATTAGCTACTATTGGTAAGTACGCTTACTCCTTTACCAAGCCTCTTCCTGACAAAGTTAAAAAGCTTTTCGACATCTTAAAATTTTCATTCGAACGATTATTTTCTGATTTTCGATCTGTTTTATATTTACAATTATTTTTAAGTCTCATATTGATGAGTCTACCCATTTTCATGAGTTATTTCTTTAATAATTTTACGCAATTTGTAGAGTCAAATCAGATGATGATATTGGGTGTATCACTCATTATGAACACCATTATTTTTTTCTTTCTTTCTGTGAATCAGACGATTATGATGTTACATCTACGCTTTAAAATTCAGATGAAACTAGAACCTGCAATCTGGGATCGACTATTAAAATTAACCCCTAAATTTTTCCGGCAATTTAATGCGGGCGATATTGCCTATCGCGCTAGTGTTGTTTCTGCTATTCAAGAAATGCTTACTCAGTCATCTATCGCATCCATTTTTAGCCTAATTATATCTCTCGTCTCTTTTGGGTTGATGTGTTATTACAGTCTTACACTCGCGTTTTTGGCTTTACTTAGTTTTATTGTCATTGCCGTATTGATTCTCTCTCTTAGTCAACGCTTTTTAATTCATCAACGAAATGTCTATAAATATATTGTCAAACAATCTGGCTTTGTTTTCCAAGTCATCAGTGGAATTATTAAATTTAAAGTTTCAGCAAGTGAATTTCGTGCATTTAATATCTGGTCTGATTATTTTTCCAGCCTACTTATTGCAAAATTTAAGGCTGAAAAAGTGGGCATTTATTTACATATTATTCATGGGGCCTTACTGATGGTGATGACCTTAATTCTATTCTGCATTTATTTTACACAAAAAAATCAATTACCTCTTGGTACTTTTATAGCGTTTAATGCCGCCTATTCGCAGTTTTTTTCTGCTTTAATTACTATTACAACTTTTATTACTTCAATTCTTCTTATTATTCCTTTATTTGAACAATCACTGGTGATTTTCCAAGCGGATGTTGAACCTCGTCAACGCGGTGGAACTCATGTAACACTTGAGGGAAAAATTCAAATCAAAAACTTATCTTTTCGTTATGATGAAAATCAACCACTAGTGTATAAAAATATCAATTTAACCGTAACCCCTGGAGAAGTTATTGGCATTACTGGCAGTTCAGGCTGCGGTAAATCGACGCTTTTTCGCATTTTGCTCGGTTTAGAGAAACAATTAGACGGCCAGATTTTCTATGATGATGTGAATATGGAAATGATTAACTTATCCGCCTTACGTCAACAAATCGGCGTAGTCACCCAAAAAAGCGTACTGACCCCGGGGACCATTTTAGAGAATATCATTGGCAATGATAAACAACTGACACGAAATGATGCCTGGGACATTGTTTATCAATTAGGTTTGGAACAGATGATCTCAAGCCTCCCGATGGAAATGGATACTTTCATTAATGAAGGAATGCAATCCTTATCCGGCGGGGAAATGCAGCGCATTGTCTTAGCGCGCGCCTTAGTGAAAAAACCTAAAATGCTTTTCCTCGATGAAGCAACCAGTGCATTGGATAGTCAAAGCCAATTTAAAATTCAAGATTATTTATCCAAACTAAAGATCACCCAATTAGTGATCGCCCACCGCCTTTCAACCTTACGCAGTGCGGACCGTATATTAGTGATTCAAGATGGACTAATTATCCAAGACGGTAATTTTAAGCATTTAGTCAATGAACCTGGTTATTTTGCTGAATTGGCTCATCTTCAATTTGCAAATTTGCAAAACCTTTCTGAATGACAAAAATCTCAACAGCACGAAGCCCCCTTTTTGATCAAAAAATATATTTATGTTACATTTAGATTTCGGCCAATGCAAAGAGCCGTGATTAAGACCTTAAAATTTATCATTAAAGGAATAAGCATATGAAATTCTTTTCTAACAGTTCCCTACCCGATGATTCAGAAGAAAAAGCCTCTTCCGAAAAACCCAAATATCCCTTTATACCCAAAGCCTTCCATGCAGCATTAGAAAATATGAAATCTACGGAAGCCTTATCCAGATATATGGAAAGCCAAGCACAACGTTACCCTGAAGAATATCGTGAAGCCCTTCAAGAATACGTCAAAGAAAAACTATTAACTCGGACAGGTTTAATGCGCCATGTTAGTTTTTTTGATCCCAAAAATACTAAAAAATTGGAATTTTTTAATGTCGTGCGAGGATTTATGGATTTGGGATTTGATCGATTCTCTTCTTTTGCTATGAGTTGTCTTGTCATGGGCGGCGGTATAATGGGTACTCAATCTCTAAAACCACCTATTGAGAGCGTTCATAACTTACAACATCCTATGTTTCACACTGGAGCCTTTAATGAGGATAGAGCTAAATTAAAAAATGCTGCGGCACATGATAGATTAGTAAGACGTCTCATTGATCAAATTATGATGGGTCGCGATGAGCTTGAGGAAGAAGATATTTTAGCTTTTGCTGATGAAATAGAAAAAAAACATCCTGTAGCCGGTCCGAGTAAAATAGGACAATTTGCTCTAAAGCAACTGCAAATTTTAGCTTTCAATAATTTGAAAACCGTTTGTGGTGACAAACTGACTAAGAAAGACTTAATCGATTTTTATCAAGGCACCTTATTTTATGCCGTTGCAGAACCCGCCTCGGTTGCCCCAAGGGTGATGGCCTTAAGATCGTAATTTTGTTGCACAACACCATTTTATTTCTCAATAAACGATTAAGCCAACCTTATCATCCCTGCGAAAGCAGGGATAGGCGACTACGAACCGAACCTCTGCTTTGCCAAACCTAAGCCTGCAAAAATAGGATGAGAAATCTCATTAGGAAAATCACGAGGTATTTTTTCTCCGACCTCAGAGATTACTTTATCAATTTTTCCCAACATCTCATCGAGAATCATTTCCGCTTTCTCTAGAGAATAATTCACTGCTTTCGCCGTTTCCAAAAAATGTCGACGCTGCATGGTATGCCAATGATAGTGATTATTTTTTTCTCTTAATGCCATCGCCATTTTAATTTTACGAGGATGTAATTGTTTTTTTTCTATTAAAGGATAGGCTGACATGATGTCGTACAATGGCGTCAACCGATATTTTCCTTCAGGCTCAATAAATACGCTGAAATTTTTGGCATGACCATCGATAGCTGCTAATAACCAAAATAAAACTTGTGCTCGATAAAATAAATCACGATCTAAACCTGGGGTTGCTGATCCCAGCAATAAGCGCATAGTTTCCTTAATCCCTGGCCCACCATCGGATTGATATTTTAAATTCGGCGAAATGCCGAGGGCTTGGCATAGATCCTCCTGGGGCAAGCGCATTAACCATGAGTTATCTCGAGCCATTTTGCGGTCAAATCTTTCTACCGCAAGTACTTTAAGGTTTTCAAAATACAAAATATGGCATTTGGCAACAGGAAGGCCAAATGCTGCTGCAATTTGTGCACACAGCCACTCATTTTCACAACTGGCACTCAAATCGATTTGTTGATGTTGGATATAACCAATCGGCAGCTTAAAAATGTGGCTTGTCGGCGTCTCACCCATTGGCCGACACCATTGATCCTCATGCAATAAAAATGCAGACTTCTCCTGTGCTCCAGCGATTGAAATTCGAAATTCTTCCGAAGAATCAGTCATTCCTAAAGGGTTGGTTTGATAGCTACGTAAAATACTTGCCATTTCTTTTTCATTTAACGGTTCAAAATTTATTTCTTTTTTAAACGTTGGGATATCTCCATCGATAAGCTGAATCGCCCCCACACAATCTCTACCAATACTGGCTAATAAATCGAAGGGTTGACCTGTTTCGATATGAAATTTAGCCTGAATACGTGCACGAATTTGGGGATTATCAGGCAGTAGGTTATCGAAAAAATTATAAACCAGATCCCCAATAAAAGGCTGTTCTACCAAGGGTAAAGATAAGGAAATAGGACGGGCGGCAGCTGTATTGAGCCATTGATGATCGTAGGAAAATATCAAGGCGCCTTTGGTCGTTTTTTCAAGCTTGCCGATGAGAATCCCATTCATTAACACATTGAGAATGCGATTTCGCGTCCTTTCAATCACCATTCTTCCTTCCAATTAGAATACTCTTCTCCACCTTTAGGCTCCAGCTTAAGATCCAAATTGAGAGCCGACAAGATACGAAATAAGGTATCCAATTTTGTACTTTCCGGTCTAAGCTCAAATTCTGAGATGGTTTGTTGTTTTATTCCCACAAGCTTACCCACTTTTGCTTGACTTAATTTAAGCTTCTTGCGTTGGTTTATAACAAATAACGCTAATTCTCTGGGTGAGTGTGTCAGCATATGATCCTCTAGCGGAATTTTACCCTCTATAGAGGGTAGATCAATATTTACCCTTTACAGGGGGTAAATTAATTTTACCCTCTATAAAGGGTGAACGCAACTCCAACCGCTATAGAGGGTATTATGATTAAAAAAGATTAACTGCCACTCTCAACACCAGTAATAATCAGTTTTTTATAAAAATCAGGTTCCGGGTAATTGCGATAGTTAATTATCGTATCCATTCCGGCCTTCTCATGATAAATAATATGACAATGCATAAACCAAATACCTGGATTATACGCATCGAACTGCAGTTTCATTGTGAAGTTAGTTAAAATGATACTGCTTGCTACTTTAAACTAAGACTGGCCAATGCAATAATCAGCGTATGCAGGATTAAAGGTTAATAAAATTGAAGAAGAATAAAAAAACCATTTTTCACAGCAACTTAACAAGTTTTATGTTTTTTCTATTTTGTATAAATATTTACTTTCTGAGTATTCCTAATACTTTCGCCCTTTCATCCCCTTATACTAAATACATTTCCTACTCTGATTTTGGTAAAGGAGAGCCACTGGTTCTGCTCCATGATTTCGCCACGGATAAAAACTTATGGCTGCCGCAGCACCAGGGGTTGAAACAATATTTTCGCGTCATTAGTTTAGATTTGTGGGGCTTTGGCTATTCTGAAGGAACTACAGGCTTAGCGGTGCCGATGAATGAATATGCGGATGAAGTGGCGGAGTTGCTTGATCAGCTATCCATTAAGAAAGCAATTATTGGCGGAACTTCAATGGGTGGTTATGTTGCGCTTGCTTTTTTAGCGAAATACCCTGACCGAGTTAAAGGCTTAATCTTGTCCAATACTCAAGCAATTGCCGATCCCGAGGAGGTAAAAAAAATCGATAGGACGCTGGCCACTAATGTTCTTGTTGATGGAACAGAGCAGTTTGTTCATCATTTTATGAACCAAGCCTTATCCGCTGAAGCGCCGGAGACTATACGCTCGTTCTTGCAGAATATTTTATTAGATCAAACTTCGTTTGCCTTAGCATCCGCTTTGCGTGGCATGTCAATGCGGAGTGATTTCTCTAAGGTCCTGGCTAGCACCACCCTGCCGATACTGATCATCACTAGTGATAAAGATACAATCACTTCTCCTCAACAAAGCGCAAATATGAACGCTTTAGCAAAAAATAGTAAGTTAGTAGTTATTGCAGATGCAGGACATTTATCCAGTTTAGAACAGCCAGAGCAATGGAATAAAGCCGTTATTGAAGTGTTTAAAAATACAGCACAGGCTTAATATTCAATTATATCCTTCGGGCTCAGTTCGGGCTGAGGTATCTCCACGAAATGAGAATCTAAGAAATTTGTATTCATTTTATCCCGTTCAGCCTGAGGAGCACGCATCGCGTGCCTCTCGAAGGCTTGAGATTCTCGAAGGCATGTACTGAGGCTCTTAAAGGGAGGGTTCTTTTACGACACTTCGAGACAGCGCTGCGCGCTTCCTCAGTGCGAACGGGATAAACAAAACGATCAATGGATTAAACAGTCTTTTTTGCGAATGGGATAACAAAACGATCAATGGATTAAACAGTCTTTTTAATGTCGTGGGGATACCTCGGCCTGAACTGATTTACAAAGCAATTCAATAAAATTCGATTATCTAAAAATTTTCTTTTAGGTCATAAACTAAATTACTTAATCCTAATTCTATAGGTATCTGAGCGCTAATAGCCAACTCCTCTTCTGCCAAAAGCGGATTACCTAATGAGTCCATAATGTCACCAATTTTAGGAGGTTGATGATCGACCTTTAACTCTTTTCCCAGGATCTGGCTTAGCAAAACGGCTATTGACTTTATATCTGTACTTCTTCCCGTACAAACATTGTATATTCTCAGCTTATCCGCCGAAGTCAGCATAGCTTTGATAAAAAAATGGACCACGTCTTTGACGAAAATAAAATCGCGTGATTGCTTGCCGCTACCAAAAAAAACGCAGGGTTGATCATGAAGCAAGGCATTTAAAAAGATAGAAATCACACCAGAATAACTGCTATCTAGAACTTGCCGAGGTCCGTAGACATTAAATAGGCGCAACGCAGTAAAAGGGAGCTGATACAATTCGTTAATGAAGCGGCCGTAATATTCACAAGCTAACTTTGTAGTAGCATAAATTGAAATAGGGATTATCTCGTCAGTTTCTTTGATGGGTAAGCTGCGGCAATTCCCATAGACAGCGCAAGAAGAGGCGAATACAACGGGAACCGGCTTGGGATTAGACAGTTTATAGGCACTTTTTAAAATATTGAGTGTCCCCGTTAAATTAGTATGATGGGCTTTCACCACATCCTCATTGCATAAAGGAACAGATACCATAGCTGCGAGATGAAAACAGCCATCTACTTTGGACATAAGCGCTTCAACTAGGGGGTAATCACAAATATCACCCTCGATCAGTTCGACCCCTTTTGGAAGATTAGATCTAAAACCAGTGGATAGATTATCTAATACATAAACCTTAGACGTTTTAATGAGTTCGTCACAGAGATGAGAACCAATAAATCCGGCTCCTCCTGTCACTAAATAAGTAACCATAGCTCACCCTCTCAGCATAATCGCTTTATATTCGAGATCACTAAATTCCTCAGATAAAAAATACATCCCCAATATACATACAATTGCTAGGGCAAAGGTAAAACCAAATCCGTAATAAAAAGGCCCCAAATAGATCGAAATCGGTGTAAAAATTAGGTTTAAAATAAAGTACAATAGTGAGAGCACAAACACATCTCCCCTCCTATCCATATAGTATAAAATGTCGTTAATTGCTAGAATCAAAACTTGCAAACTTGTACCAATAACGGCGATATAGAGCAGGTTATAGTAAAGAACAGAGATGTGCAGTAACTGCAGAATTCGTTCACCAAATAGAAAAACCAGCATGACAGTTAGCGCTTGAATTTTTACAATAGAACTGATCACATTAAAGGCATAGCTAATCATCTGATCACCAGCAATTTTAATATAATCTAAGGATTTTCCATTCCGTATCGACTCATTGAAACGACTATAATAATCCGAAAAATCCGTTTCAACGAGCAAAAGAAAAACAGCCAGTCCCGGCAATAAACATAAATAAGCAAGAAACATGGGGATATCATAAACCCACGACGCTCGGAAAATACCAATAACTGGGTAACTTGTACTCGGATTAAACCAGAATATAAACTTATCTATCCATATCGCTAAATTAAAGAAAAATCCACTCACAATGAGGATCTTAAACATGCTATCTTTTTCTAAAAAATGAAAATCAATAATGGAATTTGTTGGAAATTCTTTATAAATCGCTAGCAGTAAAATAAATAATAAAAGGACTTGACCAATTATAAAACCAAACATAAACCCATCTAAGCCATAATTGCGTAACAGATAAGCCAAGATAACAACGACGGCATAACTGCCAGCGAAACCTTTGAGGATGATTTTATAATCTTTCAAAGCAGTTAAAAGAGTCACCACAACCCAAATATTCGATAAAGCGATAAAACTTCCCATAAGCAAAAAGCGAAAACAAATATCTTGTTGTGGAAAGAAAAATAGAACGAATAGAAAAGCCAGTAAACCGCCTGCTGAAGTTACAATCAGCATCATTCCATTTAAATTTGAAACAAGATAAGCGGGTTTGTTTAAAAATAATTGATCCGAACAATAGCGTGAAAAACTATTTCCAGCAGAACCACTAAAAATTAAACTGCCTGCAATGAGATAGGTAATAATAATTTGGAATTGCGTAATTGCCTGCTGATTCCCAGGTATAAACGCCACCAAAATGGCAAGAATTAATATAGATATAATTGAAGCGAGCCACGGTCCGCCGCCAATGATTCCTGCCACAGTATAAGCAGCAACTGTTCTGGCAATAGTTTCGTGATTTAAAATCTTACGTAATGAGAATCCAATTCCCGCCATTCGCCTTTCCTCCAGATTACTCTGACTAGCTCATCACTTTTTTATAGATTTGCTGGTAGCGTTCAATCATCAATCGTTCATCGTAATATTTTTCTACTCGTTTAATGGCCGATTGACTCATTTGATTCCATAGTTTAGGGCTATTCAAAATTTCCAAAATCGCCGTTTCTAACCCTCGAGTATCAGCAACTTTAACTATTTTCCCAGCTGGTCCTAATTGGGCATCCTCTCCGTCTGAGCCAAGTACCATTTCTTTGCAGGCGCCCACATCCGTAGCAACCACTGGTATTCCTGCGCCAAAACTTTCTAAAAGCACCAGGGGCATACTTTCCCTAAGACCACTTAAAATGACTAGCTTCACATTTGGTAGAATATCCTCAAGTTGCTGATGCGGTATAAATTCAACAATATCGCCTAATAAAGTATTATCGACTAAATCCATACACTCTTGGGCATATTCAGGATCTTGATCCGTAGAACCAATAATCCACACTTTTAACTCTGGTATTGCATTATGGATAGTCGGTACTGCACGGATAAAACCTTTTATATCTTTAATTGGGACAACGCGGCCAATAAAACAAATAATAGGCAGCTTATCTTCCAAAGGCCGCCTCAGTGGTTTAAAGCGCCCTATATTAATTCCATTAGGAACAACGATTGCTTTCTTTTCATCCGCACCCTCATCGATCTGGATTTGATGTGCATGGTTAAACAAACTGACTATCGGATCGGAGACATGGTAGGTCAAAGCCGCTAAGGTCTTAAAATAACGATCCCAGAGATGGCGCAAATAGCTAGTTTCAGTTAATGAGCGCTCGGGATCATCACGAATAATTTGACTCAAAAAAATATCAATTTGACGTTCTTTAGTATAAATACCATGCTCTGTAAGAACGACAGGATAATTAAAATGCCTTTGGATAAAAAAGCTAAGCAAACCTGCATAACCGGTAGAAATGGTATGCACAAGTTTTGTTTTAGGCATAGTTTTAAGAATCGAAAGAAATTTCCATAGTGGTTTATGAATATTTCTTATGGTCCAGAAATAATCGATAAATGAAGCATCTTCACACTGCTTAGTGTATTGTTCTTTGATATATTCCCAACTCAATTCGCTATATAAAAATTGCCCGTAATCCACACCATTGGGTCCCTCCATCATTAAGCTGATGTCTTCAATTTTTTTCAAACTGCTATGCGGACATTTAAACGACTCATGCATCTGTTGAAAAAATGCGAAGGCTTCTTCATTACTCGTTAAACTTGTTTTAGTTAGCGCTGGATCATCCTCGTCAAATAAATAAAAAATTTGAAAATTAAGCACATTATCTGGAAGTTCATAGCGAATTCCGTCCTTATAATGCTCAGGTGCCCCACCTAAAAAAATAAGCGCAAAACTATATTGGGGAAAATTCTCAATAATTTGATGCACCCAGGCAGAAACCCCTCCATAAATCATCGGATAGGAGCCTTCTAAAATTAAGGCGATGTCTACCTCTGCAGACTGTTCTTTGAAGAAATAGGGATTCATTTTTTACACCAGAATTCAACAAGTTTATTAATTTTTACAATGTATCGAAATGCAATATCCGAACATAAATACTCCCTCACCTCGCCATAGTCTCTTCTTTTGTAGGCTAGCTCTGCTAAATAAGGTATTATCTTACTGCTGGGTGCTTGCAATTTTGCCGCTGCCGATAAATGATAAAGCCCTTCCCTTAATTTACCATTTTCAATATTTATTCGTGATAATAAAATTAATAAAGCAGTATCTTCCGGCAAAGCTTCCATCGCCACATTAGCGAAAAATTCAGCCCTCTTTAATAAAATAGAACGGAATTCTTGTTCAGACAAATTACGATAAACAAGCTCCCAATATAACAAGGCAATTTGTTTAGCAATCAAGGCAGATTTATAAGTCTCATGAGTTTCCTCATATTTTTTTATTAGCTGACTAATTTTTGTCTGGAGATAATCTTGTTGAGCTTCTAACATCGAAAATGCGGAAATACGCAGCTCTTCTAAATCATCAGACACCAGGGAACTATAAATTAAATTCGTTTCCCTGGGTAAACCACGACTGATACTGGAAAGTGCTTGATGACGCTCAGCAGGAGAATAAACTGGGGAATGCAAGCGAATCTCCGCCCAACTTGTCGCGTAAGCGACTATCTTGACCGGATTCTTGCGTGAGTATTCAAGCGTTGGATAGACATTCATTTCAACAGGCTGAAAATCTTTTCCATATTTTTTTAGCAGATACATCCCCGCTATGATTAAAAGATTGCCCAATAAAGGGATAAATGTACCAAGGCTGATTAATAAATAAGTAAATTCGCGACGACGTTTAATGATATCTAAATTGAAGAAATTTAATAGCGCATAACTGACTAAAACACTAATTAAGAAATTAACGAAAAAAAGAGCTATGACCGCAGCAATTGTCGGTGAAGGTTGAAATAATAAACTCCCTATCTGATCAATTGGATTCGTCAATATTTTTTTCCTTGATGAAATTTAAAAAATAATTCATAACAGTTAATGGTTCATCATTATAAAGCTGAATCGAGCGCGTTTTTATTTGCCCATTATCAAACGATAAACCCAAATCAAAATTGAGGTAATTTTTAATTCGGGTAATATATCCATGAATACCAGCGGCAGCAGTAAAAGGCATTAATGTAATCAGCACGTCATAATCATCTTGTTCTAAAGACCAATTAGAATCTAAAAGCCGATGTTGATTTTTTAAATTTTCAATCACATTATGAGGTCTCAATTTTTTCGAAACCATGACGGCGACAAGCGCAGAATCAACATCGAAATCTTTCTTTAGCGGGATGAGCCGATTCAGCTGTCTAGCAAAATCAACCGAGCACTCAGGATACTGATGCAAAAAATGACTAATGTCCGAAGAAACAATTATTTCTTTGCTGAAATAATAAACTAAGATATTGAGAATTCTCAATGTCTCATCATTTAAATTCCAGAATGGCATTTCTTTAATTACGAGGATCCCTAAGCACCGGTAATCATTGCTAATTAATGGGGCCGCAACTAAGTAAACACAATCGCTCGTATCTTCTATTTGATTAATACTTACATAACAAACTTGCTCAGAATCCAGGCATTTTTTTATGAGCGGATCCTGTTCTATTAATTTTCCGATTAGTCCTACTTCAGCAAAAGGTTCACTATTCAGCTGCTTAGCTTGATATAAATAAATTCCGCCTATATTTATTTGGCAGAATTGCGAAATAAGTTGTAAAAAAGAATAGGCTACTTCTGGCGTTAATTCATTATGCTCGTTGAGATTTAATTTTAATAATTCCTTAAAAGCCAGCCTTAAGGTCATCGGTTTTGAAATAATATTTTGCTCTAGATAATCAGAAGACACCCGCAGCATATAATAAGAACGAGAAAGACTTTTTAAGCGCTCATCGTTATAGGTTTGCAGGACTTCTGCATTTAATATTCGTCTTATCCAAGAAGAACTCACTATGGTACAGACTAAAATTAAAGTCATACCGCTCAGTATGTAAGATTGAAAATCTCTAATCGGGAACATACCCGTATCTTTTTGGATAACAGCCACGAAAATAATAAGGGCAACGGAGAGTAGTGCTGGACCAAATCCATACTGAAAAACCACAATAACCGGAATTAGCCAGGGCCAAGGAAAAATTTCCCTAACAAAGAGAGGGTTAGTCGGGTGAATTAAATAACAGAAACCCAAGGCGAGGAGAGTGAGTACAACCGGCTCTCCCCACATCCATAGGTTAGATTGTCTCCATGTCCACAACTTTTTTAAAAATAATTTATTATCCATATCAGCATATTTTTAAACATAAAAGCATTTCATTGATTAGACTCTGTGCTATAACAGCTAAACCAGAGCGGCTTGTTCCTATTTTAGAGCCGACAGAACTCCAAACGAGTGCCCCGTTACCGACGTTATACAGTTGTAAGGAAACGCCCGCAGTTGGCTCCCCGTCTAGGCCTACTTTGTAATCCCACTCGTTGACTGCACCCATCATGACATAATTTAAATGTCTCGCTCTTGCCCAATTAAGCACAGCACTTAAAGGCGGTACGGAATTAGGACAAACAATTAATTTATTGCAATTCGCAGTCGAAGGATAAATTGCTAAGGATCTCACTCCTTTAGAACGCAAGACACCGGCCGTAATACTCATTGCTCGATAACCTGCCTGCGGAATTTCCGTATTATTAGCAAAGATTGCCATACCCCATTTGCTATTAGGAATAATGGGTATAGCGGGGGAGGTATTAATTCTAGTACATCCGGCCATAACCACTAAGGCGACAATAACGAGTGCTCTCAATCCATATTTCATTCTGACTCCTTGTTTAATTAGTCTAAATTTTTTTACATATAAATGCGATAACTAATTGTTGCTAAACGTAAAGCTTGGATACCTGGCCCTTGGTTTGTTCCATACTCATAATAAAACAGCAACCGATCTCGACCGAACACTGTCCCACTAATACCAATCTCATATAATTTTCCGAATCCGACTAGGGTGTTTTTTGAAAAAGTCGCCGAAGCAAAGGGGCGCCAACGATGAGTATATTCGTCAGCAATGTTCAAGTCTAAGAATTCTTCAATAAAATTCCGCCCAAAAGAGAAGGTAATACCGTATTCAGTAAAATTGACCGGAATTAAAAAATTCACATCGGGAGTGGTATTCACAGGAACCAGTTTAAGGATGCTGCCATGCAGCAGTTTTCTGGTTTTATTATAGTAGTGGGTGAATTCTCCATAAGGTGAAATGGTCCAATCAGGGTAAGAAGTCCAAAATTTGTGATCATAGCGTAAGGTAAACTGCGTACCGTTTGCCAGATGTTGACCTTGTTGAGTATAAAAGAAATTTTGTTGTAGGTTTCCAGTAATATGATCTTTATAGAGGAACTTGTAATCAAAATCCAACTCGATATTATTTTTCATTCCACCCACGTACAAGGCTTCTGTATCATCTGCGGGCTGGTGAATGCCTATGGTACCAACTAGATCTAAATCACTGTAAAGCTTATATTCATGAGCCAGTTTCGCTGTCATAAATGAGTCGAGATCATGACGGTAACCCAGATCTAAATCCAGATAACCTCGTCGTAGCAGAGTACGGAATTTAACCCCTGTACGCTCATCTCTTCTTGGAACGGCTCGCAACACTTGGTTAATGTCAGCATTTACTACATTATCTTCATCCAAAGTAAAAGTGATGCTCGGTTTCGATAAATTATGACTAAACCAAATGGAATTATAAGGCGTTATGCTAAGGCTCGGCATTAAAAAATAAGTGAAAGAAGCATTTGTCCTAGGTCCCGCAACATTTCCGTATTGATAATAATCCTCACCAAAATAAGCATTATTTGCGGTTTTCAACATGATTGGTGTGAAATAGTTATCATAAAGATCGCTATCTTTTTTAAATCGTTTTAATGCTTTGTAAGCATTAGTTTGTCCGTAAGGAATCGCATTAATTTCATCAGCAGCACTAATTTGGTCGCGATAAGCTACATTTTCTTTAGCACTAACTAAGTCACCTAAAAATACATTCTTATCTCTCAAGAGGTTGCGCATTGTTGTTCGATCATTACGTGCGAGGGCAATGCTCATGCGAGCCCAAATAGGTGGTTGAATCCCTATACGTTCGTAATGCGCCTGTACCGCCCTCGCTAAGCTGATATTATTGTGTTCTAACGCCCAAGTTAACATCAATAGCTCAGTATCTTCAGTCTGATGTTTTTCTAGCATCGACAAAGCCACAGCAGTCGGATCCCCACCGGCATTGCGTATAGATAATTTTACATAATCCACTAATTGCACATAATCAGGAGGTGATTTTTGATTTCTGAGTAACTGTAAATAAAAAGGCCAGGCATAATAGCTAATTTCATTGGACTCACGTTCAAAGAAAGAATTTTCAAGCGTATCTTTAAATAAAATTAGCCAGTAGGGATCTTTTTCATACTCTTTAAATTGTTGATAATATAGGGTAAGGAGCAACCTTGTCATCATCGGATCATTTAATCGCGAATAGGCTTCCGCATAAGCTCCCCACATGGTGGGCGTATCAGGCACTTCACTCTGCCATAAAGGTAAAACTTTTCTAAGAAGGGTTTGATTATTGGTTTCCACCAAATAATAGATAAGTTCTGACCTAAAATAAGGATCTTCAGGCACATAGTTGATCCCTTCCAAATAAGTTTGTAGTAGCTGATTGCCATCCCTCATTCGCCGCCAATAATAACTTCGTGCATACCAATAACTAGGATCATATTTAAGCACTTTTAACAGTGATGCAGGAATTCTTGCAACAACAGCCGGAAAATCCAAACTACGATTTCTAGTCATTAATGAAAACATTGTCGAAGCGAGGGCAGCATTATTAGGATGCTGTACTAGCCCTTGCATAGCGTATTGATAAGCTAATAGAGGTTGATTTCTTGTAGTCAGCTCAATAAGTCTCGAATAGATATCTACTTCCGGTTTTTTTTCTTTCAGTAATTGTTGTAGGCTATAAATTTCATCTGTTGGCTTATTGGCTAATAAAGAGATTGTCCCGTAGGCTCGCCAAAATTTAAAATCTATCGGCTGCGCTTTGGGGCGAGCTTGGCTCATTACTGCCTGAGCTTTAGCCACTTCGCCTTTCAACACATAAATTTGTGCTAAAGCTTCAGCAATATCAGGAACCATGCCATAGACATCGCCTAATTTTTGTAACACTTCCAATTGCGCATTGGGATCATCAGTTATCTTATAAATATGGGCGATGGTATCCAAATAAACGACTGGCGGTAAACGACTCCTATTCTCATTGAGTTCTTGCATCAGTTCGGATATGTTACCCAAACGCAACATGGTTTCGATATATTCTCGCCAGAGGGCAAGCGCTGTATTGTCTTCGTCTTTTAAATTTTTTAATTCTGAGGAAAGAAATTTTGCTAAGCTACCATCGTCATGAAGTGTTTCGGCTAATTTCTTGCCTTTTAATCCCGCTTCCATATCATTAAAATTAGTTTGTAAATATAAATATTCTCCTATTGCGACACCAGGTTCCTTATTCCACAATGAGACTTGAGCTAGGCGCTCCCGCCATATCTTAGAGCCGGGCATTTGCTCCGCCGCCGCCGTGGCAATCGTGTAAACACCTTTTGGGTTATTGCTTTGCATATAAACTGAATAAGCTAACTCATAAAGATCTTTATCGTATTTAATTATTGTTACCTCTTGGTGCTTAGTGTCGTCTTCTTCGGGAAGTGTAAACTGAAATAATTGAACAGGTGCTTTAGAGGCTGTGCTTTGTTTTGCCGTGGGATTAATTGTACCGGCTCGAGTCGCTGCTTCACTTTTGTTAATTGTAGTCGTTTGTGACCCAGGACCTGATATTGCACCGGTGCCCGATACAACCCCTATTTTAGCCGCCCCCGTTTTACTCATTGCCGTTGTTTTCAAAGAATTGACCTCGAACCCACCTACTTTCCCAGCAGCCGCTGAAATAGCTGCCGAACTCAAGCTCAGCGATTCGCTTGATTGTAGAATCAGATAGAGTAAAAATATGGGTCTATATTTTTTCTGTATCATTCTGGTAGGTCCTGATACCGTAAATGCAAAAGCTGGCCTACATAGTGCTCAGCTACTTGTTGTTGGCCTGCTCTTAGTGCAAGCTTCGTAATATAAACTAAAGTAGTTTGATCGTCTTTTAAGCCATCAATGTTCTTTTCTGCAAAGGCAAGCGTCTTCGTTGGATTACCGCTTGCAATCAAGCTCTCCAATGCCTTAGTAAAATACAGGCGTTTATCTTCTGTCGTAGTACTTCTCTCCATCGCCATTCGATAAAATTCAGCACTCCCTTCATAGTCTTTCACAAAAAGTGCCGCCTTTGCTGCTTTAACGTAAAAAGCGATTGGCCTTTTTTTATCCCTCAGCATTACTTTTTTAAAAAGCCTATCAGCGACTTCAGGCGTATTAGTAGCAAGGGCTTCATCTGCCAACTGAACTTGCTCATCAGAGTTTAAATAAGGTGAGTTAGCTAACAGGGTCTGCAGCGATTTCAAGTAAGCTTCTTTTTCTCTCCGCGTCAGCGTATTTGGGCGCAATTGAAAGGTTTCAACCCGAGAAATTTGATAATAAAGCCAGAGTGCGCGCCATTGGGTTTCTGTACTAGGAGAAAAATTAATCAATGGTGCGATTGCTTGTTTTGCTTCTTGTAATTCGCCTAAGGCTAAAGCTTGTTGAGCTAGATTCATTCTTAGCCCTACATTAGTAGGATCTTTAGCAATTAAATTTTTTAAGAAACTGACTGATACGCGGCTTGGTTTTGTATTATGCAAAACAGTATTTATGAATAATCCCTTTGGGAAAAGAAGAAGAAAAAGGCCGACAAGCAGCAACACAAAAACGAGTATTTGCCACCAGCCAAAAAACTTTCTCTTTTTCTTATTCGCAGCGGAGAGCGAAGTCATATTTTAAATCCCTTTTGAATTCAAACTGTTTTTGTGTCCCCTGTTGAGTTTGTGGCACAATCTTTTCTTTTCCCCTCCATAAACTGCAGTTTTCTACATTTTCAAGAATAAATTTAGCCGGTAAATATCCCTCTAATGAAAATTCGATATCTTTTCCATTTCTTACAAAGCGCGTTACTCGGGCATTCGCCTCCATAAGAAACGGGATCGTAGGCGGTTTTTCTGTTAGGCGAACAAAAGATTTGCCTCCAGGACCTAAATGTAAGTAAAAATCTTTATTGTAAGCACTGTAGCCAATCACATTAGTACTACCCACTAAATCAGGGTATCCCATTGATTGAGGGATGCGCAATTCTCGAAGCTCATCTTTCGTTAAAAATGACCAGCCATCTTGTTGTTTAATAATGGATAGACCGATAAAATCTTGCACTTTATTAAAATAATCAGAAACAAAAATATTCATTACCGGTGTTGATAAGGCATACTCAAAAATTTTATGCATGGCCTTAACACCGCCCAACTGATCTAAAGTAAAAAAGTGAAAATAAATATCAATTGGCTTCAGGCGTTGTGGTTTATCCGTCAGTTTAAAGGCATCAATAATGTCAATGATGGAATAAAAAACAGGGTTTAGGACAATTGTTTCGTAATCATTCCCCGTGGGGGCAAACACTTGAAAATAAGGTCCTTGATAAAGTCCCATCGCCGGAACTTGCACTTTTGAATCATAGAAATTAGTGATTAAACTTCCAGGGTTTAAATTCGCTAGCCCTAGCTGATAAACATAAGAAAGCGCTTGCTCACTCGCATTACCATCACCTGGCCATAAGAAAACACGACACTTTTTCCCAAGAGGACTAAGATTTTGATCGATGTATTCAACTGATCCAACCACTTCCGTGCGATTGCTAAATACATAATTTGGAATCAGAATGGTAAAAGGATTCGGCGGATTTCCTTTATAGTTTTCCGCATCCTCCCAATTGTAAGGATGGCTATAAGTATGGCTTGCAATTTCAACATTAGTTAGAGCAAAAATTCTGCGCGCAATATTTTCTAAGGTCGGTGAAAGTTTAGGATAAAGGCCATTGGGCGCAATTTCTCCTTGGATAATTGATACTGTGGTGGGTACATTATAACGCTCTAAAAACTCCTTCCGCATGACTTCGCTAACCCAAGGACCTTTATACCACTCACCTTTATTTGCAAATCCATCGCCATCAATATGGACTAACATTAATCGTCGACCATTTTCAGAGCTCAGATCAGGGATAGGTTGATCAGGAAAACGTAATGCTTGTTTAAAAAATTCAAAAGGATTAACAGACCAGCGATAATAGTCACCAATATTGGGAAGAAAAACATTACCGGTTAAATAATAACCACCCCAAGGAGTTAATCCTGCAACATCGAAAATTGCCCCATCTTCATCTTTTGCTCTTAATAAAACGGTTCCTTTTTTTAAAGTAATTGCTTCAAAGATTTCACTACCAATGACTGGATTAGCTTCATAGCCCATCATCGGCGCCTTGTATACGATTTTTACATTTCTAGGGTTTGGGGAATAGATCGGGGTGGATAAACCAAAGGTTCTTAGCTTTTGTTCATCATCGAGAGAAAAACCAAACCCATAGAGGATAACTAAGGGTATCTTTTTTTTCATCTGCTCTTTATACCATTTATAAATTTCATCCTCTCTGCCAATAAGAAAATCTGGCACATAGGCCACTATCCCTGCGTATTCATTTGGACTTAAATTTTTAGGAAGCGGCGTCCTAACATTGTGCAAAATAGTGATATAGCCAAGATAATTGATAGGCATGGATAAAGCTTGAGAAGCTTCGGAAGAGAGTCTTGCTCCAGGGCTATTCACTTTGCCATCGTAGAGAATTAAAACTTTTCGTGGAAGATGAGCAAAATTAGCATTTTGTGGCTGGGCAAAATAAATTTTTGCTGGAGCAGGATAAGCCACTTGATTTAAATAAATCTGAGTAAAGCTACTGTCTGTGATCCACGGATTAAAACCTAAATCCGCGATTTTTTTTGCAGCCGCCTCTGCGTTCGCCGCATCCTTTGGGCTTAAATAATCAACGACTGTCACAGGAATTCCCATATTCTTTACTGTATAAAGCTCTTTTAATAGTGCCTGCCTGTCTTTTTCAGGAACTTTGAAGTATTCTTTTTTCTGATTATTCCAACCATTAAATAATGATTCAGCCACAACACCCTCTACTAAGCTTTTGATTTCAGGTAAGATTTCAAAACCACGATTCAAGATGAGCTTAGCATCAGGGTATTTTGCTTTAATTGCACGAATAGTAGAGATAATCCCTGCTTGCTGCTTTTTCATTTTCTTAGGATCTTCAGAGACAATGCGATAAGAATCCAAGGTGTCTAGAAAAAATCCTCGATAACCTTTATTCCAGAGAGGGGTTATTATTTGATTGATAAAAAATGCCTGCCAAGCAGGATTTGCCTGATCCAAAACCAAAGACTGCCAATTCTTGTTTTTCGCTAAAACCCAGCTTTTATCGATGGGTTTTCCATATTGGTTTAAATTGATAGCCTCTCCCAAAGAAGCATAAGCAAAGACCTTAGAACCCTTTTTTTCTAAAATATGGGGATCAAGGCCGCTACTCGGTTCAATCACCACGTTTTGAAAAAAACTTAAGACTTCCACAGGCGGATGAGAACCATAATAAAAAGCCAATTTATATTGAGGAGAAAATTCGGCTAAAGCAGATGCAGAATAAAAAAAGATGCCTATCAGCATAAAAAAACGCCGATAATATGACAGAAAGCACATCCTTTGTGCTGTAAGAAAATCTATCATGCTTTTATCCTAAGCGATTACCCTTTAATGATTTATTGAACTACATCTTTTCATATTGCTTTATCCCCTCAAAAAAGTCTATTAAATCTCTAAACTAATTTAAAGACAGCGACTAAGCTGACAAGAATTAACCAGAAGCTACGCCCTTTCCCAAATTTTCGCGTATAATTTACATATGATTTCTACTCACGATAGTTTAGCCTGGGCACATCCTCTCGTTCATGATTGGTTTATAAACAAATATATTTCTCCTACCGAACCCCAGGAACAGGGATGGCCATCCATTTTAGCAGGCCATACCACTTTAATTTCTGCGCCTACTGGTTCAGGAAAAACCTTTGCTGCTTTTTTAATTTGTATTGATCAATTGGTGCGTCAATCACTCACTGATTTAGTTGATCAAACCCAGGTCATTTACATTTCCCCTCTCAAAGCCCTAACGAATGACATTGAAAAGAACTTACTTGAGCCGCTGGAAGAAATTCAAGATTTAGCCCAAGAACGCGGCTTGTTGATGAAAGAGATTCGAATTGCGGTCAGAACCGGCGACACCTTGCCTAAAGATAGGCAGGCTATGCTAAAAAAGCCGCCCCATATTATAGTAACGACGCCAGAATCGTTTTACCTTCTGCTCACAGCCGAAAAAAGCCGCGCTATTCTTCAGGATGTCAAAACCGTGATCGTGGATGAAATTCATGCGCTTGCGAATAATAAACGAGGAACCCATTTAGCCTTATCACTGGAGCGGCTCGAAGCTCTAACCTTAGAAAAACCCGTGCGCATTGGCTTATCTGCTACCCAAAAACCACTTGAATTAGTCGGTGATTTTTTAGCAGGCACAAGGGGTCCGCGGCCGGTAATTGTGAATATTGGCCATAATCGTCATTTAGAATTGCACATTGAAACCCCGCAAACCGAATTAGGTCCTGTTGCAACCAATGAAATGTGGGATCAAATTTATGATCGCATTGCCGAATTAGCCAAGCAAAATCGCTCGACTTTAGTTTTTGCCAATACTCGCCGCGTGGCTGAGCGCGTAGCTCATCATTTATCTGAACGCTTAGATAAAGAAAAAGTAGCCGCCCATCATGGCAGCTTATCGCGCAAATTACGTTTGGCCACAGAAACAAAACTAAAAACCGGAAAACTTCAGGTACTTGTTGCTACCGCCTCTTTAGAATTGGGAATTGATATCGGTACCGTCGATTTAGTCTGCCAACTCGGTTCTCCCCGAGCGATTGCCATTGCTTTGCAGCGGGTCGGTCGCGCCGGACATTGGCATGGTGCAATTTCTAAGGGTATTTTCTTTGCAACTACCTGCGATGAACTCGTTGAATGTGCTGCACTTGTTTATGCCATTCGCACAGGCGATCTGGATAGGTTAATTATCCCTGAAGAACCACTCGACATTTTAGCCCAGCAAATCGTTGCAAGCTGTGCCACCAACGATTGGTCTGAAGAAGAGCTCTATCATTTGGTGAAAAAAAGCTATCCTTACCGCAACTTATCCCGTGAAACCTTCCGATCCATACTCGAAATGTTGTCGGAAGGCATCGCAGGCTCTCGGGGTCGCTATGGTGCTTATCTGTTCCGGGATCAAGTCAATGGTTTGGTAAAAGCGCGTCGCGGCAGCCGTTTAACTGCCATTACCAGTGGTGGAGCTATCCCTGAGAATAATTTATTTACAGTCATCACCGAATCAAATGGTCTTGTTGTAGGAACTCTCGATGAAGATTTTGCGATCGAAAGCAATCGTGGCGATGTGATTTTACTGGGGAATACTTCCTGGCAAATCAAACGTATTGAGAGCGTTAAAGGGCGGGTTCTCGTTGAAGACGCTCATGGAGCCCCACCCACGGTTCCTTTCTGGTTGGGTGAAGCGCCTTCAAGAACAAACGAGCTTTCCCTGCAAGTGTCAAATCTGCGCAAAACCATTCAAGCGATGATTTCTGACAAGGCGCCCTTCTCTCCTGAAGAAAGAAAGGGCGATACTGTTTGGGAGAAAGAATCTATTCACTGGCTAAAAACCAATTGTGGATTAAATAATAAGGGTGCCGCACAACTCATCAACTATATTCTGACGGGCCGAGCAATTTTAGGGGAAGTGCCTACTCAAGAAACCATCATTGCCGAACGTTTTTTTGATGAAGCGGGCGGCATGCAGCTGATTATCCACTCCCCTTTTGGCGCGCGTATCAACAAAGCCTGGGGACTTGCATTGAGAAAACGGTTTTGTCGGTCGTTTAATTTTGAGTTACAAGCAGCCGCTACAGATAATGGTATTGCCATTTCTTTGGCTGAGCAGCATAGTTTTCCTTTAGCGGATGTATTTCATTTTTTACACCCCAACAGCATTCGCCATGTTTTAACTCAAGCTGTTTTGCAATCACCCATTTTTACCACACGATGGCGCTGGGATGCGCTACGAGCCTTGGCACTGGTTCGTTTTCGCGGTGGACGGAAAGTACCGCCTAATATTTTGCGTATGCTTGCTGATGATCTCTTAGCAGCCGTATTTCCTGATGCAGCAGCTTGTCAGGACAATTTAGCTGGCGAAGATATTGAGCCACCTGATCATCCTCTCATTCATGAAACCATGAAAGATTGTCTAACCGAAGCACTGGATATAGAAGGGTTGTTGACTATTTTAAATGACATCGTGAACAAAAAAATCCACTGCCTAGCCGTTGACACCCCTACTCCTTCCGTATTTTCTCACGAAATTTTAAATGCCAACCCCTATGCTTTTCTTGATGACGCCCCCTTAGAAGAACGTCGAACACGAGCGGTGGAAATGCGGCGTGTTTTACCCGAATCGCTATTGCAAGATCTCGGTCAATTAAATCCACTCGCGATCTCAGAAGTACAGCAGCAAGCTTGGCCAGATCTTAGAAATGCTGATGAACTGCATGATGTTTTACAAACACTGATTGCACTACCTGTTAATATACATTTAAATGAGCAGCAAAAATCTTCCCCCACTTGGGACGTTTTTTTTGCCGAATTAGTCGCTCAAGGTCGCGCTGGAAAAGCAACTATTCATGAGCGCTTATTTTGGATAGCGACTGAAAAATCAGAGACTTTTCGAAGCATTTATCCCGAAGCAAGTTTTCACCATCATTTAAAAACGATTCAGCAAGAACGCATTGAAACAGAAGCAGCACTTGTAGAAATGATTCGTGGCTGGCTTCAGTACCTAGGCCCTGTGACTCAAGATGAATTAGTTGAAATCCTCGGCCTTGAAAGTGCTGATGTGGAAAAAGCGCTATTAAATTTAGAATCGACTGGATTAATTTTACGCGGAAATTTTAGAACTTCGAATCAACTTGAATGGTGCGAACGTCGATTATTAGCAAGAATCCATTCCCTTACTTTGGGAATCCTTCGCAAAGAAATTGAACCGGTTAACGCTACCCAATTCATTCATTGGCTACTGAGTTGGCAGCATTTAGCACCGGGCTCACAATTGCAAGGGGAGCAGGGGCTACTTGAAGTCATCAAGCAATTACAAGGCTATGAAATTCCTGCGAATGCCTGGGAAAAATTAGTCTTTGCCAAACGTGTCAAAGATTATGATAAAGACTGGTTGGATCATCTCTGTTTTACAGGCGTCATTGGTTGGGGCCGCCTATCGCCTCATCCAGCCATCAGCCTAAACACGGAAGAAGAAAATCAATTTAAACGCATTCTACCAACCAGCATCACACCAATCACTTTTTTTGTGCGTGAATCTGCCGACTGGATGGCCGCCAGGCAAGCTATTCACACGCTGGATTTGCAAGCTTTAAGCCATACTGCAAAAAGTATTTATGCTTATTTACAAGAAAATGGCGCTTCCTTCTTTATTGATATTGTCGAAGGAATTAACGAACTCAAGACCCAAGTAGAAACGGGGTTGTGGGAGCTAGTTTCAGCCGGCCTTATTACTGCGGATGGTTTTGATAACCTTCGCGCTCTTATTGATCCACATCGTCGGGCAGGAAAACGAGGCCGCCGCCTTAATTATCGACCAGCCACGGGACGCTGGTCCCTGTTGAAGATAAGAAAAGCGCCCCCGAAAACACCGCCAATTGAAGCAACCTGCCTAATGCTATTAAAACGATACGGTGTTTGCTTTCGAGAACTATTAGTAAAAGAAAAAATTACACCGAGCTGGCGAGATTTATTAACGGCCTTTCGTCGTATGGAAGCCCGAGGAGAAATTAGGGGCGGACGATTTATCAGCGGCTTTATTGGTGAACAATTCGCCCTGCCCTATGCCGTCGATTCTTTGCGGGCTTTCAAGAAAAAAGAACTTCATCATGAACCCGTGACTATTTCCGCTATCGATCCACTTAATTTAGTGGGACTTATTTTACCTGGAAAACGAATTCCATCGTTAATAAAACATCAAGTAACTATTGCAAATTAGTCTATAATTTCAAATATCTATTATGGGCAGGATACCGTTATGGAAAAAAGGATTGTTGAGTTAGTTAAGACATTAATGTTAAGTACTAGTTTAACACTTCCCTCTTTAAGCTTTGCTTTACCTTACGATATTTGTTCGGATTTATCGGGTTGCCAAACCTTAGCTAACCAAGGAAATGCCGAGGCACAATATAACCTTGGCGCCCTGTACGCTCAGGGTTTAAACGGTATAACTAAAAATACCACTGAAGCAGCGAAATGGTTCGAACAAGCAGCCAATCAAGGAAATGTATCCGCAATGATGGAATTGGGTGACCTTTATTATGACGGTAACGGCGTCCCCAAAGATTTTTCACGAGCCGTGCAATGGTATAAAAAAGCGGCAGAGTTAGGTTCAGCTAAAGGCCAAGAATATTTAGCCTATGCTTATGAGAAAGGCGAAGGTATCACACAGGATTATGCCAAAGCAGTTTTCTGGTATACCAAAGCCGCTGATCAAGGCAACACCGCAGCCATGATTTCAATGGGAAATTTTTATTACAATGGAACTAACGTCGATCTCGATTATTTTCAAGCCTTAAAATGGTATCAAAAAGCCGCTGATCTAGGCTCACCGATGGGGCAAGATTTAGTCGGCTATGCTTATGATCATGGTGAGGGCGTCAAGCAAGATTATACTCAAGCAATGAATTGGTATCTAAAGGCAGCCCAAGGTGGTAATAGCTTTGCATTCTATAATATCGCTCATCTCTATCGAGATGGTTTAGGTGTTCCCAAAGATAATATTCAAGCTTATGCTTGGTATTCTGCTGCCTCTGCAGCCGTTCCTAATAACAAAGAGTATCAAAATGCAAAAAATGATATTTATACCTTAATTCCAGAAAATAAACGTTCAGAAGCAGAAATGACTGCGCAGAATTTAATTGATAAATATGTCAGTGAATAACTAGGTAGATCTCTCTATTTAAGTCTGATAAATTTTAATTCTATACTCTAAGGACTGGGTATATTAATCCATTTACAAGGAGCCGTTAATGCAATCGATTATTCCTAAAACCTATCTATCAGGGATTTTAATTATTGGCGGTTTGTTAATCCATTCAACAGCTTCAGCCAACCAAATAACTTACTCAAATAGTACAAGACAATTGAGGAATATAGAACAACTCAGCTATTCCATAAATCATAGTGGCAGACCCATTGGATTAGGAAGATATGTCAGAATTGGTGGTGTGGGCGGCATAGGTGGGGCAGGTGGTGTAGGTGGAGTTGGCGGTGTTGGTGGCGTCGGCCGGCCAGGTGGCGTCGGCGGGCCAGGTGGCGTCGGCGGGCCAGGTGGCGTCGGTGGGCCAGGTGGCGTTGGCGGACCAGGTGGCGTTGGCGGACCAGGTGGCGTTGG
>NZ_LNYO01000002.1 GCF_001467895.1 Legionella nautarum
GTTTCATGCAGAATCTCCTCCAGCATAGGGTATGAGAAAATTCTACTTTTGACATCAGTTATTTTTCGGGGGGATTACCAATTGACTCACATTTTATCTGGAAAAACTTATATGGATGTGACTTTTGAATCCTTACCTTTAGATGATCTCCATCAATTCCAAAAAATATTGAAAACTGAACTAAAAAGTCGTCGAGTACAATCTCATGATCATTTACCAGAATTGACTGTTCCTCCTTTTCATTTGAGCGTCAAAATTGAAGATGCTATTCCAAGGTTAGATCAAAAAGCATTGCTCGATGTAATCTCGAAAATTTCGGATGAAACTTTGGCTGGTTTATCTCAGCAAGCTCATTGCGCATTAAAAAAAAACCAAAATCTAACTGACAAATCATTCAAGGAGTTTTTACGATCATCTATTTATTCAAATGAAAATCGGCACAGTCAGCTTAATACTGAAGGTAATTCGGGATTTGTGTTTGCGAAGCTTTAAAGAGATTTGTTGCACTCTTGTAATACTTTCAAAGAGTGTTGGTCAATAGGGATCTTTATAATTTAAGATCTTTATAAACTACTAAGGATTCTTCTAATTGTTCAGAAAACTAGTGTTTTATAAGGGAGTAATTTTTTTTTAAATTTATTTTCTATAAGCCTTTTTTGGTTTTCAAACACCATATCCTATATTCCATAATATTTTGTAAAATGCTGTACAATTTACAAGTCGAATTTTTATGATTAGCCATATATACGGAAACCCTTATACCTATAGTCGAAACAATGCATTGCAATATAATTTTGCTATGAAATTGCTAAGTAAAATTTCATTTGATACCAAATCTAGAGTGTTAGATATTGGATGTGGTGACGGAGTAATCACTAATGAAATTGCAGCTATTGTTCATGAGGGCTGTGTGATCGGCACCGATATTTCTGAACAAATGATTGAGTTTGCTACTAAAACATATAAGACGCGGAGCAATCTCCGTTTTTTAGTCATGGAGGCAAACCAAAACATATTTAGAGAACAGTTCGATATTATAACTTCATTTAATTGCTTACACTGGGTAAAAGACCAGCAAAACGCACTCCTTGGCATAGCAAGATCTGCACTACCAGGAGCTCAAGTTGCTCTGCTTCTGTCTCATAAAAAATCATTATATCATCTGGTCCTTGATGAACTTTGTTCTAGTAGTAAATGGAAAAATAGTTTTATTGATTTCGTTAGTCCTCGTTCATTTTTCGATCCAAATGATTACAGCGATATGATCGTTAAATCTGGTCTGGAAGTGGTTGATATATCAGAGGAAGAAATGACATATTCTTTTCAATCAAAAGAACATCTTAAAGATTTTTTTAGTGCCGCTGGATCTCAGATCAAACAAATTCCTGAGACCAGGAAAGCTGAATTCTTAAATGACTTTGCGAGCGAATACCTAAAGAATGCGAATTGTTTTCAAGGAAATTCGATACCTGTTGGTTTTTGGTGCTTACAGGTCATAGCTGTTAAACCAAGTCTATGATTAATAAAAAAGATGATTTACAAAAGTCACCAATTAAGCTGTATTCGTAGTGACATATTTTTCTAATATTTAAATCAATTCGTGGAGTAAACATTTTTGCTAATATTCCTCAAATATTTTTTGAATTCTATTAGCATCTGGAGTAACAGTTAATGAGAGTGATAACAGAAGACTTGATTTATGCTGGGATAAGCCTTTGGCTACAATAAGGCCATATTTTTCATTGTAATTTGTATTCCTGGGGTGAGATGTTCTCGTTCAGAATATGGATATTCCCGTATTGACAAAATACCTGAATCTACAGCTTTTTAATAGGTCTGAAATATAACTGGGTTGATATCCTTTACCATCAGCATTAATTACCATCACACTAATCAACAAATTTAAAGTATTATGCAATTATTATTGATTATATCTTGCAGATGCGATATTTTCCCTTACCGTAAAGTGGCTAAATTATTTGGATTTTAGTCGCCACTAATTAGCATGTCCTCAGTATAAAGGAATAAAGATGAAGAGTTATATTATTAAGTTAGTAACAGTGATGTGTTTTTTCTTTGGTTCCAAAGAAATTATATGTGCAACAACAGATTTTACCCCTTATTTTGAAGCAGATTCTGAATTTCAACAGATAGTTGCTAAAGCCACTACTGTTAATAGGATGCCCCGAATTTCAAAAAAACAAAAAGCTGAATTCATTTATATTTTATCAGATAGCAAGCGCTTTTTCGGCTCTAAAACTTTCGATCTCAGAGACCTTTCCTCAGTCTTATTTAAAAAAGATATCTACTTTAACGGATGTCTCCTGTAACTAAAAAATACAGTTTAAAACCGTGAACTTATAAATTAAAAATAGAAGGTAGTTTCTAAGTATGTTTTATTTAAAAGATTTAAAAGAGAAAATTAGTGATTTATACCCTTTGCCTCAGATGATTTTTTTTGTGGTATTAATAACGGTATTTAATGTTTTTTGTAAACCTTATTATGAGAGTTGGAAGTTTGATAGAGAAATAAAAAAAGCATATCCAATATTTGAAATTTTAGAAAAAGCTTCACCACAAGAGTATAAGGATTATTCTAGTAGCATGGGGAAGATGTTAGCAGAAAAAAAAGATAAGAAATTACTAATGCTTCATACGCATAAATTTGTTGACGCACAGATGAGCAAGCTTTTGCCGGTTGCTGATAATAAGTTCATCTATTCAATGATAAGGGACACATTGATTTTTTATAAACAAGTCGAGGATCCAAGTATTATAATTGCTTTTGAGTTTCCAGAGAGTAGAATCATTGATGATGTTTCTATAAAAAAATATGAAAATTATATCCAAAAAATAGCTCTTTCAAAGTATTCTATAATCAAAAATGGACTAGAAAATCCTCAATCTATTTTTTCGGAAGAACAATTTTTATCTGCCAAAAAACAGTTGAAAAATATTATATCTTCCTTAGAGAAAAAATATGGTTCTGAAAATGTATTTCTATTATTTAATGATACTAATAATCCTAAGCTCAATGATGCGATAGCTGCCAAAATATTAATTAATTTATATCAAATGATTCTTGCCCTTGGAGTTGATAAGACAGGAGAGATATATAAGTTCATATATAGTGGTGAGAGGTGGAAGTTTGAGGAAGAAGTAAAAAAAGAGAACCCACCAGGTGAAATTTTAGAAAAAATTGCCTCACAAGAATCTGAGGGCTCTCCTAAAGAGATTTTTGCAGGAAACCAAGAGACTGATTTAGTAGCTGTTCGGATCCGTGAGTATGTTGAGGCACAAATGCAGAAATATTTGCCAATTTCCGATAATAAATCTATCTACGCAATGGCAAGAGAAACACTGAATCTTTATAAAAAAGTTGATAATCCAAATTTTATAATTGCTGCTGAGTTTCCAGAGAGCCGGAGTATTGATTATGCTACTAAATTTAAATATAGAAACGACGCCTTTAAAATAATTCTTTTAAAATATTATATAATCAAGCATGCACTAGAAAATCCACAACCACCTCTTTCATCAGGGCAGATCTTATCTGCCAAAAAGCAGCTAAATAATTTTAAATCTACCTTGAATAAAAAATATGGTTCTGAAAACGTATCTTTATTATTCCATGATACTAATAATCCCAAGTTGAATGAGGCGCTAAGTGCTAAAATATTAATTGATTTCCATCAGAAGATTCTTGATCTTGGAGTTGATAAGGCAGGAGAAATATTCAAATTTTTACACAGCAAAGACCCAAGAAATTGATTGATAAATAGGAGGGCAGGGATACGATTTTGGTAGATGACAGCGTACAGCGTCATGGTAAGCGAGATCAATCTGATTTAATTTGTTCTAACAATTAATATGCTCAAGAGATTTCTATCTTTTTCACTAAATTTTACCGGTCATGGTTCTGTATTGTTGCAGGCTTAGTTAGCAAAAATAGAAGATAGAAAAATTGTACTAAGAAATATTGTTAGCGATAAAGGCATTGGTATGGTTAAAGAAAGGCAGGATGAAATCTATGTTCAATTTAAACAATTAACCCCTTCTTACCAAGGAATTTACAAAGGACTTGGACTTTATGTGTTAAAACAATTTATCGATGAATTAGATGGTGAAATTTATGTAGAAAGCGAGTTGCATAAAGGCACTTGTTTTACTTGTTTGATTCCTTTAAAACTATCCTTTGATAGATGACGAATCAGGTATCGATAAAATGCAAGAAGAACGGAGTACTTCCGCCAGATTGCAACTTGCTGAAGATGAAAAAGGAAGCAAACCACGTATCTTAATTTTCGAAGACAATGCCATAGCCCAATTGGCTGCAAAAGGTATTCTTACTTCGATGAATTGTCAGGCTCTATTTTTGGCTAATTGATTGAATAATAGCAACTTTTAAAAAAGTATCCTGACAATATCTGTCATAATGAAAGATTAATATATCGTTCTCAACATTCAAAAGGAGTCATCGATATGTCGTTTAGTGAGCCTAAATTAGCAATTCTTGATAGTTTTATTGTTTCTGGTTTAAGTGTGCGGACAAAGAATAGTGAAGAGTTTAATCAGAGTACGGCAAAATTGCCCAGGCTTTGGGAGGATTTTGGAGCGGTTGTAATACCTAAGCTCGCTGATTCGAAGGAAAGCTCAGAGGTTTTTGGGGTGTATTCGGATTATGATAGTGATGCCACCGGGTATTACAAAGTAACAGTTGGAATTCCTCTGAGAACTAGGCAAACCTTGTCTGAGTTTTCTACTGTCACAATTCAAGCGGGTAAGTATTTGGTTTTTAGCGGCAAGGGGGTGATGCCTCAAACTGTCATCGAAACGTGGTTGAGGATTTGGTCTTTTTTTGAGTCGCGTCTTGAATATACCCGTAATTTTATTTCTGATTTTGAGCTATATCGTGGTGATGAAATTGATATTTACATCGGTGTAAGGTCTAGTATGTAGACCTTCTGTTAGATGTTCTACAAGTGCCAGCAAATGGCCACAACCAAGTTAAAATTTTCGTAATAGAAATGGAAATACTCCATGAAAAAAATAGTACTATTATTAACTATCTTATGTAGTAAAATATGGTATCTGGAAGTAAATACATTAAAAGCAAAAGTATTGTAAACGATGTTCTTAATTGAAACTTAAGACACGCTTTTTCTATGAGGTAAAATGGAACATAGTTGTTATTGGGTCTATATACTATTGTGTGAAAACAATACTTACTATACCGGATTTACTAATAATCTTTTAAAACGCTACCGATCTCATATTGATGGAACCGGTAAGTGCAAATACACAAGAAGTTTTAAACCCGTTAAGATTGCACAGGCTTGGCTAATTAATGGTGGAAAGGCTGAAGCAATGAGAGTTGAGCGGTTAATAAAAAAATTATCACGTACCGAAAAAGAAAAAATTATTGCTCATCCGTTACAACTCTTATATTAACAGCAAGGAACTATATTTCTTGTTTAAACTACAATACGTTATCAGAAACAATTTAAGAATTTAAAAAAACATATCGCAGGGAATCATTTGTTTTTTGGAGAATAATTTGTCCTAATATCTTTTCTTAGTACTCCACCACAAAAGAAATTATCTAACCAATCTGAGGAGGAGCATACTTCTCAATCCAGTCCTAATCTTAAGTAAATACCTTTTGTAGCTAATTAATCGAGAATTGAAGGGCGTGAAATTATTATTCCGCTAAGCCATCATGAAATCAATTATGGGGTTTTTGCTGGATTTTGGGTTTCATGCCAAGAAAATTTTTCCATTTGCCTGTAGACCTATAAACGTTTGAAAAACTGTCTTTTATTATTTTTATTCCACAACTTAGCTCGTTTTCTAAGGAAAAAGCGCTAAGGCATTGATTCACTTTATTATCAGTTGCGACATAATTTTGACGCTATTAATAATATCTTAACAATCTGCCCTTATATTATACTTATAGTGTTCTGTAAAGGTAAATGAAATGAAATTGCTACCGGTTTGTATCAGAAATGATTGGCTTTATGAAAATACCAGGCGTCAGAAATTTAGAGAAATGGGGCCAAAGGATGTGTTGTCGATTTCTAAAAAAACATTCAAAACAGTTCCGTTGTTAGCTATCGCAACGGCGGGTATGAGCAAAGGTCTGGCGACCCAGGGAATTAGTTTACTAAATTATAGTATGCAGATCTTAAAACAAGCCCATACCGGTATAGCTAATGTAGGAAAAAATAAAGACTGTTCTTTTTATCAAGAAATTGATTTCAATAAGCTGGAAAAACTTGCAGAAATGGTCGATGCGCATCCTGAATTACCTTATGCTAAATTGTGGTTAGTGACCGATGCAGATTTGCCTGTAGTTAATAGGGGAATATTGCTTTATAGCCGAACAGAAGCAGTTAGATTTGTGGAAATGTATAATTCCTTAGAGGATTATACTCAATCTGATTTTTATAAATATAAAGGTATTTCAATTCAAATCAAAGACAGCGATCTTCCGATCTTTGAAGAGGAGCTGCTCAATTATCTCAAAGTACGTGAAAATCGGTTGTGGTCGCAACTTATTAAAATGCCTGAAGTACTGGATGAGCATTTTACCGATGAACTTGTTACTTCAGAGGATAGTGAGCCAGCTATAATACAAATCAATTTTCCTGAAGCGGTGAGTCAAAAAGCGTTAGAAAAATATTTCCCAGGAACTTTGAAATGTCTTGTAACAGAAGAAGAGAAAAAACAGGCCGTCGCTTCTAAAGATAAGCTCCAAAGTACCGCTATCTATGAGGCTCTTGCTAGCTATGCTGATGAGTGGACTGATTCTGAGACTGAGGATGATTCTATAGAAGAGTCCGTTGTCTATGGGGATGAGATAATTGATTCTGAGCCTGAAGATAATGAGTCTACAGAAGAAGAGAAATACGAACAAAAAACGGCTGCAGGTAAAGAAAAACCGATATCATATTTACATAGAAACAGGGGAGAGGTTGTTGCTACCAGAACAACTACTGTTTCTGCTCAACCGGATCTAACTCCTCAAGCCAGAGGTAACTTAACTAAAGAAAGCGCTACTCAGTCTTCATCGATTGATTCAGATCTATATCCTCAAGCTGGAGGAGGGCTCGTTAAAAAAAGTGCCTTAGCTCAGTCGATGAGTAAAGGAGTTTTTAAAACTAAAGAAAAAGCAACCCCATCTGATGAGTTGGCTAGGGCTCCCGATTCTGACTCCACGTTCAAATATTGACAGGGTTTATAACCGTACTAAAAGAGAATAATTTGATTGATTGACCAATATGGGTTAATATTGGTCATCTGGATTTTTAATGTGCAAAGGTTATGCGTAGTAAAAAGGAAAAAAGCGCTCAGGGTAGTGCAAATGATAGCGCTCAAGATAACAGTACTCAAAATCAAAAAAGCAACAGTTTTACCCAACAACCCCCGATGATTCGTTATGCGCTAAAAAACCATCTTAAACGTATGCAGGAATATTTACGCAAAAAGGGCAAGATTGCTCTAGAAGAAAGAGAAAAAGAGACCAATGGATCAGCTTTTCATCTGGCAGCGTATCAAGGTCATCTTGATATTTTAAAGTATCTAGTTCGTTTTGCAGGTAAACAACATTTACTTGAGGTTAACAAGGAAGGTTCTTCTGTTCTGGATATTGCTCTTGATAGTCGCAGGCCATCAGCAAGAGTTGTTATTTATCTCCTATTCGATATAAAAGTCCCTTTTAGTCAAAAAACGTTAGCATTGTTGAAGAAAAAAAAGGGAACTTTTGTTCAGGAAATAGAAAAAACTTTCTCAGAACCTGAAAAAACTTTTTATCTTCAACAAATGAATAAGTTATTAGATCTTGCGGGTCAACCTGATTGGAGAGAGAGTAGACGAGCCAATTTTGCTAAGCCTCCTAGTTTATTTCAGCTTGCTGCTCGCTCAAGTTTCTTCCTTAAAGATCTTAAAGGAAAAATGCAAATTTTGCCTGTAGACGTTCAAGAGAAAATGACGGATCAAATACTGCTTGAATGCGAAGAAGACCTACTTGGGAAGTTAATACTAAAATAAAAGCTATAATCTGCAACTGATGTATCTCCACCATTTAGTGGTCATTTTTAGGTTTGGATCTCATTAAAATTCCGCCGCTTCATATATTCTATTAAATTTTTCGGACGATAAGTTTCATCATTTAAATAGCGTTCTAGAACTGAGGAGTGAAGTGATTGGCAGCTTTCTTTTCTTGGATCTGCGATTTTTTGATCAATCGGTCTAAAATACGGGGGAATAAGTCGATAAAACCCGGTTCTAGAGTTTCCACAGGACTGCATAAAGTTTGGTTTAAGGTCAAGTTGAGCAAGCCCTAAACCCAGGCTGCTTGCTTTATCGGCCATCCACTCAAGGGCGATATCAGACAAACCCGCTGTCGCATAACCTCCGCCCACATCACTATGGACGCCAACAAACCAAACTTGTTCCAATATTTGATGAGTACCTTTTTCCTTTTCCCACAAGGCAGGATGAAAATACAAACGCTGTTCATCAATGGCTACAGCCTGATAGGCATGTTTGACGTTTGCACCTAGATGATAATCATGAAAACTATGTCGTCGACTAAATAGTCCGTTGAGCAACAAGGGATTTCCTAAAGTACCGACTGTATCCCAAACGCCAATAAATTTAATTGGCGTAAGATTCTCTAACGCATAAGTTCGCCGAAAAAGAGTCGATTCGATCAATCGAGGCTGTGATGCAGGCGAGCGTGATCTATAAAGCTTGAACGCTTGATCGATTTTATCGATGGCATTGAGTCGAAGAATGCCGCAATTGCGAATCATTCCCGCCAAGCTTCTCACAGTGAAAGCGCCACGACTAAAACCAAAAAAGAATAACTCATCGCCTACTTCGTAATTGTGAATAAGATAGCGGTAAGCATTTAACATGTTTTCAGATAAACCGTTTCCTGTAATGCCATCAATAAGTCGATTTAACCGACTTCCAGAAGTACCAATTCCGGTTTCATAAAACATCATCTGCTTGATGTTGGCGCTAGTTGTTAATACGGCGTTAGCAATCTTTGCAACATTAGTTTTTACAGGAACGCCATTGATTTTATTATCCGGAGAGTCCCAGGTTCCATCACAACAGATAACAATGCGTTTCAAGAGCTTAATCCTTTAGCGAGTGGCGTATACAATGATTCCACCCATTTTCTCCTCTCTAACATTAATTAAGAGTTGTTGATAACTATCATACATTTGCTTAAATAAAGAGAGATCAAACTGGGCGACGATCGCTTCTTTTTTCGTCTCAAAATAATGTAGCAATTGAACATACCAATGTTCAAATTGAGTACTAATGTCTAAACTCGTTTTAAAATGCCAGCCTGCTGCTGAGAGTTGTTCTTTTAATTCAGGCAAATAAATAGGATGGAATCGCGAAGCAGTTTTTGACCACGGGAAAGGACTCTCAAGAGGGGAAGCATGAGGACGAGAATAGTCAAAAATCATTAAGTTGCATCCCTCCTCTGCCAAACCTGCAAATTGATGAAGCGCATTTTGTTGCGAGGAAAAAGAAAAGAAAGAATTAAAACAATAAATGACATTAAAGGTTTGCGGTATTTCCAATTGTAAAATGTCCCCCTGAACGAAAGAGACTTCCGGGTAATGTTTTTTTGCATACTGAATAAGTTCATTATCTAAATCAATGCCGGTAATTTCACCCCAATTTCGTTGTTGTAAATAATGAGCTGTTCCTCCTAAACCACAGCCGACATCAAGAAGTCGCTGAGACTGGTTTTTGGGAATGGGCGCCATAGCGAGCTGAATCGCTTCAACTTCACCAGGATGAGCAAAATCACCGTGTCGGGCATAGGCTAGTAATTGCTTGGTTTGACTCATATTTTTCTCAAGATTTTGAAGTGAATAATTTAAACTAGCATTTTTTGCGAACAAGTTTAATCCTTTTAACTAATTTCTTGATGAACATAGCTTCAGCGATGGGTAAGCAGCAGTTTTTTTAATTTTGCTTGATAGACAACCCAATTAGGACAGAATACAATCAAAAAGCGCTAATTATATATTAAGGACTAATATGTTAAGGAAAACGCGTGGACTTGGAGTGCTTTCTTTATTAGCAGCAAGCCCCAGTTTTGCTGGTTTCTATGTTGGTGGTGCCTTTGGTCCAGAAGCTGCAAGATTTAGCCAGAAGGCGCATGTCCAGCGCTTAGGTGATTTTGATGTGGTGGCTAAGCAACGCTTAGGGGCAGTTGGATTTTTTGGTACTATTTTTGCGGGTTTTAGCTATATCTATAAACAAATTTTTGTAGCCGCTGAAGTCAATGGTACCTGGAGCTCTCTTGAATATAAATTGACCAATGATGAATATCTTCATCGAAATTTCCAGAAAAACAGATTCACTATCAGAAACAGTTATGGTGTGAGTGCCTTACCAGGTTTTCTTATTTCTCCCGATACTACACTCTATGGTCGTATTGGCTATGCTAATGGTAGAGTGAAAATTTTTGAGGGGGCGGATCCTTCAATACAAAGTTCTTCGTCAAGAAAAAGTGGTCTGCGCTGGGGGGCTGGTATTCGCCATGCTTTCACAGAGAAGCTTTCTGTGATGGTGGACTTTAGTGCAATTACTTATCGAAGCGTCCATAGTTTTGTTTATGATCCCAATGGTCAAGTGACCAAATCTACAAAAATTACTCCTCAAACAGGTCAAGTGGCCTTTGGTTTAATCTATCGGTTCGATGCACCTCCACCGGCAGTTTATGTAAAATAAAAGGTTGGTCCTTAACCTAATGGCGCTGCTTTAAGGATTTTTTATAACTACATTTCTAACCCGTCCCTACGTTTTGCGGACGTAGGCGGAGGGTTTTTAATTCTTAAGGCACAGTCTCCGGTATTATTACCGCATGATTTTATCATCAAGCCAATTAAACAATAATTTTTGTGTCGACTCTGGTGCTTCATCAATACTTTGTAGACAAACAAATGGAATATTATTTTTTTTGTCTGCACGCGCCAAGCGTGACTTAATTTTAGCTAGAGAATGAAAACCACCATTAACTGTCATTACTTTTAGCGAAGAGTCAAAAATGACATTTCCTCTTTGAATTTCCTGATGTTGAATCAAGGAAATGGGCCAAAATTGTTTAGGATCGCGCAAGGGGTGGCTTAAATTTTCGGCTAGTAATTGAGGGTTTTCTCGAAAGCAACGTTCAAAAATTGTTTTTTTAACCGGATAGGGTGCATGGGGGAGATGAAAAAAATGCTTCTGAAACCCTGCAAGTTTCGCACTTTTTTCTTGTACTGCTCGATGTGGGTTGTCTATTGTCCAATTTTGCCTTGTTTTCAAGAAATAATTTTTTAACTTATTATGCCATTTTTGTTCAAACTGAACGCTCCATTCACCACGCAAGACAAGTTTATTATTCCGAAAAAAATCCGCTGGGGACACAGGCCGAATCAGTGAAAAATCGTCATTAAAATAAATAAATTGCTCAGAGATCCCTGGGATACGCCATAAAACGGTTTCGATGGTCAAGCTATTAAAAGTGGGTAAATAGTTTTCAAATCCGAAGAAGATATCTCGATGATCAATGAGTTTTATCTTCTCTGCATGAGCAGTCCCTTCTAATTGCTTAATAATAGCTGGAATTTGATTGTCGGTGACAATATAAATAGTTCTCAGCCAAGGTGCAAAACGCAGTAAGGACATGACACAGTAGCTCAATTCCCCTCGCTCATTAAATCGTGTAGGCGCGGCACCTGCTGAACGTTTGATACCATGTTTTAGACAGTAATTTGTTAATTTTTCAGCGTGCGCTTGATCACTACCATCGACCCAGGTAATGACTGCATCCACTGCTTCATTGGAAATCATTAGAAGCTCAAACTATTATTCAAAAGTGCAGAGTATAACGCTCATCGCGATACTATATCAAAGTTTTGGGTATTTTTTTCTCTATTTGCAAGCAATGTTTGTAGCGTCAGTGTCAGCATTTGGCAGAGCTTTGATAAAGATTCGGTACTGTTCATTAAAGTTTGATTTGATTCGATTTCAATCCCTGCGTAGTCGTCATCGATAAAGCGTTTACGTAGAGCTGAGGTAAATCCGTCGCTGATACCTCTGTAAGGGTAATTCAAACGTACTCTTAAATCAGATTTTTGTTGTTTAAATTGTTGTTGCCAAAGTGTTGCAAGTTTTTTTTCATTATTTCGTTTGGGATCGTAGAGGAAACCCACATCCGTATTGCGGTTAAGATTATTTAATACTGGCGTGAAACTATGCATGGATAAATGCAACACTAATTTTTCTTGCTGGATGTGCTTTTTTATAATTTCTTCAACTTGCTGACGGTAGGGTAAATAGTATTGTTCAATAATTAGGGCTTTTTCTTCTTTCGATAAAATAGTCGTGATTTCAGAAAAGCAATTTCGATGATGTAGACTACGGTTGCAGTCAATTAGCAAACGAGTGGCTTGTGCTAGTACAAGTTCGCAATTAAATTGTTGGCTAAAAAAAAGCGCAATGGCTTGGGCCCCTAAATCGAGGCCGCGATGAGTTTCTAATAATTCCAAATGTGAGGCGAAGAGGTTTCGGTAAGTATGCGGAACAGTATTTACTGCATGTTCACAGCTGACAATAAGCGCAATTTCTTTCATGTGGGATTAAAAACCTGATTTGTTAACAGACAATGCCCTAACTGGCGATAAACGCGTGTTAAAGTCGGTTTGCTAAAATCATTTCCACAGGCGCGTACGATTCGCTCGCTTAAATTACCCTGACTCAAAATATATTCAAGAGCCTGTTGAGTGGGCCTATCCATATCGCTGCTCACCCGTTCAATAAGCTGAGACCAAACCTGCTGGGCGCTCATTTTTCGTTTAGGGAGTTGCCATTGGCTGCAGAGTTCGGAATCATCGATAGTTGTTGCTAACCCCGTTGTTATCGTTTGATCATAGACCGCTCGCAAGCGTTTAATATCGCAGGGCTTGTCTAAATAATAGCTCGAACTCGCTTGCCAATTTTTCAAGATTGCATGAATTGCGAGAGCAATAGCAATATCTGATTGAACGCATTCTTGTGAATCAAGAAGACGAATTTCGATCGCTTTGTAATCAAATTTAGGAATTGCTGCGCGAGAATTGAGCCATTCATGTTGCAAAATTCCTTGAGAATCAAAGCGACTAATGTCTTTATACATTGGTTCTAAGATTTCTTGTCGATATTGGGCTTCAGAACTTATGAATTCAGGAATAATCTCACCACTAATCGAAGGGATACGTTGCTGATTCTTGCCATAATAATACAAACGCGAATCACTCATACCCGTTTTTTTTCCGTCTAAAAAGGGTGTGCTTGCGGCAATAGCCGGTAATAAAGGCAAAATCAAACGAATTAAATTATGGAGCTGACAAAATTCTTCATCGTTGGCAAAGGGCATATTGACATGCACAGATTGCAAATTGGCCCAGCCATGCCCTTGACAATTGAAGATAGAATCATATTGACGATAAATCGCCATATTGCCATGCGGCCAGCGCTTTGTTTCAGACAGGGGATCCATCCAAGGATGGGCTCCCGTTGGCAGTAAGCACAAATTATGTTGAGTCAATAAAGGTTGTAATTGCTCTATCGTTTGTTGAAATTGTTGCACTATCGGGGCGTTGCTTGGTTTAGGCCCATTGTTTTTTAATTCAAGAACATGCAAGACTAGCTCATTACTCGCGGCAATATCGCCTAATTCCACTTCATTGACTTGTTTTCCTGCCAAAGCGCTCAAAATAACATCGCTTTTGGGCTGTACATTTAATTTTTCAGGATCGACAAGCATATACTCAATTTCAATCCCTAATACAGAAAAAAGTGAATAATCAGACATAGCCATGCTTCCTGCGAATACGTTGTAAAAAGACATTCATAATGTGTTCATAAAGTGCTTCGCCCACAAGCTTATCTTCGACACCAAAATCAATATTGGGATTGTCGTTTACTTCAATGACGTAATGCTTATCGCCCTGACTTTTAATATCTACCCCATATAACCCGTCGCCAATTAAGCGGGTACATTTTAATGCCGTTTTAATGATGGCTTCGGGGACTTCATGGACAGGAATTGTTTCATGAGGGCCTTCTATTTTTTCACTCATAGTGTCCTTTTTCGGACTCATCGCGTCTTTCTCATCCATCGCATCCCAGTTATAAATTTGCCAATGGTTTTTAGCCATATAGTAGCGGCAAGCGAAAATAGGTTTATTGTCTAAGATACCAATTCGCCAATCATATTCGGTCGGAATAAAAGGTTGAATTAACACTAAATCAGAGATTTTAAAAAATTGAGTGAGCGATTTTTGTAAGGCTTTTGAATCATCCAATTTAATAACGCCGTGTGAAAAAGCGCTATCCGGGCGTTTTAAGACACAGGGAAATTCAATATTGGGAATATCTTTATCGTATTTGCTAATAAACGTGGTATCAGGCGTTAAAATTTGATGGCTACGCATTAATTCAGCCAAATAAACTTTATTACTGCATTTGACAATAGATTGCGGATCATCGATAACGACAAGGTTTTCTTGGGCTGCTCGCCTTGCCATGCGGTAAGTGTAATGATTCACTGCTGTTGTCGCGCGAATAAATAAGGCATCATATTCGGCAATACTTCGGCTATCATTTCTTTCTATAAAATCAACGTTTAAGCCCAGTGATTCACCAACATTCGCAAAAATATCCAGCGCTTTCCTATTTGATGGGGCGTTGGGTTCGGTGGGATCGATAAGGATAGCTAAATCATGAAAACGTTGTTTTTTACGCCATTGATGGAAGCGTTTTTTAGATAGGTAAGATTCTGCTGCCTGTTGCATGAATTCCTGGTGATTGGGCGGAATGTCATCAGGAGATAGAATTTGTAATCCTTTAATCCGCCATAGTTTTTTCTTTTCAAAAGTAAAGCGCAATAGTGGCAAGGGAAATAAGCCATGTAATTTTTTAGCCAAAGAGGCATGACATTTGGCCATATTTTGACCAAAATAAAGGCTGAATACAAATTCCTCCGTTTTGATGTCATGTAAGCTGTGTTGAATCTCGTCATCCACATCTTGTGAAATAAATTTAGAGAGTGTTGAACTTAAAACATCTTGAATACTATCTACCGAGGGAATCGCTTTATGGTCGCGTGCATGAGCAAGTAATGAGACATAATAGCCTATTGTTTGATGCTCATAAGAGCGGCAAAGGTTGATGACCCGCACAGATTTACTTTGATGATAATTGGCATTGGATAAGTAATCTGAGGCATGAATAATTGAGGCAAGAGGGGATAAAAAGCGCCAGCTCGAGGGTTCATCCGTAACGATTATAGTTTCCATTTAAACACCTTTCGGTTTAATAATTAATAAGTTAGCATCATAAGTTAAAACACCAAGTAGAATCGCATTAATAAGACGATTCGAACTTACTTTATAATAGTTGTCATGTGAAATTGGATTCTCTCGATGTGGATCGGCCACCACAATCAGTTTTTTTCTTTCATCATAACCACACAATACAACAAAATGGCCACAAGGGGTACCGCGTATATCATCATAGATGGACTCCCCTATCTTGGAAAAACGTTCACGTGAACTATGATAGAGATAGGTGGCACTAAGACCTGTTAAAATAGGAATATTTTTTTGAAAATAGTGTTTTAATAATTGTACACTCAGAGTATGAAACCGCACTCGCCCACCCAACGCTAAGTACTTTAAATAAGCTTCACTTGCTTGGATGATTGCTTTGTTTCGTTTATGTTTCATTTGTGCGACTAACTTGCTCGCTAAATTTTTTTGACAGATCTCATTATCTTGATCGGCTGAAAACCACCAGGTTGGGTCAAATACATCGAGATTATTGATATAAATCGTTGCACTAAAACCATGCTCTAAGGCATGTTTGCCTAACATTGGAGCTAGAGTTCCGCCCGAAAGCGAGCGCTCTACGGTGCTAACAACCTGTTCCAGACTGATATCTAAGCCATAATAGCGATAGATAGCATGCAAGCTAGTAGGGCCGCAACTTTCGTCGTCAGGTTGAGTGTGGATAATCAAATCAATCATCGCAGCCTAAGCGTCATGGTAAATCGTCTATTCTTCAGTTAACGTTAGACTCCGCTAGTCTGTTTGTCAATTCCTATGAGCCGGGGGAATTTAACTCGCAGCGACTAAAGCCTTATCTGCAGCCAGAGTTATTTTTACTGTCGTTGTACCTATTCCAAATAAGGCTATAAAAAAAACAATTAGAATAAAAATAACATTTTTTTTCTCGATCTTAAGGTCGTTTTTCCCTGGAAGATTCTTTTTTAGTACGAATAAATAATTCAATAACAGTAAGCCATAAAAATAAAAAGAGGAAAAAATAAAAGAAACTGCAACATTTTGCATTGCGATGGGCCTCACATAACCTTGCGGTAAATTAATCAGGAAAAAACACAAGAACCACAGCAATAGGGTTTTAGTTGTTACTTCACTCTCCTTAAAAGCAATTGCCCAACCTAAAGTGAGTGGGAAAACGAGGATTGGAAAATAATAAAGCCAACCAAACGGACTGATCAGCAACATCATTGCTAGAGTTAAACAAAAGGGTTGATGATTTACTTTGGTTGTTTGATTGGACTGAAGATTGTAAAGATATCCACCTAAAAAGAGAAAAAATATAACAAGATAAGCAAGCTCTAGATAAAGTTTGTTATGGTAATCGAATAAGCGAAAAATATAGCCACAGATTGAAGCATTCCAATTATCTCCATACCAAAATACACGCTTCATCACTGTAAAATAAGATAAATAAATATCTGCTCCATAAATAAGAAAAGGGATTAAACTGAATATTAAAAAGCTGGCAAGCATAATAAAAAATACAGACCAGCGTCTTTGTTTGAGAGCATAAAAAAATATTAAGGCGGGGAAGAATTTAACTGCTACAATAAATCCCCAGAAAAATCCGGCAAGAAAGTTGCGGTTGGTCAGGAAAAAGTGATAACCAACCATGATAAAAAACAGTAAAAAAGAACCCAATTGAACCAAAAGAGTATTGACCATCGTCGGAAAAAAAGACAAATAAAGCAGTAATAAGATGAGCCAGTATTTTTTCAGAAAGGCAGATGAAAAGGCATAATAAAAAGCCAAGCCAGCACCAATTAATCCTAGCGTAAACGAAAGAGTGATCCAGATGAGAAGTGAAGCATGGTAACTGATCTTAGCTAGCGGGCTGAAAATCCATAACAGAGCAGGTGGATTTAAATTGGCCGTTAATTCTTTGGTTACAGGTAAAAAATAGCTCGATAAAATTCCATAAGGATTCTCATGTTTTTTTAACGATAAAAGCGCAGCATAAAGAGAAGTAAAATCCAGTTGATTAGGGTGGTTTAATATGGAGTAAAAAATCAGGTAATAAGCGATAAGAAGAATAGAAATAAAAGCGATTGGCACATAACGACTATTCATGATACAGCCTTTGGACAAAGGTTTTAAGCTTCATTAATTAGCCTCTTTATTATTTAAATCTTCCATCTGTGTAAGGAGCTTAGCTCTATCCTCCGGCGTTAAAGACAAGCTTATCAGTAAGCTATTAAGAGGAACAATTAATCCGAATATAAATAAGATAGCCACTGCAAGAAGCGCACGACGTTTTTTCTCATTTTCGAGCATTGTATTTATCCTTAGCTCGTTATTTCCTTTGATTTGTCGATTAGAGATTAAAATATACAACAAAACTAGTAATCCATAAAAATCAAAGGAAAATAAAGTAATTCGCTCAGTAAAATTATGCATGCTTTTATTAATAACATAAGCTTGTGGGAAATTAATGAGAAAGAAGCAAGCCGTCCACAATAAGAATGAAATAGGGGAGGTTTTTTTCTCAAAAGAGAGCACGAAAGTGAGAACTAAAGGAAAAATTAAAATTGAAAAATAATATATCCAACCAAAAGGACTTAATAATAACATCATCACTAGAGTTAGGCAGAACGGTTGATGATTGATTTGATTCTTTTGGCCATCGATATAACATGGCCCAAGTGCTATTAAATAAACAAAGAGAGAGATTAAAAATAGTCCCGCATACAATAGTTCTATTGGCAGCAAATTATGAAAACTTGAATGCGTATCAATAAGAAGACGGAAAAGAAAGCCGTAAATAGAAGCATTCCAGCTATCTCCAAACCACAGTATGCGTGTAACCATGGAATGATACTGGAGATAGATCGTTGGACCATAGATTAAAAGGGGGATTAGGCAAGCCAATAAAAAGGTTGCAAGCATGCTTGAAAATACCTGCTTTCTTTTTTGTTTTAAAACATAGAAAAATAATAAAGCTGGAAATAATTTAAGAGCAATAATAAGGCCCCAAAAAATGCCAGCCAGATAGCAGCGATTATTAAGATAAAAATGGTAGCCTAACATCGTAAAAAAAGCTAAAAATGCCCCAATTTGTACAATGGATGTATCCATTAAAACCGGGAAAAAGGCAAAATAAATCATGTAAAAAATTAGTCGATATTTTTTCCAAACTTCAGCAGAAAAAGCATGGCGAAATGCAAGATTAGCCGCCACTAATCCTAAACTAAGTGACAGGATTGACCAAATAATCAGTGCCGTATGATAGCTAAAATGGGCCAAGGGACTAAAAAGCCATATAAAAAAAGGAGGGTTTAAATTTACTGAGATGATTAATTGAACGGGGTAAGGATTTCTCCCTGCCAGAAGTAATTTGGCAGAGGTGTAAAAGGGGGTGAAGTCGATAATACGCTGACTAGAAAAAATAAGATAAAGCAGGATGGAATAAATAAAAACAAGAAAGATCAATGGAAAGATGGTGTAGGTCGAATGAGTTTTCATTTTAGCTACTCTTTTTCAGCATGAGTCTAAATTAGGATAAGACTTTAATTGATAGTTCTAAAATAAAATCCGCAACTTCTTCGGGATTTTCAGGGTAATGAGTAAAGGCTTTAATGGTTATCGGTTTATTAATTCGTTCCCCTGTTTTTTGCGACTCCTCAATCATTGCTTTGACTTCTTCTCCCATCTCACAAACAAAGTAAACATCAGTTTCAGGTCGGCGAAGAAATTGCGCCTGAAACGATTTAAAAACGAGAGACATTTTTACCTTTAATTGGCTCGTATAGTAAAAACCGTGCAAGCCACCTGCCAAGTCAGCCCCAACTGCAAGTGCGCCGAAATACATTGAATTAAGATGATTTTTACTGCGCCGCGTCAGTGGCAGTTTAACGACAACCCGCTTGCTATCGAAGGCAATTAATTTAGGTTTTAAATGACCAATTAAAGGAATTTTGAAGTGCCCAAAAGACCAAAGAAAGTATTTAAAACGAGTTAAGAGTTTCATTATGCATCCTGCTTACCTGTATTTTAGAGATAATTTTTTTCACGCCCCGCACAGCATTAACGCGCTTTATTATCGCTACAATGGATTTATCTTGCTTCACTTTCCCGGATAAAGTCACTGTACCATTTGTGGTGGTTGCATTGATACCTACCAATGGAATCGATTCATCATCGAATACTTTTGCTTTTAAAATCGCTGCTTCCACCTTGGCTGTAATATAGGTATCAGTGAGTGCGGTATTAACTTGTTTAATTTCTAAATCATCAGCTTCAACTGCCTTCACACCTTTCGTTACTTTGACAAGCTTTAAGGCATCAACGAAAGTTTGTTTGTCTTTAACATTTCCTTTGAGGGTTACTATACCATCTTTTGTCGAGACTGAAATTTTCAAAGGATTAAGATCAGGGTTTTTCGTAAACTTGGCTGTGATTTTAGCAGTAATGACAGAGTCGCTAATTTGCTGCTCGAATTCTTTAAAATTGTTATCAGCATGGGCAAATCCCACATAAAATAGCAGGACTGTGCTCATAAAAAAATTTAAAAATGGGCGCATATCAAGTTTGCATTTGTAAAAGTGAAAAAGAGTATATCACCTTTAGAAATTAGAGAGCCAGGAAGAATTTAATGAAAAGAAGAAGTCTTCATTTTTGAAGTTTCAAGCTTGAAAAAATCGCTAGTGACTGACTTAGATTGGCCTTCGTTTTCTTTCATACTATTTATAAGCTATACTTCAGTATTTTTGAAGTAAATGTCTATGCATTCCATCAGTATTCGTGGTGCAAGAACACATAATCTTAAAAATATTAATGTGGAGTTGCCGCGTAATCGATTAATCGTGATTACTGGACTGTCAGGTTCAGGTAAATCTTCTCTCGCTTTTGATACGCTTTATGCTGAAGGCCAGCGCCGTTATGTCGAATCACTTTCTGCTTATGCACGTCAATTTTTATCGATGATGGAAAAGCCAGATGTTGATTCGATTGAGGGACTTTCACCGGCAATTTCAATCGAACAAAAAGCTACCTCACACAATCCTCGTTCGACTGTAGGAACGATCACTGAAATTTATGACTATTTACGTCTATTATATGCCCGTGTAGGCGAGCCGCGCTGCCCCATTCATGGGGTTAGTTTGCATGCTCAAACCATCAGCCAAATGGTTGATCAAGTTCTGGCAATGCCAGAGGGTGCTAAGGCGATGATTTTGGCGCCGGTCGTGCGTGAGCGTAAAGGAGAGCATGTGCTCTTATTGCAACAATTGCAAGCACAGGGCTATGTGCGTGCGCGGATTGACGGGGAGTTGTGCGAATTAGATGATCCGCCTAAATTGACCTTGCGCCAAAAACATACGATTGAAGTGGTGATTGATCGCTTTAAAGTCCGGGCCGACTTAGCTCAGCGTTTAAGTGAATCCTTTGAAAATGCGCTGAATCGTGCAGAGGGTTTGGCGATTGTAGCGCCTGTAGACGGTGATTTTTCGGAAATCGTTTTTTCCTCAAAATTTGCTTGCCCCGAATGTGGCTATAGTTTAAGCGAATTGGAGCCGCGGCTGTTTTCATTCAATAATCCTGTCGGTGCTTGTCCCTCCTGCGATGGATTAGGAGTAGATCAATTTTTTGATCCTGAGCGAGTGGTGCATGATAAAACGGCGAGTTTAGCTGAAGGCGCTATTCGTGGCTGGGACAAAAAAACGACTTATTATTATCCGATGTTGGAGTCTTTGGCGCGACATTATGATTTTGATATCGAAATGGCTTTTTGCGATCTGCCCGAAAAAATTCAACAAATAGTTCTTTATGGTAGTGGAAAAGAAATTATTGAATTTCACTACCAAAGAGGGCAGGGCGATTACATGGTTAAAAACCATCCCTTTGAAGGGATTATTCCGAACATGAAGCGTCGTTATCATGAGTCCGATTCTGCAATGATTCGTGAAGAGTTGGCTAAATATTTATCTTCACGTCCTTGCGAATTATGTCAGGGGGCTCGCTTGCGTGAGGAGGCTCGGCATGTGTTCGTTGATGATAAAAACTTACCCGAAATTACTTCTTATTCTATCGAAAAAGCCTATGAATTTTTTAGTTGCCTTGAGCTGACCGGTTATCGCGGTGAAATTGCTGCAAAAATTAATAAAGAAATCGTTGAGCGTCTAGGATTTTTAGTCAATGTTGGTCTAGATTATTTATCATTAGCGCGTAGCGCAGAAACATTGTCTGGGGGGGAGGCTCAGCGAATTCGCTTGGCAAGTCAGATTGGTTCTGGTTTGGTAGGCGTCATGTATATTCTTGACGAACCCTCTATTGGTTTGCATCAGCGTGATAATGATCGCTTGCTCAAGACCCTGCTGCATTTACGCAATTTAGGAAATACTGTGATTGTGGTGGAGCATGATCATGATGCTATTCTTTCTGCGGATTATGTCTTAGATATTGGACCTGGTGCCGGTGTGCATGGTGGCAAAGTCGTGGCCCACGGTACACCCAAAGAAGTTATGGCAAATCAAGCATCCTTAACAGGGCAATATCTTTCGGGTAAACAGTCGATTGCAGTTCCGGCAACTAGAAAAGTTATTGATGAATCGAGAATGATTCATTTAAAAGGGGTCAACTGTAATAATCTAAACAATGTTGAGGTGAGTATTCCCTTGGGAGTCATTACTTGTATTACCGGCGTTTCAGGTTCTGGAAAATCAAGTTTAATTAACGATACCTTATACCCCATTGCAGCCAACAAATTAAACCGTGCAAGTCTACTGACTACTGGGGCTGTGAAAGAAATTACAGGTCTAGAGTTATGTGACAAAGTTATTGATATTGACCAAAGCCCAATTGGGCGTACCCCGCGATCAAATCCTGCTACTTATACTGGTATTTTTACTCCGATTCGCGAACTATTTTCAGGCACGCCTGAAGCGCGTGCAAGAGGTTATCAGCCTGGCCGCTTTAGTTTTAACGTTCGCGGAGGACGATGTGAAGCTTGTCAGGGTGACGGTTTAATCAAAGTTGAAATGCATTTTTTACCAGATATTTATGTATCCTGCGATGTCTGTAAGGGTAAGCGTTATAATAGAGAAACCTTAGAAATCGAATACAAGGGCAAAAATATCCATGAAATTCTTGAATTGACAGTTGAAGACGCACGTAGTTTCTTTGATGCAATTCCAGTGATTGCCAGAAAATGCCAAACCTTAATTGATGTGGGCTTGTCTTATATTCGTTTAGGCCAAAGCGCGACGACTCTATCCGGTGGGGAGGCTCAACGGATTAAATTGGCTCGCGAGTTATCAAAACGGGATACCGGAAATACTTTATATATTCTTGATGAACCAACAACAGGGCTGCATTTCCATGATACAAAACAATTACTGAGTGTCTTGTTTCGTTTACGAGAGCAAGGTAATACCATCATTATTATTGAACATAATTTAGATGTAATAAAAACGGCGGATTGGATCATTGATCTGGGACCTGAAGGTGGAAGCAAAGGCGGCCAAATCATTGCGATCGGTACGCCGGAAACAGTAGCGAAGAATAAGAAGTCTTATACGGGGCATTTTTTGCAACCCTTGTTGAAGGGGTAGTCTGAAAAACTGTTCGGCTCTGAGATATTCCCACGAAATTAAATAGACTATTTAGCTCATTGCTCGTGATGTTTATCCCGTTCACACTGAGAAAGCGCGCAGCGCTGTCTCGAAGTGTCGCAAAAGGCCTCCCCCCCTTCGAGAACCTCAGGACAGGTCTTCGAGAGCCTCAAGCCTTCGAGACGCACGCCATGCGTGCCCCTCAGGCTGAATGAACGGGATAAAATGAATATAAATTCCTTTGATATTCATTTTGTGGGGAGCTTTCAAAGCCCGAATGGCTTATCAAATTATTCTTCCGAGACTATTAACTATAAGGAAGCACTAAAACTGTCGTCCCGACATCAATAAAATTCTCATTTAACCATTTTGCTGCACCGGGAAGCACGCGAATACAACCGTGGCTGCTATTGTAAGTGGGAACCTCGTAAGCAGCGTGAATAGCAAAACCATGGTAGAAATGCATGCAATAAGGCATTTTTGCTCCGCCAGTATGCCCATCGGGAGAGATTGGGAATTCGTTTGATTTACAATCTGCCCCTTTTTTGTCATAAACACTAAAGGTACCTGTTACAGTACGACAGGATTGCTGGATGTCTTTGCAGAAATCCATCCCCCCTGAAGCGGAGCCTGTCATGACGCGTTTACCCTGCTCATTGTAAGCAGCCCAAGCTGAGGCTCGGGGATCAAAGATAAATATTTTTTCTCCAGTCGCTTGTCGTTGTAATGGAAAAACAGCTTGTCCTCTCGTATCTGCTTGATAAGGTATAGTGTAATGCGGATTACCGGCATCATCAGTAACGACATCCATGTTTTGATGAGTCAGACATGAAGCAAGAAGAATGGAACTAACTAAGGGCAAAAGATATTTTTTCATGATTAAGTTCTTATAATTGTTAGTGATATCCTAGGAATAAAAAACCCTCCCTCTACTTTGTAAAGGAGGATATTTGAATAATTACAAGGCCTTCATAAATGCAGTTAGATCTTGTTTTTCCTGTTGATTAAGTTGGGTTCCGAGTACTAAATTGAAAAACTCAACGGTATCTTCCAAGGTGAGTAAGCGGCCATCATGCAGGTAAGGTGGTGAATCTTTGATACCGCGTAAAGGGAAGGTTTTGATTGGGCCATCACCTACGGCTTTAATGCCATTAATTAGCTGCGGGCTAAAGAAACGCTCTGTTTGCAAATTATGCATGGTATTGTCAGTGTAGTAGGGTGGGGCGTGGCAGGTAGCGCATTGTGCTTTGCCGAAGAACAGCTCTTGCCCACGTAATTCTTGAGGTGTTGCTTTAGCGGGATCAAGTTTACCATCCCACTTTAATTTAGGTGCGGGTGGGAAATCCAAAATCTCTTGGAATTCGGCCATGAAATGGACCTGACTGCCACGCTCAAGAATATTAACTCCTTTTTTAGTCGCAATTACCGGATCTCCATCAAAATAAGCCGCGCGTTGCTCGAATTCGGTGAAATCCTCAACTGTTTTGAGAGCTCGTTGGGAGCCGAATAAACGCTGAATATTAACCCCTCTTAAACTTGGGGTGGTAATGCGATGGCGAAACTCTTGGGGACGTATATCACCCACCAAATGCGTTGCTTCATTAGTATGACCATTCGCATGACAATCCAGACAAGCGACACCACGACTTGGTTTTACTGTCCGCCGATCGTCGGTTTGGTTAAATTGCTGCTGAGGGAAGGGAGTGACTAATAACCTTAAACCTTCTAGTTGTTTGGGGTTAAGTATTCCATTAAAAATATCAAAATAATTCTCAATAGTTACCAATTTACCTTGGGAAACATCACCGAGATCGGGACGAGTTGTTAAATAGATCGGTGGTGGAAAAGCAGGTAGAAAATGATCGGGAATATCGAAATCGAGGTCAAAACGAGTTAAGTCGCGACCTTCTTGTTTATTAATTTCATCGATAGCAAATTTGGGAAACAGCATCCCCCCCTCCGCCTGATTGGGATGGGGTAAAGGAAGAAAGCCTTGAGGGAATAAGCCTTTTTGCTTAATTTGATCAGGCGTCATCTTAGCCAAATCATCCCAACTAATTCCCTGGGGCAGTTTTACGCGTACGCCGTCTTGGAGTGGTTTACCGGTGGTCATCGTGTCTTTTGAGGGTTTATTACTCAAGTCATAGCGCTGATTAAGTAAACTTTGCTGCTTATTATTTAGTCCCTGTTTAGCGTTAGACATACGCTCCAAAATAGTCTGAAAACTTTCTTTATCGACAACGGGCATGTAGCTTGAAATAGGTGGCGGTGGAGCAGCATGGCTTTGCAACAAAAAACTACAGGAAAAAAGAGCAATCCAAGAAGTTTTTTTTAACATAAGAAAGTCCGTTTCATAGAATTATTATCTATAAATCATAAAATACTTGTAGATGGTTTACAATCGGCTCAACTTATGAAATGTTGCCAAGCTCGTCTAAAGGAAAACTAACCAAAACTTTCAACCCTCCCTGTACTCGATTTGTTAGACTGATTTTGCCGCTATGGAGTTGAATAATTTCCTTTGCGATCGTTAATCCCAATCCAGCGCCGCCGGTTTCGCGCGAGCGGGAGCTTTCGCCGCGGTAATAGGGGAGAAAAACTTGCTCAACCTCGGTTTCTTTTAATCCTGTGCCGTTATCTTCTATGGAAATTTCTACCTGATTTGCTTTTTTCTCGACATAAACAACGGCTTGTTTACCGTAATAAATGGCATTATTTATTAAATTGGAAAAAGCGCGTTTTAGTAAATTGAGGGAACCAAAATAGATTAATTTATCCACATTAGACGTGAATTGCACATTAAATTTTAGATCCGCAGCATCTTCGCAGAGCGATTGCAACATGGCAATTAAATCAAAGCGCTGTTTTTTTTCTTCATCGTGAGCTTCTTTAAAATAATCCAAGGTTTCGCGAATCATCATCTCCATGTCATTAATATCATGCATCATTTTGTCAAAATGTTTGTTTTGCGTGAGATATTCCATACGTAATTTTAAGCGCGTCATGGGGGTGCGCAGATCATGAGAAATCGCAGTGACGACTTGAGTGCGGTTTTGTAATAGTTTGCTCATTTTCATCTGTAATGAATTAATTTGATTAAACAGCATGCGTTGATCGCTATTTCCGGTGAGAGGAATGGGTAGCCAATTTTCTTGGCTTTCGTTGTATTTCAGGCTCTGGATTAAAGTTTGAATCGGTTGATTGAGATTTTTAACTGCCCAGTAATTGATTAAAAATAAAATAAATAATAATCCCAGAAGCGCAGCCATCAAAGCGGCTCTCAAGGTATTGTGATTATGCAATGGTGGGATCAAACTAAAATTTAACCAAGATTTTTCTTTAATGAAAACAGACAGTTGCAATTGCTTATGCTGTTTTAATAAATCAAAAACAACCGGAGGTTGAAGGCTCAGTAAGGCATCTTGATAAAGCGGTGTTTCTGATAAGGTCATTTTTGACCAGGGTATTTTTTGTTTCTGCAATACTCGCGGCCAGTCTGCTTCTGGTTGAGATTGTAGCCGATGTACCAATTTGGTAATGGAATGCACGGTATTGGGTGGGATAACCGGTTTAAAGGCAGTAAAAATAAAATATTGAATTAAAATAATACAGGCTAGCAACACGAGAAGATTGCCTGTAATGAGTAGTGCATAGGTTTTTTTAGCGGATGAAGTTAATTTGCTCATGATAAACTGACTTGCACTTTTAGTTGATAACCGCCGCCTCTAATCGTTTTTAACAACAGAGGACTCCGTGGATCTAATTCGATCTTTTTGCGTAAACGACCAATCAAAACATCGATCGTACGGTCCATGGGATCGCAATCACGATCATATAATAAATCGGTTAATTGGTCGCGGCTTAGAATGCGTCCTGGATGTTCGAGAAAAATAAGTAATAAATCATATTCGCGCTGGCTTAAAGAAATCGCAATCTCATCCTCATCGATTAGGCAATGAGTTTCCCTATCTAATTGCCAATTGGCAAAGCGCAAGCGCTTCAGTGGTTTTAGGCGTTGACTGGTTTGCTGCAATTCGCCATTAGCCCGTCTTAGTTGAGCTTTGACCCGAGCTAAGAGTTCACGCGCGCTAAATGGCTTAGTGATATAGTCATCAGCACCTAATTCCAAACCTGCAACTCGATCGGCTGTACTGTCGGCTGCACTTAACATAAAAATAGGCACATCATAATTTTGGCGAATCGTTTTACATAAACTCAAACCATCAGGCCCTGGCAACATAATATCAAGGATGATTAAGTCAAAATTATTTTCCCGTAATAACTGCGCTAAATTGCTGCCGTTATAGGCAGAGGTTGTTCTATAACCATGTTGAGATAAATAATCGCTAATTAATAGATTAATTTCTTTATCATCATCGATAATTAAAATATGATTTTTTTTCATGTTCATAAATACTGTTTTGGCCTAATTTCATTTTATTTAAGATACTTCAAGAGGTTAAATTAGCATTTTGTAGTTTCTTGGGTATATTATACCATTCCTAGGTAACAAGGTTGTTACTACGATAAGGAAGGGATCAAAGGGATTTAATTTTCGATTGAGCCTAGGTTTTACCGAGCAATGATGATACCTGAATTTTATAAGTTAATGTTGATAACCCATCGGCAGCAGCAACCTTTAGCCGATTATCTGCAGTTTATTGAAACATGCATCGCTTCAGGGGTGACTAGTGTACAGCTGCGCGAAAAAGGAGCTGCAGCATCATTTCTCCTCGATTATGCCCGTCAATTGAAAACCTTATTAGATCAATTCCATATTCCTTTAATAATTAATGATAATGTAGAGCTTGCTCTAGAAATTGATGCTCATGGTGTGCATTTAGGGCAATCAGATGGCTCTCCAATCGTTGCTCGTCGGCGGCTAGGCGCGAATAAATGGATAGGTTTGTCTATCGAAACGGGACAAGAACTGATTAAAGCGAATGCCTATGACGTGAATTATGTCGCGGCGAGTGCTGTTTTCCCAACCAATAATAAAGCGAATATTTGTAAAGTTTGGGGCTTAGCCGGTTTAAGTGCTTTGGCTAAGAATTCGGTGCATCCGGTGGTTGCTATTGGTGGAATTAATCAACATAACATTCAAGAGGTGATGACAGCCGGTGCAAAAGGGGTGGCAGTGATTGCTGCTTTACATGATGCTGCAAATCCTAGTGAGATGACAGCTTATTTGCGTGAATTAATTAGTTGAAGGTCGTTGATTTCCCCAACTCTCCGTATATCATCTCGGGCAAAGCGAGGGCTCGGAGGTAAGTTGTCATCCTTGCGAAGGGCAGGGATGACAACTTAAGCATAATGAGGGTAATTAACTCAAATTCATGCCCAAGAAATACCTGGGATACCTCTGCGCGAGATAAGGTATGGGGAAATGAGCTATTGACAAATTCATGACAAGGTCTTCAAAGGAGAGAAAATGATTAAGTTAATGAGAGAATTAGAAACGTCCTTAACTCATTTACGCCAGGCTAAACCCTTAGTGCTTTGTTTAACTAATTTTGTCACCATGGATTTGATGGCGAATAGCTTATTAGCTCTGGGGGCGGCGCCATTGATGAGTCAATCAGCCGAAGAGCTAGATGAGCTGGTTAGCATTAGCCAGGCAGTTTATCTCAATATGGGTACCCTAGATCAACCTTTTTGCGAAAGAGCTCTGCAAGCCGCAGAAATAGCTATCAGCCAAAACAAGCCAGTGATTTTAGATCCGGTCGGTGCAGGGGCTAGTCGATTACGGACCAAGGCAGCTAAATCCCTTCTACCTTTGGTAGACATTATTCGTGGTAATGCCAGTGAAATTTTAGCTTTGGTCGATGAAGTGAGTGAGTCAAAAGGCGTGGAGGCTTCGTGTTCTGTTAATCAAGCCGTGGCCGCAGCTCAAACACTTGCTTCATCGATGCAGAAAGTGGTTGTCGTAAGTGGGCCTGTTGATTTAATTATAAAGGGTACAGAAAAAATAAGCCTTCCTTTTGGTTCCCCCTTGATGTCCTTGATTACTGGAATGGGTTGTACTTTGACTGCTGTGATTGCGGCCTTTGCTGCAACCGGTTTAAATTCTTATCAAGCTGCTGTTTACGCGACTGCTTATTTTGGTTTATGCGGTCAAGCAGTTCATCAGCAGGCTCAAGGACCTGGCCGCTTCAGAGAATTATTTATTGATAGTTTGTATAAACCGGATTGGACTGTATTCAATGAAGATGTTGCTATGGTCAATGCGGATGAGTGTTTATTGTAACTATCTGCCTGGGAGAAATAACATGAGTATGCGTTACAAAACCTTGTCTATTGCAGGATTTGATGGGTCTGGAGGAGCAGGTATCCAAGCTGATTTAAAAACCTTTTCTGCTTTTGGATGTTATGGAATGACTGTATTAACTGCTCTACCTGTGCAAAATACTCAGGGTGTTAAATCCTGCTATGAGCTTCCCTTATCCGCAATAGATGAGCAATTACATGCCATTTTCGAAGATATTAAACCAAATAGTATTAAAATAGGCATGTTATTTAAAAAGGAAATTGTTGAACTTGTAGCCCATTTTCTTAGTAAACACGCTCAGGGAATTCCTCTGGTGCTGGATCCGGTTACTATTGCTAAAAGTGGCGATTCCTTATTGGAGCCTGCGGCTTTAAATGCAATGAAAACGCTTCTGCTCCCGTTAACGACCATAGTAACGCCCAATTTACCTGAGGCGAAAAGCTTATTAAATTCCACAAGTATAGTAACTATGCCTGAAATGGCCCAACAACTTTTAGAATTAGGATCAGAATACGTGTTATTAAAAGGCGGTCATTTAGAAGCTGAGCACTCTAATGATTTCTTAGTCGGTAGAGAAGGAAATAGTTATTGGCTAGAAAGTCCAAGAGTTATTTCCAAAAATACTCACGGGACGGGTTGCACCTTATCGGCTGCAATCACCTCCTGTTTAGCGTTTGGATTTAACATGCTTGAAGCTTGTCAAACCGCGAAAAATTACATTTTCCATGCAATCGATGCAGCGAAAAATGAAGATTTAGGCAAAGGCTTTGGCCCTCTTCATCATTTTTATCATCTATGGCCGACCGTTGAGAAAATTAAATTAGCCTAATGGTAATCAGCTCTGGGCTTCCTTTATGCTTCGAACTTCCAATTGCAATTTGATTTTTTTCTATTTTTAGGACTATAACTTATTGGTGGCTAAATGAAAAAGGAATGAAGCGATGCGTACCTTTCTGATTGCGATTTTAGTGATAGTCGTTCTCTTGGTATTCTGGATTGTCGGTATTTATAATAGCCTCATCGGCTTAATTGAGGCCATCAATAACAATAAGAGACAAATTGATATTCAATTAGACCGACGATATAAAGTTTTTGAATCCCTAATTGAAACAGTCAAAAAATACATGGATTACGAGCAGACTACTTTAAAAGATGTGGTGGCGCTGCGAAATCAAGCTCAGGCTGCTAAGGCTGCTGGTGATGAAAAAGGTCGTATAGCCGCTGAAAACGGCATTTCTCAGATTGCCTCAAATCTAAATGTGGTATTCGAACAATATCCTGATTTGAAAGCAAATCAGAACGTGTTACAACTGCAAGAAGAAATTGTTAACACAGAGAATAAGCTAGCTTATGCAAAACAGGCTTATAACGACAGTGTGGAGCGCTATGAGGCGAAGAAAAAATCGTTCTTTGAATCATTAGTAGTTAATTTCTTCCACGATAAGTTAGATAAAGTTTTTGAATATTGGTCCTTGCCCGAAGAGCAAATTCAGGCGCGTGAAGATTATACAGTCAAATTTTGAGCTAACTTATGCCACTATCTGATTATCAAGCCTCTGTAGGCAATTGGCGTGAACAGTTGCGGCGAAATGAGCGCAAGACCCGTTGGGTCATTGTGCTCTTTGTTGCAATTTATACTCTAGTAGGATTGCTAGTTGACGCGATTGTTTTAGAGGAAAATTTCTATCCTCATCCCACCTTGAGGCAGTCGCTTTATGCTTTAATAACACTGCAAGCAATTCCTTTCGCAACGATACTCATGTTTTGTTTTGCGGCAATTTCTTTACTGATTACTTATGCAATGTATGACAAAATTATGCTATTGGGCACCGATTATCATGAAATTACCCCTGAAACAGCACAAAATTTGCAAGAAAAACAACTTTATAACGTGGTTGAAGAAATGAAAGTTGCGTCTGGCCTTAAGTTTATGCCCAAAGTGTACATTATCGAAGCAAATTATATGAACGCTTTTGCAAGTGGTTATAGTGAAAAATCGGCAATGGTGGCGATTACTCGTGGTTTGATGGAGAAATTAGACCGAGCGGAAATGCAGGCTGTTATGGCCCATGAATTAAGCCATATCCGCCATCATGATATTAAATTAACTTTAATGGTCGCTGTCCTCTCTAATATCCTACTCATTGTTGTCGATATTTTGTTTTATTCTGTGATTTATCGTGGTGATAATGATAGAAGAGAGCAAAACCAATTTGTGCTAGTAATTACTCTTTTGCGCTATGTCTTGCCGATTATTACCGTAGTGCTTACATTGTTTTTAAGCCGTACCCGCGAATATATGGCGGATTCCGGTGCAGTCGAATTAATGCGGGATAATGAACCCATGGCGCGGGCTTTACTAAAAATTTCGGAAGATAATCAACAACATGCTGCAGAATATGTACAGGAATATGGAAGTACGGCTCATGAGCAATTAAGACAATCCTCTTATTTATTCGATCCTTCCAGTATTGACCCGGTTAAATCGTTTAACAATGCTTTTTCAACTCATCCTGATATAGAGGAGCGCTTGAACGCTTTAGGTTTTAAACGAAAAGATCCCTCTAAATAGATTCTTAGACTTTCGCTTTTATTGGGACATGCAAAAAAGTTGAGTCCTTTCCATAGCAGTAAGGCTAAGCCCGAACTGTTTTATCCCCACGAAATGACTATCTAAGGAGTTGTATTCATTTTATCCCGTTCAGCCTGAGGAGCACGCATGGCGTGCGTCTCGAAGGCTTGAGGTGCTCGAAGGGCCCGCCCTGAGGCCTCCTTTCGAAGGAGGGTTTTTGCGATGCTTCGAGACAGCGCTGTGCGCTTCCTCAGTGTGAACGGTATAAACAAAACGATCAATGAACTAAACAGTCTATTTAATTTCGTGGGGATACCTCAGAGCCCGAATGGGGCCAGATAAATAGGGACCAAAGCTTATAGCCTGGCGGCTATGAGCTTTGGTCCAGCATTTCCTTAGCATTTCTAAAAAAATGAATATTTTACAAAGACAAAGTTAGAGCCTAGTATTAAAGAGGAGTATGAGGATTACTAAAAATAAAAGGAGTTAATCATGTTAATGTGGGCTCTTATTTTCTTAGTCATTGCAATAATTGCTGGAATCTTTGGTTTCAGGGGGGTGGCCTCAACGGCTGTTGATATTGCAAAAGTATTATTCTTCTTATTTATTGTTATCTTCCTGGTGTTGCTGATTCTAAGTTTATTTGGGGTAGGTACTCCACCTCCACCTGCACCAACACCATAGTTTAAAGACGCGTTGACCCTCTTTTAGGGACAACGCGTTCCCTTATTGATTAAAGCCATTTTTTCCGTTTAAAGTATTTATAAGGAACTAAGGCAGAAATAAACATCATCCCGATAGCCAAAAAATAACCCCACTTGAAAGAAAGCTCAGGCATAAAGCGAAAGTTCATCCCGTAAACACTAGCGATGAGCGTGGGTGGCAGAAAAATAACTGCGGCGACAGAGAATATCTTGATAATGGCGTTCTGTTCAATATTAATCATACCTAATGTGGCATCCAAGAGAAAATTCACTTTCGTGGAAATAAAACTAGCATGGTCGCTTAATGCGCCGATATCTTTACTTAGAGTAGCAAGCCTTGTATGCCCTTTCGTATCGAGGTCTGTGCCGACGGATTGCCCGAAAAACGGGATGAGGCGGCTAAAGGTCACTAAACACTCACGTGCTTTCGTATTTAAGTCCGCATTTGTACCTATTTTTTGGATCAAAAATTGATAATTTGGTTTTTTTTCTTCTAGAGAACTTAGATCAGGTCTGAAAATTAATTTAGAGCATTCTTCCAGATTATGACCGACAATTTCTAGGATATCGGCTAAGCGATCGATCGTCGCTTCTAGCAGTTCAATAAGTACCATCGCGGCATGGTTATGGTTTAAATCAGAACTATTTAATTGAGAGATAAGTAATTTAAATGCCTGAGGCTCAATGTACCGGATAGTAACAAGTTGTTTCTTAGTGAGGATAAAAGTAACCACATCTTGTTTAGGATCACGTGAGGAAGATTTAGCAATCATGGAGGCTGTCATAAACAGGGCATCTTTATACTTATAAAGACGGCTTGATAACTCGATTTCAATCATTTCTTCTCGCGTTGGGATCTTTAAGCAGAGCAATTTCTCTAGTTCTAATTTTTCCGCACGCGTTGGATGCAGTAAATCAATCCAGACTGCATCTTTTAATAAAGAAAGATTATCCTCCCTGATTTCATAGGTTTTGAGCGTCCCTTCATTCAAGTAGGCTGTAATCATAGGATCTTAAGTTTTGAGTTTATCCATTAAATTAACCTACTTAGTTATGACAATCCAGTCTTACCTTGCTTGCAATATTGTTCATATAGGGGGGGGGCAATTCAGAGAGCTTAGAAAGGCTTCTTCCAAGTATAGAAATTGAACACTCTGATAAAAGAGATATTTGCTCCTCATTCTAGCGAAGAGCCGGGAATTCGCAGATCACCGTAGACGTCAGAATGGAGGAGCAAGAGAATTATTATCAACAGCCTGCGACCCAGGATAGTGCAGCTCAAGAGCAAGCTAGTGAGCCAGATAACTACCCCGCTATGTTTAAATATAAGCCCCTAAGCTGGGCGAATTATTAACTTGGTGTTGATAACCACGATCATCATAAAGTAATGCGGCTTTTAATTGTGCAGCTAGATCTTTAGCAAAGGGTTCTATAAGTTTTGGGTTGGAGTCCAATTTAAATTTTCTATGTTCCTCTGCAAAATCGTCAATCAACTTAGAGAGTCTTAATTTGAGTGAACTTTGCTTAGGAATAAAAAAATCAGCTTCTACTGTCGTACATTTAGGAAATGTAGTAGGGCGTGTTTGGTTTGTTTGGTAAAAATCGAGTGATAAAGTCTTTATTACTGCCGTTTTAAAGGCATCATTATCAGGCTTTATCTTCGCACGTAAACTGACAAATCCTTTAGGCGCCCTTCCCGCATCCATAGCTAATCGTTGGGCTGTGATGGATTGTTTGTTTTGAGTAGAAAGATAACAGGCTTGACCCGTTTTTTCTCTTAATTGGACAACTAAGTCATTATAAGTTGGGGTATTTAAAGCACCTTCTAAACGGGCCTCCAAAACATGCCTTAAATGGGTATCCAACGCATCTTTTAAATAAGGTAAAACTTGATCCAAACTAGAAGAAGAAGAGGCGCGATGAAGGCATAAACGTTCTACCTGGAAAAAAGCACGAAGATGAAAGGATTGTTGCTCATCTATAAATTCCATTTTAGGAAGCTGGCTCTGTCGTTCGTAATTATCTATTGCACTCTCTAAAGAGTCAGCATTCGCAAAATCATCTGATAATAATGCTTTAATGCTAGTTCTTAAATATTGAACTAAAGCGTCCGCTTGCTTAAATTCATCATTTGTCTCCTCTAGATACTTTTGATAGCCCTTATCCAATTGTTCAAGCATCTGCCTTAATAATAAAATTTGTTCATTCTTAATCGGATGAAACGTGATTTGCTGTTGAGTAGTGAGAGAAGTTAATATAGCTTGTTGAGTATACCAAGGACGATTACTGAATCGTTCAACAGCTTCTATATTAAACTGTTCCATCACTTCATACACGGAGGTCATCCGCCAAAGTTCGGGGGTACTTTGCTCTGTAATTAATGACTCAAGTTGGATACTTTTGAGCGCTTTTAAAGTTTTTGGGGGTCTCAGTTTCACCGAGTAACCCGTTTCTTCTATCTCGGAATCGGTTGTCGATGATAACTGCTCCATTTCTTTTTCTTTCCCTTTATTTTTTTTCTTGTTCTCTAAATGATCAGTTTCTGAGTGATTTTTTGCTAATTTACTGTAAGAAGTAGAGCGTTCATTTTTGGGTTTGAGAAGATTAAAAATTCCACGAAAACTATTCCCTATAAAATGTTTTTTTCCTTTGTGTTCGGTTTTTGCTTGCATAATTGGTATTCCTTATCTCATCCTGTTTAAAATCCAACCAAAATTGTAATTTAAATTAACTTTGTGGTCAAATAAAAACTTTTGGATTTGGATTAAAATGAGGAGCTAATAAAGAAAAAAATGATAATTTTCAGTAACAAAAATGCATAAATTTTTTTGCTTTTTTTTTTTAATTTAATTCTTTTTTTGGAAATGCTTAAGATAGCTGGTTTGAATTGCTATTTTGAGTCAAAAAACGAAGGAAAATACACAATACAGACATTAAAATGTTAGTTGCATCATGAGTTCTAATGCGAAAATCTATTTCGCGATTTTCATATGTTTTTGAACAACGCTGTGCTAATACAGCCAGATTTCTGCATACGACAGAATAGCGGGAAAATTCAGCAGGTATTTCACAGCGTGGATGATTCTTTAAGCGATTTCTTTCGCGGCTTTCTTGGCAGACTTTTGGTGTTGTTTCCACTCTTTATCTTTAGCGAAGACAAAATAAGCAGCTTCTTCGATGAAAAAACCGACGTCATCAATTTTAGCCCAAGCGCAATATTGTTCAATTTGCTTCAGAATATCGATGCTGATTTCAGCTTTAATTTTTTCTTTCTTATTAGAACGACTACCATTAATAATGGCCATAGTTTCTTTCTCCAGTTATATTTTTTGCGAAAAAAATACTAACAGACTCTGCGCAAGAATGAAATCAAAACTTAGTGAGCCCCTATTTTTGAGCGCTCATTCATTGTCATCCCCTGCCTTCGCCTTCTAATTAGCCTTAAGTTTTACTGGACTAAGCAAACTCTATTTGCCGCGGCTTGTGTGGCATCCATAAGATGCTCCTTCATCGCCCTAAACAACTGGATACTGCGGACAAGCCGCAGTATGTTATGCTTTTTAATTATCAAATCAAACTTAAGACTAATTTGAAGATCTTCGCAGGGGTGGCAGCAGCGTCGCTGGGCTACCTTAAATCCCGAACTGATTCAATGAGAAATTGTTTAGCAGCCATGAGTTTGCTGCTCGGATTGTTTCTGTGCTTCCAACAGCTCCAATAAGGGATTTACAGTATCTGCATATTGTTCATATAAACTTGGATTCAGCGAAAAATCTTTTGCACGCAACAATAACAAAGTTGCCGCTGCAAGTTTAGCTTTTATTTCCTGAATGGTCGTCTCGCTATTGCTACTCTGCATTGTTAGCTTATTTAGCTGAGTTAGAATTTGCTTTCTTAGCATTTTTTTAATCTGCGCCTCATCGAAATATTCGGGTGGGCTTTCATCATAGGGATTTTTTAATTGAGACTCTGGTACTTTGCTCATATCATCGATGAGACGCATTAACATGATTTTGAACAGTGCCTTAGCCAAATCTGCGGAGTCGAGTTCATTGAGTCCTGCAATCTGGGCGGACCAATCTTTCCCTTGAAATCCTAAAGTATGAACAGAAGTTTGAGAAATTAAACCAAGGTAGGGTGGACAATAAGTAAAAAGTAAGTATTTGGCAAAAGCATGATAGCCTGAATAGTCGATGTCCAAACCGAGCGGAGCAAGAATCGTACTGCCTTCCTTGCAATGATTTTCATGACCATGATCGGCATCATTGACCGAAGGACGGGCAATATCGTGAAATAACAGGGCTAGAATATCAGCTAAAGACATCTGCAACATAAAGCTAATTTTAGCCGCTTGGAGGGCATGTTGTTTTTCAGTTACATTTTCTTGATCTTTAGTTTTTTCATAGGGTTTTTGCGCTAAATCGTTATCTAAAACATCATAGAGCAGATGGATATAGCAATTTATTTCTGTCGTCAGTGGAGCAAATAGCCCGAGTTGTTTTGGGGTTAAGAGTTCTGTTTCCGTGGTTTCATGCCTCTCTTTCTCATCACTCTCTTCTATTTCCGTCAAACTAGTTAAAGAAATTTTCGCGTCAGCTAATTTTTGTACTAAGAATTGTGCAGCCGCAATATCCATGGCGGGAGGATTTTTGCCAAAAAGTTCGGCGATAAACTCTAACATAGTGTATTCTTTTAATTCTTTGTCTTTAAAAAAGCCTTTTTCTTGTAGTTTTACTAACATCTCAATAAAGCCTGGTATCTCATCGATAAAAGATTGTAAAGTTACTTTTTCTAACACTAATAAATTTTGTGAAATGGGCGTAAAAAAAGCGGTGGGTGTGGTAAAAACTGAATCTTTTCGAGTAGCCATGATTTTTCCTTTTTTAATAAGCTTTGCTTCAATGCAACAACTCCATTGATGGTCTAATATTACAGAGGATGTTTTAGCAAAGTCGAGAGTTAAAACGCCATTAGTGTGGAAGAGATATGCCTATTAACTTGACTAAACATTCAAAAATATGGATACATCCTAATGGTTTTCTTCCGCAAAAAGTAGTTAATCGTTTGATCTTTCAACGGAAGGTAAGACCTAGGGATTCTTTGACTTTTTTTATTAATCAAGCCTGCGTTAACAAAGAAGAGCTTAAGATTGAACAATTAAAGAAACATGGAATTAAAATTAAAATCATTGAAGACTGTTTAACTGAAACCTTTGATGATGACTTTCTCATTAGTTTTGCGAAAAAAGTCATGCAAAGGGTCTCTGAAACACAAAATATTCGGGATACAGTCTACGCAACCGATATCTTAAGGCTTATGAAAATGGTTCAGCGAGAAGGGTTGTATTCTGATAATGATGTTTTGTTTCTCAATTTTAATAAAAGTTCTGAAATAATGAAAAAATATCTGTTTGGCTGCCATGCTCACGGAATGCCCGATATCCATATTTTTGGTATTGATTTAAATTATTGTGATGACTTTTATCGCGGATTAATTGCTAAAATCAAAGAAATGTGCGGCGATCCGCCTTATCCAGACGATGAGGCATGTGCTATCCCTGGACTTGCATTTATTCCCGATAACATCAATCTCCTTGCTTATGGCCATTTGGCTTTTAAAGCAACAAGCGACAATGTGGTATCAGGGAAAGAAAATGATCAAAATGGAATTGAGATGATTTATAACCCTGAAGGCCAGGATTTGTTTTTAGAAGAAGTAAAGCTGGCCTTAAAAGAGGGTTGTGTAAAAAAGGTTCGGCTCTGTACGCTTCTTAAAGGGTCTGGAGACGATTCTAAGGCCTAGGCTCGGTTTATCCCGTTCACACTGAGGAAGCGCGCAGCGCTGTCTCGAAGTGTCGCAAAAGGCCCCCGTTCGAGATAGACCAAGGCCCAACCTACGCTGTTAATAAAAAAACTAACAGCGCTTTTTGTACATGCAATCTATTTTCACTTTGTGCAAAAATTGCTGAAGCAGGTTCATCCGGCAACGTTAAGGACACTTCTTTCCCCCGCTCCATCGGCATGCAATGCATGAAGATTGCCTCTGGTTTTGCATGAGCCATAAGCGTTTCATTCACTTGCAAGCCGGCAAACTGCCCTTCTGAACGCTGATGTTCAAAGCCCATACTTGTCCATACATCCGTATAAACGGCCTGCGCATTATGGACTGCAGCTTGTGGGGTTGCATGATTGCCTATCATCTCCGCGAATTGATTCAAAGAACGTTCAAGAATTTTCGTGTTGGGTTGATGAGTTGGGGGGCAGCAATAATTGATTTTTATCCCTAGTTGCGGCGCTAAGGCTAAAAAAGTATTTAAAATGTTATTGCCATCACCAATATAAGCCAGGGTTAACCCTTCCAATTGACCAAAATATTCTTGTAAGCTAAGTAGATCCGCAAGAATTTGGCAGGGATGATACAGCGCTGATAATCCATTAATAATAGGAACCGTCGCATAACGAGCCATTTCCTCCAAGACTTCATCGTCATGAGTTCTTATCATAACCGCATCACAATAGCCATTTAATACGCGAATGAAATCACGTGGCTCCTCTGATTTTCTGGTGCTACTTACCGACTCTATCGCAGTTCCACCCAAGCTCTGTATCGCGCGGGTAAAGCTGAGCCTTGTACGAAAAGAGGGTTTTTCGAAAATCAAGGCTAAATTTTTATTGACCAATAAATGGCTAAATTTTTCAGGATTTTGTTTTAATTGAGCGGCCAATTGCAGAATGATTTTGATTTCTTTGGCACTTAATTCCAAACCCGTTAAAACATGGCGAATTTTGCTCGGATGTTTAATCTCTCGATAGAGCATTTGCAAGCAATCTAGCTTTTTGCTGCTAAGCATCGGAGAGGCATCCTGGTTAATTAAACTACGCACCACCATCACTGCCGCTTCACGAGTAGAAATATAAGGGAGGTTAGTTTGTAAGGCATAAGATAAATGCTCTCTCGCCCCATCGATTGCGATAACAAAATCAGGCGTTTTACCCGCTTCCAGTTGGGTAACCACAGTGAAGCCAGCTTGTTTTAAAGTGATGAGTAATTCATCATCAGCAGCGAGCCCCGACACTAAAACTTGCTTAGACTGACCAAGTCTGAAATCATGCCCCGCGGCGATTTGCGCTTTCAAATAAGCTTCATAAGGGGTTTGTCCAATCCCCATGACTTCACCCGTTCCTTTCATTTCAGGACTAAGTATTGGCGATGAGGTTTGAAATTTTCGAAAAGGCAGCACAGCTTCCTTCACGCAATAATAAGGTAAAGAGATAGGACTTAAGCAGCGCTGTTCTTTGAGGGAATGACCGAGCAGGCATTGTACGGCGATTTCAACAAGAGGAATGCCTGTCGCTTTACAAATAAAAGGTGTGGTTCTTGAAGCCCGTGGATTGACTTCAATCAAATACACCTCAGAATCTTTTACCGCAAACTGCACATTCATGAGCCCTTTCAAGTTGAGAGCACGCGCCAGTTTTTTGGTTTGTTGATGAATGAGATTAATGATTGCAGGAGAAAGACGATAAGGAGGGGTAATACAAGCAGAGTCTCCTGAGTGAACGCCGGCGGCTTCAATATGTTCGAGAACGGTTGGAATAAAGACCTCTTCTCCGTCTGAGACAGCATCCACATCCACTTCGATGGCGCCTGTAAGAAACTCTTCAATTAAAACCGCATGAGTTGTTATTTTAAAAAGTTCGCTGAGTTTTTCTTTGAGAATTTCTTTATCACCGACGATTTCCATTCCTCGTCCTCCAAGTACAAAAGAAGGGCGAATGATTAAGGGAAATTGGAGCTCTCCTAAAGTTGAATCTAGTTCTTCGATCTGATTAATCGCTCGATTTTTAGGTTGTTTCAAGTTTAAGCGCTGAACTAGATTACTGAAAAGATCGCGATCTTCGGTGATATTGACAATCTCGCTGGTCAAACCTAAAAGAGGAACGCCGGCTTGATGAAGTGCATCAAGCAAATTTAAAGGAGTTTGGCCGCCGAATTGCAAAGCAATGGCCTGGGGCTGTTCTTTTTCGATTAAATCCAGCACTTTCTCATAAGTAAGCGGCATGAAATAGAGTTTAGACGCCACATCATAATCGGTGGATACCGTTTCAGGATTGCAATTAACCATGATCGTTTCAAAGCCAGCGCCAGCAAAGGCTTGAATCGCTTTGACGCAAACATAGTCAAATTCAATACCCTGTCCGATGCGATTAGGGCCGCTTCCGAGAATCATAATCTTTGGTTTGTTGCTTAAATTTGACTCACAATGTTCTTGATAGGTGCTGTATAAATAAGCCGTTTCCGTTTTAAATTCGCCCGCACAACTGTCAACACATTTGTACACAGGATGAATATCCAATTGCTGTCGATATTGGCGAACGGCAGCCTCTGTGCTTTGAGTCAGCTTGGCGATACGCTGATCGGAAAAACCTTGTTTTTTTAATTTTAATAGCGTTGATGGCCCAAGATCATGCAGCGTTTTACCTTGCAGACCTTGCTCTAGCTCAACGAGTGCTTTTATTTGCTGCAAAAACCAGGGGTCGATAAAGGAAGCGGCATAAATCTCATCGACAGTAAATCCACGACGAAAACTTTCAGCAACAAACCAAAGATGTTTAGCCGTATGACGCTTTAATTCCAATTTTAAGGTTTCATCATCTAATTCACTTAAGGCATCGAATCCAGAAGCATTGATTTCCAGGCTTAAAATGGCATTTTGTAAACTTTCGGCGAAGGTTGAACCTATCGCCATCACTTCGCCGACAGAACGCATTTGCGGGCCTCGTGCTAAGCATTGAGCATTAAATTTCTCATCATGAAAACGTGGAATTTTCACGACGGTATAATCAATACTTGGCTCGAAAGAAGCAGGTAAAGCATCGGCTGTGATCTCATTGCGCAACTCATCGAGGGTATAACCAACAGCGAGTTTGGCGGCAATTTTAGCGATAGGAAAACCGGTTGCCTTCGACACTAAGGCTGAGGATCGGGAAACACGCGGGTTCATTTCAATGACCACCATTCGGCCAGTTCGCGGATGAATGGCAAATTGGACGTTACTGCCACCGGTATCCACCCCGACTGCACGCAGCACGGCAAAGGCAGCATCCCGCATCGCTTGATATTCATCATCGGTCAAGGTTTGGATAGGAGCGACGGTGATCGAATCGCCGGTATGAATACCAAGAGGGTCCACATTTTCTACGCCGCAAACGACGATGCAATTGTCATTTTTATCACGCACTACTTCAAGCTCAAATTCTTTCCAACCAATGAGGGCTTCATCAATTGAAATTTCTGCATCGCCAGGCTGAGCGAAAGCCTGCTTGAAAATAGCAAGCGCTTCGTCTTTGTTATGAACAAGAGCAGCGCCCGAGCCACCCAAGGAGAATGAAGAGCGAATCATTAAAGGCAGACCCAAGTTTTGCATAATTTGTAGGGCCGATTCGAAGTTTTTTGCAGTCTGGCTTTTAGGAACATCTAAACCTATCTCGAGCATTTTCTGATGAAACAGCGCTCTATCCTCGGCCAGTCTAATTGACTCAATCGAGGCGCCAATCAGCTCGACCTCATAGTTCGCTAAAATGCCTTTTCGATGCAGATCCAAAGTGCAATTTAATGCGGTTTGCCCCCCTAAAGTTGCAATCAGTGCATCGGGGCGTTCTTTATCAATAATACTGCTGACATAGTCGCTAGTAATCGGTTCGATATAAGTGGCATCAGCCAATTCAGCATCTGTCATGATCGTAGCTGGATTTGAATTAACGAGAATCACGCGATAACCTTCTTCTCGCAAGGCTTTTAAGGCTTGAGTACCGGAGTAATCAAATTCACAGGCTTGGCCAATATTAATGGGACCCGAGCCGATGACCAAAATGCTTTTAATTTGAGTATTTTTGGGCATGTTGCACCTCAGTGATGAACTGTTTAAACAAGACCATAAGTTCATTGGGTCCTGGATTTGCTTCTGGATGTCCTTGGAATGAAAACGCAGGGGCTTGGCGGTGGCTAAGTCCGGCGATTGTGCCATCAAATAAAGAAAGATGAGTGATTTCTAAATGGTGGGGTAGGGAGTTTTCATCAACGACAAACCCATGATTTTGCGAACTTATAAATACGTTCCCTGTTTTGCAACATTTAATCGGATGATTGGCACCACGATGGCCAAATTTCATTTTTTTGGTTTTAGCTCCGGCAGCAAGAGCGAGAATTTGGTGCCCGAGGCAAATACCAAAGACAGGAGTCCGTTGCTGCAATAGTTGAGTCGTTAATTGAATCAGGGATTCACAAGCCTCAGGATCACCTGGGCCATTAGAAAGTAGGACACCATCGGGTGCAAAAGCATTGAGCTCCTGCAGACTGATTGATTGAGGAACTACCGAAATGTTAATGGGATATTGCGCTAGGGTCTTTAAAATACCCTTTTTCACACCGCAATCAACTACCACCACATGCGCACTGCTGTGCTCTAGTTCCTGATAAAGATAAGGTTCTTTGGTGGAGACCAAAGCGGCTAAATGAGCTGTTTTTTGGCGTTGATGATGTTGTGCCAAAGAAAGCGCTTTTTCAGGAGTGATTGAGTCGGTGGCGACAATACACCCTGTTTGACAGCCTTTTTCTCGTAAATGCAGAGTCAGTGCACGTGTATCAATGCCAGTTAAAGCGACAATTTGATGGGTGTCTAAAAAATTTTGCAAACTGTCTTGGGCGCGCCAATTACTAAAATGAGGCGAAAAATCGCGAAATAGCGCGCCAGTCGCATGTATTTTCGACGATTCATTATCATCCTGATTAACACCCACATTGCCAATATGTGGCATCGTAAAATTAATAATCTGACCATGATAAGAAGGGTCTGTTAGAATTTCTTGATAACCGGTCTGTGAAGTATTAAAAACCATTTCACCCAAGGCATAAGAGGGTGCGCCAATCGCCTCGCCTCTAAAAATCGTACCATCGGCCAGCATTAGGAAAGCCATTATTTGCTCCTTTTTATGAGCTCTGAGAGCGAACAACCCTTTTCAAGCGCTTGGCTTACCCAATAACCGACTTGATGATGGGCATCTCGGAATGGAACGCCTTGGAGCACCAATGATTCCAAAACCGCTGTTGCATCCAAATAACCGCCCTGAGCTTTTTCTTTCATCAAAGCTGTATTGAACTGCAGGCTTTGCAAGAAAGGGGAAATCACTTCCAAGCAGCCAATCAGCGTATTGACTGTATCAAATAATCCTTCCTTGTCTTCTTGCATGTCTTTGTTGTAAGCAAGCGGTAAAGCTTTCATTATCGTTAATATGCCAACTAAATGGCCAAAGACCCGGGCAGTTTTACCACGAATCAGTTCGAGCACATCAGGATTTTTCTTATTGGGCATCAGCGATGAACCGGTAGCAAAGGCATCATCGAGCGTGACAAAGGAAAATTCCTGCGTAGCCCACAGAATTAAATCTTCGGCTAAACGAGAAAGATGCATCATCAGAATTGAGGCAAAAGAGCAAAGCTCAATAATAAAATCTCGATCACTAACGGCGTCTAAGCTGTTCTCAATAACACCACTAAAACCCAAGGTTTTAGCGACCCATTCCCTATCCAAAGGCAGATTAGAACCGGCCAAGGCACCAGAGCCCAAGGGCGAAAAATTCATCCTTGCTTGCCAGTCCTGCAACCGACTTAAATCACGTTGAAACATGGAAAGATAGGCCGCAAAAAATTGACCTAATCGCACAGGCTGAGCTTGCTGTAAATGAGTGTAGCCCGGCATTAAATCGTTGGTATGCTTGCTGGACATGTCCTGCAAAGTCTGAGTTAGTTCCTGCAATAGACTGGTTATTTTCTCAGACGCATCTCGAGTATAAAGTCGCAGATCCAGCGCGACCTGATCATTACGACTTCGTCCCGTGTGTAATTTTTTACCGACATCACCGATCTTTTGAATGAGTAAATGCTCAATAAACATATGAATATCTTCGCAATTTTCATCCAGGGGATGCTGGCCCTGCGCAATTTCATCATTTATTTCAGTAAGCGCGTTTGTAATCGCCAGAGCTTCTACAGCCTCAATCAAGCCTTGACGGGCAAGCATTTGCGCATGGGCTTTACTGCCGGCAATATCATGGGCGTAAAGCACATAATCAAAGGCGAGGGAGGCATTAAACTTTAGTACTCGGGGGTCAAGTGGTTTTTTAAATCGTCCGCCCCATGTTTGATGACTCATGCTGATTTCTCCTTATGGACCATGCCGTAGACTTTGGCGGACAGGGAAAATAAGTTAATGAAGCCTTCTGCATCTTGTTGATTGTAAACGCTATCTTCTTCAAAAGTAGCTAACGCAGGATTATGCAGACTGTAAGGTGACTCCATTCCACAGGCAATCATATTGCCTTTGAAAAGCTTTAATTTAACCGTGCCGGTGATGTGTTTCTGAGTGACTTCAATCAATGCGTCGAGCGCTTCTTTGGTTTGTGAAAACCATCGGCCTTCATAAACTAAGTTGGCGTAGCTAGCTTGTAGCGATTGTTTCAAATGAAGCGTTGCTCTATCAAGGCAAAGACTTTCAAGCATTTGATGGGCGGTATAAAGTACTGCAGCAGCAGGGGCTTCATAAACGCCTCTAATCTTCATGCCGACTAAGCGGTTTTCTACAATATCAGCCACTCCAATACCATGTTCTCCGGCTTTTTTGTTGAGCACAGTCAGTAATTCAATGGGGTTCATGGCTTGATGATTTAAAGCTACCGGGACTCCTTTTTCAAAATGAATAGAGATGAGCTCGGGCTTGTCGGGTGTTTGTTCGATGGGGTTAGTCATCAGCAGCAAACCTTCTGGTTTTTCTTGGCTAGGATCTTCCAAAACACCGCCTTCATGAGAAATGTACCAAATATTATGGTCTCGTGAATAAGGTGATTTAGGCGTTACTGGTACTTCAATGCCATGCGCTTTCGCATAGTCGATAGCTTGTTGCCTTGATTTAATTTCCCAAGATCGCCAAGGGGCAATAATTTTGAGTTGAGGGGCCAGTGCCTTCACTGTGTATTCAAAACGTACCTGATCATTTCCTTTGCCTGTCGCGCCATGGGCAACTGCGTCGGCTTTTTCTTGCAGCGCAATTTCCACCAGTTTTTGGGCAATCAAGGGTCGAGAAATGGTGCCTAAAACGTATTGATTTTCATAGAGCGCACCTGCTTTAACCAATTGCCAAAGATAGTGACTGACGAATTCTTCTTGGACATTCACCACATAGGCTTTGGCCGCGCCGCTTTTGATCGCTTTTTCTTTAATCGCTGCTAGATCTTCATTTTGGCCCAGATCACAAATGACGGCGATAATTTCCGCTTGGTGATGATTTTCCTTAAGCCAAGGGATCATCACTGAGGTGTCGAGTCCGCCAGAATAAGCGAGAGCGATTTTTTTGATAGATTCTGTCATTTTTTACTCCTGATAATATTTTTTTAAATCATGAACGGGATGGGCTAATTCTTTTGGTTTAACATCCGCAACAAGTTGCCCGCCTTTGAGGACCACAATTCGGTCTGCCATTTTGCTGAGAAAATCGAGATCATGAGAAGCGATGATCATGGTCACGCCCATCGATTTAATGGAATTCAATAATTGAATAACATCTTCAATGGTTGCTAAATCCAAACCTGAAGTGGGTTCATCGCAGAGCAAAACCTTCGGTTGCATCATTAAACTTCTGGCCAGAGCGACGCGCTGCTTTTGCCCGCCGGAAAGTTGTTCGGGGTAGGTATTTGCTTTTTCCGCGATGCCAAGGCTGGTTAACAATTGCAGGGCAGCTTCCTCATGGTTGATCGTTTTATTCTGCAATTTGGGGGCGTAAATTAAATTTTGCAGCACCGTCATGTGAGGAAAAAGTTGGAAATCTTGAAACATAAAGCCCATTTTTCCAGCGCAATTAATTTCACCGGAATCCAAAGCCTCTAGCCCTTGAATGCATCGAAGTAGGGTTGATTTCCCCCCTCCAGAAGGACCGGCAAGGCCCACTACAGTCTGCGCTTCAATTGAAAAACTGACTTGATTTAATACCGGCATCGCTGCGAACTGTTTAGAGACCTGATTAACTTGCAACATGTTTGCCTCCTTGTTCAATTTTTTTGCCCAACTGTTCGATGAGTAAAACCAGACCATAGTAGTAACAACCGGCAATACACAGTGGTAAGAAATAGGTAAATTGCTCAGCAGCAACAGATTGAGCTTTTCGCATCAAATCCATTCCACCAATCGTTGAGATCAAAGCGGTTTCTTTAAGCAGCGCGATCATTTCATTCACCAAGGCCGGTAAAATGTTTTTTATCACCTGCGGCAGAATGATATCTTTCCATAAATAGAAATTAGGAATATGTAGCGTCTTAGCCGCTTCAAACTGGCCTTTGGGTAAATTTTCTATCCCTGATCGTAGAATTTCTGCAATATAGGCTGAGCTGTTAAGTCCGAAAGTGAGAATTCCTGCGACCAGGATATTCGCTTTGAGGCCAATTAAAGCCGGCAAAGCAAAATAGACAAAACTGAGTTGTAAAATGAGAGGTGTCCCTCTCATGACAGAAATAAATCGATTAATTACGCTCTGAGAAAAACCCTTGTATCGCAGTACAGCCAGGATGGTTCCAAGCAGCATGCCAATCAACATGCCGCCGGCCATCAACTCTAAAGTGAGAAGGATACCCTGGCCAATGAAGAGGAGATTTTGGCTTAACTCTTCCATTGCAATCCCTCCAACCAAGTTTTCTGTAGCTTGGCAAGTTCACCGTTTTCTTTCAGCGTATTTAAAATTCGATTAATTCTTGCAGTCAGTAAGGATTGTTTAGGAAGTGCGATGCCATACCCGTCTTCAGCTTTGGCAATAATAGCGTAGGCAAGCCCCGGATTCTTCTGGCTGAAAATAGCACCCTGGGCCCCATCCATTAATACAACATCCACATGGCCTGCTTTTAAGGCTTCAATCGCTTGATTGTTATTATCCATCATTGTCTTTTCTTCATTGGCTGCGTGTTTTTTTAGCCAAATTTCCATTGTGCTCCCGAGTTGTGCTGCCAATTTTTTCCCAGTGAGTTGCGAGGGCTCTGAAATAGGGGAGTCTTTTTTGAAAACGGCAGCCATCCCTTCAAAATAATAGGGTGTTGTAAAATCAAAATTCTTTTCGCGATCAGCGGTAATCGTGATCGTCGATATCGCCAAATCAGACTGCCCGGAAGACAGCGAGGGGAGAATGCTAGAAAACTGCATGTTGTCGAAAACCGCTTTTTTGCCAAGATGTTTGGCAATTAATTTCGCCAGTTCAATATCAAAACCTTTTAATTTCCCATTTTCCTGGTATTCAAAAGGTGGATATTCTGCAGAGGTGGCAAAATGAATAGTTTTGTCTTCTTTACTCGAACCACATCCAACTAGTAAAAGGGGTAAACCTATTGTCACACAAAGAATAAATTGTTTCATGATGATTATGTATCCATTTTTTATCCATTATGTGACTATATTGTTTTTGGATTGCGATGTCAATAAAAAATGAATATAATTAACAAAAAATGGTTTTATATTCATTTTGAGGAAATGAGAATGTCTTATGATAATGTTCTTGATGGTCATATTTTAAGCATTGTGCAAACTCAGGAAATCCCCGAGCAAATTGATTTGCAAAACAAATTAAAAGAACGTGGTTACGATATTCCGCAAGCAACCTTATCGCGGCGCTTAAAAAAATTAAAAATTGCTAAAGTAGCTGGCGTTTATCGCGTTGTCGATTTCAGTATGCCCAGTTTGCCACTCGTGCTTAATATGCAGATTTCCGAATTTGGTATGATTGTTTTGCATACCCATCCTGGTAGCGCCAGTAGCTTAGGTTCCTTTATCGACAGAAAATACGTGTCTTTTTCTCCAGAAACGACGAGTGGTTCAGGAATTTTAGGAACGATCGCAGGCGATGATACAGTGATCTTAATTATCCAGTCGAAGCCAATGCTCGATGAAGTGGTCAAAATAATGCTGGAAGAGTTTCCCTATCTCAAAAGTCGCTAAGCCCGATAATCTATTGGCTTAGCAATTTTATATCAGTGAGTATTCAGGTGCTTAAACCTGACTTATGTAAATAATCTCCTTGATGCGGTAAGTTTTCTCTTGGAGTAGTATTTTGATGCCTATTAAAGTAGAGAAATCGGGAATTACTGTAAGAATTAATCGTGCGAGCTGCTATCTCTAATTTTTGAGCAATACTTGTATTATAAGGAATGGGTAAATTAGGATTAGGTTGATAATTCCTAATATTGTGCTCAAATATTTCATCAGAACTCATATCTTCAGGGGCGGGATAAAACATATCAGAGGATTGACTGCTAAAAGCATCATCCCTTCGGATAGTACCCTCTGGGACGTCTAAAGGGCCGCATACAATTTCTTTGGGATCTGTTGTAAAAAATGAATCGAAAACTTCTTCAGATGTCTTTTCTTCTGAAGGTAAAGCTTTGAGAGCTTTAGGCATAATGACACGCCAAGGAAACCAAGGTTTAAAATGTTCTACATTTTGTGGGTAAGGAAAGTTTGTCCAAGAATAAAAATCAGTTAAACCACAATTCCAGCGAATTGCAATGCTTGGTGGAAGAGTATTCACATAAGTTATATCTTCGATATACCGTGGTTTCCCCCTAAAAGTTATTTGATGTGGAATAAGTTGATAATTGATTGGATAAAATACACAGTTGATATAGTGAAACAATGGCCCAAAGTCACTTAAATTAGGCTGGGAAGGATAACTTGTCCAAGAGTAAACCGTGGTAGTGTCATTTGCCCAACGAATGGAAATCCTTGGTGGATAAGTATAAATGTAAGTCGCTTCTTTGATTAACGGTTTCATTAAGATAACAAATTCTGGTTGAGGGGAGCGATAATACAGGAAAATTGTAGCCAGTAAAAATAGTAATCAAATTTTTAGCGCAATCTATCACGGATTAGATGAGTAAAATGACGAATTTTTAGTTTAAGTGTATCTGTAACAACTATTTTCATCACGCCGAAAAGCCAAACAAGATAGTCAAAAGTTTGCTCCTCATTGAAAAAACACCTGCTTTTTTGTTTATCAGCAAAGCAAGAATAGAGGAGCTGTTGTTGATAAGATTCAGAACTAAGTTCGTCTGCTAAAACTTGTTGATAAAAATGATTCACCCAGTTGTCGTTGGCTTGAGAGCGCTTTAAATACTGGCGAACTTGTCGCATAGGCTGAGTGACTTGCTGATGCCACTCTTTGATTCGTTGATAAGCTTGCTCAAATTCAGGTTGCGAGATCACTTCGACTGCATAAGACAACCAACAGCAAACTAATAATAAATTAACGTTGACCCCTTCTTGATTTTGGAAAGAAAGGCAAGCCTCTTTGATCGCTTCATGTTGATAAAGCTTGAGTGAAAATTGCCAAAAAGGATTGTCTAACTCGCTTGTCAGTGTATTAACCATTCTTCAACTCAATCACGGTCACATGTAAGGGTTCTTTACCGGCATTTTCATCTTGATGAGGCTCTTTTCCCTGGGCGACACTCAAATACACAGGGATTTGCTTTTTTAAATTGATAAAATCCTCTTTGCCGGATTGATAAGTGACTTTTAGACTCCCTGTTTCTTCAGGGATCACCACTCGAGAATAATGATGGACATGAAAAGAAAGTTTTTGATTAGGGCAGATGGTTGTTTTCCAAACTTTAGTTGCCGTATTTTCAATAAAAAGCTCACGTTTGGTGATACAGTTTTCAGCGAAGGTCAATTGGCTTAACAATAATAAAAATACAGTTATTAATTTAGTCATTGCAAATATCCTTTTTTGGGGGAGTGGGTTTAGCCTAAATTAAGCAACCCACCATAGCATGCTCTAAAGTAGATGAAAATACATTGCTAAGCTTCAATGGTTGCTAACCATGTCCATAAGACCTAGCTTGCTCTTCAATGATCTGAGACTGGGTTGCTGTTGCTTCTTCAGTATGGAGATCTTTGTAAATAATTAGAGCCTCTTGTAACAGGCTATTCGTAAGCGTCAAAAGTTTATCCTTGTCATTGTACACTGCAGAATTATCCGCTAATAACGCAAAGCAGCCAGTATGTTTTGTATAGATAGCCGCTTGAGCAGAGAAGTCACCTCGACGTCTGCTTGTTAATTTAGGTGAGTTAGGGAGCTTAGCTAAGTTTTCTAATGCGCTTTCTAAATCACTAGAATTCAATTCTTTGATAAGACTAGGTATTTTTTGATGCATTAAAGCCTGAGGGTTGTTAAGCAATTCACGTATCAAGATCATTAAAGGCTCGGCTTTATTTTGAAAGGGCATTTTGTCTAATTTTTTACATGCCAATTTTTTCGAAGTTTTTAGCGCGTTTAATTCATCAAGCCAACCTTCCAGTAATTGTTTCAAATCTCTTGCCTGTCCTCGTTTATTAGGGAGTCGAGTAGTTTCTTCTGAGCTTGTAAAAAAACTGTAGATAGAAACAGGGATAAGATTCGTCAAAACAGAGCAACAACTACTCCCGCTTTGGATTAATTCGAGGTAATCAGAAAGTAAATTACGAAGTTCTTTGATTGAATTAGCTTGCGGGAGCTCTTTGGAGAGTTCATTTGCAATTTGCTCTTGTCTGTATGAGGTAAATTTATAGTTTTTTAATTTGTATAGATAATCTTCGATCAGTGTATTTTTCATGTCCATTGCCTAGTTATTCGCGCAACCCCACCCCTTTTTTTAACAGAATCATATTGAGTGCGGTTAATACAACCAACATTATGCAAATAATAAACATAGAGGTCAACATATTGACTTCGCAGACATTAATCATGGCATTGCGAAGCGCATTCACCATATAAAGGATGGGGTTTAAATGAGAAATTTTCTGCCAGAAAGGGGGGAGCATGTTGGTCGTATAAAATACGCCGCCTAAATAGGTGAGTGGAGTGAGGATAAAGGTAGGAATAATCATTATATCGTCAAAATTACGTGCTAGCATTGCGTTGGTAAATCCAGCAAGTGAAAATACCGCCGATACGAGAAGGATGACTAATAAGGTTATCGGAATCTGGGTGAATTTTATTTCTAGGAAGAAGCTAGACACAATATAAACTAATACAGCAACAATTAAACCTCTTATTACTCCGCCTAAAACATAGCCAAGAAGTAATAAACCGTCATGCATTGGGCTCACTAAAATTTCTTCAATACTTCTTTGAAAGCGGACACTATAGAGCGAGGAGGATACATTGGCATAGGAGTTAGATATGACCGACATCATAATGAGTCCGGGAGCAATGAAAACCGGATAACTCACACCGCTAATATCGCCTATGCGACTTCCGATTAAGCTGCCGAAGATTAAAAAATAAAGAGCAGTCGTAATGACAGGGGGTAAAAAGACTTGGCTGGCGATGCGAAACATTCTTACCAGTTCACGTCTTATTATGGTGTAAATTGCGATAACTTGTTGTTTAGTGGCCATAGTTGATGAGATCCAAAAACAGTTCTTCTAAGCGATTGGTTTTGTTCCGTACACTATGAACGGTAATACCGTGTTCAGTTAATACGGTAAAGAGGGTATTGAGAGAACATTCATTATCAATGCGTAATTCAAAAGTATTGCAATCAATCCATTTAGGAATAAAGCCCTGCATTGTGGGCAAATGATTAATTGGTTCACTCGTGGTGAAAACTAAGGTCTGATGTCTTAAAGTTTGGAGTAACTTTTTCATCGAGGTATTTGCTACAAGTTGACCCTTATCAATGATAGCGATGTTCTTACAGAGCTGCTCAGCTTCTTCAAGATAATGGGTTGTTAAAATAATGGTGGTTCCCTCATGATTAGTATTGGTTAAAAACTCCCACATACTACGGCGAATCTCGATATCCACTCCCGCCGTCGGCTCATCCAGAATTAATACCTTAGGTTGATGAATTAAAGCCCGAGCTATCATCAACCGACGCTTCATACCACCGGATAGATGACGAGCAATTTCATCTCGTTTTTCCCATAAACCTAGCTGGTGTAGAAGTTTTTTTGCGCGAACAGATGCTTCTTTGCGCAAAATGCCGTAATAACCAGCTTGATTGATTAAAATATGCTCGCAAGTTTCAAAAATATTAAGATTAATTTCTTGTGGCACCAACCCCAAACAAGCTTTCGCCAAGTCAGGAGACTCATCCAAATCATAGCCGTGGATTTTAATGCTGCCAGAGGTTTTGGTAAGGAGCGAGGTGATTAGACCAATGGTTGTTGATTTGCCTGCTCCATTGGCACCCAAAAGGGCAAAAAAATCGCCAGTTTTTACGGTCAGATCGATGCCCTTAAGGGCTTCAACGCCATTAGCATAGACTTTACGTAACTGGTGAATTTCTAAAGCGTACATAGTAGCTGACGATAAGGAAAAACGCCCATTATACACTAGAAAATTACGGACATCGATCGCGTCTTCATCCAGCCGGCGATGCTATATCGCGGGTGTTTGGTTTCACAGACTTCATGAGGTAAATCGCTATTAAAACAGATGAAGCGATTGCCTCGGGGAAGGACATTGGCGAGCAGTTGATCGTTTTTATCAAAGAGTTTTAACTGCCCGGCATAAGCTTCTTGCCAAGACTCATTGAGATAATAAACGCAGGATATCCGTCGCGCTTGAGTGGAAATAAATTGATCCACGTGTTTTTTATAAAAAGAGCCAGGTTGGTAAATCGCAAAATGAGTTTCAAAATCGACCAAACCTAAAAATAAAGTTTGGTTTAACCGATCCGCAATGGCACGAATTTTATTGAAATAGGCATTAATCGCGCGATCGCTGGAATCATCATCCAGCCAACATATTTCATCGCGGCGAATATCGGCATTATGAGTCGCTGCGATGCGATGCCCAATTTTAGCGCCTTTAAATTGCCCTTGGCTGTGCATCAATTCCGCTTTAGCTGAGAGTAGGGCAAAATCTTGCGGTTCTAGAAAATTATCAATAATGTGAAATCCTTTTTCACAGATTTCATCTTCTATCTGAGTGTTCAATAGTGCACCATTTGAGAATCCTTGGACAAAACGTTCGGGCTCTGATGTATCCCCACGAAATTGTTGTCATCCCGGCCTTCGCAGGGATGACAATTTAAGCATAATGAGAGTAATTAACTCAAATTCTACGCGAATTTTCTGCAGTTCACGAGAGCTATCTCCACTAACGTAAAGGCTTTTCTTCCAATCGATTTTTTAAATCGCGCCAGTGAGGTAAAAATTGATCCATAAAAGCATGAAAACGCTTATTATGACTGGCTTCTAAGAGATGCACCAATTCATGCACGAGTACATATTCTAGGCAAGGCAACGGTTTGCTGATGAGCGTTAAGTTAAGCCAGATCCGTTTTTTATCCGTATTGCATGAGCCCCAGCGTGTCTTCATTGATTTAATACCCCAACTGTTCGCTGTGACGCCAATAATGCCCTCCCATTTTCTGAGCAACTCGGGTAACAGGTCTTTCATTTGCTGTCTGTACCAGTTTTGTAAGAGTAATTGCCTATCGGCAACACTGGCGTTTGTTCTTGTATAGCAATGAATAGCGTCCTGCTGGACGATGACCTTCGGTGAACTGTCAGTCTCGTGGATGATTAGGGTATAAGTTTTACCGAGAAAATCATGTTGTTCGCCGGTCTCGAATGCCATGGGTGGGCTGTAGGATCTTGCTCGCAGTTTAGTCCGTTGAGCATGAATCCAGTCACGCTTTGCTTCAATTTGATTGTGGATTAAATCTAAATGCATTCGCAGGGGAGCGCTCACTTTTATTTGTCCATCAGGTGGATAAATGCGCAGGTGAATATTTTTAATAGGCTTTCTTAGTACTTCAATGGTTAGACCGTCAAATTCAAGCAAATTCTTTTTCATAAAGCGAGGCCAGATACTATAAAGCGATATTGTATACCCAAAACAAATTTGTTCAATTACGTTCAGCGGGGATACAGGGGCTATCGATATATTCGCCATCTATTTTTAAGACCATATTCACTGACGCTCGACGATAGCGAGAGAGCACCTCATATTGAGCTTTAGTAATGTAGCCGTAAGACTGACCACAATAAAATAAAGAGGGCGCATGGCTTGACCGTTTTGGCTTCACCGGAATATCGCAACCCCAGCGAAAGCGAGTTAAATCACAGTTTGCGGATACAGAAAAGGGCAATAGAAGCAAAATTGCAACTATACTCATCTTTTTCATGGTGCGCTCCCGAGAATTTTCAAGATCTGATAGCAGACCTCTTATTGTTTTTATCAGTGGGTGAAATTATTTTCTACTATTTTTTTAAGCATAGCAGGAGATAAAAAATTTGCTGTCTAGCTAAGCAAAACTAAATTGCATGCTCATGCATGAGCAAAGAAGTCTTGTAACCTAAGGCATTAGCTCGCCCCATATATCCGCCTTGATTTGTTTTGCCCACAATGCGATGGCAAGGGATAAATAAAGCGAGGGGATTATTTTTGCAGGCTTGACCTATTGCACGAGGACTTGATTGTAGGGCTTTGGCCAGTTCGCCATAAGTCAGAGTTCGACCGACAGGAATGACCAATAAAGCATTCCAAACACGTTGCTGGTAAACGGTACCTTGAGGTTTTAAAGGAAGCTGAAACCGATGATGAGGGTTGTTGAAATAGTGCTGAAGTTCTTGAGTTATTGTTTGAGTGAGTTGATTCTCGACCCGATTTTGAATGGGGACCTGGGTAAATATTGCTCGATGAATGTAATGCTCATCGTACTCGATTTCAAGCCAACCAGCTGGAGTGTTGAAAGCGGTAACGATGAGCATGAAGATCTTAGCTTTCTTTTTTGCCAGTTAATTTTTCTTTAATACGTGCAGCACGACCAGCTAAGTCGCGGAGGTAGTATAATTTAGCACGACGTACATCACCACGGCGTTTAACAACGATACTATCAACAATAGGACTATAAGTTTGGAAAACTCGCTCAACACCGACACCATGAGAAATTTTGCGAACTGTGAACGCAGAATTCAAACCACGATTACGCTTAGCGATCACGACACCTTCAAAGGCTTGTAAACGCTCACGAGTTCCTTCTTTTACTTTTACTTGCACTAAAACAGTATCACCTGAACTAAATTCGGGAATCTCTTTGCCTTTCATTTGCTCAGCATTCAATTCGTCAATAATGTTGGTCATGATCACTCCTCAAATTGGCATTCCTCAATAGGAATCGCCGTGTTCGCGTTTAAACTCGACAAGCAAGCGCTTGTCAGTATCAGTTAACTCAAATTTTTCTAATAAATCTGGCCGTTTGAGCCAGGTTTTACCTAGCATTTGTTTTCTGCGCCAGCGCTCTATCTCTTTGTGGTTACCACCCAGTAATATTGGCGGAACATCTAAACCATCGATGCTTGCCGGCCTGGTGTAGTGTGGGCAGTCCAATAAGCCATTCATAAATGAATCTTGCTCTGCTGAACCTAAATGCCCAAGGCTGCCTGGTAATAAGCGTATAACTGCATCAATAAATACCATGGCTGCCAATTCGCCACCACTTAAAACAAAATCACCAAGAGACCATTCTTCATCCACATGATGACTAATAATACGCTCATCAATTCCTTCATAGCGGCCTGCTATAAAAAGCAAGGCTTGCTTGTTTTCTGCCACCTGATTTAAATCGGTTTGGCGGATTACCTTGCCTTGTGGACTGAGATAAATAGTCTTACAAGTGCTTGGCATCTGGTTTTTTGCATGAGTAATTGCTGCATGCAAGGGTTCATACATCATTACCATTCCTGGGCCTCCACCATAAGGCTTATCATCAACTTGACGATAAGGCCTTGCTGCCCAGTCACGTGGATTCCAGTAGTCTATCTTTGCTAAATTCTGCTCAATTGCTCGCCCGACTACGCCGTATTTCAGGCTAGCAAACATTTCAGGCATTAAGCTTATTATGCCAAGATGCAACATGCTTTAAAAATCCAATTCCCAATCAACTTTAATAAGTCGTTCGCTGGGATTTACTTCAATTACATACTGTCCTGGCAAGTAAGGGATGAGATGACGTTTTTCATCACCCTGTACGACCAAAACATCATTGGCACCCGTAGGTAGAATTTCAATTACTTTCCCAAATGATTGACCTTGCTGGTTAACCACTTGCATACCTACAAGTTCATGCCAATAGTATTCACCTGGCTTTAACGCAGGAAGTTGAGTACGACTGACAGCGATTTCTACATTGGTTAATCGGGCGACCTGTTCACGCTCTCGGTATCCCTCAATCTGTGCCAGAATCAATTTATTATTGATTTCTAAATGCACTATTTTTAAGGGTTGCCATTGGTTAGCTATGCGGGCATGCCAATCTGTATAACGCAAGATGTTGTCACGTGGTTCGGTAAAGGAATAAACGCTAATAAAACCTTTAATTCCGTGAGCACGACCAAAACGGCCTACAACAATCCAGTCAGTACTATTTTCCACGCTTATTTAGCTTCAGCTTTCTTCTTAAATTCTTTAACTAATGCACTAACACGGTCAGATAATTGTGCACCTTGACTTTGCCAGTGAGTTAATTTGTCCATTTCTAAATGCAAGCGAACTTCTTGACCACGTGCGATTGGATTGAAATAACCAATTCGCTCGATATAGCCGCCATCGCGGCGCTTACGGCTGTCAGTAACGACCATGTTGTAAAAAGGACGCTTTTTTGCGCCAGCTCGTGATAAACGTATAACGACCATTATTTTCCTCTACTTTTAAGAATGGTTACGTAAAAAATGCCGTGTATTGTACGAAAATTAACTCGGCAAGGGAAGTGGTTTTTCAATTATTTGCGGTCATCTTCAGGAATAATTCCTTTTAAACCGGGTAAACCTCCAAGACCACGCATCATTTGCTTCATTCCGCCGGGTTTAGTAAATTTTTTCATCATTTTTTGCATTTGCTCATATTGTTTCAGCAAACGGTTAACATCTTGAATCTGCGTACCGGAACCAAGGGCGATACGTTTTTTTCTTGAACCAACGATGATTTTAGGAATTCGTCGCTCTTTAGGCGTCATTGAATTGATAATAGCGATTGTTCTAGCCATTGCTTTATCATTGACTGCACCCATTGCTTGTTGGGGTAATTGACTCATGCCGGGCAGTTTGCTCATCATGCTGCTAATACCGCCCATTTGATTCATTTGCTCTAACTGCTGTTTAAAGTCGTCTAAATCAAAGCCCTTACCTTTTTTAAGTTTTTTCGCCAATTTCTCACTGGCTACTTTGTCAGCTTTGCGCTCAACTTCTTCGATCAGGGTTAAGATATCCCCCATACCTAGAATACGAGAAGCAATTCGTTCTGGATGGAAAGGTTCTAAAGCGTCAATTTTTTCACCAGAACCTAAGAATTTAATCGGCTTTCCAGTAATTTGTCGCACCGAAAGTGCAGCACCACCACGGGCATCACCATCGGTTTTGGTTAAGATCACCCCAGTTAAAGGAAGTGCTTCATGGAAGGCTTTCGCGGTGTTGACTGCATCTTGCCCCGTCATGCTATCCACAACGAAGAGTGTTTCAACGGGTTGAACCGCATGATGCAAGGCTTTAATTTCCGCCATCATTTCTTCATCAATGTGCAAACGACCGGCGGTATCAAAAATCACCACATCCATGTATTGTTTTTTAGCGCTCTCTAGCGCTTTGTGAGCAATGGCCAATGGTTGTTCATGCGCCTCTGCAGGAAAGAAGGCAACATCGATTTGCTTAGCCAAAACCTTCAATTGGTCAATAGCAGCAGGACGATAGACGTCGACACTCACTAACATGACTTTTTTATTTTCGGTTTCTTTTAAATAACGGGCTAACTTTGCAGTTGAGGTTGTTTTACCCGAACCTTGCAAACCTGCCATCAAAAAGACAGCGGGGGGTTGGGTTTTGAAATCTAATTCAGCGCGGGCATCACCAAGGATATGCACCAATTCATCATGAATAATCTTTAACAGTGCCTGATCAGGTTTTAAGCTTAATGAAACTTCTTGACCTACTGCTTTTTGCTTAACTTGTTCAATAAACTCTTTAACCACAGGTAAAGCGACATCTGCTTCGAGCAAAGAGATACGGACTTCACGCAGCATTTGCTGCATATTTTCTTCAGTTAAGCGACCTTGGCCACTGATATTTTTAAAGGCCCGGGTTAAACGCTCGGTTAAATTCTCAAACATAGCGATTACTCTAATGCAAAAACGTATACTATAGCATACTAGCTAACATAAATATAAAGACAAATTAAAGAGAATCGCACCGGAGCTAATCTCCCCCTGTAAGTTAAGCCTTGACCCAACAATTAATAGCAGCGAGAGTAATATATCCATTTAGATAGAATGGGTATCGTCAGATTTTTTTGTTATGATGGATGACTAAGCTCGTTCAATTATTGGGATATGCGGTGCAGTTCTCTTTAGTCACTTTGCTCATTATTTTAGCTCTTCTGATTGTTCTCTCCGGTTTTTTTTCGGGATCAGAAATCGGCATGATGTCCCTAAACCGCTATCGCTTACGCCATCTGGTAAAAAAAAATAATAAGCAAGCGATTCGTGTGAATCAAATGTTAGCTCGACCTGATAAATTGTTGAGTGTGGTGCTTATTGGCAATACCTTGGCGAATATTGTAGCCTCAACAGTCGCTACTTTAATTGGCCAGCGTTTATATGGTGATGCAGGTGTGGCTATCGCGACGCTGCTTTTAACTCTTGTTGTTCTTGTTATTTCAGAAATGACGCCCAAGACGTTGGCTGCACTTTATCCGCAACAAGTGGCGTTTGCTGCCTCTTTACCTTTAAAGTGGATGCAAAATATCATGGCGCCCCTTGTGCAAGTGATCAGTTGGATCACGAATGGTATTTTGCGCCTGTTTGGTATTTCAATGGATAAAGTACAAAAAGAAGCTTTATCGGGAGAAGAGCTGCGTTCTGTTGTCCATGAAGCGGGTGGACTTTTGCCTGTAGAACATAAAAGTATGTTAATCAGTTTGCTTGATCTAGAGCAGGCGACCGTCGAAGATATCATGGTGCCTAAGGCCGATATTATTGGCCTCGATCTGGAGCAGCCTTGGCATGAGTTGCTCGACCAATTGGAAACCGCACAACATACCCGCTTACCGCTTTATCGAGACACCATCGATAATTTAGTGGGCATGATTCATGTCCGTAATGTTCTGAACTTGGCTCTCGATGAACGTCTTGACATGGAGAATTTGTTAAAATCGGCAACGCCTCCTTATTTTATTCCTGAAGCAACCCCTTTAAATGTGCAGATTTTAAATTTTCGCAAAATGAAACGACGAAGCTGTTTTGTCGTGGATGAATACGGTGATTTGCTCGGTTTAGTTACTATGGAAGATATTCTTGAAGAAGTAGTGGGTGAATTTACTACCGATATTGCTGATTTGAGTAAAGATATTTCTCAACAAGAAGATGGTTCAGTGATTGTCGATGCCAGTATTACCCTACGTCATTTAAAACGGCTTTTAAATTGGCAATTACCATTGATTGGTCCGCGAACACTGAGTGGGGTGATTATCGAACATTTAGGTTACATCCCACCACCGGATTGCTGTTTGCAGATAGAAAATTTTCAGTTTGAAATCTTGAAAGTAGGGGATAATACGATAAAAACCGTCAAGATGGTGAAAGTGAATAAGAAACGGACCTAAATCAAGTGTTGAGCCGCTTTCGCTGCAAAGGCAATTTAATAAAATAATACACAGACGGTAGAACAAAAAGGGTAAACAGAGTGCCCATGCACAATCCGCCAATCAGCACGGTGCCGATTACATGGCGGGATTCAGCACCGGCATCATGAGATAAGCATAAAGGAATCGCGCCAAAAACCATGGCTGCTGTGGTCATCAGAATGGGGCGCAAGCGTAAGACAGAGGCTTGTTGTATAGCTTCAAAAAGAGGTGTTCCTTGAGCCCTTAACTGATTAGCAAATTCAACGATTAAAATCCCATGTTTAGAAATCAAGCCAATTAAGGTAATTATTCCGACTTGAGTGAAAATATTCAATGACTGCCCACATAAATAGGTTAAAAATAGCGCTCCAGAACAAGCTAGGGGTACGGTCAATAGGATAATAAAAGGGTCAATAAAGTTTTCAAACTGAGCAGCCAAGATAGCATAGATAAATACTAGCGATAAAATCAATAAAAACAACATGGTATTTGACGATTCGCTATAGGTTTTAGCTGCGCCATCCCAGGTTATTTTATAATTGGCCGGTAATTCATTTTTAGTGAGCTCCCAAATTTTATCCATTTTATTAAACATGGATTCACCGGCGCGAGGCTGAATATGGAGCGTTGTTGAGCGCATTTGTTTATAGTGATCGAGTGTTGCTGGTTGCGCTTTGGGGCTCATCTTCGCGACAGTTCCTAATGAGATGCGATTTCCCGTTGGGGTGGTGAGGTATAATTCATCCAAAGTCCAGGGGGAGGTGGCGCCTTTGACGGTTAGGTTATAAACAACACCATCCTTTTGGAAGCTGATGGCTTTATTGCCACTAAAAAATACTTCGATTGTTTTTGCTACCTGATTAGCTGATAAACCTAGTTTTGAAAGCACATTATTGTCCAGATCGATGTTAAAACCCATGGAATCCAAACGGAGATCAAAACGCGTATTTTCAAAAAGTTTAGTGTTATCAAGCGCCGCTTTGACTTTTTCTGTTTGTTCAAATAATTGACGATAACTGTCTGAGCTTGAGATAACTAAACTGAGATCGGAGCCGTTACCGACATTATCAACGCCTGGAAGACCATTATCCCACGACCAAACATGCGCATCCATAGAAGGAAAATGAGTCAGTTGTGGTTTGAGTGCTTCGGTGATTTGTTCTGCCGAGCGTTGTCTTGTGGCATGAGGTTTAAGTGGAAGAATGATACTTGAGCCCCAATCACCGACAAAGGTCAATTTATTATCCGACTCGGGAATACCATTACTCTTTGCTTCTATGCTTTCTGCTTTTTTATTTAAACTATCCAGATCTTCACCGGCAACGGAGGGGGTAAAAATGCCTATGAGTCCACGATCTTCTTTCGGTGCTGTCTCATGAGGTAATAAACTGTAGAACAAAACACTGAGGCCAATGGAAATACAAGCAGCAAGCAGCGTGATTTTTTTTTGTTTAATACTATAGCCTAAACTTTTCGCATAAAGCGCTGCGAGCCAATCAAGGAACTGATCGATTTTAGGCCATAAATGATGTGTGTTTGCATTTAATAATTTGGCACACATTAGCGGTGAAAGCGTCAGAGCGACTAGGCCTGAAATAAAAACACTGCCTGCAAGTGCCACAGCAAATTCAATAAATAATTGCCCAAGCATCCCCTGCACGAAAGCTATGGGCATATAAACACTGGCCAAAGTGAGCGTCATGGCAACGATAGCAAAACCAATTTCTTTAGCTCCTTTTATCGCCGCTGCTAGTGAGCTTAGGCCATTTTCAATATGACGCCAGATATTTTCTAAGACAATGATGGCATCATCAACGACAAGCCCTACGGCAAGTACCATTGCTAATAACGTCATTAAATTAATGGAATAGCCAAAAAGTTTTAAAAACAGCAGGGAACCCAGCAGCGAAATAGGAATGGTTAATAAAGGAATTAAGGTCGCGCGAATATTACGCAAGAAAATGAAAACAATAAAAAGTACTAAAAGGATAGCCTCCAAAATCGAGGATTGAATATTTTTAAGCGAAGAGTTGATAAAGTCTGATTGATCGAGAATTACAGAGATTTTCATATCTTTGGGCAGGCTTTGCTGTAAAGCAGCAACTTCTTTGCGCACCAATTTTGAAACCTCAATCGGATTTGCATCATTAGCTCGATCAACCGATAAGACTAAACCTGCATGACCATTGACTCTGACTCGCATTTGCGTGTTATCGGTGGTCAATTTAATCTGCGCAACTGATTTTAATAGAACAGGATAGCGCTTGTTATCGGTTTTAATCAGTAAATTTTCGTAATCTTCACTGGTTTTAAGTTCCGAATTAAGTGAACTGGGGATCTTATTTTGATAATTACCTGCCGGCATAGAAACGCGACTTCGGCCAAGTGCATCTAAAATTTCATCGACATTAGTTCCAAAAGCAAACAATTTTTTCGGATCGAGACGAATAGCATAAGTATAGGGTTGTCCCCATACCTCTACTGAGGCAACACCAGGTACGCTGCGAAAAGCGTTTTTTAGATTTAAATTGGCATAATGAGTTAATTCACCAAAATCAAGCGAAGTGGACTCCAGTGAAATGCCGATAAAAGGAAATCCAGTTGCTTTGCGCTGCCGTTCAACAAGAGGCGTTTTTATTTCTGTAGGAAGCATGGATTTTGCTTGACCCACCGCATCCTGGGTCGCATTTAATGCCCTATCCATCGGTGTCCCAGCACGGAATATTAAGGTAATTTGCGAAAAGCCTGAATTTGATTGGGAGGTAATATTTTCTAAGCCTTCGATTCCTGCTAAGCGATCCTCCAAAATATTAGTGACTGCTGATTCAACCAGATCAGGACTGGCGTTGGGATAAGTTGTTTGCACAGTGATGGTTGGAAAACTGATGTTAGGGTACTCACGAATCGACAGTGAATAAAAACTAAGTAAGCCTAAGACCACAATCATGGAGTTTAGGATGATTGCTATAACCGGATGTTTAATAAAATAGCTAGTCAATTTCATAGGGATACGCGAGAAGAATCAGGTTTATAAATAGCTACTTGTAGCCCTGGATACAAACGCTCTTGACCGCGGGTGACTAGCTTTTGACCAGGCTTTAAACCAGAGATGATTTCAATCGTCGATTTTTCTTTAAGTCCTGTTTTTACTGGTAACAAAACGATTTTATTATGGTCTACGACATAGACATGGGGTTCACTGGATTTTAAAAATACTGCAGTAAAAGGAATAACAATCGTTTCCTTCCTCTCTTCCACCACCAGATCAACATCGACATTTGAACCTACCACGCAGTGCTCACAGCGGATATCAACATCAGCAGGGCACATATGCGTTTCCTCGTCTATCATTTTTTGTACATGACTAAGGCTGTACTCTTTTGCAAAAATGCGAACTGCTTGGCCTTCATTGATGGTTGTTAGATTAGTACAGGGAATATCGAAATCAACCACCAAGGATGTGGGATCATAGATTGTTACAATAGGATCACCTTGATTAATTTGTGCCCCTTCTCTTTTTTTATAAGCACCGATAATGCCGTCGAAGGGAGCGTAAAAACGCATGGTATCGAGCTCAATTTTGGCTTTAGATAAATCTCTTTGTGATAGGATCCAGGCTTGCTTTTTTTCTTCTGCTTCTTTAGAACTAACAATCCCCGCTTTAAGTAAACCTGATAGGCGCTCATACTGCGTTTTGGCTATTTTTTCTGCTACCTCTGCAAGTTGATAATTATTTTCAATGTCTGGATTGACAATTTTTGCAATGAGTTCGCCTTTTTGAATTTTTTGACCTGTTGGGACTAGAGAGTCAAGCATCCCAGAACCTTTAGCAATGAGAATGGTTGCGTGTTTAGGGCGAATTGTACCAATAAGTCGGATGGTCTGGCGGATATCTTTCTTTTCTAATTCTTCAATTTCAACAATCTTTGTCTCATTAATAGTTGGTTTCGCGGGCGTTTTAACAATAAATTGATAAATCAAAAAAGGGGTATATAGGAGAATGAGAACTAAGGTCATCGAGATGAAGTATCTTTTTTTTAATAGATTTAGAAAATTAAGTTTCACATTATTCTCATTCTAAAACTGCCATTAAACGTCTAAATTCCATTCCCGTTTAGTTTTGCAGTGCTTAAGTATTACAATAAATACGCATTCCTCAGTTCGACACACATACTACCATAAGTGGGCAACCGCCTTTGTCTATGTCCCGCCGTTTGTTCAGCGTTGTTGCAACTTTTAGTCTTCCTACCTACCGCGGCTTGTCTGGCGTTGTTTCATGGTTGAATTCACTCCCTGCGTCCCGCGACTTGTTCGCGGGATCCAGGGATTTCAGTAAGAAAAAAGATCGCCTGGATACCGCGGACAAGAGTAGAGTTTGCTACAACGCCGAACAAGTCGCGGTACGTAGAGACGAAGTGTATCACATAATTGTTTTTATATTAACCAGGATTCTTCACTTAGGATCAAGTCGTTCGCCTGTTTCACTTTCTTTAATTGTCTGCACTCGTGCTGTGAATAAATAGCCCCCGTTGCGGATGGTTTTAATGAGAGCAGGTTTTTTTACATCAGGCTCTATTTTTTGTCTTAAACGGCTAATTTGGACATCAATACGTCGATCGAAGGGATTAAGATCGCTATTTTTTGTGATTTGGAGCAAAAATTCTCTTCCTAAAACCCGTTGTGGTTGGCGAATAAAAGCAAGCAGTAAATCATATTCGCCGGCACTTAGCTGCAATTCTTGATTAGCTCTATTAAATACTTGACGCGAAGCCGGATAAAGTCGCCAATCAGCAAAAACTAGCACTTCCTTTTCCTGTTCTAAATCTTGATTAGAACGCTGAACTCTTCTTGTAATCGCAGAAATGCGGGCATGTAATTCCCGTGGATGAAGAGGCTTAATGAGGAAATCATCAGCTCCCGCTTCGAGCATGCGTACACAAGTATCTTCATCGGAGGTGTCGCTAATGATAATAATGGGGACATGATAGCGATGATACAAGCTATCTACCGTGGAGGAGTCTGCTTGAAAGATTGACCAATTAATTAATAGAGCTGCGAACTGTTCCGTCTCTTTATTAAGTTCAGATAAATTATGTAACTGGATAATTTTATAGCCGAATTTAGCAAAATACTCAGCAAGGTGTTCGTCCCATGGGGAGTCGTCAATAAGCAGTAGGTATTTATAAGGCGAATGCATTGATTATTCTCCTCAGAGCAATGGAAGCTTAGCTTGTACTTCGTACTCCGCTTTTATAATTTTATTTAGGGAATTTTAATAATATTGCAACATTATATACCCAATACTGATTTTTTTGCGATTTTAGTAGCTAAGCTCTTCGTTTTTAAGATATGAAATTGATTATTATGAATAGGTTTTATTCATTGATTTGTATTAAACTAGCGAGCGGTTAAATGTTGCTGATAAAGAACTTTAAATGGAGAATAAAAATGAAAAAGTTAGTTTGGCTGTTTGGCTTAGTTTGTTGTTTACTATTGAGTGCCTGTAACAAGACTCAACCCAGCGAATATGATGTTGCCGAAGTAGGAAAATTGAAACAAGTTGCTTCTGGTGTGATTATTTCAAAACAAGCCGTTAAGTTTCATAGTAAAAATACAATAAACAACAAGGCTGCTCCTGGTAGTGAATATATTGATGGCGGCCAGGGCTATGTTTATGTGGTTAAATTAAACAATGGCAGTATTGTTTCTGTAGCACAATCTGAAGACTTAAGATTGAAAGTCAAGCAACGTGTGCTAATTGTCTATGGCAAACATACTCGTATTTTACCGGATGATGGTAGCAGCAATTAATCCAACCTAATGAAAAATCAGAAAACGCTGCCTTGATTTTAAAAGACTCATACAGCGTTTTTATTGATTTAAAAATACCTCAACAATATCGTGGAACAGAGTCATCGATTCATCAAGAAAATCACCAAACCGATGAAGGAGTTTAAAGCCGTTCACTCAGCTGAAGCTACCCTGGCAGGTATTGAACTCTATCATATGTTTCGAAAAGGACAGCATGCGACAAAGCCTACCACATTCAGTTGAAAGCTTTTACTTGATCTTTTCCACTTTGCTTAGCAACATAGAGGGCATGGTCAGCAGCTTTTATAATGTCATCGAGTACTGCGCCATGAAGAGGTGCTTCAGCTAGACCAATGGAAATAGTAATAGAGGGTATCCTTTTGTCTTTATAGATGATAGGAGTATTTCTTAATATTTCGCTAAATTTTTCCATTTTTTTGAAAGCATTATTTAAGTCTGTATTTAATAAAACCACCACAAATTCTTCGCCGCCAAAACGGAAGGAAATGTCACTGCCCCGGAAATTTTTCATCAGCAACTCACCCACTGTTTTAAGCACTTGATCTCCTGCCAGATGACTATAGGTATCATTAAATTTTTTAAAATCATCAAGGTCCATCATAGCGACACATAATTTTCTTTTGTCTCTAGCAATCCGGATAAGTTCACGGGTTAAGATGTCATTTAAATAACGGCGGTTATATAGGTTTGTCAGGGCATCATGCAGGGAAAGCTCGCTTAAAGAGGCGCGTAAATTAATATTTGCCAAAGCTAGCTTGATAATATTACCAAATGATGTAGCCATATCTTGTTCGTGCTGGGTGAGTTTTTTATCTTTTTTCGCAAGGAAATGAATAACACCTACCAATTCACTCTGCATCATCAGCGGTACACCAATATACCCCCCTTCAGGCGGTGTAAGATAATGACTGCATGGAATTGATTTTTTGGGATCATCAACAAGATTGATATTTGCCTCCCTTATTGCAAAGCAGTCCATAGGAAAAAAATGTTTAGGTATAATTTGCTCGGAGCCCCATTGGATAACCGTATCCATCTGGTTAGTATCTTTATTATAAACTGACAGCCCGCCGCTCAATTCTGGAAACATATCTTCGGCAATTAAAAGGATACGGGGATAGGCTTCTTCGGCTTTCACACAGATTTGCAGAGAGCGGTTTAATTTGTTTAAAAGATTTTCATCATGCTCCAAAAGTTTTAGTTCATTTAGTGTAGACATGGTTTTTTCATTTAACTTCCTCATCTTTTCTTCATTCTCGATACGGTCGCTGACATCTTTCATCTGTATAATAAAATTAATAGGGTTGCCCTGTTCATCACGTATCAGGGAAGCACTGACCATAGCCCAGATTATATTGCCATCTTTTTGTATAAATCTTTTTTCCATATGAGAAATATGTAATTCATTTTTAATGAGTTTATGCATTGCATCCCGTGTTATTGCGATATCATTTTTATGGGTGGCTTCGAGGATTGTTTTTTGCTTCAGTTCTTCATCTGTATAACCGAGTATTTCCTGCATAGTACGATTGGCATGCTGGAATTTACCTTCGGGAGAGATAATGGCCATGCCAATTGGCGCATTCTCGACAGTGTTTCGGAAGTATTCTTCGCTTCGCTTTAAATCAACTAATAGATTGGAGCTATAGAGTTCCAGATAGATCGACTTGACTAATTGCTGATGAGCATCATGAATATAAAGCAGTAACATAGTGGTATAAAGTATAATGGCAGCAAAAAGTATTATTGAAACGGGACTGGATAAAGAAAAAGCAATAGCCAGCATGACTAGCCAACCGGGTAATAAAAAGCCTAGATAAGCAAGGTAAAACGTCATCAGTTTGGCAGACGGGGCACCAATTATCCCAGTAAGAAATATGAAAATAATGAGACGAATCATTGGATCGGGGATATAGAGGAATAAAAGCCCCCCTAAAGCCCATAAAATCCCGGATTGAAGATTATTAATAATGAAGTACCACTTCCAAAAGGACAATGGTAGTTTTGCCTCTTGCTTTGATTGTAGCGCGTGTTTTAGCAGAAATAGGCCTCTTAATAGGTGGTTAAAAACCAGCATGAGGACTAACCAGGTTATCAGGATTAGTTTGTTGGTGATGTGGGACCATAGAAGAAGAAAATATAGAACGACAGCAATGAAATCACCCAAAATGGACAGCGAAAAATTTTTATAGGACTCTTTAATTAGTCTTTTTTCAATTTGTTCTTTGTCAACACCCAGAAGGTTCATCAAATTGTCTTCCTTGTGTATAATTCTTCACTATTTGAAATAGTGACATTTATCAAACATCTAAATATTTATTATAGACACAACTCATCTCCTAAGCATGTGGTGCAATTCGAGCCTCGCCAATATCGCCTTTGAAGAATGAAATGCCTTGAATTCCTTCATGGGTTTGGTGGTCTTCTTGATGAATCGATGATCCTGTTCCACGATATTGTTGAGGTGTTTGACCTGTCTGACATTGAGCTGGAGGAGGCCGCCAGCATGAGAAGCAGCGCCAAACGGGAGGGGTTATGGCATCAATACCCGCTTTGTTGGCTCCAGTTTTATCCATGATCAGTACATGGGGAGTTCCATTTGCCAATAGCCTTTTCGAAAAATGTCCTTTTTTCCTTGTTAATCATGCACCATGAAGTTGAAAAATTGTTTTAGCTATATCTTTACTGAATACGTTAATATTCATTATGAATCTCCCATCCAGTTTCAAACAGTCGATTTGAATACTAATATATGCCAACTCAGTGGGTGGGATGGTTCTTTACATTGGAGCCTAATTTTGCATATATCATGGAAAAATTATTTAAATCAAGGAGATAGTCATAATGATCATCGAAGTACAGGTTGTTCTAGGAGGAATTCTTCTTGGAGTTGCCGCCGCAATAATGCTCTTGGTTCGAGGTAAAATTCTTGGTTGTAGCGGCCTATTATTTCGTGTATGGGATTTTGCAACTAATCGACCTAATACCGAAAATATTTTTTTTATTCTGGGGCTCTTTTTAAGTGGTGTAATCTTTAATTTTGTTCAGGTTGTCCCTAATCCCATAACTATTTTTAAAACGAGTCATTGGCTACTGTTTCTTGGGGGTATATTGGTTGGTGGAGGCACCTATCTTGGCAATGGTTGTACCAGTGGACACGGACTTTGTGGAGTATCTCTCTTACGCAAACGCTCGATAACTGCCGTTAGTATCTTCTTTCCTGTTGCAATAATAACGGCTTGGTTAATACACTAAGGAGTTAAAATATGAAATCTTTAATCTCATTAATGGCTGGTTTGGTATTCGGTTTAGGTTTAATTTTAACAGGAATGTACAGCCCGGATATTATTATATCAGGTCTAAAAATTGGTGCTGAAACATTCAAAGTAAATTTATATATCACATTCTTTACGGCTTTATTGGTGACTTTTCTTTTATTTCAGTTGCGTAAATGGTTGGCCAAACCCTTGCTCAACAAGTGCTATGAATTGCCTACCAAAGAAAAAATTGACTGGCAACTTATTCTTGGTGCGGCTGCATTTGGTGTAGGCTGGGGAATTACTGGAATTTGTCCTGGACCCAATATTGTAGGACTTGGAATTGTTTCTTGGCCGTTTTATTGGATAAATTTTGCAGGCATTATTATTGGTTTTCTAATCACACGATCTCTCATTTTAAAACGGTGATTTTTCTTTTAACAGCTTCAATTTTCTTATTGATTTTGTGCCAACTATCTTGGTCAATAGGTTCATTCATAATGGTAATCTTTAGACCTTCACCAGCATTCGATAGACCTTTTATGGTTTACTTTCAGTTGTTTTTGATGGAGTAGTTCCTAGTTAATTAAGATAAATAAGCTGTCCTGATGCCACTGATGCCTCAATAGAAAGATGGTTAATATTAATACTCTCTTAATCTTTATTTTTTATAATTGGGAGTTTTGTAAAACGATTATTAAGAGAGAAAAGATTTGAAAAGATACACAATCGAGCCAGCCGTAACTCGTCCATACCAGAGAGTAAATATACAATTTACCAACGAGGAAGACAAAGAACAGTATTGTCTTGGTAGAAACGCCGGTAGAAGAGCAGCTAGGTTTGGCCGCCCAAAAATGGAACATTTGAATAAAAAGCCTAAATTTTTCCAAGATGGGTATAATGATGAATATGCTCGGGTTAAATCGACAGTAAGTCAAGCCGAAATTGCAGCAAACAGAGAGAAGGATAATGAAAGTACAAGAGAACGAAGAAAAAATCAGCAACAAAGAAAACGAAGAAAAATAGGAACGGAACTTCATACAGAAGCGCCTGGCGATTTAGCACAACAAGAGGGTCAAAAAGGAATTGTATTTTATCAATTTAATCCTACAACAGAAAAATGTATTCCAATGAAGTTCCCGGCTGGCCAATTGTCCGAGACACTAGAAGTTTCAGCCCAATGCGCTCAAAGTTATCCCGTTGAGTTTTTTTTAGTGCCGTGCTTAGAGAATAACCATGAAGAGAATGAAGACTTATCAGAAATAGTAAAATCTTATCCAGCACAAACAAAAGCGTCTGGTGATTCAGCTCAACAAAAAGGTCAAGAAGAAATTAAAATTGATCAATTGCATCCTAGAACAGACGAAGATAATTTAATGGAGTTCACAGATGACCAATGGACCAATTCATCAGACTTACAACCCCAAGATAATCTCTTAGAACCAGATAATTTAGAGTGGAGCGCGCAGAATAATCCGGGAGAGAAGGAAGATTTATTAAAAGAGGGTGAAATTTATCTAGAAAAAGACGATTCAGATACTTTATCAGACAATCCTCCTAAAGATGAAGAAGAGTTAATAAAATTATTAAAACAGTTAAACTCTTCAAATAACTTAGCTAAGAAAGTTAATGATCTTACTTTTTTTCAAGGGACACAAAATTCAACCATGCCCCCCTATGGCGTTATGCATCCCGCTTCAAGTGGGTATAGCTTCTTTTCTACATCGAACGCTAACCAAGGAGAAAAGGATTGCGACGTTGGATTTTTTTTAAAGTAAAATTGTAGTGTGCCACAAGGAAGTGCTTACACTGCTTAATTCTTAATTTTGTCTTTACTAATTTAAAAATCAAACAGATCCACTGAGCTATCCTCCAAAAATAAGACCATGGCAAAGATGAGAAATCCATTAAAAAAACAAACCATGCGTTAATTTTCCTCTCCATTACCTCACATTTTTTTCATTCATGACAGTCGATTAACAGATTGAAGCCCGTAGTGATGCAGCTTACGGTGTATGAGATGATTCAATTATTAATAAAATATCAAACAATCATGGTAAAACAAGATCATTTGAAGCAACCTATACTCAACTAGTCATGGAAAATGATCAGAAAATATACTATTTGCTCGGCTCAAGCCTTTCCTAACATTCCCTTGTGAACTCCAATTTACTGCTTATCAGAAACTGTACTATTCAAATGCCAATTATAGACGTAATTATCGATATTATTAACATGTTTAAGTTGGCTCTGTAATGGTTCTTTAGCGAATTGTTTCAGATGCGTTATTACATCCTGTTTGGTGCCGCCAAAATCCTCATTGTACCAATCATAAATTTTGGACACGATCAATGCACCCTCTATGACTTGCACTCCGCGAAGCGAATTTATATAACCAAAGGCAGCTTCATTGAGAGCCTCTTTTATTGTAGAACCGCTATAAGCTTGTTTACTTAAGTTTGCAGCACCTATTGATCCGTTATTTATTGCATAAAGCGTCCGTTGATCATTCCAAATGGGGCGAATAATGCGATTTTGTATTTCATCCAGCGATAAAGGTATATCATTAATGGTTACTATTTTTTTACCCCAAGGCCCAATACTAAACAGACCAGGAGAGATATTAATTTCTTCAATACTCCCAACAGGGTAATAATCGGCAATAACTTGCACAGTTAGTGCATTATAAAGATTGATCCAAAAGGCTAATTGCTCATTGCGATTGTATTGAGCAATATCGATTTTCGACATTTTCTCGATATATTGCTGTAATAAAGCATAATCGGCATCGGTGAGATGATTGTAATCAACGAGATTAATATTTTCTTCATTGCTTTGAACTCGTTTGTCTAGAAATGCTTGCCAGTCACTGTGGTCAATCACGGCAGAGGAGAGGGGATTATTGACTTCCCATATTGGCCATAGGCTTTTGTTAAATGAGGCATGTGCAGTGCTTGCTATTAGAAGTAAGCTTATAAATAGAATACCGTATCTAAAACGATTAATATTAAACATTAACCCTAGCTCGATTTCGTAGTGCGTTGCTAATTGTATTACCATCTAAAAATTCTAATTCACCACCCGAAGGAATTCCGTGCGCCAATTGGCTAATATGCAATGGATATTCGCGCAAAAGTTCATGAATAAAATGAACGGTTGTCTGACCTTCGATGGTAGGGCTTAAGGCAAGAATAACTTCTTTTATGCCTTCGTTAACAATAAGATCACGTAGTTGAGGCAAACCAATGTCTTCGGGACCCAAGCCATCAAGTGGTGAAATTTTACCCATTAATACATAATAACCACCATTGAAAGCATTACTCTGCTCAATAGCTGCAACATCCGCAGGATTTTCTACAACACAAATCGTTGATAAATCGCGGACGGGGTTTTGGCAGAGCTTACATAAGTCTTGTTCAGTGTAATTGTTGCAACGTGTGCAATGGCGAATAGACAACATTGCTTGTTCGAGACATGCTGCAAGTTGTAAGCCACGCTGGCGCTGGTGTTGCAGAAGATGAAACACCATGCGCTGCGCAGATTTTGGGCCAACTCCAGGTAGGCAACGTAACGCATCCACCAGACGGCTTAACGTATCCATTACCGTTATTATTCCTTTTCCCCATCTTTCAGGAAATCAGTTGGAATATTAAGACCAGCGGTCAATTGACTGATTTTTTCTTTAGATGCTTTTTCAACTTTACGAACCGCATCATTGAATGCTGCTGCAGTTAAATCTTCGATCATTTCGACATCTTCTTCCATCAATGTCTTATTAATTTTTAACTCAACAACATCATGACGGCCATTCATTTTCACTTTAACCATACCACCGCCAGATTCGCCTTCGACCACTAATCGGCTTAATTGCTCTTGAGCTTCTTGCATGCGTTGTTGCATTTTCTGTGCTTCTTTCATCAAGTTGCCCAAATTTTGATTTATATCCATGATCACCTCACATTGATTAATTTGTTAATTATAATTCATCTTTAACAGGGACAATAGAATTTTTGACCAATTCTGCTGAAAACTCCTGCTTTAGTTGCTGAAAAAAGGGGTCATTGTGTAAATTTACTTCTGCATCCTGTTGTCGTTGGCTTTGCGCAATTTGCTTTTGCTGAGCCGGTGACGATTGAATGGTTTCTTCACTGCTGAGAGTAATTTTTACTGTTTCATTATAATAAGTTTCCAAGGCTTGCTCGATGCGGCTAGTTATTGAAGGGGTAAATAAGGACTGATGGCCCTTTGCAACACGGAGCTTGACTTCACGTCCCGACTTACTAACAAATTCTGCATTTTCTGCTGCGGTAAAAGCGAGGCCGGTTAATTTTAACTGAGTTAAAATAGTCCCCCAATCCTGATTGCCAGAAGAATTAGCTTGTTTCGGTGTTTCGCTGGGAGCAGGTACCTGGGGTTCAAATTGCTCTTCATTTTTTTCAAAAAGCTCGCTAACAGGTACTTGCTCCAGCGGATTGCATTCATCAGAAAATGTTTGGTTCTGAATGGGAACAGTTACAGGTTTTTTAACTGTTTCATAAGCAAGCGGAGGAAGCGCTGCTTTAGGAGCGGGTCTGAAGGTCAACATCCTTAACAAAGTCATCTCAAAACCAATATCTAAGGTTGGAGCAAAGTAGAGTTCTTCGGTGCCTTTAATACCAATTTGGTAAAATAACTGCACATCTTCAGGACTAAATTGTTTAGCCAACTCTTTAATTTCGGATCTAGAACTAATTAAGGGATTGTCGCTCACGAGGCTTTGGGTGATTGTAATCTGATGCAAATAATCAAGCAGTTCATCGAGTACATAGCGAAAATGCCCGCCTTCACTAGCAATTTGCCGACTCAGTTGAACCAGCTTCGGTGCGTCGAATTTCGCCAAAGCGTACAAGAGTTGTATGGCATAGTCTTGCTGTGTGTAACCTAAAATGAGTTTTACCTCTTGTGCCTTTAATTCTTTGTCAGTGCTGGCGATGGCTTGATCCAATAAACTCAAAGCATCGCGCATACTTCCTTTAGCAGCTTTGGCTAAAAGTTCGAGCGCTTCCATTTCAAAGCTCATTTGCTCATCATTTAAAATATGCTGTAAATGCTGAGAAATGATTTCTGGCGTTAAATGTTTGAGGCTAAATTGCAAGCATCGTGAAAGAACGGTGACTGGAAGTTTCTGCGGATCAGTGGTTGCCAATAAAAATTTGACATGAGCAGGAGGTTCTTCCAAAGTTTTCAACAAAGCATTAAAACTATGCTGTGAAAGCATATGCACTTCGTCAATTAAATAAATCTTAAAACGGCCAGTTGTGGGACTATATTGCACATTCTCTAGAAGTTCACGCGTATCTTCGACACGAGTTCTCGACGCACCATCGATTTCAATCAAGTCGATAAAGCGGCCTTGCTCAATTGCTAGACAAGCATCGCAGAGCAAACAGGGTTCTGCGCTAATGCCTTGTTCACAATTGAGTGCTTTTGCTAAAAGACGAGCAACACTGGTTTTTCCGACTCCGCGGGTACCGGTAAAAAGATAGGCGTGATGCAATCGCTGTTGATTGAGCGAATTGATTAACGCCTTATTAATATGTTCTTGGCCGACCAGTTGAGAAAAATTACGTGGTCTCCATTTACGCGCTAGTGCAAGATAGCTCATAGGGCTTCATAAATTGGGCGGCAGCTCTAAGAGCCACACTCCGGCGCCCGAATCAATCGTTACCGCTGCTCCCTTCCGGGCCTGACGGGGTTCACAATCTATCGTCGCGAAGGGACCAATAGAGCCACCATTGTTGAATTGCGAAGAGTAGCAAAAAATATTAGTAATGGCTAGGCTTTCCGAATAAATCGATGGATTTCAAAATAAAAAGCGCTAATATACGCAGACTATTCGGAGACTAGAAATCTATTAAGCCTGAGGAAGCACGCAGCACTGTTCACAGATGAACTCCGTTCGGCCTGAGGAAGCGCAAAGCGCTGTCTTGACGGCTCACATAAAAAATAACAGTTGGATATATATCTATATATATAATGTATTAACAAAAACGATGAAAAAAATTATTATGCCTAAGCTTTTATCATGGCTAAACTGGGGATGTGCCACCAGTTTTGTTTTATTCCAATTTTATCTTCAAACAATGGCCGGATTAATGGCTTCTGAATGGCAAAAGGATTTTCACTTATCAAGTACAGAAGTTGGTGCTTTATCCGGTGCTTTTTTTATTTCTTATGTCCTTATGCAAATCCCCGTTGGGCTTGCTTATGATCGCTTTGGACCACGTAAGATCTTAATTGCCGCTTCGATTTTACTGACCCTAGGTATTTTTTCTTTAACCTTTAGCCAATTGTATTGGCAAGCTTATGTCGCTCGCATAATTATGGGAATAGGGAGTGCTTTTGGGTTTGTGGGAATGCTCTATGTCACCGCTTCATGGTTTTCTTCAACGCATTTTGCGCTCATGGTCGGCATTTCTGAAACCTTAGCCATGCTGGGTGTGGCTGCTGGAGAAATTGGAATGGCTTGGATCATCATCCATTATGGCTGGCGGACAACGATGTTTATAGCTGGCTGCAGCGCTTTGCTTGTTAGCTTTATTATTATTCTAGTTGTTCGCGATCAATCTCCATCAGCAAAAACTGAGAAAGTAGAGCACCTAAGCTTAAGCTCGGCACTTAAGGAGGCTTTAACTAACAAGCAGGTTTGGCTAGCAGGTTATTATGGCTTTGCTATGTTTTCTATTGTTAACGTTGTAGCGACCCTTTGGGGTGTCTCTTTCTGTATTCAAAAATATTCGCTTTCTTTGGCTTCAGCTGGTGCGATGATGTCGATGATTTTTATCGGTATCGGCATTGGCGGACCCACTAATGCGTGGCTTATTCAGCGTTGGCAAAATAGACGGGCGTTCATGGCCTTGTTTACTAGTTTAACAGCCGTATGCTTCGCAGTTCTATTATATGTACCCAAATTACCAATCTGGGGTTTATCCTTCATACTGTTGTTATTAGGATTTTTCTCGTCCTGTTATATTCAATCCTTTGCCGTAGTGAAAGATGCGGTGCCCACGGCTGTTCGTGCTACTGCCTTATCAACAGCTAACATGATCCTTATGTTTAGTGCACCTTTATTACAACCTTTAGTGGGTAAACTGTTAGAATTGAATTTTCATTTTACACAAGCGCTATCCATTATCCTTCTTGTTCTTGTAATAAATATAATAGTGTCCCTCGGTTTGGATAAAAAGGGTATTAATTAGAGTCCTGGGATAAGAAAAGATTTTAAAAAATTTTTAAAAAAGTGTTTGACAAGGCGATGAGGATGAGTAGAATACGCATCACGCCAACGGGGCGGGTTCCTTAAAAA
>NZ_LNYO01000003.1 GCF_001467895.1 Legionella nautarum
TTTTTAAGGAACCCGCCCCGTTGGCGTGATGCGTATTCTACTCATCCTCATCGCCTTGTCAAACACTTTTTTAAAAATTTCTTAAAAAATTCTTTCGCTTATTTTAACTATGAAATAAACATTCAATATTTGTCTAACTAGTGGCTGTGTTTTTTGAAAATATCTGGATTTTCCTAACGCGCATTGATCTATTTTACACCATAAGTTATGATTTTGCACACTTTATAAACATTTTTTTAGGATTTGCTATGAGAATCTTTTCTTTACTTCTTATCTTCATATTTTTAAACCCAATTTGGGCCAACCGCTCCCATCATCATGGTTACGATAATCCTTCTAATTATGATAGCCACAATCATGGTCATGATAGCTTTTTATTTGCTGATGCCTTTCAAACTGGAATTGATACCAATAGAAAACCTTTATATCTTTGTATAGGAAAAATCTTTAATAGCGACCAACCAGGAAAAACTTGGGAAGGCTATGGACGATGCAATATCGCTTATGGTGGTAAAGAGTATATTGTTGACCGTTTTGATATACCTTCTCGTGCTAGGTTTAATGGAGCGTATTGGCAAAACTATCCTGAAACTGCTGTTCGAGTAGGCACGGATACTAATGGCACCCCTTTATTTTTATGCCAAGCTTATTTCCGTGGTAGTAGTCAACCTGGTAAAACCTGGCCGGGGTACAATCGTTGTAATATTTCTTATGGTGGTCGGGAAATTATAATAGATCGCTATATGGTTTTGGGAACTAATAGACCCGTACAAGCTGGTAAACATCATCGGTATCTAGGGCGTGGGACGACTATACATATTGGAGTTGGGCCTTAGTCTGTTGTTTTTATGATTTGGTTGGGCCAAGTCCCAACCAATAAAAATGTCAGGCTCAGCGACTGCCTCCTCAGCACGAACGGATTTATACAAAATCCACGAACCCGTGGTCAAGGCTGCGGAGGTTCAGTAATTCGTTCATAACGATAAAAAGTCATATCGTAACTATTTTTTTCATCGCGCTCGCGAAAAATTTTTTCCTCGCAATGCCAAGAGGATTCATTTAATTTTGGAAAAAAAACATCAGCTGCGAATTGATGGTGGATAACCGTTAAATAAATTCGAGTTGCGAAAGCTAGAGCTTGCTCATATATAGTTGCTCCGCCGATAATCATTGCTTCAGGAACGTCATCAACTAAAGCCAGGGCTTTGGGTAGGGTATCGGCTACTTCTACACCGGCTACTGAGATTTTATGGCGGCTCAATATAATATTAAGACGTCCAGGTAAAGGTTTGCCGATCGAGTGATAGGTGTTCCGACCCATAATAATCGGTTTTCCCATCGTAATTTTTTTAAAATGCTGCAGATCAGCTGGAAGATGAGCAAGTAAATGATTATCTTTTCCTAGGCCGTTATTTTCATCAATTGCGGCAATTAAACTAATAATTGTCATTTAGACTCCCTCGTCTTTGCCATTGAATAAGCCATATTGACTGCAGCTAACAGACTATTGGAATCAGCTAATCCAGTTCCTGCTAACTCTAAGGCAGTACCGTGATCGACTGAGGTGCGTATAATTGGCAACCCCAAAGTCACATTTACAGCTGAACCGAATCCTGCATATTTCAAAACAGCCAATCCTTGATCGTGATACATAGCAACAAAAACATCGGCTTGTTTTAAATTCTGCGGTGTAAATAGAGTATCTGCAGGAAAAGATCCTTGTACGTTTATTCCTTTCTTTTTTAATAAGGTCAGCGCAGGATCGATTATTTCAATTTCTTCCCGTCCTAAATAACCACTTTCTCCCGCATGTGGATTTAAGCCTGCCACATAAATTATTGGATTAGCAATAGCAAATTCTCGCTGCAGCGAGGCATGAACTTGTTCAATTACTTGACAAATTACTGAGCCTGTTATGGCCTTAGGCACATCCCTCAATGGTAAATGAGTGGTTACCAAAGCAACTTTCATTGCTTCGCAAGCTAGCATCATCACCACGGTTTCAACCTTACATTGCTTAGCTAAAAATTCGGTATGTCCAGTGAAGGGTATTCCGGCTTGATTAATCACAGCTTTATGCACTGGCGCAGTAATTAATGCAGCGAACTCTCCTTGCAAACATTTATCAACTGCCAAAGTTAACATATCAATGACATAAGGCGCGTTGAGAGGATTTAATTTTCCCGTAAGCACAGGTGCCTTACAAGGAATAGAAAGTATCGTTAGGTGGTTCGGTTCCAACGAAACTGGGCTATTCGCTTGATAATCAATAAAACTAAGCTCTTTGTTTAAATCTTTTGCGCGTTGGGCGAGTAAGTTTCTATCGCCCAAAACAACTAGAGGGAATTCACAAGCAGCAAGGGAGAGGCATAAATCAGGACCAATTCCTGCTGGCTCACCGCTGCTTACGAGTAATGGTTTCATGCCAATCTTTTATCCACAATTTTCACATAGGAATCGGCGCGCATATGTTGCTGCCAATTTTGTACTGCTTCCGTAAATTTGCGTTGTTGTAAAAATTGTCTGACTTGTTGACGTTTAAAGGCTTCAGAGTCATCAATTTTTTTGCGCTCTAAAACTTCGATTAAATGCCAACCGAAAACCGATTTCACCGGACGACTGACTTGGTGAATTGCCAAAGTATCCATGACTTTTTCAAACTCAGGCACTAATTCTCCTGGATTGACCCAACCTAAATCTCCACCTTTGATTGCACTGGCTGCATCTAAAGAATATTGTTTTGCTAACAGGGCAAAATCTTTTCCTGATTTTATTTGTTGGTAGAGATTATTGGCTTGTCTCATTGCCTCATCCATGGTCATGCTTGCATCTTGTTTCACTAAGATATGTCGAACATGGGTTTTGGTTACCTGATGATGTTGCTCAGCGCCATTGACCGCAATAAGTTTGATCAATTGAAAACCATTTCCCGTGCGTATAGGACCAGCAACTTGCCCAACGTTCATGTTGATAACTTGTTTAGCAAAAATGTCAGGAAGCTCGGCTAAATGTCGCTCTCCTAAATCGCCACCTTCTAAAGCAAATTCACCGCTCGATTCTGCAATCGCTATACGATTAAAATCATCTCCGCGCTTAATTTTAGTCAGTAATTCAGTTGCTTTCTGCCGTGCTTTTTTTAACTGTTCGGTCGTTGGCTCTTCCGGCAGAGGGATCACGATATTTTGTAAATGGTAGGTTTGCTGAGTTGTATTATCATTTTTAGAATGTTTTAAATAATCTTCTACTTGCTCAGATGTCACAGCAACATCCTGGCCTACTGCTTTTTGTTGCACTCGGCTAATTAATATTTCCTTACGGATATTTTCCCTAAAGGTTTCCCAACTTAAACCTTGTTTAGCCAGCTCTTCACGCAACTGAGTTAGGGTTATATGGTTATTGCTTGCAATTTTTGCAATTGCATCATTAAGATCCGTGCTATCGACAGTGACATCATTACGTTTTGCAAGTTGTAATTGTAAATCAACATCGATCAAATGTTGCAAAACTTGCTTTCGTAAAACGGTATCTGGTGGAAGTTGCATCTTTTTAGCTCTAATTTGCTCTTTTAGTAATTTAACTTGCGCATCTAACTCACTGGCAGTAATCACCCCATCATTAACAACAGCAACTACCTTATCTAAAGGCTGTGCCGTAACTGTAAATACCTGCAATAGCAATATAAAAAATACGATTCGTTTCAACACGCTAGCTCCCCCTTCATTACCTGACTTTTAAGCACAATTGACTTGTGGTTTATCAGTCTTATTCGTCAGGGCAATTTAGGTTATTCTTAAACAAAATACAAGCAACCTTATTTAATTTAAACCAAATACCCTTATTATTTTTTCTTATCTATGGAACAAATCATTATAACCAGGGATGTAGGTTCGTACTCTGCTCGAAGGATCGCTATTTCCTACAGAACCTAGCCCTTTTAATAAAACTTGTAAAAATACGTTGTTATTATATCGGGGTCGGGCTAGAGAATCCAAGCTTTGGAAAGTACGTCCACCAATTAATCGGACAGCCCAACAACAATTATCATACTGCACACCTAAGAAAGACATCATTTCATATCGTTTACTAATGTTGTAATTGTAAGCGCCCAAAGTACTCCAATGGATGCTGAAAGGCCAAGCATATGCGAAAGTAGCCTGATGTAAAGGATTATTTTGAGTATTAGTGTAGGCCACCCTAGTAATATCGCCATTAACCAAATAGGTATAGCCGACGCCAATAATTTTATTATTACTTGATTCTGGTTGATAATGAAAATTGACATGTCCATTATTAGTAGCCCGCGTCGCAGGATTCCAAACATAATCTGCTGCCACGACCCAGTCGGGGTTAAAATGGTACTCGCCCCGAGCGGCTACGGGCGAGAATTTATTCGTCAATGATAACAATCCGAGAGTATCTATATTCTCTTCACAAAATCCCGTCACACTTTGACACAGTTTGACTCGTCTTTTAGCAAAATAACGAGCTTGGCCGATAGATAGAATTGCTTTTTCTCGACCCGACTCATCGGATAGCCAGCGGGAACTCAGAGAATAAGAAAGTTGATTAGTATCACCAATCCGATCAAAACCTGAAAACCGATTCGTTCTAAATAACTGATCATGGCTGAAGATCATATAACCGGAATCAAAAACTGGGATCTGTGTTTGATCATGAAAAGGAACATAGAGATAAAAAAGTCGTGGCTCCAAGGTTTGTGTGAAGCTCTCGTTTCTAAACGATGTTGAACGTTCAAAATACAAACCACCATCAACATCATAACGCGGGATAACGCGATTAAACTTTGATTTTTGACGAAAAAATTGATCGCCATAATAAAATCGATCGCCATAAATAAGCTGATTTTTATAAAAAAGTTGATCAAGATAATTAAAAGAAGCAGGTCCGTTCACGTCATAATAATTTTCGACCAACTCCACCGAGGGCGTTATATAACCCCAAGGTTTTGAGCGTGGAAGCGAAAGAATGGGATTTAAATGATATCGACCACCCTGGGGTTGAAAAGGTGTTCTTCTTGGCTGGGGAAGCTCAAACAGATTTCTTCCTGGCCAGCGAAAATAATCAAACTGCCCTTGTATTGAAAGCCGACTATCAAAAGGAAGTTCATCATAGCTACCGTTTGCGAGCAATTGCGGTAAACGTTGATAGCTATCGTTAATCGGTGTTTCATTAATTGGATGAAGGGTTTGGTAGCTTTGTAACATCCCACGGAAAAACCAATGATCCGTTACATAAGATAAATCACCCTGACGTAACAACTGTCTTTCGGTCAAGGTCGCTAAATTCGTACTGAAATCTTGTAGAAAATAATCATCGGAAACCTGACTAAAATTGACACCAAGATGCAAGTCACGAGTAATCAGGGTCGAGTCTTGTAATTGAAGAGACCATCGATCGGCTGATTTGGAACGTAATAAAGGATACCTATCGCGATTTTCTAGTAAAAATCGATTAAAGGCTCGATCATGGGGAAGATAGCGTGCGCGAATATTGCCAAAGGATTTTTTGGTCAAATAACGAAACTCGCCGCCCATCATGAAGCCTCGTTTAGTATAAAGATGGGGGATCAAAGTGGCATCATAATTTGGAGCGATATTCCAATAATAGGGAAGCGCCAAATCAAAGCCACCTACATTAGAAGAACCAACCACGGGCATTAAAAACCCGGACTTGCGTTCTCTCGAGGTTGGGAAACTTAAATAGGGTGCATATAAAATCGGCCAGTTATGAATACGCAAGCGTGCATTACGCGCTACACCTATCGACTTTGCATCATCCAATTTAATACTGTCTGCTTCAATTTGCCAGGCATTGTCTTCTGGGGCGCAGGTTGTATAGGTCGCTTTTTGCAAAAAATAATCTTTATTGGCAAAACGCTCAATAAAATTTGCTCGTCCCCAAGCCGGTTGAATAGCGCCACTTTTTCTTATATTAAAACGATATAAAACATCCTCAACTTTTCCTGATTTATCCTCAGGATTAATGGTTGCTTTTTTAGCAATCATTATTCTTCCAGCTTCTAGATACTTTACCTCGCCTAATAATTCAATTTTATTTACTTTATTGGTTTTAGCATCACGATAAACATAAGCGGTTTGAGCATTAACTACGCGTCCGGCTTGTTGTACTTCAACATTTCCAGTTAACTCAGAACGACCTTCACGATAAAAAGATACCTCATTCGCCATAATGCGAACTTCATCATTGGATAATGGCGTAATGGCGATCGGTTTATAAAAACCGCCGCAGAGTGAGGGCGAGGATTTATTCTCTTGCCACCCCAAGCATTGAGCAAATTTAGCTCGATTAGCAGCAGTCAACTCTGCTTCTCTTGCTACCACGCAAGCTTGTATAGGCTCAACCACCACTTCTGACGCATGAGTGACGACCTGATACGTGCCAGCGGCTATTCCGATCGTGGTTGCCAATCCCACAAACAGATAGCGATGACAGATCATTTTATGGAAAAGTTGAGTTATCGAATCAAAGCTAATTTTCACCGCCACCAAAATACCTTATGATTCACATGCGCTCAAGCGCTCAAGAATTAAAGCTGAGGAGTATAGCATGCATGATCGACAAAACGCACTTAACACGTGGCTTGAAAAAATACTTGCCTCAACTCAATTTACACTGACACCTTTAGCAGGTGATGCTAGTTTTAGACGATATTTTCGCCTTCATTATAAAGGGAAAACTCAGGTTGTCATGGATGCACCGCCTGATAAAGAGACGATCGAGCCTTTTTTAGCGATTGCTAATTTATTAAGTGTTGCGGGTATCAATACACCGCTCATTCATGCCGTTGATATCACCCAAGGTTTCGCTATTCTTGATGATTTCGGCGATACTTTATTACTCAATGCACTTTCTGCTGAAACGGCTGACAAGCTGTATAAAGCAGCGATGGATACTTTAAATACTCTCCAACAGGGTACTCTTGCAGCCGCAAAACAATTACCGGCTTTTGACAAACGTTTCATTTTATATGAATTAAACCTATTCAAAGAATGGTTTTTGCAAGCCTATCTAAAAATTGAACTGAGTGCTGCAGAAGAAGGATTAATCGCTCAGACTTTTGATCAACTTAGCAATGACATTATGCAGCAACCCAAAGTGGTTATTCATCGTGATTATCATTCCCGTAATATTATGCTGCTTGCTAACCATGATCCCGCTCAATTAGGCGTTATCGATTTTCAAGACGCGATGTATGGACCTTGTACTTACGATTTAGTTTCTTTATTAAAAGATTGCTATATTCAATGGCCGAGAGAGCAAGTTATGAATTGGTTGACTTATTTCTATCAGAAATCGTCGATAGCCAAGCAAAATTCTCTGCCCACTTTTATTCGCGATTTTGATTACTGTGGCCTACAACGCCATCTCAAAGTGTTGGGTGTTTTTTCTCGCTTATACTTACGTGATGGCAAATCTAATTATTTACAGGATTTACCTTTGACGCTTCATTACGTGATAGCTTGTCTTGAGTGTTACGAGGTCTTTGCTCCATTTTATCAGTTTGTACAAAACAGGATTCGTTTACCATGAAAACCGCGATGATTTTAGCTGCAGGTAGAGGGGAACGTTTAAAACCCCTTACAAACAGCGTACCTAAAGCGATGTGTTTGGTTCATCATAAACCACTTATTCAATATCATGTGGAAAAACTCGCCGATTCCGGTTTTGAGCGAATTGTTATTAATCATGCTTATCTTGGAGGCAAAATACGCCAACATTTGGGAAATGGCGCAAAATGGGGAGTAGAAATCTGCTACACACCTGAACCGCCGGGAGGACTTGAAACTGGAGGGGGGATTTATAACGCGCTGCCCTTATTGGGCAAAGATCCTTTTGTAACGGTGAATGCGGATATTTTTACTGACTATGATTTTAATTTACTCCATTTAATGCAGGCGGTGCAAATGCATTTAGTATTGGTTAATAATCCTCAACATAATAGTCAGGGTGATTTTGATTTGCATCAGCCCAATCGACTGAGTAATCAACATAAACGCTATACTTATTCGGGCATAGCCTGTTACCGACCAGAGGCTTTCCAGCAATATAAAGCAGGACGCTATTCCCTGGTTCCCTTGTTTCATCAATTAATTGAAAAAAACTTAGCTACGGGTGAGCTTTATCAAGGATTGTGGGTTGATATTGGTTCATTGGATCGGCTCAAATTTGCGAATTCATTGGTTGAATGAAAAGTGGGGTGGCTCTGGGTCCCGCAGCCGATGCCGCGGGGATTCGTTACGAAGCAATGACGTATTATTAAGCCGCTGGAGTTGCGCTTGGTCCTTCGTCTTCTGGGGTCGGCGCTGGTTTGGCATCTTTCTGAGCACCCTTTTGAACACCCGCACGATCTGCAGGATGTGTGCGGCTTTTGACAGTAGCTGGAATACCTCTATCCTCAAGGTAGTCTGGTAACCCCTCTTCTATTGTATCTCTTGCATTCTGAGGATCTGCTCTTTGCGGTACACCATCTATTTCGTTGATATTACCTTTATCGTCTGCTTGATAAAGAACACTCTTATCCTCGACCATATCATTTTCTGCTAAGAATGCTTTCAGCAAGGTATCGAGAGGTTTCGCGTCATCTTTGGATAATTTCTTACCATCAGCACTAAAACTACGAATAAATTGAGATTCTTCTTCACTTACAGCAAAAGCAATTTTAACTGGATTGTTAACGGTTTTAGTAAACTCTTCGGCAGCTTTTTCAGCAGCATTCTCTTGGAAATTTTCAAAGTCAGTTTTAACTGGTTCACCTGCCCATTCTCTGCTTTTTGAATTGGTTTGGAGATAAACAAAATCTCGAAAGAATTCCAATTTTTTTAGCATCTTTTTAGAGTTATTAATCATAGCCGGCCCCAAATTGGACATACTTTTCTGGAAGCTGGCTACTAAATAAGCGGCAGTTTCAGAGCTGTATCTAGCTAACTCCATAGCCTTTTTTATTGCATCTACAGTAGGGGCTAATTGCTTTGTGCTGCTGCCGCGGCGTGTTAGAGGCAATGACTTTCTTTCTCTTACCATTCTATTTCTCACTGCAATTGAGTAAACCAATCAACTATTAATTTAATTGATCAAAACTATAATTTTTGATCATTATAGCAAATCCAGCTTGCTTAGCGGTCACTGTTTTTCTCTAATAATCGTTAAGAGAAAGTAAAAAATGTGCTTGTAACCCGCGAAAACCTGTCTCTTTTTTTACACCTGCTAAGGGGAAGTTCGTGAGTCAACATGTAGGTTGAGCCTTGGCCATAGTCGTCGGATTAAGATATTTTTCCATATTTATCTGGCCCCGTTCAGGCTGAGAATGTGTTTACACCTCCTCAGCCTGAACGGTTTTTTAGACTATAAGCTAAACAAGGCTTAGCCGACAGCTATGGCCAAGGCCCAATCTGCTAATCCATTGGATTGGCAAAGCTGTCAGCCAGTGAAGCAAAACTTTTCTTTTTCATCGCATCAAAGGAGAATTCATCGACTTGGATCGCATCCCAACAAGCTCTTTCGACACTAATGATATTGTCAACCTCTTCTTGCGTTAGCTCTCCTTTAGCTACTTTTTCAGCAAGTTTCTCTTTCAATGCACCGAATTTATAGCGTCTAAGATCTGCTATTTTCTTATACAGCTCATCATTCTTAATGATCTTTTGCAGAGCCTGCTCCATTCTGTCGATCGGCTGATTAGGATCACCACTTAGATAGAGTAATTTCGTCATTCGATCCCGATAATGGTTATTTTTCATCATTAACCGTGCTAATCGGTGATCCAGTTTGTCGCTAGGATAAGCCATCGTTTGTCCGAATGGGAATGCGATTATACGCATTAGAATACCCAAGGCTCGAGAAGGGAAATTACGGCAAAAACTAATCATCGATTTTTGTGCTTGATAGAAGCAATATTTTAATGCCCATTGAGCATGCAATTTTTCATCTGGATTTTCGTTATTTTCTTGATAAGAACGCAGTACAGCCATCGCCATATAAAGAAAAGACATGCCATCTGCTAGTCTTGCCGATAAACGCTCCCTACGTTTTAAATCACCGCCTAAATAAATTAAGGATAAATCAGATAACCATGCTAAGGCATGACTCAAACGAGTTAGACGTTTGTATTCGTAGTTCAAATCATTACCTGGTGCCTTAGTAAATAATCCTGCAGTCCATGCTGAGCAAAGCGCTTTGGCAAAATTGCGCATAGAATAATAAATATGCTGCCAAATCAATGGACGGAAAGCCGCTTTATCTCCATGCGAAATAGCATAAAACTCATCCTTCACATAGGGATGACAGGCCATTGATCCTTGCCCAAAAATAAGCAAGTTGCGAGACATAATATTTGCGCCCTCAACAGTCACGGAGATGGGAATACTTTGGTAAAAATCGGAAAGATAATTCCGGGCGCCTGACACAACAGCCCGGCCTGCGTGAATATCCATCGCGCTATTAACCGCGATACGTGCGAGCTCGGTATTAAAATATTTAGTAATCGCCGAAGCAGCAGCCGGTTTTTTATGTTGATTAACTGCAGCAACCGTTAAAAGACGAGTCGCATTCACCAAATAATTTAAACCAGCAATTTCAGCCAATTTTTCTTCTATTCCCTCAAAATTTCCAATTTCAACAGAGAATTGCCGACGAACCCTCGCAAAAGCACCGGTGGTTAGATAAGAAACAGAGGAAGAGGCGGCGCCCAATGCGGGTAAAGAAATAGAGCGACCGATGGATAAACATTCAACGAGCATCTGCCAACCATGACCTGCATTTTTTTGCCCACCGATGATTGTGCTAATAGGAACAAAAATATTTTCACCACGTATCGTTCCATTCATAAAAGGTTGATCCGCTGGCAAATGACGATTACCAATAATCAAATTCTCAGTATCTCGTGGAATTAATAAACAAGTTATTCCCTCATGGCCCTCACCTTTCAGCAAACCGTCTGGATCTTTTAAATTCACTGCCAGCCCAATTAAGGTTGCAATAGGAGCTAAGGTAATCCATCGCTTATTTAAATTAATGTTAAGGCCGAGAACCATTTTACCGTCGACTTTCTTTTTAATGACAATGGCTTCAGATTGAATTGAAGTTGCATCACTGCCTGCGCCTGGCTCAGTCAAAGCAAAACAAGGAATATCAACGCCTTTCGCTAAATTGGGTAAATAATTAGCCTTTTGTTCATCCGTTCCATAAAAATTTAGTAATTCGCCAGGGCCCAAGGAATTAGGGACCATTACCGTGACCGCAGCGGCAGGTGAACGACTCGCTACTTTAAGTACCACATCAGAATGGGCACGCGCCGAAAATCCTTTTCCGCCGTATTCTTTGGGGATTACTAATCCTAAGAAGCCTTTTTCTTTAATGTAATTCCAAATTTCCTCTGGTAAATCACCGGCTTGCTTTATCTTCCAGTTATCAAGCATCTTGCATAAAGTCTGTACTTCATTGTCGAGAAACGCTTGCTCTTCAGCGCTCAACTCTGAAGAAACATTCATTAAGGTCTCCCAATTAGGCTCACCCGTGAATACATCTTTTTCGAACCAATTATCACCGGCATTTAAGGCTTCTTCTTCTGTTTTTGATAATTTGGGTACTTTTTTGCCTACCCGATCAAATAAGAAATCGCTGATGCTGTTGCGCAAGGACTCGGTATTAATCAGAGCTACTACTGCAATGATTACTAACCAGATGAGTAAACCCAGAAACCAATTCATGCCAGTCCAAAAAGTGGCAAGAATCAAAAAAACAGCAGAACCTATTTCCCAAGTTATTGCGCTCATACCGGCGTAGAGTACGACTAAGGTGAATACCAGATAGATAAGAAATAGCAGAGTAGCCATGTGAATACCTTCCTTTACTGATTAGGCGCCTAAGATCTTAGTATATACCTGTCTTGAATCATTTTGCGAGTCATTCAAAGAAAGAGAAAATAGTTTATTAACAGAGGATTACTTGATTTACTGACATGAATCAACTAGCGTAAATCTTTTATCTATCGTTATTATTATGAAAACACGTCTAGTTTGGAATTTTGAAATTGATAGCGATAATTTGCTTAATTTGCAAAACTTGAGCGATTTGCGAGATGAAATACGTTGGGAGTCTCGTTATTTTTGGCCGGCAGATACCCTTATTTGCTTACAGGGTTTAGATCAGCGTTTTTTACTCCTTTCAAACTACACTATTAAACATCGACAAGATTGCTACTCTTTATTAGCTGACGAAAACTTTAATATTAAACATCGACGTATGCAGTTGTTATATAAACCTCTATTACAAGCAACCAACTCCTTATGTGGTTATGGTAAAAAAATTGCTCTTGCTGATTACCCAAGCGATGCAATCCTCCCGGGAACTAAAGCGCTTGATGCGCCCACTTTATTAGCGAAAATTGAAAAAAGCGCAAAAGAAATTCAAGTTGCAAAAGAGGCATTGGTTTATAAATTACCCAGTGAACCAACCATCAAACTGGAGTTGGCACGACTAGTAATTAACCAGAAAGTTTACTTTAGCGCCTGCGTGGAAGGTCGCTCTAAAACGTTAGTTTCAACCATCGCAAAACACTTGCTGGGAGAACAGGTTTCCTGCGACTATATACGTTTTCTTAAACAAACTTTTGCACTACGATGAATAATCTGCTCGCCATCGTACTCAGCTTTGGAAAAATTGGCCTCATCTCCCTGGGGGGAGGCAACTCCATGCTGAAACTTTTGGAGTATGAAGCCGTGACCAATCGTCATTGGATTAGCCCAGAAGAATTTGTCAGCATGGTGGGTACCAGCTTTCTTTTCCCCGGCCTAACGGCTGTAAAACTTGCCGCGTTAATTGGATACAAAGCCGCAGGAATGCTGGGTTTAATTTTCGCTTTAACTTGTTTAAATCTGCCTGGGCTTATTTTAGCTGTTATAGGTTATCAATTATTGAGCACAAATAATGGCCCAATAACTAAAAAAATTATGCTTGCCGTTCAGTATGGCGCTTTAGCTTTGTTAGCCGCGGCCTCTTATTCTGTCGCTCAAAGCGTGATTGAGATGTATTACTCTCTGCCCATTGTTATTGCGACCATTTTGTTTTTCATTGGCTTAGTTTATTTTCAACTTTCGCCCTTCTGGGGATTTATCGCATTTATAGCAATTTGTTTCTTTCTCGTTAAACCAAGTTAAGATCTTTTTTTCCGCTAAAATTCTCTCAATAACAGCTTATTCATTTGCTTTTCTGAATGACTCGCATTTTTTAAATGCAACTGGCAAAATTAACTTATCAATCTTTATGTTGCAATTCAAACAACTTCATTCCGAGAGGTATAGATCGTGAATAGTGATTTAGATAATCCTGAGTACTATATCAATCGCGAATTCACCGCGTTGTCGTTTAACGAGCGTGTATTGCAGCTAGCAAAAAACGAGCGCGTCCCCTTATTTGAAAGAATGCGTTTTCTTTGTATTTGCAGCGGTAATCTGGATGAGTTTTTTGAAATTCGGGTTTCAGGTTTGAAAGAAAAGATCGCGCTTTCCTCCAGAAAACTTTATATTGATGGTCTGCAGGCTGATGAAATTTTTGGACAGTTAAGTAAAAAAGTTCATCTATTAACGGATGAACTCTATCACATCTTTAATAGAGAACTGCTACCAGAAATGAAAAAAGCCAATATCCATTTTCTTTCCGTCGAGGATTGGAATGATGATATGCATCTTTGGGCGAAACATTATTTTAAAAATGAAATTTTACCTATTGTAAGTCCAATAGCACTTGATTTGGCCCATCCTTTTCCACGCTTATTCAATAAAAGTTTGAATTTCATTATTTCCTTGCGCGGCAAAGACGCCTTTGATCGTAATATTGATTATGCCGTAGTCCATGCTCCTCGCTCACTACCGCGTATGATCCCCTTACCTTCTGAACTTTGTGCTAATGGGGGCAGCTATTTTGTTCATTTGTCATCCATTATTCAGACACATATTTACAGTTTATTTCCAGGCATGGAAATCGATGGCTGCTATCCTTTCCGTTTAACACGAAATAGCGATTTATTTTTGCGGGAAGAAGAAATAGAGGATTTAGCTGTTGCAGTACAGCGCGAGCTTTTTTCCCGGCATTATGGTCACGTAGTACGCCTTGAAGTCGATATTCACTGCCCGTCGCATATTGTTGATTTTCTTTTGCAAAAACATCATCTTCATCACGAAGATGCTTACTATTGTGATGGACCAGTGAACTTGCAACGTTACTATAATGTGCTTAATCACATTGATAGGCCAGAGTTGAATTATCCACCGCTCATTGCTCAATACCCTGCGGTAGCCCATAAGCGGAGTTTGTTTAACGTCATTGATGAGCAAGATATTTTATTGCACCATCCTTATCAAAGTTATGAGGTAGTGATTGATTTTGTTCGCCAAGCTGCCGCTGATCCTAATGTTTTAGCTATTAAACAAACGCTTTATCGTACTCACTCTGAATCCATTATGGTAAAAGCCTTAGTCGAAGCGGCTCGCTCTGGCAAAGAAGTCACTGCAGTCATTGAACTACGTGCCCGCTTTGATGAGGAATCAAACTTAAAACTTGCGAATCGTTTGAATGAAGCGGGTGTTTTAGTGCTCTATGGGGTTATGGGCTATAAGACGCATGCTAAAATGACCCTGGTTGTGCGGCGTACTCATGGAAAATTAAAGCGCTATGTTCATTTAGGAACCGGTAACTACCATGAACAAACTGCGAAACGCTATACTGATTTAGGTTTGCTAACCTCTGAACAAACTATTGCTGCCGATATCCAAATCATTTTCCAACAACTAACGGGTTTAGGTAAGACCGTAAAGCTTAAAGCAGTTGCTAATTCACCGTTTACGTTGCAGAAAAATTTATTGCAACTGATTGATCAATGCCGTCAAGCAGCCCTAGAGGGTAAAGAAGCTGAAATCAATATTAAAGTGAATGGATTAACCGAGAAAACCATGATTAAAGCCTTGTACCAGGCATCGCAAGCAGGGGTTAAAATTACTTTATTGGTACGGAGCGTTTGCTGCCTTAAACCTGGTATCCCTGGTATTTCCGACAATATCCGTGTTATTTCAATCGTCGGTCGTTTCCTTGAGCATCATCGTGTTTTTTATTTCCGTACTGGACTAGAAGAACGTTATTATTGTGCAAGTGCCGATTTAATGGAACGCAATCTCTATACTCGTATCGAAATTATGTTCCCTATTTTCAATGAGGCTTGCTGTAAACGCATTAAACAGGAAATTTTAAAAAATTATTTAAGAGATAATTGCAATGCTTGGGAAATGCAGGCGGATGGTAGTTATAAACGGATAGGGAATGGTAGTTATAGTGCTCAGGAAAAATTATTAGAGTTATATGCCAAAGCGGCGGAGGAAGATTGAAACGATTTGTCGTCATTACGAGGAAGCGTTGTAAATCCGGTAGCCCAACCTACGATAATATGATCTTATGCGCTTTACCAGGTACTTCACGTGCCAAACGTGGGACCAAATAGCCAGGCAGTAAACTTTGTAGCTGAAGATGAATGGCACGTGCTGCTTCTTCAGTTAAATCAAAATGGGCAGCGCCTGCTACTTTATCTAAAACATGTAAATAATAGGGTAAAACCCCACAGTCAAACAAACGTTCACTTAAATTTGCAAGGGTTTTTGCATCATCATTCACTGCCTTTATTAGCACAGATTGATTCAGTAGATGACAACCTGCTTGGCGCAAGGCAATACAAGCTTGCTGCACTTGTTCGTCTAATTCTTGAGCGTGATTTGCATGCAATACAACCACTTTGCTCAAGCGAGTTTGAGCAAGCATTGCTAACAAAACCTCATTAATCCGTTCTGGCAAAACCACTGGAATCCGGCTGTGAAACCGTAGTGTTTGGATATGGGGAATGCTGTCTAGTTGCTTGATAAATTCGTCCAACACTTTATCTGCCGCCAACAAAGGATCGCCGCCACTTAAAATTACCTCAAAAATGGTTGAATCTTGGCGGATATAATCAAGAACTTCTTGCCAACCCTTGCGACCAGGATTGTTATTCTGATAAGGAAAATGACGTCGAAAACAATAGCGACAATGAACGGCACAGACCCCAGTTAATGTCACTAGTACACGCCCTTGATATTTATGGATCAGTCCTTGCAAGGGATTTACACTTGATTCAGCAAGCGGATCCTTAGCATAAGTCTCAACAGCCTGTAATTCCTCATCGACAGCAAGGACTTGTAAAAGAAGAGGATCGTGTGGATTTCCAGTTTGCATGCGCGCAGCAAAACCTCGAGGAACTCGGGTTTTAAATTGTTTCTCAGCTAGTGCACTACCTAATTCTAACGGTAATGATAAAAACTCTAGTAATTCATTGACGGAAGAAAATCCTTGCGCCAGAATTTTTTCCCAGGTCACAGAAAATCTCGCCAGTTATATCTGCAGGAATGTCGTTTCGTTTTCATCTTAAAGCCAAAATTCACTCGCAACAGGTATGCAAAATTGATAAACTGCGAACTGTATCGAAAAAGCAACAAAATCTCAACAGTGGAGCACTGATGGCTATCTACAGCACAAATGAATTTAAAAATGGCTTAAAGGTCATGGTTGACAATGCACCTTGTAGCATTCTTGATTGCGAATTTGTCAAACCTGGAAAAGGGCAAGCATTTACCCGAGTAAAAATTCGTAACTTAAAAACAGGGCGCGTAGTTGAACGAACCTTTAAATCAAATGAGTCTTTAGAGTCAGCCGACGTTGCTGACGTAGAAATGCAATATCTATACAACGATGGCGAACTTTGGCATTTTATGGTTCCTGAGAGTTTCGAGCAATATGCAGTAGGCTCAGAAGCCTTAGCCGATGCTCAGCAATGGCTAAAAGAGCAAGATATTTGTATGGTAACTTTGTGGAATAATGAGCCCATTCAAGTAACACCACCAAACTTCGTGATCTTAGCCATTACTGAAACTGATCCTGGCTTAAAAGGCGATACTTCCGGCGGTGGCGGCAAACCTGCTACTTTAGAGACAGGTGCTGTCGTTCGTGTACCTTTATTCGTGCAAACCGGCGAACTCATCAAAGTGGATACCCGCAAAGGGGAGTATGTTTCGCGCGCGAAGGAATAAGCGCAGCGTTAATGCCATCATTTCCGCGGCTGCATAGTTGAATTGAACCTTGGCCCAAGCTAGATTAGTTAAGGAAAAATTCAAATTAACTTAATAGTACGGGTGTTAATGCCGCAGATTACCATCTGCGGCCTTCAAACCAACTTCGATTAGAGTAAGCACGATAACCACGCCAGTAACCTACATTACCCCAACCACCGGAATAATAACTGGTCCAGTAAGGCCGATAACCATAATAGCCTACGGCATAAACATAATCGTTATTATAACCAGGGGAGTAAGTGGTTTCTGCTATTGTACAGCCGGTAAGGAAAGTTGCAGGTACAAACATTAACGCTGCAATTGTTATTTTTTTCATGTTTGCTTCCTTATCAAGATTTGCAATTTAATTATACAACAATAATATAAATTGCACAAAATGGATTATTTTTAATTTTCTGGGGAGGGTAAAGAAATTGAAAAATACAGGCAATGACAAGCCTGAGTATCTGAGCCGCAAAATAACGCACAATGTATGGCGACCTATGAAGTGCTTTAGGTTTCCTGCCGTGAACAGATATACACACCACACTTCAAAACCGATCTCCTTATCTAAAATTGAATTTTGGTTCAGCCAGGTTCAGGTCATTACCTATATGTTTTATAATAGACCATTTGGGTGGTTTTTTGAAATTTTTGAACCTATTTTGCAATGATAGACAAGTGCATAAAAAAATGTTTATGCTGCTCTAATAACTCCACCTATCGGATAGCTATGAGAAATTTTTTACTGAGTCCACCCACATCACCTGATGATTTAGAAAAGTATGTTAATGAAGAGTTAGCACAGGGCAAAAAGGAACTTAGCTTTTTTAATTTGCGCCTCGATTTCTATACTGCAGAACAAATCACTGCCTTTCTCAAAAAAATAACTCAGGCTGGCGTTACCTCTCTTCATTTTAAAAATAATGAACTGGGTTCTACAATTAAGCCGGAATGTTGGGTCGCTTTTTTTGATGGCTTAATTGATAGCTCCATCAAAAAATTGCTAATTGACGATAATCAAATCCATCAATTAGATCTGGGATCCTGGAAGGCCATGGATAATTTTATAGAAAAATGCAAAAGTAGGCTGGAGCTGGTTTCTTTGCAAAATAACAATCTAGTTCTCTTATGCGACGAAAAGCATGAAGTTCTAAATAGACTGGTGCATCATTTAGCTTGCCCCTGTCTAATCAGTTTGAATAATTGGCATACAAACTTAAGCCGATGGGGCGAACTTACTTTTGTTGAAAATACTAGCCAAGCACTATTACTAGCTCGTCACCATATCCTGACAACAAGGAAAACCCAAGCAGATTTTGCTCATGTAGAAGATGAAAAATTGGCCAGTGGTCCCAGCTCCTTCTCACATTAGTCGTAAGAACTCACTCTGTACGTCATTCCGAACGTAACGAGGGATCTCCGAATGCTGGCATAATGCTAAGTCACCGAGATCCCCGGTTTTTTTGACCATGAAGCGGGGTTAATTCCTCTCATGATGCTTGAATTGTCATCCTTGTATAGGTTAGATATTCATCCAACAAAATTATAGTTTTCGAGTTTTGTCAGACAGTTACAGGAGACGTGTGGCCTTAATCACGGAAATTTTCAAATTGCAGAGGCAATTTTATATCTGATTTTTTGAGTAAGGCAATCGCTTCTTGTAAATCATCACGCTTTTTTCCGGTGATGCGGATTTTTTCACCTTGAATAGAAGCCTGGACTTTTAGTTTACTATCCTTAATAAATTTGACAATTTCTTTTGCTGCAGGTTGATCAATACCTTGCTTAAAAGTCATATTGAGTGAAAAAGTTTTCCCGCTATGAATTGGTTTATCTTCTATATCGACACCTGAAGTACTTAAATTACGCTTAGTACAATGATTGGTGAATAAATCTTCTAGCTGTCGCACCTGAAAATCAGATTCTGATTTTAGCGTTACAGTTAATTCATTTAATTCAATACTCGATTCGACCCCACGAAAATCAAAGCGAGTTCCTAACTCTCGAACTGCATTGTCGACTGCATGACGTAATTCTACTTTATTAATTTCAGAAACAATATCAAAGGACGGCATAATCCACTCTTTAGTTATTAGCGCATAACAGTCTATATTAACTTCTTTTCAATGAAGGTCAAAGTATATAAGATTGCCGCTTCATATATAGAGCATGGTATTTCAGAGAACTCTCGAGATGATGCAATTTAAGCCAAACTAAATTTATTTGTATCAAATTTATCAAAATAAGATGTCTGTGAGAATTATTTGTTATAATCCATCCCCAAAAGTTAGCAGGCTCAATCGCTTCTAAAAAAAAAGAGTTTGGTTATGTACAAAAAAGAAGAACTTTTAGCATTTGAAAACAAATTCAAGCAATTATTTGATAACAATTGCTACATCCTCCCAAACTTCCCCACCCAGTTAGCACAAATGCTAACCTCGCTCAGAGAACAAATTGAAGAACGCTCCGATACAGAAGAAACCCGGCTTGATAATGCAGCGGTTCCTTTATTAATTCGGCTCTATTTGCTCAGTATAGGAATAATGGACCTTAATTCTCCTTACTCCGATGAAAAGAGAATTAAAGTAGCAGATGGTATTATTCGCTGTACAAATTTAATTAAAATACTTCTTGCCCAACCCGCTGATCAAGAGATCTTCGAGCAATTGGACGAATTACTCTATTCTGACATCTTTGAGCTAAGAGCCTACGACTCTGCGTGGAAACATTATTTTTTTTCTACCTTGGACAAAATTCTAAACGCCATCAACAGGGTTCGAACCTTTGTATTCAGTATGAATTATCCACGCAGTCGTTTAGCAACTAGAGAGATCATTGGGAAAACCTTAGAAGATTTTTTATTAGTAGCAGAAAACCCATCCACCACGAGTAAACTGCTGTCCTCTCTACGTCCGCAAATAGCGTCATTGAGTTTTTCTTCTACTGAAGAAAATAAAGCCTATACTCTGTATCTGAGTGAGCTAATAACTTCTACTTATGAAAAATTCTATACTCGCAATGCCCAAGAGGAAAAGGCTCTTATTGCCGCTAGGACAATGCTCGAATCCCTCAATCGCTTTGGTCAACAAGTTCTACTAACTAAAGATAATCTAATTATTAATAATTATGCTGAAACAGCGTTTCTAGCAAGCCAGGATCTAGCCATTGAATTATTAAAAGATGAATCCCCATCTATTGAGCGCATGGAGCAGCTAACTACTTGTTTTGATCAAGCGGCTATCGTTATTCAAAATCCCGGCAAAAAAGCAGAGCTAAAAAAATTAGAACTCTTGGTCGAGAAAAGTGATTATAAGCGTTATCACTGTGATAAAGAAAAATCGACTTATGCTATCTTTCGTATCTTAATTTCCGCTTTGTTTCTTGCTTACGCCATCTATGATGTCGTAACTGGCTTCGGAGTTTCACTCGCTGCCCAGCTTTGGGTTATTAGTGCAGAAGCAGGCAGTTTAGCTGTCGGTAGTGGCCAGCTTTATTATTTCTCTAATGGCAAAGTAAAAAATACCCTATTTGCTGATTCTCTAGGAAAATTGACGCAAGCTGCTCGCATAAAATCATATTCTGAAGACTGGCAAGATAAGGAGAATCTAGAAAATCGAAGGGAAGAAATTCTTATCGAATTGAATGAAAGTAAATTTGGGCAAGCCAATCAGAAAATAAATAATCTACTTGATGAACTGGCTTGTTTACGCACCAATATCAATAAAACCAAGATGACACTTATAAGCTCCCAAGCTCGCGCGGTTTTACAAAGTGGAGAAGAGCTTGCTATTGATTTACTGCGGGCAAAATCCCCTTCTTCCATCCGAATTAAGAAACTGCGTAAATGTATCGAGGCTGCAAATACCGTTGTCACACAGCCTGATAATCTTGAAGCAATTCATCGTTTAGTGACTTTAATCAGTGAACGAGATTATGAAGCTAGAAAAATTATTGCTCGTGATTTTTTTATTGCCAGTTTATTAGCGTTGGCATCAGTCGCCTTGTATGTTGTCACGATTACGGGGACTGTATTGTCTGCAGGTATTACCGCTGGAACAATTTTTACTCCAATTACCTTATCCATCACTGCCGCCTATAAATTTGCTCATGCCTTTCATTCCCAGCACACACGCTTTACTGACGAAGCGGAGGCTTTAACTGAATTTGCGCAAATTGCAGGGAAAAACTTGACCTTGATACCTGTTGTTGCCGAGTCGCCAATGACAGTAGATGAGGTTGATTCTACAGTTCCGCCGATTCTTAACTAGCTACTGAAAAGAAAGCGTTGATTTTATCGGCTAGGCTTAATTCAATCCGATCCCCTTTCTGCAGCGCCCCAGTACCTGCAGGGGTACCGGTAAAGACGAGATCCCCTGGCTGAAGAGTAAATTTTGAACTTAGATAATGAATAAGATAGGGAAGATTAAATATCATCTCTTGGACAAAACCACGCTGACGAATTACACCATTTAATTTCATTTCAAAGCAAAGCTCTAGGGGATTTTCAATTGTTTCAGCAGGTACAAACTGTGAAATACAGGCAGCACCGTCAAAGCCTTTTGCTAAAGTCCAAGGTCTACCCTGCGCTTTTGCTTCAGCTTGCAGATCACGAGCCGTGAGGTCAAGACCAATGCCATAGCCAGAAACCACCCCAAGCGCTTGCTCGATTGAGATATTTTTGGCCTCTTTCCCAATCAACAGCAGTAATTCAGCTTCATAATCGACTTCATTAGAAAACTCTGGCAACTGAATTAATTGATTTTCCGTCATTAATGCTGAAGTCGGTTTTAGAAAAACCAGAGGCAGTCCGCTGGGTTGATTGTTTAATTCTGCAATGTGATCGCTATAATTTCGCCCGATGCAGAAAATATTAGAGACTGTAATGGCTTGTTTTGTTGTATAAAAAACTTGTTTCAAAAAACTAACCTCCAGAATAATGTCTTCCTTATTTTTATTTAAATGGTTTAATAATTCAATCGAGTTACAAAAAATTTGCTAGGCTGTTAGACAATGTTAAAATATCCCTCTTTTTATACATCCTTTTAGAGTTTCTCAGTGCATCATTACCACGATTTAATCACTATATTTAATAATTGTTTTACAGAAAAATACAACACCAAGTTAGTGAAAGGTGATGATGAGCCCCTTTATCTTCCTGCAGATGAAAATCGTCCTTATCACGCGATTTTTTTTGCACACGGTTTTTTTAGTAGCGCACTGCATGAATGCTCTCATTGGTTAATTGCTGGGAAAGAGCGAAGAAAATTAGTCGATTTTGGTTATTGGTATGAGCCAGATGGACGGAATCCCGAACAGCAAAAACATTTCGAAATAGTGGAGGTAAAACCACAGGCTTTAGAATGGATCCTTGCAACCGCCGCAGGTCACTCCTTTCGTGTCAGCATCGATAATTTGAATGGGATAGAATCGGATTCAAGTGCATTCAAAGATGCTATCTATCAACAAGTATTAACTTATTGTGAAAAGGGACTTCCAAAGCGAGCAAAATTATTTCGCGATAGCTTAGCCCAATTTTATAAGACGAATCTTGATTTAAAAGCTGAAAACTTTAGCAGAGAGGCGTTATTTTAGATTTTCGCCTTCTTCACGCAAAAGAGCGGCAAGTACTTCTTTTATCTCTTTTTTGTGCTCAGTAAGAGAAAGCGTAGCCTCTCCCAATATAGCATAAACCTCTTTTATTGCAGACTGGGTAGTTAGCTGGGAAAGATGTTCCTCGATGATTTTAATATCTCCTCGTTGCAGAGGTCCGGTAAGCGCTTTTTTATGGCTAGAATTTTGTAAATTTTGCAAGGCATCTTTCATTAACATGCTAGTAATTTTGTAGGCTAGATCTTCGCTAAGACCTGCTAAATGATAACATTCGCTCGCGATATGATGAAGTGTGACTAAATAATTATTAGCAATTACTCCGGCTGCATGGTAAATCGTTTTTTGCTCTTTTTTTATAGGAAATAAATGAGCACCTATCCCTTCAAATAAAGCTTTGACGACAGGAAAAATCTCTAAATCTCCCTCATACCCACAATAGGTACCTCGGAAGGTTTTTGCACTTATCTCAGGGTTAGCAAAGCTTTTGATGGGGTGCACAGACATTGCAAAATGACCCTGGTCTCGAGCATACTGCAAGGCCGTCGAAGAGAGCGATCCGCTACAATGAATAAAAATAGCCCCGGTTTCAATTTTAGCTTCAATAAGTAACTGCTTACAAGTTCTCTCAATAAGATCATCACGCGTAGTGATAAAGTAAATATTAGCCTGCGGTAGCTCGCTTAATTTAAGATAGCTTTTTCCTGCGCCAATAAATTTAACAGATGCATTTGCAGTTTCCTCAGAGCCAGTAAGAATTCCTTTTACTGTACCCAATTGCTCTTGAGTGATTATCCTACCTAGCGTTTTTCCTAAATTGCCACAGCCAATGAAATTAATATTTAGCATTAATAAGCGCTTCCTCAGCTCCAGTATAATAGCTAGGAGTTGTTGTTTTTAGGCGTCGAATTAAAACGCGTCCAAGTTTAATACCTGGTTTTTCAATAGCCTTTACTAATACAGCACAAATTGCGATCAGCATTATTAAAGCGTAGCGATTATGTTGGAACAGACCTCCTGCAATTGTCCACTGTTTGATGTGATCAAAGAGCCAATTGTGCATTAGATAAACAGAGTAAGTCAGTTCAGAGATAAAAAGTATCAACCGATTAAAAAAGAGCTTATCTCTGGCTGTCCAAACTGCTAAAAATATAAGAAAAGCCAACCCTGCAAAATGGACATGTCGCCAACCTGGATTTATTGTCGCGATGAGATGCCAGTGTTGTATGAAAATAAAACCAGTGAAGAGTGACATCTGAGCAAAGCTAACTTTTTTATTTTCATACATCCAAAAAAATGCACCTAAAAACAGAAAAGGTCCATAAATATTTAAATAACCTATAGCTAAGTACTCTGCATGAGGAGTTGTAGGCAGATTGCCGATTATTAAGGCTGCAATCGCTAAAACTCCTGGTAATGCATATTCATATTGGCCAATTATTTTAAAATAGCGCAGAGTAAACATAAATAGGTAAAATAAAACCTCTACTCGTAAAGTCCATTCCACACCACTTAGAGAATAAGGCGTTTGGAAAAAATCACCTACCAAAAGTAGCTGCGGAATTATTATTTGTAAATTAATAATCCCTGGGTGAGCGGAATAAAGTAAAGAGTACTGAAGCAATACAGCAAAAATATATAAAGGATAGATTCTGAAAATTCGTTTGACGAGAAACTCTAAAGGCTGTTCAGTTTGTAAAACATGGGTAATCACGTAGCCCGAAACAAGAAAAAATACAACAACACCAGCTCCACCAGCAAAACAAAGAGGCAAGATTAATTTAATAAGAAACCGCAAGGATTCATGCACGGAATCATCATTAGAAAAACCAAGCAAAATTGGATAGAACTTATGACCAATTAGAACACTACTGAACGAAAAAATTCTCAACCAATCGAGAAATATTATTCTTTTCATTTTTATCCTAAATAGGCGCAATTTTCACTGCGCTAATTATACAATTACCAGCCAGAACTAAAACCAGAATCATCAAGTAGATCCAATAAATACTGGCCATATCCAGATTTAGCCAACAATTTTCCTGCTTTTTCTAATTGTTGATTATCTATCCATTTTTGTCGCCAAGCAATTTCTTCCGGGCAGGCAACTTTAAATCCTTGTCGTCGCTCAATTGTTGAAATGAAATGGGAAGCCTCTAACATTGACTCATGAGTACCTGTATCTAACCAGGCAAATCCTCTTCCCATAATTTCTACTTTAAGTAAACCAGACTCCAAATAGCGACGATTAATATCAGAAATCTCTAATTCGCCACGGGGTGAAGGTTTAACGGATTCGGCAATTTCAACCACATGAGGGTCATAAAAATATAAGCCTGTTATCGCATAGCGAGATTTAGGAATTGCAGGTTTTTCCTCGATACTGAGGGCCTGACCTTCTCTGTTAAATTCTACGACGCCATAACGTTCGGGATCATGAACTGGGTAAGCAAAAATACAGGCGCCATTCTCTGTTTCTTGTCCCTTCATTAAAGTTAGTTTTAAATTGTGACCGTAGAATATATTGTCGCCAAGCACTAACGAGCAGGGAGAACCATTTAAAAAATCTTTTGCAATAATAAACGCTTGCGCTAAACCATCAGGTGAGGGCTGGGCCGCATAGCTTAAATTTAAGCCCCATTGTGAACCATCCCCCATTAATTCGCGAAAATGAGGTAAATCACGAGGTGTAGAGATGACTAAAATTTCTTGTATTCCCGCCAACATTAAGGTCGTTAAGGGATAATAAACCATTGGCTTATCAAAAACAGGTAATAATTGTTTCGAAATAGAAAGAGTTGCAGGGTATAAACGCGTTCCTGAGCCACCGGCTAAGATAATACCTTTTCTTTTCATACATCCACCTCTTATTGTTCGGAATATTGTTTCTGAAGCCATTCGCGATAATGGCCAGAAATGATGTCATCTAACCATTGTCTGTTGGTTAAATACCATTGTACTGTTTTGCGTATACCCGTGGCAAAAGTTTCCGTTGGTTTCCATCCTAACTCTTTTTCGATCTTTTGTGCATTGATAGCATATCTTCTATCATGCCCTGGCCGATCTTTGATAAAGCTAATTAGGCGTTTATAGCTCCCTTCTGGACTTGGTTGCAATTCATCCAATAATTGACAAATAGTATCTACAATTTCCAAATTAGTCATTTCATTGTGGCCACCTATGTTATAGGTTGAGCCAATTTGACCCTCAACTAAAACACGCTCGATTGCATTACAATGATCAATGACATACAACCAATCGCGAACATTTTTTCCATCGCCATATAAGGTTAATGCTTTATTTGCTAAGGCATTGTTGATCATTAAGGGGATCAATTTTTCAGGAAATTGATAAGGACCATAATTGTTAGAACAATTAGTCGTTACAACAGGCAATCCATAAGTGTGGTGCCAAGCTCGAACTAAATGATCGCTAGCCGCTTTACTGGCTGAGTAAGGACTGTTTGGTTCATAGTTTTTTCCTTCGGTAAACGCAGGATCAGTTGGATTGAGTGAACCATAAACCTCATCTGTGGATACATGTAAGAAACGAAATTTTTTTTGCGCCTCCTGACTAATAGATAGCCAATAATGACGTGCTGCTTCTAGTAGTTGGAATGTGCCTTCGATATTTGTTTGAATAAATATTTCTGGGCCATGGATAGAACGATCAACATGACTTTCAGCAGCAAAATTAATAATTGCTCGTGGCTGAAAGTTAGTGAGCAACTGATTAACTAATCTTCTATCTTCTATACCACCTTGCACAAATAAATAATTTTTATTATTTTTTAGCGCCGATAAATTATTAACATTGGCAGCATAAGTTAATGCATCTAAATTAAGCACAGGTTCATCATTCGCTGCCAGCCAATTTAAAATAAAATTGGCTCCAATAAAACCGCATCCTCCCGTTACTAGAATCATTTAGATTTTATCCTTCTTTTCGGAATTCACAGTATTTGCAGCAGCAGAGTGAAGCGGTGATAAATTGATGGAAACCACCTGAAATGATAGCCCGTAATATTCCTTGACTATATCAGAACTAAAAACAAGCGAGTTAACACCAGACAATAGATCCTGTCGAGGGATAGTCGCTACTACATCTATGTTATTTGGAATTATAGCCTTAGGATTAAAGTCCAACCAGCGAAATGCAATATCGTGGTCATTAATCCGCATTTTGAGCGTGTTGCGAATATTGTCATTAATAATATTTGCTAAGGTCACGCGCAATTGATAAACATCAGCGCTAGGTCTTAAATTAAATAGCAAGTTGGCATCTTGTGCTATTTTGGCAGCCAAGGCCTTATGGTGAAAACTATTAACCATCCACCCTGCTTCATCCCAACCATTTCCCGGAATAGGTATATCCAGACCCCACCAATCTCCGAAATCCCATTGGAAGCGATCGGGAGTTGGCGCCTTCCAAATTTTTGTAAAATGTGGGAGCCAAGTATTATCAGCTAGAATATTGCGATAGCGTAAGGAACTCAAACTTTGACCGTGGCGTAAATCTTGACGGTAGCTATCCATCTTAGGATCAGCAATTACCGAACCATCAGGCTCAATGGTCACAATATACAAATCCTTCTTAGGCACAACTTGTACTGGATGTGGTGTCTTATTTTCTATGCCTGAATAAATTTCCGGATATACAAAAGACCAATTGTCTTCATGCTCAAGGCATGAACCTGAACGATGAGTATCATATAACTGCCAGCCTTCCCCAGGGGAACGGCAAACTAAAATTTGATTTAGGGAGTGGTTATAAAAATAAGACAACGCACCTTGCAAATTAGGAGTTAAAAACATCCAGGTATAATTCAACTGATTAGTTTTATCTAAAACGAGTAAGGTTTTATCTTTTCTACCATCGTAATTTTCAACAATTGCTTTTAGCAAAGAACGCTGAATCATAGAAATTTGTACATAATGGCGAAACTGAAATAATTGCGCCGCTAATCCTAAACCAATTAACAAAAAACTTAAACTAATCGCTATTTTCCTGGAGTGCTTTGCAATGAGCATTAAAGGGACTAACCAAACCATCACCGCTCCAGGTGAAGCAAATAAGTAAGTCCGTTGTGTAGTTGCTATGTAACTTGGCAAATAAAGAAAAGTTGAATATCCCAAAATCAATAATAAGAACCCTGCAACAGCTAATCGCAGCAGACTGGCTCTGGCTTCATTATTATCTTCATGCTCTTTGAGAGAAGCTGTCCTAGTGAATAAGAATAAACCATAGATACTACTTAGAATGAGCGCAAGATAAAGATAACCATATAAACCAAACTCTTTAAAAAGCATCCCAAATGCGTCGAACCAGCTACCCAATAAAGCGCGTAAAACACCCACTGAAAACAACTTAGAATAGGGTGTTTGAGTAATAAGTGCCCACAAACTTCGTCCACCTATGAGCGTATTTTGATATGTCTTTATAGCAGGGGTTAAATTATGAAGGTAAACCAGATAGATAGCTAAAGTTGAAACCCAAGCTATAACAAGTAATTTTCGAGACCACAATAGACTGTAAGTGCCGCGTATCCCATGTTCAGCGTAGATTATTAAAAAAGGCAGCATTAAAAGCGGAATTGCAGCCTCATACATACAGATTGCAGCAAAGTTAAAAATTACCGCTAAAGCACTAAAGACAAAATAACGAATCAAAGGCTTAGCTTGAAAGGCTAATACAAAAAAATAACTGGCTAACAACTGTAGCGATAGCGCCCAGTTAATATGAAGACCGCGAAAGGTCATTTGCATAGTATCGGCAGGATAAAGAACTACCAGAATCGCGGCTAAAAATGCCCATTGCAAAGAACCTGTGGCTTTTCTAATTAAAAAACCAAAGCAAAAGCCTTTTATCAGGAAAGACAGCATCAATACCAGGTGCCAGTAATTAAATGAATTGTTATCTAAATAGAAGGCAACGGAGTGAGGAAACACAGTGAGCGGACGTGATGCATGAGCCGCTAAAGGACTGGCTGTATCAGCAATAAAAAATAGGCCACGGGTGGTATAAGTACCGATGATGCCCCATTCTTCAATTAAAGCAGTTAAACTAAATCCGAAGGGCAGCCATAGCGCAATGATTACAAATGATAACGTTAATAACATCAAGAGCCAACCATAATAGGTTCTTCTTTGCTCTCTAGAGGGGGGCAATGAATTTCGCTCAAATCCTGGTGTAACAGCCATGTTAATCCTTAATTGCTATAAATGTTTTTTAGTGTGATCAACCAATCTTATTTTACTCATCACATCTATAATAGGAAGTATTTTATCACTAACTAACAAAGGCAAATCGGGTAACAGATCCCTAGTCTCTGAAGCGCATTGCATAATACACACTAAGGTATTGGAAAGCAATCCTAGACACGAGAGCCTTTAAATATCGATCGAGTGCTAATCTTATCATTAAAAAATAAGCAAGACCTAATTGTCAGTAAGCGAACAAAATTCGCTGTAATTGCGAATATAATCATTCGCTTCGTAATAGTCAGAGGTGAAAACTAAGAGTACTGCCTCCTGGGAAAATTTATATTGTACCCCCCAAGTCATGGGTGGAAGATAAAGTCCTTTATTCGGTGCATCAAGGACGAGCTCTTTACGGTTCTTGCCGTCATCTACCATGACTGAGCAGTTCCCTTTGATGCAAATAAGAAACTGATGACATTCATGATGGGCATGTTCGCCACGAACCTTTTCCGCAGGAACATTAAATACCAAAAAATATCTTTTTGGGAAAAAAGGGATCTCTTTCATAAATTCACCAACCGATAAATCTCCCCGTGGATCTTGCATGAGTTTAAATTGATGCAAGGTCACTTTTCCTACGCCAATTTCAATTGGTTCTGCTATCTTTGCATCAGGTTGCATTTGAGAGTTGTCTGTATCCGCTTTGACATAACCCACTACTTTGCTCGCAGGACTAGTCACAATAGCATAAGGAGGGACTGATTTAGTGACAATCGCTCCAGCGCCTATCATTGCCCCTTTACCAATAGTAATGCCTGGTAAAATCACCGCTCCAGCTCCTATTGAAGCGCCTTTTTCAATGCGGGTTTCCAAAAACTTTTCGGGGTAGAGTTTAGAACGAGGAAATTTATCATTGCTAAAGCTAACATTTGGGCCGATAAATACATCCTCTTCAACGCGAATCCCATCCCAAAGTTGCACGCCAGATTTAATAGTTACCCTATCACCAATGATGACATCATTTTCAATAAAACAATGCGAACAAATGTTCACTTCGGCGCCAATTTTAGCTTCTGGTAAAATAATAACAAACTGCCAAATCCTTGTTCCTTCACCAATGGTGAGTGCTTGGACATCAGAAGTTGGATGTTTAACTACTGAATTATTCATTCATGACCCCATTCATTGATGTGTTTCAATGCGACCACCGCTAAGGGACGCTGTTTACTATTTTCATAACCTCGCCATGCATAGGTACCGATTAGTCCTAGTCCAAACATGTTGAGGGCGCCTAACAATAGCACGGTGAGAATAATCGCTGCGTATCCTGGGACTACAATCATCCCCATGATACGTGCAGCAAAAATAAGCGTTCCTAGACCAAGCGCAAAAAGGGTGCCGACTGCTCCTGTGCGAATCAACATGCGAATAGGATAATCTGTGAATGCAAAAATGCTATCCATCATATAATCTAATTTTTTTCGGAAAGTCCAGGCGGATTTACCATTTTGGCGTTTTTGTCGTTCGTAATTGACCAATTTACGGCGAAATCCAAGCCAGAAAATCAATGCGATAAGCGAAGAGCGGGACTCTTCCAATTGTAATAGTTGATCACGAAATTGCTGGTTACAACCAAACACATCAACACCACCAGGCGGCATATCAGGAATGATTAAACGGCGGTACAAACCCCAAAAAAGATTCGCAGCCATTCGTGATAAAAATGGGTCCTGACGCCCATTTCGCGTACCGATTGCTACATCACATTCATCGGCATCCAGCGCTTTGAAAAAGGTAATTAATAATTCGGGAGGCTCTTGTAAATCAGCGGCCATAACCCCAAAAAACTTTCCTCTCGCTGCAATTAACCCCGAACGTATTGCAGGAAAAGAACCGAAATTACGCGAATGAACCAATAATTGCGCGGGGAAATTTAAATGCTCAAGATTATCTCGAATAATTTCATAAGATTTATCTGGACTACCATCAATAACGAAAACAGCCTCCATGTTCCCCGCAAGATCGTTGTTCATTTGCTTTAATATTTCAAGTAATTCCAAAATAGAGGCTTCGTTTTTATAAATTGGAATAATGACGGAATATTTCATATTCACCAACTATTGACTGTTAACATGATGGGTTTATCAATAATTTTCATACGTTATCCCTAACAAATAAATTGCTAAAGTTGCTTTGGGGTTGAAGTATAATCGGAACGAGAATGTAAGTCTATTGCTCAGCGGCTTGCTGTGGCTAGACGTTGCTGGGGATGGATAAACCAATTACTGGTTGAGAGCTTATCCAAATGCTCAAGCTTTGGAAATTCCTGATAATAGCAACTGTCTTGGCCCAAGAGCTCATTTCCTTTATTTTTGTGGAATGTCGGGCCTTGGCCCAAGATTATTGGGGGATCAGTAAATAATCGACAGTAAATTCTCCCCCGATACACATGCCAATATTATTTCCCCACTTATCAGCATCCGCTTTATCGATAGAATCTGGAATCTTCGCGTAGTATTTAGCTTGGCATTTATCAAAGTTCGCGGGAATTAAGGTTAGGCATTTATCATAATTAATGTTTGCAGCCTTTAGTTTTTTGCTTAAATCAGCATCCTGCATAAAACTCTTGCAAATTATTTCAGGAGCTAAATCCTTAAGCCCCCGCAGCCAAGTGTCTTTGGGAGTACCGTCAGCCAATGCAATAGTGGAAAAAAAGAGAAAACCTATGCCAGTCATTATTTTGCAAAATAGGTTATTAAACATGATCATAGTTTCCTTTTTATAATTTGTTACAAAAAGGATAGTTGCCGTTTCTAGATTTTTCCACCACAAAAAATTAACAGACTAAGTGTTAATCACTATACTTTAGAATAGTGTAAGAGAATTTAGGACAATAAGCATGGAAAATAAACCGATCAAACTACCTGGAGCTGAGCATCCGATTACCATCGAACGAAACCCCAACCGTATTAAGGTGGTGGTTAGCGGAACAATCATTGCTGATACGGAAGGAGCATTAACCTTATATGAGGCAAATTATCCCCCAATCCAATATATCCCACGCAAAGACGTCGATTTGTCCTTGCTTCAACGAAGTGCTAATACAAGCTATTGTCCCTATAAAGGAGACTGCTCCTATTATAATATTTCGATAGGAGGCAAAAAAACTGAAAATGCAGTCTGGTCTTATGAAGCGCCTTACCCTGCTGTTGGAAAAATTGAAGGCTATCTTGCATTTTATCCAGATCGCGTTGATGCTATTGATGAAACTCAGTTCGCCTAGCTTCAGATAAAATTGAGCCATATCTGGTATTTTTATACCAAATAGAAAACAAATTTTACAAACTTGTTAACTTTTAATATACTGTACTGAATTTTTAATCATCGCAAGAAACTGAATGCTTCGAAGCATTAACCCGAAAAAGCTTATGAAGAGCAACTCACTGCAGGCAAAACAGCAAGCACAGCGCTTTTTTAGTCCTGAGTCTGCTAGTTTTTTTTCTAATTCAGAAAAATCCCAGCGCAAGCGCAGACCAGAGATCCCGGGTAATGAAAACATAGCTAAAAAATTGGCTGTGGCTGCCCTATTATCGATGGACGCCCTCTTATAGCCCTTAAACGCTACTTTCTATTTTATACAATGGTGAAAAACCTAACTCAAGAAGCTCATTAACAATTAGCTGCCCCCAAAGACAACAGTTAGTTTTTTATTAAAACAATCAAAAACTAACTGCTATCAAAGAGGAATCAGAGTGATTGACGAGCACTAAGCTTGCACCACATAATCCCATTTAACCCCTTTGCTTATTGCTAGACAAATTTATTTTTCGAAACGCACTCTACTAAAGAAAAGGGCTCATTAATCTGTTTGTGAGTTATTTTGGAGCGAGTACTAAACAGGTTTAACCGGTATGGGTCGACTCTCAAGCAGCCACAAGGAAGTCATTAATATGCCCTATTCTCAAAAGGTAGATGAACACATTCTCATTGATTTGGCGCTACAAGGTGGTGGAGCCCATGGCGCTTTCACTTGGGGAGTTTTAGATCGTTTACTAGAAGAACCAAAGCTTCACATCGATGGCATATCGGGTACCTCTGCTGGGGCAATGTGTGCTGTGGTGCTTGCCGATGGCTATACTAAAGGTGGTCCTGATGAAGCCCGCAATTCGCTCGAATTGTTCTGGAAAAACATCTCTGAAGCAGCTCGTTTTAGTCCCTTACAGCGCAGTTTTCTTGATATTGTTTTGGGGCAATGGTCGCTCGATTACTCCCCTTTTTTCATAACCATGGATATTTTTTCTAGATTGGTTTCTCCCTACGATATTGACCCTTTAGGTGCTAACCCACTACACAACATTTTAGATCAACTTATTGATTTCAAAAGATTGGCACGTAGCGAAATCAAATTATTTGTGACGGCAACCAATGTGAGTACCGGCAGGGGAAAAGTATTTCGCAATAACGAAATCACCGCTGAAGTATTACTTGCATCAGCCTGCCTACCTAATCTTTTCAAGGCTATCGAAATTAATGGAGAACAGTACTGGGATGGTGGATATTCAGGTAATCCCACTATTACACCGCTGGTACGCGAATGTACATCACAAGATACGATTTTAGTACAGATTAATCCTGTCATGCGCCCAGACTTTCCTCGGTCAGCGAGAGATATCCTTAACCGCCAGAATGAGATTTCCTTCAATGCCGTATTACTCAAGGAACTGCGGATGATCGCTTTATTGCGACAATTAGCCTATCCAGGTAAATCAGAGGGGGCAAAATGGGCTCGAATGCGGATACACCGCGTGAGTAGTGATTTAATGCTGAAGCTTAGCTATTCCTCCAAACTCAATGCAGAATGGGACTTTTTTCTTATGTTACGCGATGAAGGGCGCCGCTCTGCTGAAGCCTTTCTCAGAGAACATGCGAAAGATCTTGGCCAACGATCATCCCTTGATCTCGATGCGCTGCTTGAGGGTATTTAACTCATGGGAATCTTTGCGATTTTATTTGGGCTGCCACTATATTAAATAACCATCAATAGCTAAGGTGGCATTGAAATCAAAAAATTACATTTTTTAATGTTAGGTCGCCGTACCCCGGAATATTGATTCCTATCATTAGCTACTCCCTGACTTGATTATATTATGTGTTGATCGGATGAGAGTGCAATCAAGACTTATTAAGAATAGCTCCGAGATCAATTCGGAGCTATTCCTAACCCATGAGTTTGTTCTTGTACTGCCATGCTCTGAACAGTTGGGCGATTTTTCTCTTGTCTTCGACCAAACTGGTGAAAAAATTCAGGGTCATTTTCCTGCAATATTCTTAAATGCCGCTCACGAATGATCATGCTTAAGTTAGGTTTTGCTGGCCACAATTGACCTTTATTTGAACAATAAAAGTTTTCTATCATTAAAGCACCACAGCTACTACCATCAGTCTGTTTAATAGAAGCTCTTAGTTTAATAATGGTTGGTTTTGTAATCCAATCTGCCTCAACTAAATCTCTATAAATGATATCCATTTGTTGTCGTTGTTGCTGTTGCGATAACAGGCCATCAAAATATATGAGCTCTTTAATCTCAGTTCCTTGCAAATTAATTTGCATCCCGACCCAATGATTACTGCTCGTATCATGAATAGGGATAATGAGCTTGGTAACACTATCTGGTGATAAATGAACATTCGCTTTCCAATCATTCAGTAGAGCAGCTATACGAGCATTTGGTGAAGAACTCTGTAGCTGCACGGCTCCTAGACAAACAATGGAAGAGTCTTTAAGCGCTGCCATTCGGTATTCTAAGATTTTATTGATATCTTCTGTTTCATAAAAATAATTTCGATTACTAGGATAATAATCTTTGCGAATTATGGGCTGCGGCTTTCCAGCAACTGCAGGCTGAAAAAGTCTAGCCCGCCCGCTGGTCTGAACTGTTCTTACTGTCGATTCAGAGACTACTTGCGCCTGCAAAGGAGTTCGAGTTACAGGATGAGTAGGAAATCTTCCTGTATAATTTCTGCATAGACTTTCTTCATCTAATAGTCTAGTGTCATTTTTTTTAACCTCTGCTAAAAGCGATTTAAGACGAGGCACAACATGAATATGTCTACATTTTTCATGATAACTAATGCCTTCAGTCAAGAGTCTAGTTTGTAAATGCAAAAGCGCTTCTCTTTCTGCTGGTCTTTGAGCTAATCGAATAGTTAAAGCATCAACGAGATGAATCAAAGACTGATGGTTTATGTAAATGGCAAAGGGCGACCTCATCTTCCTCATCAGCTTAATTAATTCATTCAGAGGCAGATTTTGCCATAAAACATAGACTGAGGTTGATTGGCAAAGTTGATTTCGCTCGTGGGTACCACAAGCCTTAAACAACCAAACAAAATACTTAGCCTCTGATTGAGCAATTAAGGTTTTTAAAGCCGAGAAAGGAAGTTTATTAAAAAATTGATTGACCCGTTCGGTTGCGGCATCTTTTGTTCTCAGCGAAGAGGTGCTACCTGCAGGATCTGAGGTTTTTCTAATCTGAGGCTCTAGCGAGGAGGGATAACTTTGTCCGGATAAACGTAATAAGCGTTTTAATTCTTCTTCATTACGATTTGATATTGCTCTAAATAAAGCGTTTTGGCTGGCAGTATTCCAGTGGGCAGAGGTTTTTGAGTTAGCCGAATCGCTACGCTCCGTAGTAAAAAAAGAATTATGGCTCCGATTCACTCTCCTAGCCTTTTGAGTTCGCCGTGTCGCTATCTCATTCTCTTCCACTTCGGTAATAGAATGAATTCTCTCTGTTCCAGAATTAGAAGTTCGCCGGGTAGCTATCCCATTCTCTTCCACTTCGGTAATAGAATGAGTTCTCTCTGTTCCAGAATTAGAAGTTCGCCGGGTAGCTATCTCATTCTCTTCCACTTCGGTGATAGAATTAGTTATCTCTGTTTCAGAATTAGACAAACTTTTCTCTAAACCAGAACGCCAGGTAGGATGCGCTTCAAGTGCAGTTAAATAGCAAGTTAATGAATCTTGGGCCGAAGGAGAAAAACGTTCTAAGGGAATAGTAATTTGCGACAAAAAATCCTGATATAAAGCATCTAAACGCTCATCTTGGATATGATTTTTATAAGCAATTAGAGAAGAAAGCAGACGGACTGCTAATGTAGGATGCAAATAAGAAAAATTAACAGTTTGATTAGCAATTCTTAGGAAATGTTCAAACCCTTCCTGCTCCGTCGGTGAAATTAAGTTTGTCCAATGTTCCAGCATTCGAACTCGTTGTATTTGAGAAGCATGCAGCGTCTCTAGTTTCATTGCTAATTGTTTCATGACGTTAGAAGGCAACCTATCCCTTATAAAGCCATTTTCTTGCAAGCGTGCAAGACTAGTAAAGCTATTAGCAATGTTTTGAGACCGACAGTCGTTTGAGCTTAACAACTTGGTGATAGCCCCAATCAGGGTGAGGGAGTCAATCGCTCCATTTAGACGCTGTGTTTGGGCTAAATACCCCAAGCCATTAAGACTCATAGAAACATCCTGGGCATCGAGGTTGTTTAAAGTTAAAAGCTTTTTAAGTAGCTTATTCAGTATCACGGCGTCAATTTTTCCATTTAGCCACTGCCCCAGGGCTAAATAGCCTACATTAATAAGGCTGTTACAAATGGCCTGCCCATAGGGACAGTCCAAGGTAAGTAGCTTCTCAAGGGCTTGATTGACTAAGTTAGAATCAATCTTACCTTCTAAACACTGCGCTCGAGCTAAGTAACCTAGTCCATTGAAATAATTGGAAATACTACGGGCATCGAGATCGTTTAAGTTTAACATCTTGATAAGCCCCAGACTCAGTATGCGGGAGTCAATCGCTTTCGTGAGGCACTGTGCCCGGGCTAAATAACCTAGGTCATTGAGACTGTTGCGAAGGGTCCGCGAAGAAAGATCCTTTAAGGTTAGCAGCCTTACAAGAGCTTGGCGAAGTAGATCAGAGTCAATTTTACCTGCTAGATGCTGCGTTTGAGCAAGATTGGCTAATCCCTTAAAAGCATTGGCAATATTTTGGGACTGAGGGTGATTGGACATTATCAATTTAGTAAGTGCCTGATTCAGTATAGCAGGATCAACCGTTCCTGTTAGACATTGCGCTTTTGCTATATAGCCTATCTGGTTTAGACTGTTAGCAATGAATAGGCCTTCGTTATCCCCAACTAAGGTAAGCAGCGTGCTTAAAGCCTGGCTAACTAGGCCGGAGTCAATCTTACCTTCTAAACCCCGCGCTTTGGCTGAATAACCTAAGCAACCGAGAATGTAACTAATGTTTCGAGATTGAAGCCCATCTAAGTTTAAAATTTTAGTCACTGCAAATGCAAGGAGTTCGCTGTTTAGTTTGCCTGCAATCGCATTCGTTTTAACTAGAATACCAATGCCTTGTAAGATATTGCTCAAAGCTTTGGAAGTGGGATCTGAGGTTAGGACTAAAGTCAGGAAAAACTCTATTAAATCAACGGGTAATTGAGTGGGCTCTTCTATTTCGGAAGTGATTTTTCCAATATTGAAGACAAAAAATGCAATTTCTTGAGCTCGTTTTTTAGGTATAGCTAAGCTATCAGCCCACTCATAAAATGGATCTAGTCCAAGTTTAGAAAATAAAACTGTCAATTTCATAAACACATCAGAAACATTTTTTGAAAAATCGGCAGGTTGTGAATTTTGACGCATTAGATTACGAATATCACGAATATCAAGAACAAAGTTATTAATTTCCTCAATATAAGTTGACTGTCCTTTTTTAGAAGAAGCTACTGACCGTTGAAACGAGGGCATTTCATGTCGAGCACGTTTCGCTCCGGGTTTAGAGTTGTCAAGGCTAGTTCTCATTAATACTCCACACATCATAAATCATTTCGGACAACATTTAATCATTTTAACGAAAATCAATACATTGAATATTTGGAATGCTAATACAACTATTTGGAATAGATGAAAGCGTTACTTTTTGGGAGAATCAATTTTATGGCTTACTCTACTAGCTAAGAAACTATCTTTTTTGAATTTCAACTGTATGTTTATAAGGACATGAATAATACGTTAAACCAAGTCAAAATTAAAAATTGGCTATTGCATTTTTTCTTGATTAATTTAATTGTGATTTATGCCCTTGCTTTCAATGATCAAAGATTAAACCCCTATCCAATAGCCTCTTGGATAATCATCAATTACGGTCTGTTTTGTATCAGATCTATCGCTTTTATCAACAGCCAAAGAGAGATGTTAATTTACGAAAGTGGTTTTTAATGCTTCAAAATCTTTATCGAGTTGTTTCGCCCCCATTGCACTCTTCGTTTCACTAAAGAAACCGATTTTGCCTGTACAAAGATAATTAATGCCTAAAACTGCAGGATAGAGAACAATCAATGAACTCAATACAACAGCCACTTCCGCCCAGATATAATTGTTATCGCGGTGAATATCTAAAAGTTCTTTATTTTGAGCTAATAATTCTTTACAAAAATCTCGACACTCTAAAAGTTGGTCTTGTTTTTGAGGATTAGAATCATAAATGGCATCCAGAGTTTTCGTTCTAAGTTGATTAACTACATCACAAAGTTCTTGACCTTCTTTTTGCTGGGAAGTGTTGCTAAGAGACACTCCTTTTTTTTCCAGCTCACAATAGTATTGTTCTATTTGGTAATATAAACGTTGTCTTTTTTCATTTTCATCAAATATCACTACCGGAAAACTAGGTTTCTCAATCTTCTGTTCCTTTAAATGCCCTCTGCACTCTAGGACAACATCCCTTAATGCTTGCATATCTTTAGCAGTGGATTTCTTTAGGGCTTCCAATACTTGTTTTTTTAATTCCGCACTCAATATCGGTTGAGTTTTGGCTAGTCTTTCTAAGAAGTAGAGTAAATCATCCAATGATCTTTGAGTATGGGCACAAGGGGCAAGTAATAGTTTTTCAAAAAACTCAACATATTCATCAAATCGATGAGAGTTTGCCAAAAACCTTGTTACTGACCTTGGGGCATCGGGTATAGACCATAGCTGGCGAAGAATGCTGGTTATCGTATCGTTAAAATCTATAAAAAATGTACCTCCTCTGCCTAGTGGCTTATATTCCGCTAAACCAAAATCGACAATATTCATTTGGAATCGCTTGTGAGTTCCTCGAGGATTAAATTTAACGAGAATATTTTCAGAATGTAAGTCATTATGGACCAACTTTTGCTCAATCAATTGTTCTTTATAGGCTGCAAGTAATTCTTTTGTTGAAGCTAGGATTTTTTGGCGATTATTAGGAAAATGTTTGCAAATAAATTTGTAAAAAGTCTGGTCACCGAGATTTCGCATGACTAGACGGCCTCGCACAGGCTTTTTCATATGCATATGCTTAGCATATTGCCCCACGGAATACTCTCTTTCCGCATCTCGAGTTTCTTCAAATTTCACCACTCTATCTTTATCTAATGCTTGGAATCCACTATTATCTTTCCCTTGGCTAATGGTACAGGCAATTTTCATTACATAACCATAAGCCCCACTACCAAGGCGGATTGCCGATACCATTTCGTAGGCATAACCACGTCCTTTGTTTCTTTCCCTAGCAAAGATAGTTTCTCCCAATTGGTATTCTTGATTGTTATAGGTAAATTTTTTACCTACATACAGAATATCATTATTTTTTTGACGCTGTGACTCGAGATACTCCCACATCCAAGGGTTTTGAGCGATATTAGCTGAATTAATAACTATGGTCATAAATTATTTTAATAGAGATTTATTCATGCAATATACCAGTAAATTATTAATTAAATATTAAATCTGACAATTGCTACGCTAAAATTTGTTTTAAGGTTTCAAGACTAATATTGGCGCCGCTTAGCACAATCACTGCATTTTTTCCTTGATATTTCTGATAATCCGTTGAGCCTGTGAATTTTAAAAATCCGCCGAGAGCTACTCCAGCGGCACCCTCAACCAAAAGATGTTGTGTTTTTATTAGCCTAATCATGGCATTTTTGATTTCTTCCTCCGAAACCAAAATATACTCATCGACAAATTGACGGCAAATATCAAAAGTAATAGCACCTGGCTCTATTCCTCCAGCGGTGGCATCTGATAGAGTGGGCAAGGTTTCCATTTCAATGATATGATCAGCCTTTATTGATTCCGACATCACCGGAGAATTTTGCGGTAAACAGCCAACAATTTTGATCTTTGGATTGAACGATTTTAAATACCAAGCAATTCCCGCAATTAACCCACCACCACCAACAGGAACAAAAACAATATCAATGGTATCGAGTTGTTTCATCAGTTCTAAACCAATTGTCGCTTGACCGCTAATCACTTGGAGATCATTGTAAGGAGAAACATAAATCATCTCTTGTTGTTTCGCATATTCCAAGGCATGCAATTCAGTTTGTACACAGTCTTTTCCATAAAATTCAAGATTAGCCGTATAATTGCGAATATTATCTACCTTTGTCGGCGATGTATTTTCTGGAACAAAAACAACTCCCTTCATGTTTAATTTGCTTAAACCAAATGCAACAGCCGCCCCATGATTACCCGATGATGCAGTGACTACCGCCTGATCACCTGAGGAAGAAGTTAAACTCAGTAATTTATTGATTGCACCTCGTACTTTAAAAGATCCTGTAAATTGCAGATTCTCACATTTTAAAAATACCTTCGCTTTGGTTTCACGACTCAGTGCAATGGAATAATCGAGAGCAGTTTCCCGGATATAGGGCCTAATTCTTTTTTCCGCGTTTAGTACTTCAGATTTAAAATCAAACATAGTTTTACCCTGTCTTCAGTGATTGACCAATAGTTATAAAATGTTGCCCTTGAAACACCGATTTAGTCTAATTTAGAGTTTTATGTCAACCAATAACTATAGAGGCATTAAACATGAGTGGTTTTCGCATGGTAATTTGTTTGCTTGGTTTCATTGTCATTTGCCTTGATTGAATCCCGAGAGCATCTTACATTTTACCAATAATTATAGAAGCGGAAAAAGGAAGATTAGATGATTGAAAAAATAGTTTCCGGAGGCCAAACAGGGGTAGACCAAGCTGCTCTTTCGATCGCGGCAGAAATGGGAATTAATATCGGTGGCTGGTGTCCCAAAGGAGGATTAGATGAAAATGGCAGCTGTATTTTAGATGTTTACCCATCCTTAAAAGAAACTAGTACGACCAATCCAGATGAAAGAACTAAACTCAATATTCAGGATTCTGACGGAACTCTTATCATCGTTCCAACTTGGCCCTTAGCTGAAAAAATAAAAGATGGCACAAGACTCTCTATCGAGTACGCTCAAAAACTAGGAAAACCTTATTTGGTGATTCGCTTAGATAAGAAAAACAATGCTTCCGCTAAATTAAAAGAATGGGTCGAAGCACAGAATATTCATATATTAAACATCGCAGGACCTAGAGAATCGAGCAGTCCTGGCATTAATAAAAAATCTTACGAACTTTTTCGAGAATTATTTTTCGACTTTAAACAAAACTTATGAGGTTTTGTTCCTGTGACTTGCACTCCTCCCGAACTGATGTATCTCTCAATTTGGTTGTCAGCGAAATATCTAACATGTACAGGGATGACAATTCCCGCATTTCCAACATAATGAGAATAACTAACTCAAATTCATTATCTTGTCTATTATTAAATCAAAACATAAGGAAGTGTATGACTATGTTACAGCAATCTAACTACGACGCATGGCCAGAGCTACCCTATCCAGACTTCGCATCAACCTCCTATTTATTACATAGGGGTATGCAAGTGATTGGAAAATTAAAATTAACCACCCCTTTTGAGCCACAATGGGCTAATGTTCCTTTTTGGCTAAATGGCCGAGGCTTAACCACTGGACCTATTCCCTATCACAGCGGGATTTTTACGATGGATCTTGATTTCATCGCTCACAAAGTCATTTGTTCAACAAGTTGGCAATATGAGGGAGAGTTCCACATAGACTCTATGTCCGTAGCAGAATTTACTCAAGCCGTATTTAAATTGCTTTCTCAGGCCGGTATAACGATAGAAATAAATCCTCTACCGCAGGAAGTTGCCAATCCCATTTCTTTCAATAAAGACACGCAACAACGAAACTACAATAAAGCACTTGCCAATGCTTGGTGGAGAATTTTAGTGAGTTCCTATCGAATGATGCAGCAATATCATGCTCAATTTACTGGCAAAACACCGCCTATTGGTTTTATGTGGGGAACCTTCGATTTGCGGGATGCACGTTATCAGGGGGTTGCAGTGCCCACTACTGGATCTAATGCGGGATATATTCGCCGAAATGCCATGAATGAAACTCAAGTTGAAGCAGGATGGTGGAGTGGGAATGATAACTATCCTCGTCCAGCCTATTATTCATTCACCTTCCCCCAACCTGAAGGCATTGAAAACAGTCAAATCAAACCTGTTTCGGCGCGATGGGATAACAACATGGGCTTATTTATTCTTGATTATGATGATCTGCGTAAATCTAAAACGCCGGAAAAAGATTTATTGATATTTTTGGAATCGACTTATAAAGCAGGGGCTGCGCTTGCTGACTGGGAAGTCAGGCTTGTGGGTTCAGGCAAGCCTATTTAGCCTGGGGAATAGTTATTGGCTTTCACTCGCATGAACTAATTTCATCACCCTATTAACAAAATCGAGTCCGGGATCATATTTATCCGTTTGATAATTAGGATCTCGTTCGAGCCAAAGCGGTGAATTTTTAAAGCGCAAATATTCATTATGACCTATCACATATTTTATGCCTGGATATTTCTTTTTTAAGTAACAAACTAAGAAAGCGTTTGCTTTGGTCTGCGCCTCGGTTAAGTCGTCTAAACCGTTTTCTCCGCCTACATTTTCAATACCAATGGCAAAATGATTGAGTCCGATGACATGTCTTGCCATCCAAGTTTCGGGCATGAGTTGGTAGATACTGCCATCACGATCAACTAAAAAATGTGCAGAAACATTTAAGGTTCCTGGCAATTCTTTTATTCGCGGCGAACCTCGCGGAAACGTAGGAGAATTGAAAACACGAAACGTCGCTGCAAAACTGGGGATAGAGGTCCAATGCAAGACAATCATTTTCGGCTCAATCTCGATTGATTTCGAGTCAATTCCATAATGAGTTAACTGGTATTGCCGTGTTAAAGCAATTCGTTCTTCATTAAATTTAATTGGCGCTTGATGAATAATCTGCGGCTCATAGCAGGAAAACGCATGCGCTAAGGAATTAATAAACAATAAGAAAGCTGTCAAAATTTTCATATTATTCTTTTAAAATCATGAAGTAAGCCGCCACATAGTTTGGCAAATCTTTATTTGCCTGATAAAAAGCTTCGCTACTCGTATAACTTCCTGTTAAAAAATCTACCTGATATTGATTATTCTGAAAAGCCCCGCCTGTGTCAGCAAAAATGCCTGCTCTTGTCATTATTTTTCCTGTTTTATCGGGATATTGCACCATCAGCAGTTTCCCCAGACCAAATTGTTCAAGATCCGCAGCAAAAGTAACTTCGCTATCAACAGTAATTTTATGGTCAGCATCCTTACCATAACCTTTGATACCATCTACTGGCTTAAAATACCAGTAGCGCTCTTGTTGGTAAGGATTTTTCGCTTTGTCGTAGGGCACATTGTTACAGCGATGGACATTAAAAGTTTTTGTTTGGTGGTTAGGAAAATCGACCACAATCGTACCTTGCATTAATGCAGCCTCTAAGTCATCTCGTTTTAAATAAGCTAAAGTCGGAATCTTTTTATTGGCTAATGCGCCCTTTAATATGGCTTGCTTTCCATACTGGAAACGAATAAGCCCAGGGGTTGCATCCGCCTCTTCAAGAGTTAGCGCCTCTTCATCTCTCGGCAGCCCATGCAACGCGTAAGGATAGGTGGTCGTGGGACTGTCCGAGACCTTAGCGCGCGGAACATAATACTTGGTCATTAAAATCTTATCGCTAGGTAAATTGGCGATTAATGGTTTACCTGCCTTGAGGAACTTGGTTTGCTCAAGATCAGGATACCAACGAACAAAATCAAAATGTTTTTTTACAAAAGCAGGATCCTGCAGTTCATTTTGATGTTGACATATAAAGGCGAGAGTCGCTTTGACGCGCGAAAGGGGCACCGTAAACACTTTGCCTGCGTGAATAACACGAGGATCATAGAGATTGCCCTTATCTAAATAAGCGAGTGTTTCAGTAGCCGTTTTACACAAAATAGGTCCATTAATATCGAAATGGGTTGTGAACATTGGCTCAGCAGAAATAAAACGAGGAGCAGCGATGACCTGAATACTAACGAATAAACTAGCGAAGATAATTTTTAATTTCATTGTTCACGGGCAAGAAACTTGAAAACAAAATGATACCATAGCTAATCCTTAAAGACAGAATTAAAGGATTAGGTGAAAAATTACTCAAAGAGACAGAAATCATTTGACAATTCTATCTACTAGAAGATAGAATGCCCGTTATGAAACCTACAACGATGCAAGAAAAAATACTGAATACTGCAGAAAGCCTCATCCAAACGATGGGCTATAATGCGTTTAGCTACAAAGATGTTGCCCTTGTAGTAGGAATTAAAACATCCAGTATTCATTATTATTATCCAACTAAAGAAGATTTAGCTGTTGCAGTGATTGAATGGCAATTGGAACGCCTAACCTTTTCATTAAATGAATTGAAAGTAAACCCTTCTCTGACTTTACAGCAAAAGCTATTAAGGCTGGTAGAACTAGTCCTTTCTGTCACCCTTAATAATGACATGAAAATGTGTTTAGGAGGCATGCTGGCATCCGATGTAGTTTCTTTACCGGAAAAACTAAAAATCAAGGTACGCCTTTTTTTTAGCAGCTTAGAAAAATGGCTCAGCGAAGTCTTGTTAGAAGAAAATTCGAAAATTGAAACCTTGAGGTTGCCGTTTTCAATTGAGAATCTATCAAGATATTTATTGGTGCAATTGGAAGGAGGATTACTTTTATCTCGCTTATATGATGATTTTTCTTATATCGAGACAGTGAAACAATTTATTAAAACGACGTTTTAAATTTTTTTATTTAACCTATCTATCTACTAGTAGATAGTCAATGGAGGAATGATGAACTTTAAACATTTGTTGGGCACAACTGCTTTAACTTTAGGCTTAATAACTTCTAACTACGCAGGAAAAATGACGATGACTAATACAGACAGCATTAAAAAAGCCACTTATATAAAATTACTAAGTAAACCAGAAACTCAATTAGATCTTGAGCATTTTCTGCAAAAAGGGGCCATTCTTGTCCGCCAAACTGAACCCAACACTCCTCTATGGTTCGCTTTAAAAGAACAAAATAATTTCGCCATTTTCGACGTTTTCTTAAATGAAAAAGGAAGAGAGCAACATTTTGCAGGTGAAGTGGCCGCTGCATTAAAAGCTAATGCAGCACATTTGGTGCAAGATGGCTGGGAGCAAGGGGTATTACAGAATGTGAATAATTTTGACATCATTGCTACTAACAATTTTTCTATGAAAAAAGTATTGAGCGCAAAAAATGCAGCCTATATTCTCTTGAAAGCGGCACCTGGAAAAAGCCAAGAGCTTGAGCAGTTCTTAAAAAACGCTGCCGAAGTTATTAATCAAACTGAACCCGATACTTATTTATGGCTCGCGTTAAAAACTGATAGCGATACATTTGCTATTTTTGATACCTTCCCTAATCATGAGGCTCTAAAAACCCATTTTGCTGGTAAGGTAGCTGCTGAATTACAAAAAAAGGCTGGCGAATTAATCGCTGAGGGCTGGGAAAAAGGTGTCTTGGCTAAGGTGCATGATTTTCAAATAACCGCCGTTTCTTAATCAGGACTACCTAGAGCAAGAGAACCATAACCATTAGGTTAAAGAGGATTTATCTGTTCCGCTCGAGCTGAGTCCGAGCGGAGCTATCCCCACCACATTAAATAGACTGTTTAATTCATTGATCGTTTTGTTTATCCCGTTCACACTGAGGAAGCGCGCAGCGCTGTCTCGAAGTGCCGCAAAAGGGCGATTGACGATATTGCAAATCAATTCAGCCTAAACAATCAAGAAATTGGCCTAGTCTTGGGGACCTTCGGCCTTGGTTATGTCATTACTACCTTTTTAGGAGGTATTGCAGCTGATAAATTCGGCGCTAAGCGAACTTTAGCAATATCGATTCTATTCTGGAGCGTCGCCTCACTGATTACTGGTATAGCGACAGGTTTGTTCATGCTTATTCTATCGAGAATTATTTTAGGTATCGCCGAAGGACCGAACTTCCCAGCTTTAACAAGAGCAATCGGCGATTGGTTGTCGGAAACAGAACGCAATCGTGCTTTAGCCTTGGCTTTAATTGCTGTACCCGTTTCTTTAGCACTTAGCGGCCCGATCGTGTCGCAACTTATTTTGCATCTTTCTTGGCGAGGTGCTTATTATTTTTTAGCGCTATTAGCTATTTTATGGCTTCCTCTCTGGGGTTGGCTATTTAAAGATAATCCTAAAGATTCACCTTATGTAAACCAAGCCGAGTTAGGTTATTTAAATGAGCAAACGATAACCAACGCTCATGCCCCCAGCAAAGTAACTTGGAAATTTTTATTTTTCAACAAAACACTAGCATTGAACAATTGGGCCTTTTTTGTATTTGGCTATTACCTTTTCTTTTTCATGACTTGGCTTCCGCGTTATCTGAAGCTCAAATACCATCTCGATTTAACACAAATCGGCTTGTATTCAATAGCTCCGTGGTTATTAGGAGCAATTATGATGTGGGGGTTGGGTACGCTATGCGATTACATCTTTAAAAAAACAAGCAGCTTACGCCTCTCTCGCTCCTATCCAATTTTTATTTCCCAATTATTCGCTGCTTTGTGCATTATCCCTATTTTATCCACGGACAATATTTTTGTTGCTCTAATTTTTATTTCCTTAGCTGTCGGTTTTGTATTAAGTGCTAATGCCTCTTATTATGCGGTCAACATTGACATTGCCAAGGAATGGGCCGGCTCAGCGCTTGGTATTATGGACGCAATTTTTGCCATCGCAGGATTTTTATCCCCAACCATCACCGGCGTACTCATCTCACTAGCAGGTCGTTTTGAAGCAGCGTTCCTTTTGTTAGTCCTATTGGGCTTATCCTCAGCCATCCTTACCTTCATTTTTCATAATAGGGAGTCCCAAAATTCATATACTAAGCGAATTTCAAATGAAATCTGATTTCAGAATGAGAAAACTCAGAATTATAAAAATAAACTATAAATAATTAGAAACAAGACTTGCGCCGCAGTCACGACGAGTCCGTTTTGTATCATTGCTTTGACATTTTTGCTTCCGGCAAAACCCATAGCAGCAAACATATTCGCACCAGGATAGGCATAATTAGTTACACGGGTCGCGAAGATCATGCACAAAGCGAATGCGATCATGGGCATTTGCATCTGCAACACAGTAGGAGAAAAGAGCTGATGCAGCATTTTAATCGTTGCTTCAGCAGCGCCAGGCATGCCAAAAGCGCCAGTAAAACCAATTAACATCGATAATACCGGTTTTCCCCCTATATTAATTAAGGGGGCTAATAGTGCTGTTAATGCATTAAATCCTCCTGCTTGATGAATTAAAACCATAAAAGGATCAAATAAAATAAACAACAGGAAGAGATGTAGGCTTTTTCGCATTCCCTCGATTAATAATTTAAAAATTTGTTTTAAGCTTAATTTACTTGCCAATCCAGTAATAAGCGCCAGAAATAACATGACAAAAATAACATAAGTTGTGTGCGCATGAGCTAATAAGCCATAAATTACACAAGCTATAAAAGAGATCACAAAAAGCCAAGTCGTTCGCTTTTGTTGTTTATTAGGGGCAAAAGGCTCTGAAGTATCCTCTTCTTGGCAAGATTCATTCGCATATTTTCGTTGTAATCGGTTAGCCATAAACCAGGTAGTAATTAAAGTAATCAAAGCCACAGGAAGAGCGGCATAAAGAAGGACAGACTCATAACTCAGTCCTGTAACACCCAGTAAAGCCACTACAGGAGGGGCAAAGGGCCCAAGAATTAAAGCTTCTTCAGCAGATGCCTGCATTAATACAGCCAAACTGGGGCGTGATAGCCCAACAGAACCTGCAATAGGACGTAGACTAGGTGCTAAAATCGCTAGTCCGCCAGCCAAGGTGCCAAGTAAACCTACAATGATAAATGATGAAAGCACGATCCCGATTTTCGCTCGCCGCTGGGTATTTACCCCAATCCCATAAACAATTTTGTGCACTAACGTATGACTGACCTGAGTATGGGTTAAGATCTCACCTAAACCATGCCCTAGTATAATAATAAAACCCACTAAGGCCATGAATGAGCCTAAAGCATTAGCCAAAGAATTTCCGATAGCAATGGGACCGCTCAAAGTCCACAAATAGCCTAGTCCAACACAGAGTGCAGTCGCTATTAAAGCATCAACATTGCGAAATAACATCAGGGCATAAAGAACAATAATCCCTAAACTGGCTAATTCAATGTAGAAAGACATTAATGGATTACTCCAATCTGATTCAATCCTTGGCTAATGCCTTCAATTCCTAAACCAGGTTTGTCTGACAAAATAATTTTATCGCCAAGTCGTTGAGCTCCACCAAGAATAGGGTTGTCACGAATCAAATAAATAGGATCAAGGTCCGCATAAAAGATATCAGGCTTACTTAAAGCAAAACTGGCAATAGCCGCAATTCCAATCGGTGATTCCAGCATACACCCAACCATTATTTTCATTTCTGCTGCTTTAGCAATATTATAAATCGCTTGGGCATTCGCAAGGCCAGCCGATTTCATCAACTTAATATTAACCCCATCACAAGCATTCATTTTGGCAATATTTAGGGTATCTTCGGGAGAAAAACAAGCCTCATCTGCAATGATAAGAGAATCAACCTGTTCGCTAATCGCTTTTAAGTGCTGTAGATCCTGGGCTTTAATCGGTTGTTCGACCAAAGCGATATTCAACTGCTGTTGTTCCAAGGAATCAATAACCTTTAAAGCATCTTCATAAGACCACCCTTGATTGGCATCGACAAGTAAAATGATAGAGTTGCCCACCTCTTGACGAATAGCATGCACGCGCTTGAGGTCTTCAAGTGGCTTTAATCCTAATTTTATTTTTAGTGTTCGATGCCCTTGATTCACTAGCTCAACAGCATCCTCCACCATAGCGTCAATCTCTTTAACGCTTAGCGTAATACAGGAGCTAATGCTGTTCTTATTTCCTCCCAACAATTGGTAAAGAGGCAGACCACAATATTGGGCAAATAAATCATGCAATGCGATATCAATGGCTGCTTTTGCAGAGGTATTTCTTACTAGGGCCTGAGTATTCATTTGGAGTAATAAATTCAATTCAGCAATACTTCGACCAATCAACTGTGGACCAAGAATGGTTTTAATGGCAGTGATAATGGATTCCGTACTGTCGCCAGTGATAGCGGGAGTCGAAGCAGCTGAACCATAACCCAAATTACCACTATCCGTTTTAATCATTACCACCACATCCTCAACGCATTCGGTACGCCTTACGGCTGTGATAAATGGGCGAATTAATGGGATAGTTAATTGCGCAATATGAATCTCCGTGATGTTCATCTAAGCACCTTATTAAAGTTTATTGCGTCTAACAATATACTCAAAATCCTTTTCTTATACCTATTTCGGGTTTAACCATTTCTTGTTCAATATTAGGTAACTTATTATTTTTGTGTGCGTGAAAAGCGATATGATCAAAACAAATTAGTTGCCTGGTTTTTTGAACTCCTTCAATCATATCAGTCGTGGTTTCTGCAATGCGACCATAAATACGAATGTCTCCTTTTCCATGCTCACCTAACAATCTTATTTTACAAATATAACCTGTGCCTTTTAATTCTCTTATTGCGAAGGCAATTCCTGTACCATTGTTAGAAATCAATCCTCTGCCAAGTATATCAACAATCGATTTAATAATAGCTTGCTCATCCTGTTTTTCTTTTTCGCATTCCAAAATAATTTTCTCAGTATCGAGATAAGCATACCAACGTCCTAGCGGAATTTGGGGTAACCGACTTAAGGCATAGACGGGATCTTGTTCGGAATCAGAACCATAAATCTTTCCTGTCTCTTTCCAAGCGATGGAAGCCGGCTTATTGGGGAGTTTAGGTCTTCTACCAGAAGAGGCTTCACTCTCTGATGAGGCTTCTTGTTTTATTTTTTTAGGCTTTTTATTTCTTGCAGGCTTACTCTGCTCAAATTGTTCGGTCATTAAAAAGTAGCTGTCATGGTTGGGAGTTGAAGACCTAGGAGAGATTTGTTCTTTTGGCTCTGTAGTAACTAGAGTGGTCGAAGACGCTTTCTCTACTAGCTTTTGAAAAGCACTATATTTTTTGCGAAACTCGTGGAGATTTAAGTCCATCACTGCTAGCTCGATGACAGGAGGCTTTCCTTTTATAGTGAAAAACTTTCTGGCAAACCGACAATGCTCATCTTTAATGTGTATAAATAATTGGTTAGTTTGAAGGTTAAATTCATAGGGTTTATCAGCCCTTAGTTGTAAAGTATCCAGAAAAGAAACTAAAGTTGCTTTTTTTTCTTTAAAAATTTTTAGCTTTAAGAGTGATATTCTCTGCTCTACTTGACCGATTTGTTTGCGTAAATCATCAATCCAAATTGAACAGGTGCGGGCGCTAGTTTGTTTTGCGACTTTTTTTAATACCTTTTCCGGAATGGCTACCATGTTTTCATTCAGTCTTAATTGCAAATCTTTTTTTAAAAAATCCAACTCATGGATGGCATAATCCAAAGACTCTTCGTAACGTCCTGCGAAAAAAAGTTGGGTACTGAGTTGATTACAAGCATGAGCAACAAGATTACTGCAAGTGAAGACTTTAGTTGAATTAATTTTAAGCACTCTATCTATATTATTTTTGGCTTTTTGAATATCTAAATCAACTTGGAGGTAATACAACGATAAAAGACTATAGTAAATGACTAAATAGCTGGATTCTTTAGTAAGCTTCCCTTGGCTTGAGATAGCGTCGTACGCTTCTGCGCTGTGTAAAAGGGCAGCATTAATATCTTTTTTTTGACTATAGCAACAAGCAAGTTCTGACTGGAATAAAATTAAATACTCTTTAAGTGAGGCAGAAAATGAATTAAGCGGTTTTTGTTTTTTTAATTGAGATATTTCAGAAAGAATACCATCTGCAATTTTATGTAAACGTTTTTCTATTGAAATGATTTCTTCCAAGTAGTTACAGCGTGTTAGAGTGGGAATAAGATTGCCAATCAGTATAAAAAAATACTGAAAAGCGTCCTGTTGTTCAAGAAAAGTATTTTTATCGCATTGAGCTAATTTTCTAATCAGAACATCTATTGCAGCCAGCTTAGCAGTCATAAATTCCCTAGTTAACACCGGATTTGTAGTACCGAGGTTCTCATCTGGCTCTTTCATAAATTCTTGTGTTAAGCGCGGGGTTACTGCGGTGGGATTTTTAGTTTTTTTAAACTCAGCTATTAATTCACCTATGTGTTCAATAACTAAAAATAAATATCGGTCCCTTGAATTTGGCTCTCCGGGATGCAGGATGAAGCCAGGTATTATTTTGCTCGGTTGTTGATGTATCTTCGGTAGGGAACGACTTTTGAAGGCTGTACTGGGCAAGCTCAATAAATTTTCAAGATAAACCAAGCCATCTAAGATGGTAGGACTCTCAGGAATTAAGGTTTTATCGATTTTCAATTGCATATCAGATTGCCTAGCAAGATTAAAATAAGGCATTTTATTTTAATCTTGATCAGGTGGTCAATTTTAATTTTATTAATGCAATTTTTGTATGAATATTATAATTTGGGCTCATAAATAAACTCTATGCAACTTGACTAAAAACTCCTCGGACGTTCACAGTAGGCCTAGAAATTTATGACTTATCTGCTAGTTTAAATTTTAACCACTCTGTAGCAATCTGTTGGGCGTTTTAACCAATATTTCTGAATTTAATATTTGCATTCACAAAAACCATATTAAGAGATTTTTTTAAGTAATTAGTTGAGGTTATAAATTATTAAGACATATAATGAGCTATTTGGGTGAAAAATATGTTTTTTGGTGAAGCGAAAGAAAATTTCCAAAGAGAGCTCAATCAATATTTGCATGACTCTTCATTATTTGGGGGACCTCTCACACCAGAGGGCAAGAAAAGAAAGAATGAGATTGTCATAAAAGGCAGAAAATTCTTAAATAGTATTTCTGAATTACATGAGCTTAATCCTAGATCAGATCACAAGGAAATTTTAAATTGTGCGACTGAACTACTAAAAATCCCCTCTGTTAATAATTATTCTTCGCTTTGCGATTCAGTAAATTCAATGAAAAGAACTTGGGACGATTCGAATTATTCTGCCGCGCGATTACACATTTTCACAAGCTCTCTTGAGTTCACTATAACCTCGGGGCTTACAGTCTTTGGAGTAGTGGCTACTGCTAAAGCAATAAATACCATGCTTCTTGCTACCACTGTGTTAGCAATGGGCCCCTGGGGAGCATTGGCCCTAGGCGTCGGGATTACTTTATTAGGTGCTGTTGCAGCAACCTTGGCTGCTTTTGAAATCTATAAAAATTACAGATTATATAAAGATTATCAATTAGCAGAAATTACTGAATTTGTTGATTTTATAAAACCTAAATTTCCTCAACGTGTTTCAAGTGTAGAACTGAGTTCAAGTGGTGACACTAATGATAATTTACCTTCGGGACTTGCTGTAACTCCCTGATTTGATGAATATTGCACTCTCTTCTTGAGATTTTTGAAACAAATAGCCGGCAAGTTTTATAAATCCACGACGGTTGGTTAAACCTGTTAATTCATCCGTGATGGATACTTGTAACGATTCCAAATCCAATTCTACCATTTGAGTAAGATCAGAAATTATATTGGTATCAATCAGATTCATTGCTTTAGGCTTGTTATCAATTAAACAAAACACACCCACATTATAATTTCCTACCTTTAAAGGACAACCTAAATAAAACCTAAAATAATTATTGCCATGTGATTTTTAAAAGGTCCCAATGAGCCCCTAAAATTGTAGCGCTGATGCTGGAATAGAATCGAACTCCGTTAATCTATTACTTTAATTAGTATTGCCAGCCCTCTCATAGAATTACTATCTATCAATTGTGAGATGTATACTCCGGAGGAGCCAAAGTAAGTGAACAACAAGTTGATAGTTCAGATAGTAATAGTGATGGACAGTCATTAATTTTAGGTATTTGTGCTTGTTTTTTAGAAATATAACCATGCTTTTCAGCATTGACTATGAAAGAAAACAAACCATCAAAATATCCATCAATATTTAAAAATCCAAAAGGCTTATTAAAACTACCTATTTTAATAGCATTCCAGGTATCAAACGCTTCTTCTAAAGTGCCCAAACCACCAGGCATTACAATAAATGCATCTGCCTTTTGCTGCATCAGCATTTTTCTTTCTTGCATGTTTTTAGTGATAATGAGTTCATCTAGCGATGTTAAAGGTTTTTCTAAGGCAATAAGATTTTCAGGAATTATTCCTGTTACCTTTCCACCTAAATCGATTACACTTGTTGCTAGTAGCCCCATTAAACCCAAACCAGAGCCCCCATAAACCAAACGAATATTAGAATCAGCTAGTTGCTTCGCTAATTGAACTACGACATCTTTAAAGAGCGTCGAGTTACCAAATTTCGCCCCCAGATAAACACAGATTGATTGCACATTACCACCAAAAAATTAAAAGGATAAAAGATAACTTAGAAAATACGTATGCTTAGAATAAAAAATCAGCTATTATTCAGAGGATTTTTGACCCCAAGCAGGATAAAATTCTAAAGACTTTGCGTCTGGCCACTGCTTTTTAATCGCAGTGAGCATGTTTTTGGCCATTTCTCTTAAATGAGGAAGCATCTCTTGTTTGGATGCTACATCTACAAAAGCTTGAAGACGAGATAAAAATCTTGGCCTCACCGTATTATCTTCTGGTTTCCACAAGGAACCTTCTGGCACAAGTCCTGATGGCCCAACCCTCTCTTGAAGCAAAATACCTTCAAGAAAAGGTAAAGTTTGTTGTAATACCCAAAAACCACAAGCTTTAGTATAAGCGATGCTATATACCAAATCATCAGAAGCAGCAGGAATAGTGCGTTTTAACTCTTCCCTATAAATAATCTCCAGGGATTCAATAACATCAAGAGGGATGGCTTTAGCACACCAACAGGTGGGCATACTCATGCGTAAATAAGTGCCATCTAACAATGCATTTCGGACAAAACTCCATTCAAAATCAATCAATTGTAAATCTTGACCATCATGATCAAAAACATTATCAGGACAGATATCACCGTGAGTCAAAACAGTAAAAGGACTTGGTTTTAGCATTGTTGTAATAATATCTGTTGCCTCGTCAATCAATGGCTGAGTAACAGGTAAATTTAATTGTCTATTTGCTAACTCAAGTTTTGGCAATAGATCCTTTAAAGCAAAATCAAGTTCATCTTCTGTTGTTTCCGCATTTACATGAATTCTGCGTAAGATCTTTTCATAATGTTCTGTATGACCATACGTACTAGCATGAAAACTACCTAATGCTTTCATAAATCGACTTAATGCAGCAATCGCTTTATTTTGATCTGGAACAGTTAAAGAATCAACGAGGCTGACGTGCTGTTGTCCTAAATCTTCAATAAGAATAAAACGATGTTGTTTGCTTGCACCATAAAATTTAGGAACATTATGAGCAGGTTGAGGAATACTGCTCAGAAATTCAAGACCAGCCCAATCACGAGCAAACCGAGCATAAGCCTCTTGATCATCTTCATCAGACTGCTCTGGCAGGGATTGTTTTAAAATAACATTTTTGGGAATACCATTTTTCGCACTGTCGAGTGCTATTCTTAAAACAATATTTCTTCGTTCAGGCTCGTTTAAAAAATGAATTGAATCAATATTGAGTTCTGTTGCAAAACTTGCTTGCAGTAAATTTTTAACCTCTCGTAAAACTTCAGGGTTAATACCTTGCTTAACCATAACTAAGTAGTTGGGATCTTCACTAAATAAAGTGCGGATAAACCCAGATTTTTCATAACATCTTATCGCATTACTATTAAGCATATCAGGATCAACTACAATAGCTGAAAAAGTAGTAAGAAAATCCTCGATAAATTGATTGATTATCTTAATGCCAAAACCTTGTCCACGCCTCTTTCCTTCGGCTATAAATAAATCCATCCCAACTAAATCAGCTTGCTTATATTGTTTAAATAGTAAGTTGTGCTGCCCATGAATCCCTTCGGGAAAAGCATGTTCTAACTGATAATATTGAATGAAGCCAATAGGAATCTCGTCCTTATAGATAATAAAGCTTGGTACATTTTCTTTGCCTAAGATTCTTGGCTCATATTTTTCTCTAATTGCTTCTAATGACCAATACTTGCCTCTTGCATACCATTGATTAATAGACGGTTCTTGAAACCATTGATAGAGAAGAATTAAGTCATTTTGCTTAATTTTTTTAAATTTAAACATATTTATTTGAATCTATACCACCAGTTATTTATTTTAACATGACCTACAAAGAACCAGGCTTTTTTAAAGATTTTTTCCTTTCAGAAGCAGGCCTACGCTCAACTTTTTTCACATCCTCTACAGGTAGTAATTGTTCAGGGACTATGCCACGCTCTAAGAGCGTCTTACGTACATGTATTCTTGCATGCTCTTTGGTATTGGTAATTACTGCAGCAAAATCTTTTTGCCTTTGGGAGTTACTTCAAGGTAGCGGCCTTTTAATCATGAAGACGTTGATTTAAAGGAATTTAGGACTTCTGGACGTTTTAAAACTTTGAGGGCGGCGGCTATTTAATTTTTTAATCAATGTGTTGTATTTAAATGATTATTTTCTTGATCAATAAAAATACACCCCCAAATGTACCCCCATACTTACAATGTCTATGCCTTTTTTGTTAATTTTTGCATTTCAAAATGCATGATTAATTTAACAAGTACATCTTTGTGTACTCGACTACCTGTTTGTAGTAATTGCCATAATGCCACTTCGGGAAAATTTAACAGTATTTGTATGCGTTTTAATGTATTTATATCATGGCTTATTCCAGCCTCAATCCGCTGTAAGGTCACTTTGCTGATATCAAATGCTTCAGCAAAATCATGCTGTGTAATGTGTAGTTCCTTTCGCAAATTCACAATATCTTGTGGATCAAATTCGTTAGAATAAACCAGTTCAAAAATAAAACTAGAGGGTCCACGCTTCCCTATTGTCCCTAATAATTTAATTGGATTATTTTCATCAATAGAAATTCCTTGTGCTTTACAATAGTCTCTATAAGCCGGATTGGATCGATCAGGAATTCTATCCATGAGGGATGAAAAGAGTTTTCCCTTCTCAGATTGATGACGTAATTTAAATAAATCGAGCTCTGGCCCAATCGGTATCGCGCTTTTTGAGCGCGCATAGCTTTTGTTATAGATTAATTCGTAGCGATCTTGGTTTTTGTCATATAAGAGTTCACCAACGAAAACTCTTCTTTTTCTACCCTCATGAAAAATATGCAATCGTGTTTCATCTAATTCAATTGGTGCATTCATGTTCAAGCTCCCCAAATCGTTTTTTAACTAAAGCTTTTATTGCTTCTTTCATGAGCGAGTTACAAAAACTATCATCAACTAATTGAATAATCTGAGTTAATTTTATGCTCTGATAAAATTCTTGAATATCATCTGTATATCCAAGTCGTTTTAATTCCTTCACATAATCACGCATACTTGGTTCATACGTTGTAAGGGTACTAATTCTCCCTGTTGGATTAAAATCAGCTTTCAACATCTCACCATCTTCAAGGCTTAAATAGGATACATTATCGTAAATAGGAGATAGTACTGTGCTGTTTGCTGTGGTTATAAACGCGAGATTTCTGCCATGACGATCATTGTTGCCAATTAACGCATCAAATAACAGAGCTTTAATAAACATTCTTACATCATTTGGACGTTGTGTTTTTTGAGTAATAACATGAATAATACCTTCACAACTATGTTGCTCATCTGTTCTAAAATGATATATATGTTGTAAATCGACGGGGGCTCCAGGCTTAATAAAATTTTTGGTAACAAAAATTTTATCACCATAAAAAGCAATATAATAAAACTCTGCTACAGCAACATCTAAATATTTACCTATCTGATTACAGAGATATTCTACTTCCGGTAACTGAGGAGCATCTTTTTGCCGCATCTTTAATATATATGCCGAACCATGAAGCTCAGCAGAATATTTTTTAAATTTTCCATGAAAAAAACTATCGTTTTGACGGGCTAAACTATTAATAGGATCAGATGAGGTAGTGGGCCTTTGTTGTAAACTCGTAAATTCTGCTGATGTAGGAACATTAAACCATTCGGTAAAACATTCGAAGTGTAATCCATAATGGGATAGATTGGGGTCTTTTATGGACAATTGACATTTTAAGCACTTCATTATGCAACTCAAAAATTGATACTATATTAATTATATGTTGATATCCAAATAAATCAACATTAAGTTGATATCTATATAAATCAATTTAACTATGACTTATATAGATATCAATTTTATCTTGCTTAACATTGGCGAATTCTATTTTTGAGCATTTTAGATATCTTCTCTGCTGCAATGTTTCTTTCTCTTGCCCGTCCAGAACGAAGTGCATCTAGCAATGATAATAAATCGTAAAAATATGAATCAGGATATTTGTTAACAGACTTCGGCACACAATGATATAAAGGTGTTAGTGCAATGCCTTTATGCGTCCCCTCACCATACGGCCACACCGGTATAGGATCGTTCCCGGACAAAATAATTTTGTTTAAGCTTGGGGCGGCATACCCAGTAGGAATGCCGCGAGCCCATGTTCCAAATTCAGCGGGAAATACATACTTAAACCCATGAATAAAAAATTCTTCACAGGCTTGAAGAATGGGCTCTAGTTTTACTTCCGTTGATTTCTGTACTGGAACAATTAACTTAGCAGGAATTAATCGTTTAAGAGCATAATTAACTTGAGAAGTGCTTAAACAAAGCTCAAGAGCCATACTTCCTTGAGACCAGCTATTATCTGTTTGGTAAGCTAGCAGTTTGGCCAGAACTACGATGTCTTGCGTTTTAATCATTAAGCATCATCATTATTCAATATTCTAGAATTTAGAATAATGAATGCTTTCACTGCCTTCCCAACATTGCCGGATAAAGGCAGCAACTTCTATTTGACTTTTATGATGTTTTGATTCGTGTAAGAAGGGGTCATAAGAACTATCCATTGCTAACATTGCCTCACAACACACAGCAATAGCAGAAATTGATAAAGGCAAGTAATAACATAACTTATGGATAGCGATAGCAGCAATGGCAGAAGTAAAGGACGTTCCATTGACAATCGCAACGCCTTCTTTCATTTGGAGCTGAATCGGTTCAATGCCTAAATCATTAAAGAGATCTTTAGCATGCATAATAGAGCCATTATATTTTACTATATGTTCAGCCATGAGGGTTCGACCAATAGAAGACATCGGTATCAGATCACCACTGGCTCCAACGGAACCATAGCGCTTAATAATAAGTAAAATATCTTTATTAACAAGGTTAAGAATTCCTTCCGTGACAAGTGGACGTACACCCGAAGCTCCTTGTACATGTGAATTTGCTCGAATAAGCAGCATTGCTCTAACAATTTCATCGCTACAGTCTTGACCGAGAGCACAGCCTAGCGCACGCATCGCATTCGCCTGTCTTCTAATAAGTGAATCTGCATAATCCTGACTTTGTAGATTTACTCGATATGCATCGTCTCCTACTTGCGTATTTATTCCATAAAGCGACACTTTATCATTGGCAAATTTTTGTAATAATCTGATTGACTCTTCCATCTTCTTTTTTTCTTCATCAGGAATAGTTACTTTTTGTCCTAACGATGAAACGCCGTAAACTTTTCAAGATTTAACCAAAATGATTTTCCAATTTTTACTGACATCCTAGATCTCCATACGGAAGTAAAAATGTTTCAATTTTTTATATTATGAATTGGGCTCGCACATACTAATAAAGGAAACTGAAATATGCAACTCAATGAATTAAAAAACTACAGCAGACTTTACTAATTTTTTCATATCATTATTATTGCTTTTAGAAGGTATGATTTTTGTAAAAACCAGGAATTTCATGAAAATTGTTTCATTGCCAGCCATTTGGCTCATTATCTTAATTGCTGGGATCCCTCAACTTTCTGAAACAGCGTATACACCATCCCTTCCAGCAATTGCCGCAGCATTAAAGAGTACAGATTCGATAGCCGAGTATACTTTAACCATTTATCTTTTGGGCTTTGCAATTGGCACCTTATTTTGGGGTATCTTTTCAGATCGTTACGGGCGAAAGCCATGTATTCTTGCGGGATTTTTATTTTTCATTTTTGGATGTGTCGGATGTTATTTTTCTAATATGATGCCTATGCTTATGCTAAATCGTTTCATTCAAGCATTTGGTGGTTCGGTTGGCTCTGTTTTAGGCCAAGCTCTTTGTCGTGATGCTTTTCATGGCATCGAATTAGGAAGAGCATATGCGTACGTTGGTAGTTCTTTAGGTGTTTATCCTGCTATTGGGCCTGTCATTGGAGGCATTATCGCGGAACAGTTTGGTTGGAAAAATATCTTTTTGTTTTTGATTATAATTAGCCTTTTTTTAACATTTATGGTTGCCTATTTTTTACCAGAAACACATCCATTTGAACATAGAAAACGCATCTCAATAAAAAAAGTAGTTACTAAATTAATATGTGATAAACGCGCAATTGGTTTTGGACTCCTGGTCGCTGCGTGTAATGGATTAAATTTCAGTTTTTTTGCTGAGGGCTCTTTTTATCTTATTAAGTTATTGGGACTGTCGCCTAGTCAATATGGATTAAGCTTTATAGCGATTGCGATTAGTATGCTGCTTGGCGGTATTGCTTCAAGAAAACTTCATAACAATCATGAGGCAAAAACAATTATGAATTACGGCATTAACATTATCTTATTAGGAAGCAGTCTATTTTTCATTACCATTTTATTATCAACTATGCTTTTTATTAATAATATCATCCTCATTATTGTGGTCATAATTGCACAAATGATTTTAATGTTTGGTAGTTGTATGGTATTCACAAATGCTTTAGCCATGGCACTTGTAGATTATAAAAATTGTATCGGAACTGCTTCTAGTCTCTTCGGCTTCTTTTATTATTCCATCATATCGTTGTTTACCTTTGGTATGGGCGCTTTGCATAATGGGACGCTTTTCCCAATGCCTTTGTATTTTCTTTTTATTAGTTTGTTTATGGTTGTTATCCGTAAAACTCTGCTGGAGGACTATACTTCTTCCTTGAAAAGCAGTATTCCAAATTTACATCGCGGTAGATATTTTAATTTGCTTAGGCAACGCCCCTAAAGTTATTGCCAGATTGAGAAACGACACTTTGCCTAAAAATAGCGCTCGATCTCATTAAAACATACATTTAAATAGGAAAGACTCATTTAATTCTAATAAAAAGCAGGCCATTACTAACGAAGCATTTAATGACCTGCTCATATTTGATAAAATATTAATAAATCATTTAAAATCAATAAATTATTATGATATCAGCGGGAATCGACTCTGCACAGGACAATTTTTATGAGACAGGCCCCTGTTGCGCATTAAAGCTAAACAATTCGGATATACATACTCTAAAT
>NZ_LNYO01000004.1 GCF_001467895.1 Legionella nautarum
CTGATGTGAGACTTCGAGACGGCGTAAACGCCTCCTCAGTCCGAACGGTTGCAGATAAAATAGAGAAAAATCTCCTTAATCTGACTCCATTCGCACTTCAGATAAAATATAGAAAAGTCTCTTCAGTGCGAACGGGAATCAGATAAAATAGAGAAAAATTTCCTTAATCTAACGGCTATTGATTCACCTCTCACCTACGATGAAAATGGAGTAAAGAAAAAATTTGTGCTGAGCTCTTAAGTTACAGAAATAGTTTGGCGAATAGCTATTTTTAAACCCAATCTTTTCATTAATTCTAAATAATTGTCCAAACTAATCAGTCCCACACAAGGCAGCGCTCCTAATGGAATCTGCTGACCTGAAGCGATTTGCTCGCTAAGAAAAATAGCCGGAATACAGGGAATATAAAGTCCATCACCTTCTTGCGCATTGATTTCAAAACAAATTGTTTTTTGCCTATTATCTTGGTCTACGCCTTGAAGCCGCATATAAAAACCGCTGTCATTCGTTCCTAGCCAATTAAAGAAATGCGATATTTTCAAGAGCGGGCTTGCAAACGTACTCAGCGGCGGCAATAGGCGAAGGCGTACAAGCCAGGAAAATAAAAATAAAAAAACATGAAGAAATTTAAGCTCCAACCCTGCCTGGAATCGAAGAGTTTGTAGCGTAGGATAACGTTGAGGAAAAAGGGCTAAATCGGGAATATCACAGTTACCTAAAAAACGTTTATTCAAACGCCAAAATTTTAACAAGCGCAAATCCTGCCAGCCATATATTTTTTGAAACCGGCCATTAATCAAAGTTTCAAAAGGCTTACCTGCGTAACTCAAAACCCCGGTAGTGGTAGCTAAACCTTGATTAGTTAATTGCGCCGTTGCAATGGCATAATCAATAGCGCTTAATTCTTTAAACTCAGACAGATAATGCTCGATGACGGCAGAGCTCAATCCTGGAACAGAACTGGCGCCGCTACAGATCAGTTTTTTACGGACTAAAGCCTGGTCATGAAATTGGCTAATGTTGGTTACAAACTCCCGGGAATCCGCTAAATCGATATAATGCGCTCCTTGCGCAAGACAAGCCTGGGCAACTTCATAGCCTTGTGTTTGAAAAGGGCCTGAGGTATGAATCACAATGTCTGGCTTTAGCTCTCGCAAGACCGTCGCAAGTTGATGAAAAATATCGCAATAAACAATCTCGACTGGTTTAGGAAGTTGTTTGCTAAATTCCTTCGCTTTATCAAGGTTTCGCCCACCGATAATCAGCTTGATTTTGGGATTTAAGCTCAACGCCTTCGCGATATACTGGCCAAAATTTCCATAACCTCCCACGATGAATACACGAGTTAGTTCCATGACAATTTAGCAACCATCAAATAAAAAATAACGATTAAGCTAATAAAGGCTGGAAATCCCAGTAAATACCAGAGGCGAAAAAGGCGTTCATAGTGCTCAGGTAACGGCTCTTGATTAGCAAGACACTGCGCGAGGAGATTTCTCAGTTTAATTTGCAAATAAACCACAGGAAGCCAAAATAGGCCAATAAAAACATAAAGCCCTAAGGAAAGCAGAATCCAGAAAGAAGTCCAGGAATAACCCGTCAAATACATGAGCCAAAATCCGGTCAGTGGTTGGATTATTACAGCCGGTGTCGTCAATACCAAATCGGCCAGAACAGTGTTTCTGACTGCAAAATATTTTTCATGCATATTGGCGGTATATTTTGAACGATACATAAAAAAAGCAATGCAAAGACCACTGCCCAATAAAAGAGTAGAGGATAAAATATGTATTGTTTTAGCTATTAAATAGGCATTCATTTGCAGTGTTCTAATACTATTCAAAAATTTGGGGATTGGGCCTTGGCTCAATATTATCCTAACCTACCGCAGGACAAGAACTTAAGCCAGTATTGGTTTCAGAAAATTAGGAATTCTCTGCTCTAACCAATAAACTGGTTTTCCTGGTAAATGACCAGAAATAAAACCAACATGGCCGCCCTTTGCACTCAACTCCAAAGTAACATCTTTGGATAATTCCTCTTCAGCCGGCACTATATCAGGGGTCATGAAAGGATCATCCAAAGCATGAATAATCAAGGTTTGCGTGGCAATTTTAGCAATGTAAGGTCTTGAACTCGCTTCTTTGTAATAAGCATGAACATGCGGAAAACCATGCAGTGGCGCAGTTACACATTCATCAAAAGTCCAAAAACAATGGCATTTATGCATTTCTCTGTAGATTTGCGGTATCTCTTTATCGGCAAAAACGGCTTTCTTGCGTTCAAATATGCGTTTCATGCGTCGTAGTAAATAGGCTTGGTAGATGCGTGAAAACCCTGAACCAATTTTATCGGCGACTAAACGAAGTTGAAAAGGAACTGACACAGCGACCGCAGCAGAGATTAATTGTTGTGGGCCTTGCTCTCCCAACCATTTCAGTAGCACGTTGCCGCCTAACGAAACCCCCACTACCGCTTTTTTAGTTTGTGGCTCGCGTTCTGCCAATAAACGGATAAAGTAATTCACATCGCCAGTATCCCCAGTATGGTAGGCACGTGGTAAACGATTAGGCTCTGAACTTGCACCTCTGAAATGCATTAATACTGCACGCCAACCACAATGATTAAACACCTGCATTAAGCCAGCAGCATACGCGGACTCGACTGAGCCGCCTAAACCATGGAGCAAAATCACGACAGGTGTTTGACTATCTAAGCCATTAATTGCCCATGCTAAATCAATAAAATCGCCATCGGGTAACTCGATTCGCTCGACTAAATCGACCGGTGCCTTGATATTTCTGGTTAACGTTGGGTACAAGGTTTGACCGTGTGAACTGATTAACCACCAAGCAGGTTTAAAATCGCTGTTGACTATCATCATCTTCACCATGATAACTAGGGCTATATTCATGTACCGCATCTAGCATCGCTGTAACATTCTCAGGCAGTACCTCCGGGGTAATACCATGTCCAAGATTAAAGACATGCCCTGAACCATGACCAAACGAGGCTAAAACTTGCTTTACTTCACGTCTTATACATTCAGTATTGGTGAGTAAAAGCGAAGGATCAAGGTTTCCTTGTAAAGCAACTTTTGCTCCAACTTGCTGTCGAGCCACACTTAAATCAGTCATCCAATCTAAACCCAGTGCATCACAACCGCTCTCGGCCATCGGTTTAAGCCATTGCCCTCCTCCTTTAGTAAAAAGAATGAGGGGGATCTGCGGGTATTGACTCTTTAAATGGCTGACAATTTTTCTCATGTAATGCAGTGAAAAATCCAGATAGGACTGCGTAGTTAAGGTACCGCCCCAGGTATCAAAAAGCATCAGAGCGTTAACACCGGCTTTCACTTGTTCTTCAAGGTAAATACTAACCGCTTGAGCAAGTTTATCGAGTAGAAGATGCATGGTTTGCGGTTCTGTATACATTAACTGTTTGACTTGCTTAAAATCACGGCTCGAGCCGCCTTCTACCATATAGCAGGCTAAAGTCCAGGGGCTGCCTGCGAAACCAATGAGCGGTAGGTGTTGCGGCATTTCACGACGGATTAATCGTACTGCATCCATCACATAGCTTAACTCCTCTTTGGGAATAGCTAAGGAATCGATCGCTTGTAGGTTTCGCACTGGTCTATGAAAACAAGGGCCTTCTCCCTCAGCGAAATAAAGACCCAAACCCATTGCGTCGGGAATGGTTAAAATATCTGAAAATAAAATAGCCGCATCGAGCGGAAAACGTCGTAGGGGTTGTAAAGTGACTTCACAAGCTAACTCAGGATTTTTACAAAGGCTTAAAAAATCACCTGCCTGGGAGCGCACTTGGCGATACTCAGGTAAATAACGACCTGCTTGACGCATAAACCAAACTGGTGTTCGTGGAACTGGTTTACGTTGCAGGGCCCGAATAAATAATGATTCAGCAACCTCTTTCATAATTCCCTCATCCATTTCAAAAATTTTTGCCCATTCTAGCATGTTTCCTTATTTTTAATATTGTGTTAATTTTTATCAAAAAATATTCCAATGATTTGAATATACTAAATAAGGACAGGATGTGGAAACGAGTGAACATAAACAAGTTGGCGACCAAATTCGCATAGAAACCTTAGGAAATCATTATTTGCGAGGCAGCAAAGATCTATCGTTAGATCCAACAAATAATCTCAAAGTTAGGATGATGCATTCGGTAGATGGCATTCCTGTTCCACTCGATCCAGAATTAAGTGCCGGCGATTTCGTCATGGCCGCTGATTATTTCACTAAAGCGGGCTGGGGCTATGAGTTAACGCTGCCCCCGCAAACCGGCGATGTGGTCGCTGACAACGAAGCCCTATTTGAAATTCCTATTTCAGCCCAAGAATCACGTGCTTTCCGAGAAGCTTATGAAGATTTAGCTTCGCCTACCGTCAAACGATCTGACATCGATGAAATCTATCGAATTGAGAATAAAACCTATATTCCATTCGTTAAGTCTCTCAATAGCCTTTTCCAACAAGCCGTTTATTATTTCGCTATTAAAGACTATGGCAATAAATTAAATCTAAATGTCGCCCATTTTACACCCTGGTCAACGCGCGCTTATCTTGTTGGTCATGAATCTGCCCTGCGTATGGCGACTTTGGCCTTTTATTTTAAACAATTAGCAGAAGGAAAACCGGGAGAGATACCTGAAGATTATCATGATGAATTGAATAGTATTATTCAGAAAATCAAAGCGGGTGGTGATTATCATTTCACCGAGGCCCAGCTTGCGGACAATCAAGCAATCTTCACCGAACTCTGGCAACGTTATCACGCCTTAGCCGTAAGTCGCGATTTGTTCATTATGCATTTTTATTCTGACCATTTCGCCGGCGGGCACATGGGTCGTATTGGTTTGTTGCGCGAAACGATGCCTAAGAAGTTTGGCTTTTTAGGCGGTATTTTGATTAATAATATGCACAATGAAGATAACACTGACAGTGTTACCGTGACTCCCCCCTACGATAGAGATTCCGATGCCTACACTGAGAACCGTGATGACTCTCAAGCCTATGGTGACGGTACTTATTCTGAAAAAAGAAATGACAATACTGCTAATTTACTTATCAATGGAATGGATAATTCTTTAGGTGATATTGCCAGACTTATGACGACTGGCGAACGCCCTGACGCGAAAGATTACGGTGGGTTAACCTTCTTACCCGCAATTGATTATACGAAACCTCAACCTCCGCCTTTATTAATTTATGGTCCCGATCAAAAAATCTATTTTCGTGAAGAAATTAGTAAAATCACTAAACTCTCTCCGCAAGATTATCGAAATACCTTAGCAGATCCTGCTGGAAATGGTTATAAAGAATTAACTTACTTTCAAGCAGCTAAACTAGTTTTAAAATTAAGAGTATTTGGTTTCTTTTACTCACCAACGCCAGTCAAGCCTGAAGTTAAACTAGGTATTTCACTTCGACCAAAAGCAGCAGCCCCAGTAAGAGGCGCAGAGCATTTGGTCAAAATCAACGATTCAACGGCGCAAACGGAACCCACTTTCACTGGGGAGCATCGCGGAGCATTGCGTCGATCTTTTGGTGAGCAAGTCAGTCACTCCTTGCTTTCCCCACCCAAGGACAGCTCAGATAAAGAGAGGGTTGTTGATCATCAATTAGCAACAAACTACGGTTGTTGAATGACAACATTGCTCTTATAAGCTCCAGTTGCTATGCTACCCAATCTCTTTTTGGAGCTTTGCAATTGGACTATCTTGATATTAAAGGCTTGGCGATAGCGACTCGCATTGGCGTTTATGCCTGGGAGCAGCAAATTTCTCAACGTTTAGAGCTTGATATCACTATCCCAGCTAATTTTAGTGCCTGTGAAGATAAAATTGATCAAACTATCGATTACAGCAAGCTCTGCCAACAAGTCACTGAGTTTGTGGAATCCAAGGCCTTTCAGCTGATTGAAACCGTAGCAAATCAAGTCGCTCAATTGATTAAAAACGAATTTAACCTCGATCAAGTGACTGTCTCGGTGAGTAAACCTCACGCAATTAAAAACGCCAACAATGTGCGTGTTACAGTGACTCGCTAAGTAAGGTTGCCACTTCTGTGTGGCAATTTAATACGAAGTAGCTTAATATTTGCCAACCGTTTTTTAAGCGTTTACGGCAATGACAAAAAAAATATTGGTTCAAAAGCAAATTTTTATCTCTGGCATTATGTGTCATAATGGCTGTGGCTTCACTCTTGACTATATTCTTAATGACTTATTCGAAGAATTTAAAAACAAAAAAGATTTACCGTCAGACGCTGAATTATCTGTTTATCCTCAACCTGAAAAGCTCGGTGTTCACAGTTTAGAAATCAAAATAAAAACAGAAGAAGAGGCCTTCATTCCTGCAGAGAATCTTAATGCTTCCTTTTTTGAGGAGCTAAATGAGCGTTTAGTCGAGATAAAAGTACTGCAAATTACCGATGATCCGCGCAAAGCACAAATTGAAACTTCAGGTACAGTCAATTGGATCAATATTCTAATCAACTTATTAGCGATGGGCGTCATTGCTGTTTTATGGTTCGTTTTCCCCCCATCTATTCCCTTAACCATCGCCTTAACCTCAATTTCTTTTTTAACTACAGCTTTTACTGCTAGAGAATATTTGCTTAACTTTTTTCGCAATCTGCGCGCTAAAAACCTGACTAACATGACCACTACTATTAGCTTTGGTTGGTTTTTATCGCTCGCACATACGGTTTATCACTCGATTATGATGCCCATGGCTAGTAGTTTTTCCATGGCTTTTATGAGTTTTATCATGCCTGTCATGTTGATTACCTTAGTCAACAGCATGGATGAAATTAAACGTGTTATTTCAAACAAATCGAAAAAAATGCGTTTGCAAGGAATGCAAACCTTATTTCCAGAAATGAAAAAAGAATACAACTGTTATCAGCTAGATCCTGCCGAGCAAATTAAATTATCAGAACTTATCGCCGCTTCTAATAAAGAACAAAACTCTGATGAGATCATGCAAGCTTTATTCACTGAAGAAAAATTGACTAAAGAAAGCACTGATGAATTAAAAGAGGGAATGTGTATTGAAGTCGAGCGTGGCGATTGTTTTCCAGTGGATTGCATTCTTATCCAGGGAAATACAACCGTTGATCCCTCGATTTTATCTGGAGAACATAAGGGAAATAAAAAGTTTTTAGATTCTATCCCTGCAGGCGCCATTAACTTAGGCTCTAAAGTAAAGGTCTATGCTAAAACAAATTCTTATAATAGTACTATCAATCAAATCTTATTCCGTGCTAATCGTGCTCGTGAAAACAAAGCGCCAGAATCAAATTCAAAATTCAGCTATCTTTATACCGGATTAATTATTGCTGGAGTTATTGCGTCTATTGTCACCCCGTTGGCGTTTGGCGTATTTACTTTTCCTTTGTTATTACAAAACATCATTGGAATATTATTTGCCGTTTGCCCTTGTACGATTGCAATTGGCCATCAGTTACCTAGCCTTTTAAGTATTTTTCACCGTAGTAATAAAGGTATTATTTTACGAGATGACGATCTCTCTGGCCATTCTCACAAAATACATACTATTGTGTTTGATAAAACTGGAACTCTGACCACCGGCAAAAGTCGAGTAACCCACTGCTCTTCTACAATCTCTGAAGCCTTATGGGAAAGAATTTATTTATTGGAAAATGAACACGGCGGAGAACATCCCATCGCTAAGGCTCTCGTTAATTTTCGCGCCGGAAAACCGCAGCCAATCATTAATAATGTCAGCAACGTTGTTCATGATCTCAAAAACCGTGGATTATCCGCAAAGGTTCAAGGTGTTAATATTTGTTTAGGAAACGCTGCTTATTTCGATGAAGCGAGGATTAAAATTCCTTCAATGACGATAGAACCAGGAGTAACACCCGTTTATGTTGCTGAAAACAATCGCTACAAAGGAGTTATTTATATTCAGCATGAACCCAGAAAAGACATCCAAAAAACACTGGATCGCTTAAAGAAAAAGGGAATAAATCTCATCATGCTGACTGGTGATAGCAGCTCATCAGCTCTGGGTTTTAATCAACAGTTAAATCGTGTTTTTGCAGACGAAAATATTCATGCAGAAAAGACTCCCGAGAAGAAAGAAGAGTTTTTAGTTGATCTGATAGAAAAAACAAAAAAACGAGGAGAAAGCTGTGAAGGAATTTGGTTTATTGGTGATGGTATCAATGACGCACCCTGCTCCAGAATTGTAAGTGACGAGGGAGGAATTAGTTGCGCTATGAATTCCGATGATAAAGCCGCCTTTTTTACCGATATTAGCTTAAATGGTTCCTTAAAATATTTATTCAAACATAGCAAATTAAATCGTTTCTTGGAAAAAAATGTCTTGCAAAATAAGTGGCTAATCGCTTATAGCTCAGCCATCTTTTTAGCCTTCATTATTAGTTTTTCCATCGTAGGAATTCCTGTATCGCCCTTAATTCCTCTAACCATCATGCTATCAACAACTTTTTTTGTATTATTCAATTCCTATCGCATCCAGCTATCAATTGATAATGCACTCGATAAAGCCTCTTCTTTAACCAAAGAATTGCTCGCCTCGGATCTATCAATCGGATTATTAGTGGGCGCCGGTACTTTGTTTATCGCTGCTGTGCTGATGACAACGCTAGCAACCGGTGGTTTAGCATTCCCTGCGCTTGTCTTTACAGCAGGCGCCGCCTTGGCGACAAGTAGCGCTTGTTTGTTAACTGCAGGCGTCTTGTTTGGCCTATTTAGTTTAATAGCAGCTTCTTATTTATTAACGAACAACTGCGTCTGTGATTCCGTGGAGACTGATGAAGATTTCAGTGTACATTCATTAGTTGAACCCTCCTCTGTTCAGGAAGGGGAACCGAGTGTTTTCTCAGATTTTGGGATTAGGTATGCTGGACCTAAGATAAAAAATTCCAGTAGTAATGATGAGGTCCAAGCCATTTGTGGAACCTCGTTAACAACCTAACTCGTAGCCTTGCTGTTGAATTGTCATCCCTGCAGGCCTGCAATCTTACTGCCTACGCTCCGCGGCTTGCCCGGCGTTGTCGCCGATTAAACTCCATCCTACCTCCCGCGGCTTGTCCTCGAGATCAGGCGATCTCAGTATGAAAGATGATCGCTAGGATACCTCGGACAAGTCGCGGTACGTCGGAGTAAAGCGGGACTGGATTGAAAACTCCCAATTCCAGCCAGGCTAGGCTTGTAACTAAGCGTCCATCTTACGAATCATGCCCTTGACCCGCTCGCTTTGCGCTAAAGAAAGTTGTGCTTTTTCTGCGGCTGCTCTCGATCCAAAAGGTCCAACGATCACCCTGAACCAAGTACCTTGAGCTTGGGAAACTGCAACAACACTGACATCAAATCCTTTCAGAGTAAGTCCTGCTTTCATTTGATCAGCATCTTGCTTCCTTTTAAAAGATGCAATTTGAATTTGGTAACTATCTTTGCTTGAATTAGTGGGTACTGCAACCACAGGTTTACTTTCAGTCACAACTACAGTGGCTGGTGAACGAGTAGAGGCTATCTCTTGTTTCCTAGGTAGAGCAGCATTCCCTACTGCCACCGCGGGCGGGGAAACTGGTTTTGCTTGAACAGAAGCATTTGGTTTTGGTGAGGGCACAACGACTGGCGCATTCCCTCCTTTCGCTAAGAGCGTATAAAACTCAAACTTGGGTTTTGGTAACTCCGGCTCTTTTTCTTTTGCAGCAACCTGAGCTTCGGCCTGTACTTGTGGCTTTGCCTCATGTCGTTTTGCCAAGATGTTTGCATTGACCCAGGTACTTAAACTAGTAAAATCGAAGACTGTTGCAGTTAAATAGCCCGCCAAAAAAGAAGCAAGAATCGAAAACAATTGCTTAGGAGCATTGCTTTTTTGTCTTATTGGTCTTCTTTTTCCGTAATCCTTTGCCATCACATGCTCTCAGGAGTTGATACCCCAATTAGTTGTAAACCATTTCGCAGTATTTGACGAACTGCCTTTAATAAACACAGCCGAGCTGATCTTAACAAGGTTTGCTCGCATAGCAATTGTACTGCATTGTAATAACTGTGCAAGCCGTTAGCTAATTCACGTAAATAGTAAGCCAATTGATGAGGTTCGCATAATTTTGCAGCAGTCTCTATCACTTCGGGATAACGACTAATCAATGAAATTAAAGCCGTCTCTTGCGGCTCCACTAATAAATCAAGATGAGCGAGGCCTTCTTCTTCATTCCAATTTAAACCACGCTCCAGCAGTTGGCGTAAAACAGAACTGATGCGTGCATGTGCGTATTGAATATAGTAAACAGGATTATCACTGGATTCCGATTTGGCCAGATCCAAATCAAAATCCATATGTTGTTCTGGCTTGCGCATGACATAAAAGAAACGAGCCGCATCATTTCCTACTTCTTCACGTAATTCACGTAAGGTAACAAAAGAACCGCTACGAGTTGACATTTGTACACGTTCAGCACCGCGATAAAGAATGGCAAATTGAACAAACAACACATCTAGGGCTTTCTCGTCATGACCCAGGGCAGTTAGAGCTGCGCGGACTCGAGTGACATAGCCATGATGGTCAGCACCAAAGACATCAATGACGCGCTCGAAACCACGTTCATATTTATCCCAATGATAAGCGACATCCGAAGCAAAATAAGTGGTTTGGCCATTCGCTCGAATGAGCACCCGATCCTTTTCATCAGCAAAGTCAGTAGCACGAAACCATAAAGCACCCTCTTTTTCATAGGTATGGCCCGCGTCTTTTAAGGCTTGAATACCCTTTTTGATTGCGCCGTCATCCAGCAAGGATTGCTCGGAAAACCAATGATTATAATGCACTCCAAATTCGGCCAAATCCTCTTTAATATCATCCAAAACAAAGTCTAATGCTTGTTTGTGGAATAATTTAAAACCTGGTTCACCTAATAAGCGCTTTGCTTGCTCAATCACTGCATCAATATAAAGCTCTTTATCGCCACCTTGTGGTTCATCAGCAGGTAAACCTTCTTGAATAAGCGACCAGGGCTGCACATAGGCATTTCCCTGTTGATCTAAAATTTGTTGCGCAATCTGCAGGACATAAGCACCACGATAGCCATTAGCAGGAAAAATAATTTCCTCCCCCGCCAAACTCAAATAACGTAACCAGACACTAACCGCCAAAATATTCATCTGCCGGCCTGCGTCATTAACATAATACTCACTACTCACAGCATAACCAGCTGCTATTAAAATATTGGCTAAAGTTGCACCAAAAGCGGCACCTCGGCCATGCCCTACATGCAAAGGCCCGGTTGGATTCGCAGAAACGAATTCTAAAATAACCTTCTCTCCCTTGCCTAAATCGCTACGACCAAAGGCTTCACCCTGTTTGAGTACTGCTGCAATAATTTGTGAACGCGCTTCGTCACGTATGAAAAAGTTAATAAAACCAGGATCCGCTATTTCAACGCGCTCGATTTGTGCATGGGGCGGTAAATGGTTAACAATTAATTCCGCAAGTTTTCGCGGTGCCTGGCGACAAGGTTTTGCTAACATTAAAGCGAGATTGGTTGCGAAATCGCCATGAGTTTTATCTTTTGCGCGTTCTAGCTTAATTTCAACTTCAAGATCAGCCGGTAAACTGGACGCTTTCTTGAGGGTATCAAGAGCCTGCGCAAGGATTTGTTCAAATGCAGATTTCATAGCGTTTTATTCGTCAAAAAGCAGCTATTATGCGCTTTTTTAATGCCAGTTGCAAAAATGAGCGCTTTTTAGCTAGGAGAGGTTGGGCCAAAGCCAAAATCATAAGTGCGATAAAACATAAAAATTTCATACTAAAATTAAATAAGAATTTTAACAACAAGGATAGTTATCATGACGACTTTCGATCCTTTTTCTAAAACAGAGGTGCTCCAAATAATCAATAATGTTGCTCTATTTATGGGCATTGGCCCTCATGAACAAGGCATGTTAGCTGATAAATGTTATACGAGCGAACACAAAGCGAATGAAATTATTATTGAGCAAGGTGACATCGCTAATAAGTTGTATGTCATTATAGAGGGCAGAGTGCTTGTATCAGTAAAACGTGGTTCAGCGCAATGGAAACGAATCAACACTCTAGGACCTGGTGATGTGTTTGGAGAAATCGCCATTATGCGAAATATTCCAAGAACAGCTCGTATTACTACTCTCACAGCCTCAACTTTTCTTACAATTAGCAACAAAGATTTCTTAGCTGCCTACCAATATTTTCCGCCTAAAGCACGTGACAATATCCAATTAGTGATTGCAAAACGCCTAAAAGAAAATCAATCTCATGCCCAATAAAGAAAAATTTTTCATTATTATAAAAAATTAACTAATTGTTTATTAGAATAAATTTTTGCTTATTATTTTCTTAAAAATCGATAAAAACATCCTCATTTAAAAAACATGTTGAATTAAATTTAAACCTATGTACAATTTTCCCCGGTTATGAAGCGAATAATAATTTACACAATAACTGCTGTTGTTTGTATTGGAATGAATACTTTTGGGGTTCAGCATTTTAAGAAAAACCAAAAACAAACAGTCAATATAAACAAAGAAGCACTGCAAGTTGAGACTATAAAAATAGTAGCAGCTAGCACCTTAGCAACTGTTAAAACTGAAACTGCAAAATTAGCTTCGGCAGGCAATGCCACATTGAAAGAGCAAGCAATTAAAGCAGGTTCTGCAAAACTGGTTTGGTCTAGTAATACCCATCTAAAAGCAAAGGCAGTTGAGGCTAAACCTTCAAGAAAGGCTTTGGCGACAACAAAACTAGCAGCAAAGCCGAAAGATCTAGCACCCAAAAAAGTAACGATCAAAAATATTACTCTCAAAAAAGTATCTTTTGAGCAGCTACCTGGCTGGAATAAATCCGGTGTTAAAAACTCATTGGCTGCATTTCAGGAATCATGTAAGGTTTTTCTAAAAAAGAAACCGACGCATCCGGTAGGTTCCCAACTTATTAAGTTAAAAGCAAAAGACTGGCTTCCTGCATGTAACGAAGCGGTATCAATTGATGCTACTACAGAAGCAAGCGCCAAGACTTTCTTTCAAAAATGGTTTTACCCCTTAGAGCTGATAAAACGAAAACCAATTCACGGTATTTTTACTGGTTATTATATGCCCTTAGTTAAAGGTAACCTGACCAAAACTAAGCAATACAATATTCCTATTTATGGTTTACCTAAACAGCTTCCTTGGAACGGTCAAAGAACGCATTCCTATGCTCGTCAAGCAATTGATAAAGGGGCTCTCAACAAGCAAGCTCCCGTTATAGCCTGGATCCACAGCCCTGTTGAGCGATTATTTTTAGAGATCGAAGGCTCAGGAGTCATTAGGCTTGCAAGCGGTAAAAAATTATATTTAGGTTATGCAGGCGAAAATGGCGCTCATTACACACCGGTTGCCAGCGTACTGATTAAAAATGGCGTCATGAATAAGGATACAGCCTCGAAAACTGCGATAAAGCGTTATTTTCAAAATCATCCATCTAAGGTTAATACTATCCTTCACCAAAACAAATCCTTTGTTTTTTTTGAAAATTTAAAGAAACCTATTGCCCTTGGGGTGCAAGATATTACTCTCACACCAGGTTATTCTCTCGCCATCGATAAAAGATGGATCCCTCTTGGTTCACCATTATGGCTCAGTACAAAGAAACCACTCAGCCAAAATAACCGATTAAAGGATTTTCAGCGCTTAATGATAGCTCAAGATACAGGCGGTGCAATTCGTGGTTTGATGCGTGGAGACGTTTATTGGGGCTCAGGTAAACAAGCAAGTTTCCTCGGTGAGAATATGAAAAACGAGGGCCGCTACTGGTTATTCCTACCCAAACATATTTTCGATAAGCTGACTAGCTTAGGAAGAATGGTGGGGTAATAGGGGCTGAGATATCTCCACGAAATCAAAAATACTATTTGTTTATCCCGTTCGCACTCTGAGGTGCCCTCACGAAAAAAATATCTAAGGAATTGGTATTCATTTTATCCCGTTCAGCCTGAGGAGCACGCATCGCGGGCGTCTCGAAGGCCTGTCCTGAGGCTCTCGAAGGGGGGGCTTTTTGCGGCACTTCGAGACAGCGCTGAGCGCTTCCCCAGTGCGAACGGTGTAAACAAAACAATCAATGAATTAAACAGTCTATTTAATTTCGTGCGGATACCTCAGAGCAGGAGTAGACTTTTTTTGTTCAATACCGCAATGAATGAGCAAACTGACTTAGCTGGCGAAGCAATCAAAACCATCGAAGCCCTTTATAAAGCAAAATGAATAAACTTAGACATTTTGTTTAAAGAGCTTGTAATAGCTCTCCTACGTTAATCCCGAGTTTACACTCGCTGCGCTCGGGAATAACTTATGAAGAAAACTGGGCTATTACAAGAGCTATTCTTTTTACTCGCCGAGTGGTTTCGTCACAGACGATGATGGCTGCGCTGCTGGTTTGGGTAAGTTCTGCGCTTCGATAATATTGATATCATCAACAAAACATTTAGTTTCCCCACGCCAAGGCATTACAAATTCTTCGCAGTGATAAGTCAGAATTACATGATCATTATTCTGCATCGCCAGTTCTGCTTTTTTAACCAACGGCGATTTAAATTGGCCTAAGGTAAAGTGAAATTCACGACCCGTAGCACCAGTAGCGTTTTCTAAGCCGCCGCGAATCAGTTCGCCCTCATAAGTCCCCCAAAATTTACCTTCTTTTGCCACTTTGACGATAATTCCCGATTTTTGCCCCGATTTTATTGTCCAGCAGCCGGCTAATAGACCTGTCGACAAAACTAGCACCGAAAATAATAATTTTCTGTTCATTTTTCACTCCCTTTTTCCTGCAAGCTTAATCAGGAAATTATTTAAAATCAATTTGTCATTTTTATATTTTATCTAACACTTCATACAAATGTTTTACCGCCTCAACCTGCATATCTAGAGCTTGTTTGGGTGCATTAGCAAAAGGTACTATCGCTCTTTTAAAGCCATGCTTGGCCGCTTCGCGCAGTCGTTCCTGACCGCTTTGCACTGGACGAATTTCCCCAGCCAAACCGATTTCACCAAAAATAATTGTTTCTCGATCAAAAACTCGATTGCGTAAACTTGAAACAACCGCTGCGATGAGGGCCAAATCGCTACCTGTTTCAGTCACTTTTACACCTCCGACGACATTGATGAATACATCCTGATCAAAAGTAGCAATCCCGCCATGGCGATGAAGTACAGCCAGCAAAATGGCAAGTCGATTATGCTCAAGCCCGGCTGTCACACGTTTTGCTTGTTGGCCATGAGCCTCATCAACTAAAGCTTGCACCTCAACCAACATCGGTCGTGAACCCTCCCAGGTAACCATGACGGCTGATCCCGGGGTACTTTCAGGTTGACGGGATAAAAAAATGGCCGAGGGATTTGCGACCTCTTTAAGGCCGCGATCCGTCATTGCGAAAACACCAAGCTCATTCACTGCACCGAACCGATTTTTTATCGCACGAATCACTCGGAAACGATTATCACTTTGCCCTTCAAAATATAAAACACTATCCACCATATGTTCTAAAACTCGCGGACCAGCCAAAGCCCCTTCTTTGGTAACATGCCCGACTAGAAAAACAGCGGTTTGAGTCATTTTGGCAAAGCGAACCAACTGTGCAGTCGATTCGCGTACTTGCCCCACACCGCCAGGAGCTGAACTTAAAGTATCGGTAAAAATGGTTTGCACCGAATCGATAACCATAATTCGTGGCGCTTCTTTTTGCGCATGGGCAATAATACTTTCTACCTGTGTTTCAGCTAATAAACGCAAACCCTGGATCGGCAGTTGCAAGCGCTTGGCACGCATAGCAACCTGCTGCAAAGACTCTTCACCCGTCACGTAGAGAACTTTTTGTGCCTGCGATAAATTAGCTAATGTTTGTAACAATAAAGTCGATTTGCCAATCCCCGGATCACCACCAATTAAAACAACAGAGCCATCAACCAAACCACCGCCTAAAACCCTGTTTAATTCGGATAGACCGCAGTCCATACGAACTTCTTTATCCAATACGACATCTTCAACGGCCGTCACTTCCGAACGCTGATTGGCATAATGCCCCATTCGTGCGCTACGGCCGGTTGAGACAACATTTTCTTCACTAATTGCATTCCAAGCACCGCATTGAGTGCACTGACCAGCCCACTGTGAAAAAACAGCAGCACATTGATTACAAATAAATCTGATCTTGCTTTTCATTTAAGGGAGCTCGAGGCGTTTTAAAAAAAATTGAGCTTAGGTTGAAGCGAAAGCCTTGTCAACCAGAGTAATTCCTACTTGTGAAAAACTAAGTTCAATCATAAAATTTGCTATCCACAAAGACTAATTAGCCAAATAATGCAAATCAATCAAAAAACCTTTCAATGGGCAGTCGTGGGTGCAGGGCCTGCAGGCATTGCAGCGGTAGGAAAATTATTGGACCGCAAGATCCCTCCGTCTGAACTTTTGTGGATTGATCCACACTTTAAAGTAGGTGATCTAGGGCAATTGTGGTCCAATGTCTCTAGCAATACGATTGTAAAACGTTTTGTTGATTTTCTATATGCGGCGGACTCTTTTACTTATAAACAGGCGAAAATCGATTTTCAATTGAATCATTTACCTCCTGATCACACCTGTGTTTTAAATCGAATTGTTGAGCCTTTACAATGGGTTACTAATCAGCTAAGCCAAAAAGTAGTCTGTGAAAAAGCAACCATCCGGCGCATACAATTAAAAGAGCGAAACTGGTTTTTATCCTCTGAAACGCAAATTTACAAAGCAAAAAATGTCATTCTTGCAACGGGGGCCGTCCCTGCAAATCTCAACTATCCTGGTGTGGATGTGCTGCCTTTTGATATTGCTATCGATAGCGAGCGCTTGAAACAATGTATTGATAAAAACAGAACCTATGCAGTTTTTGGCTCTTCGCATTCTGCAATTATCATTATTCGTTATTTGGTCGAACTAGGGGTTAAAAAAATAATTAATTTTTATCGCTCTCCCTGCCGTTATGCAATTGATCTGGGCGACTGGATCTTATTTGATAATACCGGCCTCAAAGGCCAGACAGCCGCTTGGGCGCGGGATAACATCGATGGGGTTTTACCTGATAATTTAGTTCGCTATATCACTAACGAACATAACATTGACCGGTTTCTTCCCCAGTGTGACCAAGTGATTTATGCGGTCGGTTTTGAAAAACGCTCTAATATTATTATTAATGATTATGAACACCTTAGCTATAACCCACATGTCGGAATTATAGGCCCTGGGTTATTCGGTTTAGGGATTGGCTATCCTGAATTAAAAGAAGATCCTTTCGGTAATTTTGAATCACAGGTTGGCTTATGGAAGTTTATGGTTTATTTAGATAAAGTGATGCCAGTCTGGCTTAAATATCCTACCTAAACCTCTCTACTCTGCTCCAACGCCCTGCGGCTTCGGCGTTGTTGCAAACTCCTCTCTCATCCCTACCTACCGCAGCTTGTCTGCGTTATCCAGAAATCTGCGCTAAAAGGCGGGACCTCGGACAAGCTGCGGGGCGGGGCAAAGAGGTGACTTAAGATACAGCCGTACAGGGGAAGAGCCATTACAATAGTTCAAGACAAAGACTGTCTCAATGCAGTATACTTTGGCAATTCTCAATTAGGATCAGGCTATGACTAAACCCATCCATTTTGAAAAGTCCATGACGGAACTTGAAGAAATTGTCATGCAATTGGAAAAAGGTGAATTGTCACTGGATGATTCCCTCAAACAATTCGAGAAAGGAATTGTCTTAGCACGCAAATGCCAAGAAATTTTGCAGCACGCTGAGCAAAAAATTGAGATGCTTGCTACCACAACACCCCCTTTGAGCAGTGAAGTTTCCGATGATTAATCAAGAAATTAGTAATTATTTAGTACGCCATGAAGAGGTTCTACAACAGTTGTTAGCAGATGCAGGCATACCTGCTGATCGCATAAGAAAAGCGATGGCTTACTCTCTTTTTCCAGGTGGTAAAAGACTTCGCCCCATACTTATTTATTTATGCGGAGAAATTCTAAATACGCAACTCTCAAACCTTGATGTCATTGCCGCTGCAGTCGAACTTACTCATTGCTATTCACTGATTCATGATGATTTACCTGCCATGGATAATGATGATTTACGCCGTGGTAAACCTAGCTGTCATAGAGCCTTTGATGAAGCCACTGCGATTTTAGTTGGCGATGGCATGCAAGCCTTAGCTATTGATATTCTTCTCTCCTATTTGCCTAAATCCTTAAATCCCATGAAAGTTATTGACGTAACACGCGAATTAGTGATCGCAAGCGGTCCTGCAGGCATGGTCAGTGGGCAAAGTCTTGATCTCTCTGAATTAACAAATACCGCAATTAGTGAGGGTCAATTACGTACCATCCATTCGCTCAAAACAGGAAAATTGATTTTAGCTTGTGTTAATATGGTCGTCGCTGCCAGTGAACCTGCTGAACTCGCAGTCAAAGCCCTGCGTGATTTTGCGGATCATTTAGGTTTTGTTTTTCAAATCCAAGACGATTATTTAGATCATTATGCTCAGGCTGACTTACTCGGCAAAGGACGGGCCTCTGATCTAGCCAATCAAAAAATGACTTTTGCTAGTCTTTATACTCGAGACGAATTAGAACATTTAATTAAGCATCATTTCCAATTAGCTCGAGATGCTTTAAGACCTTTAGGTCATCAGGCGGAGCATTTACTCGCTCTCACTGATTATCTACATCAACGAAATAATTTAAGCTAAACCTATTATTGGGTATAGTGTACCCATCTTCTCAAGATAACTGATAATGAGGTCATTGCACCATGGAGTTAGGACATTTACTTGCTGGAAAATCAATTAATTATAATTATTTTCTTAATCCAGACAGAATAATGAGCTTTACTTGTGCAATTTGCCTGTTTTTTATTGGATACCTTATTGCCAAACGGCTAAGCCTTGTTACTGAACGAGCACTCTCAAAGCGCTGTTCCCGTCATCAAATTATGCTGGCTCGACGCTCGGTGTTCTATATTATTTTTACTGTCTTTTTTGTCGCTAGTTTGCAACATTTAGGTTTTAAATTGAGTGTTTTGTTGGGAGCAGCAGGAGTTTTTACAGTGGCACTCAGTTTTGCTTCGCAAACAGCCGCATCTAATTTGATCAGTGGTATCTTTTTATTATTTGAGCATCCGTTTAAGGTGGGCGATACCATCGAAGTTAAAGGAATTAATGGAGTGGTTGACTCGATTGATTTACTCTCAACAAAGCTGAAAACCCCTGATAATAAATTGGTACGCATTCCTAATGAAGCGATGATTAAATCTGAAATCATCAATTTAAGTTATTTTTCCACTCGTCGTATTGATTTAATTGTTTCAGTCGCTTATAGCTGCGACCTTAGCAAGGTCAAATCAATGCTAGTCAAGATAGCCAACGATTGTGCACAAGTTTTAAATGATCCTGAGCCCAATGTGACGATTAACAACTTTGCTAACGCCGCTGTTGAACTTAAATTTATGGTCTGGGTTAACACAGCAGACGTATCCTTAGTACGTAATAGCTTGCAAGAAACGATTAAACAACAATTTGATCAAGAAGAAATAGAAACCCCATTACCACAAGTTACAGTACATCGAGTATAGTAAGATGGATCCGATTACCCATGGTGCCTTAGGTGCAGCCTCTGCACAGGTCTTTTTGCACAAACGCGATAAGCGCAATGCTTGGATAGTTGGTGGTTTAGCAGCCATGACACCTGATCTGGATATCTTCATCAACTCGAAATCAGATCCCATGTTAGCCCTCCTCTACCACCGTAATTTTACTCACTCACTCCTGTTTATTCCTATTGGAGCCTTATTAGTGGCTTTAGCGTTTTTGGTATTTAAACGATTCCGCACCCATTGGCAGCTTACTTTGATAGCTGCATTTATTGGCTATGCCACCCATGGTTTACTCGATGCATTGACAAGCTATGGCACGATGTTATTTTGGCCTTTCTCAGATCAACGCATTAGTTGGGATCTTGTTGCTATCATTGATCCAATGGTTACTATCCCTTTAGTGCTTGGGATCGCTTGGACTATTATCCATGATGATCGACGAGGCGCATTGTTTGGCCTTATTTTTGTCGGCTTATTTTTTCTATTTAATAGCGTTCAACATTATCGCGCGCTGTCTACGATGCAAACTTATTTGGCAGCAAAGTATTTATCCGTGAAAAGACTGCGTGCTTTCCCCTATCTTGCTAGTTCAACACTTTGGCGGGATGCTGCTGAAATCGACAGCCAACTCTACATAGCTGATGTGAAAACACCTTTAACCCAAAGTGCTCAACTGAAATCTGTAGGAATTTTTCCTCTTTTTAAAGCTAGCGCTTTACCCCCTTTTGTTAGAAAATCATCAACTCAACTACGAGACTTTAGGATTTTCAACTGGTTTTGTGATGGCTTTGTGATTTTAGCCCAAGCCCAACCTTTAACCTTAGCTGATGGACGTTATCTTATTGATACAAACCCAACGATTTCATTGTGGGGAATTCAATTTGTACCCGGCCAACGGCATGTAACAACCCTAAGTCTTATCAAATTGGAAGAAGCAAAATGACAGTAGCTCTACTTGCAACAGGTGATGAAATTATTCATGGTGATATTCTTAATACCAATAGCCACAATCTAGCTCATGCGTTAAGCTCTGAAGGCTTACCTTTAGGATTACAACTTGTCTGTAGTGATAAAGAACAGGAGCTTTATGATTGCCTTTCTTTTCTAGCCAAACATCACAATATTATTATCATAACCGGCGGACTTGGGCCCACCTCAGATGATCGGACTCGTTTTGCTTTGGGCCGTTTTCTTAAAACCGATTTAGTGGAATTCCCAGCAGCGATTCAACATATTCAAAATCGCTTGGGTCTTAGTGAGCAGGAATTAAACCCAGGAAATCGCCAACAAGCTCTTTTCCCAGCGCAGGCTACTATCCTTCCTAATCCTAACGGGACTGCGGTAGGTTGTTATTGTGTCTATGAGGACAAGGTTTTTATTTTACTGCCTGGTCCACCACGTGAATGCCTGCCGATGTTTAATGATTATGTTCTGCCCTTATTACAGCAAATGACTCATAGCGAAAAACAGATTCATAAATGGCGTTTATTTGGAGTTGCAGAAAGTCAAATTGCTCAAGAAATAGACGAGGCTCTCGTCAAGATAGATTGTAAAACCGGCTATCGTTTGGAAACACCCTATGTCGAATGCAAGGTACGCTGTAAGAGTCAATTAATGGTTGAGGTAATACAGATCGTCGAATCGATAGCAGCCCCCTATATTATTGCTACTCCGGAACAAAAAGCCTCGGAATTACTATACGAAAAGATCGTGAAGAGTCAAATTCCTATCTCCATTATTGATGAGGCAACGGGAGGGATTTTACAAACCTTAATCCAACAACCTGATAGCTATCCTTGGTTAAAATTTTATCATGATAAAGATGCCGCTCTTCATTTTCATCTACGTGGACTGCAAGAATATTGGTCAGGTCAAGGGAAAAAAGGTAAAACTCAAGTGTCTATTCAATATCGCAATGCAAAAATAAACGGCAAAGAAACCCATGAAACCCATGAGCTTCCCTATCGTAGTCCCCTTGTCATTCATTATGCGGCAGAATGGCTAAGCTTCCGCCTCTTTCATCTCATCGATCAGCTGCATTAAGGAGTAGCAGAGCTGTTGGGTGCCAACGCCACTTAGGGCGGAAATCGTAAATACCTTATCCTTCCACTGTAAACCATCGATAAGGCTTTGCACTGCTTTTTGTTTGCTCTCTTCATCGGGAAACATATCTACTTTATTCAAAACGAGCCAACGTGGTTTATTAACCAGTTCTGGATCATAGACTTCCAGTTCATTAATAATTGCTTTGGCCGAGTCGATTGGATTTGTATCATCCTGAGGACAGAGATCAATCACATGTAATAGTACACATGTGCGTGAAAGATGTTTTAAAAATCGATGGCCCAAGCCAGCACCGCTAGCCGCACCTTCAATTAAACCTGGAATATCTGCCATGACGAAACTTTTATGCGCAGAAACACTTACCACGCCTAAGCCAGGATGTAGTGTAGTAAAGGGATAATCAGCTACTTTCGGTTTAGCACTGGAGACTGCTCGAATTAGAGTCGACTTACCCGCATTCGGTAAACCAAGTAAACCTACGTCGGCCAGTACGCGTAACTCCAGACGTAAATGCCGTGCCTCACCTGGAGTACCTTGAGTCGTTTGTCGCGGTGCGCGATTAACACTACTTTTATAACGAGTATTGCCTAAGCCATGAAAGCCGCCCTGAGCAACTAACAAACGTTCGCCGGCATGATTAATATCGCCAAGCAGTTCGCCTGAATCGATATCGTAGACCATTGTTCCCACAGGAACAGAGATGATTAAATCATCTCCTTTTTTACCGGTGCAATTGCCCCCCATACCAGGCTGGCCATTTTCAGCTTTGTAATGTCGTTGGTAACGAAAATCAACCAAAGTATTCAAGTCTGAGCTGGCTTCAAGAAATACCGACCCACCATCACCACCATCTCCTCCATCGGGGCCGCCACGCGGTACAAATTTCTCACGTCTAAAGCTTAGACAACCATGACCGCCATTTCCGGCTTCAATTTTAATGATTGCTTCATCAACGAATTTCATGATTTACACCCCAAAAAAGTAATCGCTCAGATGAGAGGTTGAACGGTTTTTAGGTAGTGACTGTTGGGCCAAGACCCAACCTACATTGCTAAGATGGTTTTCCATCTTTTTTCTCCGTTCGGACTCTGGGGTATCCCCACGAAATTAAATAGACTATTTAGTTCATTGATCGTTTTAGTTTATACCGTTCGCACTGAGGAAGCACGCAGCGCTGTCTCGAAGTGTCGCAAAAAGCCCTCATTCGAGAGAGCCTCAGGACAGGCTTTGATACGCACGCCATGAGTGCTCCTCAGGCTGAGCAGGATAAAATTCATACAAATTCTTTAGATACTCATTTCGTGGGGATACCTCAGTTCGGGCTAAGTCGGTTTAATAGCCGTTCTCAGATAGAACTAAGCACTTACCAAAAAAAAGCCCCGGAATGCCGGGGCCCAGTACTAAACTCTATTCAATATTAGTTTTCTACTGCATTAATTTTCACGTATTTGCGATTTTTAGTACCTTTGATAGTGAACTCAACAATTCCGCTCACTAAAGCGTATAAAGTGTGATCGCGTCCACAACCTACGCCTTCACCAGCATGAAAACGTGTGCCGCGTTGACGAACAAGAATTTCACCTGCATTAACCATTTGGCCGCCAAAGCGCTTAACGCCAAGGAACTTAGGATTCGAGTCGCGGCCATTACGTGTACTACCGCCTGCTTTCTTATGAGCCATTTCTTTCCCCTCTTACTTACTGATGGAAGTAATTTTTACTTGCGTATAATATTGTCGATGACCCATTTGTTTCATGTGGTGCTTACGACGACGAAACTTAATAATTTTCACTTTCTTGTGGCGACCATGAGCAAGCACTTCAGCTTTAACCGCTGCTTTTGCAACGAGTGGAGTACCCCAAGTCATCTTATCACCATCGGCAAGCATGAGGACTTCAGAGAAACTGACTTCGTTACCTACATCATCGGACATCAATTCTAATTTTAGAATATCACCTTCTTTTACGCGGTATTGCTTACCGCCAGCCTTAATTACAGCATACATAGCTATTTCTCCAACTCGCCTGAATGGCTTTTACGAATTCAATAAAGTGGCATATTCTATGAAATTACGCCAATGACTTCAAGTTGATTTTAAAATATTGTATACTTCGCCACCCTATCTATATTAGGGAACCTTGTTCCTGGTCGCGGGACAACAGGTTTTTACTCATTATGGAGACTACTAATGTCAACAATCGTTTTAGAAGCTGAAACAAGAAAAGACCTGGGGAAAGGTGCGAGCCGCCGCCTACGTCGTCTTGAAAATAAAGTACCTGCTGTTTTATACGGTGGAGACAAAAAACCCCAATCAATTCATTTATTACATAATAAAGTAATAAAAGCGTTAGAAAGCGAAAGCATTTATTCTAGTGTTTTTGATTTACATGTTGATGGTAAAGTAGAACATGTGATTCTAAAAGATCTACAACGTCATCCTTACAAACCCGTTATTATGCATATGGACTTACAACGTGTAGGGGCGAAAGATGTGTTAGTAATCCACGTTCCTCTTCATTTTATCAATGAGCAAACATCTAAAGGCGTTAAAGCAGGTGGTATAATTTCTCACACGATGAACCAAGTTGAAGTGCGCTGTCAGGCAAAAAATCTTCCTGAATTCATTGAAGTAGATATGGCCGCTGTGGAAATGGATGACGTCATTCACCTTTCTGACCTTAAACTTCCTAAAGGTGTACAACTCACAGTAGACGTGAAAGATGGTAGCCATGATTTACCCGTTGTCAGTATTCATGCGCCTAAAGTTGCTATTATCGAAGAAGAGGAAGTAGCTGCTTCTGCTTCAGAAGAAACAGAAACTGAAGCGGCTCCTGAAGAAAACGAAGAGAAAGGCACTGAATAGCGCATTTCTTTTTAGAAGTGGATGGGCTGAAAAGCCCATCATTGAATGAGCCCTCCTTATGGCAATTAAACTTATTATCGGCTTACGCAATCCCGGTTCTGCCTATGAGCATACTCGACATAATGCCGGTGGATGGTTTGTAGAAACTTTAACTCAGCGCCATAATGGCTCATTTAAAGTGGAGAAAAAGCTCCATGGTGAAGTAGCGAGTTTTACAATTAATAATGTTTCTTGTAAAACCTTACTCCCTTTGACTTTTATGAATCATAGTGGATTAGCAACTAGGGAAATCGCTCAGTTTTACCGTATTAATCCCGATGAAATCTTAGTTGCCCATGATGAACTGGACCTAGCTCCAGGAAGAATAAAGATTAAAACAGGCGGTGGCCATGGCGGACATAATGGTCTTAGGGACATTATTGCCCAATTAGGTAGTTCTGAATTTCATCGTTTACGAGTAGGAATCGGCCATCCAGGCCATAAAGATTTAGTATTAAATTTTGTATTAGGAAAACCATCACCACAGGATAGACAATTAATGTTTGACGCTATCGATCGGGGAGTTGCGGTGATTCCTACCTTGTTGACAGGCAATATTGCCGGAGCTATGAATTTATTAAACGGTTAGATAAGCAGCAAATCTAGCGATATCTGAGATTTTGTGAGGTGCACAATGGGATTTAAATGTGGAATAGTAGGCTTACCTAATGTAGGTAAATCAACTCTCTTCAATGCATTAACTAAAGCAGGTATTGAAGCGGCAAACTATCCTTTTTGTACCATCGAACCGAACGTCGGTATCGTTACAGTACCTGACCCACGTCTTGATGCCTTGAGTGCAATCGTAAAACCGCAACAGGTCGTTCCAGCCACAATGCAATTTGTAGATATTGCCGGACTGGTTAAGGGAGCAGCCAAAGGTGAGGGGTTAGGCAATCAATTTTTAGCTAATATTCGCGAAACTGATGCCATTGCTCACGTGGTACGTTGTTTTGATAATTCAGACGTTGTCCATGTTGAAGGCCGAGTTGATCCCTTAAGCGACATTGAAGTTATTAATACCGAATTAGCACTTGCCGATATGGAAACTGTCGAAAAAGCACTTAATAAAGCGGGTAAAAACAGTAAAAGCGGCAATAAAGAAGCTCTCTTTGAAAAACAAACGCTTGAAAAAATAAAGGCCCATTTAGATGCGGGATTTCTAGTGCGCACTTTGCCACTCACCACAGAAGAGCAATCTGTTTCTCGTCGATTATTTCTACTCACAGCAAAACCTGTACTTTATATTGCTAACGTTGATGATAATGGCTACGACAATAATCCTTATTTAGACAAAGTAAACGCCCTAGCTCAACAAGAAAATTCTTCTATAGTTGCCCTGAGTGCAGCAACAGAAGCTGAGCTTGTGGACTTAGATGAAGCCGATCGTAAAGAATTTATGGATGACTTAGGTCTTGATGAACCGGGATTACATCGAGTCATTCGTGCGGGCTATGAGCTCTTAGGCTTACAAACTTATTTCACAGCCGGAGTCAAAGAAGTTCGCGCATGGACTATACATAAAGGCGCCACAGCCCCTCAAGCCGCTTCAGTGATTCATACTGATTTTGAAAAAGGATTTATTCGTGCTGAGGTCATTGCCTATGAAGCATTTATCACCTATGGAGGAGAACAAGGGGCCAAAGAAGCAGGAAAATTACGTCTTGAAGGCAAAGAATACATTGTTTGTGATGGCGATGTAATGCATTTTCGCTTTAATGTATAAAATTTTTCACCGCTAGACTGATATCTGATCATACTGTATAATGCATCCCCTATCACAAGGCAGATGATTTAGAGGTTTACCTTGTCATTTATTACTGCAACTTTCTTGGGTTCTCAGGGAAGCGGAAAAACTTCTCTAATCTATCGTTTTAAAAGCGGTAAATTTATTAGTGATGAACAGCGTAAATATACAAGTGATTATCCTGAAGACGATTGGGGTGTCTATTATACGACTGTACATATTGATGAAAGCAGCAGCCTTAAAATTTGGGATATCTCAGAATCCAATAAAATCCCACCGCAGTATATTCCAGAATTAAAAAAGTCTTACCTGAAAGATTGCCATGTTTGTGTATACGCCCTTGATTTATCAAAAGAGCTCGACGAAGAAGCCTTTGCCGCCGATCTTAAATTGATAAAAGAAACCTCTCCTAATACAGCAATAGTCTTAGTTGGATGCAAAAGCGATTTGCAGGTATCTCGAAAAATCGATGATGCATTATTAAACAAGCTCCAGAAAAACTATCAAATTGCTTACACACCATTTATTACTTCAGCCCAGAACGACGACCAGGTAAAGGAATTATTTACTGCAATTATTCAAATTGGGCAGTACCAAAAAGCAAAAAACTATGTTGATTCTCATACACAGCTCAAACCTTACTGGATTCATGAACCAACATTGGCAGAGATGAAGACACTTCTGAAAACCAATTTAACCTTACATGAAGCCGTAGTTAATTTTGAAAATTTAATTGCTAAATTACCTTCCTATCAAGAACAAGCCATGAGAGATGCACTCATCGAATTACTCGTTGGCTTACTCGACTCCGAACAAGATAAGAAAAAAATCATCGAAACCTTCGTCAAGACGTGCGATGCAGCCTTGCAAGAAGCCAGCACACTAGGCATAGCAAAATCAGTCATTACCAAAATAAGCAAAAGTGTTATCGTTGTTGCAGCCGCATCTACAGTAACCGTGTTGCTGGGTTCATTAATTTTTGGTTTAGGGATGGGTACGCTGATTATCGGCGGTCTTATAGGAGCGGGAATAGGATATCAATTATTAAAACAAGGATTCTTCAAATCGCCTCTTAATCGAGCATTTGACCAACTTATTGAAGCAGCGGATGACAATTTTATCGCCTCTGATTTAATGTCGCGTGAAGAACCTGCTGAAACATTTGATTGTAGGGTTTAATGAGTGACCATTGATGGATAAAACCTTTCTTTATCTAGAATCATTAAATCTCAACTCATTCCGTTTTTATTAAAAACGAACTATGGATTAAAATAAAACCAACGATATAATTGCCACATCCTTAATTTTAGTTTGAGAAAAACAAATGAAAAAACTCTTTCTTATTTTAACCCTTATTCCTTCACTATTGTCCGCAGCGAACATCCAGATACCTTATACAGAATTAGCATCGCGTCTAGACCCTCACTGGGAACAAATTACCCCGCCTGATTTTGGTGCTTGGAGCAACTTGGCAATTATGCACCGAGCCGCAGTACCACATGGTTGGCTAATTACCACAGCATATAAAGATGTAACGACTATTTTTGTTCCCGATGAAAACCATGAATGGCTAAAGTAGCTCACAGCTTAGAGGGAAAGGAGAATGGTGGCATTACAAAATAAAAACTGTTTCACAATGTGATGAAAAATGTCTTTGCTATCTTCTTCTTTTCAAAAGCTTGTGTTCCTTATTTAAAGGAATCATCCAACCCTCTCTCTATGCAATTAATCTCAATGCGACTGCTGTAAAAGATATTTTTCTTCCAGGTGTGGATTATCAGTTACTGCAAACCCTATTGTGAATCGCATTCCAGAATTTTCAATATAATCACATACCTGTCTCCCTATGTCACCCACCCCACACCATCCTGAGCGAAGGCATCCCCCTAAAGTTATGTCAGCGAAAATACCTAACATTTACAAGCATGTTCAAAAAAACTAAGAAATAGTTTCGCTCGAAATGAAGTGGGGAGAGGTTACAAAATAAAAACATAGATCATGTAGCCAACCAAGTTTACAGTTTTGTTAAATTTGTTGACTAAATAGCAACAATTGACTATCTTTGCACTCAGTCAGTTTGGTGATTGCTACGAATATTAAAAAAGAGAGCAAATTATGTTAATTCGATTAATGCTTGGAGCACTGCAATTTCAAAAAGCATCCTTTCCAGACATGGAAGATATGTTTCAAAAATTAAGTACAGGGCAAAAACCTACTGTTCTTTTCTTTGCCTGTTCAGATTCTCGTATTGATCCCCCTCTTATAACGGAGTCAAAACCTGGAGATTTATTTTCCTCTCGAAATATAGGTAATATCATTCCACCTTATTCTGCTGGCGAAAAAAGTGTGGCAGCAATCATTGAGTATGCACTCACCAAATTACCCACAGAAGACGTGATTGTTTGTGGTCATTCCAATTGTGGCGCAATGGCAGGTTTATTAACCCCAGGAATTGAACATCAATTAGCTGCTGTATCCTCATGGATTGCCCACTCCCATTCTGTGCGCGAAACCATGGAGAAAGAAGCTAAATTTACCGGTGATTTCGCTACAGATGTATTAGAGTTGACTAAACGAAATGTTTTGGCGCAAGTAGAAAATTTGAAAACTTATCCGCTGGTGGCTGAAAAACTTGAACGCAAGGAATTAAATTTACACGCCTGGTATTTTGACATTAAAACAGCTACGGTCTCTGTTTACTCAGAAAAGTACAAGCATTTCATTCCATTGGAAAAAGCGTTCCTAATTGCGCTTGAAGAGAGAAGAAAGCGTATTGTCTGTGAAGTTGCAATGAATTATCTGGCACAATTTACCAACCCTTTAACAGCAAAAGATTATCAGTATGTAACAAGGGTTTTTTCTCTGCTGGGTACTGATCTAAGCCCTATTTGGCCGCAAATCAAAGCTCAGATTAGCTCAGAACTTTGGAAAGAATTAGGTGCGCTCTACAGGGATCCACTTGATCCTCAGTTCACCAATATAGTTGAACAAGGTTGCAAAACTAGGCTAGAGAATTTAAAAGATTTCCAAAAAAACATCATTGAATCAATAGGTTATCACCAATACTGTAGCAAATTTATTCATCGCAATTTGCTGTTTAAACCCGCTCCACTAACACTACCGACGACAATAACTGTACCTAGCACCATTTATAATGAACTTTTGAGTAATGGTCTTAAATAAAGGATAGAAAATCAACTTAGCCTGACAACTGAGGGGGATGGACTATCCTCTTCTAATTGCTCAATCTTAATCTTATTGAGCGAATTACCACTATCGATATAAGCAAAAGCCTGAGAAAAATCACGCAATTCCATCTTAAAAGTTGAGCGCGAAGTAGTAGAAATTTCGAGCCTTATCTCTCCTTTATTATCAATAACTTCCTTTGCCTGACGACCGCCTGGTAAGAAAAACTGAGTAATCCAGCGATCTTCTGCATAAGGATTACGCAAAATCACAAATTTTCGGTGGGTCATTTTACTCTCCGTAAACCCTAGCACTGCATAGCTGTGTTGTGCAATTAAACCCTCAGACGCTTTTGCTTTAGGTGAGGCAACAATGGGCTGTTGTGCTTTATGTGCTTCGACTAAAGCACTATAAACTATTAGTTCATCTTTACTGTAATGGTTTTTTCCTGGTAAAAGCTTATTTTTAATGAGCCACTGTTTAACCGCTAATATTGCTTTTAGAGGGGAATCCTTGGACTTTTGTTGTTGACAATCTATAAAATTGAGAACCTCTTCTTCAAATAGAAGTTCTTTTCCAGAAACTAATTTTTTCCAGCTTTCTGGATCCTGAGCAACCCAATCCCACCAGTCATTTAATAAGCTTTTATCGTCTGAAAAAATATGTTTGATGAGCAAAACTTCTGTAGCCAATCTATCGTAGGGTCTTAATAAAAAGATGAAGGAATAAATATCCTCACCCGAACAACCATAAATTCTTTTGTTATACAATTCTTCGACAGTAGTGCGGGATTGGATAGAAGGGGCAATATAAGTATCAAACCCTCCAAGAAAGGTGCGCAGAACCTGCCTTGCATCTCCCGCTTTTAAGGTTTTATCATAATCACCGCTCATCAATGCCAAAGCTCCCGAGCTTAAAAGCCCCCAATTGGTAGGTAGCGATTTTTCAACAGCTATCCACATTGGCTTATCATCCTGAAAAAAATGGACATAAACTTTGTCCGATTTTTCAATAAGTAATTGACGGATATAGCTTTCTCCTTCTGGCAAAGCAAGAATGGCATTGATTACTGATAGTAGAAAGCAATTACCCGTATTTCCTCCTTGTTTTATTTGGTCCACAGCTAATCGTGGCGGGTAGATAGACTCGGTTGTTTTAGCATGGCTAATAGAGAAAAAAAATCGCCCCCCTTTGGGATTAGGAGCGTCTAAAACATTAGATGGCATTATTTTAATATCGGATGATCATTAATAAGGCTAATTTTACTAAAATTTGCCCAACTGGAAAATAGCTGAATAGAACAATAACGAGTAAATAGCCTATTTTTTTGTAAAAAATTTTTTTCCCTTCTTTATAAGCAAAAATCAGCCCTCTAAGGAGCTGGCTTGTTATGATAAAAATATTCCATTATGAGAAATTAATGAACATTTAATCTATAATAAATAAACCTTCAGGTGTATTTTTGATGTGGCTCAACGAGCAATTTTCCAAAAATCGCTAGGAGGTGAATGGACAATTTGAATAAGGACATCTGTTATAAACATTTTTTACGAGGTATGCCAACTCAATTCCTTGATATGGCGAGTAGAAATGAAGGGAAATTAACAGGGTAAAAGAATGTACTTATTCAAACAATTGATAGAATGGGTTGCTAATGATACCACTCCACAAATAGGTTACAGTCGTCAATATAGATTAATTAAAACTGTCAGTGTCGAGCTTATCATTCTTGGTCTTTTCTTAATTTACATTTATAGCTCCTGGCATCTTTGGCGTTTGGTTTATCTTGTCACCGGAGCCTGTGTTATTGCAGCGCTCAATCTAATTATTCTTAAAAAAAATAAAAACAGTATATTCTGCGGCCATGTGTTGACTCTTCTTGTTTTAATCTCAACAACCTTGGCCAATTGTTGGATGGGGGGCATCGCTACTTCTTATTTTGGTTGGTTTTATGTCGTACCGATCCTTGCTGCAGCTGTAATAGGCTGGTCGGGTTTACTGATCTATGCCTCTATTGCCCTCTTTATGGTTATTTTCTTCACAACGCAGACTGTTATCCCTGTCTACGAATTAGCTAACGCTGATTTTTTATTAATGGGATTTATAAACCGTTTTTTTTCATTATTTGTCATTACAACAACTTTATATACCGTTCTACGGGAAAACGCACAATACGAAAAAATGCTCCGCGACCACAATTATTTATTACAGGCCGATAAGGATAAATTTCATTATCTTGCCCGCTATGACACTCTAACTAATTTGCCCAATCGCTCTTATTTCAACGCTTATTTACAAAATGTGCTTGATTCAGCCAAGATTAAAGGTCATTGTGTAACTGTCTTCTTTATGGACTTCGATGGCTTGAAAGAAGTGAATGATCATTACGGGCATGAAGCCGGTGATATTTTACTTGCTGAAGGAGGCAACCGCATGCAAGCTTGCCTCAGAGAAAATGACTTTCTCGCTCGGCTAGGCGGTGATGAGTTCACTGCCGTCGTCAATCATCTTGAAAAAGACAAAATACCTAAGTCGATTGCACAGCGTATTATCGAGGAGTTCAATAGACCTTTTGTAATTGGCGGCAGAGAAATTCATTGCAAGATCAGTATTGGCCTAGCGAGTTATCCCCATGATACTCGAAATGCCGATGCCCTGATTGCCAAAGCTGACAAGGCAATGTATGCCGCTAAAAACCTTGGTGGGAATACCTACCGTAAGAATAAGCGAACAAAGAAAATTTTTTATAAGGAATTTTCCATCCCCCGTTCAAAAAACTAACCTTAACCTGCTTCTCCTCAAAACGAGGAGAAGCCAACCGGGGCCCCCTGATATTTTCTCATTTGGCTTAGGTTACAAACTTGACATTAATCGAGCCCCCCCTTAGCATGCATAGATTCCATGAGTGAGGATTAACAATGACGGTAAACCGTTTAAAAGCGCTAGTGAGTGATGATTTCGATGCGGTTAATACCCTCATTATTAACAAAATCCAATCACAAATTGGCTTAATTGATGATTTAGCGCATCATATTGTACAAAGCGGTGGTAAGCGCCTACGCCCTTTACTAGTGCTTCTAGCAAGCCGTGCATGCAATTATACCGGTAAAGATCACATCACATTGGCAGCAATGATTGAGTTTTTTCATACGGCAACCTTATTACATGATGATGTCGTCGATGAATCTACCTTAAGGCGCGGACGCGAAACCGCTAACGAGATTTGGGGCTCCAAGGCAAGCATTCTTGTCGGCGACTATCTTTTTACGCAATCCGTACAACTTATGGTAAGTGTTAACCATTCACAAATTCTTCGCTTATTAGCGGATACTTCACATCAAATTAGTTGTGGAGAAGTGAAACAGCTTGTCAATCGCCATAACTCTTCCTTGTCAATCGAAGATTATTTTGACGTTATTCGTTCCAAAACTGCCCTGTTATTTGCCACCTCAGCCTCTATTGGGGCTCTCTTATCAGAGTCCGGCGAAAAAGTTGAACAAAGCTTATATGCCTATGGCCTTCATTTGGGTAATGCCTTTCAACTGATCGATGATGCTCTAGACTATTGTTCAGATGCAAAAACAATTGGCAAAAACATTGGCGATGATTTGGCTGATGGTAAAGCCACTCTACCCCTGCTGCACGCCCTGCAACACGGTACTTCGGCACAGCAACAACTAATCAGAGATAGTCTTCGTGAAGGAAGTTTGCAACATTTAACTGAAATCCTTGAAGCAATTGAGACCACCAAAGCGATAGAATTCACGAGAAACTATGCTGCACAAGAGGTTGATCGCGCTTTAACTGCCTTAGAAATTCTACCCAAGACAGTCTATAAAGATGCATTAGTAGAACTTGCCCTTTTTTCTCTGCAGCGTGATCACTAATTTGGATAGGTTCCGGCACAGCCTTGCCTCAGTAGAAAAATCAGATCGGAGTGTAGCTCAGCCTGGTAGAGCACTGCCTTCGGGAGGCAGGGGTCGCAAGTTCGATTCTTGTCACTCCGACCATCAAAAAAATCTTCGCCGATAAATTAGATTTATTATACAACAATGCCTCGTCTCACATCGTAAAATCCACAAACTTATGAAGAGTTGTTAATATTTTCTTAATTTTTGGCAATTAGAATAGCAATATTCCCGTAAAAACACCTCTCTGCATAAAAACATGACAACAATGAATGCTTCGCTATTTGCTCATATTGAAAATGATGCAAATCTTTCGGGAACCTTCAATCTTGAAGGTCATTATTTTGTTAACACAGTTAAATACTTACATGATTATTTAAGAGAGTTGCAACGTACAGAGAAAGTTCCTGCAGCGTATCTTCAAATGTTAAGGCAGCTAAGCAATTTGGCTGCAACTGAAGAACAGATACAACGACTCCAAATTACGAGTGGAGTTGATGCCAAATTTAATCTTTCAGACAAGATCGAAAAGCTTGCAGAAAGCATCACAAAATCTCTCGCTGGGCTAACAGAAGGTGAATCTATTCTCCTACCAGGAGGCTGGATAAATAAAGATGGCGGTCATGGAATGGTTTACCAATTCACTCGCACAAACGATGGTGGCTATGATTTCACCGTATTTAATGCAGGTAGTGGAATTGAAAATCATGAAAAAAAATCCAGCCTTGATAAGGAGTTATATAATCCTACGAAGACTTGGCATTTTCCTAAACCCGAATCAGCTAAAGAAAACGAAGAACTTGTTTTTTTTATAGCTCGTCTTCTTAAGACAAGAGTTAAATCGCTGCCGGAACATAAACAGAGACCTTTTTCAGGAAAAAGACTTTATAAAGAGACACTTGCAAGTATTAGCTATATTAGAGGGATGGAAGTTCCCGCAAAGAAAATTCCTGAACATGCTTATACTGCTGGACAGTTATCAGGCACTTGCGCACAACGTTGTTTGCATCAAATGCTTAAAATCAACTCTGCATCAAGCAGAGATTATGAGCGTTTTATCTTCAAGTTCAAACAGCATGCCCTTTTTGATTATGCTAACCTTTGTCTTGATAAACGGACAGAACCCTATACTGCTTCTGTCAGAGACCAAATAAATTTGGCGATTGAAAACAACTTAAAAATACTAAACAGCCCTGGTCTCTTCGATGAGGCTGAAATTCAATTCCATCTAGGAAAATTTGCAGAAATAAAAGACAAGCTAGAGAGAACAGCCTATACCAAGCCGCCTCCACAAGTCGTTATAGATGATCCAATACCTAATCTTAGTATTAATAATACTAATAAAGTAGCCGTGGCGCCAAGTTTGACTCAACCCAGCTATGATAAACCACCTAAACCCATTGATTTTGGTACTGGAAAAAACTTTCTGCAGAATTTGGAGCGCTTTGTTAAGGAAATTAACCTTATAAAAGATCCGGCCTTACAATATTATCATCTTGAAAAATTACTAACGACCTTACCCACTGAAACCTCGGATCCTTTTTATCAAGAGCTGAAATATTTAAATGAATATGAGGCCTTTGGTAATCATATTGATAAGATTCAAGAATTACTGCACAGTTTGCAAGAAAAATGGCTTAAAGGGGCACAGACACCCGCTTTACAGGTTATGACCTTATGTACAGCTACGATACAGATGAACATAGAGGACACCATTGCTAGAACAAAAAAATTACCGTCCTTTAAGCCATTCATTGAAACCACTCTACACACGCTCCTTGGGAATAAAGCAAGAAATCCTTTTTATGCTACAAACCACCCTATACTTGATAAGAAATTTAAAGACCTAGAGAAACGTTTTCAGACATCCCCCACGATGACACACGCCCATTTTTTTAATTATTTTAAAGAATTGTTGGCCACCGAAGCGACGTTAACTGAAGAGTTAACACTCGCCTATGATAAAAAATATGGTACTGAAACATCTGAGCTTCATGAGAACATTAGAAAAAATGGATTAAAAGCTCTCTGTATACTATCAGAGAACCTAAAATCAAATTCACTTTCAGCTAAATTTACTCCGCTGATAGCTAAAGTCAAAGCTCACCTTGCCTACGAAATTAAGCTGAGAGCGGTTATCAATCCCTTTTTTGAACAAAAACTAGATCGCTCAGACCTACAGTTTATAATGTCTAAGGATCAATTTCTTCTTTATAGCCCCTTGTATGCTTCTTTTCTTCCTTGGCAAGCCCTGTCCACAGCCATTACTCAGAACAAATACGCTTTAGAAGATTCCCCTGCCAGGGACGCATTAATGGCAGATGTGAGTGAAAAATCGTTCCAAACCCCGTTAAAAGTAAAATCTGCCAATGCAATTCAGCTTAGCCCAGTGAAACCGATTGCTGATCAAGAAGATACACCTGCTGTTACGCAAGCAGATATTGTTGCGCGCGACTATTTTCATCTTCGAAGCAAACCCTCACTTCAGATTCCCCTAACGCTTGATTATTTTACACGCAATATCGCTAAGCTAAGCAAAGAGGCTGATCAACGTTATGTAGAAGCCAACCTCTTTCAGCCAGGACTTTTACTTGAAGCCTGTAAAACAGCAATTTTTTTGCCACAATTTGATGAATTTCTGAAAACAGGCTTTCGCTTTTACAACAAAGAAGGCCAATTCACACGAGAATCGCTTTTCTTTGTCCATTTAAACTACAAAGTAAGCCGTTATTTAGCGATGACTGGCGCAAATGATGGAGCGGTGCACCTTCAAGCCCTTCATGAGCTACTTGTTAAACAATTGGCCTTACCTAATACGCAAGAGGTTACCTACGTTCTACAGCAACGTTTATTTTTAACTCTCTTAACACGTATTGAATTAGGGGAGCAATCAGAGGAACTTTTTGCTAGTGCTTTCGAAGCCTTTTTCTACATCCAAAGTCATGCAAATCCCTTTATTCTTGAAGACCTTACTCACCGCATGGAAGTTGAGAAAGCTATTGCACAATTCCAAACCTTAATCATGCAACAGTCTCCTGCGTTGATTAGAAATACGCTGAGAGAGACCTTAGCAAAAAACCCCAGTACACAAGATTTGAAACTAGTAGAGGACGCATTTCCTATCTATACCTTGCTCGATAGAGAGGGTAAAAAAATCAAAGCCAATACCCTTCTAGGTAAACTATTCGAAGGAGGTTTAGCACGTTCAGGCGTACCTTTCACACTGCAAAAGCATCCACTGATAAAACACTTAGGGCTAGACAATATACAAGAATGCCTAATGTCCGAAGATGGCAAATACCTGGTTTTAGAACACGAAACTAACAAAGTATACCTCTACTATGCTAATGACCAGCTTACTGTGCAAAAAGTTTGGAAAATTCGCGGCAGAGAGGAGATTTATGAACTAGAACCCATGACGGATGATCATCTTGCCAAACATGCTAATAGCACTCTTCAACCTATCAATGCTAACCTACCTGAAGTGTTAATCGACGGATCTATGGACTTTTGGCGTCCTATTAAGCACTTGGATTCAACCTCGGGTTTACTAGTTAAGAACAATGTACCTGTCTATTCCAGTAGGGGAACTCAGTTTTTTGCTTTAGATAAAGACCAGCAGGAAACCTCCTTTTCATTGGGACAACTTAATAAGCAAGCACGAGCACTTATTAATGCCTTTGAAAGTAATCGATTCATCGTTATTCAAAAAAACCCAATGGGTCATACTATCGTCAAGTTACTCCGCTATGATCTTATTCTTGAGATGAAACCCAATGAATCCTATTTTGTCCATCAAGCAACTGGAGAACAGCTTATTGAATCCTCTCCTATTCACGCTTCCGTAGCAGGAATGGTTTTAGCGAGTAAGGATAATAGTGGTACTGTTCATAGTCGTTATTTAGTTCCCGTCGCCCGTTTTTATGCCACGGAGCAAGGAGTGGAGCAAAGTGATTTTTATCCAGCCATCCATGACACCCAGGGTATCATTGCTAAAGCCAGACTTGAAGAAGAATGGAAGCGCAAGCCGCCTCTACAAAAACCACAGTGGGATTATGAAAATAGTGAAAAATATATAAGCTTGCGAATACAGGGCGGGGAACCCATTGCCGACACTGTGGCTGATGCGCTTTATTTAGCTTATATTTATCTTGCAACGCACCAACCTGAAAAATCCTGGAAAATCCTGGAAGATTGCAATACTCGTCTAGGCGGATTAACTGGTGATCCTGCAGAATTGCAATACATTCGGTGGATTTGTAAAGACTTACCGCATTGCCTACCTGCTATGAGTAAAAAAGCAACCAAGAAGACCCCGCCTTATGTCGCTTGTCAACTTAAAGCAATGAGTCTTGCCTGTGATTTTCTGTTACAGGATAGAAAGTTTAATTTGGTTGAACCACAGGCCGCTAACACAGCTAATTCCACCTATGCAAGATTAGAACACAGAGATTTAGAAAATTTCCAAAAACAACTTCCGAGTATTATTTATAAAAAGTTCACTCGTTTGCAAGCTATGCGTCGTCACATGCCGCACAACTATGTGCTTTCAATCATTGAACGCAAACGTCTATTGGACTATTACCATCACACCCAAGAACATCAACCTCGCGGAACCTTAGGCTATGAGTGGCTAAACTTAAGTCTTGATCTAATCCTTCAAGAAAAAGAAGCGCTTCTCGCCCGTTCTAAATCATATCCTCTCTCTGAGACTGACAAGAACCGACTCGCATTGATCGAGAAGCATTTAAAAAAATTCAAAGCCATTCATGCTAAATCAAGCATACTAGAACTAGTTAGCATTGATTTATCTTTACCAGCAAAAAGTACAATCCAGCGTGCTCACTTAGCAGATTCAGCGGTTAAAGCTTTAGAAAGCTGGGAAAGTAAACTGTCAGCTTCTGGCCATAAACAATTTACACCTTCAGCACTTGGGAGCGCACTAGAACTTCTCTCCTCAAATATGAGCGAAGAAGCTTTCTTAGCTAATTTCCCTGTCTATTTTCAAATAGCAGTTTTACATGAAAATCCGAGGTACAGTAAGCGTCTGGTTGATTTTTGCAGCCAAACCTTGCTTGCCCATCGTCATATACCTTTGACTGAGCAAGAATCGAATATCCCTTTATTATGCAATGTACTCTATCGCATTGCTCATAATAATTCTAAAGCGCAAAAGCAATTTTCCAAGCCTGAAATCAAATTGACTGAAGTAGTTTCTCAGGTAAGCCACTATCCCGTTCCAGCACTTCAAGTTTATCAAGCCAAAGATGTTTACCAAGAAATCCTAGCAACACCCGAAGCAATTTTAGCTAGTCAACGCCCCGAACGCATACCCTTAGCTGTAGCAGAATTGCAGGATAGCTCTTTGCTCGAACAAGCCAATATCAAAAAATGTCTGAGTGAGCTCAAATACGAGGATAACCAAACCCTAAATAACTTAGTTATTAATTTTAGGCAATTGTATGAAAGTGGTAGTATCGCTATTTCTGAGCTAACGAGTGAAGAGGAAGCTGGCAAGATCCTTTTTGAACTTGAACTAAAACAAAAAGAGCTTGCATCACGAATTATTGGAGAAAGCTCACTCGCTGCATTCATTCAAGAAATTATTGGTACTGAACCCCTTCTCATAAAAAAAGCCGAAAACTCTTGGTGTGCAGCCTTAGAGCTTGCCAATCAAGGACCTGAAGATCTTGCACTCGCTCAAAAATGGCAGCTTGAAAAACTAGCAAAATCACGTCCTAGCTTAACTAGGGCTGATTTAATGGCAATTTATTGCCGTGCTGATAGAGCATTCACTATAGAAAAAACAGGTCTAAATGCTGGCGATGCTGAGAAATTACAAAATTTAATTCATGTAGCATTGGTTGAAGGTATTCAGGCCAAGCTTGTTAAAAATATCAAAGAAAATTGGACAAAGGCAGTTGCAACAGGCGATTCAAACTATGCAGTCAAAGTTCTCGATGCCTTAGCAAGAGAAAGTATTCCAGGCTTAGATAAACCTTCTATTGTCATCATACAGCATGAAGAAGATATTCTACTTCGTACACGCCAAGTCAGTGCTCTTAAAGCCTTACTAGAGCGTCCCAACGATGGCCTTGGTTTTAAAGAAAGAATCGAAAAAATCATCCCAGGGGGTGGTAAATCCAAGGTTATTCTCCCAATCCTCGCCGAAGAGAAAGCTCAAGGCGATAATTTGGTGATCATAGAGGTTCCGCCAGCACTCTTAGCAACCAATCACGTTGATTTTAATCGTACTTCACAGCGTTTATTTGGCAAACGGGCTTATCGTTTTGAATTTAACCGCGATAGTGATAGCTCTGCAGCACGCCTTGAGCAACTGTATCATCAATTCACTGAAATTATGACAACACGCAGTTATCTCGTCACCACAGGCGAAGCGATGCAGTCATTGGAGCTTAAATATATCGAGCTTCTACGCTCAAAAGAAAGAGGTGAAGAATGGAAGCAACAGGTTTACTGGGCTGACAAACTCACTCGATTAGTACGCAATTATGGTGATTGCATTATTGATGAAGTTCATCAAGGCCTGTGGCTAAAGAAAAAATTAAACTATACCTCTGGTGAGCCGAAACCTCTAAACCCTACGCTCATTAAAAACGCTATCGCAATTTTTAACTTAATTGATATCGAAGAGATTAAGAATGCCCCCCAATTACCTGATGACTATAATTGGGGTCCTTTTAAAATTAAGCTTGCAAAAAAACTGATCGAGACAAATGGTCCCTTACATCAGTTTACTGACAGTGCAGTGCTGCGTTATGGTAGCCAAACACCGCAAGAACTTATTGCTTACCTTACGGGCACAGCCACAAAAATGCCTGAGGCTGTCATTAACGCCAGCCCAGAAGAAAAAGAAACGCTTGCTTTTTTTAAACGACAAGTAAGTGAACTTCTGAGCGAAACCCTGCACCGTAAATTGAATGTCAATTATGGTCCTTCCAAACGAGAAAACTTAAGTCCAACCGAATACACCTTAGCTATCCCCTATATTAGTAATACGGTACCTAATGAACAAAGCCGCTTTGGAAATGAACTAGAAGCCATCAATTTAACAATGCAAATGATGTTAATTAAGGGCATTAGCGAAGAATTATTTAAAGAACGAATTCTCGAATGGCAAGCTTTAGCCCGCCAAGAGTTATTTCAAAATCCAATTTTCACGCATCTCGATCAAACACCGACGGCTCGAGGATTTGCTCTTTTAGAAAAAGAGCAAGGCCACGGTTTAACGCTAAGTCAAGTAAACGTTGATGATCCACGGCAAATGCATCAGTTATTTGAACGTCACCGACATAACCCTTCGCTCATATTCCCTATTTTGCAAGAACGCAGTTTAAAGCAAATTCATCACGATGGTACTATTATTCCTAGTGATGCCTTCAACCATGTTGATATTTATCGCAGCGTACAGGGCGTATCAGGTACACCAAGCAACTACACCACTTTCCACCAGCGCTTAAGCTATGATCCAAAAACATCGTTGGGAAGCGATGACTACATTGTCGAGCAGCTGCGCAGCAAGAAAACACGGGTATCAAGCCTCGATTACCAAACAGTTGCTCATTTTGTAGATAAAGTGATAACTAATTCGCCTGACCGTAGTCGTACTCGCGCCATTATTGACATCAATGCCACCTTCACTGGAGTCGACAACCTTGATGCTGCAAAAGCAATCGCTAGTTTTATTAAAAAGAACCAAAATTATTTTAGCAAACCCATAAAACAGGTTTTGTATTTTAATGATGAACAAGTTTTATGCGCACTTAATATTAATGACCCAGAAAATCCCATTATATTAGGGACCAGTGACGAAAAAGAAATTAATCGCCGGCTTCGTTCGACTCCGGAAGAACGATTTACCTATTATGATCAGGTTCATACCCTTGGAGCAGATATTACGCAATTCGAACAAGCCCACGCTATTGTGCTAGTCGATGAAAAAGTTCCTTTTCAAGCGTTTATCCAAGGTGATATGCGTATGCGTGGTATCTGTCTCGCACAGACTTTAGAATTTATTACACCAACTCGCCTTAATCTGACGCTTGATGAATTGGTCCCCTGCTTAAAAGAAAATGATAAAAAGACTTTATGGTTAGATAATTTATTTGCTACTAAAGGACAGATGGCTAATCTTCTTCGACGCACTGCTCTTTCATTCATTCAAGATATACCTTCAGAAGATGCCGAAAGCAAAGCTGAATTAGAGTCAAAGTTTGAATCATTTTTTGTTGATACACCCTCTCTCGATCTCTTTGCTTTGTATGGAGCGATTAACAAAGAACAAGCTCTAAAGGATATTCTTGGCAATCATAAAAACCAATTACTAGGGCTTTGGGACGAATGCTGTAAAAAAGCAAATTGTCCTGTAGACAGTAAAAAGCTCAATCTTATATTAGAAGAAGTAATCAAAACAGCGATTCCATATTGTCTACCTACCTATACTTGTGCAGAAGAAACTCATGGTAAGGAAGTACAAGTTCAAAAAGAAGTACAAAAGCAGGCTCACGTAGAACGCATAGCACTGAATGAATGCTTTAATGCCAAATTACAAGAAGAAAAAACCCTCCCATGGATGCATACAATTTTCCAAGGAAATCTTAGACACCGAACAATGGGATTAAATCGTTTTTGTAATACGGATCCTGTTTTTTCTGGCAACCTTCACGCTAGCTTGAATTATGCAAAGACTTATATAGGCCAAACAGAGCATGCGAATGTCTTTATGAAACCAGTTTTTCTTGTTTGGTACCATCTTGAAGGTCAAGAACTGCATGCCACCCTTATAACACCTCAAGAGGAAGAGGAATTAGCTCGGATTATCCCCCTTTATAAGAATAGTTGGATAGCCACCACGCAGGATACCGTCGTGAATGGCAAGCGACCTGAAACAATGCTTGATAATGAGCAGTATCTATCGTTGCGCGAACAAGTGCGCTTTTTTAATGGTGAATTTGCAAGCCTTTTAAATCAAGAACAACCCTTATCTTGGTTACAGGAGAATGCTTCTGAAAAAATTAATTTCTTTGAGAATCATCTTCAAGTGTATCGCCCAGGATGCGATCTAGAACTTCGGCAATTAAAAACGGCATTGACTCAAGGAAATATCGAAGGATTTATCTACATTTCTCAGCATCCTTTTGAAGATCTTACTGAGGTTAATTGGAAGAAGCTGTTCCCAAAAACAATTGCAGCTCAAGCCGCAGTTTATCAAAAAGTTGCTCAAGCTTTTATGTATTTAAACCAGAATGCGTTAAAAGAAAAAATCGCGATTGGCACAATACAGCAACAATTTAATCTCCCTCTAAATAGTCTTGGCTTTATTGAAGATCATTTGAACCACTTAGCTACTATTAACCAATTACTTCAACGAATAAAGAAAAATCCCACTAAACCCTTTTTAACTGACCTATCATCAGAAGAGATAAGCTGTCTTGAGAAATGCCTGGGAATGCCACTCCCCTCCTTTTGTGAAAAGCAAAACATTAACCTTTCTGAAACTAACAACGCAAGTAATTTGCAGGTTGCTGGTATTGAAGCACTACGCCTCATGAGTAGTTATCCTGCACTGCAGGGCAATGAAGCCATTATGAGCTGTTTTAAAGCGATTGTAAAAACTATCTCACCACAGATTTTATGTGCACTTTTAAAGGCAACGTCCCCGTCTCCTGTTCTCCTCGCTGATGTCTTACACAATCCGGCTTGTGATCATTCAGTTATAAAAACTATACTTGAGTTACCCTTCCCCCTTGACCAAAGCAAATTAGCGACCGTTGCATCAAAATGCCAAAACAAGGATTTAGCGCAAAAACTTCTTGAACGAAAAAAAATAAACACTGACATCTTGCTGATCTTAATCAAGCATCGATTTTTGGATGAGACCCAGCTATTGTTAGTCCTTAATCATGCTAAAGAACAAACTGTACTTTCGTTTGTCTATAATCATGTCAATGCGGGGACTGCTACTCGAAGAGCAATCTATCAACATCCTGCTTTGACTGGTGAATTGGTACAGTTTTTCTTAAAGCAAACTAACCTGTACGATGAAGAATTGCTGTTAATTTTGCAACATCCAACAGCCATCGATGAAACGATTTTAGAAACAATTGCCACCGCATCAACTAACGATGCCGTATTATTAGCCGTTCTCTCACATCCATCAACTAATTATGAAGTAATAAAGAAAATACTCGATAATAGCCATTTTTCTCCCGCTGTGGCTTTAGGGATCCTAGCCCATTCTGAAAAACTGAAACTGAAACCCATTTTGCTGCAAAATTTCACTGAGAAAGTCTTTGCGCAATATAATCTACAATCTTCAGAGGGTAAAGAATGGGAAAATTGCTTGATTAGCCTGTTTGAAAAATATGAAAAGACTGACACTTCCTCAACTTCCCTAATACAGGCAATCATTACCCAAAATGCAAAGTCTCTCAGACCCAGACTTAGTATTCATATTCTTCGAATCTTTGGTCCATCAATGCTGCAGATTATACCCTTAAAACAGCTCATTTACGTTGCAGATGAAGGAACGCTTCGCATTTTAGTTGATATGGATAAGACAGGGGTATTAGAGGAGAGTGTCTTGCTACTCTTAGCAGAAAAATGCCAAAATCACAGTCAAGAACTCATAGAAGCTTTTCTTTTAAGACCCGATCTTACTGACAAGGTCTTACAACAAATATATCGCCACCCAGAAGCAAAGAATGCTGTACATAAGAAGATATTTACCCATAAAGCACTGAGTTCAGAATTTGTAGAGACCCTGCTTGCGCAAAATGAACTAGATGATGACGCTGTGCTCTTGATTCTTGATCACCCTACGGCCATTCAGGAAAAAACACTAGCCCTAATCGCTCAAGGCAACTTTGGTAAGCTAGTTTTAAACAAAGTACTTTCTCATTCTAATACAACTGACGCAGTAAAGAGCGCTATCATTGATAATCCCCATTTTTTACCGGACATGTCGCAACTCATTCGCTCTGAAAGCACCGTGTTCGTTAATCATGAGTTATTAACAAAACTGATTGGAAAAGCATTCGAGAGATGTCAAAGCGATCATTTACATAAACACGTTTGGGAAAATGAACTGGTCTTTATTTTTGAAAAATATTCTCCCTTTAGAGAGACTAGGCAGGAAGCCGAGATCATTGACCTTATAAAGCAGCATAGAGAAATCGTAAGTCCTAAGTTAGGAATTAATATTTTACGCCAATTCGGTTCCTGCATCGTTCCCCATTTACCCTTTACACAAATGATCAATGCTGCAGATAACGAAGAGCTTAAAATACTTGTCGATAGTAATCATACAGGCCCTCTTCCCGAGGAGTTATTGGTATCCCTAGCCCAAAAATGCCAAGTTAGAACTAATACCTTCCAAACTTTTATTGAGCGAGGGGACCTAACAGAGCCTGTGCTACAAACTGTTCTTGGACATGCTGACCTAACTGCCAATCAACTATTAATAATTCTTGCAAAAGCTCAAGAGGCCCCCACTCTGGAACTTGTTTTTGAACATCCACATACAACTATTGAGGTGCGAAAAGCACTATTTAGGCATCCAGCATTATCTCTAGAGCTGATTATTGCCGCTTTTACAACGGAAATAGCCAAAGAGGAAGTGACGCAAATTTTCCAACATCCTACTGCAATCACCGTTGATGCGCTAAAAAATATTGCAGGAATAGCCTTTGATCCTCACATCCAGCTAGAAATTGTGTCTCATAACGAGGCAACTAATGAGGTAATGGGTCTTGTCATCAAGAATGAACAATTTTCATCAGAAGTTGCTCAAAAAATTATTAATAGAACAACGGTTGAAGATGATCATGAACTATTACAACAACTGGCGCGCCAGTTATTTACCCAAACCAGGACAATCCCATCGCCTAAAGAACAGGAAACTTGCCTTGTTGAGCTATTAAAAAAATACAGTGAAGCAAACATTAAACTGACTTTAACTGACATGGAAAGAATCATCAGAGAGCAACCTGTGACGCCACAACTTGGCCTCCATATTCTTCGTCTTTTTGGTAAGGCCCTGCTCGATCATCTACCTCTCGAAGAGATGATTCCTAACGCTCAACCAGAAGATCTTATGATGCTATTAGAGGCTCAAAATGCTGATAGATTCCCTAAGGAGTTCCTAGACCTCCTGGTTGATGCCTGCACTACTCCAGAACTCATTAATAGCTTGTTAGAACGAAATGATTTGACCGTTAATAACCTAAAAACAATATTCGATAAAGTACCTTCCTATGAATCGATGAAACTGATCCTGACCCATAAGAAACTATCAGAAGAAACTCGTAATCAATGGTTTGAAGATCTGGAAGGGCATTATTTAGCACTGCAAAGGGATGCTCGTTCAAAGTTAGAAAAACTAGAAGCCGCTTTAGAAAGGTTAAAGTTAAAGGCCTACACCCATGCTTTAAGGGCAATTGATGATCAGGATTATGTTGCCGCGGCAAACACTGCCCTGGATCTTCATCAGGTATTGCGCAATGAGTATGCTTCTTATTGTAAAACAAAGAATGGACATGGTTTTCAAACTACCTGTGAAGAAGCTATTGACAAGGCCAGTAACGTTTTAGGAGAGCACCGCGGCAATAAACAAGCTTTTCTTGATATTATCAACGTCGTTTTAGCTATTCTCACCGTCTATAAACTGACTCAAATCGGTTCGGGAAATTGGCGCTTCTTTAAAGCAAAAACAGAGAGTATGGAAATAGCAACTGCAGTCAACGACAGCATTAAGGACACTATATTAAATACCCTTTAATGCCTGTAAAAATATAGTCAGCCCACTCCACTGGCTTTTCCTATCCACCGATGCTATGCAGATGACTTAGGCAGTAATTCGGATACCGATTTAGCTCCGCACCTGCGGAGCGAATCGGATATAGATTCAGACGACGAAGCAAATTCGCCACAGATGCAGAAAATTTAACCAGGATATTTATATGGGAGTGCTTCTACTTGGACCTGAACAGTCTTGAACATTGTCACTCTTGTCTGTATTAAAGGGATCAGATAGCGGCTGCGCATCCGGTGAATTGATACTAAGTACTTTATGGCATATGGCCACACGTTCATCAATTTTGGCAAGATACTCAGGCTTATAATTGTCTATAGCCTTAACTATATCCATCAGTTGCGTAAAAAAGTACAGCGCTTCGACATGCTGTTCATTTTTCAAATAAGCATTTGCTAAATTCCAGCATAAAGATGCCACTTCAGTTGAAGCAGACAATAGATCAATTACTTTTGGATCGGGATTTATGACAAGCATATCTGAATGAAAACATATATTCTTGCTCAATCTTAAAGCGATTTGCCATTCTAAGATAGCAGCCTCATATCGCCCCTCTTGATAAGCTATTCTTCCTTTTCTATCGTAGTCGAGACTCAGCTGTCCAATTCCCCTGAGATGTTGTTTTTTTTGCTGTTCATTTTTGAATTTCTCTCCCTGCGGATGAATATAATATCTGTCCATATTTTGAGGAAGCGTGAGAGTTTTATCTGAAAATAGACAATTGAATGCAGTTACAGGACATTCTAATAACTGTTGATAGCCAGTTTCGCTCAGTTGGGAAAGGTTAAAACTTTCACATTCTAATCGATTACGAGGGCGTCCTGAAACTAATTCAAATCCTTTAAAATATTCTTTTCCAAGCATATCCATCTTCGCACAACTGCTTTTAACTTGCTCTTGCAATTCCTTAGAATATCGTTCGAGAAAATTACTTTTGGTTATTCCATAAAGCTTACAAAAATCATTTAAAAGCTTGAGCTTATCTTTTGGAAAATGGTACAAAATATTTTCATGACAGGTAAAGAAGAGGAATAAAATATTTTGAACACACTGCAAAGTTTTTAAATCCTTATGCGCTTTTGAAGGCAAATGGAGTTCATCAAATAGCCGGTTTAAAGTGGTAATGTCATGGTGATTATAAACGTAAATTAATAAGGGAGTTTCATTCCCTGTTTTATCCCAAACTTTTACAAATGATTTTTTACTCTCTTTTTTCAGTGGATTAAATTGGGCAATAAGCTCCATAAAATAGGGGCCATGATCTCGGGCTATTACTTGACCCGGATATATGTCGGTGGTTGCAACAAGAACTGGCAATTGAAAACCATAAACAGTTTCAATAAGTTGAACTAAAGTATTTGCTACTGTCAGATCACAGGGTGAGGGAATGAAAGAATAGGTTGTACCCATATCAGTACAAAATGCATGAGGCAAAGCTTGTTGTACGAAATTAGCAGAACAAACATAACCATTACCATCAGTAAAGAAAGCCCCTTTATTTGTTGATTGTTTATAATCACTTTTAGTGTATTTTGTCTCGTCACCAGTCCTCAGCATGCCACCATAAACACCGATAATTTGCCCCCGCAAAATATAAGCTTTCGCAAATAAGCCTTGACCGGCCTCACCCATTGGTTTAACTTCTAAGCTTGATGACTCGACGACAGAGAACCCTTTTTCCACAAGAAATTGGCGCGCGGTTTGTCTTTCTTTTGTGGGGACGAGAAAAGATAAAGTTTCTTCTTCGGTTTCAATTGGTGGAGATAATAAATCTCCTGGTCCCTGTAAAAATAAGCTGCGTATCCTTTTACTAAAAAACATAATTTCTCCTAATTTTGTATATCTCTATTTTCATGAATGTTGTCCAAGCCAATCATATTTAGCCTGGTGATTTGTAATTCTTTAATTTCTCGGTATAGGAAAATAAAAAACACAAACTGACTAGTTGGCATCTAAATCTCTAAAATGTTTTTGTGCGATATTAAATCTTTATGCTTTCATTGTAAAAAAGAATGTCATTTTTAATTCTTAGTCGAGGCACTTTGAAAACTGACTTAATTTTCTCAATACACCTCACAGCAAATACCGTGGACAAGCGGAGCTAACTTTTGCCCAAATTGAGCATGCCACCAAATATTTACCGAAATAGAGATATCGAACATAAAATTACATGACAGCCTTAATGTTCATTTAATGTTCTAATTGTACAATACATTCAGTAACTGTATTGTCCATGAGAGCAGCAATGAAAACCCAAAACATACAAGCTTTATTAAGCAACCGCAGAAACCCAACTCTAACAAGGCTCGATAAAGCATATAGAAAAGAAAGAAAAACCGAGCGTTTAATTTCAAAATTTTGGGATGATTTAGCTAAAGCAAATTTAAAATCAGATTCTTTTTTTAACTCTTTCAACTCAGGGTATTTTGAGCGTAAATATTTCAACGAAACCGAACAATTTTCAAGCGCAATAACAATGAATAAAAATGGGAAATTCCTTGATAAAGGAAAGCCAGCAAATGGTAGATATATTTACATAGTTAATAAAAATTCAGAATTAATAGCTGTCCCCTTTATCAATAATTACTTTCATCACAGTCATTTAGCTAATGGTAGAAAAACAAAGGGAGCCGGCTTCATGACTTTTGAAGATGGGGTTCTAAAAGTTATCGATAACGATAGCGGTCACTATAAACCAACAGTAGAGCAAATGATGGATTTGTTGTCAGCTATTTGCCAGGCTGTTCCAAACCAGGTAACTTTTGTTGATTACAGCCATGTTAAGGATGGAGTGATATATAAATGCCCGGTGAAGGAGTTGATTTATATTTTTGAAAAAGGTGGAACTTTTGATGATATAGCTGATGTAGCAGTTCACGAAGCGTATAGTGGACAAAAAAAGCCAAATAAAACTTACCTAAATACTCGTTGGACTTCTGTAAAAGATATCGAAAGAAATCTAAGAGCAAGTTTAGATTATCGTCTTGAAAACCCCAGCGGGTCTGATGAAAGCGCTTATACCTACGATCTCTCAAAGGCAGATGACTACAATATTCCAAGTGTAGGCAATAATTCAGATACGAATTCAATTACAAGTATAGGCAGTGATTCGGACATGGATATAACTTCGGATATTGACAACGATGCCGATACAAATTCCGATAATGAAGAAGCAGTTTCTACGACTAATCTAGGAATGAATTAACAAATTTGTTTTTCTCAAGGGCTTAAATCATTAAGCCCTTTTTTCTTTAATTGCCACCACGCAAAAAAATTAAATGGCTTGAATTAGTTTTAAACCCGGTAAATAAGGTTGTAAAGCCTGAGGTATATGGATATTGCCTTCCTTATCTTGATAATTCTCCAAAATTGCAACTAAAGTTCGGCCAACGGCCAGTCCAGAACCATTGAGAGTATGAACTAATTCTGTTTCTTTTGTTTCAGGGTGTCTATAGCGCGCTTTCATTCGTCGAGCTTGATAAGCTTCTGTATTTGAACAAGAAGAAATTTCTCTATATCTATTTTGACTAGGTAACCATACTTCTAGATCGTAAGTTTTTGTAGCACCAGCGCTCATATCCCCAGAGCATAAAGTAACTACTCGGTAAGCCAAATTTAAGCGTTGCAAAATAACTTCTGCATGCTGCACTAAACGCTCAAGCGCTTCGTAAGAAGCTTCAGGAGTCGTTATCCAAATAAGTTCAACTTTTTCAAATTGATGTTGTCTAATCATTCCTTTAGTATCTTTACCGTAGGAACCTGCCTCAGAGCGAAAACAGGGGGAGTGGCAGACATGACGAATTGGTAAAGATTCTACAGGTAAAATAGTGTCGCGTACGGTATTCGTCACTGAAATTTCAGAGGTTGAAATCAGATAATAATCTTGTTCGCCTCTGAGTTTAAACAAATCATCTTCAAATTTTGGTAACTGCCCCGTCCCTAATAAGCTATCGGCGTTAACAATGTAAGGAACGTAAATTTCTTGGTAATTATGTTCCTGAGTATGAATATCCAACATAAATTGAATCAAAGCACGATGAAGCCGAGCAAGCTGGCCTTTCATAACGACAAAACGGGAACCGGTGATTTTAGCGGCTAAACCAAAATCCATTTCACCTAAAGCTTCGCCTAATTCATCATGTGGCTTCACAGGAAAATCAAAACTAGGGATAGTACCCCAACGTCTAAGCTCTACATTATCATTCTCATCCTTGCCTACAGGCACTGATTCGTGAGGCAAATTGGGTAAGCTTAAGGTTATTGTCTCTAATTGCTGTAAAACCTGTTCGAGTTCTGTTTTTTTAGCATCTAATTCTTGCCCAAGACGATTGACGTCTTCTCGCATAGATTCAATATTTTCACCACGTGCTTTCGCTTGACCAATCGCCTTAGAACGTTGATTGCGCTCATTTTGCAGTGCTTGAGTAGCCATTTGCAGCACTTTTCTTTTATCTTCGAGCGAGACAAATGCATCGATATCAAAAACAAAACCACGTCGCTTTAGTTGTTCAGCGACATATTGGGGATTATCACGCAATAATTGAGCATCTAACATGATTACCTCACAATACCCCGAGTTGATTGGTTCAATGCATCAATCATGAGAATTACTTCAGGGCAATCATTTTGCATGAACTCCAATTCCGCTACTGCTTGTTGCACAGTTAATCCTTTACGAAAAATAATTTTATAAGCCCGTCGCAATTGCTCAACAGCTGACACGGAAAATCCTCGGCGGCGTAAACCCACTGTGTTTAGGCCACAAGCCGAGGTGGTATGGCCGGCAATCATAACGTAAGGCAATACATCTTTGTTGATATAAGTTGCTCGCGCAATAAAAGCATAAGCGCCCACATGGCAAAACTGATGTATAGCAGCATAAGCACCAATAATAGCAAAATCATGAACAATGACATGCCCAGAAAGTGCCGAATAATTAATCATAGTGACGTTATCACCAACCACACAATCATGACCAATATGAGCATAGGCCATTAAGTAATTTTGATTGCCTATTCGAGTAATGCCTCCGCCCTTCACAGTACCGCGACTTATCATGCAGTACTCGCGAATAATATTATTGTCACCAATTTCTAAACGAGTTGGTTCACCTTTATAAGTGATATCTTGCGGCTCGTCACCAACTGAAGCAAATTGGAAAATCTTATTGTTTTTACCTATCACAGTTGGACCTTGAATTACCACATGTGGGCCAATCCAAGTACCTTCACCAATTTCAACTCCGGCACCAATTACAGAGCCTGGACCTATTGATACCCCTGCTGCCAATTTGGCGGTGGGATGGATCATCGCGCGTTCATCTATCACTTTTTATTTCCTTCGCTGCACTCATTAAGTCTGCGGAGCAGGCTAGTTTGTCACCGACAAACGCTTCACCATGCATTCGCCAAAAATCGCGTTTTTGACCAACAAATTTAACCTCTAAACGTAATTGATCGCCAGGAGTCACAACTTGTTTAAATTTGGCATTATCAATGCCCGCAAAAAAATACAAAAACTCATGCCCTTCTTTTGGAGAGCGCGACAAATTAGATAATAGCGCGCTTGCTTGTGCCAAAGCTTCAAGCATTAGCACTCCAGGCATGATGGGATTTCCTGGGAAATGCCCGTTAAAAAAGGGTTCGTTAATAGTTACATTTTTTGTAGCAATCAAATAATCAAACGGGGTGTACTCTAGAACCCGATCAACTAGGAGGAATGGATAACGATGTGGCAACATTCCAAGAATTTTGATTATGTCAACGGACTCACTCATACTTTAGCTCTCACTACATTCATAATTCTATCGCTTCCTCATAGGTCTCCAGCTTAAAAAAGATTAACCCGCAAACTCAGACTAAACAAGCTGACCTCGTGGGCTCTCTTCCCGTTAATTCTGAGAGCTATGTTCCTTATTTTTGCTATATTCTTTTTCCAGTCTTGCGAGCCGAATAATGTAATCATCAAGACGGCGAAAACGCGCGGCATTACGACGCCACTGCTGGTGCTCGCTCACGATAATTCCCGAAGAATAAACGCCGGCTTTAGACAGTGATTTACTTACCGTTGACATGCCAGTGATAACGACATCATCCGCCAAATGTACATGCGCAGCAATACAACTAGCTCCACCAACAATACAATCTTCGCCAATTTGCGTATAAGCACCTATCGCCGCGCAACCAGCAATTGCGCTATGTTTACCAATGGTTACATCATGAGCAATTTGGACCAAATTATCAATATGTACGCCCTCACAAATATAGGTGTCGCCCAATGAGCCTCTAGCAACAACAGTATTTGCACCGAGCTGAACATAATCTTCGATCACTACACCGCCAAATGCTGCGCCGCTATGCCAGCGACCTTGTTTCTTTACACTATTGAAGGGAGATGCGCCAAGAACAGCTCCATTTTCAATCACCACATGGGCACCTAACTTCGAACCACTATGAATATAAACACCAGATCCAATTCTAGTATGCGGCCCTATCTCCACTCCTTCCTCAATGACAGAATTTGCTGCTATTTTTACACCATCACCCAACTTTACTGAATCAGCAATAACGGTACCGGCTCCTACAGTAACCTGTTCCCCTAAAAGAGCTGTAGGAGAAATGAGCGCTTTAGGATGAATACCTTCCTGATGTTTAATTGTCGGCACAAATAGTTCTGCAGCACGGGTCATACTTTCTAAGGGATTAGCAACAACGATGGAGTTTACTGGGCAATAATGAACATGCCTAGCTGTTAACAACACCACACCAGCCTGAGTTTTATCCAACAACTGTAACATCACAATATTTTCAAAGTAAGTTAGATCGGAACTTGTAGCACGGCTCAGAGAGGCTATCCCCCTGATAGATTGCTTAGCATTACCATGCAAGCAACCATCAAGGTGGTACGCCAATTCGGCAAGGGTGTACACAGATTTCACACTGATTAGCTAATTTGCTTGATCACGTTTTCAGTAATATCTAGCTTCTCAGAACTAAAGGGAGCTGCATCCTTTTGTAGAACGATGTCATATTTATCAGTGTCAGCAACTTTAGCAATCGCTTTACGAATTTTGCTATATAGCTCTTCCATTGCTTCGTTGTGAGCTGTGCTTAATTCTTGTTGATATTGTTGACCTTCTCTTTCAAAAGTTTGCTGTGTAGCAAGAATCTTTTTCTCCAGATCCTTTTTCTGTGAATCGCTCATTATTGAGCCATCACGCTTAAATTTTTCCATGTCTTGTTTTAAACCCTCTTCCATGGCGACTAGTTTGTCACGACGGGGTTTAAAATCTTTTTCTAGTTTTTGCTGAATTGTTTTCATCTGGCTAGAAGTTTGCATAATCTTCTGCAAATCGACCACGCCAATTTTTGCTTCTGCAAACGCATTAAAACCAACTAAGCTCAACATCAACGAGATTAAAATCCCACTCACACGCTTCATTTTTATTGCTCTCCTAATTAAAAGATCCTGATGCTATCACAGATCATCCACGGTTGCGATAATTGTGAAAAGTTCTATCGTAAATTTTCTTTATCGAATAACCCAAGCTTTCTCTTATTTCATTTTAAAACCCTGATGACAAAGTAAATTGGAATATCTGCTCATCATCAAAAGGTTGTTTATTTAAGGGCTTAGCTACGCTGAATGCCAAAGGTCCAAAAGGCGAACGCCATTCAACAGACAGACCAGCCGAATAGCGCAAAGGTCCAGAATCAATACCTGTTAAGAAAGTTGGCATGCGACTCGCATAAACGTTACCCGCATCTGCAAAGATTGTCGTTCTGATAGTATCTCGGCTCAATGGATAAGGCAAAATAAGTCCTGCACTCGCATTCAGTAAGAAGTTTCCTCCTAAGGCATTAAAGTTGTTATCTTTAGGCCCCAAAGAGTAGCTGTCATAACCACGCACCTGCCCTGGATAAGCAATACCCCCTGCATAATAGTTTTCGAAGAAAGGCAAACCATCTCGGTTAAAGGTATTACCATAACCCACATTACCTAAGGCAGTGAAAATAAATCCTTTTAACAGAGGCTGATAGAAGCGAGTCATATAGGATGCTTTGTAATAGGACAAAGACCTAGCTGATGTCGGTAAGGCAACTAAAACGTTCGCTTGTTGGTTCCAACCTCGCGTTGGATAAGGCATTTGATCATAAGTATTACGGCTCCAACCTGAACTTAAACGGATCTCATGGAAATTACGACCATGTATAAGCGCGAAATTGCGAATCTGTTCTACGAAACCAACCGATTTAATCCGTAAATCCTGATAACCATAGCCCAATTGCAAGCTACTGTATTCGCTAAGAAGAATGTTATAGCTGACATCGGCTCCGAAACGGTCCGCGGAGTACACGCTGATGTCTTTTAGTCGCTTAGGATCAATGGTTTGATAATAAAGGTTAATACCACGTCCAACACCTGTTTTGGTGTAGAAAGGATTGTAATAATTGAAGGAATAATCTTTACCCCAATAGCTTGCGTTGAAACCTACGCCTACAGAACGACCCGTACCCATAAAATTGTGCTGATTAAAGGCAGCATTAAATTGCGGACCATTTGTTCCATAACCCAAAGAGGCCGTCGCTTCTGCAGAAGGCGCTTCTTCGATTTCCACATCCAAATCAACCTGGTTATTAGCACCAGGAACTGGGGTTGTTTTCACATTAACATTCTTTAAATAACCCAAAAGACGCATTTGTCTTTCAGACTCTTTAATGTTGTGAAGTGATAACAAGGAACCTTCATTCTGACGAATAACATTTCGTAATACATAATCCGCTGTTTTGGTATTACCATGGAAATTAATGCGTCTTACATAGACATGACGTCCAGGTTCTACAATGAAAGTAATAAAGACGGTTTTATTTTTTTCGTCAATGCGCGGCTCAGCATTAATTGCAGGAAAGCCATATCCAATGTCCCCTAGCGCTAAACCCATTGCAGAAATTGATTCAGTCACTTTCTTTCTTGAAAATACTTCACCTTGTTTGACTTGAACCAGCGAATCAATTTTCTCTTTTGGTAAAATAGTTTTGCCAATGACTGAATAACCCGAAAAACGATATTGCGGACCTTCTTCTATATGAATATTAATAAAAACATCTTTCTTATCAGGAGATAATAAAACCTGGGAGGAAACTATTTTAAATTTCAAATAACCGCGATCGAGATAAAACGAGCGTAAGGATTCTAAGGATGCATCCATCGCGGCTTTAGTATACTGATCTCTTTTAGTAAGGTAGGTAAAGATGCTTGAAGTCGATAAAGACATCTGCGGCATCAATTCATTACTTGAAAAGTCGTGGTTGCCAATGAACTTAATTTCTTTGATGCGCGAAACACGGCCTTCAGAGATTGCCGCATTGATTGCAACACGGTTTTCAGTGAGATTTTTTACACTGGTTTCAATACGGGCATTATATTTTCCACGCGCATTATAGGCTTGTTTTAACTCTTTTTCTAAGCGCTCGAGCGATGAGCGCTGAAAGACACGCCCCTTCACTAAACCAAGTTGCTTTAGTAACTCTTTCATTTTTTCGCTGGGAATTTCTTTATTCCCTGCGACGGTCACTGAACCGATGGTTGCCCGCTCAACCACATTAACAATTAGTGTATTTCCCTGTCTTTCGAGTTCAACGGATTGGAAAAAACCGGTATCGTACAAAGCTCGAATAATTTGCGCTGTAGAAGCAGGTCCTACTTCTTCACCCACTTGGACAGGCAAATAGTTTAATACGGTACCTGTGCTAACTCGCTGTAACCCGGTTATTTTGATATCACGTACTATAAATTCATTTGCTGCACTAACTTGTATTGACCAAGTTAACATCGTTGAACAACAAATACCCAATAAAATTTTTCTACTGACTTTTTTCATTCTTATATTACGTCCAGCACAGATAATCTTATTTCTGGAGTCAAAGGAAATCATCCCAGGAATCCAGCGAGAAATAATTTTTGCAACCTTTTATAGGAACTGACCGACCCTGTCAAGAAATTGAATAAGACCTTACCTGGCTTGTATACTTCAACTTAGTTCAGTTTATCAAAAATTATCAATTAGTTAAGCGTGATATATCATTGCTTAACGCCAATAGCATTAATCCCATTAACACCATCAATCCTAAATAAATACCTACCGATTTTATATTATCCGAAAGCGGCCTACCTCGAATCACTTCAATAATACAGTACAACAAATGCCCACCATCCAGCATAGGAATAGGCAATATATTTAAGACACCTAAACTAATGCTAACCAACGCTAAAAATGACAGATAGTAGGTTAATCCGCTGCGAGCTGATTCACCAGCACCTTGAGCAATACCCACCGGGCCACTGATACTCTGTAAAGCTAATTTACCGGTTACAAAACGTCCAATTAACGAAAAAGTAGCGCCCGTAAGTTCAACAGTTTGGGTAAAAGCCGTTCTAACAGCTTGCAGTGGTCCCTGACGCTCCGTACGTAACCATTGAGCAGGCCAATCCACTTTTTCTGAACGAAGACCTAAAAAACCCTCTTTTTTGCTACCATTAAGCTTCGCGCCGATCTGTAAATTAACAACTTGATTTTCACCCTTTCTGCTAATCACGAGTGCTAATTGCTCATCAGGATGCTGCCTGACATACTCTACCAAATCCAACCAGTCATCTATAGGTTTATTATTTATTTCTTTAATCACATCGCCTGCTTGTAACCCAGCAGCATTAGCAGGTGATTCTTTTACTATTTCGCCAATGATAGGTGGAATGTTCGGAATAAAGGGTTTTATACCTAAGCTTTTTAAAGGATCAGGTTTTTTAGGATCCAACTCCCAATTAGCAAGAGGTAAGGATAGGGTTTTCTTTTGACCATTGCCTAAGGATTTTACCGTCAGCGAAACCGTTATATCACTACCAAGCAGAGGCATCAAGGCAAACTGAAAATCACGCCAACTATTTATTTTCCTGTCATCCAGCGCCACAATTTCTTGCTTGGGCTCTAAACCCGCTTTGGCAGCAATACTATTCGCATTTACTCCATCGATCATGGGTGCTAGGGATTTAATACCAATGACGAGTACAAGCCATAAAGCGACAAAGGCAAAAATAAAATTAAATAAGGGGCCGGCCACAATAATGGCAATTCGCGCCCAAACCGATTTATTATTAAATGCCAGATGGCGTTCTGCAGCCGGAACTTCTCCTTCACCCTCGTCTAACATTTTCACGTAGCCGCCTAAGGGAAGTAGGGACCATACATACTCTGTCCCCTGCTTACCCTGCCAACGTGCTAAAACTTTTCCAAAACCAAAAGAAAAACGTAAAACCTTAACGCCACAGAGACGAGCAACCAAAAAATGACCGTACTCATGTACTGTGATTAAGAGTAATAATGCCAGGAAAAAATAAAGCAGGGTTGCAACCATAGTTATATTCCCGTGTTTAAAAAAACCAACCCACAGTAAAATAAAGGTAAGGCGGCAATCAAACTATCTAAACGATCGAGTATTCCACCATGCCCTGGCAATATATGCCCAGTATCTTTAATATTAGTCCGCCTTTTCAACATAGAAATAAATAAATCCCCTAATATGGAAATTAATGTAGTAACTACTGCGATTAAAAACCAATTGACTATTCCTTTAGGCTGAAAATAAAAATAACCAGCCAATGCAATTAACATCGAGAGTAAAAAACCACCCAGCAAACCCTCTATTGTTTTACCTGGGCTCACTAGGGGAATTAATTTATGCTTTCCCCATTGCTTACCCGCTAAATACGCACCGATATCAGCAGCCCAAATTAGACACAGTAAATAAACCACTAAGTTTTTACCTTCGTAGCCATGATAGAGCCTCAACATGCTTTGTGCAAATAAAGGAAGCAGAAGGAGTCCGGCAAAAAATACAATCCATGTATGCCCCCAAATACGTTGAGATTTAGGAAAATTGAGTACAGCAATTAAAATCGCTACCCAACCGAATAGCCCAGCGAATAACCAATAATAAAAACCTAGATGACTTAACCAGGTAAGAGCCAATAAAAAAATAACAAAGACAATTTTCAACCATGGCTGCTTAATAGGAATTAAAACTAACCACTCTAAACCACAAGCAACGAGCAATAGCAGAACCAAATCAATAAAAATCCAGCTTTTTGCATAATAAATGATGAATAAAACAAGCGGTACAAGCACTAAGCTGGTTAATAACCTTTGTTTAAACATGGTCAACCTCTTTTAGTTGCTGCGAGGTTTTTCCATAGCGTCTTTCTCTTCGACTAAAACTAGCTAAGGCTTTTTGAAATTCATTAACATCGAAATCAGGCCAATGTACGTTAGAAAAATACAGCTCAGTATAGGCCAATTGCCATAGAAAAAAATTAGAAATTCGCTGTTCCCCGCTCGTGCGGATGAATAAATCGGGGTCTGTTAAACCCGAAGTACTTAGGGACTGTGCAAAAAGCGCTTCATCAATCTCATCAATAGTCAGCTCACCGGCCTTTACTTTTTGTGCAAGGTTTTTTGTCGCTTGTACTAAATCCCATTTGCCCCCATAGTTCACAACAATGTTCAAAGTCAATCGGTTATTAACTTCGGTCAATTTTTCGGCAGCGGACATTTGTTCACGAAGGGCTGATGATAAAGCAGCTCGATCACCTGTAAAACACAAACGCACACCATGTTGATGTAATTCTTGTACCTCATGGCCTAAGGCTTCTATAAAAAGTTGCATAAGAAACTCAACTTCATTTTCAGGCCTTGACCAGTTTTCACTACTAAAAGCAAATAAACTGAGAACCGGTATTTGGCTTTGCAAACAACAACGAATTACTGATTTGACCGATTCAACACCAGCACGATGACCTTCAACGCGCAATAGACCTCGGCTTTGTGCCCAACGACCATTACCATCCATTACTATGGCAATATGTTGGGGTAAGATATCATTCAACCCATTCATCCAACAAATATATAAAAGGTCACTAGTCTAACCGCTTTGGAGCAAAATATTAAGTACCAGATGATTGCTATTCCTAATCTCTTAATAGAAATTGTTAATGTACAGGGGCAATCCCCCCATTTATAACTGAAGCTAAAAGTAGAGGATTAGGCCACTAGAGCCAGTTTTTGCTTTGGAGTAATATTATGAAAGAGCTACTTGTGTAAAGTTGCCGGTTATCGCAGTTATCCAGTCACTACCCCTTCTTGAGTAACTTTTCCAATTTTTGCTTTTATGGGTTTCTGCTTCTGTTCGGCCTGGTGTGTACGTCGCAACTGTTTTCGGACAACATTAGTTCCCTTTTTCAATGAAATAGTTGGCACTGTTAAGGTAGTTGCACTAAATTAGAACAAAAAAACTTCAAATGATGATAAAAGCAAGTTTGAATTGAAATAAAAAGAGTTATTTTTTTCATAACGGCTATTTTGTGTGTGATAAGTTTTAATTAAATCCTGAAATGTTGTCCGAAAACAGTTGCGACTTACACCCTAGGCCTACTTGTATTATCAACGTCCAAATCTTTATTTAGACTTTGCAATTGGTCTTTATAAATGCCTATACTATTTTTTATACTCTGCCATTTTTTCTGTCAGAATTTAAAGATTCTGTGTTTTGAAAGATCATCTTCTTGGCCATTTCTATTTCACCCTGAACATTTCTGTCTCGCGACGATCTATTTGCAGGCTTTCTTTGTAATTTTCCGACTTGTTCTCGATAGGGCTGCATTAAAGATTCAAATACTGCTTGAAGAAACTTTCAATATAAAGCCAATGTTCTTAAGAAATTAATTTTATTCATATTAAACAGAACCTCTGAGTATTAAACATGCTTCTGAAAATGACAAGAACGGCTAAAATGGGAATTTGCCGGCCGAAACCCCTTCTTGCCATTCTTTTTCCGACAATTGTGATTAGCTCAAAACCGACCGTTTGTAACAGCTCAGATCCCCCTGTGCATGGGGATCTGAGCTTGTCCGAAGAATAGTCCATCTTTAATTCACATCAATAAACAGGCCTGATCAGCTTTATCGAATGATTCACCAGGTTTAGGCTGATGAGAATTATGGAATCCATAGGGATTAGTGCCTTGCCCTCGCGTTGGTCTTTGAGGTTGACGATTTCTATTGGAATTGGATGAGTCAGAAGTTTCCAGCATGCCTAACCGTTTAGCAGCAGCAACAAGTTTTTGTGCGGCCTCATAACCTTCTCTATTTTTAAAATCGCTAGGTTTGCTCGCTGCCCATTCTTCAAGCAAACCAGGGGGGTATTGGGATAAAATAAACTTGTAGCCTATATCTGATCCAATATTAAAACAGTCTTTCAATTCAGAAGGAGCAGTTTGCACTGCCTCACGAACTTCTGCTGTTCGTTCTCCCCATTCAGAGAAATCACTGTTAAATACACGGCCGATAGTCAAGGAGAACAAAGACTCGATTGCTGCTTCAATGGAATCGATTGATTCAGATTGAGCAGGGATAAGATACACAAATAAGGAATCATAATTTTGGCCTGCAATAGTGATAGGATGATTTAAAGCTAAGCCGCAATGGGTCATTAAAAATTGCAATAATTGGGTATCTTTTTCATAGCTTGGATCGTTAAGTAGCTTTTCCTTAGAAAAACTAAAATGAAAAGGTTTAAGTTTTTCCGCTTCTTCAAATCGTTTTTGCAAAAGTAATTGATGCAAGAGGGCTTCCCCACAATTTCTTACATTTTGTTCGATTGCTCTTAGTTGTGCTAACTTAGCTATGCTGATATTTTTTAATTTGGGCCTTTTTCCTTGCCCCTCCGTCTTATCTTCGAGACGGACAATATGAGCCTGGATTGAGCCATAAAGTTTTAATAAATCTTCCACCTCGATGTCTAGCTTTAGACTGATTAAAAAATCGGCTTGGATTTTAAAGTCATCAATTTTTTGATTAAATCTTTTCTCTTCTCGGGAACATTTTACTCGTGCTCTTCGCTTTCTAACAGGGGCAACAGTAACGGGAATCTCTTCATCTGCATCAGTCTCCGTTTTAGTCTCTTCTGGCAAGGGAGGAGATTCTGCTTGTGCTGCTACTTTCTTAGTTAACCGTTCTTCGATGACTGATTTCATTTTTGAAATAAGTCTAAGTTCATTGATGCGCTTTTGTTTATCCAAGGGAAGAAGGAGCACTAAAGTTTCTTCTATCGCAGCTAGGGCCTCTTTATACTCTTCACTGACTAAGGATTGAGCAGATAAATCGCTTGCCAGTTTATCTCTTTGCGCATGTTCAGCTCGCAATTGATCGACTCGCTCTTTGAGCTCTTCCTTTACTTGTTTGATAAAAGGGAAGGCATGTGTTCTGGCCAGCTGTTTGAATTGTTGGTTTAATTCAGGCATAGGAAAATTTGCCCAACCTGTTTCCGTATCCTTAGATTCAATAGAAAATTGCGGCTCCCACATTCTATCACTGGTATCAAAATAGACATGCAATCGATACTTCACCCCAGCTCTCTCTAGAAATCCTGTATAATGGTATTCAGAAAGGACGGCGGTGGAATTATTCATTTTCTTATGAATACTGATATGATGACTGCTTAGCGTAAAAACCCCGTCAGTAGATTTTAAAACTTGTTCTTCAACGGGTAATTCAATTAAAAAGTAACTTTTTTCTTTGTTGGCAATTAATTGAATTTTTTCTAATGTCTCGTTGTATTTACCAGCGTGATATTGCTGTTCTATAAAATTAAAAAGTCTGTTATTGGCCATTTTTTTTCAAGTTAAATTAATAATTTTTCATTATAACCAGAAATTATTCAATTTAAAATAAAAGAATAAATTTTTTAACGCTGGAATCTAGAGCTCTTTGTCCCAGCTAATTAAGCAATGAAGAATCCCCCCGATCACAGTTCTTAAAACAGTTACCAACAAATAGAGCCCCTACTCACCCCGGGGTCTATTTACTTTCAATATGGTTATGTTGATTGAAATATAATACAATTGTCAATTTTATACTTAGTTGGTAATAAGTATGTATTCGAGATTGGTTATAGAGAAACTTCGTTTTAAAGTTGTAATGAAGCGATATGTTCAAAGCAAATCTAGCCCAGTTTTTTTTCAACCTGATGATAGGGCAAAGGAAATCTCTCAAAAAGGAGCAAAATTTGTAGAAAATATTTTCAGATTAAAAAGCATTCCCGAGGCACTTTCCGGACGAAATGATGATTTTTATGCAGATGTTTTATCTCATGCAACAAATTTTATACAAGATCCTTCTACAGAGAATTTTAAAAAATTTAAGTTATCGTTGCTAAGACTTGAAATAGATTATCATTTTTTTAAGGCAAAACTATTAAGAGAAGCATTTATTCCCGCAGCCTTTATTTCAGGTATAATGGGAGCTAGCCTCACTTTAATACTCGCAGGAATACTTGCCCTAACAGTTGGCACAGCAGTAGCAATGAACCCTGTTGGATTAATAACTATAGGACTATTGGCTGCAGTGGTAGGAACTACCTTAATAGTAACGAATTTGTATCCTTATTATAAGTTACACAGAGATAGCAAACTTGATGATTTTGTAGCATTTTATGATTGTTTAAATGAATGTGAAGATTTTAATAAGGCATTTTCGACTGACACGTCATTGCTAGCTTATCGAATAGGGCATGCTGGTGACGACGGTCGCGGAATTATCTATTACCAAGATGATTCTACACCCTGCCATTCTGCGAGACTGTAACCTATCATCCCCAGAGATAACCGTAGTACGACCCTACTTCTGCCAGTTAAGGAAATGAATTATGACACTGTAATTTCCTTAACAATTTTATTCTTAAAACAAGCCGCCTTGCTTAAGATTGACGACTCCCTTGCAAAAACGAACGATAGTTTATACTTCAGGGTAAAACTATAAGGTGTAGTAGTTCAAACTTGATTTGACAATTGCCGTTTTTTAGAAGTGTCTGTCAAATGAAATTAGTTTATAAATTTTTCCATCCAGATTTGTTTGCCATCAACCAAAGTTAGATTTTAATGATTCCTCATCACTAGGACTATTATCTTTTTTACGTGCTTCTTCCAATTGTCGATATAAATTACCTAAATCTCCTTGCTCAGCAATTTTTTGGTCTGCGGCATTTAAATCAGCCCCATCTAGAATCTTTTGACTAATATTCTGTTTTTGGGTGGCAGAATAGGCACCAAAGAAAGAACCCCAAAAGTGATTATATTCGGCGCCCAGTGTAACTCTTTGCTGATAGGTATAGTTTAATTGTCTAATCTGTTCAATTATTCTTTCTACTTCGTTTTGCTGTAATTCGACATCAACAGGGTACTCCGAAGCAAATTTGGTTGCTGCCTGCAATGCCTCGGCGGAAGTAAATTTCGCTGCATTTTTTACTATCGGGCTAGCTCTCAATGCTTCAACAGTTATCTGCCGATTTTCTTTATACAGGCCAACAGCCTGGCCGATCATTGTTGCGACGTAACGCCCACAATTAACCGTATCAAAGGTACCTTGATAGAGATCTCTAGGATCGATCAATTGACTTCCGGGCATATCAATGGGATCCCCTTGAGCAATTCTAAGCCTAATGTGATTGACACCAAAAAGGCCATCCAATCGGCCTTTGCCAACTTCAGGAATGAGATGGGTTATCTCAACTTCATCTAAAACCACTCCTTGTCTTTTCAACTCATCAATTATTAAGTCTGCAGATATTTCTGGGGTTATCTCCTTAGTAGTATCAACCGTGGCATGAATAATAATCAAACGATTTTCTATCAATTGATAACTACTATTGGCAATAATAGCTACTTGATCGAATAGGCTAGAAAATTTCTTAATACCCAAGCTAGCTGATTTTATGTCTTCTTGAAGAATCTCTAGATCCTCTTTATCATCCTCATTCAGTTTTTGTTTTTGCAAGTTTGTATAAAATTTTTTTTGATTACCTTGTTTAATCCTGGACTCAATCAAATCTAGTTGATCTAAAGTATAAGGTCTTTCGTTAGCAAAACAGTCAAGTATTGCTTGCCATTCTTGTGCCCATTCAGAGTCTCTTGAAGCCTTTTTCCAAGCTTGCTTACCTTCATTAAGTATTCTATCTTTGTCGCCTAAAACAGAGTTAAAACCTTCAAAAATTGGTTTCGGATAATAGAGACGAACCTCAACCTCTTCATAAAGAGCATCTACCAAGCATCTATTTAGGTCTGATGGTCTCAAACGACCTCGATCATCTGCCATAATATTTCAACCACAAAAGAATTATATTTAAAGATATCATTTCTATCTTAAGGTATTATTAATATTGTCTAGATACGGAACAATCTTTTGAGGGGCACCAAGCGCAATCAAGGTTTTATTCTTAGATACACGAGTAGATTATCAGCGGATTAAGCTCAGAAAAGCCTCATATATTATGGCTAACTATGCATCTTTAAGATGAAATGCAATTAAATTTCCTAACAGTTTAAATTCATGATATAATTGATTAAAAATTAAACAGTAATATGATTACCTATAATCTTTTTGTAACTCCCTTAATCGCCATCTCGCACAAAGCATAGAATGAAAAGCACTGATGGCAATCTGCTAAACATTTATAAGGAAAAACAACATGAGTTTCGCATCATTGGGTCTGATAGAACCCCTACTTCGTGCCATTAGCGAATTAGGCTATCTTCAACCCTCACCCATTCAAACTCAGGCGATCCCTGCCATCTTAAGCGCTAAGGACGTACTGGCTTCAGCTCAAACTGGAACAGGTAAAACGGCTAGTTTTGTCTTGCCTATTTTACAAAAATTAACAGATAAACCTCGTGCTAAAAATAACCGAACTAAGGTTCTAATAGTTACTCCAACCCGCGAACTAGCTGCTCAAGTTCATGAAAGTATTGTCCAATATGGACGCCATTTGTCTCTGCGTTCTGCTGTTGTTTTTGGCGGCGTAAAAATCAACCCACAAATGATGAAATTACGTGGTGGTGTAGAGCTATTAGTAGCAACACCTGGACGATTATTGGATTTACAGCAGCAACGAGCTATCCAATTGGATGAAGTAGATACCCTAGTATTAGATGAAGCAGATCGCATGTTAGATATGGGTTTTATTCACGACATAAAGCGCATTATTAAGTTATTGCCTGCAAAGCGACAAAATCTCATGTTTTCGGCTACTTTTTCTGAGGAAATTCGCTCTCTTGTTAAAGGAATATTAACACAACCAGTTGTCATTGACGTAGCTCCCCGCAATACAACTGCGGCTGCGATAAAACAGATCGTTCATCCAGTAGATAAAAGCCGTAAATCGGCTTTGCTAAGCCATTTAATCCATAAAAATAAATTGGGACAAACACTAGTGTTTTCTCGAACCAAACATGGAGCAAACAAACTAGTAAAACAATTAGCTCAAGACCAGATTCATGCCGCAGCTATTCATGGCAATAAATCACAGTCACAGCGTACCAAGGCGCTAGCTGAATTTAAATCTGGCGAGTTACATGTTTTAGTTGCGACCGATATTGCTGCCCGGGGTATTGATATTGACCAACTACCTTGTGTTATCAATTTTGATCTTCCGCAAGTCGCTGAAGACTATGTACACCGCATTGGCCGAACAGGTCGAGCTGGCGCTTCAGGACAGGCAATTTCTTTAGTAAGCGCCGATGAAATAGAGCAATTATATGCAATAGAGCGGTTGATTAAGCGTAAACTTGAGAGAACTGAAATTGAAGATTTTGAACCCAATCACAATCTCCCTAGCAGTGCAGCGCCTACTCTAACTAGAAAAACTTTTCCGCAAAAAAAGAAACCAAACGTCATTGCGAAAAAAGCTCAGAAACAACGGTTTGTCAAACGTACTTAATGATTCACCCCTGTTTTATGCGCTATAGTATAACCAACCTGATATAAAAGAGATTTTTATGGTAAAGATCATTAATCTTAATAAAAAAAGAAAGGCTAAAATTCGTTTAGAAAAAGAAAAAAAAGCGTCTGAAAACCGCATTAAATTTGGAAGAACAAAAAAAGAAAAGTTGGCAGAGCAACAAGAGAAAGAACGTGATGAACATCATCTCGATGGTCACAAATTGGAACAAAAAAAGGAAGAGTAAGGAAGCGGTTTTTTGATTATTAATTAGATGTGTGTTGCGCTTTTAAAGCTCCATCAGAACAAACTGACAGAGCTTTTTAAAAGGACTAAGCACTTACTTAGCAGCTGCGGCTGCGGCTTTCTTCTCTTTTTCTTTGGCAATTACTGCTTCAGCTACACTGGTTGGGCAGGGAGCGTAGTGAGAAAATTCCATTGAGAATTGACCACGACCAGAGGTAAGGGTACGCAAAGTAGAGATGTAACCAAACATTTCTGAAAGAGGGACATCAGCCTTAATGCGAACACCTGCTGCACTGGGTTCCTGACCTGAAATCATGCCGCGACGACGGTTCAAATCCCCAATCACATTACCTACGTCTTCTTCGGTACTATAGACGTCAACCTTCATAATCGGCTCAAGCAATTGTGGGCCAGCTTTTGGCATAGATTGACGAAAAGCACCTTTTGCAGCAATTTCAAACGCAATTGCTGAGGAATCAACGGCATGGTAAGCACCATCAGTGAGGTTAATCACGACATCCAATACAGGGAAACCAGCTAAAGTACCTGTTTCCATCATTGAACGAAAACCTTTCTCGATTGCTGGAAAGAATTCTTTAGGAACATTTCCACCCACCACAGAGGTCATGAAAGTAAAGCCAGAGTTTGGCTCACCTGGTTCTATTGTGTAATCAATCTTACCGTATTGACCAGCACCCCCTGATTGTTTTTTGTGGGTATAGCTGTCTTGAATCGATTTGGTAATGGTTTCACGATAAGCAACCTGTGGTTGGCCTACTATTAATTCAACATCGTAAGTACGTTTTAGAATATCCACTTTAATATCAAGATGTAATTCACCCATACCACGAAGAATGGTTTCACCTGAATCTTCATCAGTTTCTACCCTAAAGGTTGGATCTTCTGCAACCATTTTACCAATAGCAATACCCATTTTTTCGGTAGAGCCTTTATCTTTTGGCGCAACTGCAATAGAAATCACTGGCTCCGGGAAAACCATCGCTTCAAGTGTACACTCGTGCTCAGGATCGCAAAGTGTGTGGCCAGTACGCACGTTTTTCATGCCTACGATAGCGATAATGTCGCCTGCCTCAGCAGATTGTAATTCATTACGCTCATTGGCTTGCATTTCAACCATACGGCCGACACGTTCAGTTTTACCAGTAAAGGAGTTAAGGATTGTATCCCCTTTATTTAATCTTCCTGAATAGATACGTATGAAGGTAAGCGCACCAAAACGGTCATCCATGATTTTAAATGCCAAGGCGCGGAATGGTTCATCAGGAGAAACAATAGCGAATTGGCCATTTGGTTCACCTTCAGCATTAGTCAAAGGCTGTGGATTTACTTCATGGGGAGCCGGTAAATAGTCAACTACTGCATCCAATAATAGCTGCATCCCTTTATTCTTAAAAGCCGAACCGCAATAAGTGGGGAAGAAGGCTAACTCAAGGGTACCTTTACGGATGCAACGCTTAATGTCTTCGATTGAAGGCTCTTCGCCATCCAAATAAGACATCAGCAAATCATCATCCATTTCCAATGCCGTTTCAATTAATTGTGCGCGATAGGTTTCAACATCATCAACCATATCAGCGGGTACGTCGGTAATGGTGTAATTTTCTGGCTGGCCAGTTTCGTCCCAAACATAGGCTTTACGGGTTAATAAATCAACCACCCCTACGAAACTATCTTCAAAACCGATAGGCAAAGTCATAATTAAAGGATTTGCACCCAATACTTTTTTAATTTGCTCAGTGACTTTCAAAAAGTTAGCGCCGACACGGTCGAGTTTGTTGACGAAAATCAAACGAGATACTTTTGAATTGTTCGCATAGCGCCAGTTGGTTTCTGACTGGGGCTCAACACCGCCAGAACCACAGAATACCCCGATGCCGCCATCAAGTACTTTCAGTGAACGATATACTTCTACTGTGAAGTCAACGTGTCCTGGGGTATCGATGACGTTGAAACGAGTACCTTTCCAGAAACAACTGACTGCTGCTGACTGGATAGTAATACCGCGCTCCGCTTCTTGTTCCATAAAATCGGTTGTTGATTCACCTTCGTGAACTTCACCCATCTTATGAATTCTACCCGTCAGCTTAAGAATACGTTCGGTAGTGGTGGTTTTTCCGGCATCAACGTGAGCAAAGATACCAATGTTTCTGTACAGGTTTAAATCAGCCATAGCTCTCTTCTAAAATTCAAATGGATAAAAAATTGTCACGTATTATACAGCATTTTATTCGGATTTGCAGCAAAACTTTGTTCTATTAACTCTTTTTTATATTATTTCACCTATTGGTTTATCATTAGACATTGCACATCAGATTAATCGTTTTTAAATTCTCATTGTTAAAACGATATTGATTGTTCGCTATGGTATCAACATGCCGATAAGCTGCAATACGACTAGGGCTTAAGATAGTTGGATATACCTTGTGTTGATTAGCTAGAACACAACCCTCACCAATCCAAAATTGAACAGCAGAAGATGAGCAACTGCGAAAGGGGATTGTTAATTCTCCACTAGGCCGAATCTTGCGGTGAACAAGTAGAATTTTGTTTTTTGCTTGCCTAGTATCCAGTTCAATAGAGGTTTGAATATAGGCTGTATGTAAGGCGGCAGAGTGGATAAGGGTTTCATGAGAGGGATTGTTAAGACGTAAATTTCGGCTTGCTCTTTCTAAGGCTTGAAGCTTAGTTAATTGCCCCTGTTCACGCTGCCAGGCTAGGCTGATTTCCTCATAGTTTTGTTGAATACGGGCAGCAAATTTTTTTCTATCGACAAGCTCGGACTCCCGTTTGGCATCAATGCGAATATTAAGGTCTGATTTTAGGAGCCAATGGTTATAAAAAGCGACTATTTCCAAGAATGACCTAATATAGTGTTCAATTTCTACTGTAGGGATATGGTTAATTTGAGCTAGATAACTGTCTTGTAAATAATATTCAAGCACAATCGGATAAGGATAGAGGTGTGCAATCCTTGCAAGCGTCTGCAGCATAAATCGGACATTGAAGACCTCTGCCCAATTCGCTAAGAAAGATCTTGGGACCTGCGGTGATTTGTAAGCGCCAAAGATAATATTAATGACTAATTCTTTTTGCATTTTACGTGAATTTGTTATGGTTTCTAGTACCGCTTCTTTTGTTTTTTGATCAATGCTGCTTAAAATAACTTTGGGATGAGTCAACGCTCGCATAATTTCTTCGTTTCCCCCTTGAATATAATTCTGGTTTAGGGGGAAATAAACTAACTTATCGATATTCATAGATCCGTCCGTTGAGCGATAAGTTCAATTTTGAGATGATGAATAGCTATGACTTCTTCAGAGCAGTACTGATCATTTTCGAGCCATTTGTCTGCTAATTCTTCGATAAATAGGCGACGTTTCTCTGAGTCCAAATGATTAAGAAAATTACAAACCGGGTCGATTGAATCCATCAATTCTTTTTTAGTTTTGAAGTGAACCGTTGTTTTTGCAGTTTTAATTTGGATAACTCGTAACCCCGCTTGTTCAACCAGGACGGCATATTCAGCAGGTGAAAAGTAGGAGGCACCCTGTTTGAACTCAGGAAAATAAGAGTTCCATTGCGGTGATTTAGCTATTTTTTTTGCAACTGTTCCTAAATTGTTAACTTCTTTACCCGGCATGACGATTAACAAAAGTCCTCCTGGCTTTAGACTCCCTTTAATTAACTGGAGTGCTTTTTGTTGATCAGCGACCCAATGCATGGTTGAGAATGAAACAACTTTATCGAACTTTTCTCTATAATTTATTTCTGTTGCAGAACAATGGATAAAAGAAAGCTGTGGGTAGTGCTCACGAGCGTAGGCAATCATTTTCTCTGAATAGTCAATGCCAGTAACCTCGCTTGCTTGTTCAGCAATCAATGCGGTAATTCTGCCATCGCCACAACCTATATCAAGGACAACATCCTCAGGCTCAAATGAGAAATTCTTTAGCGTTTCATTAGCCCATCCCCATTGCATTTGGGAATTGTGTTTATAATTTTCAGCCTGATTGTTGAATGAATGATTCACGGAGTTAATATTCTGCATTTTTAAATCTCTTTAAAAGTTAGACCGATTAGATCAAAATTCGATCAACATGTTGTCATAGGCATAGCTATATGTAAAATATATAACTCTTATCTTTACCATAGTTATAATTTATGGTTCCTTCTGCGACCGAGCTCCATTATTTTCTTGAAGTGGCAAATACACTGAATATATCCCGTGCTTCAGAAAGGCTGGGAATAAGTCAACCCTCACTCAGTTTGGCCATAAAACGCATTGAATCTGCGATAGGAACTAGGTTGCTGATTCGCCACAAACAGGGGGTTTCTTTAACTCAGGCTGGTAAACAGTTGGTTTTGCACACAAGGCAATTACTGCAATACTGGGAAAAAACAAAAACGGAGGCCCTGGCCTCAGAGCAAAAAGTGCAGGGTTATTTCACTCTGGGCTGTCATTCGACAATAGCGATGCATTTAGCTTCAGATTTCCTTCCTAATTTATTGGAAAAACATCCAAAATTAGAAATACACTTAAAACACGATATTTCGCGCAAGATCACTGAGGAAGTAATCAATTTATCAATTGATATTGGAATCGTTGTTAATCCCTTCAAGCATCCTGATTTAGTGATTTTAAAGCTTTGCGAGGATGAGGTGACTTTTTGGTCCAGTAATGCAAATAGAAGAACTCAAGAGCTTTGGTCGGATCAAACTATAATTTTATGTGATCCCGATCTTATCCAAACCCAAACTTTATTAAAGCAACTCAAAAAAAAAGGGATTAGCCCTCAGCGCATCTTAACTATGAATAGTTTAGAAGTCATCGCCAATTTAACTTCGAAAGGCTGTGGGATAGGCATTATTCCCACCCGTGTGGCGCAAGAAATGTACCCCGAGTCTTTACATCGCTTACCTGATCAACCGGTTTTCACCGATGAAATTTGTTTAATTTATCGCCATGAAAATCGGGCTATACAGGCTATTCAAACTATTGTTACTACGATCAAGGAATTTTTAGCCTAAACCATAGTATAAAATTTAGCTCACTACTTCATTTTGATTGGGTATATAATAAGCCTTTTTATTCAAGAGATTAGTATGCCAAAAAATATACCACTCGTCTTAATGATTCTTGACGGCTGGGGTTATCGCAAAGAAAATGAGCATAATGCAATTTCTGCGGCCCATACTCCGCAGTGGGATGAATGGTGGGCGACTCGACCACATATTTTACTCTCAGCTTCAGGACATCAGGTCGGTTTACCTGATGAGCAAATGGGTAACTCTGAAGTGGGCCACATGCATATTGGCGCGGGCCGTATTATTAATCAAGATCTTACCCGCATCAATGAAGCCGTCTCCGAGGGTGGGTTTAATCAAAATCCCGTTTTAATTCAGACAATTGAGGACATGAAAGCAAGCGGCAAAACCCTTCATGTGATGGGCCTACTCTCTCCTGGCGGCGTTCATAGTCATGAAAATCATTTATTTGCCTTTCTTGCCCTCTGTGCGAAACAAGCATTCAATCGTGTTTGCCTGCATTTATTTCTCGATGGCCGCGATACACCACCGCAAAGTGCTTTAGAAAGCTTTGCCCGACTTGAAAAGCAACTGGCGCTTTATCCGGTAGCCTCGGTTAAATCAATTACTGGTCGCTATTTTGCAATGGATCGTGATCAACGCTGGGAAAGAATAGCGCCTGTTTATCATTTATTAACCGAAGCTAAAAGCAGCTATCATTTTGATACGGCAGAAGAAGCTATCCGTTCATTTTACGCAGAAAAGAAATTTGATGAATTCATTCCGCCAACACTGATAGGTGAAAGCCAATGTATTGAGGATGGCGATTCTCTCTTCTTTTTCAATTTTCGTGCTGACCGTGCTCGTCAGTTAACTAAAGCGTTTATTGACAAAGATTTCAATAGCTTTATTCAATCTAGACAACCTACTCTTGCTCATTTTATCAGCATGACGCAATATGCAAAAAATTTAGACACAGAGTCAGCCTTTCCTACGATGAATCTGCACAATACCTTAGGCGAAGTGATTGCCGCTAATGGATTAAGCCAATTACGTATTGCGGAAACAGAAAAATATGCTCATGTTACTTTTTTCTTCAATGGCGGCTCAGAACAAGTTTTTCCCAATGAGGATCGGATTCTTATTCCATCGCCCCAGGTCGCTACTTATGATTTACTTCCTGAAATGAGTGCGCCGGAACTGACACGAGCACTAGTAGACGCCATCACCAGTGAAGCTTATGATGTCATTATTTGTAATTATGCAAACGCAGATATGGTTGGCCATAGCGGCGATTTTAATGCAACAATAAAAGCCATTGAGTGCTTAGATCAATGCATGCATCAGGTATGGGAAGCTTTAGCAGATACGGGAGGCGCTTTGTTAATTACTGCTGATCATGGCAATGCGGAATCAATGTATGATGAAACCACTCATCAAGCCCATACTGCCCATACTTGTCAGCCGGTTCCTTTAGTTTTTGTAGGCGGTGATTGGCAATTTACTAAATCCAAGGGAAACTTAATTGATATTGCGCCTACTGTCTTGGCTTTATTAGGCATTCAGCCACCCGAGGACATGACAGGCAGCGTATTACTGGCAGAAACCAATGATCTCTCAAATTAAACAAGGACTAAGCGCTAAGCAATTCTTTGCTAGAAAACCCTGGCTAGAGCTGCTGGTTGCCCTTGTGCTTTCTTTGTTTGCTCCTGTATCTTCTTGGTCTGAAAACTCCTCAGTCATTCAAACCAAGAGTAAACTAAAGCAGCTTGATGAACAAATTGGTAAACTTAAGCAAACCTTGACTTTTGCAAACGATCGACGAGGCCTATTAAATAAAGAACTTGCTAGCACAGAAAAACAAATAGGTGAGGGAGTCCACCAACTGCGTAATATTCAGCAAGATATGAATTCAAAACAACAAAAAATCACTAATCTCCAGCAGCATGTGAATGATTTAAATAATCAACTGAAAGCGCAGCAGCAATTGCTGGCTGAACATATTCGCACTCGCTATAAAATGGGCGAATACCAACCATTAAAATGGTTACTTAGCCAAGATGATCCTTATTCTATTAGCCGCCTGCTTACCTTTCACCAATATTTAGTGCGGTCGCGGCAAAACATTATTGATCAAATTGATACGACAAAACGAAACCTGACGCTTAATCAAGAAACCTTAAAAGATGAATTGAATAATCAACGGCAACTACAACAGCAACTCCACAAACATCAACAAGAACTTGAGCAAAATAAAAATTATCATCAGGCAGTCATTCAATCACTGAACAATGAGATTCAAACTAAACAATTGACTTTGTCGGAATACGAACGAAACAAAAAGAATTTGTCGCAACTCCTTAAAACCTTGGCAGAACAGAGTATCACCCCCCAAATTAAACAACCTTTTACTCAAATGCGCAAAAAACTGCCCAGACCGGTTCGAGTTGAAGCCTTACAAAAAATGAACCAAGGAGTGACATTTTTTGCCGGCGAAGGAACATCAGTAACCGCCGTTTATCCCGGCAAAGTTGTCTTTAGTGATTGGTTAAATGGCTATGGATTATTAATAATTCTTGATCATGGCCAGGGCTTCATGACCTTATATGCTCATAATCAATCGTTATTTAAACAAAAAGGCGCAACCGTCCTTCAAGGAGAACAAATCGCTACAGTCGGCCACAGCGGCGGACTGAAGCAAAACGGACTATACTTCGAAGTGAGACATCGTGGTAAAGCAATCCCTCCGCTAGATTGGTTAACTTAAGATTGCCCTGGCACTTATATTGCAATATAGAAAACACGATACCGGAAAAAGCTGGCCCGTCTAAGCAGCGTTGGCCAAACTTACCCAAGGAGAATAGTATGCACAAGAGACGGTTTTATTTTGGTGCCATGGTAACAGTCGTTACAACAGCCCTAATTTTTCCGGCGCAAGCTTTTCCTGCCGAGGATCAAAGTGGAACAAAACAAATTCCAATGGAAGACGTACAACGTTTTTCCAATGCGATTGGTGAGATTAAAAAATATTATGTTAAACCTGTCGATGATAAAGAATTATTCGATAATGCTATCCGCGGCATGTTGAGTGGACTTGACCCTCATTCTACTTACCTCGATGAAGATTCTTTTAAAGAATTACAAACCTCAACCTCTGGTGAGTTTGGTGGACTCGGTATTGAAGTGACTATGGAAGATGGCGTCGTCAAAGTAGTTACTCCTTTAGTTGATACTCCCGCTTTCAAAGCAGGTATCAAATCAGGGGATTACATTATCAAACTTGGTTCTAAATCGGTGCAAGGAATCAGCTTAAAAGAAGCTGTTGAGTTAATGCGCGGCAAAGAAGGGACCACACTTGATCTAACAATCTTACGTAAAGGTGAAAATAAACCGCTTACTTTTTCTCTAGTACGTGAAAAAATCTTGATTAAGAGCGTTAAAAGTAAATTGCTTGATGACGGTTATGGTTATATTCGCCTCACTCAATTCCAAGCGATGACTGGCCAAGACATGGAAAAAGCAATTGCCCAACTTAAACAACAGTCAGGTGGTAATTTAAAAGGACTGATTCTGGACTTAAGAAATAACCCAGGCGGACTTTTAGATTCTGCAATTCAAGTTTCTGACGCATTCCTCGCGACTGGTAAAGATGGTAAACCAGAAATGATTGTTTATACGCAGGGACGCCTACCGGGCTCAAAATTTACTGCCCTAACGACGAATTCTAAGGATATTTTAAACAATGCACCGATGGTGGTACTGATTAATAACGGCTCTGCTTCTGCTTCTGAAATTGTCGCAGGTGCGCTGAAGGATAATAAACGAGCGGTGATCCTTGGAACAAAAAGTTTTGGTAAAGGCTCCGTACAAACTGTACTCCCACTTGATGATAAACGAGGAATTAAATTAACCACTGCCCTGTACTATACACCCTCTGGAACTTCAATACAGGCAAAAGGTATTACTCCTGATATCGTCGTGGAAGAACTTGAGGTACCAAAAACTGCTCCTAAAACAGATGCCTTTGCCGGTTTCAGCGAAGCAGATTTGAGTGGCCACTTATTGAATAAAAGCGAAGGGCAAGCAACCAATGGTAATGCAATAAAAGATGATGATGCTCTCTTGCATGAAGACTATCAATTGTATGCCGCACTGACAATTCTAAAAGGTTTATCAGTCGCTCACCGCTAATCAAACCACACTCTCTATGAAGCTTCATAGAGAGTGTTTTTCCTATGTCTGAAATCCATTTTTTTGATAACTTCCCCCAGACAGATCATTCCGAGCTTGGCTAGCAATGGCCTTGGGGGTTTGTTGTATGAGCTATTTATGAGATAATTGCCACCCAACCAATCTCCCTGTGCTTTTATGAAACTGTTTAGAATAAGCTCTTTCCTCACCCTACTGCTCATTCATTCTTTTGCGGGTGCCACTGTGAGCAACCATTTTGATACTATCAAAAACCAGCCGAATGCCTTATACAGCTTTCTAAAAAACATGCCTAAAGGGGGAGAATTACATTATCACTTGGCGGGTGGTGCTTACCCTGAAACCATGCTTGCCCTTGCTGCGCAGGGTAATTATTGTTTAGATAAAGAAACGATGACGATGACTAAGATGGTAGAGCGTTGTCAGGGGGTAACTGGAAAGGAATTGAGCAATTATCCTGAGCTCTATGCACAAACTATCCGTGCCTGGTCTCTGAAAGATTTTATAGAGGGTCAAGAGTCAAATCATGACCATTTTTTTGCGAGTTTTTCTAAATTCATGCCACTGGTAGCCGATTATAGACCGCAGCTACTTGCAGAAATTATGCAGCGCGCGGCTAGTCAACATGAGCTTTATTTAGAAATCATGATTTTGTCAGACAATGCCAAATCAACTCATTTTGCACCGCCAACGGTTAACCCTGAGCAATTTAATCAGCTGCAACAGCAACTACTTGGAAATGCGGATTTTGTTAAAAACATCGAATACACAGGCAATGAAGCCAGTCGAATTTTAAAGCAAGCGCGACAGGATTTAGGTTGCAATAGTCATCCACAAAAAGATGTTTGCCAAATAACGGTCAAATTTCAATATTATATTTTACGTGAACAGAACCTAGAAAAAGTATTCGCGCAGGCCCTAAATGGTTTTGCAGCAGCAGAGCGTTCTAAAGATATTGTTGCTGTTAATTTAGTCCAAGCTGAAGACGGTATTATTTCGCTGCGTGATTATCGTCAGCAAATGCAGATTTTTAATTTTTTACATCAAGCCTATCCAAAGGTACACATTGCCTTGCATGCCGGCGAACTAGCTCCCACAGCGGTTGTTCCTGAAAATTTACGCTTCCACATTCACGATGCGATTTCAGTAGGTCAGGCAGAGCGAATAGGCCATGGAGTTGATATCGCTTTCGAAAATGACGCTGAAAAATTACTCCAAACCATGGCAGAAAAAGGCACTGCGGTGGAAATTAACCTCATCTCTAACAAAAAATTACTCCATATCTCAGGCTCGCAGCACCCCTTAAATGACTACCTCAATCATAAAGTACCTGTTGTTTTATCGACCGATGATGAAGGCTTGTTGCGCACCGATCTCACCCAGCAATATGTTGAAGCTGTACTAAAACATGGTCTGGATTACCCCCAGTTAAAAATGATAAGTCGCAATGCAATTACTTATAGTTTTTTACCTGGCCAAAGTTTATGGGCCAACGCCAATCAAGGGCTCGCGATTGAATCTTGCAAAGAACTGGATAGCCAAGACTGTCTTCTCTTTGCAAAAAAGAATGAGAAAGCACGCTTGCAACGTATCCTTGAAAAAGAGTTTAGGGCGTTTGAAAACAACTACGCGTCGTCAGCTCAGACGCAGGAAACTCCTCTTCGACAGGCGACTCATTAGGGGCGTGAATTAGCCCCGCTTTTCGCTCTAAGGTTGGGGCTAGATTTTCGAAAATTGTGACGCATCGGCTAGCTAAATAACTATTGTGCATCACTCCCAAGTGCCCCTCATTCTCAATGACGATGAGAGATTTTGGATTTTTTTTCACATAGTCAGTGACATAGCAATGATCAGGTTCTACGACCTTATCGTATCTGGCTAAAATAAAATGATAATCAGCTTGCGATTCCATCACCTCTTTTGCTACTTTTTTTAAATGATCGCTATTAATAGCCATTTGACCAACCGAGGTTGAGACCGAAGTGAGTGGTGGAAGCGCTAAATAAGAACCTTTATAAGGAGTGCAGATATTAATAACAAAATGCACTTTAATATCGCTTTCTTTTTTTTCTGCTACAAGGGCATCTACTTGTTGGGCATTAAGCCCACCACGGGAATGACCTACAAAACCAACATCGCTATGACCATTCACTGCTATTTTTTCAATAATCTGTATTGCTTGTTCTTGAATAGAAAGTCCTCCAAAACGATTGTCGAAAGTCACATTACAAATACCATAGACATAGCTTGGAAGTTTTAACAGGATATTAATGATGAAGTCATTGAAACCATCGGGATAATCCGCTGTGCCGTGAATAAGATAAACAACCAACCCTTTCTCGCTCAGAACAGAAGTTCCTTTTTCAGGGGCTTTAAAGTTAGGATTAAGATATAACATGTCATTAGAACTTGAGCTAATCCATTGCAAGGAGTGCTTGATGGTACCCGCATCGATTGGAAGCAAATGTGTTATTTGCTGTGATGACGGCAATAGATTCAAAAGTTTATCCCAACTAGAATACATCACTCACCTCCACTGTGAATTTTTTTATATCAAAATGACGAAATATTCGTTCATATTACTTGTTTAATTAGTTGGTTGCAAAGTAATTAATTAAGGGGATAAAGGTTGGGCCTTAAGGATCGCGACAGTTTTATTTGTTTTTCCCGCAAGAACGGGAATCCATTCCTCTGACGCCGTTCGCGCTCTGAGGTATCCCCACGAAATGAGGATCCAAGAAATTTGTATTCATTTTATTCCGTTCAGCCTGAGGCGTGCGTCTCGAAGGGCCTGTTCTGAGGCTCTCGAAGGGGGCTTTTTACGACACTTTGAGAGACAGCACTGAGCGCTTTCCTCAGTGCGAACGGTTAATTTAGCTGGCGTTACCTGGTTGCTTATAACAGTTCATAACCAGGATTCTCCTCAAAATATGCCCCTGTGTCCCGAACAGTTCAGACCTTAAATGGATCGCGGAGGATAATCGTTGAATCACGCTCAGGTCCTGTCGATAGCATATCAATAGGCACACCCAACAAGTCCTCTATCCGCTTTACATAAGCCAAGGCATTAGCAGGTAGCTTATTCAACTCGGTTATATCCGCAGTAGACTCGGACCAGCCAGGCATTTCTTCATAGACAGGCTCCAAATCCTCGAAATCTTCAGCGGATTGGGGCGGACGAGTCAATAATTGGCCATCGGTATCCCGATAAGCCACAGCAATTTTTATTGTTTCTAAACCATCCAATACATCAAGCTTGGTCATGCATAAACCAGAGATGCTATTCAGTTCAATCGAACGTCGCAATAAAACCACATCAAACCATCCACAGCGACGAGGACGACCCGTTACAGCACCGAATTCGTTGCCGCGAGCTGCCAACCCCTGACCAATATCATCACTAAGCTCTGTTGGAAACGGCCCGCCACCAACGCGTGTGGTGTAAGCTTTTGTAATACCTAAAATATAATCAAGGTACTTAGGCCCAAAACCAGCACCATTGATCACGCTTCCGACGCAAGTATTTGATGAGGTAACAAAGGGATAAGTGCCATGATCTATATCAAGATAAACACCTTGTGCCCCTTCAAATAGGATAGCTTCGCCTTTTTCTCTATGATTATGCAAACAGGTGGTGACATCGCAAATCATATCGCGCAAGGCTTCGGCCCAAACTTCCGCCTCTTTCAATAAAGGCTCAAGTTCTACTTCGGGCTGATTATAGTAATTTTTTAGTACAAAATTATGGTATTGCAGTAAATCGACCAGTTTGGTCTTAAAGCGTTGTAAATTTAGAAGATCATTGACTTTCAATGCCCTTCTAGCCACCTTGTCTTCATAGGCAGGCCCAATACCACGACCTGTCGTGCCAATGGCAACACTGCCTTTGTGATTTTCACGCGCTTTATCCAAGGCGACATGATAAGGCAAAATTAAAGGGCAAGCCTGGCTGATATGCAAGCGGTTACGAACCTTCACGCCTTTATTTTCTAATTCTTTAATTTCATCAAGAAGTGCTTGCGGAGAAAGAACGACACCATTGCCAATGTAACATTGCACATGAGGTCTTAATATTCCTGAAGGAATAAGGCCTAATACCGTTTTCTCACCTTTTATTTTTAGGGTATGACCCGCATTATGCCCTCCCTGATAGCGGACAACTACCTGTGCGTCCTGCATCAAGAGATCGACAATCTTACCCTTGCCTTCATCACCCCACTGTGTACCTATTACAACAACATTTTTACCCATAATCGACTCTTTACTCTGCAAATTGATGAACAACGGTGAGTAGAATTACTCCCGCCAGCATGCTGAAAAAACCACTAATACGCATTACCTTCTCATCCTGTTCAATAATTTTGCGTAATATCCTCTTCACTCGCTTGGGAGCACTAAAAGGCATTAATCCTTCGAACACAAATACTAACGCCACTGCCGAGAGGAAATTAATGATCATAAGAGCTACTCAATAAAAAAGGGTTAAGCGCACTTAACCCGATTTTCAACAAAATCAATAATTATAATTAGGCTCTAGCAACATTTCTACTATTTTGGTTAAAAACAGATGATTTTCTCTGGTAAATCCGAAAATCAACTCCTCTCGCTCAATTAGTGAACCTGACTTTTAACATTTGTATTAGAACCAGTCAGAGCATGTTTAAAATAATCAAAAAAGCTAGAACTTTGATCAAGCACAAATAAATCTTGTTTATTATTAAAACTACCTTCATAGGCTTTTAAACTACGATAGAAACTAAAGAACTCTTTATTTTGGTTATAGGCTGCTGAATAAATAGCTGCCGCTTCAGCCTGACCACGTGCGCGAATCATTTGTCCTGCGCTTTTTGCTTTAGCGAGCATTACAGTAACCTGTGCATCAGCTGCAGCTTGGATAGCTTCTGCAGCGGCATTTCCATCTGCCCGATGACGATTAGCGATCTTCTGCATATCCGCACGCATGCGTTGATAGATTGCATTAGAAGTGTTTTCAGGTAGCTCAATTCCTTTAATACGCACATCAACAACAGAAATACCTAAGCCGGCCGCTCGCTGTTCTGCTTTGCCACGCAAAGATTCCATAACATCATCACGCCCTCCTGAAACCACTTCAGAAATGGTACGTTTTCCAAATTCAGCACGTAAAGAGGTATTTAATTGCTGTTCAAGCAGAATTTCAGCCTTCAGCACATTACCTCCAGTTGCTTTGTAATAACGAGCTAAATCATCAATTCGCCATTTGACATAATAATCTACAATAACGTCTTTCTTTTCTTTAGTAACAATTCGCGATGATTTAATATCCATAGTAAGAATGCGAGTATCGAAAATACGCACGTTCTCAATAAATGGAGTTTTAATATGCAAACCCGGCCCCAGTACTAAGGTATTGCCAGCTTTATCATTCACTAAACGGCCTAAGCGAAGCAAAATACCATGTTGTCCCTGAGTAATAGTAAACACGCTTGCTAATACTATCATCAGTACGATAAACGCCAGGATACTTAATATTGTTTTTGTTGCATTCATTTACTAATTTCCTCCTGGGCCACTACTGTATGTTCTTCTACTAATATCACGGCTACTGACTGCTAAGCTCTCTGTTTCAGAGCCTAGCGTCGGCTTAGGACTACTATTTGCGGCACCAGCCATGGCAGCGGCTTTAGGCAGCAAATTATCCGTATTTGCCAATTTATCAAGTGGTAAATACAAGAGATTATTGGCCTTATTATCGACAATAACCTTAGAGCTGTTACTTAAAACCTGTTGCATCATATCCAAATACATACGTTGTGAAGTAACTATGGGCGATTGGACATATTGAGGTAGCAAAGCCAAAAATTCGGCAACTTCCCCTTTAGCTCGGAGTACAACTTGTTGGGCAAAGGCTTGAGCTTCTTCAGTGATACGTTTGGAATTTCCCTCGGCGATTGGGACAACACGTGCTTGATAAGCAAAGGCTTGTTCTTTAAATCGTTTTTCATCTTCTTGCGCTTTAATCGCATCATCAAACGCATCCTGCACATTTTCAGGAGCACGAGCAGGTTGGGGTGATACGTTTACAATCACAATACCCGTTTTATATTTCTCAAGAATTCTAGTCAACGAATCTTGAACATTAGATCCCCATGCTTCACGACCTTCCGTGATAATCTGATCCAAAGTTGTTGTGCCAACGACCTGACGCAATGCACTTGAAGTGGCCTGCTGTAAACTTTCCTGTGGATCAGCAACATTGAATAAATAGGCTTTTAAATCACCAATTCGATATTGCACTGCTAAAGAAACCGAGACGAGATTTTCATCTTTGGTTAACATTTGGGCTGAATAAGAATAATCCGAAACTCGCTCTACATTTTTTACAATTTTTGAAGAAATAATGCGAGGAATCCAATGCGGTCCCGGACCCACTGTATCGACATATTTACCAAAACGAAGAATTGCAGCCTGCTCCCCTTCGTCAACAATAAAGATTCCCGATAAGGCCCATAAGATGAAAATAATTAAAGCAGCCATCAGAATCAATAAGCCACCACTTTTATTTGTTGGGGGAGTTTCATCAGATTGATTCGAACGACCAAAGAAAGTTTTCTTTAGTTTTTCTTGAAAACGTTTTAAAGCTTCATCTAAATCAGGTGGCTGATTTTTTCCACTCCATGGATCTTTGCCTTTATCTGGCTCATTCCAACCCATTATCTCTCCCCCCGCCTTTTACACAGAAAACTAGAATTCTATGGGGTAAGCTTAGTTTAAGCAAGTAAATGACTAAGATACCCTAACCTGCAGATATTATTTAAGACCTCCCTTGATCATGGAGCATAGAGATTAGTGTGAGTTGGGTTACCGTCTCCGTATAATGCATTCATTACCGCTCGGGTTGTCGTTTTTTCATTCCCTGCTTTAGCCGCATAATCACGAACTTCTTCAATATTTGTAATATCGCCTGTAGTTAATTTGAGATACATGTTACGCGCTGGGTTACTAAAAAATCCACAACTCTTCTCGTAACACCAAGCAAACATTGCAAATTGACGTTTCCGTTCCCATTCCTCAAGCTTCGATTTTTGCCCGCTTAAATCAATTTTTTCTCTTTGTTCACTGGCCTCGCTGACAGACAGCTCTTCATTAGAGCGACTCGTTGCAATTGATTCCAGAGGTGAAAATTTATTTTGTACGAAACCAGGTACATCTGACTCAGGGCCATCATAGACTAATGCTTCAATGCGAAACGCCTCATCACAATTTAGACCAAATAAATGCCAGATCCATTGTAAACGGGAATAACGCCAAAAAAGATGCAGCCAGGTGTTTGCATACATAATATCGTGTAAGGGATTGTTTTTATCGTGGCAGGCATCGATAAACAATTCAGCAGAACTTCCTGATTGTTTCTTGTATTCTTTGACCTGATCAATTAACGCAAAACGATTGCTTCTTAATAAACTTCTAAAACTTTCATCTCGAGGCGCTTTAGCGCCATGACAAAGCAACATGGCAATACCATATAAAGCCTCTTGAGGTTTTTCCTGGTTCATTAAACGTTTACAAAGCAGATCAATGGCCCTTTCAGCTTCCTTATTTTCAGCTTGCAAATCTATACAGTTTTGGCCAGCCGTTGCGGATAATAAAACTTCTAATGACTTTATTGTGCCTAACCTCGCTGCAAGCAGTAGCGGTGTCTCTCTCAATCGACCACAGGGGGTATCGATGATGGCACCATTCTGAAGCAAATAATAAGTCGCCTCAGGAAAATTAGATGCTACCGCTTGATGTAAGGGTTGCATTGTAATGGTTTGCCCCATCTTGACTTGTATTTGATTGGGCGCATTCACGTCAATTTCGAATCCACTTCTTAGAAGCGTTTTTAAAATTGAGGCATCTCCAGTACTTATCGCTCGAGATAATAAGGTTCGGCCCGTAATAAGCTCAGGAGAATTGAATTCGATTTTTCGCTGAACTTCCTGCCCTTCATCCAAGTTAGGAAAAAAAAGTGGAAATAAATCTAATTTCTTCAATCTCAATAGTAAATGAATTGAGCAATCCAAATTAAAATCCGCCCCCATGTCAAGAAGGAATCTGATATGGTTTTTCCTACAGGGTTTTCCCAATCCTACTTCATGTATATAAATGAGGTAGTTAAGGACGGTGATTTGTTCTGTGTCTTTAAAAAGAAAACGACGATCGAAGAAATTTTTATCCGCAGAGAGTTCCTTTCGAATAAACGCTGCAAATGCTTCTCCACCCGACTCGCTAGCTCGCTCTAACTCTGCAAAAGATTTCATAATTAAGTCCTCTTTCTTACAACAATGGCTTAAGCATTCACAGGAGGAAATCAGTCATTATTTTTTGGTATAAATTAAATCCCACACCCCATGACCCAAGCGATTTCCTCGTTGTTCGAATTTAGTTAATGGCCGAGTATCTGGTCGTGGTGAAAATCCACCATCTGCCTGTGTATTCATTAACAGCACTTCCTGGGACAAAACAGTTTGCATATGCTCTGCATAATCTTGCCAATCAGTAGCACAATGAATAAAACCACCGACTTGAAGTCGGTCTACTAACAACTTAATCAATTCAGATTGGACTAAGCGTCGCTTATGATGGCGTTTTTTATGCCAAGGATCGGGAAAGAAAATTTGAATCCCTGCCAAAGAATTACTAATAAAATGATGTTTAAACACTTCTACGGCATCATGAGAAACAACGCGCACATTAGTCATTTTTTGATCATGCAAATCGGCAACTAAACTCCCTACCCCTGCTCTATGCACCTCAATGCCGATAAAATTAAGCTCAGGCTGTTGTTGCGCCATGGCCACTAAAGAAGCCCCCATACCAAAACCGATTTCAACGACGGTTTTAGCCTCTCTTTTAAAGACTGCCGATAAATCCCAGGGCGTAGCAGCTAAAGTTAATTCATAATCAGGAAGAAAATGATCTAAAGCTAGCTGTTGCCGATTACTAACTCTCCCGCCGCGTAAAACAAAGCTTTTAATGGTTCGTTGCATAGCACTACTCACTTTAATTTGAGCAGATTATACTCATTTATATTTATATTGCGATCATTTAACTGCTAATTGACAAAAATATATGCAAATTTCTGTAAAATGCCTGGGACTTATTCTTTTTCTCTTTGCTTTTTTATCCTATCTCGCGATCAAAATAACAGGAATGAGGATAAAATCTTGCATAATTCGGCTTTTTTTGCTATAAAACCGCTCTTGTATTCACATCCGACTGATTTGTCTGGCTTGTGTTGGAAATTCGCAATAACACAAGGCGCGATGTCCCGATTTATACAAAGCTGACTTAAATCTACGAACACTTTGGAGTAACAATATGTCAAGAGTATGTCAGGTTACTGGTAAGCGACCAGCAACAGGCAATAATGTCTCTCACGCTAATAACAAAACTAAGCGACGCTTTTTACCTAATATCAAACAGCATCGTTTTTGGTTTGAAGAAGAAAAAAGATTCGTATCCCTGAAAGTAAGTACCAAAGGTATGCGTATTGTTGATAAACTAGGAATTAAAGCCGTTCTCGAAATGCTTCGAGCCAAAGGCGAAAAAGTTTAATTTAAAGAGGAAATACCATGGCCGCTGTTACTGTTAAAGTCAAAATGGAATCAACCGCTGGTACCGGTTATTACTATACCACTACAAAAAACCCGCGTAACCATCCGGAAAAAATGGAACTAAAAAAATACGATCCTGTGATTCGTAAGTACGTTATTTTTAAAGAGAAAAAAGTTAAGTAAGTAGCAACAAGCTGACTGATCCCCTGTATGCTCTCCAATCGTTATTGCAATCCCTGCCTTAGCAGGGTGATAGCAGGGGCTCGCTCAGAGCTTGAACACATTAGCAAGGCATGTGTGTGAGCTTCCGACCTGATATCTCCTAAAATCATAAGCTGATAGGCTTAAAAAACAATTTTATCGCGTTTTGATTATAAATTGTGCCAAATTCCTACTGGATAATCCCCCCGAATCAGTTAAACTTAAGAAAAGGCAGGGAAAATAACAAAGAGGATTTGCATGAAACCGTCGTTGCAACTGAGCATCAATCAACAACTAACGCTTACCCCACAACTCCAACAAGCCATTCGTCTGCTTCAATTATCTACACTAGATTTGCAACAGGAGATCCAACAAGTCGTTGAATCTAATCCCATGCTCGAAATCACTCCTAATGAGGAAAAAGAAGAAGCTCGTCCAGAAACTAAGCAAAATACAGATGAATTTGCTGATTTCCAATGGTCACAGCTCTACAACAGTTCCAGTAAAAGAACTAATTTTGATGAACTGGATTTTAACTATGAAAACCTATACTCGACGACAACCAATTTACAAGATCATCTGCGTTGGCAATTGGATTTGACACCGATGAGTGATGTTGATCGAGTTATCGCTACCTCCATTATTGATGCAATTGATGATGATGGCTTCCTTACTCTATCATTATTAGATTTGCATGCCAGTTTAGACAGTGAAACGCATCCCTTGGATATGGAAGAAATAGAAGCGGTCCGCCATCGTTTGCAACATTTTGATCCGGTTGGCTGTGCTTCTTATAATTTAGCGGAAACCTTGCTAATTCAACTTGGGCAACTCCCTATCGTTAATGCTGATGTGAATTTAGCAAAACGAATTATTCGCGATGATATTGAATTGCTTGGCCAACACAACTATCGACAGTTAATGAAAAAGCATCAATCTAATGAAGCGCATTTGGATAAGGCGCTACAAATTATTCAACGCTTAAACCCCAAACCCGGTAGCTTAATCCAACAAGAAGTCACCGAATACATCATTCCAGATATTACCGTAAAAAAAATTGATGGTGTCTGGCAAGCAGCTTTAAATCCAAATACCCTACCGCGGCTGAGTATTAATAATCACTATGCGTCGCTTATTCAACGTGCGGACAATAGTGCTGATAATCAATTCTTGAAAAATAATTTACAAGAAGCCCGTTGGTTTTTGAAAAGTATTCAAAGCAGGCAAGAAACCTTACTCAAAGTCGCCCGCTGTATTGTTGATTACCAACAAGACTTTTTAGAGCATGGTGAAGAGGCAATGAAGCCACTTATCTTGAATGACGTTGCACTTGCTTTGGATATGCATGAGTCAACTATTTCTCGCGTAACTACGCAGAAATTTATGCATACCCCTCGAGGAGTCTTTGAGTTAAAATACTTTTTCTCAAGCCATGTAACTACTGCGAGTGGCGGGGAGTGTTCATCCACAGCGATTCGTGCAGTCATTAAGAAATTGATTGCTGCGGAAAATCGGAAAAAACCGTTGAGTGACAGTAAAATCGCCCAACTAATTGGTGAGCAAGGTATTCAAGTCGCACGCCGAACCGTTGCCAAATACCGCGAGGCCATGGGTATCGCCCCATCCAATGAACGTAAAACAATTCGTAGTTAGATTACTTTTTGAAGGAGAACGTTATGCAGATCAACTTCACCGGTCATAATATCGAAGTCACCCCAGCTTTAAGATCTTATGCTCAGGATAAATTAAATAAGCTAGAAAAACATTTCGATAAGATCACCTCTATCCATGTGATATTCGATGTTGAAAAACTAAGTCAGATTGTCGAAGCCTCTGTCATGATTGCAAAAGGTGAATTGTACGCACGCTCCGAATCAGAAGACATGTATGCGTCAATTGATACTTTAATCGATAAATTAGATAGGCAGTTGATAAAGCATAAAGAAAAAATCCGCGATCATCATCGCGATTAATAAAGCGGGGTTGAGCCAATCTTATGGCGCAACCCTAAAAATAAAAGCCCTTCGATCTAGCTCTCGCGGCTTGTTCGCGTTGATGTAAACTCTACTTTCGTCCCTACCTACCGCGGCTTGTCCGCGATAGGTAGGCGATCTTTTTTCTTACTCAGATCTCTGGATCCCGCTAACAAGTCGCGGGACGTAGGGAGAGAGTTAAACCATGCAACAATGCCGGCTTGTCCGCGGGATCCGATCCATAGCGGTAATGCCAAAGCAGAGATCTCTAAATCCCGCCAATAAGCTAATGTTAAATGACTTAACCTATTCACTAATAGACTAGTTTATCCACATTGTGCCCTTATTTGACACTGGACTATTAAGCTTCTCCCTTACGGACTTCCTTTTGGTTGAATTTAAATACATTTTTGCTAGGATAGGTACTGTTAGTCGATTAATCTTCTCTGCTTGTCAGCAAAGTTTAAAACACGTTAGAATACATTTAGCTTTTATTTTGGTCAGTAATTATGCAATTTAGTCAACTAATCAATGTAAACACTGTTTATATTGACAGTATTTCACAAAGCAAAATGGCTGTGCTCCTTAAGCTCAGCCAATTAGTGAGTCAAAATCATCCTCAGCTTAATCCGCAAGAATTATTTGATGCTTATTGGAAACGAGAATGTCTTGGAAGCACTGCAATTGGTCAGGGAGTTGCGATCCCACACATTCGCACAGCCGCATTAACTGAAGCTCAAGGCTGCGTAATTCGATTATTAAATCCGGTTGATTTTGGGGCAGAAGATAAACAGCCCATCGATTTAATTATTGGTCTGTTGGTTCCGCAAGAACAAGTTGATCAGCATTTAAAAATACTCGCTGAGATTATTAAGCGATTCAGTGTCCCCTCTTTTCGTGAGGCTTGTCGGCGGATCGATGATCAGGAAGAATTTTATAATTTGTTAATTTCAGCGGAAGAATTGCCTGCTTAAGGTGGTACGAATAAGTGCAGAGCATAGGATAAGTAGGGGAGAAAGCTATTACATTAGCCGCATGAATGTTTTCATGCGGCGCTTAGATTTGCACAGCTTACTAAAAGACAACCGTAGTTGAGGGAGTATGAGGATCAATTGACACTGCTTTTGCAGGATCAATTGATCCTGCTTTTGGCCTATCTAACTCATTAGCCAAAAAACCAACTGTTGCAAGGTTTGTACTTGATTTATTCGATCTCCATCCACCTACCACTACAGAAGCAGATCCTTCATGAGTCCTGTCATCCTGAGAGGCATCCTTCTCTTCAACTTCAACTTCAACTGCTTGATCTGAAGCCGACAAACTCCTCTCTACCCTGACCCTTGTCTTTTCTTCTTCCCTGTAATCATAATCATTATCAGGCCCATGCTCCTCATCATTTTTTGCCGAGTGACGCTGTTCCTGTTGTAATTGATGCTCCAGTTTTGGTTTAACAAAACTCACCATCCGATTGCAACTAGGATCGCCTGTACGAATCATTGGGACATCAGCAACTTGGTCCTCATCCACCGCGTAACCCAAGCCATGTTCTTCAAGCAGGGCTCTCCATTCAGACATAGGACGGAAATCCCTTCTCTCTGCTATCTCTTCTTGCAAAGAAACGCCTGTGACTGCATTAAACACCGTGTGAGCCATATGAGCCATGCTCATTGAGGTACTGCCATATTGTACATCGTGATCAACCAGTAAGAAATGGCCTCCCTCACGCAATACTCGCCTGACTTGAGTTAAAAAGGCGTCTAGCTTATCGTCAGGGAAATGATGCAGACCCACATAGCAAGTAATCACATCTGCACTGTTCTCAGGCAAATCCGCGAGTGCGGGAGCGGGATCATTGTAATCTAATTTTTTATAGTCATCGCTAGGTCGGGGAAACCCTGTTTGAATATAGTCAGTCAAAGAAGGATCATTTTCATGAATCGCCACAATGGGCCCTGTTACCCGATAATGCCCTTTAAATCCGCCAACAAAACGACCAGGATAACCGATTTCTACTAGACCATTAATTTCAGTTAGATCTTGAGGCAATAGAGCCCTAGCTTGTCTAGCCAAATCAGTTTTAATGGTCGAAAGTGAACTTAAGATATGACGGAAATCACCGATTGCTGAAGGCATTATTTCTGGCAAACGATTGCATAATTCTTGATAAATCTCAGCATGAGTATCGTTATAGCTCATAATGTCTTCAAGCAATGCAAAAAATTTATCCGAGTCGACACGTTGGAGGACATTTCTCAAGAAGCCGGCAAATTTATCCTTGTTTTCTTGAGAAGCCATAATCACTTTAAAATGATTAGTTTCTTCTGGCTGAGGAGCTAGGTATTTTTGATAAAGTCCACTTGTGAATACCCCTTCTGGGTCAAACTTTTCCTTGAGCTCTTGCACTTCCTCTCGAGCACCTGGATAAGCGCCATCAAAATCCTCTGGAGAAGAGACGTGTTGATAAGGTAAATAATAGCTTCCACCTCGCTGTACAGCCATATTCTGTGCCTGTCGCAACCATTTTTTTGCCTTGATAATTTCGTTGGGCTCAAGCGATTGGTTAAAACATAAAACAACGGCAAAGCGATCCCCCGCTCTTGCGTAGGATAAGGGTGATAAGTGAGTATCTTCATTATGTTTAACAAAGCGTACAGAAGCATTAAGTAAAGGAACATTATTTTCCATCAACAATGCCCCTAAATCTTTTAAAAAGTCTGCAAGCTCCTCTCCTGGCAAAAAGTACTCTTGCAACCACTCCGCCTCTGAAACTGAAGGATTAAACATTGCATTAATCGGTGGTTGCATAATTTCATTCGTTGTCATTGCCGGTGAGTCATTGGCTAGCAAGCGATTACGCTCCGTTTCCCAGTAGTATTTGCGTACATAAGGAACCCGTCGGGCAAGATTAATCATCACCTGATTAAAGCGTGAACCACGATTGCCTTCTTGTTGTAGATTAGGAGTAATACAGATCTCCTCTTCTTCTTTAATTCGCTCCTTTTGTTTTGAGCGACGACCTGGTTTCTCTTCTTTTTCAATAGCTTTGTCTTTTTGCTTTCCTTGTTGCAAGCGATCTTCGACAGCCTTTTTTTCAGCTGGCTCATAGGGGCTAGGGTCTCTGACATAAGAAACGGCAACCCCCGTGGCCAGTAAGTTCTTCGGATTTAAAGCTAAGCGCAATAAGTGCATAGCCACATTAGGATCATCTTTAACATCATTGAACATATCAACATATTGATCAATAGATACGTCTACACCACGCTCATAAAGTTTCTCGTTTTTAATCAACTGCAACTTCACTCGAGTGATAACGCCATAAAGTCCGAATCCACTGGTTAAATGATGGAATATTTCATCACGAGGTCCTACTTGATGTACCTCGCCATGGGCATCCACATACTCTATTTCCAAAATAGAATCGGCAAGTGTTCCTGTAATATTCCAACCATGAATATCCGTTCCTATCGAGCCGCCTACTGAAAACACATTAGAAGCTTGCATGAATTTTAAGGCTAAACCTAACTTGTTAGCCTCATTTTGCAAATCAGCCCAACGCACAGCAGCACTGACTGTCGCTACTCCATCCCTATCGATGTGAATAGGAGGGGTGTCTGGAAATCGTAATTGACTGAGATCGACTACTACAGCACCTTGACCACCCTCTGGCAGGAATTGCTTACCTTGACTACGACCAGCGCCTACAGGCATTAGTTTTTTGCCAGCCTCTGCTGCTTCAGTAATTAGCGCTTGCAACTCTTCCACTGTTTCTGGTTGCTTAAATTCTGCTTGCTCATCATGATGGTAGCCGCCGCCTGCAGTGACACCCTTCTGCGAAGTTTTTTCTGGAGTAAAATAAAAAGCCACTAGCTGAGGACTAATTAAACCAACTCCTATTAATGAGGCTAAAAAGGCATAGAGGTTTTTACTAAAAATAGTCGTGTATTTTTTTTGCTGAGCGAGACGTTGATCTTGTAAATTGTCGGCAACAAAAAAAGTACTAAAAGAAAAACGAATGCCGAGAGCGCCGGACACCAATAAATCAACCAGCGTCAAGGGCATAAATAAAGTTAAAAATATCGCTCTTACTTTAAAAAACTGCCAAGCCCTACGGAAAAACCCTTTTGAATTCGCCAAATAAGCTCTATCAATCATTGCTGCAGGCCAAGAGTTTAAACGGCCAAGCTCAGGTAATGAATTAAATATTTTTTTCAATTTCGACATCAAACTACTCCCTTAAAAATTATGAATGAATTTGACTTCTACTTCTTCCTCGTCAAATCCGTATAAAGTATCTTCTAACTCTTTGACAGGGACATCGAATAAACAAACTCGGCGTGTTTTATCATGAATCCTGTCGCCATAGGTGTATAGTGGGGTAGCGTGTGTAATGTTGGCCTTAGCGTTGAGGCTTGCAACCTTATCTTCTAATTGCTCCTCAGGCGCTGTGACCACACATTTCACTTGCACATGATCCTGTCCGGCAATTTTTTTCACATGAATATCCTGTTCCGCTAAAGAACGGACGACGGGTTGGAAAAGAGCATAGCGCGGCCCTCTTAAACGACCATAAACCACAAACTTTTGCTCCATAGAGTCCTTATCTATTCTCATTCTGGTATATACATCGTCACCGACCTCATTACCAACCACTGAAACTTCTAAATCACCGCTAACCGTGCTTTGCAATTTATGATTGGCAGCGGCTAAGTACTGCCTAAATTGTTCTTGGGCCTCTTCCCTATTATCCACATCCTCTGCACGATATTTAACGAGGATATCGGTTGTTGCTTCAACTGTATTTCCTTCTTGATGAAACCAATAACTCAAAGGTTTTGAAATCCAGCGTCTTGCCCAGAGCTCAATCGAAAGGGATTTCCAAGTAAACCAATCAACCCAGGTTTTGTTTTCACAAGAATTATAAGCTTCTGCTAAGGCTGCACGATTTTCTTTATAATGATGATCATAAAAAGGAATTGTTTGTAAATCCGCTGCATAGCGTTCAAAATAATCAGCAACTTTTTGTTGCATTGTCGAGTTATTATCCTTCTTCAAAAAAGGGTAAAGCATGAGGGAAATTACACCCTTCGGAATCATTTCCAGCGTAGTAAACATAGCAATGAAGACATCCATTACCATGTATTCAGAGGTCCATATTTCCCAAGCACTATTGTATTTTCTTGCCGCTGAATAAGAGTTATAAAACACACGCCATAAATCAGCGACTTGGCGGAAATAAGGGAATTGAAATATAGAGTTACCTTCACGTAAAAACGTAGCAAGTTCTTCGGCCATTTCAACGTTACGCCATTCAGGACCAGTCATATAACTCTGATATTGGTAACGTGAATAGCTTGACTTTGTCTTAATCTTTTCGTCCAATATATTTACATACTTTCCCATATCTTCTCCTTTGAATTAATCGCTGAAAATTATCTTGGACAAACCTTAAAATAGTATTAAGCGAGAGAATAATTTTTAAAAAAATACATTTGAATGGGAAAAATATTATCAGTTAGCCTAATTAACGATCAATTATTGTCTCGCGCTTTTAAAACTCTTCTTTGCAAAAAAGTAATTTGCTATTTCTTCAAGTAAAAAAAACAGCTCGTTTATGAACAAACAATAAACAATTTAAGCCTTAGCCATTGTAGAAAATTACAGCACATGCTAAATTGCAGGGCATGATAGAGACTAAAATTAAAATTATCAATAAATTGGGTTTGCACGCTCGAGCTTCTGCGAAATTCGTATCGACCACATCACGATTTTCCAGTCATATTGAGGTCACCAAGGATTCTCAAACTGTAAATGGCAAAAGCATCATGGGCGTTATGATGCTCGCTGCCAATAAAGGCAGCGAATTGACTTTGTCTATTGAAGGACCTGATGAGACCGAAATGGAAAAAGCGGTTGTTTCATTGATCAACGACTGTTTTGGTGAACCTGAGTAAGCCCGACCTGATTAATGCTCTTTTTCCTCTGAAAGCTGCTTACGTTGTTTGCGCCTGCGCTGCAAAACAATTAAGGTTTGCAATGGGCCTGATAAGGCATAAACCAGCGAGCTCATAAATAAGACTAAGGAAGGATAGACCGCAATGGCGACAAACAAAATGATCATCAGCAAAAGATAGAGAAACGGGACCTTTCCTTTAAAATCAACTTCTTTAAAACTGTGATAACGTATATTACTTACCATAAGCACCGCAGCAATGACGGCAATGATGGCGGTTATTACCGCAATGGAAAAATGCTCAAGTTGATTTTGATAACAAAACCAGCTAAATGAAGAAAGAATGGCTGCTGCCGGCGGACAAGAAAGTCCCTGGAAATAGCGCTTATCAGCAACTGCAAGCTGTGTATTAAAACGCGCTAAGCGCAAAGCCACTGCGGCAGTGAACATAAACGCGACCAACCAACCAATTTTACCCAGTTTATGAAGGTTCCAACTGTATATTAATAAAGCAGGTGCCACACCAAAAGTCACCATATCAGACAGGCTGTCGTATTCTCCACCAAATGCCGTTTGAGTATTGGTTAGGCGCGCGATGCGTCCATCCAAACCATCAGCAATCATACCAATGAAAATGGCAACTGCAGCTACCTCGTATTGCGCCTTTAATGAAGCAACAATAGAGTAAAACGCAGCGAATAAACTGGCTGTAGTAAACAGGTTTGGTAATAAGTAAATCCCAGAATGACTCTCTTTTTGATTCACAGCTTAGGCCCACCCAAAATTAAATCAGCTACATGCTAACATAATGGCTAATTAGCCGCCATTGTTTCGTTGTTTCTGTAAGATGGTGCTATAATAGGCATACTGATTTTTAAATGCGTCGATCATGGCTAATTCTGAAGATAAAAAAATAATTATCGAGGGCATAACTCCCCAGGGTAAACCTTTTCGTCCTAGCGACTGGGCAGAACGCATGAGCGGCTCTATGGCAAGTTTTAAAAATAGGCGAGTTCATTACTCACCACTTTTGCAGCCGAGTGTTAATACTGAAGGTTATAAATGCGTTTTACTCGATCCTAAACTGAAAGAATCAAGCCCCCAGGTCTACAAAGCAATTATCGATTTCGCTAAGGCGAATAATCTTAAGATTTGTGGAGAGGAAGAATAAATTAGGGCCATTTGCGACACTTTGAGACAGCGCTGCGCGCTTCCTCAGTGCGAACAAATTGACCAACTAAACAGTTTATTTAATGTTGTGTGGATACCTCAAAGCCCGAACGGAGTTATATTCCCCCTAATATCCTTGGCTATTTTTTATCGTCATCGTCAATGATTCCAAATGCTCCATAACTGTACTTAGAAACGCAGCCGTACCCTGAAAATTCACCGCTAAAATACCAGCAAAAAGAAAAGCCAACCCTTTCGGGCCATGCTGTACACCTGGACTACTGGCACCAACCAATAACACACAGCCGCGAATAAACCAGATAACTCCCGCAGTTTGAATGATTAATCCCATGGAGCTGTAAATATTATAAGGATTATAATTCGTATAAGATAAGACATTACCCACACCAAAAGTCGTATTCTCTAAAAACTTAACCCCTGATGGTAGAAAAACTAATGCAGCCCCTCCTAATAAAAAAGCAAGAGGCCCAAACATTTTTTCTTGGGAACCCCTCCCTGCAGACTCCCCTATTTTCTTAAATTTTGCTATTGCTACCATAAAAAAAGCAATGCCGATAAGATAGGCTAGACCTGTAATAAGATGTTGCACGGGAAATAATGATCGGCTCAAATTGCCGAGCATTGCCACCAGATCAATGCTATTATTCATAGTCTAATTATATACTCAATTGTTACGCTGCTCTTGCAATGCAGAATTTTTCCCCTATATTAGTAGGTTTTCTTAAATACGTTGTAATCAATTATGCAAGTCCGTACCTTTCCTATAATTCTAGAAGAAGCTTATATGCTTTCTTCTTATGTTAAACATTTCGTTTTTAAAGCGGAACAATCTCCCGCTTTTAGCTATGCTCCCGGTCAATTTATTACTATTCACTTTGAGCGCGAGGGTAAGGTTTTAAAACGTAGCTACAGTATCGCTAATGTGCCAGCACAAAACAATCGTATTGAATTCGCAGCAGGTTATGTCGACGGAGGACCGGGTACTGAATTATTATTTAACCTAAAACCCGGAGATCGAATTAATATTAATGGTCCTTTTGGTCGTTTAATTCTCAAAGAAGAGATGCCCAAACGGTATATCTTAGTAGCAACGAGTACTGGCATAACCCCTTATCGAGCAATGATAGAAGAATTAAAGCGCCGTTTACAGGCCAACCCTGAATTACGGGTAGTCATATTACAAGGTGTTCAAAAACGCAGCGATATCCTTTATGCCGATGAATTTATTCGCTTAGCCACTGAATACCCACAAGTTAGTTTTCGTGCTCATTTGAGTCGTACCAACGAGGATTTAAAGCCGCATGAATACTCTGGATATGTCCAAAGTGCTTTTCCTGGGCTGACTCTTAACCCAGAAGAAGACATGATTTATTTATGTGGGAATCCAGGTATGATTGACGAAGCGTTTAATTACTTAAAAGAACAGGGTTTTGGCATGCAACAAATTATCCGTGAGAAATATATTTCAGGACCCACGAAATAATTGCGCCGCTATCTAAACAGCAAATATACTAAACCGTTTATTATGTAAGTCACTAGGAGAATTAATATTATGCATTACGATGAATTATCAGCCACCATGGAGCTTTTATTGCAAGATGGCAAAGGCATTTTAGCTGCTGATGAAAGTGCAGGCACCATCGGTAAACGATTTGACTCTATCGGCATTGAAAATACCGAAGAAAATCGCCGTGACTATCGCGTTTTACTCGCAACCACTCCTGATCTAGAACAATACATCAATGGTGTTATTTTATTTGAAGAAACCTTTGATCATAAAGATGAGCATGGAACCCCTGTTGCTGAGCTTTTTGCTAAAAAAGGGATCGTTCCTGGTATCAAAGTCGATAAAGGATTGGTTAATTTAGCGAATACTCATGAAGAAAAAGTTACCCAAGGTTTGGATGGTTTAGCCGAGCGTTTACAACATTTCAAAAAACTCGGCGCAAAATTCGCAAAATGGAGAAATGTTTACTCTATTTCTGAATGCACTCCCAGTTTAACTGCTATCAAAGCAGGCGCTGAAATGCTTGCTCGCTACGCTGCAACCTGCCAAGCAGAAGGCATTATTCCAATCGTTGAGCCCGAAGTACTTATGGATGGCGACCACTCAATTGAACATTGTGCTGAAGCTTGCGAAATGGTTCTACATGAGCTTTTCAACGCTCTCTTTATTCATCAAGTTGAACTAGAACACATCATTCTTAAGCCAAGCATGGTAACTAGCGGCAAAAATGCAACCCCCTTTAGTCCGCCCGAAGACGTTGCTGATTACACTATTAGTGTATTTCGTAACAATGTACCTGCAGCGGTGCCGACAATTAATTTCCTTTCTGGCGGCCAAACTCCAGAACAAGCGACAGCTAACCTCAATGCAATCAATAGCGCTGACTATCAACCATGGAACTTAAGTTTCTCTTATGGACGTGCTCTACAAGAGGATTGCTTAAAAGCTTGGGGAGGTAAAGCAGAAAATATTAAAGCCGCACAAGATGCTCTGTTAAAGCGCGCTCGTTTAAATAGTACTGCTTGTTTTGGTGAGTATAAGAGTAATATGGAGTAAAATTTTAAGCCTTGTTCGCATAGCTTAAAACTTGTTTCCATAGCTGTCAGACTGATTTTATCTGACTCCGTTCGGGTTGAGAAGGCGCTTGTGCCGTCTCGAAGTCCCTCATCAGGACTAGCAAAGGCTTCGAGACGGCGCAAGCGCCTCCTCAGCCTGAACGGTATATTAGAATTAGACCAAGACTCGTATTATTAGAATTAGGCCAAGACTCATATAATTAGAATTAGGCCAAGACTCATATAAACTCAAACCGGGCCAATAAAGGCACATGATCTGACAACATCCGCCAGGGTTTTCCCTGTAGACACTGAACATCAGCAACCTCCATTCCCCGATAATAAATACGATCCACGCAAAGCGCTGGTTTGATTGCTGGGAATGAACGAGCATGACGTCCTTTTAAGCTAAAAAAGGCTTCTTTAATACCTAATTCATCTGCCAAAATTGACGACAAATGATGGCGCCAATCATTAAAATCACCGGCCATTAATAAAGGTTCATGTTCAGGCACCGCTTCAGCGATTCGCTGCATTAGGGCGCGACATTGCGAAATTCGCTCCGCTTTGAATAAACCAAGATGTACACACAATAAATGTACGGTGATAGGCGCTGCTTCCTCAACTTTTATTTGGCCATGCAAAATAGAGCGTGAAGCACGATTCATGGAAGATAAATTAATATTCTCAAAGCGATCAAAAGCAAATTTACTTAAAATGGCATTTCCATGATGACCTGATTGATAAATCGCATTTTTCGCATAAAGGAAATGAGGCCAAATTTTTTCTGCAATATATTCAAATTGCGGCAAATCAGGCCAAGCATCGATCCGTTTTTCTCGGCGACGGTGCTCTCCTTGCACTTCTTGGAGAAAAACAAAATCAGGATTTAGACTAGATAAAGCCTCTCGCATCTCTGGTAATAAAAAGCGAACCTTGCCAAGGCCGAATCCCTTGTGGATATTATAAGTGATCAGAGATAGGCTGCGTCGCGATTGCTGCATATCGTTATTAATTAATAGTTACTTACCCTAGCATATCATTTTTTATTCACGCCTGTCCTGTTGAATATTTAGCTCTAGAGTAAAGGATATCAAGTTAGTTTTTAACATCCCTGCACCACTCCCAAGGACAAAGCGCATCAACATGAGTTATCATTTATAAATAATAGCCTATTCCGCCAATTATAATGAATGCATCAACTATCGCTATCCCAGGATTTATCATAGCCTATCGAACTTGGGGAGAGCCTAATTTACCGCCTCTTATCGCGCTACATGGTTGGCTTGATAATGCCAACTCCTTCAGTTTGTTAGCGCCTCACTTAGCCAAACAGTTTCATGTAGTAGCCATTGATTTACCCGGACACGGTCTGTCATCTCATTTGCCTGCAGGCTGTTATTATCATTTTACCGACGGTATTTTTAATATTCTGCAAATTACCAAAGCCTTAGGTTTCGAGCAGTATCATTTACTGGGTCATTCTATGGGGGCCTGCTTGGCAAGTCTCATTGCAGGCGTTGTGCCCGAACAAATTCTATCCATGGCTTTAATAGAGGCACTGGGCCCCTTCACCAATCCTGAAGAAGAATGCTGTGAGCAATTGGCTAAATACGCGCGCCAAAGCTATGGAACATTTGAGCAAGAAACCAAACCTTATCCTTCAATGGAGTTAGCCGTACAGGCTCGTGCTAAACGCGGGTATTTAGCAGAGAACTATGTCTCCATTCTTGCCCAGCGTGGACTTCAAAGAAAAAACAATAGTTTTTACTGGCGACACGACCGACGTTTGCTAAAGTCAACTCCATTACGCCTGACTGAAAATCAAGTGTTATCCTGTTTAAATAATATCCGCACAAAAAGCTGTTTAATCTGGGCTAAAACCGGTTTTGATTTCAATCAAGAAAGCATAAAACGGCGCGAAGCAGCAGTAAAAAACCTAGCAATCTATCATCTTGAAGGGGGGCATCACATTCATATGGAACATCCAGACACTGTCGCGCAGTGCCTGGAAGAATTTTATCAAAGATCCTAGCTAATATTTTCCTGACAAGAACTATAGGCCACCATCACCGTATCTAGCGCTTTTTTCACATCATCAACTGAAAAACCTAGATCATGTGTCGCCTGCAATACTCCGCAACCTGCTTCATCAAAGGTTGTATTAGGCACCCAATAATCCATGTTTGCTTTTACCATAACATCGAAGGCCTTGCGGGTATCCCAATTCGGCGTCGTTGACATGAGAAAAAATAAGCGATTAAAAACACCGCTGGAAAAATGCACATCCAATCCGTCATTATACTGATCCGCTCTGTCAATCGAGAGCCCATCTCGACTGGGTTGATCCATGTAACGCAAAGGCTCATCAATCTTCACAATTTCTTGACCAATTAACCAAGTGTTTTTACCTGTCGAGTAAAATTCAGCGGCTTGAGCAGCCATATCGGAAAACGATTCATTCAAAGCACCGGAATACGATTTGTAGACAAGATTTGAATGTTGCTCTGTAAATCCATGGCTCACCTCATGGGCCCCAATCCCTAAAGAAACCAAAGGATACAAACTGGAATCCCCATCACCAAAAGTCATTTGTTTGCCATCCCAATAGGCATTTTCGTAGCCTTCGCCATAATGAACGCGCATCACTAGCTTCATTGGCTTCCCTTTTTTGGATAACACTTCAACACCATACCAATCATGGTACAGATGTTTAATGACATAGCCCGAGTATAAGGCGTCATTAGTAGGAGAAAATGCGCCATTCTCTTTGTCATAACCATCGTTGTTATAACCCGTCCAAAAGGTAAGTGGATTATTATCTTCCGATTTTCTGCATTTAAATTTCATAGCCCCATTCAAAGAAAAGTAGTTATGATCCATATCAACGACTTTCACGGCTTCATTTTCCATGTAGCAGTTTTTCAACAAGCGATCATAGGTGACGTCTAATAGAGGATAATTCTTACCAAAAAGATATTGTCCAGTTTTGTTATTTCCTCCATACCCCATACCTTTCACTGGAATACGCAGTGGTTTGAGCTGATTGGGCTCCGCTGTTTTAATCTCATTCCACTGTGTAAACGGTTTGTAAGTTTTCGCGTCAAGGATTGCAGTAGGCTTTTCAGGTATCTGATGATCATGACGGATATAAACACTCACTCGATAAGCCCAATGAGCCTGATGCTGCTCATCGATATAAATCATTGGAGTCACTTGCTCTTCGCTTAGGTCTTTACCTTGATACTGTGTTTTAAATTGTTCCAATGCGAGGGGGGCATTTTTAACAAAATCAGGTGTTGGCTGACCTAAATCAGTTTGTAAACCGCGGTATAAAGTACCATTCATCCATACCTTATCTTGCGCAGCCAACAAATGATTTGCGGTTTTTTCGCTATGCATGATGGCATAGCCGCCAAAGACCTCAAATCCCAAATACTGCTGTTGCATACGAATATGGGTTATATGGTTGTTATCCGTCCGCTGTTGGATAAATTGCAAAGTATCTGGAGACACTACAGAAGTTTGCATCATCCCCGGCAAAACGAGTTGAAATTGCAGTTGAATCGCTTTAAACGATTGTTGCTGCAAGGGTACTGGTTCAGCTGCCTGCGCAGTTGTAACCATAGCGAAGGCTAGACTAGCCGCTAAAGTCGATAAATAGAAATTTGATTGCATTAAACTTTCTCCTTAATATGCATGTGGCAAACTCTTCCGGGAGCGTGGCCTATTGTTAACACCTGCTTGGCTAAACCAGTAGCAATACAACAATAGATCCATGTCGATTTTTAGCGCAAAAAATTGCCGCGTGTTAACCTTAGGAGATAATCTACGCGTATTTGCACTATTAAAATCAAACAAATGGGACTATTCTTGTTGGATTGACAACCAGCCCACTACATCCAAAGTTATGTAAAGCCTGGTAACAACATGATTGGAACTTACCCGTTGAGCTTGAATTCCCGAATTTCAGGGCAAGCAATTATCCTGAGGTTGGCCTTACCTAAAATTCGCAATACAATCCTAACAGGTATTTTACAAACTAGCATAGTTTTTCTTTTATTTGAACTTGCAGTTTAATCTTTTTGGCAAATAAAGGGCTTAACTATTTAATTTTTATGCATATTTTTTCGTTTTAAGCACGATATTGGGGCACTATGAGTACAATCACAACTGATATTGGATTAGCCATTTCTCATTTAAGACAAGGCAACATTGTTGCTATACCCACCGAAACCGTTTATGGCCTTGCAGGAAATGCTGAAGATGAACAAGCTATCCGAAAAATTTATGCAATGAAAAACAGACCTTTGAATCATCCTTTGATCATGCATATTGCTGAAGGTTGGGACTTATCTCAATGGGTAGCCAATATTCCTGATTATGCCCAGATTTTAATGAAACATTTCTGGCCCGGCCCTCTAACCTTAGTGATGCAAGCTAAGGCGGGTAGTTTTTGCCCACTAATCACTGGAGGTCAAGATACTATTGCTTTGCGTTGCCCTAAACACCCCCTTGCACAAACGCTTTTACAAAAACTAGGCTTCCCCTTAGTCGCTCCGTCAGCTAATCCTTTTGGAAAAATTAGCCCCACAACTGCTGAGCATGTTCAACACAGTTTTAAACAAGAAGAACTGTTAATTCTTGACGGTGGACGCAGCCAAGTAGGCATTGAATCGACGATTGTTGCTGCGATTCAATCCGAGGGGTATGAAATTCTACGCCAGGGTTCTATCGATGAGTTGCAAATCAACGCGGTTTTGTCTGCAAAACAATTAAAAAACACAAGCGAGCTAAGAGTACCTGGTCGCTTAGCCAGCCACTATCAACCGGAAAAACCTCTCTATTGTTTTTCTGATAGCGCCGCAATAAAACAATTTTGCCAGCAAACAACAGGACCTGTTTATGTGATTTCTTTTTCTAAGATGCCAGAGATCGCCAGCAACCTGTATTATCAGCTACCCGATTCACCTGAGGAAGTCGCATTTGAACTCTACTATCAACTTCGACAAGCTGATCAGTCAAAAGCTAAGCTCATTGCAATTGAGTTACCGCCAGAGGCAGAGCAATGGCTGGGAGTTAGGGAGCGGATTTTAAAAGCTGGGTATCGCTAAGCCCTCTCTATACGAAGCAACAGTTGCGCAGGCGTCACTCTATCCCCCTTCTGACAAAACACCTCAGCTACTGTCCCATTAAAAGGCGCTTGAATCTCTGTTTCCATTTTCATTGCTTCAAGCACTAATAAGGTTTGCCCTTCAGTGACTTTATCACCAACAGCCACATTGACACTGACTAAGGCCCCCGGCATAGCCACTGTAATATCACCTGGGCCGGAAGGTTGTTTAGCTAAAGTGGCAACGGGCTGTTCTTTGCTGTCTTCATAATGAATAACAACTTCTTCGGGCATTCCATCCACCCACAGAAAACAGGCTTGTTGACCCTGCTCACGCGGGCCGTACCCGGCCACTTTAATACGATAACTTTCTCCATGTAAACCAATCTCAAATTCAGACGATAAATCGCTCTGGCTCTGTTTGGAAGGAGGAATTAAAGGCTCTGGAATCAAGCTTCTATTTTTTCTCTGCTCTAAAAATTGCTTGCCTACTTCTGGAAACATCGCATAAGAAAGCACATCTTCATCGCAGGTCGCCAATTCAGCAATTTCTTTGCGTAATCGACGCAACTCATTAGGAAGTAAGTCGGCTGGCCTAACATCAATCACCTCCGTATGACCAATGGCTTTTTTTCTTAAACTCGGGTTTATCTTGCCAGGTGCTGCGCCATATTTTCCTTCACAATAGAGTTTGACTTCATTGGTGATTGTTGTATAACGCCCCCCGGTCAAGACATTCATCACCGCTTGGCTACCAACCAATTGCGACGTCGGGGTAACCAGCGGAGGGTAGCCTAAGTCTTTTCGTACTCTAGGGATTTCTTTATGAACTGCATCCAGTTTATCTAAAGCCTGCTGCTCTTTCAGTTGAGAATAGAGGTTAGAAATCATTCCACCCGGTACTTGATAAAGCTGCACTCTCGGGTCAATATCACGAGCTTCTGTTTCAAATTGAGCATATTTTTGGCGTACCTTATGGAAATAATCCCCTATTTCCAATAATAAATTTAAATCAATCCCAGTATCGAATTCACTTCCAATGAGCGCAGCGACTAAAGGCTCCGTTGCCGGATGAGAAGCCCCTCCAGAAAAAGACGAAATTGCTGTATCAACATGATCACAACCCGCCAAAACTGCTTGATAATGGCAAATGGCCGCAAGCCCGGAAGTGGCATGACTATGCAAATGAATGGGTAGTTTTGTTGCTTTAGCTAAGGCTCTATATAACTCAACTGTTGCACTGGGTGTCAGCAATCCAGCCATATCTTTAATGGCAAGGCTAGCACAACCTAGATCAGCCAGCGCTTTTCCAGTATCAACAAAACTTGCCAGAGTATGCACCGGGCTAGTCGTGTAGCAAATAGCTCCTTGGGCATGCTTTTTATGGCGATTAATCGCTGCGATAGAAGTCCGTAAATTGCGCACATCATTTAAAGCATCGAAAACTCGAAATACGTCAACGCCATTATTTGCTGCCAAAGCAATAAAAGCACGAACGACATCATCAGCATAATGTCGATAGCCTAATAAATTTTGGCCGCGCAGCAGCATGGATAATTGGGTATTAGGAAGTGCAAATCGTAATTTACGTAATCTTTCCCAGGGATCTTCTTTTAAAAAACGTAAACAGGCATCAAAAGTAGCTCCACCCCACACTTCCATCGCCCAGAATCCTACCTGATCCATCTTTTGGCAGATAGGCAACATATCTTCTGTCCGCAAACGCGTGGCAATCAAACATTGATGCGCATCGCGCAGGGTAACGTCCGTTATATAGGTAGTGGTCATAATCCTTAATCCCAGCTCTTTATGAAAAGATAGCATACTCTGCGTTTTTTCTGCTAAACAATTAATTTAGACGATCTATGAAACTTCCGGCTATCATGCCGAGATCATGCCGATATCATCGTACATCTAGACATTATTGCAAAGTTCAGGCAGAATCCGAGGAATTTTGGGTAAACCAGCATATGATGAAAAAAATACTTGTTCTGCATGGACCAAATTTGAATCGTCTTGGAATGCGCGAGCCTTCAGTCTATGGCTCAACCACCCTCGAAGAAGTCAATGCAACCCTGCGGAAAGAAGCTAAAAAGGCAGGTTTTGAGCTGAGTGCTAAGCAAAGCAACTCCGAAGCAGAACTGATTGAGCTTATTCACCAAGCCCCTGATAATAAAATAGATTATTTTATTATCAATCCCGCAGCCTTTACCCATACTAGCATTGCTATTCGTGATGCTTTAACTGCTGTAGCCCTTCCTTTTATTGAGGTTCACATCAGCAATATTTATGCGCGCGAAGCGTTTCGTCACCATTCTTACTTTTCTGATATTGCCCGAGGGGTGATTTGTGGGCTTGGTGTTAAGGGTTATTCCTTAGCATTACAAGCAATCATAGAAGAATTTAATTAATAGAGAGCTATTATCGATGGATATTCGTAAAATTAAAAAATTGATCGAATTACTTGAAGAAACGGGGATTTCTGAAATTGAAATCAAAGAAGGCGAAGAGTCAGTTCGTTTAAGCCGCCACAGTTACGCGGTGGAAGCGCCTGCTCAAATGCGTTATGCAGCACCACCGCCTCTGCCTGCGTCACAACCGGCAGTTGCTCAGGTTGCCACTCCCGTAGAAAGTTCAGAACCTAAACATGGAACAAGCAAAAACGGCCATAAAGTACGCTCACCGATGGTAGGAACGATGTATACTTCACCCTCACCTGACGCTGCACCTTTTGTCACCATAGGTCAAACTGTCAAAGTAGGTGATACCTTGTGTATTGTTGAAGCCATGAAGATGTTTAACGAAATTGAAGCGGATCGTGCTGGTAAAGTGGTGGATATATTAGTCGCTAATGGTGATCCGATTGAATATGATCAACCCCTATTTATTATCGAAGAATAGAGGGTATATTGATGCTCAATAAAATTGTTATCGCCAATCGTGGCGAAATTGCACTTCGTATCTTGCGCGCTTGTAAAGAATTAGGCATTCAAACCGTTGCCGTGCATTCGGATGTAGATAAAGATTTATTACACGTCCGACTTGCCGACGAAACCGTTTGCATCGGTCCTGCAAACTCGCAAAAAAGTTATTTAAACATTCCAGCCATTATTTCCGCTGCAGAAATCACTGACGCAGTCGCTATTCATCCCGGCTACGGATTCTTAGCAGAAAATGCTGATTTTGCTGATATTGTCGAGCAAAGCGGTTTTCGTTTTATCGGCCCAAGAGGCGATACTATCCGTTTAATGGGCGATAAAGTCTCTGCTATTGCTGCTATGAAAAAGGCTGGCGTACCTTGCGTTCCAGGCTCTGATGGCCCCTTACTTGATGATGATAACCACAACATCGAATTAGCTCAACGTATTGGTTTTCCTGTCATTATCAAAGCAGCGGGCGGAGGCGGCGGACGTGGTATGCGAGTTGTCCATAACGAGGCAAACTTGCTCAATGCCATTGCATTGACACGAAGTGAAGCAAAAGCAGCCTTTAATAATCCCATCGTTTACATGGAAAAATTCTTAGAAAATCCTCGTCATGTAGAATTTCAAGTCTTGGGTGATGGAAAAGGAAATGCAATTCATTTAGGCGAACGCGATTGCTCTATGCAGCGGCGGCATCAAAAAGTACTGGAAGAAGCACCGGCACCAGGCATTACGCCGGAATTACGCCAGAAAATTGGTGAAACGGTCGTCAATGCTTGTCGTGAACTAAAATACCGTGGTGCTGGCACGTTCGAATTCTTATATCAAGATGGTTGTTTTTATTTTATCGAGATGAATACGCGGATTCAGGTTGAACATCCTGTGACCGAAATGATTACCGGTGTCGACTTGATTAAAGAACAAATCAAAATAGCCAGCGATATTCCTTTTAGCCTCAAACAAGAGGATATTCAGATAAAAGGTCATGCTCTTGAATGTCGTATTAACGCAGAAGATGCGAAAACGTTTATGCCTTCTCCAGGAACTATACGTCTGCTACACCAACCAGGTGGGCCGGGTATTCGCTTTGATTCTCATATCTACAGCAGTTATACTGTGCCACCCAATTATGATTCCATGATAGGCAAATTGATTAGTTACGGGGAAACCCGTGCAGAAGCTTTTGCAAGAATGCGCAATGCCTTGGACGAGATAATTATTGACGGGATTAAAACGAATATCGAATTGCATCAACGTATTCTAAGAGATAAAGCCTTTATAGAAGGTGGAACAAACATCCACTATCTGGAAAAAATGCTTAAGGAATAACCTGTGTGGTATCAGTTACAAATTGAACACTGTCCTCGCGATGAGGTGGATATAATTAGCGAAGAACTGGAAGAACTCGGTGCTTTATCAATCACTTTAACTGATAAAAACGATGATCCCGTTCTTGAACCCGCACCGGGTACAACCCCGCTTTGGCCAGAGATTATTATTAATGCCCTGTATGCGAATTGCCAGGATGCAGGGCTGGCAAGATCCTCATTAAGCAGTCAATACCAACATTTATCCTATTCTATCCACGAGTTAGCTGATCAAGATTGGGAGCGTGTCTGGATGGATGATTTCAAACCTCAGCGTTTCGGGCAACGATTATGGATTTGTCCATCCTGGCTTGAACCTCCTGAGCCGAATGCAGTGAATTTAATTCTTGATCCTGGATTGGCTTTTGGCACCGGCACTCATCCAACTACTTCTCTTTGCTTAAGTTGGCTTGATCAAGCTGATTTAACAGATAAAACGGCCATCGATTATGGCTGTGGTTCAGGCATCCTTGCTTTAGCAGCCTTAAAATTAGGCGCAGCTAAAGTCCAAGCCGTCGATATTGATGAACAAGCTTTGCAAGCAACGCAAAATAATGCACTGAATAATGCAGTTAATTCACAGCAATTAAGTATTGGCTTTCCTCAAAACTTAGAAAAGCCAGTTGATGTTCTTATTGCCAACATTTTATTAGCTCCCTTACTGGATTTAGGCTCTAAATTTAGAGAGTTACTTAAAGATACGGGTGTTTTAGTCGTATCAGGCATTCTTGATGAGCAAGCTTTACCATTAATTTCTGCCTATAAAGCGGATTTTAGACATCATTCATCAATGAATTTGGAAGGTTGGTCACTACTTACATTTACCTGTCGTTAATCATTTAATAAGAGCAAATAATATGAATAACCGAGCCTCTTCTCCCTTTACCCCCAAAAGGGCGTTATTAAGTGTTTCTGATAAACACGGTTTAGTTGAATTAGCGAAAACGCTGCATGAAGGAGGGATAGAATTGGTTGCTACTGGCAACACAGCAGCCCTTTTAACCCAACATCAGCTCCCTGTTATCGATGTAAGCGAATGCACCCAATATCCTGAAATGTTAGGCGGACGAGTTAAAACCCTTCATCCAGCAATTCATGCTGGGTTGTTAGCACGCGACCTTGCCGAAGATGACGAAGTTTTAGCGGCACATCAGATTAAGCGTATCGATTTGTTGATCGTCAATTTATACCCTTTCGAACAAGTCATTAGCCATCATGATTGTGATTTCCAAAAGGCGATTGAAAATATTGATATCGGTGGACCAGCCATGGTTCGCTCTGCCGCTAAAAACCATAATCGCGTCTTTGTGGTCGTCACACCAGATGATTATGGCTTATTAGCTAAATATGTACGTGCAAAAAAGGTCCCCGCCAATTGGGGATTTGAATTAGCTAAAAAAGCCTTTGCGCATACCGCAGCCTATGATGCTGCCATTTCCAATTATTTAGGCACTTTAGACGAGAACCGTTCCCCTTCTGGGTTTCCCTCGACGCTCACCTGCCAATTTAACAAGAAATATGAATTACGCTATGGTGAGAATCCTCATCAACAAGCCGTTTTTTATGCCGATAAAAATCCACCTGCAGGTTCATTGGCTACGGCACAATCCATTCAAGGTAAACAACTTTCTTACAATAACCTACTCGATGCGGATGCTGCTTTTGATTGTGTCAAATCCTTTCCGCTTGAAACACCAACCTGTGTGATCGTCAAACATGGCAACCCTTGCGGGATCGCACTAGCAAATAGTCAAGTCAATGCCTATTTGCGCGCTTTCCAAACTGACCCCACGTCCAGTTTCGGTGGCATTTTAGCATTCAATCAGCCGCTCAAAGCAGAAACAGCTAAAACGATTCTCGACACTCAATTTGCTGAAGTGATTATCGCCCCAGCCATCAGCAAAGAAGCCCAGGAAATTCTGGCAACAAAACCCAATATCCGTGTGCTCAGTACGGGAGAATGGCAAACTAACTCTGAGTTTAAATTGGATATGCGGCATGTTGACGGAGGATTGCTTGTCCAAGAACATGATGATTTTCTGGTAAGTAGTGAAGAATTTAAAACGGTTACCACAAAAAAACCATCCAAACAGCAAATGCAAGATTTACTCTTTGCTTGGACAGCCGTCAAACATGTAAAATCCAACGCTATTGTCTTTGCAAAAAATAGTGCAACCATTGGCATTGGCGCAGGTCAAACCAGCCGAGTTATGAGTACTCGTATAGGCTTATGGCAAGCAGAACAAGTCAACTTTACCACCAAAGGGGCAGTGATGGCCTCAGATGCCTTTATCCCTTTTGCAGATAACATTGAATTAGCAGCCAAAGCAGGCATTAGCGCCATTATTCAACCTGGCGGCTCAATACGTGATGAGGAAGTCATCGCTGCAGCAGATGCCGCCGGCATTATCATGGTATTTACCGGATATAGACATTTTAAACATTAATAAGCTTGGGCCTTGGCCCAACAAATCACCGTGTTATCGCCTTATAAATATCAATAAAAGTAGACAATCTATCGATATTGATCGGCACATGTAAGCGTCGAGCAATATCTGAGGCGGAAAAAATGCCGCGAATATGATGATCAGCGCCGTCAATGACAAGAAAATGTTGTTTACCTTGATTTTTGAGTGTTTCGACAATATCGCCAATTCTTGCTCGTTTTATATCAGTGAATTTAATTGCTTTCAAACAAGATTTTGGTGTCATAACCTCTGAGACCATAATATCGGCTCGATGGACGTGATTGGCGCGGGACATTACCTTTTCACTAATTAAATCCTCATAGGCAAGAGTACCGACAAATTCGCCGTGATCGAGAACTAATTTTAGTCTTACATGCGTTCTTTTCATTAAATCTTCAGCGGTCACGATATCTAAGCATTGCTCAATCACCAAAGGTGGCGTTTTCTTAAAATCTGTAAAAATATCCAGAGCAGGTGAATCCAAAGTGATTTCATAGTTTTCATCGGGAGTAATAACATGATTAACATCGGGAATATCGTAGGTATTTAAAATCATAGTAGATTCCTTTCATATAAATTTGAATAAAAACAAAAGATTAGTTTTAAACGGCTATATAGCTAAATTTAGAACAGAATGAAAGACAACACAAATCTCAACAATGAAATAGTTGATTAATAAAATATAATAGTGTTGTCCCTCTGTCGTTGCTAGACTGTAGCTATGGATAATTAATTGTAATGGTGGGCTATGGAGCACAATCAAAACAAACATCAGGCTGAGAATCACAGTTGCTGCCATTCGAAGAGTAAATCGCAAACTGCTGCCCCTATCAACGGACCGGTTGTGTATACCTGCCCCATGCATCCAGAAATTCGTCAAGAGAAACCCGGTACTTGCCCTCTCTGTGGTATGGGATTAGAACCTGAGGCAATCAGCGCCGAAGAAACTAGCAACCCAGAATACCTGGACATGCGACGACGGTTTTGGATTGCGTTAATCCTCAGCCTACCCGTATTTATTTTAGCGATGGGCGAACATGTTTTTGCGCAATGGCTTCCGATTCCTTTATCTATTTGGATTCAATTGATTTTAGCAACGCCCGTTGTGCTGTGGTGCGGTTGGCCCTTTTTCCAACGGGGTTGGCAATCATTAAAATCCCGTCACTTGAATATGTTTACCCTCATCGCCATGGGTACCGTCGTCGCTTGGGGCTATAGTGTCGTAGCTACCCTGTTTCCCAATCTATTTCCTCTCAGTTTTCGTAATAGGGATGGAATGGTCGATGTTTATTTTGAAGCCGCTGCAGTCATCACGACTTTAGTTTTACTGGGGCAAATGCTCGAGTTAAAAGCGAGAGAGAAAACAGGAGGAGCAATCCGAGCCTTATTAAAACTAGCCCCTGAAACAGCACATCGTCTCCAAGACAATGATCAAGAAACCGAAATAGGACTTGAACAAGTTTTAGCCGGTGATCGCCTGCGCGTGCGCCCCGGAGAAAAAATCCCCGTTGATGGCGAATTGACAGAAGGTCAATCAAATGTCGACGAATCCATGGTGACTGGTGAACCTTTAGCCGTCACCAAAAAAGTCGGCGATAAATTAATTGGCGCTACGATCAATTTAACCGGGAGCTTTGTCATGAAAGCAGAGCATGTCGGCAGTGATACGATGCTTTCACGAATTGTGCAAATGGTCAGTGATGCACAACGCAGCCGGGCCCCTATTCAACGTCTTGCCGACGCGGTGTCTGGTTGGTTTGTACCGATTGTTATTTTAGTTGCTCTTTTGGCCTTCTTTTTGTGGTTAATTTTTGGTCCTCCTCCCTCTGTTAGTTATGGGCTTATCGCTGCTGTTTCTGTTCTAATTATTGCCTGCCCTTGTGCTTTGGGACTTGCGACACCCATGTCCATTATGGTGGGTATCGGCAAAGGTGCCGGTAATGGAGTACTGATTAAAAATGCTGAGTCCTTGGAACAGCTAGAAAAAGTCGATACCTTAGTCGTCGATAAAACAGGAACTTTGACTGAAGGTCATCCCAAATTAACGCGACTCATTCCACTGCAAGAATTTACCGAAGAAGAAATCCTAACTCTTGCCGCCAGTCTAGAAAATCATAGCGAACATCCGCTCGCCCATGCGATTGTCAGTGCAGCGCTGGAGAAAAATTTAGCTCTGGCTGCAGTAAAAGATTTTGAAGCCCTAACCGGCAAAGGAGTACGTGGCACTATTAATAATCGGCTTATCGCAATTGGTACGGCAGCATTAATGCAAGAATTAGAAAGTGATGTCAAAATCATTTCCACCCAAGCAGATGAACTCAGAAGCGAGGGTGCCTCGGTGATGTTTATGGCTATTGATCGGCAAATTGCTGCTATTTTAGCCATTGAAGACCCCATCAAATCAACGACGCGCGAAGCAATTAGAACTCTGCAAAGCAAAGGCATCAAAATCGTCATGCTCACAGGCGATAATAAAAAAACAGCTGAAGCAGTGGCAAGCAAACTAGGTATTAAGACCGTCATTGCGGAAGTTTTACCCACAGATAAGAGCCGTATAGTGGCTGAATTGCAACAGAAAAACTGCATTGTTGCTATGGCCGGTGACGGTGTCAATGACGCACCGGCGCTTGCAAAAGCAGATATCGGAATTGCGATGGGTACGGGAACTGATGTTGCCATAGAAAGTGCCGGCATTACCTTGCTACATGGCGATTTACATGGCATCGTTAAAGCTCGCCACCTATCTGAAGTGACCATGAAAAATATACGGCAAAATCTCTTTTTTGCGTTTATTTATAATCTAATAGGCGTCCCTATTGCCGCAGGCATACTTTATCCTTTTACAGGGCTGCTTTTAAACCCAATGATTTCAGCAGCAGCGATGTCGCTAAGTTCTGTTTCTGTCATTCTGAATGCGCTTCGCTTACGATGGACGAACTTATGAGAAAATTGGAGTTTAGCGCTACGGTTTGGGTTTTTATTTTTAGCCTTATCGCTAAAACATCAATTACTATGGCATCACCAGTTTTGACCATTAATCAATTAGCTCAAATAGCGATTCAAAATAATAATGACTTAAAAGCAGCGCGCTATAATATTGCAGTCGCCGAAGCTCGGTTAAAACAAGCGGGGTTATGGCCCAATCCCAGTTTAAATTTGAGTAATACGGATGATCGCCTCATGACCAATGAAGGCGAATACACTCGCAGTGCGGGGTTTATTCAAAATTTTCCAATCTCAGGGCGAATCGGGCGCCAAAAATCGGTGGCTCGTGTTGATGTAGCAATCGCCATCCAAGAAATTAGAGATGCAAAGCGCAAGTTGAAAGGCTCCGTCGCTGACAGTTATTACTCCTTACTGGTTACCGATTACCGTTTAAAACAACTCAGAGATCTTTTGGCTATCAATAAAAAACTGGTACGTGTCACCCAAAATCGTTTTCACGCTGCGGAAGTCTCTGAACTGGATACCAATACCGCGAGTTTAGAATATCAACGCATACTCCAAGAAAAACAAATTTTAGAAAGCCTACGCTTAAGTCAAGCCGCGCTATTGAACCAACTACTTGGCCGTGACGCGACCTCCGCTCTAGAACTCGATAAATCCTTGCCAAAAGAAGGGCAATTAACGATGAGCTTTGCGGATGCCAAAGCGCTAGCACTTAGACAACGCCCTGACATGCGGATACTTCAGCTTAATTTAAATCGTGCGGAAGCCTCAAAAAAACTTGCTTGCACTGAACGATGGGCGGACTGGACTGTGGGCGTTGCTTTTCAACAAAGTAAAATATTCGTCGATGGCGGCGATCCACAAAAGCCTAATCGCGCCCTAAGTTTGAACGTGAATATTCCTGTTCCTTTATTAAATGGAAATCAAGGAAAAGTCATGGAGGCAAGTGCTTTAGGTACACAAGCTCTGAGTAAGATGCAGGCGCTGAAATTAGTGATTGAAACGGAGGTGGCCAGCAATTATGCGCAATTACAAGCCTTAGAAGCAGCACTAAAACTATCGCGCTTGCGGACTGTAAAACTGACCTTGCGTAATGTTAAATTGGCAAGAGACGCCTATAGAAACGGTCAAGTATCTCTGCTTGAGGTATTACAAATTCAACGTCAGCAGAATGATTTGCAAGTCGCTTATCTCAATATGTTAGAAAAATATTTACAAGCTTTGGTTAAATTTTGTACAGCTCTTGGTAATAGTGGCAATCCTTCCTTATGTCCCTATTCGACTGATAAAAGGAATTTCAATGATTTCACAAAATAATCGATGGCTTATGCTGAGATCTCTAGCTGCTATTTTAACGATGATGTTGGCTAGCGCGCTTCTTTTTGCCCATGGCGAGCATTTCGAAATTTTAGGAAAACCCAAAAGTACTTTCACACTCGATCCTGAGCAAACCCAATTCATTGATCTAAAAATAGCTCGGGCGATAACCAAGCCACTTGAGCAGTCACTCCGATTAAACGGCGAACTACAATTACTACCCAATGCCCAAGCAGACGTCAGTGTGAGAATCTCGGGAAATGTGACCGAACTCTATGCCAATTTGGGCGACAAAATAAAAGCCGCTCAACCATTGTTAAAAGTTCAATCCTTGCTCATTGGCGATCCGCCACCGAGCGTAGTGATGAATGCGCCTATGGCAGGCATCATTGACGCACGGAACGTTAATCTAGGTCAAGCTGTGGCACCCAACACAGTGCTCTTTCATATTTCTGATCGTTCAAAACTGATTGCTGTCGCGAAAGTTTATGAAGAAGACCTTGGTAAAATCAAAGTTGGACAAACCGCCGAAATACATGTGCTAAGTTACCCACAACAAACCTTCACGGGCAAAGTCACACTTATCGAACCTAATCTTGATCCGCTCACTCGCACGGTCAATGTTCAAATTCTTCTCGATAACCCAAAAGATTTATTAAAACCAGGCATGTTCATACGCGCCAATATCATCTTGGCAGAAAACAAATCCGCCTTGGTTATTCCCAATTCTGCCATTATCGAGGCAAACAATGAGAAATTTGTTTTTAAAAAACAAGGAAATGTCTACGAACATGTTATAGTAAAAACCGGCATCAGCGATAATGATTACACGGAAATTCTAAGTGGTTTAGTTGCTGGCGATGAAATAGTGACCCAGGGTAATCGTCAACTTTATACTTACTGGTTAACAGGCGGTAAACCTCAACCAACGGACAAGCAGAATGATTGAATTGTAGGTGGGTCATTAAGCTAAGGAATAGCCCCTTAGCTCTACGTCCCGCGGCTTGCCCGCGGAGACGTAGACGAAAGTATTTAGGCCCTTAACTTAACGGCAGTGGGTCTTGGCCTCACCTAAAAAAACAACCACTATTGGTACTGACAGGGAGAACTCAGCTCAGATGTTTCAATATCTAATTAGCTGGTCTTTAAAAAATCGCATCCTAATCCTAGCCATCACCCTGGGCATCTGCCTCTTTGGTATTTACAACCTACGGCACATGCCAATCGATGTTTTTCCCGAATTTGCTCCCCCGCAGGTGATTGTCCAAACGCAGGCTCCCGGACTAGCTCCACAAGAAGTAGAGGCTTTAATCACTTATCCTCTAGAAAGCGCCATCAATGGGACGCCAGGTGTCACTCGTGTTCGCTCAAAAACTGCAGTCGGGCTTTCCACAATCACAGTGGTTTTCGGTGACAAAACCGACATCTATCGAGATAGACAATTAATTAATGAACGTATCCAACAGGTGCTAGGGCAATTACCACCCGGTTCAAACCCAGTGATGTTACCCGTAATCTCTGTCGTCGGCTGGTTGGTCAAATATGCTCTGGTTAGCAAAACCGCATCGCCGGAAGAATTACGCACCATCTCCGATTGGGTTATTCGCCCGCGCCTACTTGCCCTAGGGGGTGTAGCCTCGGTTGTCTCGCTTGGTGGTGAGGTGAAACAATATCAGGTGCTTTTAGATCCCTCCCGCATGCTAGCTTATCGAATTAGTGTCGAAGAAGTCACTCAAGCTTTACAAAATTCAAATCGAAATGTTCCCGGCGCTTTTTTACAAAAATCAGGCACTGAGCTGATTATCGGTACCGTCGGTCGAGTTAGAAATTTAGACGACATCAGAACCACACTGATCACCACGCGAAAAGGCATTCCTATTACTATCGACAATGTCGCCACGGTTACTTTCGGAGGAGAAATCAAACGAGGAGATGCTGCTTATAATCTGGATCATGCAGTGATTGGTACCATTTCTAAAACCTACGGTGCAGACACTTTAGCAACAACATCCAAAGTTCAAGAAGCTTTAGAAGACATCAAAGCCTCGCTTCCACCAGGTGTTAAATTGTATACTTCGGTGTTCCGCCAAGCCAATTTCATTGAATCGGCGATTAAAAATTTAAGTTGGGCCTTATTAGAAGGCGCTTTGATCGTCATCCTTGTCTTGCTCATTTTTCTAATGAACATTCGCGCCTCCTTAATTACTTTTTTAGCCATGCCTGTTTCTTTCATACTCGGTATCTTGGTACTGAAGTTTTTCGATTTCGGTATTAACGCGATGACTTTAGGAGGAATTGCAATAGCTATTGGGGAAGTAGTTGATGATGGAGTCATCACCGTGGAGAATGTCTTACGACGATTACGCCTCAATCGCCAATCAATCTCGCCTCAACCCGCGATGGAAGTTGTTTTTGACTCTATTCTTGAAATTAGAAATTCTGTGATCTATGCCACACTCATCATTAGCCTTGTCTTTCTCCCTATCTTTTTTCTCTCAGGAATCGCAGAACGAATTTTCAGTCCTCTTGCAGTGGCCTATATTGCCTCGGTAATTGGCTCACTCGTGGTTTCTATTACGATGGTTCCTGCCTTATGCTATTTCCTTTTAGTCTATCGTCGAGAAAAGCAAAATGACCGAGAACTGGTTTTACATCCCATGACGAAGGAAGAGCGGATTGCTCAAATGACTCAAGACACGGACAGAACAGAAGAAAAGGAAACAAGCATTGCCAGAGGGATTAAAGCAGGTTTTCACCATCTCTTAAACTGGTCACTGAACCATTTTTGGACAGTGGTAACCTTGTCCGGTTTAGCTTTTGCCTTTGCCCTAGCCTTGCTACCCTTTTTTGGAACTGCTTTCTTACCTGAATTTCATGAGGGTAATTTTATTATTGCCATGACTACCTTACCCGGCACTTCACTCGATGAGTCCATGCGCATTGGCAGGCAAGTGCGAAAAGATTTACTGAAATACCCACAAGTCATTTCCATTTCTCAGCGTGCAGGTCGTAGTGCAATCGATGAAGATGCCCTCCCGCCGAATATCAGCGAATTCGATGTTAATCTTAATTTTGATAAAGATAAATCAATGCCGGCAGATGAGTTAATCAAACGTATCCGTGATGACTTAGCCAATATTCCCGGGGCTGTTTTTAACGTAGGCCAATTTATTGCTCACCGAATGGATGAAGTGCTTTCGGGGGTTCGCTCACAAATTGCAGTGAAAATATTTGGCGATAATTTATCCACATTAAACCAATTAGGCTTATCCGTTGAATCCTTATTAAAAGAAATTCCAGGTGTAGTTGATATCAACAAAGAACAGCAAATTAATGTCCCTCAATTAATTATAAAAATCGATCGCGAAAAAGCAGCTCGCTATGGCATCAATGTGGGTCAAATTTCCTACGATGTCCAAACTTTGTTAAACGGTATGCGTGTTTCAAGCGTGTTGGAAGGTCAACGTAGTTTTGATCTTTATGTGCGTATGGCTGAATCGGGACGTGACACCGTAAAAGCAGTGCAAGATATGCTGATTGATGCCCACGGCATTGGTATCGAGAACGGGGGTAAAATCCCATTACGGGCAGTCGCATTAATCACTGAGGAAAACCAGCCTTTTTCTATTAGCCGCGAAAATACTCAACGCATGATTTCAGTCGGCTTTAACGTGCAGGGACGTGATCTAGGCAGCGTAATTCGCGAGGTTCAACAAAAAATTAAAGAAAAAATTAAACTACCGAACGATTATTTTATTCAATTTGGTGGCCAATTCGAGAGTCAACAACAAGCGACACACACAATTTTATTTTTAGGCATTCTCGCCGTTATTGCCATGTTACTTCTTTTGTATAAAGCATTTGGCACCTTAAGTGAAGCACTTTTGGTACTTTGTAATTTACCTCTATCGTTAATTGGCGGTGTGCTGTCACTTTATCTCGCTAATGGTGAGATGAGTGTCGCTGCAATGATTGGTTTTATCACACTCTTTGGAATTGCTGCTCGCAATGGTATTATCTTGGTCAGTCATTACAATCAACTACAGTCAGAAGGTAAACCCTTAAGACATGTTGTTGTGCAAGGAACCCTCGATCGACTGGTTCCTGTTTTAATGACCGCTGCCACTGCCGCTTTGGGATTAATACCCTTGCTGTGGGGCTCGCCGGTAGGTAAAGAATTAGAAAGACCCTTAGCACAAGTCTTATTAGGCGGACTTTTTACCTCTACCCTCCTGAATATGATTGTTGTCCCTACAATCTATAATGCGATGGAAAACCGGCGGAAAAAACGTTCAGCCGCTCAATCTGGAGATTAAACTGCTATGAATTTTCAAAATTTAGCAAAACCTTTACTCACCATAAGCCTCTCTTTGATGGGATTGCTCTATCAACCTTTTAGTTTTGCGCATGAGATGCATCACCATTCAGCAATGACCCAACAAAAAAAAGCCGAACCCACTATTAGATTAACTGTAGAAAAAATTATTAATGGCCCAAAGAACAATGTCGTATACATCAAATTAACCGATATTAAAACTAACAAACCCATTAGCCTAGAAGATCTTCGCGAAGTGCATACGCAAAAGATTCATATGCTCATTATTGATGATAGCCTCAATGATTATAGCCATGTTCATCCTAGTCCCACCAAAGAACCTGGCGAGTATCAATTCTCATGGAAACCGAATAAAAAAGAAGCCAACTATCGAATTTGGGCTGATCTTGTGCCTTTGAATACCAATCAACAAGAATATGTCATTGCCGATTTATATAAAACCAAAGCGAATATGACACAGATTATTCCGCGAATTACAACCGAAACGGTCGTTGACGGCTATAAGTTTAAACTCTCTTTTGATCAACCTAAATTGGAGCTAGGCAAAGCGACAATGGGTAAAATCGAAATCACTGATGCTCAAGACAAGCCTGTGCATAATTTAGAACCTCTCATGGGGGCTTATGCGCATATCGTTGGCTTTAGTGATGATTTTAATACCGTCGTGCATGTACATCCCATGGGCGTTGAACCCCAACAAACCACTGACAGAGGTGGGCCAGAGCTCGATTTTCATATTGAACCACAGAAAGCTGGAGCAATTAAATTATTTGCGCAGGTCAAAATAAACGGCAAAGAATTATTTGTCCCCTTTAGTTATTATACTTCTGTTGGTTAATAGATATTAGGGCGGCAATTCATCCCTACCTCTTACCTACCGCGGCTTGTCCGCGGGGCATCCAGAAAATCTATCTGCCCCCAACAATCCCTAGTGATTTTGCGGCTGCGGATTCTGTTGCTGCTCAGTGCAATTTTGCACTGCACAATTTCTTGCATATTCAAAACCCCTAGAGCAAGCCATTATTGCACTGGTTTCTGCGGCATCACGATCGATACCACTACCGGAATAAACATTATTTTTAGTGTCGACGGCAGTGCAAGTCCAGGTAGTCAATGCACTAGCTAAGTTAGCAGAGCATAAAAATATAACTGTTAACGCTGTTTTGATAGCTTTCATTAGCAATCTCCTTATGTTGCCATTCTTGCGAGAATGACAACCTAAGTCAAACGCAATTAATCCAGTAAACCTAAGTCTTTTACTGCATCACGTTCTTGGCGAAGCTCGTTTAAAGTTTCATTAAATTTAATTTGGCTATAATCGTTAAATTTCAAACCTTCCACTATGCGGACCTCATTGTGCTCGTGTCGGCAAGGGAACGAGAACATTAAACCTTCATCAACACCATATTCGCCTTGAGAACTGAGGCACATTGAGAAAGATTCCATCGCAGGCGTATCATTGGTTAAACAATTCACCCCGTGGATAATTGCATTAGCTGCTGAAGCCGCTGAAGAAGCACCGCGGGCTTTAATAATAGTAGCGCCACGTTGTTGAACTGTTGAAACAAAAGTATCTTTTAGCCAGACTTCATCATCAATGACAGTAGATGCGGAGAAACCATTGATTTTTGCATTATAGAAATCAGGATATTGGGTCGAAGAGTGATTTCCCCAAATCGTCATTTGGCTTACGCAAGTAATATCAACCCCGGCTTTTTTTGCAAGTTGAGTACGTGCACGCAGCTCATCTAATGTAGTCATAGCATAAAAACGCTCATCAGGAATGTCTCGCGCATGATGTTTGGCAATCAAGCAGTTCGTATTACAAGGATTCCCCACCACAAAAACTCGGACATCTTGAGCAGCGTGATCATTAATGGCTTTTCCCTGCTTGGTAAAAATACCACCATTAATTTGCAATAAGTCCGCACGCTCCATCCCTTGTTTACGTGGCACAGAACCTACTAATAATGCCCAATTTACACCGTCCATAGCCCGGTTTAAATCAGAAGTACAAACCACATTTTTAAGCAGCGGGAATGCACAATCATCGAGTTCCATCGCCACACCTTCTAAAGCAGGCAGTGCTTGATCTAATTCCAGTAATTGCAATTCAACATCGGTGTTGGGACCAAACATTTGCCCTGATGCAATTCTAAATAACAAGGCGTATCCAATTTGTCCTGCAGCGCCTGTAATCGCTACTCTAACTCGTTTATTCATTTTTATTTTTCCCCTTCTAACCATTGTTTTACTAATAAAAGCGCAGCAACGCTACGCGCTTCAGAAAAATCAGGACGTACCAATAACTCATTATAGGAAGTTAACGGCCATTCTATTACTTCAAGAGGCTCAGGCTCATCCCCCAAGAGCGTTGAAGGATATAAGTCCCTGGCCACAACTAGCTCAAGTTTTGCACCAAAATAAGCAGGCGCTAAACTAAGGGTTTTTAACCAATCAAAACGTTTTGCAGCAAAACCAACCTCTTCACGCAACTCGCGATTTGCTGCTTCGAATAAAGACTCTCCTTTTTCGATTAAACCTTTAGGAAAGCCTAATTCATAGTTTTCTGTTCCTGCTGCATATTCACGCACCAAAAGCAGCGATTCGCTCGCAGTAAGCGCAATAATAAGCACGGCTCCATGGCCATGACTGCGAATTCGCTCAAAAGAACGCTGTGCACCATTCGAAAAATGAAGATGCAACTCTTCTATCGTAAACAGTCTTGATTTAGCAACAACTGTCTTCTTTTTGCAAACTGGTTTTTCTCGCATTCTGGTAGATTACCTCTCTAGCAAGCTACTACACTAAGCCACTCAGCAATTTAAAGCAAACTATGATACTATTGCAGTCTTGAACAAGCCAGCCTGATTTAAATAATGTTACCAACCTCTTTGTATATCCACATTCCTTGGTGTATTCGCAAATGTCCCTATTGCGACTTCAACTCACACAAAAGCCCTGATAACTTGCCTGAGCAGCAATACATCGACGCGTTGATCGCTGATTTTACAGCCGATTTAAGCCATTTTCCTGCACGTGAAATACAAACTATCTTTATTGGCGGCGGGACACCTAGCTTACTTTCTGCCGACGCTTATGCCTCTTTATTCACTCACCTACAAAAGTTGGTCCCTTTTGCAAAGGATATTGAAATTACTCTTGAGGCAAACCCAGGTACGGTCGAACAGGAGCGGTTCACTGATTATCGACAGTTAGGCATCAACCGTCTATCTCTTGGTATTCAAAGCTTTAATCCGTTGCATTTAAAAGCCTTGGGCCGTATCCATGATGATCAACAAGCTCATAAAGCGATTGAAGCCGCTCGCAATGCTGGTTTTGCCAATCTAAATATAGATATCATGCATGGTTTACCCGGACAATCGATTTTGCAAGGACTGGAAGATTTAACTATCGCTTTATCCCATAAGCCTGAGCACTTATCCTGGTATCAATTAACGATCGAACCTAACACCATTTTTTATAAGCAACGCCCAACCCTACCCAATGAAGATGAAGTTTGCCTAATAGAAGAACAAGGCCTCGCTTATTTAGCTGCGAACGGCTATCAGCGTTATGAGATTTCTGCTTTTTGTCGCGCAGAAAAATATGCCCAACATAACTTAAATTACTGGCTTTTTGGGGATTATTACGGCATTGGTGCGGGAGCCCATGGAAAAATAACCGATGAGAACAAGCAGGTTTTTCGTACCCGCAAACAACGTCAACCTAGTGATTATTTACACCCAGAAAAACCTTTTCTCGCTGCCAAAGAACAAGTTGATCCTAGTTCCTTACCCTTTGAATACATGCTCAATACAAGTCGCTTAGAACAAGCTATTCCAAATGCCTTATTTAGTGAACGAACTGGTTTATCCTTTGCTATTATTGAGCCTTTTTTGATCAAGGCCGCCGAAGCTGGCCTTATTTCAAAGAATGACCATTTTTGGCAAATTACGACCTTGGGGCGTCGTTACACGAATAATTTACAAGCGATGTTTCTACCTGATTGAGCTTTGACACTTCACAACCAGCCCGCTTTGCTGAATAATATACTTCATTCAAAAATAGGACCCTCATTTAAAGGGTAGGAAAAGACCTAACCAGGTCGTTCAATGTAGGAGGCATACGATGGCAGTCTTGGTCTTTATTTTTTTTGTGGTCCTTGGCTATTTATCTGGTTCTGTTTGTTCCGCCGTCATTGTGAGTCGCTTGTTTTCTCTCCCTGACCCTCGTATTTCCGGTTCGCAAAATCCTGGCGCTACCAACGTTCTTCGTTTAGCCGGTAAAAAATATGCCGCAATGGTGTTAATTGCCGATATGCTAAAAGGGCTATTGCCTGTTCTTTTAGCCAAATTATTTGATGCAGACCCTATTACCATTAGCTTTACTTGCCTAGCTGCTGTGCTAGGGCATATGTACCCCGTTTTTTTTGGTTTTCGTGGAGGAAAGGGGGTTGCCACAGCAATAGGTGCTTTACTCGGATTACATTTTATTTTGGGTGTAATGGTTATTGCTACTTGGTTATTGGTGGCAAACTTCACCCGCTATTCTTCTCTTGCATCAATCATTTCCATGGTTCTTGCCCCCTTGTATGCACTGCTTACCATTGGGCGATTAGACATTTTTCCACCTCTCTTTTTTATCGCCCTATTCGTACTGTACAAACACCGTAATAATATTACTCGCTTAATTGATGGAGATGAACCGAAAATCAAATTCAACCGTAGTAATTTAGATGAGGAAATCATTGCTGCCATTGAAGAACAAGCAATAGATACCCAACTTGACGAAGAAGAACCTGAATCATTACCTCCCTCGCTTGAGGCAGAAAAAGATGAATTATCAGCGCTTCATGATGCAGAAGAAGAAAAACTACCCCCTTCAGTTGAGCCTACGCCGAAGAAGAAAGAAAAATCACCAAAGACTAAAAAACCTAAAATGTAGATTGGAGAGAGAAAAAACAAAACTCAGCCATTTTCGCGATGGTAACCGCTGAAAAGATATACTTGAATCTTGAGCAGCGGTTAGGTTTCAGCGTAGGGTGAGCGAAATAGCTCCGCCCATAGAGCACGAACGTTTACTCCGCAAGAGGCCAACGCGCCTTAACCTCAATAACCGGACTTAGATCCCTTCTATCTTGCAATAAATGCAAACAACCAGCATAAGCAACCATGGCCCCATTATCAGTACAATATTCTGGACGAGGAAAATAAACCTCCCCTTTTAATTCAGTCATTAAAGCGGCCAATGAGCTACGTAAGCTGCGATTCGCACCTACTCCACCAGCAACAACCAATCGCCGAATAGCAGTTTGCTTTAAGGCTCGTTTACATTTAATTAAAAGTGTGTCCACAATCGCTTGCTGAAAAAGCTTGGCAATGATTGCTCTTGCCTGCTCATTTTTTTCGCTAGCATTCCAAGTGGTTAGTGCATGTGTTTTTAAGCCACTAAAACTAAAATCCAAACCTGGTCTATCCGTCATAGGCCGTGGAAAGGGGGGGGAAGAAAGAATTGCCTCTGGCGAACAGCGATCGGCTAGCCCCGCAAGAACTGCCCCGCCGGGATAAGCTAAACCCATTAATTTTGCTGTCTTATCGAAAGCCTCTCCAACCGCATCATCTAAGGTATCGCCCAGTAATTGATAATCACCTAAAGCCCGCACTTCGATTAATTGCGTATGCCCTCCTGAAACTAATAAAGCCAAGAAGGGAAAATCGAGTTGCGGGGAGTCCAATTTTGCCGCCAATAAATGGGCTTCTAGATGATGAATTGCTAATGCAGGTATATGAAGACCAAAGGCTAGGCTTTTGGCGAAACAAGCACCTGTTAACAAAGCCCCAATTAAACCAGGCCCCGCGGTGTAGGCCACTGCATTAAGCTCGGTTTTATTGGTTTTCGCTTGCTGCAAAGCCTCATCAACGAGCGGCACCAAATATTTGACGTGATCACGCGAAGCAAGTTCGGGTACTACCCCGCCATAACGCTGATGAGTAGCTACTTGTGAATGAAGTACATCTGCGAGTAACCCTTTTTCGGAATCGTAAATTGCTACACCAGTTTCGTCACAGGACGACTCAATGCCTAAAACACGCATCAATACCTCAATTCAAATAATGTCTGACAATTATACAAAGATCTACCCTGCAGGATCTACCCAATCCTTAGGAAACCTCTCCCATTTTCAACCTTTTAGTTCTAAATTTTATTTACAAATCGACTAAACTATAAATAAACTTGACGATTGCAAGAACTGGCACTAGAATTGCCAACCTATTGTATTCAATTAAACCAGAGGAATAGTTAATGCCTACCGTTCGTGTGAAAGAGGGCGAAAACCCTGAATACGCACTACGCCGTTTCAAGCGCTCCTGCGAAAAAGCAGGAATTTTGACTGAGTTGCGTCGCCGCGAGTTTTATGAAAAACCAACTGCTGAGCGTAAGCGCAAACAAGCTGCTGCGGTAAAACGCCATCTTAAAAAGATTTCTCGTGATACATCTTCTCGTCGCAGTCTCAAGCACCGACGTAAATAATCATGACTATTAAAGACAGCATTAGTAACGATCTTAAAGACGCAATGCGTGCCAGAGACAAGAAAAAACTGGACACCTTGCGCCTTATCACTGCTGCAGTCAAACAAGTCGAAGTCGATGAGCGTATTGTCGTTGATGATGAGCGTATGCTAATCATCTTAGATAAGCTTGCCAAGCAACGTAAAGAATCCATTACTCAATTTGAAGCTGCCGGACGAGATGATCTGGTCGCTCAAGAGCAGTATGAACTAGGCGTTATCGGTCATTATTTGCCTGAACCCTTATCAGATAAAGAAATCGAAGCACTAGTTGCTCAAGCCTTTACTGAATCAGGAGCAACCAAAATGAGCGATATGGGCAAGGTTATGGCTATTCTAAAACCACAATTGCAAGGTCGAGCCGATATGAGCAAAGTTAGCCTCTTGATCAAGGCAAAATTGAGTTAATTACGTTCATGTCTGGCTTAATACCGCAGCCATTCATTGATGAATTACTTAGCCGAACAGATATAGTCGAGCTAATTGATGGCTATGTTCTACTAAAAAAGCGTGGAACTAGCTTTATAGCCTGCTGCCCTTTCCACAGTGAAAAAACACCGTCTTTCAATGTAGTCGCAAAAAAACAATTCTATCATTGCTTCGGGTGTGGTGTGAGCGGCAATGCCATCAGCTTTGTCATGAGTTATCTGAATCAAGGTTTTACGGATGCGATAGAAACTCTAGCCTCGCGTTTAGGTATGACAGTACCACGTGAAGGCAATGCTGAAAAAAACCAGCAATCGCTAAGTTTGTACCAATTGCTGACTCGAGTGAATCAATTCTACCAACAAACCTTAAAAACAAAGGGAGAGCTAGCTATTAACTATTTACGAGGACGCGGTCTAAGTGGAGAAATAGCAAAGCTCTATCAATTAGGTTATGCACCAGCAGGCTGGCAAACCCTTGAGCAACAATTTAAGCGTAATCGCAATGAACTCATAGCCACAGGCATGTTGATTAAAAAAGACGACGGCAAAACCTACGATCGTTATCGGCATCGGATTATGTTCCCCATTCACGACCGGCATGGACGAATCATTGGTTTCGGCGGACGGGCTATTGATGCAGAACAAAAACCCAAATATTTAAATTCCCCAGAAACGACTATTTTCCAAAAAAGTCGCGAACTTTATGGCCTGCACCAAATTCTCCAACAGCAGAGCAGTATCGAGAACATCGTGGTTGTTGAAGGTTATATGGATGTCATTGCCCTAGCCCAACATGGAATTCGCAATGCGGTTGCTGCTTTAGGCACGGCAACCAGCGGTTTTCATATTCAACTATTGGCTAAGCACACTAAACAACTTATTTTTTGTTTTGATGGCGACGCAGCCGGCAGACAGGCAGCTTGGAGGGCTTTAGAAAGTTGTTTACCCGAATTAAATGCAGGTCTCGATGCCAGTTTTATTTTTCTACCTGAAGGACAAGATCCGGACAGCCTGGTGCGAGAAGAAGGCAGTGAGCAATTCAAAACACGATTAAAAAATGCGACACCTTTAAATCGTTTTTTCTTAGATAGCATCGCCAATGGAATTGATACTTTCAGTGTGGCAGGTAAAAGTCAGTTGATTAATGCCGCAAAGCCTTATCTGCTAAAAATGCAAGACGGCCCTTATAAACAACTATTGATTAATGAATTGTCGCGCATGACTCATATTGAGAATTACCGCATTCTGCAAATCTTACAGGATAATTTGCGACAAAAGGTGCAGGAAACCAATAAAAAGATTGCCAACTCACCGATTCGCTTAGCCATTGCACTGCTTATTCAAAATCCTGAAATTTATACTGCCTGTAAAACGGAGATCAATTCGGAGCTACTTGACGGTCAAGGACAGGAAATATTGCAAAAACTGCTAAGGCAAATCGAGAACTCTCCTGAGGCCAACACAGCCACACTCATTGAAGCCTGGCGCGACACCCCCTATTTTGAATCGCTCGGAAAATTAGCAGGCTGGGACCATCAAGAACCCGAAGAAGAGCTAATAAAAAAATTTACTGATATTATATTATTTTTGCAAAAACAAAATTTAGAAAATAAAATTAACATTTACCTTGCAAAATCACGAAATCAGGGCTTAACTGTTTCTGAAAGAATAATGTTGCAAGAAATGATGAAACAAAGGCATCAAACTGCGCATGATAAAATTTAACACATAATATGCTAGCAAGTTTATGTTTGCGGGTTTATAATCAAACCCTTTTGTAGCTTTTAATCACTCACCTGATAAGTGCCTATGAACATGAATGATCAAGAACAACAGCGCTCGCAAATCACCAAAGTCATTAGCTTGGGTAAAGAACAAAATTACCTGACTTATGCCCAGATTAATGACCTGTTACCTAACATTGTTGATACCGAACATTTTGACGTCATCATCTCTATGCTAGAAGGCATGAATATTAAAGTATTCGAATTGCCTCCAAGTGATGATGAATTAGCACTCTTAGGTACTACCGAAGAAGCGCCAGAAGATGTCGAGGAGGCAGCGGCTGTCCTAGCTTCTGTAGACAAAGAAACGGGTCGAACAACCGATCCGGTGCGCATGTACATGCGTGAAATGGGTACTGTCGAACTCTTAACGCGGGACGGCGAAATACGTATTGCCAAACGTATTGAAGAAGGGATTTACCAAGTCCTAAAATCTCTGGCTCACTATCCTGAAACCGTACAACTGGTATTAGAAGATTATGACCGAGTTCTTATTGAAGAAATGCGGTTAAGCGAAATTATCAGCGGTTTTGCCGACTCAGAAGAGGAGGCTCCGGCTGCAAGTATTGGTTCTATGCTCGACGAATCTCAACAAGATGAAGAGATTGCTGAGGAAATACTTGCTGCTGACGAAGAAGATGAGGATGGTGAAGGGGGTGGAATCGCCGAAGCTGATGATGGTCCCAATCCAGAACAAGCAAAAATTTATTTTGACGAGTTACGTGCAAACTATGAAAGTGCGATGACTATGTTGAAAAAACATGGACGCACTACTAAAGAAACAGTCGTATTACTCGATGTTATGTCTGATTCTTTCTTAAAGTTGAAATTAACCTCAAGACAAGTCGATCGCCTTACTCGACATTTCCGTCAACTACGAAATCATATCCGCGAATTTGAGCGTAGTATCATGCGGCTATGTATTGAGAAAGCACGTATTCCACGTAAACTCTTTATCGATACGTTCCCAGGCCAAGAGACTGACCTCAAATGGATAGAGGATTTGGTTGCTAAACATGGCAAAAAGCTCGATATGACACGCATAGAAGAGTTCACAGAAGAAATCCTGCGCCTACAATCAAAACTTTCTAGTTTTGAGGAAGAATACGGTTTAAGTATCAGTGAAATTAAAGATATCAACCGTAAAATGTCGATTGGCGAAGCCAAAGCAAGACGTGCGAAAAAAGAAATGGTCGAAGCTAACCTACGTTTGGTTATTTCAATCGCAAAAAAATACACTAATCGCGGTTTACAATTCCTCGACTTAATTCAAGAAGGTAATATTGGTCTGATGAAAGCGGTGGATAAGTTTGAGTATCGCCGAGGTTATAAGTTCTCAACTTATGCAACCTGGTGGATTCGCCAAGCAATCACCCGTTCGATTGCCGACCAGGCCCGCACTATACGTATTCCAGTGCATATGATTGAAACGATTAACAAGCTCAATCGTATTTCACGCCAAATTCTCCAAGAAACTGGACGAGAAGCCACTCCTGAAGAATTGGCAGAGAAAATGGAACTCAGTGAAGATAAGATACGCAAAGTATTGAAGATCGCGAAAGAACCTATTTCCATGGAAACCCCTGTCGGTGACGATGACGACTCTCATTTAGGTGATTTCATAGAAGACAACAACATTGAATCACCAGTCGACAGCTCAATCGCTGAAGGCTTACGCGAAGCAACTCTTGAAATCCTAGAAACTCTGACTCCAAGAGAAGCCAAAGTACTTCGCATGCGTTTCGGTATCGAAATGAACACCGACCACACCTTAGAAGAAGTGGGCAAACAGTTTGACGTAACCCGCGAGCGGATTCGCCAGATCGAAGCCAAAGCCCTACGCAAACTACGCCACCCTTCCCGCTCCGAAAAGCTACGCAGCTTCTTAGAAGGAGATGACACCTAATTTGTGAGACAGCACCCCTGTCTCACAAAAAAATTGTAGCAATTAACCCCATAAGCCATTACAATGGCAAACTCTTCGGGCCCATAGCTCAGTTGGTCAGAGCAGCGGACTCATAATCCGTTGGTCCTAGGTTCAAGTCCTAGTGGGCCCACCAATTAAAGCCAATAAAATCAATAAGCTATACTCAAAACCTTAGTCACCTCAAAAGTCCTTGCGTGACTTTTGCGTAACCTACATTCAAAACCCTATAAAACAACTATCTTTGAAGCCTGTTTCCTTATAGGTGCTCTACAGTTTGAATTACGCAACAAGGTTAGCACTACCCCACTCTTTTGTTTTGGGTCTTTCCCAATTACGCACATCATTACCCATAAGTATTAGCTGCTGTTTTTATTTACAATAATTCGTATACTCCATCGTCGAATAATGTCATAAGGACGATGATGAGCTGGGCAGCAGGAGAAATGAAAACCATAAATTTAGGCGATAAAAGACTCAATAAGCGATTGCTTTCTTTATTTGATAAATTAGGTAACTCACCCAATTTGAGCATTCCGGCAGCATGTGGCGGATGGCATGAAACAAAAGCTGCTTATCGTTTCTTTGATCATGAGCAAGCCACAACAGAAAGCATCTTAGCCCCACATATAGAATCAACCCTTGCTCGTATGAAGCAGCATTCAGTTGTTCTTTTGCTACAAGATACAACAACACTTAATTTTACAGGGCAAAAAGAACGGGAAGATATTGGCCCGATTAATCATGAAAAGCATTTAGGGTTACTTCTGCATCCCATCTTGGCAGTTACACCGGAACGACTATGTTTAGGTGTTTTAGATACTTATCATTGGGCAAGAGAAAAGGTACGTCATCGAACTACTCGAGAAAAAAGTCGAGATAACCATAAAATTCCTTTGGAAGAAAAGGAAAGCTATCGATGGTTAAAGGGTTACCGAAAAGCAAATGAAGTCGCTTTGCAAGTTCCTGATACGATGTTAATCACAGTTGCCGACAGAGAAGCGGACATTTATGATTTATATCATGAAGCACAACATGCCCAATCCTCCCAAGAAAATACTGCAGCCTATTGGCTCATTCGAGCCTCTTCTAATCGGAGGATTTTGAATGATAATGGAAGACCTGACCAGGAAAAACTAATCGAAAAGACTAAAAGTACCCCACCACTTTGCACTATTACTTTTGAAATACCTGCAAAAGAAAAACAAGTAGGTCGGTACGTAACACAAAATTTATATGCAACAGAGCTTACTCTATGCCCACCCGATAGAAAACGAAAAGTATCGACAAAATATGGTGACAAAACAGTAATCGTGACGGTGCTAATTGCAACAGAAATTGACTCACCTGAAGGACAAGAACCACTAGAATGGGTCTTACTAACTAACGTCAAAATCCATGATGCTACTGGAGCACATAATATACTGAAATGGTATTTATGCCGTTGGCAAATTGAAGTGTACTTTCGTATTTTAAAAAGCGGTTGCCGAGTTGAAAAATTACAGCTTAATGACAAGAGTCGTTTTGACCCCTGCCTAACTTTATACATGATTATTGCATGGAGAATTCTCTATTTAACTATATTGGGGCGAGAATGTCCTGATATAAGTTGTGAGTTAATCTTCTCGACCGAAGAGTGGAAAATG
>NZ_LNYO01000005.1 GCF_001467895.1 Legionella nautarum
TAGTATCTCCTCGTAATCCGAGCGGAAATGATGCTGCGGAGTCGGTTAGGTACTCCCCGTTCGGGCTGAGGAGGCCGAAGGCCGTCTCGAAGCCTTGCTGAGTTAAGGAAAGACTTCAAGACCTGAATACTCAAACTGTCATTCCTGTCTTCGCAGGATGACGTACGGTGGTAAATAAAAAAGTGTAGTCTAGCTAGCCTATTAGCTGTATTCGTTATTTCGAGATATATATGATGAAACCAAGAACTTTTCAAGAGATTATTCTGACTTTGCAACAATTTTGGGCATCCCAAGGTTGTGTCATACTGCAGCCACTCGACATAGAAGTGGGGGCGGGGACGTTTCATCCTGCTACTTTTTTACGTGCGATAGGTCCAGAGCCTTGGTCAGCAGCTTATGTTCAGCCTTCAAGGCGGCCGACCGATGGGCGTTACGGTGAAAATCCAAATCGCGTACAGCATTATTATCAGTTTCAAGTGGTATTAAAACCGTCACCGTTGGATATTCAAGAAAAATATCTTGATTCTCTGCGTGCCTTGGGTGTAGATCCTTTGGCAGATGATATCCGTTTTGTCGAGGATAATTGGGAATCACCCACATTAGGCGCTTGGGGTTTAGGATGGGAAGTTTGGCAAAATGGTATGGAAGTTTCGCAATTCACTTATTTTCAGCAAGTCGGAGGCTTGGTTTGCAAACCGGTTACCGGTGAATTGACTTATGGACTTGAGCGAATTGCTATGTATGTTCTAGGCGTAGACAATTTATTCGATTTACCTTGGGCTAAAACGGCTCATGGTCTAGTGACCTATGGTGATGTTTTTCACCAAAATGAAGTAGAAATGTCAACTTATAATTTTGAACATGCGAATGTGGATGTTTTGTTCCAGCAGTTTGATTATTATGAAAGTGAAGCACAGAAATTAGTTGCTTTGAATCTTCCGTTGCCGGCTTATGAAATGGTGATGAAAGCTTCCCATGCATTTAACTTGTTGGATGCGAGACGAGCTATTTCTGTTACTGAACGACAACGTTTTATTTTGAGAGTGCGCCATTTATCCAGAGCGGTAGCGCAAGCTTACTACGATGCGCGCGAAGCGCTAGGTTTTCCAATGCAGAAGGTGTGTGATGGCGAATGATTTTTTGTTTGAATTAGGTTGCGAAGAGCTTCCTTCAGCGGCTGTTTGGCCCTTGGCAGATAGCTTAGCAGCTAATTTAGCTGCGGCCCTCGAAAAAGCACAAATTACTTATGGGGAAGTACGTCGCTTTGCCACACCAAGACGGATGGCTATTTTTATTGCTGATCTTCAAGATGAACAGCCAAGTCAAATTGTTTCACGTCGCGGTCCTGCACTTGTTGCAGCTTATAATGCTGAGGGTCAAGCCACGCCTGCTTTGCTCGGGTTTGCCAAATCTTGTGGTGTTGCTGTCAGTGATTTAACCATCAATAAAACCGATAAAGGTGAATGGTTAGTTCATGAGTCTAAAACTCAAGGCGCAAAGACTAAGGATTTATTGCCAGCCATGATTAACCAAGCCTTAGCGAATTTACCGATTGCTAAACCCATGCGCTGGGGGAATGGCGATGCTGAATTTGCACGTCCAGTCCACTGGGCGGTTTTATTATTTGCTAATCAAGTGATCTCTTGTGAGATTTTAGGGGTCAAGACGGGTGCTGATAGTTTTGGACATCGATTTCACCATCCTCAAGCAATAAAAATTGATCAAGCAAAAAATTATGAAACACTTTTGCGCGACGCCTTTGTTATTGCTGATTTTAGCCAGCGACGCGATGCAATCCTTACTCAAGTTAAGCAGCTTGCTGCAGCCCATGGGGCAGAAGCGGTGATGCCTGATGATTTGGTGGATGAAGTAACTTCCATTGTTGAATGGCCACAAGCATTGATTGCTAGTTTTGAAAAAGAATTTCTAGATGTTCCGCCTGAGGCGCTAATCGCTTCCATGCAAGCCCATCAAAAATGTTTTGCTTTGCGTAATGCTGCAGGGCAATTATTACCGCATTTTATTACGGTAGCGAATATAGCGAGTTCAAATCCGCCGCAAGTGATTGCAGGTAATGAGAAAGTCATGCGTGCTCGTTTAAGTGATGCTGCTTTTTTCTTCCGCCAAGATAAAAAACAGCCTTTAAGCCATCATATTCCCGCCACAGAAAAAGTCGTGTTCCAAGCCCAATTGGGTAGTTTGCAAGACAAAGCAAAACGAGTTAAAGCGCTAATGGAATTTTTAGCGCCCTCTTTGCAGTTGGATAAGCAACAAGCCGGTCGAGCTGCTGAGCTTAGTAAATGTGATTTAATGACGGGAATGGTTGGCGAGTTCCCCGAATTACAAGGATTAATGGGCTACTATTATGCGAAGCATGATGGTGAAGCGGATAGCGTAGCCTTGGCTTTGAGCGAGCAATACATGCCGCGGTTTGCTGGTGACCAATTGCCGAGCTCGAAACTCGGACTTGCCTTATCGCTTGCTGAGCGGATTGATACCTTGGTCGGTATTTTTGCTATTGGTCAAAAACCTTCTGGTGTTAAAGATCCCTTTAAGCTACGACGCCATGCTTTAGCAGTGGTGCGCATGTTAATTGATACGCCTACGCGCCTTGAATTAACGGGGTTAATCGCTAAAGCTTTTGCTGTTTATGGCAATACCCTTGTGGCTGCCAAGCCGCTAGTGGATGAATTAAAACCGTTTGTTTTAGAGCGCTTGCAATCGCATTATCAGGGTTTAGGTCTATCTACAGATCTTATCTTGGCTGCCCGCGCACGACAGGATGATTGGTTATATGATTTAGATAAACGAATTCATGCCCTGGCCAACTTTGTACAAATGTCAGAAGCTGCCGTATTATCCGCAGCTTGCAAGCGGGTAAATAACCTATTGCAACAAGCAGATACTGAAATAAAAATAATAGGTATCGATGAAAGTTTGCTGGAAGAAGGCGCTGAAAAAGCACTTTTTGCTCATCTAAAAGCCGTAGAAGAATGGGTTAAGCCGCTTTATGACAGTGAGGACTATGGTAAAATCCTCACTCAGCTAGCGAGTTTACGAGAGCCTGTGGATGCGTTTTTTGAACATGTAATGGTTATGGTCGATAATCAAGCCGTTAAACGGAATCGCCTAAATTTATTAACTCGTTTACAAAACTTATTGCAGGGTGTTGCTGATATTTCCTTATTGCAATTAAACCTATGAACAAAGTAGTGCTCTTAGATCGAGACGGTGTCATTAATAAGGACTCATTACATTATATTAAGTCCCCGGAAGAATTTATTCCTATCCCTGGCAGCATTGAAGCCATTGCCCGATTGACTGCAGCAGGTTACCGCATCGGAATTGCAACCAATCAGTCTGGTGTTACCAGAGGTTATTATGATGAAGCGAAACTTGCAGCGATTCATCGCAAAATGCTTAGTCTAGTCCATGAAGCAGGAGGCGAGATTGAAGCGATTGAATATTGTATCCATATGCCCGATGAGGGCTGCTCTTGCCGTAAACCGCAACCAGGAATGCTTTTTGCGCTAGAAGAACGATTAAATTGTTCTTTAACGGGTGTTCCTTTTATTGGAGATAGGGTATCGGATATCCAAGCTGCAGAGGCAGCAGGTGCAACCCCGATGATGATTCTTTCTCCTATGACCGATCGAGTAGGCTTACAGGCTTATCGCCATGTACCTGTTTTTGATTCACTTGCAGGTTGTGTTGATTACCTATTGACTCAAAAATGATAGAACAATTAGCGATAGGTTATGAGACGGAAGAACTCCTTGAGCAAGCAAAGCAGTTGCAGCAGCAATTGCAGCTCGAGATTGATAATCAGGCTCCACAACAATTACTGTTGACCAGCGATAGACTAGTCTTAAAAATAGGCGAGTTCTCCGCTTTATATGCTGATTTTTCTAGCAAAACCTGGCAAAAACGCCGAGATGCTGGCAAAAAACAAGGGCTTGTTCGTGCTTGTAAACCTGGACCTGGTGTGCGAATCATCGACACCACCGCAGGTTGGGGGCGAGATGCGGCTGTTCTGGCTAGTTTTGGCGCGGAAGTCCTCATGTTAGAACGGCAACCGCTAATGGCGGTTTTGCTTAAAGATGCTTTAGAGCACCAGGATGAGCATTCAAAAAAAATTTTAAATCTGAAGCTTTGCTCGATTGATGCAGCCAGTTATTTAGAAACCTTAGACCAGGTAGATTACCCTGATGTGATTTATATCGACCCCATGCATCCTCAAAGGCAAAAAGCAGCCTTAGTCAAGAAAGATCTGCAAGTTTTGCAACAACTCATTGGCCCCGATCTTGATACGCTTCCTTTGTTAGAGCTTGCGATGACTAAGGTGTTGAAGAGAGTCGTCGTAAAATGGCCGCAACAGTTATCACCTCTTTTGCCCCCCACATCGACTGTTCCTGGAAAAACAGTAAGGTTTGATATTTACAATAGATGCTAGATTAACGCCAGTTATGGAAAAAAAGATTAGCAATCCAGTCGTTACCTATTACCGTTCCCCCTGAGGAGCCGCAAAAGCGGCGTCTCGAAGGGTGTTAGAGCACAAATCCTTCGAGACGGGCTAAAGCCCTTCTCAGGACGAATGGTTCATGAACTTAGAGGTGCTCTTACCGTTCCCCCTGAGGAGCCGCAAAAGCGGCGTCTCGAAGGGTGTTAGAGCACAAATCCTTCGAGACGGGCTAAAGCCCTCCTCAGGACGATCAGTTCATGAACTTAGAGGTATTCTTACCCATAACTGTGTTTTATTCCATTTTGGGAAATGGGAATTCCAAAGATTCTCTGTTTTTTATTTATCCAAAATAGTAAAATTTTTTTCTTTTTTTAATGAATCAGAATTATGAAAGACAACTATCCAGAGAAAGTAGCTGTTGAAGAAGAAATTCAACAAGCTAGTGTCGAATTATCTGAAGAAGTTTGGATAGCTATTTTAGCAAAGCTTGACCCCGAATCACTGCAAGACAGCGTGCAATGGGTAAGTAAAATGTTTCATCGTCTTGCGAATGATAGTTACATTTGGAAACGCTTATTTCTAATGTTTTTTCCCGACGAGGTACCCGAGCCTTTCCCTGATGATTTCAATTGGCAAAGTGAGTTTCATTATCTTTATAAGAAAGAATATGGCGCTTTAAAACCGGAAGTACGCAAGTTAATTTTTTCAATTATCACAGGCGCCACAGAAGAAGCTTGCAAATCAGTGGTTTCTCTTGAAGACTTACAGGCGGAGCATTTTATCTTAATTAGAATGGCAACACGATTTGATCGGCAAGTTGTTTTAAGACATTTCCATTCTTCACTTAGACAACAACTTGAACTGCAAGAAGAGGGGCAATTACCACTAGGCTGGGCAGTATTGTTTAATCAAAAAGAAGTTGTTCATGCTATCTTGGGGGAGCAACCCCAGCTAATTAATGACTACAAGTTGGAAGAGAAAACAATCACTCAGCTTGCTGCAGAGGTAGGTCATTTAGATTTATTAGAAGAATTTCTCAATCAACCAGGCAATAAACTAAATACAGAAAAGATTTGGGAACTCTACCATTGTATTGCTCGGTCTAAGCAGCTAGCACTATTCGAACGGTTTAGGGATTTTATCGAAAATAATGCACGATTTGCACAGATGACTAAACCAGATACTAGTTACCTCGCAGGCTTATATGGTGCTATTACCATTTTCAAAGCAGCAATTATACCTTTACATCAAGAAAAGGTTGATTGGGAGCGGGAGTTAAATCAACTTCCTCCTGAGCTTTATTTTTCAACTGGGAATACAGTAGATTTCGCTGCGGTGCAGCAGAGAATACAGGAACTAGCTCAGAAATTCGTAGACTTAGATCCTCGTTTATTTCAGGAGTTTTTAGGCATATCACTTGGCTTAGTTTATAAGCGACGAGAAGCTATTTTAAAACTAGCAAAGATAACCAATGACGATAAACTGAAACATTTGATTATTCCATCGGCTACCGAAATGCTGCGAGATGGCTTTAAGATGTCAATAGAATCAGCCTTGAGTGCTGCATCACGCCATGGCCATATCAATATTATAAGATATGCTTTGGATAATAAATTATTTAATATTAATGAGTTATTATTGGGTAGCAAAGAAGATTGTCTTTTATTACACGCAGCTATGTTTAACCAACAGAAACTAGTTCGGTTTTTATTAGATCGTAACGCTAATCTTGAGCTAACACTTGCTGCACTCATCAAATTAAGAGAAAACCCATTAGAACATGATGCAGACATCAAGTCAGGAGAAAGCTCATTAAAACCCAAGGATTTTTCTGAACTAATAGACTTATTTTTAGTGGTTCTTGAAGAAAGAAAAGAACCACTCACCTGTTTTAGATTAATAGACGTCGTTGTTAAGCACAATAAAATTGATCTACTCAAGCACTTGTTTTCTGTAGATCCGGGAGTTATCAATCTCGTCGATAAATCAAATCGTACAGCGCTTTATTCAGCTATTTTAGCCCAAAGTGAGGAGTGTATAAGCTTTTTATTAGCGAATGGTGCTGAAGCCAATGCAGAGATTTTATATGCTGCTATTAGGGTCAACGATATCCCATTAGTGCAAGATTTATTAGCGCGTGCAGGGGAGGATGTATCAGCTCTGGTTAATGCAGTTTATCTTAGAGTACTTACCAAGTCCTGTTTGCCGCGCTTTCAATTGGTTAGATACATGGACCAACTCGATCCAATTATAGATTCATTAAAAAATCCAGAGATGCAAAAACTTTTACTTCCCTATATCGATAAAGAAAAAGCGATCTGTGATATTTTGGCAGAACGGAGCGAACAGGATTTCGAGCAAAGGAGTACTTTAATTAGGCTTAGAAATATAATCGATTTGAATGATAGGCTGCTGGACTTTCCTCCAATTGATAAGAAAAAGCTATTAGCTTTCGTTGAAACAGAGCCAAAGCAAAATACAAATACAATTAGAACCGAGCTACAATACGAAATTAATTCAGGGAAAACCGCGTCTAATAGCGATGATTTAGCAATAGTGGAGCTCCAAGTGAAAGCAATGGGCTACAGAAAAGGTGTGAATGCCGGCAGACGAAAAAGCGCGAATGAAGATTCTTTACCTGCCACTATGAAGTTACCTAGTGAACTAAACAAATTAAAGGTTTATTCGCGATTAGTTGCTGCCTACCGAGATCAGCCAGTAAAAATAAAGAAATTAAGAAGTCAACTGCAAGCTCTTTATTTTGAAGCTTACTTAGAAGGGAAAAGAAATTCATTTGAAGCAAGATCGTCGTCCAAACGAAAGTCTGAACCTAAGCCGCAAGTAGAAAAAAAGGCTAAAAAAAGCAAGCAAACTGCAATTGAACAGAAGCCGGGAGACGAGCAACCCTTAGGTAAGCGAAAAAGAAATTCTGCAGACGAAAAAGAGACTCAAGAAAGGAAAGCCCCTGCATTAGAAAGCGCTCAACCATCCCGTTTGGGAATGTTTGCAAACAAAAAACCAGTTACTGGTAATGACGTGAGTAGAAACAGACCTGCGGTGAGTGCTAGTACAACAAGCGTCAGTAGCTCTGATTCAGAAGAGGGGCAAACAGTCTACTCACCTAGCTTTTTTCTGCGGCCTGAGGACGATTCTCAACGCTCTGCAGAGGTTACTGAAGCTCGAGATCGCTTGCCGCAAGGAGACACTCAAAGTAAAGAGTCTTCTTACCAGCAATAACTTTTTAAAATGAATGAGAATTATGAAAAATAACAATAAATTAAAGGAAAAAGTAACTGTTGAAGAAGAGGTTCAACAAGCAAGCATTGGATTATCTGAAGAAGTTTGGTTAGCTATTTTATCAGAGCTTGATCCCGAGTCACTGATATCTAGCGTGCAATTGGTGAGTAGGCTTTTTCATCGCCTGACGAATGATACTTATATTTGGAAAAACTTATACTATAAATTTTTCCCCGATGAATTACTTGAGCATCCCCCTGTGGGTTTCGATTGGCAAAGCGAGTTTCTCTACCTCTATAAAAAAGAATATGGTGCTTTAAAACCGGAGCTAAGGAAATTAATTTTTCTAATTATCACGGGGGCTACTAAAGAGGCTTGTAAAGCAGTTGTTTCTATCGAAGATTTACAAGCGGCTAATTTTAGCTTAATTAGGACGGCAGTCCAATTTAAGCGGCAAGAGGTTTTAGCTCATTTCCATTCCTTGCTTAGGCAACAACTTGAGCTGAAAGAGGAAGAGGGCTTACCTCTCGCCTGGGCCGTATTGTTTAATCAACAACAGGATGTGCATGCTATTTTAGCGGCGCAACCCGATTTAATTAATTGTAATGCGCTGCAATATTTAACACAGCAGGCTAATGAGAAAGAGAAAGAAGTAGAGGAAGTGAAAACAATCACGATGCTTGCCGCAGAAGCGGGTCATTTGGACTTATTGCAAGCGCTTTTTTCTTATCCAGGAAATGATCTGACTAGGGAAAAACTTCTCGCTCTATGCGATTCTATTGTTCGATTTAAGCAGTTGCCGGTGCTCCTGTGGTTTAAAGATTTTATCGATAGGGATGCACGATTTGTACAGATGGCTAAACCTTATACCAGTTATCTTGCCACTTTGCATGGTGCTAATGCCATCTTCAAAGCATTGATTGATCCTTTATACCAAGACTTGATTTATTGGCAAGAGGAATTAAAAAGGCTCAATTCTCATCCTGTACCTGGTGAGGCTGTCGATCATGATGCGGCGCTGCGGATACTACAACCCTATCTTTCACAATCGGAGCCCGCTCTGCAACAGCAGTTTTATGAGGGGATGCCTACTACATGGTTACAAAAAAACTCCTTAAAAGAAATAAAGCTATTAGGCGATGATGAACTGAAAAAACTGTTTGCTCCATGGGCTTCCGAACTACCACGGAGTGAATTTAATTCACTCATTGAATCAGCACTGCCTGCTGCATGCCAGCATGGTCGTATTATTATCATCAGTTATGTTTTAAATAATGAGTTACATGGGATTAATGAACCAATAAAGGCTGGTAGCGCAGAAACTTTTTTATATTATGCTGCTGCAGCTAAACAACAAAAGCTAGTGCAATTTTTATTAGCCAAGGGTGCAGAGGTCAATGCAGCGCAATTAAAGGCTGCTATTAGTAAAAATGATATTAGGTTAGTACAAGATTTATTAGAGCTTGCAGGCGCTGATGCCCCAAGTCTAGTTAATACTGTCTATCGTGAACTAATGGTGCTCTGCTTATCTCGTTTTTGTATGAGCCTTTTATTGACTAGTCGCTCTGAGTCAATAATTGAGTCATTACAAGATCCACGAATGCAAAAGCTTTTAGTTCCTTACATCGACAAAGAAAAAACGATTTGTACTATTATCGAACAAAGACCAGACCAAGAGAACAGGCTTACTGCAGTCAGGAATTTAATTGATTTTAATGATTGTATGCTACGATTTCCTCGAGTTGATAAAGAAGCCCTTGTGGAGGAACTAAAAACAAGAGAAGAAATACTGGCAGTTGAGTTGCAAATTGAAATTGATTTAGAAAAAGAAAGTCCTAATGAGCGTCTCCCCATTGATGATTTGAAAAGACAAGTTTGGACAATGGGTTTCAGCGCTGGAGTAATTTCTCAAAGAGAAAAAAACGATGGCGGTATCATTCTTAGCTTACCCAAGGAACTCGCAGAGTTAAACGCTTATTCGCGATTAGTGGCTACATTCCAGGATTTAACTCGAATCGATGAATTAAATGCATTCAAAGAGCAATTGCTGGATGTTTATTGTCAAGCTTATTTGGAAGGGAGAGAACAAAAAGCAGATATTCAAGCCGCTGAAGCGCCTCTAGGTAAACGAAAAAGAAATTCTGCAGATGAACAAGAGACTAAAGAGCGAAAAGCACCTGCATTTTCATCGCAAACGGATGAACCATCTCGGGCTCGCATAGGGTTTTTTGCCACCAGAAACAGAAATCTAACAGCCGATATTGAGAATACTAGAACGGAGCACTCGCCTAGCTTCTTTGTGACGCGCCCGTCTGTGGTTATCGATTCTCAACTTTCTAGTGAAGAAACTAATGAAAATCCACAGGCAATGGATCTTGAAGAGCAAAAGTCTTTGCAGGAAGGAAATAATCACAAAATGTAATTTTGTCTATTCTTCGGCAGAAACCCGTCAGCCTGCATTTGCCACATTTTGGCATGATGGCCTTTAATTCAATCAACTCTTCGTGCTTGTGCATCAGTCACTTTTGATTATATTCACAACTGGGAGACCGTGTACCATCATTGCAGTTTGGTAGCCTGTGGATGTATTGCAGCCAACAACAGTGCCATGTTTTGCACAAGAACCTGCTTTAGCATAAGTTTCATTTAACAAGAAAGTCAGCAAGAAAAGAATAAGAATGATTTGACCGATGATATTAATTTTTAAATAAGAATTGAATGGTTTCATTTGCAGAATTCCCTCTCCAAAATGTTAACGTAATAAATATATCATTTTTAGTTAGTCTAGCAATAGCCTAAACTCTCATTTAGTTAGCACAGGGCGGTTTGAAGCAATTAGTTTTTTGCACAATGACTGGTTTTTGCACTGCCAGTTTGCGATTCCACCAGCCCCCACCTAAGGCTTGAAATAAGGCTACCGTATCAACAAATCGATTCGTTTGGTTTTGGACTAGCGTAATAAGGGCTTGTTGATAATTTTGTTCTGCGTTTAGTACTTCAAGGTAACCTACTTCTCCTTCTTTCCATTGTTTCTGAGCAATATAAAGGCTTTTGCGGGTTGCTTCGACTGCTTTTTCGGCTGCTTTTAAATTGAGCGCATCAAATTGAATCGCTTTTAAGGTATTGGCAACCTCTTGAAATGCAGCTAAGACAACAGAGCGATATTGCGCATCAGCTTGTTCAAAAGCGGCAACAGCGGCCCGCTGTCTGTGCTTAAGCAGGCCGGCTGCAAAGATGGTTTGAGCCACGTTTCCAGTGAAAGCATAAAAAAGAGTGTTGGTATTAAATAACATACCCGGGTTTAAGGCTGCTGAACCACTTATCGCCGTTAATAAAATATTAGGAAAACGTTGGGCAATCGCAACGCCAATGAGAGCGCTGGCTGAATGGATTTGGGCTTCGGCTGCGCGAATATCAGGACGTTGCTCTACTAAAGTAGAGGGCAGGCTAAGAGGCAGTTCGCGGGGTAAATGAAGTTTGTTGAGATCAAATTTAATCATCACTTCACTGGGATAGTGTCCGCAAAGTACTGCAATCAAATGATGCTGTTGGGCCAATTGATTTTGTAAAGGGGGTAGGCTAGTTTCTAATTGAGCTAAAGCCGCTTCTTGGGCAGCAACGCCTTGTAAGCCAATTTCCCCGGTATTATGTTGAATGCGCAATAAGCGAAGTTGTTTTTTTCCAATGGTAATACTGCGCAGAATCGCTTGAATTTGTGCATGTAACGACGCTTCTTGGATGGCTGCCATCACAATATTAGAAGTGATGGTTAAGGCTAGCGCTTCTCGCTGAAAAACCGCCGTTGCGACTTGAGCTTCCAGGGATTCTACCTGTCGGCGATTTAAACCAAATACATCCGGTGAGTAAGAAAGAGTCAATTGTGGCGTAATTAGGGTATAAAAAAGTGAATTAGTGGAGACGACTGGTGTTAAGGTGTGCGCTGTTTCTTGGCGGGTTACGTTAAAATTCCCATCCAACCGGGGCCAATAGAAAGCACGTTGTGCTAAAGCCGTTTCTTGAGCGATTTTTAATCCCGCATCAGCGGCTTTGATATCAGGGTTAACGCGCAGTGCTTCCTGAATCAGTTGATTAAGCGTCTCAGAATGGAAAATTGCCCACCATTCCGCAGGGATATCTTTGCCAGTAACAAACGACTGACTTTTTCCCGCCTTAGTTAGTGTTGATGCCGTTTGTGCCGGTATTGGTTCACTCGTATAGCGAGTGACAGTAGGTGGAGGAGGCCGCAGAAAATCAGGCCCGCATCCACTGAGTAAGCTTGCTGTGATAGTTAGTAAGAAAAATATCGATGTGGCTAAACCGGGCTTATTCTTTTTTACTTGCTTAGTGTTAATCATCGTTTTTCCTTAGCTGCTTTTTTTGCTTTGCGCGCAAGGAATCGTTCTTCGCTTAAATAATATAAGGCGGGTAATAAAACTAAGGTCAATGCGGTTGCGGTAATTAAACCACCGACAATAACAGTCGCTAAAGGACGTTGTACATCACTTCCTAGACCGTGAGCCGAAGCGGCTGGAATCATACCCACTGCTGCTACGGTCGCGGTCATTAACACTGGCCGCATACGCTCTTTAGCACCATGGATGACAGCTTCTTTTAAACTACCGATTTCAGGCTGCCGTTGCCAGCGATTAAGATTGGAAATCATTATAATGGCATTTAAAACAGCCACACCAAACAAGGCAATAAAGCCGACTGCACTGGACACATTGAAAGTCATCCCGCGCATAAGAAGAGCAATTAATCCACCAAGCATGGCAAGAGGGACTGCCAAAAGGATTAACCCAGGATGGCGTAAATTTCCAAACTGAGAGAATAAGAGGACAAACATTAAACCAAGTAGCATGGGAATAATAATCGCCAGACGAGCCTGAGCCCTTTGCTGGTTTTCTAATTGCCCGCCCCAAGCTATTTCATAACGGTTATGATCGTATTGTAAGTCCTGGTTAAGCCGTTTTCTTCCTTCCTCAACAAAAGATCCTAAATCGCGTCCACGAAGATTTAAACGAACGGTTAGCTGACGTCTACTCATTTCACGGGTAATGGTCGTTTGTCCTTCAACAAATTTAATTTTGGCTAATTGTGCCAAGGCTACTTGAGCACCATTCGCTGTAGTTAAAAGAAGGTTGCCAATCGCTTGAGGGTTGTTGCGAGTAGAGGGGGGAAATCTTGCAGTGACATCGTAGCTGCGGTCCGCAATATAAATACGCGTTATAGGATTACCACCTATCCCGGTTTGAATGACATCCATGATATCAGAAACATTGATACCTAGACGGGCAATGGCTTGACGATCGACATCAATGCGTAGTTCAGTCATTGGCGGCTCTTGATCGATGATCACGTCTTTGGCCCCGGGTATCGATTTTAAAATTTGCACGGCGTTATTGGCTATCTTGCGTACCCCAATAAGATTATTACCAAAAATTTTTACCACTAAGTCACTATGTGCTCCAGCGACTTTATCCAATACGCCATCAATCATTGGTTGCGAGAACGCGACATGGACCCCTGCTAATTCGACATAGCGTTCAGAAAGATGTTTGATAAGCTCCTGCTTGGTCCAACCTGACTTCCAGGTATTATAGGGATGTAGTGTAATGGCACATTCGATGTGGGAGGGCGTAAATGAATCAGTTCCTTCATCATTGCGACCTACTTGCGAAACGACATGATTCACTTCTGGAAATTCTAAAGTCGCTTTGCGTATTTGATTGGCCATCTCCGTCGCTTTGTCGAGTGAAATTCCAGCAGGTAGAGTAACTCCTAACCATATTGACCCTTCATCCAGATAAGGCAAGAAATCGCGACCGATCGACATCCCTAAAATGGTGACTAGTATAAAAGTGATTGCGAAAAGACTGACAACTAATTTGGTACGACCAATGAGGCGACGTAATAAGGATTCATAACGCGGCATTAACCAAGTGAGAATTCTATTTTTGTATATTTTGACGGGATTATGATAGGACCAATAAGCTAAGCCAGGCACAAGGGTTAGGGCCACTAACAAAGCACCGATTAAGGCAAAACCAACAGCGAAAGCCATGGGTGAAAATAATTTGTACTCGATTTGTTGAAAGGCGAAGAGAACGGAATAAGCAGTGATGATGACAAGAATGCCAAAGAAAATAGGTTGTGTGACTTGCAGGCTGGATTTTAATACATCTTCTTCGGTTAAAACGGCTTCCTCATTTGCTTCTCGGCGGCGCAAAATATTTTCCAAGACCACAATGGCACCATCGACAATAATACCAAAATCAATTGCGCCTAATGAAAGTAGATTGGCGGGGATATTGAAGTTATACATCAGAATAAAAGCAATTAATAATGAGATAGGAATGGTAATCGCAACAATTGCTGCAGCACGAATGCTGCCAAGAAAAAATAGAAGTACCAGCGTAACCAGCGTCATTCCATCAAATAAGGTTTTACCCACCGTATGGACGGTCGCATGAACCAGGTCGCTGCGATTAAGGTAGGGGACAACTTTCACATCTTTGGGTAAGATTTTTTCATTGAGCTCATCTATTGCATCTTGGACGCCTTGCATCACTATCGAGGGGTTTTCCTTTTTAAGTAACTGCACAATGCCTTCAATCACATCAGGGTTATTGTCTTTTCCGACAATTCCTCGGCGCTGTTTATTACCCAAAGTAATTGTGCCGAGATCTTTGAGAAAAATAGGTACGCCATTATTTTGCGCAATTTGGATATTGGCGAAATCTTTAAGGCTGCGAATTAAACCAACTCCTCTTACGACAATGCCTTGCTCACCACGAACCATGATACTTCCGCCGGCATTGGCATTGTTGTTATTGATGGTTTGAATGATTTGCCCGAGTGAAAGGTTATATTTTGATAATTTGAGAGGGTCAAATTCCAGCAAGAATTGCGTGGTAACTCCACCAAAATTGGTGACATCTGTCACTCCTGGCACTTGTTTGAGCTTGGGAATGACTTTCCAGAATTGGAGTTCTGATAATTCACGTAGGGTTCGCGTTTTAGAATCCAAGGTGTAGCGATAGATTTCACCAATCGGCGATGTGAGCGGATCTAGGCCAGGCTGTGCATTATAAGGTAGTGTGACATTATTAATACGCTCCAATAAACGTTGTCGCGACCAATAATCTTCTGAGCCATCCCGAAATACAACAGTAATTAAAGACAGACCAAAGGTACTTCGCGATCGCATTACACTAACCGCGGGTGTTCCCATAATTTCTCGTTCCAAAGGAATGGTAATTTGCTGTTCAACTTCTTCCGCGGCTAGCCCATTAACTTGGGTGATGACCTGTGAAGTGGTTGGTGCAATATCGGGATAGGCTTCGAGTGGAATTTGTTTCCAGCAGTAATAGCCATAAAAGCTAATAAAAATAAAAACAAGAATGACAATGCCGCGACGATGGAAACATTGGGTAACGAAACTTTCAATCATTAAGTATGATTCCCCCTTTAACAACCACACGTTCGCTAGTTTTCAGTCCTGAAAGTACTTCAACTTTCTCGTTAAACTGTGGGCCAAGTTCGAGTAAACGGGGTTCAAATTGCCAAGGGGCCACTTCTACAAAAACAATGCTATCAAATCCTCGTTGGATAATGGTTGTTAAGGGAAGAACGATGCGCTTATGGGGCTGGCTCAGAAAATTCGCTTTACCAAACATATTAGGTTTCAGTAATCCCTGCTTATTGTCAAAGAGCATACGTACACTGACTGTGCGCGTGTCGGGATTGAGCAAAGCACCAAGATATTGGATCTTGGAGCGAAAATGTTGCGGATAAGCATCCAAAATGACATTAACATCTTGTCCTACATAAAGATGTCGCAGATCTTTTTCTTGCGCACTGGCTTTGACATAAACTGTCGATAAATCAGCCACGGTCATGATCGGTGCTGTGATATCGTTCCAAAAACCTCCTATCGCTGCATTGAGATCAACGACACGGCCAGCGAGGGGTGAGCGGACAATTAACTTATTTTCTTTGATATCCATATTTTCTACGTTGAGCGCTTTTAAGCGAGCATTAGCTCGTTCAAGCTCGGAGATTGCTTGGATATTATCACTTTGCGCCTGTTGTAGATCGCGTCGCGCGTTGATATTGGAGGCGCTAAGCCTTTGTTGACGTTTTAAATTGGCTTGGGTAAAAGTTAAGCTGGCTTGTGCTCGAGCAACATCACTGAGGGCTTGTGCGAGATCTGGAGAATCAAGTGTAAATAAAATATCCCCTGCTTTGACGGGGTCACCTAGGCGTTTATTGAGAGTCGTAATTCGTCCTGTGAGAGGCGGCAATACTTTAACCAAAGTTGCTGGATCTGCTTCTACAATAGCTGGAAGAGTAAAAGGAGAAATAACTAATTGCTCTACTACCGGTTTAACAACAATAAATTGTCGTAGGGGCGAGTGCTCAGGAATAACTAAGCGTCCACCGACATGGAGTAAAGGAGGTGTTTGTTCAACTGGCTTATTTTTTTTACTGTAAAGAGTAAGGACTAACCAGAAAACAAGCATTGCAATGATTAGAGCTAACAGGCCCCAAAAAATGCGCTTGAAAATTAAGGATTTGGGTATCAAGTAGATCTACTCCTTAGATCCTGGTTAAGAACTAATTTTATCTGGATTATTTAAGATAAATCAAACTCATCCGCGTAATTTTTTTTTACAAGCTTAGCGCTTTGCAGATTAACGACAATAGGAAATATGCTGAACTTAGGTCAGTCGATGAAGCTTCATCCGAATTTTATATAAGGATTGTTGTCGAGCAAGCTCGCAGATTCACCCTGGGAGATCCAACGAGAGTCGTAATTGTATTGGTGAGAATGAGTGATAAACCATATCCAACACCGTGAAGAGGCAAAATTTTATATTTTTCGCAAATGAGTGGTAATTGAATTCTCGGTGGCTTGCAACCGAGAATTCAATTTGTATAAGAAGGGCGCAGATTAGACTAAAACAAAATTGTCCTCTTCTTCAGGTCTGTCCTCGTTATTGTCATTTGTCAGACTAGCGTTATTAGCCTGAGGCGCAGAAGCCACAGGCGTTTTTGAGACGTTCCAAAAACGGGCAAAGCCCCAAGTTGAACTTGTTGAAATAGTTGGTTCAGGGGTTTCTTCCGGTTGTTTCGCTTCTTTTTCTTCTTCTTCTTGTCCTGTCAAATACCTATAAGTAGGTCGAAGAAATAAGTCACCAAACTGATACGGTTTTTGTTCTTTCACAACAGGAGTCGAAGCACTAGGGCTAACCTCACTCTGCTCTTCTCCTTGAGTTAAATAATTAAAGAAATCCCTGAGAAACCAATCGCCAAACTGATAAGATTCTTCTGAAGGTTGTTTTAACTTTAGAACAGGAAGTGCAGAATTAACTGTATCAATAGAGACTTTAATCAATGCTAGAAGGTCTTCAACGCGCTTAATTTCTTCGGGAGTTAATTTACCTGGATGTTTGGGAGGCAAAATCTTGTTGTGCTTAAGAATTGCCCCTGCAAGCATCTCATAACGAGGCCCTCGTTGAATGATTTGAATAAGTATACTAGCTAAATCCTGTTGTTGAGCCCCGTTTTTCGGGTCGGCAAGATAGCTTTCAACCTCTTTGAAAGCTTCAGAATTCACGAGTACTTCTTGGAGGTATTTTTGATAAAATTCTGAATAAATAGGGTAAATAGTAAAAAATAATTTGATTAACTGAATTCTTTGTTCACGTAATCTTGGTAATTCGCTTGGTTTAAGATCAGTACGAATTGATTCTGTGAGATGTTGATAAATTTTTTGAGAAATTTCTTGTAGCTGAGGAATTAAATCACTTAATTGGGCTAAGATTTTATTGCTTTCGGTTGTTTTGCCCCGTGAAGAAAAATAGTTAGCAAGAACATCTAAGGAATGGCAATAGGTTTTTTCAGTATCAACAAGCTCTTGGATAGGTAGATGTTGAGATAAATCGCGATGAGGCGGCTCTTCTGAAGCGGATTGTTCAACAACTGAAGGCTCATTTATACTTTGAGAGGGGGATACTGAACTGTCTAATTCTTTTTCTTTTTCTTTTTCTTTTTCGACCATTTCTTTTATTTGCTTGTCTGATAACATCAATACTCCAAAAATCAAATAGTAAATAATTTGACCATTCTACTAGCAAAAAATTAAGGAAAGCTTAAGGGGTGTCAAATAATGGGTATTGCGAATTGCCTCAAATTATCTGTTGCCGAAGGAAAGGCCAATTAAGACCATAAATTGCATCGTTGCCTCAAATTAAGTGTTCCTTCGGCAACAGGCCTCATTGAGGCATCAGGATTGAAGGGTAATTGTTAAGCCTTGGCCCACGGCTGTCAACCTAAGGTGATTTTTCCATATGTTATATGGCTCCATTCGGGCTCTAAGGTGTCTCCACGAAATCAGCATCTAAAGAATTCGTGTTCATTTTATTCCCTTCAGCCTGAGGAGCACGCAGGGCGTGCGTCTCGAAGGCCTGTGCCCTGAGGCTCTCGAAGGCTTATCCTAAGGCTCTCGAAGGCCTGTCCTGAGGTTCTTGAAGGCCTGAAAGTTCTCGAAGGAGGGGGGCTTTCGCGGCACTTCGAGACAGCGCTGCGCGCTTCCTCAGTGCGAACGGGATAAGCAAAAGAACAATGAACTAAACAGTCTATTTAGGGTCGTGGGGATACCTCAGAGTCCGAACGGATAAGCTTAGCTTGACGATTATGGGCCAAGGCCCATAATACATTCAAAGACTAAGCAGAAACAGCCGGATCTAATCCCAATTCTTTAGCACAATCGTCGACAAAGGCTTCTCCATGTGTGTGTGTAAGGAAAAATAATGGATTTCTTTTGCCCGTCAACGCAGAGTAAGGCAAGGTAATGAGAAGGCCTAAAAGGATTGCACTTCTATTAAAGAAATGTGTCCAGGCTCCGTCACGATGAGTTTTAAAATGTTCATTCGCAATTAAAAGCTCATCACCGAAAGCTTGCGCTCGCTCACTAGCGAGGGGGCGTTCATCTTTATTTCTCAAGATCAATCTTAAATTGATCACTGCCTTTAATTTAATAATTATTTTATCATAAGCTTGTTTAGCTGAAGCTGATTCAGGTTCTTGAACCTCAGCAAGGGTACCGTCTTCATTTAATCTCAATTCCGGTTGATATTTCTGGGCTTGCTGAAGCAAACGATTCAAATAAGTATCAGTAAGGGGTAATAATTTTGTATGAATCAAGACGGTTTTTTCATCTTCTTCCGAGCTTTGTAATCTTACTATCAAGTCTCTGTCTTTTAGAGCATCCGCATTTTGTTTTTGAAGCCTTTTTATTTCTTCAGCTTGATTCTCTATGGTTTCTTTTAGAGAGCTTAATTTTTCCTCATTTTCACCAATTAAATTCACTAAGTTACGTTGTAGCTGCTTGTTTAGTTCAAGGGCGTCAGCTATCTGTCTGTTTAAACCAAGAAGCTCTTCCTTATGCGTTTCTACTTGTTTTTGAATTTGAGCATCTTTCTCTTCGATAGTAGATTGCTGTTCTTTTCCTTTTTCTAGTAGTCCTTTATTCTGCTCTCTTAGCTCTTCAAGGAGCCTTGCTTGCTCCTCAACATGCCTTTTCAAAGCTTCGAGCTCAGGTGAAGGGGCACCAAGCTTGATCGCTTCTTGCTTGATTAAACTAAAAAAGGTTTCACTGATACAGTCTGGTTTTTCGAGCAAATCAATCTTTCTTTCCTTTAATAAAATCCCTCCAGCGTTAATTAAAGCATCAATGCGGAAACTAAGTTGATTTAGATTAATGTCGATTATTTCGTTGGAAAGTAAACTTTGCTGTGCACGATAATCTTTCCTCAAAGTAATCGCTAAATGATATAAACGCTCAAGATTGATTAAATAAGTATTAGTTGAAGTTTGGTGCGTATCAAAACAAGGTTGTAGAAGCTCTGATTGTTTACTGGAAATATGAGCGGTTATTACCTCAAGCGTTTCCTTAGGAATACTGTCCTTAAAAGGAGCAAGGGCTTCTTCCAGAATATGATAAATATCGTCGATATTCTGAATGCGAGAGGAGTTTATCTTTGATAGGTATCCCTTTATTTCAGTAAGCTCCTTAGGGACTTCACTATCGGGTAGACCAGCCACAAACTTTTGAAAGACTTGGTAAAAATGCTCAGGAGGATTTAATAAATGATCTATTTGAGCTTTTAAATCATCCACCTGTTGGATAATGGATGCATAATGCGTCTCAACAGTGCGTTTAAATCCTTTCTGAATAAAGTCGTCAAATTGATAAATAAGCGATGTATATTCTTCTGAAAAGTCTTTCTGTTCTGCTATTGCTTTTTTTGCTTCTTGTATAATGCGAAATGGTTTTTCGATGATATTGCGTAAAGCCAGATCTTCTTCTTTACTAAGATTATTACGCAAATATCGTTGGCTAAGCGTTTCTATCAAGATACCCAAGCCGTCAAAGAAAATTTTGCGGCCTTCTTCTTTTTCGAGGAGGTTCAGTAAACCAATACAGTCGAAGTTTAAGCTAGAAGCGGAACGGCGAGCGGATTCTTTCTCTTTCTCTTTCATAGAGCCATCGAACATCTTTCCAATGGTTTCGTCCAATGCTTCCGTAATATCAGCTATCATTCCAGCTAAGGAGTCCTCAGCTCTTTTTCCGAAACGTATATAACCGCGCAAATACAAGAGGGCATGTTCTTGATTGATAAAATCTTGATGCAGAGCAGGTACAGCCGCTTCCATGGGCATATGATTATGTCCATGTAAATGAACAAATCGTTGTTTTTCTTTAGCATACTGAGCACCAAGTCGAGCATAGGAGCCGTCTTGGAACCAGGTAAAGGCTTGAATGTTTTTTATCACAGCATTGTAATGCTTTAATAACTCTGCGTTGCGCCCTGATTCATCTTGTCTAAGAAAATCATTTAAAACTCCATCCAGTTCTTTATGCTCAAGCTTCACTGCCTGTTCTGTACCAAATCGATTGCCAGTGCAACGATTCAAGAAAGCAAATAACTTACATAAAACGAGATCTTGGACTGTGGTTGTATCGCGATCTTCTATCGATTCTGGAACGGCTACACCTTGCTGATTATAGCGGTTACCGCTGGCGGTACCATGATGTCCTGGTATTGTCAGCGGTTGCATACCCTTGGGAATAATTGGGCTGAAGCAGCAAGTTCTTTCATGTTGCTTGAGTAGTAATTCGTAATCGTTACATTGGGGTTGTTCATAAAATCTTGGACTAGACCAACGTAGGAATTTCAAATAGTACTTACTACCTCCAGGGACGGGATCAATGAGGAAAGGGTTAAGTGCCAAATTATCTAATCTTGCTAATAATGCCTGACGTTGCTCAGGTGTTTCATTCGCCTCTTTAAACGGTGAGTTGCTACCTGTGATTGCTTTGGCGATACCCGTATTATCTTCTGTTGTAGGAGCTTGACAGAGAATTTGATACAAAGATAAACCCGGCTCTTCTTTTAGTTTCTTTTTAATTCGTGCTAGTTCATTGATTATCATGAGCGCTTCAACCGCACCGCGGCTATGTGCTGGCATTTGCAGGGTTTTCTTACCATTGGCTGCTGCCCGTAATGCCAAGAACACGCCTTGTGCGACACGCTCACCGACTTCACTTCCTAAAGTAGTCGGGCCATTGAGCACATCGACAGAAGGGGAACTATAAGAAAGCGGCTCACCCTTTGCCCCGATTTCTGCCTCGCTCTCTTCATCTAATAATTGAACAATAGCTTGCGCTGAATAGGAAAGTGTTTCTCCTCGTTCATAAGATTTTTGTTCAGCTTCGGAAAGATCAGCCAAGCCTAAGGTCGGCCGCGATGTGAAAACGGTATCCGTTCCTAATAAAAATAGGAAATGGTCTTTTTCTTTAGAGGGTTGCTCATCCAATAATGAAAAAATTTTATTTAAATCAATGGGCTTAGCCATTAGCACTCCAGGATAAATCGCTATAAAGTCTTCCCTGAGGCTTAGGTGTCTTCGATGACTGGGTAAAATGGTTTAAATATGTACGATTATAAGTCGCTAAGCGTTGAGTATCAACATTTTTTTACACAAGTTAATTTATTTTTGTCCATGAAGTTCGTAGGTTGGGCTTTGCCCCCTATGTCATTCCGAGCGTAATGAGGGATCTCCAAACGGCAGCACGATGCCTAAATCCGAAACCCCTCGCTGCAACTCTGGGTGACCTACGCGGGAGAGATAACAAACATCAGGAATGACAATCAATCATGAAATGCCTGAGCATGAAGGCTCCCCTCATTGTATTAAGGAGCTCCTAAGCCTCCCCCAGGTGCAGATGCCGCCGCGGCCGCTGCTGCCTCAGCTTCCCTGGCTTTTTCTTTAAGCTCTTTAAGCTCGGCTTTTAATTGCGTACCATTGGTACCTTTTAGGTCCCTTTCTCTGGTTTCAGCCATTTTGGCGTATTTAGATTTAGCAAAATTAAGACGTGTAGCGTCGTTTGGGTTGTTAAACAGCTTGTCATCAACAGTGTATTTCTTTGTTTTTTCGTCATAATTGCTTTTATATCTGTCCTCGTTATTTACTCTAATATTGATTTTGTCGGGAGGAAAACCGGCTAGCATTGCTGCTTCGACCGCTTTTTTAGCAATTTCTTCAGCGCGTTTAGGGTCAGCCTCATTAATCTCGTAAGTAATAATATCTGAACCCCGAGATTTAAGTTCTTCAGCAATTGAGGTTAGCTTTTCATAAACACTGTGGTCACTGTTATACCAGCGATTAAATTGCACGCTAAGCGCTCCAGTCTCGCTACCCTGAAGTGTGGAGCCCGAAATAGTCACATGGGTTTGTAGCTTACTCGGGTCGATATGTTTTAATCTATCTGAGCCTTTTATACCGGAGTGCATAGAAAGGTTAGGGTTATTCTTTTCCGCCTCTGCTGCTAGTTTATCAATTTCCGCCCTCATCTGGCTATTTGATGAATATCGATGCCCAAGAAAAGTGAGCCGCCAATATTCTTGTTCTGCTTTTTTGAATAATTGGTTTGCGTTATCCTCAAGCGATTTTTTAAATTCACTCAATTTTTCGTCTTGTGTTTTTTTGAGCGCGTCCATCATTTGATTTTTAAGGGTCTCAAGCCCTGAATCGTCGCAACCCAAAGAATTTTTCATCTGCGTTTTAAAATCATCTTTGTCAAAAAGCTTCGATAAATTATCACGTACAAGTGTTTGCTGTGTCTGTATTGGATTAACGGCTGTGTTTTTAGCTTCGAGCAAATAGGAGCCCGCATCGCCGAGGGAATATTTACCTGCAAGCAGAAGATCATTTAAATTAGATAAATCAGTATTAAAATCTTTTTTGGCGTTTTTGTAATCGTCAGATCTTTCTAATGCAGCACTAATTGCTTGTATTGCAGCAGTGGCATCTGGGGTCCCAGCCGCTTTCAGTTTTTCACTCAGTTTAGTCCCATCCGGTGCTTTAACCTCGGAAAAACCATCGACAGAACTGATTTGACCGCTATCATAATCATTGAAACTGTTGGTGCTATTTAAACCACCATTGTCTTTGAGACTGCGAATAAAATGCTGGTAAACCTTCTTTTTTTCTTGGGTTCCAGCGGCACTAAGATTTGTTTCTACTTTAAGAGCCATAGTTCACCATCTAAATATAATTGCATGCATAAAAAAAGTATAACAATAAATCCTTAACTCAAAATTAAGGAATGCAATCACCAAGCTGGGATTGCTGAATCACCAAATAGTTTATTTGCTTTATTTTTTACTTCTGGTGAATTCATTGCTTTAACAAATTCCTCGAGTTGTGGTTTTTTACTGCTGTTACGGCGAATCACAATCAGGTTTGCATAAGGAGAATCTTTTCCTTCTACAAAGATTGCATTCCGAGTAGGGCTAAGTCCCGCAGGAATTGCAAAGGTCGTATTGATCACGGCTGCATCGACATCAGCAAGGATACGAGGGAGTTGTGCTGCATCTAATTCTTTAATCACTAAATGTTTAGGATTGTTAGAAATATCTGCAATAGAGACGCTGTTTTCGTCTTTTAAATCAATTAAGCCTGCTTTTTGCAGCAGCAATAGGGCGCGAGCTTCATTACTTGGATCATTTGGTATGGCAATCGTTGCGTGTTCGGGTAATTGGGCTAAGCTTTTGATTTTGGTTGAATAAATACCTGTGGGATAGACAAAAGTTTTACCGATTGCTTCTAAATCATAGCCATGCGCTTTCATAGCAGCTTGTAAATAAGGTAAATGCTGATAAACATTGGCGTCTAAACTGCCATCTTCTAGTGCTTCATTGGGTAAATTGTAGTCATTAAACTCAATAATCTTGATGTTCAATCCATATTGCTTTTGCGCAACCTCTTTGGCGACTTCAACTATATCAGTCTCAGGACCGGCAATGGTTCCTATCGTCAAGGTATTAGGTGAAGGCTTATTACAAGCCACTAAACTAATGAGTAAAATAAGTACAGAAAAAATACGCATAAAGCTCTCCGAAAATAGTGTTCTAGCGCAATTGGCAAAGTTAATTGCGCGAATAATGGCGTGCTAAGCGATCGCCTCCCATTTGCAACAGTTGAACAATGACAATCAAAATGAAAACAGTCGCCAGCATGATCACCACATTAAAACGTTGGTAGCCATAGCGAATAGCTAAATCACCCAAACCACCACCACCAACAGTACCTGCCATGGCTGAATAATTGACTAAGGTAATTGCCGTCACTGTGATCGCTTGAATTAACGCAGGAAATGCTTCGGGCAGCAAAATATAGCGAATCATTTGCCAAGTATTGGCCCCCATGGAAAAACCTGCCTCAATCAACCCGGAGGGGAGCGTTTGATAGACATTATCCACCAGGCGTGCAAAAAACGGTGTGGCACCTAAAGTCAAAGGAACCATCGCCGCATGTATGCCAATGGAAGTGCCTACTATAAGTCGAGTGAAAGGAATTAAAGCAACCAGCAAAATAATAAAAGGAATCGAGCGGCTAATGTTAATTAGTCCCGAAATAAAACGACTTACCCAAGCATGAGGCTTGATTTTAGTACTTGTAAACAGCAAGGTACCTAACGGGAGCCCTAGGATAATAGCGAATAGGGTACTAGCTGCAACCATGTAGATCGTTTCGCCACTTGCTCTCAGTAAATCATAAAACATCGTCAGTGACATATCCTAAAATCTCCACAGTTAAATTGGCCATTGAGCAGCGTTCGATAAATTGTTTTAATAAAGTCTCATTGGCAGTTAATTCCACCACTAAAACGCCACAGGTAATCGTATCAAAACGGTCAATATTGGCGAGTAAAATATTAATATCTAAATGTAATTCACGGCTAGTTTTACTAATAAAAGGGACAGTCGCTGTTTCTCCTTGGAAAAATAAACGCAATAAAGGCTTATTATTAGGAAAATTGGATAAATTCCCACTGAGGCAGGAGGGGAGTTGTGGGCTAAGTTGGTTATACAACATTGCTTTAGCCACACTTTCTCCTTTAGAAAACACATTGGATAAAGCCGCCGTTTCGACAATTTCGCCATTTTCCATCACCGCCAAGCGGTGGCAGATACGTTTCACTACTTCCATTTCGTGTGTTATCAATACAATGGTTATCCCATAGAGTTGATTAATTTTTTTAAGTAATTCAAGGATGGACTGGGTTGTTTCAGGATCTAAAGCAGAGGTTGCTTCGTCACAAAGTAAAATTTTAGGAGAGCAACTTAAGGCGCGAGCAATGGCTACACGCTGCTTCTGACCACCACTCAGCTGGTCAGGGTACGCGTCTACTTTGTTTGAAAGTTCAACTAAAGGTAATAATTCAGCGATTTTAGTTTTAATACTGTCTTCATTAATCCCTTGTATCCTCATTGGTAGGGCGATATTGTCATAGACCGTTTTGGAATTGAGTAAATTAAAATGTTGGAAAATCATGGCCATTTTATGGCGGGCTTTACGTAAATTAGCCGGACTTAATTCGGTAATCGTTTCATTATCAACGATCACCTCACCCTGATCAGGCTGTTCTAAGAGATTAATACTGCGCAATAAAGTGGATTTACCTGCACCACTCTTGCCAATGATGCCAAATATCTCGCCTTCTTGTACAAATAAATTAACGTCACGCAAGGCAATCGTGTCGTTATAGGATTTTGTTAACCCATTTAATTCAATCATCACATCAACCTAAGGTTTACAGATGCGGGATGCTAAGGAAGTAGGAAGGAGGGTTGCCCACCGCTTTAGCCGTTTTTTCATGTGGATGGGTTCAAGCCAAACCAATGAGCGCCCGCAAGCTGAGTTTCAAATCGGCGCAAACGAGCATGATACTATAAATAATGAGAATCATCTAGGGTATGTTGACAGTTCATTGTTAGTGTCAATCTGTGGCGGTTTGGTTTGTGGTGGTTTTGCCAGCGTTATTTTATACCGTCCGGGCTGAGGTATCCCCTCGAAATTTATATAGATTGCTTAGTTCATTGCTCTTTTTGTTTATACCGTTCGCACTGAGGAAGCGCGCAGCGCTGTCTCGAAGTGCCGCAAAAGAGCCTTCGAGAGCCTCAGGACAGGCCTTCGCGAACCTCAGGGCAGGTCTTCGAGTACCTCAAGCCTTCGAGGCGCACGCCCTGCGTGCTCTTCAGGCTGAACGGAATAAAATCAATACAAATTCTTTAGATACTCATTTCATGGGGATACCTCAGCCCAAACTGTTATCTAATAAAATAGGCAGTAAAGGAATGAATTGTTAACCCATCTTAGTAACTCGAATCAGATTTTCGGTTTTTTGAGCTTATGTAATTTTCCTTTTTTCAAGAAGCAATAACTGAGTCCGAGAACAAGCCCATAGAGTAGGTAGCTGATCAATAAAGGAATGTTCGCTTGAATCCCTGCATAATTCCATTGAGAGAATAAAGGGGCGCCAGCGGTTAAGCTAGGCAATAAGGTCATGGGGCCAGCAATCCACAATAAGATACCAAAGAGAAGTCCTAAAAAACTTGCCGCCCACCAAGAATGAATTAACCACCCTAAAATGAGGGCAAAAATGACACCGGCTATGATGCTGACAATAAAATGGATCATGAGCCCACCCATTTTGGTTGGCAGGTGTATTAGTGTATCCATCAGAATTAAAAAAAAGGCGCACACAACTCCTGCGACAACTCCAGCGACGATACCATTACTGATGCATTTAGCTTCACACATACCACACTCCTTAATGCTTTAATGCTGACTCTTTTAGTTGTGTCAGTGGTATTTCATTGCAAATTAATTAGCAACAAATCCCTGTATTTATTAGATATCTCTGATTTTCTTTAGTATAGACAAAATTAAGAACGATTTCTGTTATCCCTACCTCTGTGCCGTGACTTGTTCGGCGTTGCTACAGATTTTAGTCCGGGCTCAATCCTAATTAGCATAGCTTATATTCTCTTAATACTCTGGTAATACAATTTCTATATAATAATGGATACCTCATTAATTTTTGAGCCCACTATGTCGAAGGAAAAAGCACAAGCGCTATACATGCAGATTTTAGCTGAGCAAGCAAAAGCTCAAGCGCTGGCTAACATGAATAAGCTAGCTTTTGATCCGCAAGGACGCATCCTAGTCGATGTTGAATGGCCATTTGAAAAAATTCAAGAAGAATTTCGCACCCAGTTCGAGGAAGAAATTAATGATCAAACGGAGCTGGAAGAGGTTCTTGGTCAAAAAATTAGCCTTGTCACTACTGTGAGCTTGGACATTAGTGTTGATGAGGCTTTAAAACAGAAGTTTTATGAAACAGTAGAACTAGCATTGAAAAAGGCAGGCAGCCCAAAGGATAAGGCTGAAAAACTTGCTACTCAATTTAAGTCGCTGCCTAAAGGTAGCATTATTGCCCTGCAACAAGAGCTGCATTTCCATCTAGCTCTCGTTTCTCGCGTCTATCAGAAAGCGCAGAAAGCGGATAAATTGAATAATAAAGAACAGGAAATGCAAGCAGCTCATCAAGCAGCGATGCTCAGGATTAACAAGTTGGTGATGGGTTCTTTAGCCCAAGGGTTGTTAGAGTCTTCATCTAAACGTGGCGGCAAGATTAATACCGCTCAATTAAATAAAGCGCTCGATAAAGCAAGAAAAGCTATTTTGCCTGAAGCGCATCTTATTTTGCTCGAAGAAATTGCAAGGCATACAGGCCAAATTATTAGTAAGGCTGATCTTGAAACAGCATCGATTAAAAAAATTGCCGAACAAACAACTGCAACACCCAATGATATTCTCCATACTACTAAAAAAGGTTTAGTTGTTTTAATCGAAGGGTCTGAGAATACTGCCCATAAACGCGTCATAGGAAAACAATTCGCCCATCGACGAATTATTTCTCATGAGATGAACTCGAATAATGTGGTGGTAGCTAATCAAAATCCTCGCCTGCAAATTCGTACGCCATCACCTGTAGTTAAGGAAGATTTGCAGAATGAAGAGGAATATATTCAAGATGCTAGTGAAAAATTAGGACAAATTATCAAAGACTATTCGCTAAAAGGGCAATTAACTGCTGATGATACTAAGCCCAAGGCTTATGTTTATAATAGCTATACGGCAATTAATGACCGATTAGATGATCTCACTTCTAAAAATCGACAAACTAAGAGTGCAATTCACATTTTGCAAGGAGCACATCGTTATAATGCTCTTCAATTAGAAAAAAATGCTGAGGATGCTGTTTTTTGCTTGGTGCAAAACATCTCCGTGAATGGCTTTGGGGATACTTTAGGTTACGACAGGGGTAATGCTTTAGTCCAAGAATCGACGTTGATGGCTGAATTAGCTATGTTACATACGATTTCAGATATCATTAGCGATGAAAGTTTAAAGGTCATTAGGAAAAAGGATAAGCCCGGATTAGAAAGCTTTGAGACTAATGAACAGAAAGGAAAAATAAAGAAGGTTTTTGAGCTTTATAAAGAGTTCCTCAGCCGCCCTGATCGTGAACCTTTCTTTGCTGATTCGCCGGAAGGAAGAAAGGCTATTCTATTAATCAAGGAACTTAAAGCTGATTGGCGAAATGAAATCAATTTTTCTTCTATAGACAATATTGCGGAAAATGCTAAGCTCGGCTTAAAAAATATCATGGCTAATAATCTTCATTGGCGCCATGAGAATGCCAAAATTGTACAAGTTTTATCCGTTTTTTCTGAAAAAGTCTCTTTGGGTGGATGCAAGAGTGGTAATGAACGTGCCCAAGCCATCAATGGCCGTGTCGCGCTTTTGGATGATTTACTGAATAAAGATGAAAAAGATATGCCGGAAATGGACGTTCTTTATTATTTAGCTACAACGGCACAAAGTGGCAGTCCAATTGCGGTAAATAATATCGCTGCCCTAAAAAAATCAGTGGATGCACTTTACAATGAAAGGGGCCTGCAATCAGCCATGTCGCTGGTAAGCCTCGTTGATCAAGGCGGACCTGCAAAGGTAGAAGCAAAACCTGAAGGTCTCTATGTCTCAAGAAATTTTGCAGAAGAAAAGATTGATACTATCGATAATCTTTCCCAAAAAAATTCAAGCCGTTTTCAGGCTCACAAAAAATTAACAGGCATGATGTTTGATGCAATAGATGGCAATCTTCAAAACTGGTGGGCTCGTATGAAGTCAACTCGCTTAGGGGTTGTAGGGGCAGTAGTAGGTATCGTTACCGTTTTTCCTGCAGCTATCACGGCTTACAACACTTACAAGGATAATAAAGATAAGGTTGCTGCGGTTAACTGTTCAAGAGAAGAGGCAGTAAAGCAATATACACCTAGCATTCCAATGGTTTCACGAGGTTTAGCCGGGTTGGGGTGTAGTGGAAATGCCGCGAATTTTGATGATGACAGGTGCGGGGAAAATACTAAGGGTAAAGCAAAGGATAATGAGATGGGTAATAAAAAGGGTCTTGGATCTACTCTAACTCTTGTTGTAGAACCTGATGAAGATTCTGAAGGGCCTGAATACCATTAGATTCAAGCCAGAATCAATATTAAGAGCGCTTACAACTACTCGCCTAATTCCTCGCGGTTTTTAAAATGCTCAAGAGCCTCGGGGTTGGCGAGGGAGTCAAGATTATTAACCTTGTTCCCATGAACAATTTCTCTGACAGCAACTTCCACAATCTTGCCACTGATTGTTCTTGGAATATCGCCAACTTGTAAGATTTTTGCTGGGACGTGACGAGGAGAAGCATTGTGGCGTATAGTATGGCGAATGGTCTCTTTTAAAGATTCATCCAGTTTCCTTCCTTCTCTCAATTTAACGAACAGCACCACACGGACATCATCTTGCCACGCCTGACCAATGACAATGCTCTCTAAAATTTCCGGGATTTTTTCCACTTGGCGATAGATTTCAGCGGTGCCGATGCGCACACCACCGGGATTTAATACGGCATCCGAACGCCCATAGATAATAAGTCCATTGTGTTTGGTTATTTCAGCAAAATCGCCATGTGCCCATATTTTGTCAAAACGTTCAAAATAAGCATGTTTATACTTTGTTTTATCAGGATCATTCCAGAAACTCACTGGCATGGAAGGGAAGGGCTTCGTACAAACCAGTTCACCCCGCTCTTCACGGATAGCATGCCTTTGCTCATCAAAAATTTCTACGGCCATGCCTAAGCCAAGACATTGAAGTTCGCCCCGGTAGACTGGAAGAATTGGATTACCTAAAGCAAAACAGGAGACAATGTCTGTTCCCCCCGAAATAGAGCTAAGCTGGACATCCGGTTTGACGTTTTGATAAACGAAATCATAATTCCTTGGCAATAAAGGCGAGCCCGTAGAAAGAATTGCTCGCAGTGTTTTCAATGAAAATTGTTTTCTGGGTATAATTCCTTCTTTTTCCACGGAAGAAATGAATTTAGCGCTCGTGCCAAAAACAGTGATTTTCTCGTCATCTATTAATTGAAAAAGACGATCGGCTTTTGGGTAGGTAGGGGCTCCTTCGTACAGCGTGAGTGTAGCGCCCAAAGCTAAAACAGACACCATCCAATTCCACATCATCCAGCCGCAAGTAGTGTAGAAACAGAGGTTATCTTTGTCGGTTAGATCGCTGTGTAAACCCAGTTCTTTCAAATGCTGCAATAAAGTGCCCCCCGCCCCATGGACAATGCATTTGGGTTTGCCGGTAGTTCCTGATGAGAAAAGGATATAGACAGGATGGGCAAAGGGTAGGGGGGTAAATTGGCATTCTTTATTGGGCTCAAGAAAATCATCCCAAACTACAGCATGTTTCAGTGGACTAAGATCGGGGTTAGTAAAAATAATAGGGCAGATCACAATTTTGGTTAGCGAAGGAATTGCTTTGCTCAATTCTATTATTTTGTCGCTGCCATCGTGTTTTTTACCCATGTACTGATGACCATCACAAATGAATAGTACCTTGGGTTCAATTTGACCTAAGCGATCCAGTGCGGCATGTGGGCCAAAATCAGGCGAACAAGAGGACCAAATCGCCCCAATTGAAGTGGTGGCTAACATGGCAATAATGGTAGAAGGAACATTGGGCATCAGCGCAGCCACGCGATCACCCGTGACTACTCCCGCTTTTCTTAAACCTTCGGCACAGCTGGCAACCAATTCATACAGCTTTTTATAGCTGATAACTTCACGATCCCCATTTTCATTTACAGAAATCAGTGCCGGATGGTCATCGCGGCGAGATAATAATTTTTCGGCAAAATTAAAGGTGGCGCCACTAAACCAGCGTGCATCCATCATATGTTCATAGTGATTGAGTATTTCTTTGGCGGGGCTGTTATAGCTAAGACCAAAAAAATCAATGAGGGTTTGCCAAAAAAGAGCGGGGTCGCTAATCGACCAATGATGTAATTCTTGATAATTTTTGAATTGTAGTGGGGGGTATTTTTGTTCTGCAAAACGCATGAATTGCCACATTTTTGTTTTTTCTGGCTGTTTGGGTTCCCATACTACTGATTTCATTGGTTACGATCCTTGAACAGATTGAAAGTAAACTAATTTAATAGTTAATCCTGTGCTTTTATAACAGTCAAGAATCATTCTATTTTGATGTTGTGTCAATCTATTTTCTAAATTATCTGTGCAGGATTTTTGTTAACTCTATGATTTTTTGTATCCTTGTGTTTTGTTGCCGCCACGGCCTGGGATGACATAGAACAGGGTTGGCAATAGAACAGGGATGACAATAAAATTCCGTCTGGGCTGAGGAGGCCGTAGGCCGTCTCGAAGCCTTGGGAATGTGAGGCTTCGAGACGGCCTACGGCCTCCTCAGCCCGAACGGATGATACCGAACGGATGATACCGAACGGATGATACCGAACGGATGATACCGAACGGATGTTATCAAACTGATGTTATTAGATTTTAATTTTACTACAAGGCTGCTGCTGCGTAATACAATGAATTCCGCCACCACCGGCAAACACATCCAAAGCATCAATCTGAGTAATCTGATAGTCGGGGAAAAGCTGGCAAAAGAGCTCGTAAGCTGCTTTATCATATTTTGTATGGCCAAAGGCTGGCATGACAATGCCTTGATTGGCTAAATAAAAATTAATATAAGACAGGGTTAAGCGTTCATAGTCCATATAGGTAGCTGGAGGTTGTTCGACAGTAAAGACCTCAAACGGTCTACCTTTAGCATCAGTCGCCGTTTTTAAGGTTTCTAAATTCTCATGGAGAATAGGATAATTTTCATCCTCTTTGTCATGGGTAATCAAGCATAGGACTTTTCCAGGTGCGATAAAACAGGCGATTTCGTCAATATGGCCATCGGTTTCATCACCGATTAATCCTTTGTTTAACCAGATAATTTTTTCAGCACCTAAATAATCACGGAGATAAGTTTCAATTTCAGGCTGAGCTAATTGCGGATTACGATTAGCATTTAACAGGCATTCTTTACTAGTGAGCACAGTGCCTTCACCATCGACATGAAAGGAACCTCCTTCCATGACCAATGGTGCTTTAAAATGCCGAGCATGGGTTTCGCGGATAATTGCACTGGCAATTTGATTGTCCAAAGCACAATCGGGGTAATTTCCTCCCCAGGCGTTATGAATCCAGTCAACGCCAGCTAGTTCGTTTTGTGCATTCAATAGGAAGGTCGCGCCGGTGTCACGTGTCCAGGAATCATTAATAGGCAGCGGGAGTAAGCGAATTTTTTCGTCACAAACTGCTCTTGCCGACTCTTCGTCTCCTGGGTTGACAATCATGGTGACGGGTTCATATTGAGCAATAGCCTTGGCTACTCGGGCGTAGGCTTTACGTGCACGTTCAATACCAATGAGTGCCCAAGTTTCTTGATGGCAAGGCCAGGCCATCCAACAACCGGCATGCGGATGCCATTCGGGGGGCATGGAAAATCCTTCTTGTTTAGGTGTTAACATAATTATCCTTTCGTTTTGCTGTCGAGGTAAGTTTGCTGAGTAAAAATGCTCCGTAATTCGTTTAAATAGGTCTGAATTTTTTCGTTGGGTAAATCGGCACTAATTAACTGTTTCTCGTAAGATAAAAGCAATTTTTTAGTGTCATAATGCGCATAATTCAGGACATTCGTCACCGTATCGCCGCTAGCTAGATCATTAATTTCAAACTTGCCATCCCCTAATAATTTCACATCCAACGAATTAGTATCGCCAAAAAGGTTATGCAAATTACCCAAGATTTCCTGATAAGCACCGACTAGAAAAAAGGCAAGGTGATAGGGTTTGCTCTCATCATAAGGGGGCAGCATCAAAGTGGTATTGATACAAGATTTTCCGGGATATCTTTTTATGGTGCCGTCTGAGTCGCAGGTTAAGTCTTGCAGAATGCTGTGCATACTGGGTTTTTGAACTAATTGCGAAATAGGGGCAACCGGGAAAATCTGGCCAATGGCCCAAGCATCGGGCAGGGACTGGAAAAAAGAGAGATTGCAAAATATTTTAGCAGCCATGCGTTCGTTAATGAGCTCCATTAATTCCTTATCGCTGTGGTTATTCTCGTCCAACAGTTGCTGAACCTCAAAACAAATTGTGGTAAATAATTGCTCGACTTTTGCTTTTTCCTGCAAGCTGATAACACTATGTTTAAAGAGGGAATAGGCTTCTTCTAAGGCATGGCTAGCGTAGTTGTAAATCTCAGAAGGTAAATTTTGTGAGATCGTTTGATAGGTATTCCAAATGTCATGAATCACATGCGAATCAGTTTCTTCGGGACGAGGAAGCCTATCCGTTTTTTTAATTAATTCAACGTCAGTGATATTGGTGACTAAAACGGCATGATGCGCAGTCAGGGCGCGACCTGATTCTGAAATAAGATTAGGTTCAGGCATATTCGCTTCGACACAAAGAGGGCGAAGTGCTAAAAGAATATTGGTTGCGTATTCTTTAACGGTGTAATTCATCGAGCAATCTGAAGTGGAGTGTGTGCCTTCATAATCGACTCCGAGCCCCCCGCCGACATCAATAGTTGTAATGGGCGCCTCTAGGCGTCGTAGTTCGACATAATAACGAGCGACCTCCAACATGCAATGGCGAATATCGTGAATATTGGCAATTTGCGAACCCAAATGGCAGTGCATTAATTGAAAGCAATCTAAGGAGTTATTGGCCTTTAGTTGATTGATGACATCAAGCACTTGTTCTGCATTCAAACCAAATTTTGATTTATTGCCCCCTGTATTTTCCCATTTACCAGCCCCTTTCGTCATCAAGCGGATACGTAGTCCAATCTTGGGTTTTATCCCTAAGCGTGCCGATTCTTTGAGAATAATTTCAAGCTCGGAACGTTTTTCGATAACAATAAAAACCTCATGTCCCATTTGTTGCGCAATCAGTGCAGTGCGAATATAGCAACTGTCTTTATATCCATTACAGACGATAGTGGATGGATTTTGACCTAGCAAGCCAATAACAGCCATTAATTCGGGTTTAGATCCCGCTTCTAACCCAATCGGATGGTCCGGCGCTTTTAAAATTTCTCTGACTACGCAATATTCTTGGTTAACTTTAATCGGATAAACCAGTTTGTAGGTTCCTTGGTAGTCATTTTCCTTAATCGCTTCTGCAAAAGCTTGTGTTAATTTGATTACTCTGTCATGGAGAATGTCGGTAAAGCGAATTAGCAGAGGTAATTGCAAGCCAGCACGACTGGCTGCGTTAACAATGGCTTGTAATTCTACGCCTTTATCATCGGGTTTTTTACTAACAGCAATATTTCCCTGTGGATTGATGTTGAAATAGCCTTCACCCCAGTTTTCTATGTTGTATAAATTATCATCAGATAACGCATTAACTATCATTAGATCATCCCATAATGGATTGACGCGGTTTAATTAATTCCTGATAAGTTTCAGGTTCTCTTTGAGCAGCAAATGGGAATAAGCGACCCCATAATGCTCGTTGGCTAAAATCTAGGTCAGTCACTAAGACAGCAGGTTCATGGCGTGGCGCTTGGACTAAAATTTCACCAAAAGGATTGGAAATAAAACTACTTCCGTAGAATTCAAGGCCATTTTCACAACCAATGCGATTGACGGCAACCATGAAGGTATTTGCCATAATTCCCTGGGCAACCATCACTTTTTGCCACATAGGTTGACTATCAAATCCGGGTGCAGTCGGTTCTGCGCCAATGGCGGTAGGATAAACGATAATTTCAGTATCTTTTAAACCATAAATTCGTGATAACTCAGGAAACCATTGATCATAGCAAGTGGGCATAGCAAAGCGATGACCAGCTAAATTATGAACAGGATAATTAGAATCCCCTGGTTTAAAATAGTAGTCTTCATGATATTTCTCGCCGCTCGGAATATGTTGTTTGCGAGTAACGGCAACTAATTGACCTGTCTCATCAAAGGCAACAGCCGTGTTATAGCCTGCATTTTCAAACAGAGAGGCAGTGATAACCACCTTAGCTGATTGGGCGATTGCTGAAACAAAACGCGCGGTCGGCCCGGTGGCTAGATCTTCTTTATAAGGAGTAGGGTCTACATCGGAGCGTGTGCAGAAATAAGGCGAGAGAGTCAGTTCTTGTAAACAAACAATTTGAGCGCCTTGTTTAGCTGCGGTAAAAATCCCCGAAGCTAGACGATCTTGGTGTGTTTGAGGATTTTCACTCCATTTTTCTTGGACTAAACCTATTCTTAATACGTTCTTTTTCATCTATCGTCTCAGTTAATTAATAATCATTCTTAAACCAGGGAAAAAACATTGGCGCTCATAGCGGAGGAGGCTTAGAGTTTTTCTAGATTGAAGGAAAGTGAATTATACCCCGAAAATCTTAGGTGTTACGTCCGACTGGCGCTAAATTTGGTAAAATAGTCTATATGAAAGGCAGTTGCAATAGAAATTTTGATTCAAATTGAGGGTGTTTCGTATTGGATTGTTGGGCTAGGGCCGATGGTCGTACTCAAACAATTAACCGCTCGGGCTGAATCCTTCGAGAGCCTCAGGACAGGCCTTCGAGACGCACGCGATGCGTGCTCCTCAGGCTGAACGGGATAAAATGAATACAAATTCATAGGATACTTATTTCGTGGCTACCTCAGAACCTAAACGTAGCATGGGTCAAGGCCTGGACTTTGCTTAACCCTGATTAGCCAACAACGCATTAGCCACCTTCGATTGATTCTTTTTCCCCAGGGCTTTACAAATCATATCGCCAGCAGCAACAACCTTGAAAATATCCACGCCAGTTTCTATTCCCAAACCATGCATCAGATAGAGAACATCCTCTGTAGCCACATTACCCGTTGCCCCTCGGGCATAGGGACAACCACCAAGTCCTGCAACTGAGCTATCAAAACGGCTGATACCGCATTCTAAGGAAGTAAAAATATTAGCTATTGCTTGTCCATAGGTATCATGAAAATGCATCCCTAATTGGGAAACTGGTAGGAGTTCTGAAATTTCGTCAATGACCGCTTTAGTTTGTTTAGGCGTACCTACACCGATAGTATCACCCAGACAGATTTCATCCACCTTAAATGTGAGCAATTGACGAGCGACGGAGGCCACTTGTTGGGGGGTAATTTTTCCTTCATAAGGACAGCCAAGTGCACAGGAAATATAGGCCCTGATTTTTATTTTATGGGTGTTAGCTAAGGAAAATACAGGCTCAAAACGGGCGATGCTTTCAGCAATTGAACAATTGATATTGCGCTGATTAAAGGTTTCGCTCGCTGCAGTAAATACCGCAATTTCTTTTACGCCTACCTCTAAGGCTTTTAGCATACCGCGTTCGTTAGGGACTAAGGCCGAGTAATGAATAGAGGCGAGTTTATTGATTGTGGTAAATACTGCTTCATTATCGGCGAGTTGAGGAATTGCTTTTGCGGAAACAAAGCTCGTGACTTCGATGTTCCCTAAGCCACTCTCATTCAGCAAATTGATTAACTCCACTTTAGTCTCGGTAGGTACGAAGGATGATTCATTTTGTAAACCATCGCGTGGGCCCACCTCAACAATTGTGACTTTTTGTGGATAGTTCATGGTTATCCCTAAACCGAATTTAATCTTTTAAGGCCAATAGTTCAGCCCCTTCATTCACTTGTGAGCCTACTTCATAATAGAGCTCAGCAAGTACACCATCTCTGGGAGCGTGAATAGTATGCTCCATTTTCATTGCTTCCAAAACAATTAAACTTTCACCTTCTTTGACGTTGTCTCCTTTATTTTTCAAAATGGCAACTACTGTAGCTGGCATGGGGGCGGTAAGCTGTCCTTTTTTGGCGCTGCCTTGCGCACCAAAATTTTGCCAATTGAAACGTTCAATGAGAAAGGGGCCTTGTTCTGTATATAAACAAAGACTCTGCGGTTGATCAACAAACAAAACCTGATGTGTTTGTTGACCGTCGTTTAAATAGAGGTGCTCGCCATCAATTCGGGCGGTTAAAGAAAATTCTTCTTCATTTTTTTGTAATTTGAAACTATTTAAATCAATGGGTGTAATTTTTAGATTTAGCTCTTGTTCCTCAAGCAAATAACGCCAATACCAATGACTTGATAAATGCATTTGCCAAGCAAAACTTTGTTGCAAAAGAGGATCAGAAAGATTTTGGGTGAGGGCAAGATAATCATAGCTTGCTGCCATTAAAAGCGCTAAATTTTCATCAGGCTTGGGAAACTGAATCGTTTCTTGGCTTAAGAAATCAGTACTTAACTCAGCCTTGCTAAAACGTGGATGCTCACAAATAGCGAGTAAGAAAGGAATATTGCTTTTTACGCCGCCGATCGCAAAATGCTTTAATGCTTGCTTTAACCGTTGCAAGGCTTGCTCACGTGTTTCACCCCAGGCGATTAACTTGGCAATCATGGGATCGTAAAATTTAGAAATATTGGACTGAGTAGAGATGCCGCTATCAATGCGAATTCCAGCGCCTGCAGGTTCTTTCAAGAAATTAATTTTACCAATTGAAGGAATAAACCCTTGATTGGGATCTTCGGCATAAATACGGCATTCAATGGCATGGCCATGGGCAAGAATATTAGTTTGGGCTACTGGAATGGGCTCGTTCGCTGCTATTTTTAATTGCCAGGCCACTAAATCAAAGCCAGTTATCATTTCGGTTACCGGATGTTCAACTTGTAGGCGTGTGTTCATTTCCATGAAATAAAAATGCTCATTAGCATCCACCAAAAACTCGACGGTACCTGCACCGCGGTAATCAATTGAACGCGCTACTTCGCAAGCTGCTTCAGCCAATTTTTGGCGCAGGGCTTCTGATAAATTAGGCGCTGGTGCTTCTTCAATAATTTTTTGATGACGTCTTTGAATTGAACAATCACGCTCAAAAATATGAACGATTTGCCCGTGATTATCGGCCATGATTTGTACTTCAACATGGCGAGGGTCGGTGATTAATTTTTCGATGAGCATGGTGTCATCGGCAAAACTGGCCATGGATTCTCGTCTAGCACTGGCTAAGGCCTGAGAAAACTCTGCTTCATCATAGACCGCACGCATCCCTTTTCCACCACCGCCGCAGGCCGCTTTTAACAATACGGGAAAGCCAATCTGACGTGCTTCTTTTAGCAAACGCTCATCTGATTGTTCTATGCCATGGTATCCGGGGGTGAGGGGCACGTTGGTTTTTTCAAGCATTTGCTTGGCTAATTGTTTGGAACCCATCGCTTCCATTGTCGCGGCTGAAGGGCCAATGAAAACGATGCCTGCTTCAGCACAGGCTTTGGCAAAAAGCGGGTTTTCGGATAAAAAACCATAACCCGGGTGTATCGCTTCTGCACCACTGGATTTTGCTGCAGCAATAATCGCCTCAATGTTCAAATAACTTGATTTTGCAGGCGCATCACCCACCCAATAGGCGCTTTCGGCTTGCTTTACATGTTGGCTATTTTTATCCGCACTTGAATAAATGGCTACACTGTGAATCCCCAGTTGCTTTGCAGTTCTGATAATGCGGCAAGCAATTTCACCGCGGTTGGCGATAAGAATTTTATTAAACATGGAAATCCTTAGTTCCAGTTAGGTGTTTCTTTATTAAGAAAGGCATGTAATCCTTGCTGACCTTCGGCAGAGACGCGTTTTTTTGCAATCAGCGCAGCAGTGCGCAGCATGATTACTTCATCGATGGCTTTACCGGACACTTCATCAACCAAGGTTTTACACGCACTAACCGCTTGCGGAGCAAGTTTAGCGATTTGTTTGGCATAATTGAAGGTGAAAGGCCAAAGTTCTTCTTCGGGTACACAATGTTGCACGAGTTGTAAGCGTTTAGCTTCTTCGCCATCAAAGGTTTCTGCCGTCATAAATAAATGTTTCGTGGCGCGCTCACCGATTGCTTTGACAACATAGGGACTGATGACTGCTGGAATTAATCCGAGTTTCACTTCAGAAAAACAAAAGCGGGCTGTCGTTGAGGCAATCGCAAGATCACAGGCGGCAGCAAGACCAGCGCCGCCGCCAAAGGCAGCGCCTTGCACCATCGCAATGGTTGGCTTAGGACTTTGATTGAGCGTGTACATCACGCGGGCCAGCACCAGGGCATCATTGATATTTTCTTCTTCACTAAATTCTGCCATGCGCTGCATCCAGCCGAGATCAGCGCCGGCGGAAAAATGTCTGCCGTTTGATTTGAGTATAATCACGCGCACTTCTGTGTTCGCGATGGCTTCATCAAGCGTTTGTTGCAGAGCAGCCAATAAATGGTCATCAAAGGCATTATGTTTATTCACACGATTTAAAGTGATAATAAAAATACGGTCCTGTAATTCGCTTAATAAATCACTCATTGTTTCCCCTTATTACATGCGAAAGACACCAAAATGAGTTGCTTCGATTGGTGCGTTTAAGGCGGCTGATAAGCTTAATCCCAAGATCTTACGCGTATCTTCAGGCGCGATAACCCCATCATCCCATAATCTGGCGCTGGCATAATAGGGGTTGCCTTGCCTTTCGTATTGCGCACGTAATTCGGCTTTAAATGTTTCTTCTTCTTCCGCTGGCCAGATTTTATCGTGTTTACTGTATTTATCACGATTCACTTGGGCGAGCACATTGGCGGCTTGTTCACCCCCCATCACTGAAATACGTGCGTTTGGCCATGACCATAAAAACCGTGGATCGTAAGCGCGTCCGCACATGGCATAATTACCCGCACCAAAACTACCCCCAACAATCACGGTAAATTTAGGAACTTGCGCATTCGCCACAGCGGTTACCATTTTCGCACCGTGTTTAGCGATACCAGCTGTTTCGTATTTACTACCCACCATAAACCCAGTGATGTTTTGTAAAAAAATAAGCGGGATTTTACGTTGGCAGCATAGTTCAATAAAGTGAGTACCTTTTAGTGCGCTTTCACCAAATAAGATGCCATTGTTGGCAATAATTCCTACAGGATAACCAAAAAGGTGAGCGAAGCCGCAAACGAGCGTCGTGCCATAAAGTGCTTTGAACTCATCAAATTCTGAGGCATCGACGATGCGTGCAATCACTTCGCGAATATCAAAGGGTTTACGGGGATCGGTAGGGATTATGCCATTGAGTTCTTTGACCTCATAAGTCGGTTCGCGGCTTGGGATACGTGTCAATGTTTGAGGCTTTTGGCGATTTAAATGGCTGACAGCAATTCGCGCTAAATGCAGCGCATGGGTATCATTTTCAGCATAATGATCCGCGACGCCAGATTGTCGACAATGCACCTCGGCTCCGCCTAAATCCTCCGCGCTAATCACCTCACCGGTCGCTGCTTTCACTAACGGTGGGCCGCCTAAGAAAATGGTTGCTTGGTTTTTCACCATGATCGATTCATCAGCCATCGCAGGCACGTAAGCACCGCCAGCAGTACATGAACCCATAACCACAGCAATTTGCGGTATATTTTCCGCGGAAAGAGTGGCTTGATTATAAAAAATTCGGCCGAAATGATCGCGATCGGGAAAAACTTCGTCCTGTCTTGGAAGAAAAGCACCGCCGGAATCAACGAGATAGATGCAAGGTAAATAATTCGCTTTGGCTATTTCTTGGGCGCGCAAATGTTTTTTAACCGTAAGTGGGTAATAGGTTCCGCCTTTTACCGTCGCATCGTTAACGACAATCATGCACTCTCTGCCAGAAACTTGGCCAATCCCAGTAATAATTCCTGCGGCTGGGACGGGATCTTCATAAACTTGATAAGCTGCAAGTTGCGAGAGTTCGAGAAAAGGACTGCCAGAATCGAGTAATTGCTGTAATCGTTCGCGGGGGAGTAATTTCCCATGCTTTAAATGTCTCTGACGTGCTTTTTCATCGCCGCCTTCAGCGATTTTTCTAATGATAGCTTGTAAGCCTTCAAGCAAATCTTGCATATGAGCTTGATTTTCTTTGAATTCATTACTAGCGGGATTTAACTGACTGATGAGTTTAGCCATGGATAACCCTTAAAAACGTATCAATACATTACTTAATACAATGACAAGCCACAAACACCAAGTTAATTCAATAAAATAAGGCATTTCCTTTCCCTTGACTAGGCGATAACTAAGGGCAGGGATGGCCGCGATAATTAGCGGTATAGCGACTAGAAGAATCACTTTTCGGAACACTAAACCTAAACCACTTTGGCTAAAAATGGGCGTTAATTTGATATTAATGAAGGCGTAGAGCATATCGATATAGACGATGAGCATGTGAGCAAATCGAGCAAAAACGACAACCACAATACTGAGTAATAAGTAGATAAGACTTTGTCTAAGCATGTACATCCCTTAGTTGTTGAAATTTAAATTAGTTTATATGGTCAATTGCGGTTTTTTGCCATTTTAATTTATCTAGATAGGTAGGTTGGGCCAAGAGGGCCGTAGTCGTTAGACTCCGTTCGGGCTGAGGAGGCCGGTAAGCCGTCTCGAAGCCTCGCTGGTTCTGATGTGAGACTTCAAGACGGCGGCAAGTGCCTCCTCAGTCCGAACGGGTTATTTACCTACACCATTTCAATCGCAATGGCAGTGGCTTCGCCTCCACCAATACACAAAGAAGCAACACCGCGTGATTTTTGTTTTTGCTTCAATGCATGCATTAATGTAACAATAATTCGCGCACCCGAAGCACCAATTGGGTGACCTAAAGCACAGGCGCCGCCGTGAATATTTACTTTGTCCTGATCAAGTTCAAGCTGAGTAATGGCAGCCATTGCAACTACAGCAAAGGCTTCATTAATTTCATACAAATCCACTTCAGAGGGATGCCAACCTGCTTTATCGAGTACTTTTCGCATTGCATCCACTGGGGCAGTAGTAAACCATTGCGGGGCTTGAGCATGGCTTGCGTGAGCGATGATGCGGGCCAAAGGTAATAATCCTCTCTTTTTCGCATTAGCGGCTGTCATAAGAATTAGACTCGCTGCACCATCAGAAATGGAACTTGAATTGGCGGCAGTCACTGTACCATCTGCTTTAAAAGCAGGACGCAATTGGCTGATTTTAGCGAGCTTATTGGCGTCAGGACTTTCGTCTTGTTTGACGATGATCTCGCCTTTACGATCAGCGATAACTACCGGAGCAATTTCATCAGCAAAGGCATTATCTTGCTGTGCTTGTAGCGCACGAGTTAAGGAGCGTGTTGCATACTCATCTTGTTGCTGACGAGAAAATTGGAAGTGGCTAGCCGTTGCTTCTGCAAAACAACCCATTAATTGGCCACGCTCGTAAGCATCTTCTAAACCATCTAAAAACATATGATCTTTAAGCTCGCCATGTCCTAAACGATAACCAGCACGTGCCTTGGCTAATAAATAAGGCGCATTACTCATGCTTTCCATGCCACTGGCAAGAATCACATTAGCAGAGCCTACTTTGAGTAGGTCATGGGCTAACATCACCGCTTTCATCCCTGATCCGCACATTTTATTAATCGTTGTGGCATTCGCAGAATTGGGGATCCCTGCTTTGATAGCAGCTTGTCTGGCGGGTGCTTGGCCAATACCGGCTTGCAATACGCAGCCACTGATGACTTCATCAATATCTGCAGGAGAAATTTTTGCTTGGGCAATTGCTGCTTGATGCGCAACAGCACCTAATTCTGGGGCAGATAAAGCAGATAAAGCACCCATCATGTTTCCCATGGGGGTTCTTTTAGCTGCAACAATTACAATGTCATTCGGTTCCATGTTCATTCTCCCTTAAGCAGTTTCTTTAAAAAGTTCACGTCCAATTAACATTCGTCTAATTTCAGAGGTACCTGCTCCAATTTCATAGAGCTTTGCATCACGTAACAGGCGACCTGTTGGATATTCGTTGATATATCCATTGCCGCCTAAAATTTGAATGGCTTGTAGCGCCATTTGTGTTGCTCTTTCGGCAGTATATAAAATTACTCCGGCGGCATCTTTACGACTGACTTTAGCTTGGTCGCATGCGCGGGCGACTGCGTAGAGATAAGCACGTGAAGCACTTAATTCAGTGTACATATCGGCCAATTTACCCTGGATGAATTGGAATTCACCAATGGCTTGATTAAATTGTTTGCGTTCATGGACGTAGGGTAAGACCACATCCATGCAAGCTTGCATAATACCAATAGGTCCTGCGGCAAGTACGGTGCGTTCGTAATCAAGGCCGCTCATTAGGACCTTGACGCCTTTGTTGATTTCGCCAAGGACATTTTCGGCAGGTACTTCGCAATCTTCAAAGACAAGTTCGCAAGTATTTGAACCGCGCATACCGAGTTTATCTAGTTTTTGGGCCGTATGGAAACCAGGCAATCCTTTCTCAATGAGAAAAGCAGTAATTCCTTTGCTTTCAGCTTGCTTGTCTGTTTTGGCATAGACAACGAGCACATCCGCATCGGGACCATTGGTGATCCACATTTTGGTGCCATTGAGTATAAATTTGTTCCCTTTAGCTTGAGCCTGCAGCTGCATACTGACCACATCAGAACCGGAGTTAGACTCGCTCATTGCTAGCGCGCCGATGTATTCTCCACTAATAAGTTTAGGCAAATAACGTTGTTTTTGCTCGGGGCTGCCGTTTAGATAGATTTGATTGACGCAGAGATTGGAATGAGCACCATAGCTTAAGCCCACTGAAGCTGAAGCACGTGATATTTCTTCCATTGCCAATACATGGGCGAGATAACCCATATTCGCTCCGCCGTATTCTTCACCCACAGTAATACCTAGCAGTCCCATCTCACCTAATTTTCGCCATAATTGATTCGGGAAAGCATTGTCAGTATCAATTTGGGCGGCGAGAGGTGCAATTTCTTTTTGGGCAAAATGGTAAACGCTGTCGCGCAACATGTCATAAGTTTCACCCAAATGCTGTTGTAAACCAGTGTGCATAGATGACTTCCTGTTACTAAAGCAAATAGGCTAGACTATACCCAATCGAATTGAACTTGCAACAGTAATTTCTTTGCTTGGCTAATAATTGAAGTTGAAAGGAGTAAAACATGCGTAAACTCGTACTCTGGGGGCACCATGCTGATGAATATCAGGAAATGTTTGATTTATCCAAAGAGGATATGAACGCTCGAATTGTAGAGTATGGTTGTGGACCTTCTGCAGTGAACGCCGAATTAACAGCAACGACGAAAAATATTATAAGCTGCGATCCGCTGTTTAATTTGGACAAAGATACGCTTTACACCAAAGTCACTTTGGTTTTTGCGGACATGGTTTCAAGGGTGCTAAAAGACCAGGAAAAATTTGATTTTAGCCGTTATGGTAGTCCTCAATTATTAGTCGATGAGAGGCAGGAAGGAATCGCTAAATTTTTTGCTGATTATGAAAAAGGTAAAAAAGAGAAACGTTATATTGCTGTCAGTGAATATGCGCTACCTTTTGCTGATTTTTCTTTTGATTTGGCCCTAAGTTCTCATTATTTATTTGCTGATTTAGATGATCAGGATGTTGATTTTCATTTGCAGGTCATCAAAGAATTAGCCAGAATTGCAAAAGAGGTGCGTATCTTTCCTCTGATTGACCGTTATAACCAACCTTCACCTTTTTTAGGACCAGTGCTGCTTGGGTTACAACAAGATAATTTTGGCACAGAAGTCAGGGAAGTCGCTTATCATTTGCAGCCTAGTGGCAATGCCATGCTCCGTGTTTGGGCGCAGCAATGCCAAGTTTAAGAAATGCTTGATTCAAGAACTGTTGCCATTGTCTAAAAGTATCTCTCGGTCTAGACCCATTTAAGATTTTCAAAAGGAAGTGCAAAACAGAGTAACATGTACTTTGTTTTGTCATTGTGGTAAATTATTATCTTTTTTTGTAAAAGAGCAACTGATGAGAGATAGAAGCGAAGAGGGGCATGGCGGCGAAGCAAAGGCAAACAGTGAGGGCTCAAAACTGTGGAATTTATCTGCAAATCAGCGTGAACTTGAACTAGGTGAATTGCGTCTTCTCATGTTATCTGATTTGACAAGCAGTGATCTCGAATCTAATCATTTTGAACGTATTCAAGCAGTGGCAAAAAAACAATGGATTTTGGATTATTATTTTACTATTGTTAAATATGATCAACAGACTAATCTTCCAATATTACACTGGGCTGCGGTATGCAATCAAATTGAAACGGTTAAATCTTATTTAAATGGAACTGAGGAAGAAGACAGTAGTTCTGCTGATCAGATCGATTGTCAAAGCCGTACCCTATCGATGATTGCTGTCGAGTTTGGCCACTTAGAGCTTTTTGAAACCCTTCTATACCATAAAAACCATAACCTGCTTCAAAGCGATATCCATGGGGATACTGTCTTGGATTACATGGTTAAAAAAAATCGCTTAGACTTTATTCAAAGGTTACTTCAATACCTTGAGTTTCATCAAACGCAGCAAAGTGATCCTAAAAAGTCAGAAGAGGAACGACTTCAGTCCAAGGAAATTGTCCGACAAGGAGTTTATGCTTTTATGCAGGGATTAGCTTCAGCTGCTATAGAGAAAGACCTTGAAATGTTTAAAGTTCTTTTTTTACAGTATCAAGAGTTATTGCAAAAAACAGCTTTAGAAGCTGCTGACACAACAGAATTTAATCAAATCGCTTATTATGCAGCTTATTATGATCATATAGCCCTTCTAGATTATTTATTAGAAGAGCAACTGATTACGGTGCCGCCGCAGTTCGACCGCTCTAATCCAATAGTTTTCGCTCAGTTTATCGAACAATTAAAATACCAGTATCTTATTCAAACAGTTAAAACAATAGAAAAAAATTTTGAACCTGCGAAGCAAAATTTATTAACAAAGACTGATTGGCAAAATTTTGCCAATGACTTAAATGAACTCTGGCAGCTAGTGGATCAAAGTTTGCTAGATGAATCGTTAAAATTAGCTATACTTGAGCACTTACAACGAGCAATAGGAAGTCTATCTGAAGGTTTTCAAGATCCAAATGCTGCTGCTTATGCTCTTGACGCCTTGTGGAATGCTGGTTATCAGTTAGAAATGGCAGTGGATATCTTAGAAGGGCGCCGCCCCTGTGCTATTAACGACTACAGTTTGCAAAAAGTTCCTCCTTTACCTGAGGAAGTTTTATTTTCAATTCTAACTTATGTGGATCCGGCATCTCTTATTAAAATGCAACAGGCTAATCGGGGGTTAAATCGGTTAGCAAATGATGATTATATATGGAAAAATTTATTCGAAACCTTTTTCCCTGAAGAAAAGCCCAACTTAGCACTTGTAGATTATAGCTGGAAAACTGCTTTCAAAACTCATTACCTCGAGCAATATGGGGTAACCACTCCCTTAATAAGAAAAAGTATTACGCTTATTTTAAGAGCTGATCTCGATACTCTTAAAACGCTTAATATATCCAGAAATGATTTACTAGCTAATGATTTTCTCTTACTTAAAACAGCGGCTCGAGTAAGAAATCAAGCTATTTTAGATCATTTCTATGCCATTGCAGTTAAAGAAATAAACTTAGAACTCGAGCAACTTAGGCAAGAACCGCTGGTTAATGAGGAGCAAATAAAACAAAAAGATGATAGTGTTATTTATTGGCAGGTCTTGTGTGATCAATTGACCACAGACAGTCCTACCTCGAGGCGCAATTATCGAACTATTTGCCACCTCCCTTTTTCAGGCGTTTCACTGTTCACGCTCGCCGCCGAAATAGGTCATGTAGAGCTTTTTAAAGGGCTTCTCAAAGACAATTTATTTCTTAACACATCGAGTACTGAATACTATTGGATTGCCCTTTCCGTTGGAAAAGGAGGGTGTATTGATATTTTTCGATCATTTATTGAACATAATTATTACCGAAGCCTAGATAGGAGTTTCGCTCAGAAGCTAATATCAGAAATACTTTTTTCTGCTGTACGCGGTGGCCGAATTGGCCTTATAAACTATATGCTTGAATCGCAAGAGATTGATTTACAGCAGGTATTCTCTGCTATCTTCTGGGCGGGTAATCTATCCTTATTTGAAAAGTTATCCTCAAACAGGGCAAATGACAGCGCGGTGGCAACTGCCTATAGGATTAGCGCTAATGAGTTTATAACCTCTTTAGGGGCGAGCACGCATAGTCGAACTTTGTTCGACAATCCTTGTATAGAGCTTTTGGTCCAAGATCCCTCTGTTGACGTTAGTTTAGATATCTTTATTTCTGCTCTGAGAGAGAAAAAGACAGCCATTGTACAAAAGATACTGGAGCGTCCTAATAGAGATATCTATTTGTCTTATATCGTCGAGCGTTTCACTTCGCTTATTAGAGATTCCGTGCTACCAAATAGTTTACTGCCCTACATTGATTTAGAGGAAGTGATTTATAAAATGATAGACCAGGGTGATACCCTCTTGGACATAAGGAATATCATCCATCTAAACGATGAGGTGCTAAAGCGGCCTCGAATTAATAAATCAAATTTAATTGACCATGCGAGTAAACTCTCTCAAACCCAAATTCAAAATAATACAACCAGAAATCGCAGTAAAATTATAAAAGGACTAAAAGCTGAAATTGGGTTAGGAAAAGAATTAGAAGCAACAGAGACAAACTATGATCGCCCTCGATTTACAGCATTAGAAATACAATTTAAAGCTGCAGGACAAAAAAGAGGGTGGTGTTATTATACTAACCAGCAAAAACAGGGACAGGAACCTCAGCTTCCTAAAAGGATACAACTCACCCCGGACGAGATTAATTTAGAGGCCTATGCGGGTTTGAAACACAAACAAAAAAGAAATATTAAGAAAATTTATGAGGAGGCTTATAAAAAAGGCTTCTCTGAAGCTAAGGCTCAGCAGGAAGAAGCTGAGAAAGCTAAGCAAGAAGAAGCTGAAAAACGAGCCTTACGCAAAAGGAAATCAAAAAAGGCTCCTCAAGACCATTCTGGATTCAAAAACGAAACTAAACGCAGAAGAAAAGAAACCTCAGAAGGAAGGGCGTCACCTGGCCGAAATGGCATGTTTGCCAGCAGAGCTAACGCAGCGCCAAGCGCTAGCACCCCCGTAGCTAGCGCGGCTAGATCTGAGGAAAAGGAAAATGAAACTTCGACTAATACCTCGACTCATTCTACAAATTCTTCGAGGCCGCCATTACCTTTTTTTAGCACCCCTCGGACGGCATCTCGACCCAGTTTAGCAGCTTCCACTGCTAAAAAGGTTGATGATTTAGAAAACAGGAATGCTGAAGAAAGAGATGAGCCTTCTTTATAGTAAGCTCAAGGGTCGGTCGGGCCTGGGCCCGACCTACGTCCTGATTTAAACCTTATGCAGCAGGAGCTGCACCCACTACGGCATCCATAAAATCGTCTTCGATTGCTTTATATCCCAGAGGTTCGCTGGAAGGCTGTTTTGCTGTTGTGGATTGAGTATCTGGCCAGATCACGCCCAGAGTCTTCGCTTGTTCTTCAAAAAGCCGCACGCAGTTTGCGCGTTGATATTCAGAAGTGGGAGTGAATTGAAGGAATTGATTGATTTGCTTTGTAATCAAATCACATAAGGGTTTATGAAGTAAGACCACAAAACGTTCTTTGGTTAGATAAAGCGAACCAATTAACGCTTGCTTAGTAAAGGGTTTACTGTGTAAATCTTGATAAAGATTATTCATTTCGTGGACCAACTTTTTGTTGGTTTTTCCCTTTCCAAAGAAAGCAAACATTGGGCTTAGCAATTGGGGGTGCAAATTTCGCGATAAGCGCCATTCAATATGAGAAATGAATTCTAAAATATTCAGTTTTTCTATTTCCCCCACTTTTGTTTTCAGCACATCTATTTTTTTAGTCAGAAATTTGAGTTGTTGCTCATTGTGAACTTGTTTGTTCAAAAGATTTCTAAAAATAGTGAGATGCATCTCGATAAAACTTGCGGTTATTTGCCTAACCACTGGGGTAATTTCTTCCGAAGGGTTCCGTAATGAATATAATTCAAGCCTAGATTGGTTGATTAACGAAGAAAGATAGCCGTCTAAGGTGTCCATTTTTAACAATAAGGTATCTTGCAAAGTCGTTGATAACTCGGAAGAGGTAAAGGTTTTAAGGAGGCCGTAGTAACTCAGTAAATCAATCCCTTCTTTTTCCTCAATAGATTGTCTAAGGGCAATCACAGAAGGTAATAATAGCGAATTATTCAGAAGTAGATTTTCTATGCTTGTATGAAGTGCTTCGAGCTCAAGCTTTAACGCTTCGAGCCTTTCTTGAATATCCGGTGCATTCTCTTCAGTAGATAAATTTGCTCTATCTAACTCGAGTGCTTCTCTAATTCCCTTTGCAGTATCTGACATAACATATTCCTTATGTTAGCTCAAATAAGTCCGAGTAACTTTTAAACTAAGAGCGCCATTTTGCGACGCTTTATCCTAACGACAAGAAATGCTTTAAAACTCGTAAAATCGGTTTCTAACCTCTGTTATCTCATTTTATTGCTAAATCCTACATCAGTGTTTAAGTTAATCCTGGCTATTGTTGGCTAATTTAAAGACCTCCAATCCTGCATTCATTGCAAATTTTATACTTTTAGGATGTATTAAATCACAGTTTTTACAAAATTTTGCAAAAACTAGAGTGATAATGTCTTATGCAACGATCTTTTTGATCATTTGTCAATATCTTATTCGCAATTTATAGTTTTTTTACTTAATTCCTCTTCGAATTTTGCTTGCTTATCAGTAAACTCTGTCGTTCATCTTTTTGGGGTAATGGCAGGAGTTTGTTATGTATTCACTAGTTCGTCCTTTACTGTTTAGGCTGGATGAAGAAAAAGCGCATAGTCTTTCCTTATCGATCTTAGATTGGATGCCTAAATTCTGCTTTAAACAACCTGTCGGCCAAGATTTAACTGCCATGGGTTTAAGATTTCCTCATCCTATTGGCTTAGCGGCTGGCTTAGATAAAAATGGAGACCACCTTGACGCTTTAAGCAAAATTGGATTTTCTTTTATAGAATTAGGTACGGTCACTCCCTACCCACAGATAGGCAACCCTAAACCACGCCTTTTCCGCTTACCTCAAGCGGCTGCAATTATCAACCGCATGGGCTTTAATAATTTGGGTGTTGATGCGTTGATTCGCAATGTGAGCAAAGCAAATTATCGTGGCATTTTGGGAATTAATATCGGTAAAAATAAAGATACGCCGTTAACAAGGGCAGCAGACGATTATGTGCATTGTTTAAAGAAAGTTTATGAATATGCGTCCTATATCACTATCAATATTTCTTCTCCCAATACGCCAGATTTACGTTTATTACAGCAAGGAAAATTTTTTCGCGATCTGCTTAGTCAATTATGTGAAGAGCAAAAACGCCTATCAGATAATCATCAACGTGCAGTGCCTTTAGTGATAAAACTCTCTCCCGATGAATCCGATGAAACCTTGAAACAAATGGCTGAAGTGATTGTCGAGTTAGGGATTGCAGGCATTATCGCAACGAATACGACTTGTGCACGCGATAGCGTCTCTTCTTTACCTCACGGAACCGAGCAGGGTGGCTTAAGTGGCCGTCCTTTGGCGCAGCGTTCGACGCAATGTTTGCGGATACTCAAGCAGGTGGTAGGGAATGAGGTGACTCTAATTGGTGTAGGAGGTATAGATAGCCCGATGGCCGCTCAAGAGAAAATAAAGGCCGGTGCCCAGTTGCTGCAAGTTTATAGCGGTTTGATTTATCGAGGACCAGGCTTGGTTGCTGAGTTGTGCCAAAGTTTACAACAGTGACAAATAAAGGTGCTGTCGTGGCAGACAGGCCAAAGCAGTCTTTAAAGATCGGTCAATTTTCACTAGAGAACTTGGCGTGTAGCTATATTTAGCGTTACAATTCAGCCCACCTTATGCCAACCTAAATCGCATACTAATGAATAAGAAGCCTCTTGGCAAAACTGGCCCGCTGTATCGGCGGCTGCTGTCTTATGTTAAACCGTTTTGGCCTGTCCTGTTACTGGGTATTTTTGCTAATATTCTTTACTCCATCATTGATGCTGGTTTTACCTACATGATGCGGCCTTTCCTTGATAAAGGGTTTATCCATATTGATCTGGATTTCGTTAAAAAAATTCCTTTTATCGTATTAATAGGGATCACAGTGCGCGGATTAGTCAGTTCCTTGGGTAGTTATTGTATGACCTGGGTAGCCCGTTCAGTGGTCAAAGTGCTGCGCCAGCGCGTTTTTTCTCATATTGTTAAATTACCTGCCGATTATTACGACGAAGCGACTTCTGGACAGCTGCTTTCTAAAATTCTTTACGATGTGGAGCAAGTAGCGCAAGTGAGTGCTGATGCTTTAACTGATTTTGTGCAAAACACCTGCTTAGTCATCGGTTTGCTCACTGTCATGTTTGTGATTTGCTGGCAGTTATCGCTTATGTTTCTATTAACGATTCCTTTTGTTGGCTTCATAGTGGCTTACACCAATAAACGGGTGCGCCGTATTAGTCATAAAGTACAAAAATCGATGGGTGAGGTGACTGAAATTGCTGGTGAAGTGATAGACGGATATCGCGTCGTGCGTATTTTTGGTGGCGAGCAACATGAGATTGAGAAATTCGATCGAGCCACCGAGATTTCCCGAAAAAATGACATGAAAGTAGCTGTCTCAAAAGCGATTAACGTTTCGGGAGTGCAATTTGTTATTGCTGTGGGAATCGCGGTCATTATTTTAGCGGCTATTCAGTTAGCAACCGTCATTACCATTACAGCAGGTTCCTTTCTTGCCATTATCGCGGCGATGCTGCAGCTCATTAAACCGATGAAAACTTTAACCACCTTGAATGCCCAGATTCAACGTGGTTTAGCCGGTGCCGAGAGTGTATTTGATTTGCTTGATAAGCCCGTCGAAAGCAAAAAAGGTAAGCAACTCACGAAGAAAGCAAAAGGCGCTATCGCCTTTGAGCAGGTTAGCTATGCGTATCGACAAGGCCAAGCTGTATTGCATGAGGTGAGTTTTAACATCGCAGCCGGTGAAACAGTCGCTTTAGTAGGCCATTCTGGCAGCGGTAAGACGACCGTTGCCAGCTTGTTACCTCGATTTTATGAACTCAAAAAAGGCCGTATTACTTTAGATGGTGAACCAATTAGTGAAATGGCTTTAGACAGTTTGCGAAAGCAAATTGCCTTAGTGAGTCAGAATGTCACCCTATTTAACGATAGTTTGGCAAATAATATTGCTTATGGCCGTTTTGATGTCAGCCGCGAACAAATCGAGCAAGCGGCGAGCTTTGCTTTTGCAGATGAATTCATAAGACGATTACCTGATGGCTATGACACGCGTGTGGGTGAAAATGGTGTTCTCTTGTCCGGTGGCCAGAGACAGCGTATCGCAATTGCGCGAGCTATTTTAAAAGATGCGCCGATTCTCATTCTGGATGAAGCAACCTCTGCCTTGGACAGCGAATCAGAACGCTATATTCAAGCGGCTTTGGAGCAAATCATGCAAACGCGGACCACTTTAGTCATTGCTCATCGCTTGTCTACAATTAAAAGAGCTAATAAAATTATTGTGATGAATCAAGGGCATGTTGTTGAGCAGGGTACGCATCAACAATTACTGAACGTAGATGGACATTATGCTCAATTGTATCGAGTTCAGAAATTAGGTGTCGACCACGAAGAAGTTATTGCATGAGCTTATTCAATATCGATAAATTATGGTATAAAAAACACCCTTTACGCTGGGTGCTTTGGCCCTTTGCCCTAGTTTATGCGGTTATTACTAAACTTCGTCGTATTTATTTACAACGGTTTCATCAACTACAATTTCCAGTCCCTATCATTGTAGTAGGTAACTTGACCGTAGGCGGTGTGGGAAAAACACCTTTGGTTATTGCTTTAGCAAAGCAACTACAAGCGAAGGGTTTGCGTGTTGGAATTGTTAGTCGGGGTTATGGGGCGTCGCTTAAGCAATTTCCCCACGAGGTTTCTCTTAATGATGCAGCGAATTGGGTTGGCGATGAGCCTTTGTTAATAGCAAAAAAAACAGGCTGTCCCGTGGTTATTGCGCCTAAGCGCGTGCAGGCAGTGCAGTATTTGTTGGATAAGCACCAAAGTCAAATTATCCTCAGTGACGATGGCTTGCAGCACTATGCTATGGGACGAGCGATTGAGATTGTGGTGATCGATGGCTTGCGTCAATTAGGAAATGGGTTATGCTTGCCGGCAGGACCATTGCGCGAAAGTGCCGGACGTTTGCAAAAAAGCGATTTCATTGTGGTAAACGATGGTGAATGGCCAAATGCACATCGGATGAGTTTACAACCGGGCAAGTTAACGCAGCTTGTAACGGGGCGAGAAATTTTGGCTCAGAGTTTGCCGTCGCCAGTAGCGGCTGTTGCAGCAATAGGTCATCCGCAACGTTTTTTTAATAGCTTGCAAAATATGGGATTAGCAATAATAAAATATCCTTTTCCGGATCATCATCATTTCCAGGCAAAGGAATTACAGTTCGTAGCAAAAGCCGTAGTAATGACAGAAAAGGATGCGGTTAAATGCCAATCTTTTGCAGCTGACTCTTGGTATTTTTTACCTGTAGAGGCAAAATTAAGCAACGCATTTTGGCAAGCGCTATGGTCACATGAACAACTACAGGGTTACATTTGAAATGAGACAAATAGGATTGCGCAAGTTAATTGGAAGCTTTGTTTTTCTCACAGCAAGTATTTGTGCTGCGGAATCAGCTAACCCAATAAAAATTGATTCGCAAACGGTTGAAAATAATCTAGCGATAAACAATGCTTCGGAAGCTTATTGGGTATTCTCCGGTATAGTGACTAACGAAAGCGGTGAGCACTACAATTATTATTTCCAAATGCAACGTAAAAACACGCAATTTTATGCTGCAGCTACCCTCATTGATAATCAAAGCAAAGAAGTACTCTTGTTTGAAGAAAGTAACGCGGTGGTTGAAAAGCCTGATGCTAAAAATTGGCGAGTCGGTAAAGCTTTTATGCAGTTTAATCCGATCAATAATAGCTGGGTTTTTGGTGTGAAAACTAATGCAAACAAAGGATTTAATTTTAAAGTTGATATGTTAGGTCAAGCGATTAGTACACCAGTTAGCCAAGATTTGCGCTCTGGGGTTGAGTTACTTATTAATCAAACAGGTCGTTTAAATGGCCATTTACAAACAGGCGATGGTGCAAAAGATCAATTTGTTACCGCAGCTAAAGCCTGGTTTAAGCAAGTGAGGGTAAGTAAACCTCAAGAAAGTTTACATCCATTGACCGGTGTTTTATGCCAATTTAATGACGGATCTGGTTTTTATGCCGTCAATTTACAGGAACCTGATGCTTTAAGAGGAGCTATAGCGGGTTGGCGTGATGGGCAGGGTGCAGCTACCACTATGTCTCAGTTTGTGTCTGTTAAAGAAACAAAACAAGAAGGAATTTGGCGCATTGGGATTCCTTCGCCAAAAATACGTCTCATTTTCCAGGATGCCTTGGCTAGAGAAAAAAGAACCCATCAACTGATTGCCGGTGTTACTGAAGGTGAAATGCCTGGATTTTGCACGATAACTAAAGATGAGATCGGCTAGTTTATCGTTAATAGCTTAGCTCGTTTGTATAGAGTTTAGCGTTTTGAAATGCACAACATATTCTTGAGCCCATTGCCAGGCTTGGCCTTGGTCGAATGAAATTTGAAATGATTTCACCGCTTTGGCATCCAATTCATCCGCTTGCTCATATAATAAGGCAAATTCAACGGTATTTTCTATCAATGGTGATAAAAGAAAGCCTGATTTTGCCATATTCCTAATAAAGCGGTATTGCTTTTTCATGCCATTTTGAAGCTCGAAACTGATTTGTAAGGGAACAGGTTTGAAGAAAAGAATAGCTAACTGTCCTCCCAGCGTTGATTTAATATCAATTTCAGCAAACAAAGGGTGCGTCGTCTTAGGAAGTTCTACGTTCTCCCCTATAAAATGCCGTTCACTGACTAATAATTGCGTAGGGTTTTCGACAATCGAGTTCTTTTTTTGTAAGAATAAGAAATCATTTTTAAAACCAATAGGTTGATAATTGGCAATTAATAAGGGCCAGCTCGATCCGTCTTCTAGAGAGGGGATTCTTTCATCAATCGGTTCTATTCTAAAAATAATATGATCCGGCCTGTTGCCCCCCAATAAATGCCTTCTATTTTTTTCCGCAAAATTGGCAGAAAACACAGAATAGCTTTGAAAGATAGGACGGGGTGACCAGGTATTGGGGGAAGCAATCAAATAGGATTGATTAGAAGAATAGATGTCTGTAGTTCCTGATAAGGAAGGAAAAGGTTCACGTTGTTGCAGAAAATTCATTGCGAGCTCAAAATCCTGCTTAAAACTATTGGGGGACTTAATTCGATGTTCAAGGCCAAACCAGGCTGCTGTGTAAGTGGATTTGAAATTATTAGCAATTGAAATATGCGTGTAATGGCTGTTGATATAAGACCAAGTATTCAGCGAAAAGAGAATAAGAAAGAGCGTTAACTTAGAATTAAACAGGAAAGGAAGGGTCAAAGCAGCAATGAGAATAGAGGAGCTTGCGATGAATGCATGTCCATAGTGACGAGTGAAGCCTGTTTTAAAAGAAAGGAATAAGAAGATAAAAAAAATTCCTAAAATGAATAAGCGAGCGTTCGTTGGGAGTTGTTTCCTCGAGGCAATAAAGAGAAAAATGAGCGCAGAATTCACAAGATATAAAATAATTTCATTAGGAATACCGCCGACTGACATGGCTTCCGTGAAACTAGAAGCGAGAGCAATAGTACTTGTTAAATAGGCCAATAAATGACTCGTGGATTGTCCTGCGGTGAGCCAAAATAGTTCTAATGAGACAAGGGGTGAAAGAAGGCAAATAAGGGCAAATTGATTTTTTTTATTGATTAAAAAATACCCTGCGCAAAGAAGGGCAGTGAATACACATAAGATAAGTAGGGAGCCTTTAATTAAAGGGAATAAACCAAAAGGAGCAAAGAACAAAGCCAAATAGACACTGTGTGTTAAACCCACTGGTTTTTCACAAGCATTTATTTTGAAACAAGCTAAAGCTACCAGTAAGGGGTAAGAGAACAATAAGGAATCCCGCACATAAATCATAGTTACCAGTAGGCCGCAAAAGAGCAGAGTCCAATGCCATTTAATTCCTCTCATTAAAAAGAGAAAACAAATCCAATAGGAAAGAGCCAAATAAAAACTACCACTCATCATCATCAAATCAGTGCTTGGGTGATAAGCTTTGGTATAGATTGCAGAATAAGGACCGAGAGTAAAAACGATGTCTTTACCAAAAGCCAGGCCCTGAGCCAATGCTTGATTCAAGCCGAGAGCCCAGGAGGGATCAAGACCTGGGGCTGGCATTTTGGGTGAAAAGGGCACAAAAACGCTGACGATGATCACTAAGAGAAATGATTTTAAGAAAATCTCACTTAGGGCGTTGAGCTTCAAGCGAGCAAAGGGCTTGATTTCCTTATTCAATGCGCTGTCCTATTATAAGATAGAGTTCGTCATTGTACTGCAGGTAGGCACCATAGGTGAAATGTGAGGAAAAAATGAATTTACGGGATTTGCATTATTTTGTAGTTTTGGCTGAGGTCATGCATTTTGGTGAAGCAGCAAAACGCTGCCATGTGAGCCAACCGACACTCAGTATGCAGATTAAAAAGCTTGAAGATGAATTAGGATTGACTTTGTTTGAGCGGAATAACAAACAAGTGATGTTGACCGAGCAAGGAAAGGCTTTAGTGGGTCGGGTGCGGGAAATTTTAGCGCAGGTGGCAGAAATTAAAGAAATGGCTCGTGCGGCTGCCGATCCCTTTGCTGGCGAGCTGCGTTTAGGGGCAATTCCTACATTGGCACCCTATTTATTGCCTCATGTGATGCCAAAAATTCAAACGAGTTTTCCTAAATTACGTGTCTGGCTAGTTGAAGACAAAACGCATCATTTAATCGATAAATTAACTTCTGGCCAATTAGATGCTGCATTGATGGCGATACCGGTTGAGGGCGAATTTGATAAACAAATTCTTTTTGAAGAGCCTTTTTATTTTGCGGCTGCCGCTCATTCAGGGATAAAAAACAAAACCGAAATACAGATCAAAGAATTAGTTGATCAACCTGTTATGCTTTTGGAAGAGGGGCATTGTTTACGTGAACAAGCGATGTCGGTTTGTCGCTTAGCAAAGGCGGAAATACGTGCTGATTTTACTGCAACCAGTTTAGAAACCTTGCGGCTGATGGTGCAGTCAGGAATAGGAGTCACTCTTTTACCAGCCTTGGCGATTCAAAATACTGAACCAAGCAATTTACAAGTTTTACCCTTTGTTCAACCCGCACCATCCCGTTTAATTGCTCTTTATTGGCGGCCCAGTACTGCAAAGTTGGCTTGTTTAAAAGCGTTAGCCCAATTGATTAGCTCGATTATTAAGCCTTTGTTAGAAAAGATGGATGCGTCAAACGCGTAGCAACTGTCTTGTTTGTGACGATTATTCAGAAAGTTGATGGAGATAAGCCATCCCTACGTCCCGCGATTTGTCCGCGGTATCCAGGCGATCTTCTTTCATACTAAGCTCTCTGGATCCCGCGAACAAGTAGCGGGACGTAGACAGAAGGATTTTTTTAACTATATTTAACCCACAGAAGACTAAAGTTGCCCCATTAGCCCAACTGGTGAATCTTAATTAACATCCCCGCTTGCGGATGATCAAAATAATAAGTATCCCCACCTTTTAATCGTTGTTTTTGCGCAAAGACGAAGGGAGATTGCTTATTGTCAGGCGTTGAGAACAATAATTCGGTAGTCAGCAAATAATAATTGGAGCGTTGAATGCGCAGCGAGCCTTCAAGTTCCCATCCATCGCGATTAATTTTAGGGAGGGCGATGGCGCGCTGACTATCAAGCGGCTGCAACCAAGTGTAATGTAATAAAACACGATATTCAGGTTTTCGATGTAAGGCCCAATATTCTTCTCGTAATTGCGAAGAAGAAGAGGGGAGTAAATGATAAGGGGTCAAATTTTTATTTGCCTCGGTTTGTAAGGGAATAGCTTTAGCAGACTCGGGGGATAAGGTTGAATGGAGGGATAATTCGGGAGTTAGAGCAGAGGTTTGATGCGTGAAGATAATCAGATCGACCTGATAAAATGAAGTCGGATTTTCTCCTGCTTGCCCAACGCAGGACAGGAGGATGAAAACCATCGTAACAGCGATTTTAACCATTTTTTCTTCTTCTTATAATGAGTTTTTGAGAAATTATACCGAGCTGTTATCCAGGTGTCAGTATATTGTTCCTTCGCTTATCTCTTGTTAGAGTGATAATTCCTTTGGATTCCTATTCTCACGGGCAAGTTTGTGGAAATTAAACAGTTAAGTGTTGCTTTTCAAAACAAGGATAAACAGGTTATAGCTGTTGATAAGCTAAATTTTATGTTGCTTCCCGGAGAAACACTTGCTTTGTTGGGTGAATCGGGTTGTGGAAAATCCCTGACTTCACTGGCTTTAATGCGCCTTTTGCCACGCAATGCAGCCTATGGCTGCAGGAGTGAAATTAACATTGAGGGGCAAAATATCTTGGATATTCCTGAGTCCCTGATGCGTGCATTGCGCGGCCGACGAATTGCTATGATTTTTCAAGAACCCATGACTGCGTTAAATCCGGTGCTCACCATTGGTGAACAGCTCGTTGAAATCGTAGAAAAACACCATGGCGGAGTTCGGCGAATGAAACGACGTTTGGTTGAACTTCTCGAAGAAGTAGAGATGCCTAAACCGGAGTTACGGCTGCAACAATATCCACATCAACTATCGGGAGGGCAAAAACAGCGGGTCGTCATTGCCATGGCGTTGGCTGCAAATCCGGAAATATTAATTGCTGATGAGCCCACCACCGCATTGGATGTCACGATTCAAGCACAGATTTTAACTTTATTGAAAAAATTACAACGACAACATCAAATGAGCATGCTGCTCATTACTCACGATTTGGGTGTTGTGAAAGCCGTGGCCGACCGTGTATGCCTCATGTATGCGGGGCAAATTGTTGAACAAGCGGCTGTAGATGATTTTTTTTCCAAAGTTTTGCATCCCTATTCACAGCAATTGCTTGCTTCACTACCGAATTTCAACAAACGACAACAGCGATTGCAGGCTATCCCCGGTGCGGTTCCGACCTTAGATGCTTTACCTGAGGGCTGTCGTTTTCATCCACGTTGCGCGCATGCTTTTTCAATTTGTAATTTTAAAGAGCCGCAATTACAAGTTTTTCAGCAGCGGCAAGTACGTTGCCATTTATATCCCGAACATGAGCAGCCACCGGTGTTAACCTTTGATGAAATAGAGCGCTTGGCTACCAAAGAGAGTCATGAACTGCTATTGCAAGTTAAGCAATTGATGGTTCATTTCTCCACAAAGAGAAAATTGTTTCAACGAAAAATAGAACCGACTAAAGCCGTTGATGGGTTGTCTTTCGATTTATATAAAGGAAAAACCTTAGCCTTAGTCGGTGAGTCAGGATGTGGAAAAACGACCACAAGCCGCGCTTTATTGCGTTTACAAACAATCACTGCGGGTGATATTTATTATCGTGGCCACAAAGTGCGGGCCTTAAAAGGTAGAGGCTTACGTGAGTATCGCAAAAAGGTGCAAATTATTTTTCAAGATCCTTTTTCTTCGATGAATCCACGCATGACGGTGGGTGAGATTTTAGCGGAAGGGATGCTCGCTCAAGGCTTCAGTTCAACTCAGATTCGCAAAAAACAACAGCTCCTTTTAGAACAAGTTAATTTACCTCGAAATAGCCTACATCGCTATCCGCACCAATTTTCTGGGGGTCAGCGCCAACGCATTTGTATAGCACGGGCCCTTGCTACAGAGCCTGAGATATTGATCTGTGATGAGCCAACCAGTGCTCTGGATATTTCGGTTCAGGCACAAATACTGAATCTATTGAAAGATCTGCAACAAGAGTCAGGACTAGCTTATTTATTCATTACGCATAATATGGCGGTGGTTTCCTACATTGCTGATGAGGTCTTAGTGATGCATGACGGCAAAATGGTGGAGCAAGGGAGTTGTGAAAAGATTTTAAAACATCCTGAACAAGCTTATACGCGTCAATTGTTGGCCAGTGTACTACAGATGTAAGTTGGAGTTTTATCTAATCTGCGGTTTTTGCAGCGTGTCCGCTGGGGTCCAGCATTTTAGCGTAGATTTCTAGATACCACGGACAAGCCCCGGTAGGTAGGGACGAGAGTAGGGTTTGCAACAACGCCGGTTTTTGCGGAGGCTGAGAGCCATAGTGCAAGGCCAAAACAATGAGGGTTCTTAGCCCCGCAGGGAGGACAGCAAAGCAAAATAGCAAAAAGTCGTCAGAAACATTAATTTGAATGAGGTTTGCTTTTATGCATAGAGCTTGGCTGTCTCTTCCATATCTTTATCATATTCTTTTTTCTGACCGTTTAACGTGTTAAGCGTTTTTTCGAGAGAAGTTAGCTTAGCTAATAATGAATCTTCGTATTTTTCCGTACCTTCATTCGCTCTCGGTGAAAGCTTTTTCCCTTCAGCGATCGTGCCCATTAATTCTTGGAAACGCTCCTTGTTAGGAAGAGCTTGATAACGATTTAATTTATTTTCTAGCTCATCCACAAAGTCTTCTCTTATTTGAGCATCTGTCTTATAACCAAAGCAACCAAAGAAAAATGCTGCGGTTTGCGAGATAAAATCTTTGAACCAATAAGTCTCAGCCCGTTGATTTAAATACTCTATAAAAATACCTTTCGGTTTTAAATAGTCATTAAAGTATGACCTAATTTGTATTTCAATTTTTTGTTGGTAAGCGATTTCAAACACTTTAGGTTCTCGTGTGAAGTCAGAAAGTGTTTTCCCTTGCAAAGCAATCTGCTCAAGTTCACGTCGTATTGCTTCATTCTTGGTCTTTTTGCTAAGTTCTTCCAAATAAGCTCGATGTTTTTCTAATTCGTTGACCACAATCACAGCTAAACTGTCGAAATGCTCACTAGAAGGACCTACAGGATTAGGAGAAGAAGCAGAGTTAGAGGCTGCTTTAAGTCTGTCAATTTTTTTATTTAATTGCACATAACGCTCATGAATAACTTTTAACTCATCTAGTACTACAAATTGATAAAGTCCTTCTTCCCCAGAAATCAAACTCTTGATTTCTTGAAGTGGACCTTCAAAATCCGGATTATATAAACTGACAATTCCATTCAAAAGCGCTTCATTTTTTTTGACTGCAGCATCAATGTTCCCAACTAATATCTCCCTATCTTCTGGGCTCAGTTCTGGTTGGGTTGTATCCTTGATGAGTTTTTTGTATTCCTTTGCTATGGAATTTAGCTTCTCGCTGAGATAATTATTCAGAGCAACGATATGAGTATCTAATCGAGCGTTGAGTTTTTCATTGCCAAGACCTTTTACCTCGGCTAATTTGTCTTTATTAGCCAAAATCAGTTCTAAAATTATGGGGCCTAATTCTTGTTTTTCAGGATTTGATTCCTTTTCTTTTTTCGTCTCCTCGACGAGCTTACTGTATTCAATTTCTATGGTTGCTAGTTGGCGAAGCTTTTCGACAGTAGCAATTTTAGAGGTCAGTTCTTCGGTCAAATTAGCCATTTGCATGACGCAAGTTTCTCTTTGACCCGTTTTGAGTTGGGTTCTTTTTCTTTGTAATTCTGTAAATTCAAAAACTAGATTTCTGTATTTTACCTGAAATTCTTCAGGGATTGTTTCCAATTGACTTATTAGCTCATACAATTCAGCTAGGCGAAGGCGGGATTCTAATTTAATTTTTTGATCTTGTAGTTTTAGAAGTTCGGCCTCTTCGTCTGAATTCCTACTTGCTAGACTAGTTAGCTCTTGGATAGATTTTGTTAACTCAGCCCATTGATTAAAATCGATTGAATTGCCATCCTCGTCGACCCCTAAGGCTTTCATTTGAACAAAGTAGCTATTATCAATCTTCTCACTGAGTGCTGCGATCGATGTATCACGATGATCCTTCTTAGTGTGGAATAGTTGAAGAATTCCTTCTAAAGAAGAAGAGCCAGTTCTTTCTTGAAGTGCAGCTTCTTTAGCTTCAATCAAGTCTAATAATCGATTACTATTTTCCTCTAAAATTATATCATCAAGATCTTTTTGTTCGTTTTCAATTTTAAATTGTTTGTATTCTAAATGACTATATTCTGCATCCAACAGTGTGTTTTTATGGTAGAGTTTTTCTAGCTGAGCTCCTAATTGAGCCTGCAAAAGAGGTTGTTTTTCATGTAATTTTTTCTTATTTAATTCAACAAGCTCTTCCTCTTTTTCTTTTACACGATCTTCATGAGGTTGTTGTAATTTTAGGCTTTCTTGATAGAGCTGTTGTAAACCATAGAGATTGGATTCAGGGTCAAAGGGCTTAACAGTCTCTGATTCAGCAGGCTTTACGATATTAACAGTTTTTTCTTGTTCTATTGCTCTAAGTTTTCTATCGACCACCTCAATCAAGTCATCTATATCGTAAACGAAATCACTGGGTCTGAGTAGGGTGAAATAATGAGAGCCCATATTCATAATATTGGTGAAGTTGATACCAAGCCTTAGGTTGGCAGCATCGGCTGTTTTGTAACATTTATCAATCGTTGTCCGGGCAAATTCCGTATCAGGATTTTCTAAATACTTTAATAGCTCAGTTTTAGGAACTTGGCTGCTGGATATATAGCGATCGGATTCCACAAACACTGCCCTGTATCTTTTTAAATTTTGTTCTGCTTCCGCTAAAAATAGTTTGCGCTGGGACGCCAGAGCTAAAAGTCTGTCTTGTTCTTTTTGGCACTCAGTGATTTGCTGTTTGGCCTCTTTAATCTGTTCATTTACCCCAGCTACTGCACCATAGTGTACCTCATGAAGATAGCGATCGAAGGTCACATCAGGAGAGACCTGTCGTTTGCGCGCTTGTTCTGACCTTTGAAAGGCGTTAGCTATTTTTTGTTCTTTTTCTTTAAATCGGTCTAGCATTGTTTGCTCAGACATCCTAGCTAAGGCTGCTTCACAATCATTCTTGCTTTTTTTAATTTTTTGAGAGAGTTTGTCAGTGTCGAGCGTTTCTACATCAACTTGGTTAATTTGTTGAGCTAATCTTTCTTTAACCTGCTCAATAACTCGATTATACTCCGCTTTAGGTTCAACTATTGGATGTGTTGGAGCAAGCTCTGTTTCTTCAAAATGAGAGAGCAATTGCTCTAAACGGGCCTTATAGGCTTGTAGGTTTCTTCGGTGGGCGTATAAGCCTTTTTCTGGATCCTCAAGCAGATTTGTATAGGCTTTGATATTAACCTTTAATTGTGATTCTTCCTGCGTAGTGGCATCAGGAAGTTCAATGACGTCCCTATCAGGTTTTTCCGCAATCAGTGCATCAAGCTTATGCCCAACGTCTTTTTCATATGCTAAGCATTGTAAATGATTTTGTTGTTCTTTTACTTGACGAATGCGGTTCTCTGCAACCTCTAATTGTGTTGCAACAGTTTCCTGCCTGGATTTTAATTGGGTGTTAGCCGGAGCAAGTATTTTTTTACAAGCTTCTATAAAACCAGGGGTTTTATTATCAGGAATAGGGTATGCAGACTCTGGATTTAAAAACTTTTGGTGGGCGATTAGCTCATCTTTATACTCTTCTAATTGCTTGATTAATGCCCCACAATGATCGATGTCGTTAGGTATTTCTTCTTCAATGAGTTCCGATGTTTTAACATCCTCGGGAGCAGCTTGCCGATCGAGGAGGAACTCAGCGATTTTCGCTTCGTATTCTTTTAAAACTTCAGGAGCGTTTAGTCGATCTTGTATTAATTGGAGTTGATAGTTAAGCTCAGGAAATATTCCTACCCATTGCTGACCATTTTCGAAGTCTTGAGTTAATGATTTTTGTCCCCTTTCTTTGTATAGGCCGACTACATTTTTAAACTCAAAAGGATCACCATTGTAGAGCTCTACCCAGAGTTTTTGTACTATTTGCTCTAGCTCCTTGATTTCTTCACTTATTTTTTCTTTTTCTTCCTTTGGCTCTTTTGTTTTCTTTTCGGCAGACTCAATATTATCTGAGTTCGAATTCAAAGATTCCTCTGTTAATTCTAATTTTTCTAATTTTAATTTTTTCTTTTCGATAGCGATAATATTATCTAATAGAGGCGAACTCATAAATTCGTCTGGCAATACTAATTTTAAATTTTCTTCATGCCAACGTTGATTAAACGCTTTAAATCCATCGACTACTTCTCTTAAGTTTGGTATTTTTTCAAGCTTGTTTTTTAACTCCTGCAATTTTTCCAATTGTTGTTTTAAGAATTCTTCCTCACCCTCGATTAACTCACTCTTAAGCAACTCTCCATTTAATCGCAACTGTCCTTCGATTTGTTGGATGAGTTCAAAATGCTCTTCTCTAAATTTTATAAACTGAATATATGAGGATTCATTATCCCTCAGCTCTCTTCGTTCTAATTTTTTTCTTAAATAGTTTAGATGTTCGACAGTATTGGCTTCGTAAATTTCCATGCGTGCATTTAATACAGCTTGCATGTTAAGTAAAGTGGGGAGCACTTGTTTTTTCAAATAATTTTGGAACAATCCAGGAAAGATTGAAAGCGCTTCCATTTTTTCATCGGCTTTCTTGGGAATTAATTTGTCTAAAAATTTCTGTAATGCTATACCAGCATAATAAGTTTTCTCATCAACAATTTTCGGTACCCAGCTTGCGTTGCCTAAGTATTGAAAATTCTGAGCAACTTCAGAACTATTTGTCCCCGCTGATATCATGCCATCTATTATTTCAGTAAGATGAGCAATATTATACAGCGCTTGCAGTACCTTATCGGAATAGGGCGAACTCTCTGGAACAGTCAAATTTTGGCTAGTGCTTTCATCCAGGCTAAAAGTCATGCCTTTAGGAAGTAGTTCCGGGTTTACAAAATGCTTTTGACTCTCATCAATTTGAGCCATTCCTGTACTGTCATGCTGTAGGGGTGACTTGAACTTAACATGCTCAGGGGCAGCATTATCTTGGGGGGCAGATGGCAATGGTTTCTTACCCGCTTTAATGCGGTTTAAGTCCTCTTTAAGTTCTTTTAATGCTTCAGCTAAAATTGTCATAATACAACCCTTTATATTGGTTGTTAAAAAAATTGGCGAGTAAAAATTATTTTTAGATGTTTTAATTGTATCTAATTTATATTAACGGAATATTAACATATGGGCAGGGTGTTTTATAAAAAGACACTCCATTGCGGAGTGTCTTAAGGTGCGTTAGCTGATGCGAGCACTAAGAAAATTAGTAAGTTCGGCTAAACTAACGCTAATGACCTCATTACTATTTCTTGCTTTGTATTCAATAGCATGTTGCTGCAAATTGCGCTCACTGACTACAATACGATGAGGAATCCCCATTAAATCACTGTCTGCAAATAACACGCCAGGGCGCTCGTTTCTATCATCAAGTAATACATCGTAACCTAGCTGAAGCAGTTGCTGGTAAATGGATTCGGCGCTTTCTTTGACTTGAGGCGAGCGATGGCTGTTGATAGGCACAATAACTAATTGAAATGGTGCTATATTTTGCGGCCAAACAATACCATTTTCATCGTGATGTTGCTCGATGGCAGCGGCAACAACGCGCGTAATGCCTAAGCCATAACAACCCATCATCATGGTTTGCAATTGACCTTCTTCATTGATGACGGCTGCATTCATCGCACGAGCATACTTATCACCCAATTGAAAGACGTGGCCGACCTCAATTCCTCGGCAAGAACGTAATTGTCCTTGATTATCAGGACTAATATCGCCTTCTTTCACTTTACGAAGATCATAGGCTTCTTGGTACTGCGCGTCTCGTTCCCAGGCTGCATGTTGATAATGTTTATCCACTTGATTGGCGCCACAGATGAAAGAGCTGAGAGCTAATGCATGATGATCGACAATAATTGGAATATTTAAACCAATAGGGCCAATATAGCCGATAGAGGTTTTTAAGCTTTGTTGAATGAGCTCATCGTCAGCGAGGCATAAAGGTGATTTAACTAGGGGGTGCTTACTTGCTTTGACTTCATTTAATTCATCGTCCCCGCATAAAACTAAAGCGACTAAAGGAGTTTCCTTTCCTTGAACAATTAAAGTTTTTACTAACTGTTTGCTCTCCACGCCTAAAAAAGCGGCAGCCTCGGCAATTGTTTTCTGATTGGGAGTGTCAACGAGGGTCATTTCTGCTTTAGGAAGAGAACTTGCTTTTTCAGGTAGTAACGAAGTTGCTTGCTCCACATTGGCCGCATAGCTGCTGCCATCGCTATAGAAAATTAAATCTTCACCGGAGTCAGCGAGAACTTGGAATTCATGGGATGCTGAACCGCCAATCGCACCAGTATCTGCTTCCACAGCTCGATAGCGTAAGCCCAAGCGATCAAAGATGCGGCAATAAGCTTCATACATATCGTCATAGGTTTGTTGTAAGCTCTCTTGGCTTAAATGAAAAGAATAAGAATCTTTCATGATGAATTCACGAGCCCGCATCACGCCAAAACGTGGTCTAATTTCATCGCGAAATTTAGTTTGGATTTGATAGAAATTAACCGGTAATTGCTTATAAGATTGCAGTTCATTCCGCATTAAATCAGTAATTACTTCTTCATGGGTTGGGCCAAAACAATATTCACGCTTATTGCTGTCACACATGGTTAAAAGTTGGTCACCAAAGGTTTCCCAACGTCCCGTTTCCTGCCAAAGTTCAGCAGGTTGCACTGCGGGCATGAGTACCTCCATTGCCTTGGCACGATTCATTTCTTCGCGCACGATTTGTTCAACTTTGCGCAACACTTTAAGGCCAAGAGGTAACCAGGTATAGAGTCCTGAGCCTAATTTACGAATCATACCTGCTCTTAACATGAGCTGATGCGAGACAATCTCTGCATCATTTGGAGTTTCTTTGAGAGTAGTTATTAGCCATTGAGATGCACGCATGCTAGCTCCTGATGGGGTAAAAATCGATATCGATAATAGAATAGGTAAGAAATTATACCCAAGCTAGTTCGAAATGCTAGATTCTAAAAAATAGGTTGAGCCTTGGCCCAACAAAAGCATTAATAAATTAGCTTTATTTATGTTCAATTAGATGGATGTCTGGCTAATGCCCGCCTATGTATTGAGCAAATAAAAAGATTCCTGTATTTTGAAAGTCCGCATAGGAGATTAGCAAATGAATACCATTGCCCTCATTCAAACTTTCTGTAAAGTGGTGCAATGCCGCAGTTTCACTGGCGCTGCTAAACAATTAGCAATCTCGCCAGCCGCTGTCAGTAAGCAAGTGAGTTTACTGGAGTCTGAGTTGGGAGTTTCTTTATTGGAACGCACGACACGTAAAGTTTTATTGACTTCCGTGGGTGAAGCCTATTATCAAGAGGTGCAAACGGTGTTGCAGGCTCTAGAGCAAGCAAATTCGATCATCAGTGCATCGCAAACAGAGCCGCAGGGATTATTGCGGGTAAAAAGTTCACGCTATTTTGCCGAAACAATTATTTTGCCACGGCTGCCTGCTTTTTCTGCTCACTATCCTCAAATTAAGGTCGATCTGCAAATTGGAGAGCAAATTCCTCATTTACTCGATGAAGGACTTGATGTAGTTTTTGGTATGTCAACGCAGGTTGCTTCAAATTCAATTCAAAAGAAAATAACCACGACCCGTTATGTATTTTGTGCTTCGCCAGAGTATCTAGCGCGTTTTGCTAGCCCAGAAAAACCAAGCGATTTGCAGCGCCATCATTATTTAACCCACAGTATGCGTAATCCTAATGATCAATGGATTTTTCCTTCAGGCGAAACGATCTATTTGAATCCTGTACTTTATCTGAATGATGCGGCAGCACTTTGTGATTCGGCTTGTCGAGGATTAGGGATTATTGCACTTCATCATTATCAAGTTGCAGAAGCCCTAAAAGCAGGCAAGCTGGTTGAAGTGCTACCAAAGTATCGTATGCCGCTTATCCCTGTTTATCTTTTTTATCATCCTGCACGATTCATACAACCTAAGCTGCGGGTTTGGATAGAAACCATGACTGCTGATTTAGCTTCATTCATGTAATGCGTATTACGAAAACAAGATAACTTTTTTTTTGTATTATTTATGGTAGAATTGGCCATTTTTTGATTTTGGTTATTCTATGGCACTTGATTTTGATGGAATTAAAGACAATCAAAACAAGCTCAATCAACAGATTATTGATTGGAATTCTGCGGTTGAGAGAGATAAATTATTTAAAGAACGTCAAAGACATTTTGAACGGCAAAAAAAACAGATTTTGCATCTAGATACCCTCCATTTAAATTCTGATTGGTTTAGTTTTGAGAATGTATTACTGGCATTAAAGCTACAAATTGACTCTTTTAGAAATTCACAAGCTCTGGATGCTAAATCTAAAATCGATCTTCACCTTCATTTATTGGTAGCCCTCGAATTATTGAATGAGCAGAGCCTCACTCATCGTAAACCCCAAATCGAACAGAGAAAAACTGAACGCTTAGCGATTATTTTGCGGCTTCAGCAGTCAATTGACTCAGCACTTGTGACACTTGCTCCCAACCAAGAAAGGGTTTTCACCATTAACTTAGCTGAGTTTAGAGTCGATTATGAGAAAGCTTATCTGAGTCAACATGGCCAGGGTTTTTGGGGATTTTTTAGTTTACCAATTAAATATTATTTTCGCCAAAATTCACGCCCAGAAGAGCTTAGATTTATCGAAGACGTCAATATTTATTTACAAAATGGCGCAGGTGCTGCACTTGCCCCGCTAGCCAAAGAAAAGTTTAAGTTAAGCGCTTTGAATTTAGTACGGTTTAAGATTAGTATGGAAGATCGTGGCAAGAATAGTCTACTGAACCGTCTCATTGAAGCTCGAATAGAAAATGCTGGTTTATCTGCTAATGAGAGCATGGCGGTTATTAGAAATTTTATTCCCTTGTGCCAAAGCTGCAACATTAATATTCCAGAATGCCTCGTTACTAATTTTGAAAATAATTATAGAGTAGCCATCTAGGGGTCTAACAATTAACCGTTCGGGCTCTGCGATATCCCCACGAAATTAACTATCCCGTTCGCACCGAGGAAGGGCGCAGCGCTGTCTCGAAGTGCTGCCAAAAGCTCCCCCTTCGAGAGCCTCAGGGCAGGCCTTCGAGAACCTCGGGACAGGCCTTCGAAAACCAAGCCTTCGAGACGCACGCCATGCGTGCTCCTCAGGCTGAACGGAATAAAATGTATACAAATTCTTTAGAGATTCATTTTGTGGGGATACCTCAGAGGCAGAAAACGGAGCCAGATAAAATAGGAGTCCATTCCTCAATTCTCCCTAAGCATCCAATCCCGCTGAACTCAGTATTTTCTGCACTTTTTCAGCCAAATTATTCTCTTTTGCGTGATCAAGATGCTTCAAGGTTGGTGAGTAGTCATTAAAAGCTACTTTACCTGTATTGACGTCATAAATAGCACCTACTAAACCGATGCTTTCTTGCTCAATCATTAATTTTAAAATTTGGCTATCGTGATAAATTTGTTGCAAGGTATTAGCAATATTAAGCTCAGTAACATTCTTTACAAAATGATCGTTTTTAGAGGTTCTATCGCTTGTTGTTTCTGTTTCAGCAGAGACCGCAGGCTGAATCTTAGCAAGCAGCTGAGTAATATGTCCTTTCTCAACGTGATCACAAGCTGCTTGAATAGCGCCGCAGCGAGTATGACCTAAGACGACAATTAACTTTGTGCCCACAACGTGACAAGCATATTCTATACTGGCTAAAATATCTTCGTTAACCACATTTCCTGCAATCCGCACGCAGAAGATATCGCCGAAACTCATATCAAAAATGGTTTCTACGGGTACACGCGAATCAATACAGGCTAAAACCACGGCAATTGGATGCTGTGTTTTAGCGGTATATTTAATATCAAGTTTAGTAACTCGATGGATACGCGTGTCTTTAAGAAAACGCTGATTACCTTCTCGCAAGATATTAAGTACTTGGTGAGGCATTAAATTAGACTGAACGTCGTAGGTGGTTACATTGATAAAATCAATATAATTATGGATATCATATTTTTCTTGGAAACCAACTAAATTGAGTGAGATTTGCTTTAATGGTGCCTGCTCCTGTTGGAATTCTTTAATAAATTCAATGATTTCTTTATCAATATAATTGGAATACCGCGCATCGATGATGAGCTGAGAATTCCTAGGTATTGAACTAAGCTCAGCCACTAAAGAGGCTTTATTTAAAAAGGTAATCTGTTGGGGTAAAACTAAACGGTTTGTTTCACCGGTTGTGTAAATTTCTTTGATAATATCCAAACGAGCAGTGGAATTGGATTTTAAAATATAAAATAGACTTATTGCCAACCCTATGAGTATACCCGTTAAGAGATTAAAGATGACAATACTGATAACGGTTGCAATAAATGGGATAAATCGATCTAAGCCCTGCTGGTAAATAGCGCGATATATAGAGGGTTTAGTAAGCTTATATCCGGTGAAAATCAAAATAGCTGCTAATGAAGATAAAGGTATTTTATTGAGCCAATCTTCAATGAGTAGTACGGCTAAAAACAGAAATATCCCATGTAATATCGTAGACATCTTTGTTTTTGAACCCGCTTGGATATTGACAGAGGTTCGCACAATTACTGAGGTCACTGGAATACCGCCGATTAAGCCAGCAGCAAAGTTTCCGAATCCCTGAGCAACCAACTCCCGATCTTTAGAACAATAGCGGTGTTTCTTATCCAGTTTTTCACCCGCTTTAACATTAAGCAAGCTTTCCATTGAAGCAACAATAGCAATGATAAAAGCATAAAGATAAATCTTAGGATTAGACCAAGCTGACCATGCAGGATACTGCAATTGACTTAATAAATCCGTAAAACCATTGTGGCTTGGAATATTAACGAGATGAGGATAATTTTGTGCAAAAGAGGAATCCGTAAACTGGAAGATTTCATTAATTAAAATACCAGCAATCACGACGATAATTGGCGCCGGAATTCCTTTAAGCCATTTTACTTGTGTTTTTTCAAAGTAAATTAATAAAGCAAAAGAAATAAGTGAAATAATGGAAGCCCCAGTATTAATATGATGAGATAACTCATAGAGAGGATTAAGCGCAAGACCTTCAGTGGATTCTAAAAGATGGCTTTCAAGTTCTTTAAGATCGCTTGATAAAGTGAAGGCTAAAGGCAGTTGTTTAATAATTAATAGAATTCCAATTGCACATAAAAGGCCCTGTACAACATTTGAGGGAATATAATCAGCCACAAAGCCTGCGCGCAAGCTACCTACGATAACTTGGAGAATACCTGCTAGTACTAAGGCTAGTAGGAAACTATTAAAATCTCCTAACTGAGAAAGCGCGGCTAAAACCACCGCAGCCATCCCTGCTGCAGGACCACTTACACTTACCTGTGATCCACTTAACACTCCAACAACAATTCCACCAATTATTCCCGATATTATTCCAGAGAATAAAGGTGCGCCCGAGGCGAGAGCGATACCTAAACAGAGAGGGACTGCGACGAGAAAAACAACAATAGCTGCTATAAAATCAAATTTTAAATGACGCTGTTGGTAAATCCTTAATTTACGGAAACCAGTATTCATTGTTTCTACCATAATTATACACCCCATGTTTTTGGTGGCTGCAATAGTAACCTAAGTTACATTGTCTTTACAAGAAAGATATATTTCTTAACTTTTTTGTAAATATCGTAAGAGTCTAGCAAAGCGCTAAAAGATCGGTTCTAGAAGCGATTTTTATCCCTAGAAAAACCAAAACCTGGCTCGCTTAACTCTTTATTTATCAGAGGATTTTTTCACAGTTTTCTTAAGAAAATATTATTAGAAAAAAATTTCACAGTTGGTAATTTTTTTGACTGGATCAGGGGGGCAAACAGATGAGACTTAACTGCTGCGGCCAGGAATTACAAAAGTTGATTTCACTGTTATCAGAGCAGGTGGCTTAACTCAAAACAGGGAGATCTCCTGGGTCAAGATAATTTTAGGGAGCGAATTTGAGGAGAGGTTCTGGTTGCAAGCAACCGAATCTTAGCCATATCTCTGACAACCCAGTCCAGCTTTTCTCCGATGTCCCGCGGCTAGTCCGGCGTTGTTGCAAACTCTATTCTCGTCCCTACGTACCGCGGCTTATCCGCGGTATCCAGGCGATCTTCTTTCATACTGAGATCTCTGGACCCGCGAACAAGTCACGGGACGCTGAGAGAGAGTTCAACTATGCAACAACGCGGATTAGCCGCGAGGCGTAGGAACGGTGTGACTAAGATACAGTTACAGCAGCCACGCTATACTTGTTCTTCTTCAACCAACTCTGGCATTTCTTCTTCAAATAATAGAGACTCAAGTTCAGCTCTATTTGCATTAATCAGCTGATTTTCCAAGTTTTTGAATTGCCATAAATCTTGATCCATCAATTGGCTGGGCTTAATACTTTGTAAAGCATGCAAAATATTACTTGGAACTTTGGGATTCTCTTCGGCAAGTTGATCAATAAGCCTTCCAATCCTTTTGCGAGCGAGGTTTTCCTGAGAACCACATAAGTTGCAGGGAATGATAGGAAAAGCCTGTTCTCCCGCAAATTTGATGATGTCTCGTTCCTGAACATAGCAAAGCGGACGGATAACGATGTGTTTTTTATTATCACTTAATAACTTTGGCGGCATAGAACGTATATCACCATTGTAAAGAATAGACATCATTAAGGTACGAATTAAATCATCCCGATGGTGGCCTAGAGCAATTTTTGTATAACCATGTTCTTCAGCATAGCGATAAATAATGCCGCGTCGCAATCGCGAGCAAAGTGAACAGTAGGTTTTGCCCTCAGGTACTTTCTCTTTAACGATACTATAAGTGTCGCGAGTCAAAATCTCATGCGGAATGTTTCTTTGATGCAGCCATTCGCGTAATTGACTGTCGTCCCAGCCAGGCTGGGCTTGATCTAAAGTAAAGGCAAACAGCTCAAATTTATTATTCGAGCGTCGTCGTAAATGATGCAATATAGTGAGCAGGGTAAAGGAGTCTTTGCCACCAGATAAACAGACCATCACTCGGTCACCACGCTGAATCATATTGAAATCAGCAATCGCTTTACCTGTGTAGTGTAATAATTTTTTTTCGATAATTGTGGGGTTCGTAGACATAAGACAACCTAATAAGATGAAATTTAACGGATGAAAAAACAGATTCATTAATCAATCTTTCGTCCGCGATGAGCGTTATTTGGTAACATTATCCGAAATTTGGGGCGGGAAGCCAGTGATACGAGTTGTTTCTAACCAAGAATTAACCTCTTCAAGATCATTAACATTCAAAGTTCCTGCTAAATATTTTAAATTTAAAAAAGCATTGATTAGATTGTATTGATCACTTGCAAGCTGTTGTTGAGCTTCAAACAGCCGCTGCTGTGCATTAACCACATCAACCATGGTTCGTGTTCCCACTTGAAATTGAGCTTCAGTGCTTTCTAAAGAGTTTTGTTGAGAAATAATAGTTTGTCGATCGGCTTTTACTTTTGAAATGCCATCGATAATTGTATTAAAGGCGATACGGCTGTTGACTTCAACGTCGCGGTAAGTTTGCTCTAAGAGTTGGCTTGAAGTCTGAAAATCATATTGTGCTTGCCTTGTTTTCGCTTCAACCAATCCGCCTTGAAAGATAGGAAAGTTCATTGCAACCGCCAAATTAGCAGTCGTTTGCTTAGAAGGAACGAAAAATGAGGTTGTGGAGTTAGAATTGATGTTGGATTGAATATGGGTTTGTGTTGCATTACCTTGCAAGGCAAAAGTCGGCCAGCTGGCGGCTGATTGTGTTTTAATGTTTTCACGTGAAGACAGCAAACGGTATTTAGCCGAAAAAAGCTTATAATTTTGTCTTAAGCCTGTATTGACCCATTCAGTCACATTATCAGGTTCGGGTTTAACCAATGGGATGCGGCTATCTCGAAGAGGGGAGAGGTGCTCGTATACATGATTGGTTAATTTGCGGAGATTTTCATTTTGATTGATCTGATTATTTCTCGAAGAAATCACTTGAGCAACGGATTGATCATAAGCTGCTTTGGCTTCGTAGACCGAAGTAATCGCATCTAAACCTACTTTAAAGCGCTGCTCCGCTTGATCAAACTGGCGTTTATTGGCCCGTTTTTTTGCTTCAGCAAAGTTGAGCGTATCTTTGGCCAACAAGACCTGAAAATAGGCACTGGCAGTTCGTAAAATTAAATTTTGTGCGGCATCATTGAAGGTGGCTTGTGACGCTTTAACTGAGGCTTTGGCCTGTTGAACCTTAGACCAGGCTTGGTAATTAAAAAGCGCTTGGGATGAATTAACCTGCCATTGATTAGAATTGTAAGTACTCACCAAAGAGCCACCCGAGGTCACCACATTCTCATAGTTACGAGAGATTTGTCCCTTTATACCGACTTGCGGGTATAAAGCGGAGCGAGCTTGAGGTATTGCTTCGGAGCTGGACATATAAGTGCTATAGGCTTGCTTAAATAGAGGATCATTATCCAGCGCTTGCTGGTAGATATCCATCAAATCGGTTGCGTGCGACATGAAAGGTACGCCGAAAGCGAACAGCAAGCATAATAGCGTTTTTTTCATACAAAATTGTCCTAGAAAACAAATTCTTTGCGTTTTAACTTATCAATCAAAGGTGGGGTGCATGTTTCAAATAACACATGGCCATGCCAACTACCGTCGTGAGCTAATTGATGCAATTGCCCTTGCATAACGGGCTCTTTACCGACGATAGCAAATAATTTGCCTCCAGGTAAGATTTGTAAGCGATGCGTTTCGGTTATTGTTTCAACTGCTCCTGTTAAAATCACCACATCATAAGGGGCTTTATCTAGCCAGCCTCGGCAAGCATCACCAGTAATAAGTTCAACGTTAGTACAGCGATGTTCATTGAGTTTGCGTCGCGCATAGCTAGTAAAATCAGAGAAATAATCGATACTCAATACTTTTTTACTTAAGCGGCTTAGGAGCGCTGTTAAATAGCCAGTTCCTGTGCCTACTTCTAAAACCGTTTCATGACCGCGAAGAGCCAACTCCTGCAGGAGTATGCCTTCTTCTAAAGGCGTCAGCATCCGCTGAGCATGCGCCAAAGGAATTTGCATATCTGAATAGGCAAATTGCTCCATATCAGAGGGGACAAACTCTTGGCGTGGGATTTCATTGAAAAGAGAGAGAATTGTTTCATTAAGAACATTACCAGTACGAAGTTGCTGTTTGAGCATGTTAATTCGTGCGTTTTGACTTGTAGTCATCAGTTCACCATCACATTAAATATCCGCCTATGCTCAACATTCAACTCGTTCAAGTTGCACTGTAGAGTGAATTATAAGCATAACCTAGGTTAAAACGTTGCGATGATTTTAGCAAGAATTGAGAAAAGGTGCGATCGATTCCATAACGATTAGGTCATTTAAATATTTTTTTTAAATAGATCGGTGAAATTAAGGCATTTGCATAGTGGACTTGTGTAAAATTTGTTATCATCGGCCCATTTTATTTAAGACCCAAAGGAGAGAATTGTGCGTGAACGATTTACTGAATTCTTAAAAGATGAATTGAATACACTCAAGGACGAAGGCTTATATAAATCAGAACGTATTATAGCAAGTCAACAGCAAGCTGCTGTGCAAGTAAAAGAAGGCGAAGTCATTAATTTATGTGCTAATAACTACTTAGGACTTGCTAATCACCCTGTTTTAATCGGAGAAGGCCAAAAAGCATTAGAAAAATACGGCTATGGTATGGCTTCTGTGCGTTTTATCTGTGGTACACAAACCGTCCATAAAGAATTAGAACGTAAAATAAGTGGTTTTTTGGGGATGGAGGATACTATTCTTTATTCTTCTTGCTTCGATGCGAACACGGGCTTGTTTGAAACGCTTTTAGGGCCTGAAGATGCCATCATTAGTGACGCCTTGAATCATGCCAGTATTATCGATGGCGTACGCCTCTGTAAAGCACAGCGTTTTCGTTATGCCAATAATGATATGTCTGATCTAGAGACTCAACTAATTGCCGCTAAAGATGCGCGCTTTCGTATAATAGCTACCGATGGCGTATTTTCTATGGATGGCATCATTGCCAATTTAGCTGCTATTTGTGAATTGGCCGATCGCTATGATGCCATGGTGATGGTTGACGATTCCCATGCAGTTGGCTTCATGGGAGAAACAGGGCGCGGCACACCGGAATATTGTGGTGTCGCTGATCGAGTGGATATTCTCACAGGAACTTTAGGCAAGGCTCTTGGCGGTGCATCGGGCGGATATACTGCAGCTAACGCAGTCATTGTTGATTGGCTGCGCCAACGCTCAAGGCCTTATCTGTTCTCAAATACCTTAGCCCCAGTCATTGCCCACAGCTCAATTGCTGTCTTAACAATGCTTGAAAATAGCAATGAATTATCGCGAAAATTAAAGAGAAACAGTCAATATTTTCGTAAGGGCATGACGGAACTTGGATTTAATTTGGTTCCTGGTGAGCATCCCATCATTCCAGTTATGCTGGGAGATGCGGCTTTAGCAGGTCGTATGGCTGATCGTTTATTAAAAGAAGGGATTTATGTGGTTGGTTTTTCTTATCCCGTAGTTCCTAAAGGAAAAGCAAGAATCCGCACACAAATGTCAGCTGCTCATGAACTAGAACATTTAGATAGGGCTATCCATGCTTTTGGCAAAGTAGGCAAAGAGCTTGGGGTTATTTGATAAAGTTTTAAGAGATATTTTTAATACCGCTATCTCAGCGGGTCGTTTTTGGAGGGTGCATGAAATCATTAGTGAAAGCCAAGCGTGAGCCAGGAATTTGGATGCAAGAGGTTCCGGTCCCTGAGTATGGTGTTAATGATGTGCTGATTAAAATTCATAAAACTGCCATCTGTGGAACTGATATTCATATCTATTCTTGGGATGATTGGGCTCAGGCAACGATTCCTGTGCCGATGACTGTAGGCCATGAGTTTTACGGTGAAATTGTAGAAATTGGTCGTGAAGTGCAGGGATTAAAAGTGGGGCAGCGTGTTTCTGGAGAGGGTCATATTACTTGTGGGGTCTGTCGTAATTGCCGTGCTGGAAAACAACATCTTTGCCGTAATACCGTTGGGGTTGGTGTCAATCGCCCAGGTTGTTTTGCTGAATATTTAGTAATGCCTGCATCGAATGTCATTGTTTTACCGGATAATATCAGCGCTGAACAAGCAGCTATTTTAGATCCTTTTGGAAATGCAACCCATTGCGCCTTAGCCTTTGATGTGGTGGGGGAAGATGTATTGATCACCGGCGCAGGCCCAATAGGTATCATGGCAGTGGCCATTGTACGTCATATTGGTGCCCGTCATGTAGTTATTACTGACGTGAATGACTATCGGCTTGAACTCGCTAAAAAAATGGGGGCTACCCGTGCAGTCAATGCGAAAAAACAAAACCTCAAAGAGGTGATGGATGAATTAGGGATGCTCGAGGGCTTCGATGTCGGGTTGGAAATGTCAGGAAATCCTTCAGCCTTCAATGACATGGTCAAAGCAATGAACAACGGTGGCCACATTGCCCTGTTAGGCATTCCACCCAAAGAAACGCTCATTGATTGGAACCAGGTTATATTCAAAGGACTAGTGATCAAAGGAATTTATGGGCGCGAAATGTATGAAACTTGGTATAAAATGATTGCCATGTTACAAAGCGGTTTGAATTTAGAGCCAGTAATGACGCATCATTTCCCCGTTGCTGAATACCAACAGGCGTTTCAAATTATGGCATCCGGTCAATCAGGAAAAGTTATTCTCGATTGGTCTTAACTTAGATACTCAAGATACTTGAGTATAACGCTTGAGTAATCCAGTTATATGGTTTACCTTCTGCGCCTGCTTTTAGTGAGATGGAGCATTTATGTCGCAATACATTTTTACAATGAATCGGGTATCGAAAATTGTCGATAACCAACGTTTTATTTTAAAGGATATTTCCCTGAGCTTTCTTCCAGGGGCAAAAATAGGTGTCTTGGGCTTAAATGGCTCCGGTAAGTCCACGCTATTGCGTATTATGGCTGGAGTAGACAAGCAACATGAAGGTGAGGCGAGACCGCAACCAGGTATAAAAATTGGTTATTTAGAGCAAGAACCTCAGCTTGATTTTGATAAAACAGTGCGCGCTGTTGTTGAAGAAGGCGTCGCTGATATAAAAGCTAAATTAGCTGCTTTTGACGAAATTAGTATGCGTTTTGCTGAACCAATGACTGATGATGAAATGAATTCCTTGTTGGAAAAGCAAGGCGAACTGCAAAACGATATCGAAACACATGGAGGCTGGGATCTTGATCGGCGCTTGGATATTGCTGCGGATGCGCTGCGACTGCCAGATTGGGATAGCAAAATATCTGTGCTTTCAGGGGGCGAACGACGTCGCGTAGCCCTTTGCCGGTTGCTGCTCTCAAGCCCAGACATGTTACTGTTGGATGAGCCGACTAACCATTTGGATGCAGAGAGTGTGGCCTGGCTCGAGCGTTATCTAGAAGAATTTTCAGGAACAGTGGTAGCCATCACCCACGATCGTTATTTCTTAGACAATGCGGCTGAATGGATATTGGAGCTTGATCGCGGAGAAGGTATTCCTTACAAAGGAAACTACAGTGCTTGGCTTGAGCAAAAAGAAGCGCGTTTGGCGATGGAAGAAAAGCAGCAAGCGTCTCATGAACGAGCCATTAAAGCTGAGCTTGAATGGGTCCGCACTTCGCCGAAGGGACGTCATGCTAAGTCTAAGGCAAGGCTTGCCCGCTTTGAAGAAATGAATTCTAAAGAATTCCAAAAACGTAATGAAACCAATGAATTATATATCCCACCAGGTGAGCGTTTAGGTGATTTAGTCATCGAAGGGAAAAATATCAGCAAATCATTTGGGGACCGCTTATTGATTGATAATTTGAGTTTCCAACTCCCCAAAGGCGGTATCCTCGGCATTATTGGTCCGAATGGGGCTGGTAAGTCGACTTTCCTAAAAATGATCACCGGCCAAGAGCAACCTGATCAGGGTGAAATTCGTATTGGTGATACGGTTAACTTAGCCTACGTTGACCAAATGCGCGATCATTTGGCGGATAATAAAACAGTATGGGAAGAAATTGCTGACGGTCATGATATTATGCAAGTTGGTTCATTCCAGATGCCATCCCGAGCTTATGTGGGGCGCTTTAATTTTAAAGGCGCTGATCAACAAAAGAAAATAGGGCAGTTATCCGGTGGAGAGCGAAATCGGGTGCACTTAGCGAAATTACTGAAACGCGGCGGCAATGTATTACTACTCGATGAGCCCAGTAATGACCTGGACGTAGAAACACTAAGGGCTCTGGAAGGCGCTATTTTGAATTTTCCCGGCAGCGCCATTGTTATTTCCCATGATCGTTGGTTCCTCGATCGTGTCTGTACCCATTTAATGGCTTTTGAAGGGGATTCTCAAGTTGTTTATTTTGAGGGTAACTACAGTGACTACGAGGAAGATAAGAAAAAACGCTTAGGTGATGCGGCGGCTAAGCCTTCACGGATTAAATATCGTCGCTTGAAGAGTTGAGATAGAAAATAGCTAAACTCGAATTCGGGTTTAGCTCAATAATTTCTAAAAATTAATAATAAAAGAGAGAAATTTTTACCATGAAAAAGTTGTTGTGGGCTGGCATGCTGTGTCTTGGGCTGGCTGGTTGTATGGAATTTTATGATGAATCAACGTTAATTACTGACGATGCAGGTGTTGTGCATCGCACAACTCATTATCTTCGCGATAAACGAGGACGTGAATATTTCCCTATCAAAGCGCCCGCAACAGGCAAAAAACAATTTATTTTTGATCCGAAGGCTTATGCTTGGGCTGCCTATGATCCAGAAGGCAATCGCTTAATGACAGGTAGCGCTTCCGGTGGTAAGGATGTTTGCGATGAGCATCCTGGACAATCCTGTCGGACAGTAACAGGTAGTTTCCGTGTTTACAATAAGCGAGGACTTGAATGCCGTTCGGGCGAATACCCTGTAGAAACAACCGGTGGCGCAAAAATGCCTTACTGCATGTACTTCTTTAGAGGGTTTACTATCCATGCAGCTTATGAGGTTCCTTTAGCGAATACTAGTCATGGCTGTGTACGTGTTCTTCCTAGTGCTGCTAAATGGTTAAACGAACAGTTTATTACAGTAGGAACTCAAGTGACTATATTGCCTTATCCAGATGAGGGCAGTACGTCATAAATTGGCATCTCGTCGCTTAATTCGTTACGCCGTCCCAGCAATATTCTCCCGTCTCGCGACTTATTAGCCGGATCCAGAGGTCTGATTATGAAAAAAGATCATCTGGATACCGCGGACGTGGTCCTCGGCAGTAGATGGCTTGATGGAGACGCCTCATAATCTAGATTTTTCTTATTTACAATCTCCCGATTAACCCGCTATCTTCTATAAGATTTAATTTCTATTCCCAGAGGTTGCAAAACTCGCTATGCTAACAATTAACTAATTATTAATTAATTTATCGCGCTACTTCAAGATTGGATAAGTAACTTATGATAGGGAATAGATTACTAGGCGTTTTTCTTAGTTTTGCTTGTACTGCTATCTCGTCGGCGGTCTTTGCTTATGACGAACCAGTAGTCAATTTGGGTTACACTAGTTTTTTGGATGGGGGGCCGCCTTCTGGACCGGGATTATATGTACAAAATTATTCTCAATACTACACAGTCAACAAGCTCACTGATAAAAGAGGAATGAAGCTGCCCTTTCCTCGTAACGATTTGAATGTGACCGCGGACATCATCCAGCTCGTCTATGTTTCTACGAAAAAAATATTGGGTGCTAATTTAGGTATGTCGGCACTGTTGCCCTGGCTTATTCGTGCAAGGGTTCATGATGGCCTACAACACCATGTGTTAAGAGCTGCGGATGGCTCTGGTGATCTTTTTATTGGTCCTGCATTACAGTTTGATCCCATCATGCGTAAAGACGGAAAAGGCCCGAGATTTGTACAGCGTTTTGATTTGGATGTTATAGTTCCTGTTGGCCATTTCGATAAAAAATATTCCGTTAATCCGAGTTCTAATTTTTGGTCATTGGCTCCCTATTGGGCTGTGACTTATTGGTTTACTCCAAAATGGGATCTGTCATACCGTCTCCATTATTTATGGAATGCGATAAACCATCGACCTAACGCAGCCTTTGGGCCCACAACCTATGCAACACAAGCAGGACAGGCTGTTTATGCAGATATTGCAACCGATTATGCGGTCACTGAAAAACTTCATCTTGGTATAAATAGCTATTTCTTTTATCAGTTTACAGATACTCGAGTTAACGATGTGAGTGTTCCGGGAAGGCGGGAGAAAGTTTGGGCTCTTGGGCCAGGAATGCTTTATGGATTTACCAAAAATCAATTTTTATTCTTCAACCTATACTTCGAAGCCGATGCAAGAAACCGTGCGCAGGGTACAAATTTTATACTCCGTTATGTGATTCATTTTTAAGTAACGGCTGTTGCATGTAGATTGGACTTTGGTGGATAACAATTGACATTGACCGCCCGGGCTGAGTCCCTCGAGAGCCTCAGGACAGGCTTCGAGACGCAAGCGATGTGTGCTCCTCAGTCTGAACGGGATAAAATTAATAAATGGTGTTTCAGCAAGTCCCCACGGCATCGACCGTAGGGACTAACCTTTATTGATGAGTTTGTGGAGTAGTAGTGTTTTCTTGAGTTGGCTGTGCTCCAGTAGTCGGGCTAGTAGCTGTCTGACGAGGAATTGCAATCATTTGCATGATACCTAAATCGCCAGAAATCTTGCGGCCAACAACTAAGTTAACAGTAAGTGGCTGGGTTAATTTTTCTTTATCATTTTGATAGACCACTTGCATAGGAATGATAACCTTCCACTGGTTATCCTTAATTTCTATGACCTTGCTTTCTCCATTAACCATGGAGCTCACCATCAGTTGCTGAGATTTAATCGCATTCAGGTTACCGGATTTTTGTAGCGCATCATTGAAACCTTGCCAACCTTGCTCGGTATAGCAGGATTTTAAGGATGCTAGCTGATTGTCAATCGTATTATGATCAAAATCAAAAGATTGTTCTGCAGCTTTTTCAGCCCATTTCATCACAATGGTTTGCTCAATGTGAGTGGTTTCTGCGGGGATACGGTAATTACAATTGAGTGGCTGTGGTACTGCCACTGTGGATGTCGACGCGCCTCCAACCGCAGGCGTTGTCGCACCAGCAGCAGGCGTTGCTGTACTAGAGGCAGGCGTAGTTGCACCGGCAGCAGGCGTTGCTGTACTAGAGGCGGGCGTTGTTGCACCGGCAGCTGGCGTTGCTGTACTAGAGGCGGGCGTTGTTGC
>NZ_LNYO01000006.1 GCF_001467895.1 Legionella nautarum
GAATTATATGAAATTATTTTAAAATCAGTGAGTTATTTCTTATTTATTCATCTTCTTCATAAAAATTGTCCTGTGCAGAGGGGAATCGAACCCGCTACCATGGTCTTTGATGTTTTCATGAAATACCATCAAAGACCATGAAACACTACGTCAGTTCTGGCTTATCGCTCTTTTTCTAAAATATATCGAGCAGTCTTCCATTGTCTCTAATGGTCTGTAGATGGTGCCGTTATAGGATCAGATCATGCCGCTTCTAATTCAATATGAACACATAGCCCAATAGCCGCTGCAATATTTACCAGTGCATCTAATGAAAATCGAGAGATACGCCCATGTAGCATATCATTCAAGCGAAGCTGTAGCTAACGCCCTTTGCTTTTAGTTTATTATATTGAGTCAACAATCTTTCGATTACCTCTTTGCCTTTTTCGTTTTTAGGTATGCAACCAAGCATGAGCGTCCACATGTCTTTATCCAAGGCCCAAAGTGCCTATTCAAAACCACTAATTCGAAAAAAACTCGCCCAGAGCAATCACTTATCCTTCTCTCGTTTAAAGAGCAAACTAATGTCTTTCTCGAGCATGGCTTTAACCTGCTCATGCTCTCTACAGACCATTTGCTGTAAAAAGCTATGGACTCCTTTACGAGCCTTCAGCTCTTTTTCAGATAAGGCTTTATGATTAGTGAGTTTGCTCAAGACATTAATCCGAGGTCACACCCTATTCTTTCCTCCCCTATGACCATAGTCATGCCTATTTTTAATTGCCATTAATAGTAAAGATTTCTTATCAGAAAATGTCAGCTTAAAGGCGCATTTATATATGCGAATCAATCGATTCTGACCCTATTGATTTCTTTTATTTCCATTTGAGATAAAGAATAACAATTTGTGCTATTGTATCTCTTGAGATTCTATCGTACCCACCAAATATTAAAAATAAATTACTAGCAACTTCATATATGTAATTAACTATATTTTCTCTTGTTGAATTAATAGGAATGCTTACCTCGCAGGTATGATCATCAACATTTGATTTTGAGGCGCAATATATATTGCGATCGGGATGTGCCCATGAGGCTAGCGTTCGATTTCTTAAACCTGTCCTTCTAAATATAAAGGATAAAACAGTATTTTCATCTTCATCTAATGCTTTGGTGAACGTAAGTCCGGTCGCAATCGCATCACATATCATTTCCACCTGCCAAACAAAGTCAATTTCTTTTAAACTGTGAATTAAACAATTTGAGGTACGTTTTAAGAAAAACAGCTCATTGTGGTGCCACAATGGTGCCGATTGAAAAATTAACGAAAAATAATGATATAAATTAATAGGTTATGGTGGAGGCGGCGGCTATTTAATTTGTTAACTAACTTATTGTTATTTAATAATTTTAAATTTAATAAAATTTTTGTTGCCCCAAAAGTTGCCCCCATCGAGATTTTGCTAAAATAACTTATGGGAGAGAAATTACAATTTTGCCCTACATGTTTTTGCTTCATCAAAGTCATCATAAAGCGCATCGTGACGTTGACCTTCATGGGTAACCCAAAGTTCTTGTACCCATTTATTCTCAAATGAAACATCTCCTCTTGGAGACATTATTTCAGTTAGTAGGCTAACTACACACTGAGAATAGGCTTCGCTTGAATTCCTAGGTTCTGCTTTAGGATAGCCAGAAACATTGACTAGTAAAACATCGTTTTCAAGACGAATAATTTGATCATGTTTAGCGCCTAGCACATTACATCCATTACTGATTGCCAGGTCAACAACAACTGTATGTGGAGGCAAGCGGCGTAAACTACTTTCATCCAGTAACAGAGGTGCTTTTTTTCCTGGTGTTCTTGCTGCTGTAATCACCAATGTTTCTTCAGTTAAAAATGACTTAATGAAATCCACCTGTTTTTCCGCTTCGGGTAGCACATAGTAAGTTATTCCTTTCGCTTCAAATTCTAGACGCTGACTCTCTTTTCTGCCAAATAGTTGCACAGGAACATGATGCTTTACTGCTTCTAAAGCCGCGCTTATTCCTGCGGCACCAGCACCAATAACTGTTAATCTCGTTGGTTTATTACCTTTATAATGTTTTAAAGCATCGTGAAAAGCCAACCTGCCTGCAATACGGCTCATCGCTGCTTGAGCGTTCTTGGGGTCGTAAATGGAAATGCTTTTAAATAAATCAAGCGATAACGTGGTAAGACCAAGTTCTTGCCAAGAGCTAATATGGTTATCAGCCACGAATGGGAATAAAAATCCCAACATGGCTGTATTCTTATGGAGCAGCTTATTTTCTATTAATTCTCGTTCTTTGCTTGGGCGAAGTACTCTTACAATAAATGTACTCGCAGGAATTCCAGATGAATCGAATATGAATATTTCTGCTCCAGCAGCTACATACTCTGAACTTGGAAATCCTGATTTTAAACCAGCATCTTCTTCGACAAGTATTCGGTAACCATGCTGAGTTAATTGGGCCACTGCTTGTGGCGTTAAGGCTACTCGTTTTTCATTCTCTCGTGTTTCCTTAGTTACTAGTATTTGTTTAAATTGCATTATTACATTCCATTTAAGACATTAACACCGTACAGCGATACCGCGAATACTCGGCCGTACAATAGGCGGAACACCGCGTATGCTTTGATGTTGAATATCAATGATTTTAAAACCAGCTTTCTCTATTGCCTGCTCTGTATGACGCGTAATATGGCAATTTGCTGCTATCCATTTCCATATAAATGCTAAGCGGCATTGCCACTTATATCGCTTAAGATTATTTGTTGCAGCAACGTGTTCGATGAAAAAAAGTTTACCCTGTGGTCGTAAAATACGATGAATCTCAGACAACGCTTTTTCCAAATTATGAACAGAGCATAACACTAGTGTACATACAACTGCATCGATGCTTGCATCTGGTAAAGAAATAAATTCAGCTTTGTCATTTAATATATCAATATTAGGACAGCTGCTATTCGATATTTTTGCCTGCAATTTTCTACGCATATGAACATTGGGCTCAATTAGAACTAACTTATTGACGGCCTCAGGATAGAATTCAAGATTAGCCCCTGTTCCACAGCCTAATTCCAAAACATCACCAGATATATTTTGTAATAGTTGCTGACGCCAATTTTTTAAGCTTTTATCTTCAGCATCTTGCATCACATTATCGTAAATCTTAGCGATTAACCGTTGACACATGTATTCAGGCTTTCCATTAAAGTAGTAGATGAAATTTAAATTACGATAGATTAATCAAACAGAATTGTTATCATAGCTAACATGACTTGTTTTTATTGCTTGTAATTTGCCAAGTGCTATCGAAATAGATTCTTTATTAAATAAGCGAACTTTTCTTTCTGCTATTCGAGTACTACCCCATTGTTCTAATCCTTTTGTAAGACTACAAACATCTGGCTTACATTTCTCTTGTTCTATTAACCAATCAACTGTGGCAAGCAACTCCATGCCGAAAGGTGACTCAAAACCATCAATAAGATTTTCAGTGTATTCCAGAGCCTTTTTATAAGGATTCATTTCATCACTGTCCAAGTAATTGCGTAAATTTTCGTTTTGTTCCTCATTAAACCAAATTACATCAAAAGCTTGGGCATCATTAATCCTTTTTTCACAGCGTAAATAAGTACCATCCAGAGCGATTAATAAATGACGTAAATTATCAGCATAAGGACCATAATTATGCGCCTTAAAATTACACTTCAGTGGAGAAACAATGCCAAATAGTTTTAAGGAGCGCTCTAGAAACCAAGCTAATTTTTGTACTTCTAATAAACTACATTCCACGCCAAGCACCCAGTAGCGGCGTACTAATTCAGCAATTAATGCACGTGCAGGAGTGAGCTTTTGAAAACCAGACGGTTTGTACGCATTTTGATACTCTTTCGTTGGCTCATATAGCTGAATTTCAACATTTACTAAATCATTCATACTGATTTCGATTTGTTTGCGAACTTCTTGCCAAGATAATCCACCATTACCAGCTCCTAATGGAGGGATAGCAATAGACCTAATATGGTTATCTTGAATAAATTGGTGAAGGTCTTTTAGACCTGCTATTATCCATTCCATTTTTGAGGGATTTCGCCAATGTTGCTTGGTTGGAAAATTGATAATCCAACGAGGATTTGAGTCTTGACGTTCGGTAACAAACATTTTTCCTATCTGGACTAATTTATTTCTACATGCGCTTTTATAATTAATCATGTTGTCTGGAAACTGCTCTTTGAACATTAAGGCAATCCCTTTGCCCATTACACCAACAGTATTAACTGTATTAACGAGGGCTTCAGCTTCAGATGTAAGTAAATTACCTTGTTTATATGTAATCATTCAAAATACCATGTTGGTCTAGCAATAACTTTCAGAGATAAGCCTCTTTCATTTACAAGTTCTTTTATTTGTAATTCTAGCTCATTAGTGTAACAAACAATACCCTCGATATTCTCTATAGGTAAATAGCGATGTATTAACGCTTCAGCTTGGTACCTATCCATTTTTTCAGGGGCATCCGGATCACGTTGAAAATCACGATGCTGCCATAGCTTCCAGTCTAATTTAGCTAAATCTTCTAAGTCATTGAAATAGTTAGCAAGCTCAAAATATGCATGGCGGTCCGTAAATAAAAATTTAATCCCAAGCTTTTCAATGGTTCTTAGGCTGGCAACAAAAATAACAAGGTCATTTTTTTGATGTTGAGCTACGCCTCTTCCAGTAAGGATATTGAGCATCATTGGCGAAAACGGAGTAAAGTAAAACGGAATATAATCACTTAAAACACCATATGGCGATAAAGGAACCTTCCTATTATTTCGCCTATTAATTACTTCTAAATTACCAATAGGTTTATAACAGGCTTGTATTGGGGAGTTTGCAGCATGTAAGCCATTTTCCAAAATCCAAGTTAAGTTACTTATATGAGTAATACGCCAAATTAAAGCCTTTTCTGGATTCAAGCTTGTATATATTTTTTGCAACCCTAGAGTTCCTTATTTCTTGGCACAATTTGGCTCTACACCAATTGAGGGGGCACTTTAGTTCAGTTAGTATAAACTAACTCCTTGATTTGACGATCAAAAGGAGACTAAAGTGCCGAGATGTGATCTTATCTTAAATTTACCTGGGTTTTCTATAGCAAAGGTGAGTGGTTATCAACCCTTATTATTGGATGTTGTTTATACTCGTTTACCACGTTGTGGTCATTGTAATAGCAAATCTGTACGCAAGAAATCAGCTTATGTTCGGACTGTTGCGCATGAGTTAGGTCATAGGCGCAGTGTTTTACGGTTTAAAGCGTACAAGTTGTATTGTAAAAGCTGTCAGCGTTATGGTAATCAGCAATTTCCTGGTATTAATAAACATCAACGAGCCACTTGGCGTGCACAAGCAGCTGTGTTTCATGACCATACGCGAGGCGTATCGCAGAAAGACTTAGCTCAACAGTATAAGAAAGGGAAAGCGACTATCGAACGTTGGTATCAACGTCATTACCAAGAGCAAAATAAAGAATTACTCATAGACCTTGCCCTGTTATTCTTGGAATTGATGAGCATTTCTTTAGTAAACGAAAAGGGTTTGCTACAACCTTTTGTGACCTTAGAAAGCATAAAATATTTGATGTAGTGCCAGGTCGTAGTGAGCCTGATTTAAGAGCTTATCTACAGCAACTCCCCGGCAAAGAGCGAGTCCAAGTTGTTTGTATCGACTTAAGCAGTACTTATCGCTCTTTAATTAAAAAATATTTTCCAAATGCTAAAATCGTTGCAGACCGCTTTCATGTTATCCGCCTTATCAATCAGCTATGTATGCAAACCTTTCATCAAATTGACCCTCAAATGAAATACCAACGAGGTACTTTGATGGCTTTAAAAACTAAACCAGAGAACTTAACAGCTTTAAGATTATCGAAACGCAACTGCTATCTAGAACAACAACCTGCAATCGCTGCAATTTATGATTTTAAACAACAGTTGCATCAGTTGCTCAACAAAAAACATTGTACTGCAAAAGAATGTAAGCGTTTATTACCACGCTTTTTAGAGATGGTTAAAGAACTCAAACAAAGTGCTTTTCAACCTCTTAAAACATTAGGTAATACCTTATTTAAATGGAGAGACGAAGTCGTTAGAATGCTTCGTTTTACCAAAAACAACAGAATAACTGAAGGATTTCATCGAAAAATGAAATTGATTCAACGTAGAGCTTATGGATTTAGAAATTTTGAAAATTATAGACTGAGAGTTAGAGTACTATGTGGCTAAGCATGTGCCCCCGTAATTGGGAAAGACCCCAGTATTTACAAGGAATTATGGATGTTATTGGAGTGTCTTGGATGGTTAATTGGTGGAGGCGGCGGGAATTGAACCCGCGACAAATTTTCTCAACCCCTTGATATTACTAGGCCTTATCATCTGTTCAATGTTCTTGGGCAGATATTGGGTACTTTTGCGCATCTCACTGAAACCTCTCAATAACATTCACCGATTTCAGCTAAGTACGCTATCAATTACCCAAAGGAGGTATCTAAGACCAGGCAATTTTTAAGCTCTGATTGCAATTCTCGAAGCCTATCTAAATTTATAATCACTGTGTTTTTGTCTTCAGAAAGTATAAAAATTCCATTTGAACTTGGTTTGTTCTTGTCAAAAAGCATCAAATACTTGGTTAATGCCGCTTTACCCATATCAACTTTTGAAGCTAACTCATCAGTCAGAACAATAGAAGAACTATTCTTATCAGACCAATCCAAAATCTTATGGAGTACTGACCAATTTAAACTATGATAAATATTAGGCGTATCTGTTTTATTGTTATCATCTGGCAAAAAGGAAGAAAGTTTTAGATCCTCTAAATCATCTAGATAGATTTCATTTGATAAATAGTTTTTATTAAAAAGTTCAACAAGATGCATGCTCCCATCTCGTATCATATCATGCTGTTGTGGAGTTACTAAATATCCGCAAGGAAAATCAATTACAGCATGTCTTCTCAACATAAAAATCATCTTTATCAAAACAACAAAGTGATTTCTACATTTTTCATAATTAATATTATTGGATTCGAAGCGATGATAAGTACGAAGTTTTATCCCATTGATAGATCTATTAGCTATTACAATAGGAGTAATACTCTCCTCTTCCATTGGGATAATACGTGAAATAATATTAGTTACTATATTTCGATCGCAACATAAAAAAGACAACTCAAAGGATTCCACAGTTTCATCTAAATAAAAATCTATAATTAAATCTTGAATAAAAGAGGGAACGTTTTTATACCAACGATATTGAACTACAGATCCTTGATAATAAATACATAGTTTATTATCCTGTATCCACTGATAGTTGTAGCCAAATACTTTGCAGAATTTTAATTGAGAGTTTTTATCAATTATATTAATGAGTTTCTCTTTGTTAGTAACATCTGCTCTAGTGACTTTGTTACCTGTTATCCATTCGAAGAGCGCGCACAAATCATTGTAGTCGATTTTGGAATCATCAATAATTTTTAAAAAACTGTTTATTTGATAATCATAGGCATCATTAATTTTTGTATATGATTTTTGATATTCAGTCACTGTATAGTCTTTCACTTTACTTAATGTGTTCACAATAACTGTATTAAAAGAGGTCATCTCTGCCTCAGATAGACACTCATAAAACTCTTTTATTTCACTTGGTATTCGTAAGCTTGTAGTAATCTGCTTCCCTATTTCTTCTTCTCTCTTATTTTTTTGTAAAAAAGCTTTAACCGCCTTATAAACTGTTGATTGGAAATTACTAAATAAATTATGTGCTATTTCTTGATTCATTTTAATACCTTAAATTCGGCGATATCAAAATAGTACTATACAAATAGCAAATATAACAATAAATATAATTAATGGCTTAAAAATATTATATGAGAGGTTTGATTGGGCAGAGTAATAGAAAAAAAGATCCATCCCCATTTATGTATTGACACCGCCCCAATTAATGCAATTTTTGATGGCTTCAAAGCCTTAAATGTTGAACATATCCAAGTCACGAGTAGCGATGAAATCAGCCCCAAGATTCTTGATACACCTATTGAAAAAATGGCTCCAATCACTTTTGTACTGTCATACTACCTCTTCAGCAAGGTTACATCGTGGCCCAACAAAATAAAGGCTTATTCTATCTCCTTATTTTTTTGGCACGTTTTGAGCTATTTTTCACATCGTTTTTAACTCCTTGTTGCGCCGACCAGCCTATAGCCGGATGAATTTTAATATTCTCAATCAACTCCCTGTCATCAGAGATCAATTCAGGCTTTATCCTGCCTTTATCCAGTAGCTCGGATAAAAAAATGTGCTCATTTTCTGCAAGAGGTAAAAGATGTTTAAATGCTTGTTGGCATTCCGTAACTAGTTCTTTAGCCCAATTTGAAATACCACTGATGGCTACTAAATCATTTTTTCTTAGTAGAGGGATCAATCGGTTTTTCAAATCTGTAATATCCACAGAAATTGCTTCTGGTGTTAGTTCCCTTAAATCTGCTTTTCTACTGATTGCCGAATATACAACTAATGCAATACGTAGCTTAGCCATATCAAGATTAGTTTTTGTTAACAGGTGATACGCATCAAACAAATCACGTCCAGTTTTTCTATCAATCAATGCAGTTAATTTTCCAGCGGACAACTCATGTGGATCTAAAATAGGAATATCATGTACCTGTTTACTGCCAACCGCACAGCTAGATTTAAACTCTATCGGCCAAAGTGGAACGCGGTACATGAAGTTAAGATCAATTTCTAAGTTTCCCATTTGTCCCAATGCACTGGGATAACGCCAGATCATTTTACCACCTGCATGACGATTTGGATTTCTATCCATGGATAATCCATGTCGCTCGCAAATTCCAGTGATAACATCTTGAAGGATTGGTCGCTCTGATAACATCACTTCGCGATCAACGCTTCCAATATAATTCAAATCAATATCCACTGATAGGCGGGGTAATTCAAAAAAGAAAAGGTTAAGAGCTGTACCTCCTTTTAAAACAAATTTACCTTTTAGCTGCGGAAAAGTAGCAAAGTCGTTTAGCAAATCCATTAGGATATATACTTTCTCGAGATGTTCCATTTTAAAACCAGTATTGGCAGCTTCTTGTTGTAATTTTTCTTTAGAAATCTTCATTAGGTTCTTCCCAGGAACGTTCGATAATATAATTCGGAACCACAAGATTCCATCGCAGTATGTGTTTACCCGATTCGCGTTTGCTACGCTCTAAATAGTGGATGCCTCGTGGTTTTTTAGCTTCCAAATAACCTAAAGTATTTTCATCAACATGAAATTGTTCTTTAAATTGCTCAAGAAAAAAACCGAGTTTGGCTATTGTTGAAGAGTTATCCAAAAGATTTGCATACTCAATCATTTTATCCAGATTTAATATTGAAATATGTTCAGCAGAGCGCCAAATTTCTTCCCACCCACCAGCATAATTTGGACGATCAAGCACATCGACAATGGTCCTTTCTAAACTGGTTACTTGTATATTTAAACCCTGTCGATCGACTAATAGCACATCAAAATTTGTTGCTTGCTGTTCTATTAGTGCTTTTGGAAACGATAAGCAAATAAATTCAGATTCGTTATAGTAAAAAGGGTTAATAACACTTTCTGACATAAAGTAATGCTGGTGATGTAGCGAGTAGGAAATCCCATGAAAATCCAATGCTGATAGATAGCCGATAACAGTATCTTTCCTAATACGACCAGCAACCAGGTAAGGATCTACTGGAAAATTCTCTACAGAATGGCGAAATGATAAAGGTATACTTGCAAATAACCCTCGCTTTATACGCAAAATATGTTGTTTCTTTAAGTGATAAGCCAATAGTTCTCTTTGGGTATTCACATTAGTAGTCCCAAGTGATTTTAAAAACTCTTTGTATTCATCATGGGTAAATACAGGATATTGTTCAAAAAAACTTATAAGATTCATTATTTTTGACATTTATTTTAATGGTTACTAATTAATTTAGTATTAATACATTATTTTGTCAAACATGGCTTTGACATTTATTCTAATAATTACTAAATTAATTAGTATTATCTTGAATTTATGTCAAAGCTTTTAATTTTGCTTAGCAATATCCTGTGGTAATATCCAATCATTAACCGGCTGATATCCGGCAACAGTTGATTTATCAGGGATCCAGCGCCCATAATGTTTGATAATCATTTCAGTATCTTTATGCCCCATCTGAGTAGCTACCCATAATGGGTTTTCTCCTGCCGAAAGCATCATAGAAGCATAAGTATGTCGTGTTTGATATGGATTGCGATAACGGACACCAGCTTTTTTTAAAATATGCGCCCAACAGGTTTTACGAATTTGACCATCGGTTTCCCATGGAGTCTCGGTGCGAGGATTATAAAATACCCGCTTGCCTTCAAGATATGTGAATGTTTTTTGATTTTTTAAAGCCTCTAATGCTGCCGGCAGCAGTAAAACATCCCGTACTCCAGATTTGGTTTTAGTGCCCTTTTCCTGCTTTAAAACTACTGCACGAGAAATCCTTACTAAACCTTTTAGCCAGTCAATATCATCCCACTCTAATGCTATCAGTTCGGATGTACGCAAGCCTGCAAAAAATGCGAATTGAAATAGGTTTCTGGCTTGACCAGTAGCAGTACCAAGGATGGCTTTGATTTCATCTTGATCAAAAGGATCAACTTCCCAGTTACTCTGACTAGTCTTCTTATTTATCAATTTAGAAAGAACCAATCGATCAAGAGGGTTTCGCTCAATGATTCCGTCATTAAGCGCCTGATTCAGCATATTTCGCAGTGGTATTATAATATTGCGTACAGTTTTGATAGTCAGGTTCAACCCAGTTATCCAGTTGCGAATAATTACAGGGGATAGTTCTCTGATTGGAATGCCCCCAAAATTAGGATATAAATGTGCATCACAAACTTTACTGTAACCATTATAAGTACTTGCCTCCAAAGTTTTTTCGGCAATAGCCATATAATCTTTCAGTAACTCGCCAGTTGTCGCTTTGATGATTACATGGCCAAATAACCGGGCTCGTTTGGAGTCTGGAAAATAGTCGGCATAATTAAAAGTACCTAAGGCAATCGCATTAATGATTTCACCACGTAACCGCTCGGCATATTTTAAATTAGCTTTCGTAGGTTCCAGCCTTAACGTTTCTCGACATTGAACTCCACGATAACTGAATATAATCCGAATGGCACGTCCGGTTTCCCACTCACGAATATTTACCCCGCGCGAAGGCTGCGATTCGTTGCCTTGTTTCCGTTTTCCACCCATTTTTCAACCTCATCTAAATTGATCCATACATTACCATCTGGTCCTATTTTACATTGTATGCCATCAAGCCACATACCACGCTTGCGCTTAGCATGCACTGCATTGGAAGTGTCGCCGGAGATCTGACAGTATTTTTTCAATTTAACCCATTTAACCATTTTGATTACTCCTGTAACTATTAACATTTCGGTTTCCCTTTACTAAAAATGGCAAGCAACCTCGCTGTTTACTATTCAATTCAAGAATCATTTGGTATAGCTGCACGAGATGCTTTTCTGATGAGGAAAAGTTTGGAGGTATTTCGTTTCCTTGGTAAATGGTACTAATGCTCTTAATTGATGCATTTGATAAAGACGCTATATTTTTTATGTCATAGCCGGTTGAGTCCAGTAGATACTGGATAATCCCTTGATAAATTTGTAATTTGGGATGATTTTTCATTCTAAAACTCCATTGAACCATCATTGTTATTATTTGTTCCTCAGACGTAGCACTCTACTACCCTGTCACCGAGTTTTGGTTTTGTTTTGTGGCCTCCGATTTTCACTCCTGGTTAACAACATAGAATAAAATGGTATTTTAAGTTTAATCTAAATGCAACATAAAGTTTATTTAAAGCCAACTTAAAGTAAAATGCTATTTATAATCGTATAAATATGGAACTTATTGAACCAGATAAACAATAAAGATATACTGGCATCTCCTAGATTTGACAGGAGGCACAATTGCAGAGAGAGCATTTTGTTCAGGGTTTTGCCAGAAGGCTTACAGCACTTATGCAGCAAGCGGAGCTGGGATCATCAAAATCCAAAGCAGGTGTCCAGATTAATAAACTGGCCGAAGTAAGTGGTTGCTCTCACCAAATGGCAAGACGCTATGCGTTAGGCGAAGCACTACCTGATGTTGATGTCATTTATAAGATTGCAAAGTGGCTGAAAGTCTCTCCTGGATGGCTCTTATATGGCGAAGAAGGAGACATTCCCAATAATATCGGCCAAACCAATCTAATCCACATTGAGCCTCAGTTGCTTGAATATATTCTTTCAAAATGTGCAGCCCTTTTTGATATTACGAATAATAGACAAGAACTGATTAGCTACATTTTGGATATCATTCATGATACAACCCATATAGAGGCTGATCAGAAGGAAATTTTAAAAGTTATTGATATGTCTATCAACTCCATTACACGCTTTCATGGAATTAACGATGATGTACGAGTTAAAACAGGCTGAGTGTTCGCCTCTTCAAAAACATAAAATTAAATTACATCCAGAAGTAATAGAAATTCTGTTTGAAAATCGACGGTATATTAAAAATCTCTTCTCAAACCTAAAGGGATTGCATGGGATTACACATATGGGGATGGCCTGTATAGATCCATCTCAGGAGTTAGTCGCTTTTTCGACTACACCCAATATTGAATACAACCTCTTCCATCAAAACTTATGGCTTGAGGATATCAGTTTTAATTCAGACGGTGCCGATAAAAACACACTGATATGGTGGGATTATCAAAATGAAAAAATTGAAAAAATTAAACTGAAAAACAACAATTTCACAATGGGAATGACGATATATAGACCCATTGGTAATTTTGGTTTGATGTATTCTTTTGCAACAGATGAAAAAACGAGAGGATTACGGGAATTCTATAGTGATAACTTGTTTGGCTTGATTGATATGGGCGATTACTTTTATAAGTCGCTAAGAGAATTATATAATAGCTATTCTCTAAAGCATTTACCGCCCAACTTGAATGAATTCAGCTCAAAAGCAACAGGGCTTAGTATTAGACCTATTCTGCGTCTGGTGCAGACATGAGAAAAAATAAGGTGATGAATCATGGATAAAAGCAACATTATTCTTTTAGGAAATCCGCTATTAAGACAAATAGCTCAACCTATTGCAAATGAAGAGTTCGGTACACCTGAACTTAAGCAAATGGAGCAAGTGTTATTTGAAATGTTAGAAGCAGAGAATGGTTTGGGGCTCGCTGCTCCACAAATAGGCATCAGCAAAAGGGCATTGGTGTTTGGCATGGATAAACATCCAGTGCATACTCATTTACCAGCAATTCCGTTTACTATCTTATTTAATCCTTCATATGAACCATTGTCTGAAGAATGTGCTGAAGATTATGAGGGATGTTTAAGTGTAGGCACACTTAGAGGTAAGGTATCCCGATATAAACATATTCGTTATCGAGGTTATAATGCTAATGGCAACCTGATAGAGCGAGAGGCATATGATCTTCATGCCCGAGTGCTGCAACACGAATATGATCATTTAGATGGTGTAATCTTTCTGGATAAAGTTACAAATGTTAACTCACTAGGATTTCATGAAGAATTAGTTCGAACAGGTGAGCTTAAAGCAAGAAAAAGCGCATAGAGTCACATGTTTAAAACTTCAAAAAAAATCATTATCAGCGGCGCTATTGGCAATGCACTTGAGATGTATGATTACATAATATGGGGATTATTCTCTGTTTTTTTATCAAAAGAATTTTTACCTCCTCAGTCCAAGTTATCTGATATTTTCTTTTTATTCTTGATCACCTATATTCTAAGACCAATTGGCAGTCTGCTTGGCGGTATGCTAGCTGATCAAGTCGGTAGAAAAAAGATGTTAACTCTGAGCATCTTTCTAATGGGAATTTGCACAGCCTTAGTTGGTATTTTACCATCTTATGAGCAAATCGGGGTTATTTCAGTTTTTCTCCTGCTGTTCATTCGATTAATCCAGGTCTTTTCTATTGGAAGCGAGTACATTAGTTCCGTCGCCTTGCTCATTGAATGTGGCGAAAAAGACAAAAAAGGCTATTTTGGTTCATGGGCGGCTTTTGGCATTAATGCGGGTATGCTTATATCCTCCTTAACAGGAGCATTGGTTTTATATTTAATAGACATTCATTTGCTCCCACCATGGGGCTGGCGGATAGCCTTTATTCTTGCTTTCGTCACCATGATTTTTGGTTTCTGGATACGCAGTTCAATTCCAGAAAGCCAGGAATTTATCTCTAATAATGCTAGAAGCAACCAACGATCCTTGAGTAATATTTTTATCGATACCATTAGTTTGTTGAAACAACAGTTTTTAGAGTCTTTTGTTGTTTTTTCATTAGTCTTGTTCGGCGTTGCCACAACAGTACTAGTATTTGTTTATGCACCCATTCACCTGGTCACGGTTAACAATTTTTCAAATACACAAGCATTCTTGATCAACTCATATGGCCTTGTGATTGTTACAGTGTTAATTCCTTTCATGGGGAAATCGTCAGATTTATATGGGCGTATACGTATAATTTTAATGGGAATAATCACATTGTTACTGTTAATTACCCCTTATTTTATATGTCTAACATCAGGAACATTTTCTCATACCATATTGTTCCATTGTTTAATAGCTGTACCTTGTGCAGCTATTTTTGCTGTTATCCCTGTGTTTATTACCGATATTTTTCCCCATTCAGTTAGATGCTCAATTGCTAATCTTATCTATTCAATAGCTGCCTGTTTAGGTGGCGGACTCACACCATTGATTGCGTTTAAACTAGGTGAAACTCATGATCATTCACCCAGCTATATTTTAATTATCTTTGGAATAATTAGTTTGATTACATTATTCTTGTACATAAAGACAAATAAACAAAAAAATGCTCAGTTAGTACTTATAGAAAAAACTTAAAGGATTACTATGCAAAAATGCAGAACTAGTGGTTTCTTTTAATTTGGCTAAGTTTACGTCCACTATAATCTACTTCTAATCAATGTTAAAACCACCCCAACAATTTGATGGTGGGAATCTTGCTGGACTCGAATATTTGCCCAGTTATCATTGAGTGCTATCAACTCATACTCTGTGTTGGCTTTTTCAACTGATAATTGTTTATATCGCCGTACAATCACTTCATCTTTAGCTTGAGCAACAACCAACTCCCCAGGCTGAACATGTTTATCAGGATTAATAATTAAAATATCACCGCTTTTTAACTCCGGTATCATACTGTCATCTTGCATGCAATATGCAAAAGCATTTTCACTCAGCTGCTTTGACAACTCAGGATTAAGCGGAATAAAAGAAACAGAACTAGTCTCCCAGTCCTCCTTAATTGATTTAATACATGTTTTGGGATCACAAGCTTGCTTTGCATTTAGCAGCGGAATTAACGCGCCCAGCCAGGGAAATTCTCTCTTAATTTGTTTTTCATCGGTTAAACACATCAAATACCCAGGAGCTACGTCTAGAGCCTCTGCTAATTGCTTAATTTCTCCTGGACCTGGTGTTCTTATCCCTCTTTCCCAATTATTAATACGGGATGGTTTTAAATCGTCTGTAAGCTCTGCAAGCGATTTTCTGGTTAGCCCCTTGGCTTTACGCTCTTGAAAAATGCGCTCTCCAATTTTTTCTTTGATGTTCATCATCAATTTATACCTTTTCTCAAAATAATAAATAAAACCATTGACAATATTCTTTTGGTGCAATATTGTCACACATAATTGCACGATAAGTGCAATTTGGTTGTCTTTATCTCTCGGATCAAGATAACACAGAATAAAAATAATAACGAGATGTACAACCAGGAATGTGTATCAATTATGGATTTTATGGTGAACAGTGAGGAACTTGAGGCGTTATATGGGTTACCCCATGCCCAGCAACTTGCTTATTTAAGAGGAATGCGGCCCTATATGGACGTTAAAACAGGAATCGTTGGTATAAAACGACGAATAAGCTTACAGTCTATTTCGGAAGAGCTTTATATCCAACCTCATCAGGGTGTGAGAGGTGAAAAATATTCTCGTGCTCAGGCCAGGCGAGCGCTATCTGCTTTGGAGCGTGTTGGTTTAATTACTTTGCAATCGGAAGATCTCCAACTTATTTTAAAATGCAATTTGGCAACTTTTGGTTATTTTGCCCAAAATAAAGTAGTCACAAACCCATCACAGAAAGCAGTCACATTTTGTTCTGACCAATCTCTTGAAAATAAAGGGGTTTATGGCGATTTATCAGAAAAACCCATCACAGTAGAACCCTCAAAAGCCGTCACACCTCTATATAGTAATAATAATTATATTTTTTTATTAAAGCACTTCAAACAGTTTTGGGATCTTTATCCCCTAAAAAACTCTGAAGCAAAAGCATGGCAAGTTTTTCAAGAACTCAATCCCTCAGATGAGGTAATTGCTCAAATAGTTACAGCCTTAAAAAATCAAATTCAATTTGTGCAAAGGCAACAATCTCTTGGTCATTGGGTTCCAAATTGGAAAAATCCTGCTAACTGGTTAACTCAACGCTGCTGGAATGATGTCATCCCCATTGAACAAAACTTAAAGGAAAATCATGCAAAAAATCGGATTAATTATAGAAACCAACAAGCTGCAGACTCTCTCTGGGCTTTGTGCAAACCAGACGACGAAGAATCAGACACCGTCTGCAGCAACGTCATCGAATTCTCAAAACGGGGACGTTAGTATGAAGTGCATTGATAAGCTATTTCTTAAATTTGCAGCCTATTACGGACCAGTTTGGCGAAGCCAATTAAAGCAAGATGAATTTATTTTGTTTATGAAAAAAGAGTGGCATAAGGCTCTTGCTCATTTTAGTAATCGCATCGTGGAGTTAGCGATTGAGGCTTGCGGCCTGAGCAAGAGTCTCCCTCCTACTTTGCCGGAATTTGTCGATATCTGCAAAAACATTCGTGCGCGTGATGGTTTTATCCGAGCAGTGCCATCCACAAAACCCAAAGGGATTAGCAATGTAGGTAAATCTCACCTCGCCCAAATCAAAAAACTATTAAATGGCTCTGTCGCCTGTTCTTAGGAGTAAAACTATGAAACAGAGAAGGTGGTGGTGTTAATTTTTAACCAAAAAAAATAGCGAAAAATGCGCTAGCTGACCAAGAAACCGTTTTTAAACTCAACTCTAAGGGAGAAAAAAATGAAAAAAAAGAATAAAAAACTCATGATGTCGATGACAGGGGCATTGATTGCCTTCTCAGCCCATGCATTCACAAACGACCCCTCTCAACTAATCCATGAATGTGAAGCCATTGCCCATAAACTTCAGTATTTAGCGCATACAAAGCCAGATGATTCGTGTTCTGGTGATTTGCAGATTGCCTCATCCTACATGAAAGTGGCAGGTACCAAACTTCAACGTGGTAAATACGCTCAAGCATCTACCTCTATCCATTATGCTGACTTTGAATTACAAGCCATAAGCTACCGTCCTTATTGCGAACACTTTGCTAATCAAGTGAAATTCATTCGTGCTGAGGTCATCTCTCTTGCAAACCAAGTTGATGATTTCAATGGATTAAAAAGCCAAGTTAACCAAGAGAAAGGATGATTATAAGCATGAAAAACGTTCTTAGGGGTAACTGATGTTGAAACAACGACTTGCCAACAGGAGCCTAAAGAAAAAAATAATGGGATTTTCCCTATTATTTTTAAGTCTCTCAATGGCTCATGCTGATGACAGTGAGCTTTGGGCACGCATAGGTGTCATACAAAATACACTTATTATTTTAGAGGACCAAATTAAGAACATTCCTGCAGGGCCTCAAGGACCAGCAGGTCCCCAAGGCGAACCAGGCCCACAAGGTTTTCAAGGAGAACCTGGGATGCCAGGTCTCCAAGGCGAACAAGGCAACCAAGGTCCGCAAGGTGAACCAGGAGAACAATCTTATTATCAAGCTGGAGAAGGGATTAGTATTGAAGGTTCTATCATCAGTGCTATCAATAAAACTCATCAACTCGGTGATAGTTATCAAGGCGGAGTTATTTTTTGGTTAGATGAAACCGGTCAACACGGACTAATTGGATCGAAGTATGATTTGAATGACAACCAAGGTGTTCAATGGCGCAATGGTGATAGTGGCAATAAGATAACTAATGCTTCTTCAGACGGAATTGGTGCGGGTGAAAACAATACTCGCCTAATTATCGCTGAGCAAACTGCCGACAATCAATCGGGCACCTTTGCAGCTCTCGTTGCGGCTCGGTTTAGTGTCAGTGATGATGGTCTAACGCCGTGTACGATCCCCGCAGACCCCAATACCATTTGTTATGGCGATTGGTATTTACCATCCATCTACGAATTATCGCTCTTGAAAACCCGTTTGCAACGCCAAGGGATCAGGAATTTTGCGCCTGATTTTTATTGGAGTTCGACAGAAGCCGGAGTAGCGAATGCTTGGCTTCAAAATTTCAGTACCGGTGAAATTGTGCAAAGTGACAAGGCATCGACCTTAGGTCATGTACGCGCTATTCGAAAATTTTAAATCTTACAATTTAATAAGAAGGAGAATCAATATGTTGCTTTTAACAAGAAAAATCGGTGAATCGGTCATCATTTCTGAAGAGATCTACTGCACAGTAGTTGGAATTAAAGGTAATCAGGCCAGGCTTGCCTTTACGGCTCCGGAATCCGTATCCATTCATCGCGAGGAAATTCAAAGACGCATTTGGCGTGAACAATATGAAAAAAAAGAGGAAGAGAACTCGCTTGGAAACAAAGAAACAGTGATGGACTGTTTAATCAACCGGTTAAAAGGAATGGCTAATGCAACCCCTGTTACTGAGAGCTAATCCACAAGGTTGAACATGAAACTACTTGAAGAACAATTAACAGTAAACGATAGGGCCAAAGAAAAACTTCGCCGTGATATTGGCCCTATTATTGAAAATGCTTTAGTCGACCCTAAAACCGTTGAAATTATGCTTAATGCGGATGGTTTCTTATGGCAAGAACGGCTTGGTGAAAAGATGCAATGCATAGGAACCCTATCAACAGCTCGAGCAGAATCGGTGATTAAAACGATTGCCGGTTTTCATGGTAAGGAAGTCACAAAGTATAAACCTTTGCTTGAAGGGGAACTACCACTGGATGGCTCACGATTTGCAGGGCAACTTCCACCGGTTGTTTCAAGTCCGACCTTTGCAATTCGTAAAAAAGCCATTGCGATTTTCACACTGGATAATTATGTCGACTCAGCAATTATGACAGAGGCTCAGTGTAAAGCCCTTAAAAAAGCAATTACTGCGCATCGCAACATCCTTGTTATTGGTGGCACAGGTTCAGGAAAAACAACCTTAGTCAATGCCATTATTAATGAAATGGTGCGATGTGACCCTTCCGAGCGTGTGTTTATCATCGAAGACACCGGCGAGATTCAATGTGCCGCAAAAAACTGTGTCCAATACCACACTACTCTCGATGTCAGCATGACGATGTTATTAAAGACCACGCTTCGAATGCGGCCTGACCGAATCTTAGTGGGCGAGGTCAGAGGCGAGGAGGCTCTTGATTTGCTGGATGCCTGGAATACCGGACATGAAGGAGGTGCTGCCACCCTTCATGCCAATAATGCTTTAGCAGGATTAGCCCGTTTAAAGTCATTGATAACTCGTAATCCTCACGCTCCAAAAGACATAGAGCCACTCATTGGCGAAGCAGTCCATTGCGTTGTTCATATAGCTCGTACCCCAGAAGGCCGGCGTGTACAAGAAATCCTTGAAGTATCAGGGTTTTCGAACGGCCAATATATCACTCGACCTCTTTAAGGAAACCATATAAATGAATTTAACAGATACCTCGTTTAACCCTAAATTCTTATTCTTTATCACTGTTCTACTTGGTCTACTATTAGTCACTCATCCTTCAATGGCAGCCACTGCTGGAGGCGGATTACCTTATGAAGGATGGCTGACTAAAGTGCAGAATTCCATTACAGGGCCTGTCGCCTACACGATATCTATTATCGGGTTAGTGGCCGCTGGGTCTATGTTGATTTTTGGTGGTGATTTGAATGGTTTTGCACGCATTCTAGTGTTTTTTGTGCTTGTTTTATCCTTCATCATAGCAGCCCAAAATACAATTTCGGCAATTACTGGAAAAAGCGCTGAGATTAAGCAAGTTTCTCACTTTAGTGATGGGGAGTCTTCATTATGACTCTTCGCGCTTTGCCTATCCGACGCTCTAGCAATCGTCCCAATCTTTTTTTAGGTGGCGACAGAGAACTGGTGATGTTTTCAGGGCTTTTGGCGGCCATATTAATCTTTGCCAGTCAAGATTGGTGTGCGCTCATTGTTGGCGTTGGTTTTTGGTTTACTGGGTTATGGGTGCTTAGGCTTATGGCCAAAAGTGACCCCTATATGCGCGCCATTTATTTAAGACAGCGGCGTTATCAATCCTATTATCCAGCTCGCGCAACCCCCTTTCGATCGAATTCGAGTTTTAGGTAGAGCGCCATGATACAAATAATGCCTATTTTCATTGCTCTGCCTGGCCTCTTACTCTTGCTGGTTTTATTCAGACAGGTACGGTTGGTAACAGGCACACTTCATCTAAAAAAGCATCGAAAAAAAGAAGCGGGACTTGCTGATTTACTCAATTATGCCGCGGTCGTAGATGATGGGGTAATTATTGGGAAAAACGGCTCTTTTATGGCCTCCTGGCTTTATCGCGGTGAAGACCAGGCAAGCTCAACTGACGAGGCTTGTGAAATGGTGTCGTTTAGAATCAATCAAGCCTTAAGTAATATGGGCAATGGCTGGATGATTCATGTCGATGCAATCAGACAAACTACACCCAAATACAGTGAGCGAGGATTGTCCCATTTTCCTGATCCCGTTTCTCAAGCAGTGGATGAAGAACGACGCTGCTTATTTGAAAATATTGGCACCCTATATGAGGGATGTTTCATCATTACCCTAACCTGGTTTCCTCCTGTTTTAGCAGAGCAACGATTTGTTGAGTTAATGTTTGAGGATGATCAAAAGAAACTCTCCAATAAAGCGCGTACTACCCAATTAATTGGCCAGTTTAAACGGGAATGCCAAAACTTTGAAACGCGCCTCAGTTCGGCGGTTTCACTTGAAAGACTGAACGTTGAAAAAGTAGTACTAGAGGATAGCCTAACAGCGTCACAGGATAAGTTGTTAAGTTTTATTCAGTATTGCGTGACAGGACTCAATCACCCCATTCATTTACCTAACAATCCCATTTACCTCGATGCTTTAATTGGCGGACAAGAACTCATGACAGGAGTTATCCCTAAAATTGGCCGCAATTTTATTCAATGTGTAGCCATTGAAGGGTTTCCCTTAGAATCAACCCCAGGCATTTTGAATGCCTTAACTGAACTGCCCATTGAATACCGGTGGAATTCTCGCTTTATTTTTATGGATAACCATGAAGCAGTCGCACACTTAACAAAATTTAGAAAAAAATGGCAGCAAAAAGTGAGAGGTTTTTATGCTCAACTCTTTAATACCAATAAAGGGGTTATTGATGAAGATGCCCTTGATATGGTCAACGATGCCCAATCAGCGATTGCTGAAACGAATTCTGGACTCGTCGCTCAGGGTTATTACACGTCCGTTGTGGTTTTGATGGATGAAAACCGTGATTTGGTTGAACAATCAGCCCGTTTTATTGAAAAAGTAATTAATCGCTTAGGTTTTGCTGCGAGGACAGAAACAATCAATACGATGGAAGCCTTTTTAGGCAGTCTGCCAGGACATGGGGTTGAGAACGTGCGTCGACCTTTATTGCATACGATGAATCTTGCAGACTTGTTGCCCACTTCAACAATTTGGACAGGGCAAAACGAAGCACCAAGCCCCTTATTTCCATCTCATTCACCGCCATTAATGCATTGTGTTACCAGTGGCAATTCCCCCTTTCGTTTAAACCTTCATGTCAGGGATTTAGGTCATGGTATTGTCTTTGGTCCCACTCGCTCTGGTAAATCGACGCTTTTAGGCTTAATTGCCTTGTCCTGGCGGCGCTATCCTGGTGCTCGTATCTATGCTTTTGACAAGGGCATGTCTATGTATCCAACTTGCAAGGGCGTTGGCGGTGAGCATTACACGATTGCTGCCAATGACTCTCGTCTTGCCTTTGCTCCCTTGCAATTTTTAGAAACTAAGGCAGACAGGGCATGGGCAATGGAGTGGATTGATACTATTTTGGCTTTAAATGGTTTAGCGACCACCCCTCATCAGCGCAATGAAATTGGTTATGCGATTGTCAACATGCATCAAAGCCAAGCGAAAACCATGTCTGAATTCTCTCTCATGATTCAGGATGAGCAAATTCGTGAAACCTTAAAACAATATACCATCGATGGCTTAATGGGACATTTAGTGGATGCCGAGGTTGATGGCTTAGCTCTTTCTGATTTCATGACCTTTGAAATTGAGCACTTAATGCGATTAGGTGAGAAATTTGCACTGCCTGTGCTGCTTTATCTTTTTCGCCGCATTGAACGTACCCTAGATGGTCGACCAACCCTTATCCTTCTTGATGAAGCTTGGTTGATGCTCGCGCATCCTAAGTTTCGTCAAAAAATTGCAGAATGGCTTGACTCGATGGCTAAACTGAATTGTTCGGTACTCATGGCGACTCAGCACCTCTCTCATGCAGCAAACTCAGGGATTTTGGACGTGATTGTAGAATCCACTGCGACTAAAATTTTCCTACCAAACCTTTATGCGCGCGAAGAAAGTACAGCAGCACTTTATACGCGTATGGGTTTAAATAAACGGCTAATTGATATCGTTGCTGAAGCTACCCCAAAACAAGATTATCTCTACGTTAGCGAAATGGGACAACGTGTTTTTCAACTCACTCTAGGCCCTTTAGCGCTTTCTTTTGTGGGTGCTACCTCACCTGAATCGATAGCAACCATTCAAAAACTTGAGTTAAGGCATGGAAAAGATTGGGTGCCTGAGTGGCTTTTGTCTAAAGGTTTAAATCTAAATGATTATGGAATAGCACGATGAAACTACTTAAAAAAACACAAGACCAAGAATCAAACACTGTAAATCCTTATCTCAACGCAAGACGAGCCTGGAATGAGCATGTCGGCGGATTAATGAAATCCGTCCAAGTTTGGCAATTAGTAGGTCTAGGAAGTCTTCTCATTGCATTAACTGCCGTTGGCGGCCTTATTGCTATTGGTAGTCAATCCAAATTTATTCCCTTAGTCTTTCAGCAAGATGCAAGCGGCAACACGCTTTCGATTACCCGTGCCGATAAAATAGGTGAGGCAACCCTTGAGGATTATCAAAGTATAGCGGCACGATTCATAGAAGCGATTCGTCTGGTGACCGCTGATGCGGATTTACAAAAAAAGGCTATTTTACAAACTTACTCCTACTTAAATGGCAGTGATGCCGCGGTGAGTAAAGCAAACCAATACTTTAATGGAAACGCAGATGCCAATCCCTTTAATCGCGCCGCCTTTGAAATAGTGAGTGTCGATATCCGTTCTGTTTTGCAAGAAACCGATAGCACCTGGCAGGTGGATTGGATTGAAACGATTCGAAATCGCGATGGCACATTGAAGTCCCAACCGAAGGCAATGAAAGCGCTTCTGACCTTGTATCAAAATCCCCGACTAAGCGATTCAGCCAATGACACGCTCTTAAAAAACCCGCATTTTATTTTTGTGCGCGATTTTAGTTGGTCTAGTGATTTACAATCTGGAGTTAATCAATGAAGAAATTAGCAGCACTCTATTTTGTATTGATGCCTTTAATCAGTGTCGCGGATAATTCAGAAGACATGGCTAATCAATACTTTTCTAATAAAACCATTCAACTGACGAAACAAGAGCAAGCCGCGCTTTCGATTGGTAAAAAATGGCAAACAGGCAATGCCACCTCAAAGCCTGTTGCCGGACGTGATGGGGCGATTCATTTTATTTATGGCTCAGGTCAAACCCAATTGGTTTGTGCGGTGCTGCAGGTTTGTGACGTGGCTCTGCAACCAGGTGAGCAGTTTAATAATTTTAATGTGGGCGACCCACGATTTACAGTCGAACCTGCAGTCACTGGTTCAGGAGAAAACCAACGTCTTCACTTACTAATTAAAGCGTTGGATGTGGGGCTTGATAGCTCGCTTGTAGTGACTACTGACAGACGAACCTATCATTTTAGGCTTCGTTCTACCCGTCATGATTTTATGCCCTATGTAGCTTTTATCTACCCTGATGAGGCTGAAGCGAAGTGGGCGGCATTTAAGCAGCTTGAAAAGAAAAGAAAATCAGACAATACCCTGCCTGAAACAGGCGAATATTTAGGCAATCTTCATTTTAATTACCGCGTTGACGGGCGAGCACCGTTTACCCCAGCTCGCGTGTATAACAATGGGGTTAAAACAATTATTGAAATGCCAAAAGCAGTTCAGCAATCAGAGGCACCTGCCTTATTAGTTTTAAGAAGAGGTGGGTTATTTAAAAAGGATGAAGAGGTGATGGTTAATTATCGCCTTCAAGGCAATCGTTACATCGTTGACTCAGTCTTTGACAAGGCCATTTTGATTGCAGGCGTTGGGCGAAATCAGGCAAAAATCACGATTACGAGGTGTGCATGATGAAAAACCTTGTGCTTGTATTGATGCTTCTATCACTCAGCGCTTGCACGTCAATGCGCTATGGAAATGTTAGCCAAATGAGTGAAAAAAGCACTGAGTTCATAGTCAAAGAGTCTTTGATTCGGCTCGTTAGCCTTTATCCACCAGCTAAAACAAAGTTAGCCATCGTTCGACCACGAGATAACTTTGGATTAAAACTGATAAAAGCCTTACGCCAATCAGGTTACAGTGTCAGTGAAGGTTCAAATGCTAAAGGTGCCATCAACTTCTTTTACGTGATGGACGCCCCTATTCAAAACAAACTTTATCGAGTCACTTTATATCTAGGGTCTAAAACGTTGACGCGAGCCTATTCAATCAAAAAGGGCACATTAAGACCTCTTGGTCTGTGGACAAGGCAGGAGTGAGAATGATGTATGATTCCAATGTATTATCAGCTGATAGCTCGCCCAGCCGACTTGAAAAATCAACAGTTCGACGGGTTAATAATTTGCCTTTGGTCATCGCCTTGGCAGCCCTAGCTATTTTTGTCTTGATGATTGCTTTAGTGGCTGTCAAACGAGCTAATCTTCAAAATAAGCCGCAGGAGGTTGTGAAAACCCACGTCGAATCCAGAGACAGCTTAGCGCTTGCAAATGACATCATTGGTGATAGACATGGGGGGATTATTCCTCCTGCAAATCCTGTAAAAACAGTAACAGAAAGCATCGTTCTTCCAGTGGCCGTCATTGAAAAGCCTGATTTACCTCCTAAACCAACGAAAGAAGAAATACCGGCTGATAGTGAGGTCGAACGGATAAGACAAGTCAAAATGCAGCTTTTTGAAGAAGCAGTGAAAGCAAAGACAAGCGTCGAGTTTAATTTAACCCCAAAGACTCAAGGCCGAGTTTATAACTCCGAAACAATTTCAATCGATGGGAATATTCAAACGAATCAAACCGACTCCTCAAAGCCTTTGGGCGGCACTGAAGATGAAAAGCGGTGGGTACTTCACTCAGCGGTTGAAAAGCCATCAACACCTTTTATGCTTCGAGCGGGTGGCGTGATTCCTGGAGTAATGATTAGCGGCGTTCGCTCGGACTTGCCTGGTCAAATTAAAGGGCAAGTTTCTCAGAATGTTTATGACACCGCCACTGGAAAATACCTTTTAATTCCTCAAGGTACTCAACTTCTCGGCCTTTATTCAACGGATGTTAGTTATGGTCAAAATTCTCTATTAGTTGCCTGGCAGCGATTAACTTTCCCTGATGGTAAGGTCTTGGATATTGGCTCAATGCCTGGCGCTGATGGTGCCGGCTATGCTGGATTTAGAGACGAGGTGAATAATCATTATGTACGTATCTTTGGTTCGGCCTTATTGATGTCAGGTGTTGTGGCAGGCATCACTTACAGCCAAAACCATTCAATGAATGGCCCCTATAGCTCACCCACAGCCGGTAGCGTTTTAAGTCAAGCCTTAGGTCAGCAGCTTGGTGAAGTGACCGCCCAAATGATTGCTAAAAATTTAAATATTGCACCGGATTTGAAAATTCGCTCAGGGTATCGCTTTAACGTGACGGTGGTTAAAGATTTAGCTTTTAAAAAACCTTATCACGCTTTTGATTATCAATGAGGTTCAGCAAGAATGAAGATAAAACATATTTCAAAACGAGCACTTCAAGTAAGCACCTTCGGTTTGGTGTTATTTATACAAAAAGCGCTAGCCATTATGCCCGTCTTTGACTCTGCCAATCTTTTAGAAAGTGTTAAACAAACCGCTTACCAATTGAAGTTATATAAAAGTCAACTGGCCGAATACGAAGCAATGATTAAAAATACCTCCTCATTAGCCACCTATAACTGGGACTCTACCAATGTGACTATTGATAATTTGCTTCAATCTATCGACACGCTTAATTATTACAAACAACAAGCAGGAAGCCTGGATGCTTATTTAAATCGTTATCAAAGTGCGGAGTACTACGATAAATCCCTCTGTGCTACAGGGGGATGTACAAAAGCCCAATTACAACTCATAAAAAACAATCAATTAGCCGCATCAGCTGCTCAAAAAAAAGCGAATGATGCTCAATTAAGAGGACTTGATAAACAACAACAAAGCTTGCAACGGGAGGCTCAAAAATTAAGAGTACTGCAACGACAGGCGGAAAATGCAGAAGGCCAAAAACAAGCTATTCAAGCGGCAAGTCAATTAGCCAGTGCCGAAACCAATCAATTACTTCAAATTAGAGGGTTACTGATATCAGAACAGAATGCACAAGCCACAAGAGCTGCGGCCATTGCAAACAAAGAAGCGATACAAGCAGCGGGTGATGAGCGCTTTCGCGCTGGAGGTTTTAAAAAAAGCTCTGGTAGAACTTGGTAAAAACAACTTAACAACAACAAAAGGAAGACAACATGAAAATAGGACTTATAGCCACACTCATATTTATCAGTTCATTTATTTTAGGCTGCGAAAGTGAGCAGGCGAAAACAAAACGTTTATCACAACTAACCTGTGAATCTTCAAAAGTTGGCCGTTCTAGGGAAGAACTAACAGCAATTGCAGAAGCTTGTTTTCGCAAAGGCAACTTTGTGAAAAGTTCAGGCAAGGAATGGTAAACGAATGAAAAAACCGGTCTTTGTTTTTCTGATCGTCTGTTTGCTGACAGGATTAATCTCCTCCGTTCATGCAGAGGGTGCTGGTATTCATAATGCTGATTTATTTGACAGCATTTTAAACCGCTTTGCGACCACTACCTCCCAATGGGGCAAACAGATCCAGGCTTATGCTTCTTGGTTGTTTTGGAGCCTAACTTTAATCAGCATGGTCTGGACTTATGGGTTTATGGCGCTCCGAAAAGCAGATCTACAAGAGTTTTTTGCAGAAACCATACGCTTTTTTGTAGTGACTGGATTTTTCTTCTGGCTTTTGGAAAACGGGCCTGCCATTGCGATGTCAATTATTGATTCATTGCGCCAAATCGCTTCAAAGGCATCTGGTTTAAATAAATTGGTTTCACCCTCTGGCATTGTGGATATTGGCTTTGATATCGCGTCGAAAGTGGTAGATGCCTCCTCTATTTGGTCACCGGCATCAACTACAGTCGGATTAATAATGGCCGCGGTCATTCTTGTGGTATTGGCGCTGGTGGGGATTAATATGCTCATCATCTTAATCTCTGCCTGGATTTTAGCTTATGGAGGAGTTTTTCTCTTAGGATTTGGTGGCGGACGCTGGACGCAAGATATTGCCATGAATTACTACCGAACAGTTTTATCTATTGCTTTGCAATCTTTTGCCATGGTTTTAATTATTGGCATTGGAAAATCGTTTATTGACCAGTATTACGCGGCCATGAGTGGTGATATGGCTATTAAAGAGCTATTTGTCATGTTGGTGGTCGCTATCATCCTTCTATCGCTTATTAATAAAATTCCACCCCTGCTTGCAGGTATTGTTAATGGTGGCGGCTTTAGTGGTGGCGGAATAGGTCTTGGAGGTGCCATGGGCGCTGCAGGCTTAGCATCGGCTGCCCTTTCGAGTGGTATGTCAACGGCAATGGGAGCAGCTGCAAGCGGTGCTGGTGGTGCGCAAGCATTAAAAACTGCCTTTCAAGCCGCACAACAAAGCTTAAACGAAGGTAGTACTCTCTCGCAAAAAGCTAGTCCTAGCGGTGGATTAGCTTCAGCCATGGGACAAGCCTCTCGATTTGCGCAAACGATGGCTTCACATCTTGCTCAAGGCACTGCGGATACCTTTAAAGACAAGGTTGATTCGATGAAAGAATCGATAACTAGCCGGATTAGTGAAACCACAGGAGGGCAAATTGCTGAGGCGATTAATCAACGTTCAAGTGAGTCTCAACCTGAAAACATGGCTAGTCAAGCGAACTCTGATTCAAGCCTTCAGTCTCTTCTTCAAGGAAGCCTTGCCAAAGGCAAATCACCGAGTCTTCACGAAGAAGTCAGTCAATTTGTGAACAAAGCAACCGGTACGGAGGGTTAAGATGATACCCCTAACCGATTTAGCACCGTTGGAAAAAGAGCGAGTGGTTTGTGCGATTATAGCCTCTATCAAATATGAAATACCAACGAATATTGTTTTAGCCATTGCTGAAAAAGAAGCAGGAACGCCTGGCCTTTGGGTTAAAAACAAGAATGGTAGTTATGATGTAGGGGCGATGCAATTTAACACTACTTATCTACAGGATTTGGCAAAATTTGGCATAAGTCCTGACGATGTAGCCCAGGCTGGTTGTTATGCTTACGATTTAGCTGCCTGGCGGATTCGGGGACATTTACAACATGATAAACAGGATTTGTGGACGAGAGCTGCAAACTATCATTCTAAAACTCCAAAATACAATCGAATCTATCGCGAGGATTTGATTAAAAAAGCCATCCAATGGAAGAACTGGCTTAATCACTATGTTTTGACTTATTCAGTCACAAAACCCGAACTGTCGAAAGTATTAGTGAAGTCAATAGTTAGTGCAGACGTAATGGAGGTAATTGAGATTGAGTCGAGTCAATACCAGCCAAAGGTAACCAATTCGTCATTAAACAAGTCTGCTGCTTATGCTCTAGCTAGCGTATTAAGACCTGAGCAACTAAGTGAGTATCAATGACTACTCCTCTCAATCATGCAGGCCCACAAAATAAAAATCCTAAAAAGGCTCGGCACCGATATATCTTAAGCCTTGTCCTCTTGTCGTTGATTGCGGGTCTGCAGGGTGCTACCCAATTTTTTGCTTATCAATTTCATTACCAAGCCATTTTAGGTTTCTCTTTTTTTCATCTTTATTGGCCTTGGGACATTGTCCTATGGAAGATGAAATGGCACAGCTATTTCCCTGGTTATTTTCAGAGTGCTGAAGGAGTCGGGATGATGATTACTTCCTTAGGTTTAATCGGCTGTGCGTTAGTAAAACAACGAAATAATAAGAGCAATTTCAGTGAATACCTCCATGGCTCAGCCCGTTTTGCCAACGAGCAAGACATGAGAGATGCAGGACTTTTAGGACATGATGAGGGGGTTTATGTCGGTGCTTATGAAGATAGTAAAGGCCAACTGCATTACTTACGCCATAATGGGCCAGAACATATTTTAACTTACGCACCTACCCGCTCTGGAAAAGGGTTAGGGCTTGTGATCCCCACACTTCTTTCATGGAAACATTCAGCTCTCATAACCGATTTAAAAGGAGAGCTTTGGGCTATAACCGCAGGTTGGCGACAAAAGCATGCCAAAAACAAAGTACTCCGCTTTGAACCAGCAAGCCTAAATGGTAGTTGTGCGATAAATCCCTTAGATGGCATTCGAGTAGGGTCTGACAATGAAGTCGGCGATGTCCAAAACCTTGCGACTTTAGTCGTTGATCCCGATGGCAAAGGGTTGACAACTCATTGGCAGAAAACCTCACAAGCGCTATTAGTAGGGCTTATTCTGCACTGTATTTATAAGTTAAAAGCAGAAGGGCTTTCTGCAAACTTACCCAATATCGATGACATGCTGGTTAATCCGAAAGTCAATATTGCTGAGTTGCTTGTTGAAATGACTCAATACCCTCATCAAGACGGAAAGCCCCACCCTGTTATTGCAGCCGCAGCAAGAGACATGATAGACCGCCCTGAAGAGGAAGCAGGCTCTGTGTTATCGACTTTAAAATCCTACCTTTCGCTTTACCGTGACCCAGTGGTTGCTAAAAACGTCTCTACTTCTGACTTTCATATTAAGGATTTAATGAATCATGAAAGTCCCGTTAGTTTGTACATTGTGACTCAACCCAATGACAAAGACCGACTGCAACCTTTAGTTCGTTTAATTCTTAACGTCATTGTGCGTCTTTTAGCAGACAAAATGGAATTTGAGCGAGTCAAAAATGAAAAGGGTGAAATCACTGTTCGCCCCAAGAAAACCTATCAACATCGACTACTTTGCATGATTGATGAGTTTCCTAGTTTAGGCAAGTTAGACATTTTGCAAGAGTCACTTGCTTTTGTGGCTGGCTATGGGTTGAAATTTTATCTTATCTGCCAAGATATCAATCAACTTAAAAGCCGTGAACGAGGCTATGGCCCTGATGAAACCATTACCTCAAACTGCCATATCCAAAATGCCTTTCCTCCAAACCGTCTGGAAACAGCAGAGCACTTATCCAAACTGACCGGCTTAACGACCATAGTCAAAGAGCAAACGACAATCAGTGGTCGCCGCATGAGTCTTTTTTTAAATCAAGTATCCAAAACCACTCAAGAAGTACAACGTCCTTTATTAACCGCAGATGAGTGTCTTCGTATGCCTGGACCTAAAAAAAATGCAGAAGGTTTTATTTTAAAAGCAGGCGATATGGTGGTTTATGCGACAGGGTTCCCCGCCATCTATGGCAAACAACCGCTTTATTTTCAAGATCCTGTTTTTATGGCGAGAGCCGCAGTTGAAGCGCCAATTCAATCCGACAAGTTGCGGCAGCAGTTAAATGAGGAAGAGAGGATAAAGCTATGAAGCGATTACTTACAAGCCTCTCGTGGACTTTAATTGGGCTGATAACGATTGGACTCCTTTTGGAAGTGATTGGAATTCGCATCAATACGAGCAACTCTATCCCTAAGGGAATTTATTGGATTTCAACAGCGAAAAAATTAAAGGGCCAATACGTCATTTTTTGCCCTAAAAACACGGTAATATTTCGTGAAGCACTCCATCGTGGCTTCATTAACAAAGGGCTTTGTCCAGATGGTTTTGGTTATTTGATAAAAAAGGTTGCAGCAGTTGAAAATGATCGAGTGTCATCAACGGCTTCAGGTATTTTTGTGAATAATCAATTGTTGCCTTTTTCTCAACCTAAAGAGGTCAATTTAGCTCGGTGGCAAGTAGCGCATTACCGGCTTAAACCCAATGAATTATTGCTAATGACCGACCAAAGTGCTTGGTCTTTTGATGCCCGTTATTTTGGATTAACTGATAAAGCCCAAGTAAAAGCCATTATTAAACCACTTCTGACATGGCCGTTATCCTCCTGAAATTGTTTAAGAAGAGAGAGAAAGAAATGAGACTATTTATTGCAGAAAAACCCTCGGTTGCCAAAGCGATTGCTGAAGCGCTTGGGGTAACAGGCAAGGATGAGGGAGTAATCTGTTGCGGCCAGGATAAGGTGACTTGGTGCTTTGGTCACATGCTTCAATTAGCAGAACCCGATGAATACACCAATGATGAAGCGAACAGAAGCCCTAAAACCGGCAAGAAACTCTGGCGCATTGAGGATTTACCTATCATCCCAAATCAATGGATTATCAAACCAAAAGTAGATGCTAAAAAACAGTTAAACATCATCGGCGCTTTGCTCAAAGAGGCGAGCCTCATTGTCAATGCAGGTGATTCTGACCGAGAGGGGCAATTGTTAATTGATGAAGTGTTAGAGCATTTCCACAATAAAAAACCCGTCCTTCGCTTTTGGGTAGCAGCTCACGATACAATCTCGCTTGAACGTGGTTTAAAGGCCATGAAAAACAATAGCGAATATTTAGGCTTAGGTCGAGCGGCTAATGCCAGGGCAAAAGCAGATTGGCTCATTGGCATGAACTTAAGCAGAGCCTATACTCTTCGCGCCAATCGTGGTGGAACAAATGCATTAATTACTGTGGGTCGTGTACAAACGCCTACCCTAAAATTGGTTGTCGATAGAGACAGAGACATCGAAGCCTTTAAGCCCATCCCCTTTCATACTATTAAGGCTGAGTTTCAATATGGAGCAAATCAATTTATCGCCAACTGGCAGGCGCGCGAAGACCAGCCAGGTCTAGATGAGCAAGGCCGTTTAATCGATACTGCAATTGCTAATGCCTTAATCAACAGAGTATCGGGCAAACTTGGCAATATCTGCCATTATCAACAAGAACCTAGAACTAAAGCCCAGCCTCGTGCCTATTCCTTGTCGGATTTGACGCTGTTAGCTTCGAATCGTTATGGGTTTAGTGCCGCAGAGGTATTGGAATGTTGCCAAGCCCTGTATGAAACTCATAAATTAACTACTTACCCTCGTACTGATTGCAGCTACTTACCGGAATCTCAACATAATGATGTTACAGCTGTTTTAGAAGCTCTCAAGGTTGTTAATCCAGACTTTGCTTCCTTCATTGCAAAAGCAAATCCTGCTATTAAATCTAAAACTTGGGATGACAGCAAAGTCACCGTGCACTTTGGAATCATTCCTACCATGCATAAAGGTTCAAAGGCTCATTTAACCGATAAAGAGCACAAAATTTATGAGCTTATCGTGCGAAATTACCTTGCTCAGTTTTATCCTGTTCATGAGTTTCTAAGTACGACCATTGAAATGGAGGTGGCTTCGGAACGTTTTGTTGTCAAAGGAAAAACGATTGTTAAAGCGGGTTGGTGTGAGTTGTATCAGGAAGACAAAGAGGAAGAATCGGAGGGGGATTCGAATCAAACACTGCCGGAAATGAAGTTAGGCGACGTCATTCATTGCATAAATGCCAAACGCATTGATACTAAAACCAAACCCGCACCACGATTTACCGAAGGAACACTCCAACGAGCAATGGAAAATATTCATAACATTATCAGCGATGCTGAGCATAAAAAAATGCTCAAAGACGGGGATGGTATAGGAACACCTGCTACAAGGGCATCCATTATCTCTGAATTAAAACGACGAAACTTTATCGAAACTAAGGGCAAAACGATTGTCAGCACACCCTTAGGCCAAAGCATTATAGATGTCCTACCCGATTTAGTGAAAAGTCCAGTGCTAACTGCACTTTATGAGCGAATGTTAAAAGCTATCGAAAAAGAACCAGACCATTTTGATGCATTTATTGAGAAACAAATTAAGTTTGTGTGTGAGCAAGTCAAGCTTGCCAATATCGGCAAAGTGACGCTTAAGGGGGTCAAACCGACATTCACCGTATCAACTGAATATCATTGCAAAAATTGCAGCAATGGTTTGTGTCGAAGAAAAGGCGCAAAGGGGAATTGGTGGTCTTGCAGCAGTTACCCGTCCTGCAAACAAACTTATCGCGATTCAAAAGGGATGCCTGTTTTTGAAAACTTACACTAGGAAAAAATGATGATGAACCAAACCATTAAAACCCGTACCGAAGAAGCCTTACACGACAAACTTAAGGATGCCGAAATTGTCGGCTTTGCGGCTGAATTCTCCCCTGATGAAGCCCATTTAGCGGGTGCTTTTAAAGAGGATGCCTTAACTGAACAAGACGCACTTCATAGCCAAGTAGATTTGGCAGATGCTCATGAGGAGGGCTAAGGCATGGATAAAATTCCTTTTCATGAGTTAGTCGCAATGAATCTCATTGAACAATTAAAAAAAGGGACGGCACCCTGGTTAAAGCCTTGGAATCCAGGCAATCCAACTTCCCTGCTACCAATTAATCCTTTAACAAATAAACGTTATAAAGGAATCAATGCCATTCACTTAATGGCCAAAGAATACCCTGATAACCGCTGGTTAACTTACAAGCAAGCGGCTACTTTTGAGGCTCAGGTCAGAAAGGGAGAGAAAGGAACGACTATCCAATATTGGCAATTTTCAGAGGAGCGTGTCAAAAAAGATGAGCTAGGCAAGCCGGTGCTCAATGAAAAAGGAGAGCATACCAAAGTCACTATTCGCCTTGAACGTCCGCGAGTTTTTTATGCAACAGTGTTTAACGCTTGTCAAATTGAAGGCATACCGCCAATCGAGATACAAAAAGAAAACTGGGCGCTTGTTGACAGAGCAGAAACCATTTTAGTGAATTCAGGCGCTAAACTACATCATTCACAAACTGATAGGGCATTTTATCAACCCATTAGCGACAGTATTCACTTACCTTCCAAACATCAATTTGACACCGCTGCCCATTATTATGCGACGGCGTTGCATGAATTGAGTCATTGGACGGGTCATGAATCAAGACTTAATCGAGATCTAACGCATCCCTTTGGTTCGGAGGGTTATGCAAGAGAAGAACTTCGCGCCGAAATTGCGAGTATGATTTTAGGTGAGGAATTAAGAATAGGACATGATCCAGGCCAACACAGTGCCTACATTAAATCCTGGATTAAGGTGTTAGAGGATGACCCTTTAGAAATTTTTAGAGCGGCTGCTGATGCAGAAAAAATTCAAACCTTTGTTTTAGAGTTAGAGCAAAAACAAATACTACAGCTTGAGCCTATCATGGAAGAACCAACTTTGGAGAATCCAACCATGCAACAAGGCCCATTAACCACTGAAAAAACCTGGCTTGCCATACCCTATGAGGAGAAAGATAAGGCCAAACTTCTGCTGGGTAAACTCGGAGATGGTAAACCTGCTATCAGCTGGGATAAATTCCAAAAGTGCTGGTATGCTAATCCTGGAGTGCCCCTTGATAAATTAAAACCCTGGTTACCCCAAAATGCCATGCAAAGGCAAACGCCAGCTTTAAATCCCATACAGGAATTTAGTGAAGCGTTAATCAGTTTGGATTGTATACTTTCGGCCAACCATCCGATTATGGATGGTAACCCACATCGGATAGAAACAGTTGGCGATAAAAAAGGGGGAAAAGCAGGATTTTATGTCGCTTACTTAGACAGCCACCCAGCAGGTTATATTAAAAATAATCGTACAGGTGCTGAATTGAAATGGACAAGCAAAGGCTACTCTTTTAGTCCAGAAGAGAAGATAGCCTTAAAAGCAAGTTCTCAAGCGAAGCGTCAAGCACGTTTAGCTGAACAAAAGGAAAATCACGAGCAAGTAGCTTCACGCCTTAAGGAACAAATAGCAAATCTAAGACCTGCAACACAAGATAACCCTTATTTAAAAAATAAGGGTATTAACCCTTTTTCGGATATTTTTACCGACGAGGGGGGCTTGACTGCTTATATTCCTGCTTATGATGAAAAAGGTAAACTTTGGACAATGCAATCTATTAATGAAGAAGGTATAAAGCGGTTTGCCAAAGGAAGCCGCAAAGAAGGATGCTTTCATGTTCTCGGCGGATTTAAAGCGTTAATATCAGCCCCAGCATTGGTAATTGCTGAAGGCTATGCTACCGCGGCAACAGTCGCTCAAGCATTAAACGTGAGTACTGTGGCAGCCTTTGATGCCGGAAATTTAAAACCAGTTGCTCTAGCCCTACAGACCCGCTTTCCTAACAAACCTATTGTTATTATTGGCGATGACGATAAACATCTTGAAGCAACTCTTGGCATCAATACAGGCAAACTGAAAGCCCAAGAAACTGCTCATGCTGTTAAGGGATCATTATTATTTCCAACCTTTGCACCAGGTGAGCAGAGCAGCAATCCAAAAGATTTTACTGATTTTAACGATTTAGCTATGAAGAGCATACTTGGATTTGAAGGGGTTAAAAGGCAGATAAAACCTGTCGTTGAAAAAATTATTCAAAGTACTAAAACTAAGTTATCTTCAAATATCCCATTCTCTTGTATGCAAGTACCGTAAGAGCAGACTTTCCATCGCCGGCTGATGATTACATCGAAGACTTTCTCTATTTAAATCAATTCCTAATTAATCATCCGGCATCTATTTTCATGGTGAGAGCATAAGGAGGACTCCATGACTGATGTGGGTATTCAATCTTTTGAAACCGTTTAGCTTTTTACGCTCTAAAAATAATACACCCTGAGAGAAATAAAGCCTATGTTGAGTGAGAAAATAAGGTAGTTAAGGACTGTTTACTTTAAGCCAATTTTTAACATAAGACATCGTTTCTTCAATGACTGAAACGGTTTGTTTATAAAGTTTCTTAAATAGTTCCCGTTGCCCTGACTTCCAATAACGCTCTAAATATTGGCAAGCATATTTCATGCGAATGGTTCCCACATAAACAGCACCACCTTTCAATTTATGAGCTAGTTTTTCAACTTGTTCATAGTTTTTAGTCGCAAAAGCATCCTTCATTCTAGGAAAATCTTGAGGAATGCTCACCTCTATTAAATCTTGCAAAAGTTCGATAAATACTGATTTATTGCCTAAGTTTTTTAAGGTTTGTTCCACTTCTAAAAGAGGAAATTGTTCAAGGGCAAAGAGCTCTTCCTCATTATCGGGTAAATCAAGTTTAGCTTGCTCTATCTTTTCGCGCTCAAGGGTTTCTGGATGTCTAACAAAGTGATCTAATATATTAGAGGCATGAATTTTGGTAATTGGTTTTGATAGCACAGCATCCATGCCGGCTTCGATGCAATGCTGTTTATTTTCTTCAGCAGCATGCGCTGTTAAGGCAACAATAGGTGTATGGTCTTTATCTTTTTCTT
>NZ_LNYO01000007.1 GCF_001467895.1 Legionella nautarum
GCACTTCGAGACAGCGCTGCGCGCTTCCTCAGTGCGAACGGGATAAACAAAACGATCAATGAACTAAACAGTCTATTTAACTTCGTGGGGATACCTCAGGGCCCGAACGATAATGGTAGACTCTTCTCAAGATTTAAACTGTTTACTAAGCTGAATAGCCATTTCCAAAGATTGTTCATAATTCAAGCGAGGATCGACTAGACTGCGATAAGCTCGTTTAAGATCATCTTTATTTAAACCGCGCGCACCACCGATACATTCGGTGACATTATCCCCTGTTAATTCGAAATGAACGCCGCCTAAATAACTACTCATTTCTTGATGAATTTTCACCGCTTGCTGTAGTTCACTTAAAATATTATCAAAATGCCTTGTTTTAATGCCGTCCGAAGTGGTTTCTGTATTGCCATGCATAGGGTCGCAAGACCAGGTTACTGGAGCTTTGGTTTCACGTACTGCTTCAATAAGAGGTGGTAATAAACGATCAATGTCTTTTGCACCTAAGCGAGTAATCAGCAGTAAACGACCTTCTTGATGCTCTGGATTGATCGTTTGAATGATTTCTTTAAGCCATTCTTTGCTTGCCGTAGGGCCCACCTTAATGCCAATCGGATTTTGTACCCCCCGCAAAAATTCCAGATGCGAACTCCCGAGTTTTGCCGTGCGCATGCCAATCCAGGGTAAATGGGTGGATAAGTCATACCATAAGCCATCATGCAAATGACGAGTTAACGCTTGTTCGTAATGGAGGTGCAAGGCTTCATGAGAGGTATAAAAATCAACTTTATTAAGATTAGGAGAGCGAAAACCGTCAATTGCTTCCATAAATTCTAAGGATTCGGTGAGGGAACGCACGATATGATGGTACTCATCAGCTTGCGCGGAATGTTCGACAAAGCGGAGATCCCAGCGTTGAGGGTAGCTTAAATCTGCGAATCCGCCATCAAGCAAGGCGCGAATAAAATTCAGGGTCATGGCTGCACAGCTATAACCTTGTAGCATCAATTTAGGATTGGGCACACGAGAGGGAGCATCAAATTGCTGGGAGTTAACAAGGTCTCCGCGATAGCTCGGTAAAGTAATCCCATCAATGGTTTCTTGATCAGAGGAGCGTGGCTTTGCGTACTGACCAGCGATTCGGCCAATGCGAACAATCGGTTTTCGTAGACCATGAATCAAGATAAGACTCATTTGCAGCAAAATTTTAAGTTTATTACTGATGATGTCTGAGCGGCAGTCATTAAATGATTCCGCGCAATCTCCACCTTGAAGAATGAAGGCTTCGCCTCTTCCAGCTTTCGCAATAGCACGCTTTAAATTTTTGACTTCACCCGAGGTAACCAAAGGAGGAAGTTGACTTAATTGTTCGACAACACGCTCTAGTTGATTTTGATCCGGGTAATTGGCTGCTTGTTCATAGGAGAACTGCTGCCATGAGACAGGCGACCATTCTTGCATAAACCAAACCTCGTTATTACTTATTGATTATCTATAATACTGAGTATGCGACGAATGAACAGTTCGTGCAAGCACTTAGATTGGGGCCAGGAATTTTCGACTTTGGAACGGTTGTTTTAAATTGAAGTGATGAAGATAAATTTTAATTTTAATTCAATAGGTTAATTAAAAATATTTATCTTGCGTTAATTTAAAAATCTACTCTAACTTGGCTTTGTTTTTGCATGGTAACTCCAATGGTCAATAAATCTTAGGCCTAAATAATAAATTATTATGGTGAATGGGCTTGAATTTTCTTTTGTCGACCCCAGCTACAGACACCACTGTTTTGGGAGATTCTTATGAATAAAGACAAGGGCAAAGATTGGCACAAGTTTAAAGAAGAAAGCGAATTAGATGAGCTGAGAGAAGAACTTGATGAGGAAAATGAAGATGAGGGCGGTGCTGAAGGTGGCGAAGCGGCTTTAGAGCATCCTAGTTATGAGTCTTTAGAAGAAAAGCTTACTATTGCTGAGCAAAAAGCGCATGAAAACTGGGAAAAAGCAGTTCGGGCAACGGCTGAGTTAGAAAATGTTCGCCGACGCGCTGAGCGGGATGTGGCAAATGCTCATCGCTATGGCCTTGAAAAATTAATTCATTCTTTTTTACCGGTGATGGATAGTCTCGAACAGGCGCTGCAATTAACCGAGAAACATGCTGATGAAAGCATGCGCGAAGGACTATTGCTCACCATTAAGCTGTTTATGGATGCTTTGCAAAAGCTGGATGTGGAGCAAATTGATCCTCAAGGAGCGGTATTTAATCCTCAGGAGCATGAGGCGATGTCGATGCAAGAGGTGCCCAATGCTGAACCTAATACGGTCTTAACTGTATTCCAAAAGGGATACAAATTGAATGACAGAGTGATTCGGCCAGCAAGGGTGATTGTTGCTAAACCAAAACCAATTAATGAAAAAGCTTGAAATTGGTAATTGTCACCCCCATATGAGAAACATTGCGTATAAATAACAGATCGGAGCAAGAAAAAAATGGCAAAAGTTATCGGAATCGATTTGGGTACAACGAATTCCTGCGTAGCAATTATGGAAGGCGATAAGCCCCGTGTAATTGAAAATAGTGAAGGTCATCGTACCACCCCTTCAATTGTTGCTTACACTAATGATGATGAAATCTTAGTTGGCCAAGCGGCTAAGCGCCAAGCAGTCACTAACCCGGACAATACTCTTTTTGCCGTGAAACGCTTAATTGGTCGCCGTTTTGACGATGCTGTCGTGCAAAAAGACATTAAAATGGTTCCTTACAAAATTATCAAAGCAGACAATGGCGATGCTTGGGTTCAAGTCAAAGGTCAGGATAAAGCACCGCCACAAGTTTCCGCAGAAGTATTGCGCAAAATGAAGAAAACGGCTGAAGATTATTTAGGTGAGCCAGTGACTGAAGCTGTCATTACTGTGCCTGCTTATTTCAATGATTCACAACGTCAAGCGACTAAAGATGCTGGCCGTATCGCTGGCTTAGAGGTAAAACGTATTATCAACGAGCCTACTGCCGCAGCACTAGCTTATGGCATGGATAAAAAACGCGGTGACTCAATCATTGCGGTTTACGACCTCGGTGGCGGAACTTTTGATATTTCCATTATTGAAATTGCCGAAGTGGATGGCGAACATCAATTTGAAGTATTAGCTACTAACGGTGATACTTTCCTTGGCGGTGAAGACTTTGACTTGGCTTTAATTGAATATTTGGCGGCTGAGTTCAAAAAAGACACTGGAATTGATTTACACAATGATCCTTTAGCTTTGCAACGTTTGAAAGAAGCGGCTGAAAAAGCCAAGATTGAATTGTCTTCTGCTCAACAAACTGACGTTAATCTGCCTTATATCACTGCTGATGCTTCTGGACCAAAGCATTTAAATATCAAACTCACTCGTGCAAAACTAGAATCACTGGTCGAAAAATTAGTTGAACGCACCGTTGAGCCCTGCAAGATTGCATTAAAAGATGCTGGGTTGAATGTTTCACAAATTAACGATGTTATTCTTGTCGGCGGACAAACCAGAATGCCAATGGTACAAAAAACAGTACAAGATTTCTTCGGCAAAGAACCTCGTAAAGACGTGAACCCTGACGAGGCGGTTGCTGTCGGTGCAGCAATTCAGGCTGCTGTATTGTCAGGCGACGTCAAAGACATTCTCTTACTTGATGTAACACCACTTTCTTTAGGAATTGAAACTTTAGGTGGTGTAATGACTAAATTGATTGAAAAGAACACGACAATCCCAACAAAAGCGAACCAGGTATTTTCTACAGCAGATGACCGGCAAACTGCTGTAACCGTGCATGTATTGCAAGGTGAGCGTGAGCAAGCTTCCGCTAATAAATCCTTAGGCCGCTTTGACTTAACAGATATTCCAGCTGCTCCACGCGGTGTGCCTCAGATTGAAGTGACTTTTGATATCGATGCAAACGGTATTTTGAATGTATCTGCGAAAGACAAAGCTACTGGCAAAGCACAATCTATCGTGATTAAAGCCTCCAGTGGTTTGAGCGATGCAGAAGTCGATGCCATGATTAAAGATGCTCAATCTCATGCTGATGAAGATAAAAAATTCAAAGAAATGGCTGAGATTCGCAATCAGGCGGATAGCCTTATCCATAGTAGTGAAAAGTCTTTAAAAGATTTAGAAGGCGAATTATCTGCTGATGAAAAAACAGGCATAGAAACAGCAATCACAGAATTGAAAGAAGCGGTGAAAGGCAATGATAAAGCATTAATTGAAGATAAAATAAAAGTCTTAACCAATGCTTCTGGCAAAATGGCTGAACGCATTTATGCGAAAAAATCAACTGAAAGTCAAACTGAAGCGCAAGAAGCTGCTCAAAGGGAAGGCCAAGCTCAAGAGCAACCTAAAGCGGATGAAGGTGTTGTTGACGCCGAGTTTGAAGAAGTTAAAGACGAAGATAAGAAGTAATAAGAAATAATTCTGCCTCTGAAATGAGGCAGATTTTATTCAGAGGTTGGTGTCAATTTTTGGCACTTCGTTCTTTTTTAGGCTATGAAGTGTATAATAGCCCCTAATTTTTAGTTGGTGTTTGAGTTATGGATCAGAAGGATTATTACGAAGTTCTCGGTGTTAGTCGCGGGGCTGATGAATCTGAAATCAAAAAAGCTTATCGCAAATTAGCGATGAAATATCATCCCGACCGTAACTCGAATGACAAAGAAGCTGAAGAAAAATTTAAAGAAATACAGAGAGCTTATGGTGTATTATCAGATCAACAGAAACGCGCAGCTTACGATCGCTTTGGCCATGCCGGAGTAGATCCCTCTATGGGCGGAGGCGCTGGCGGTTTTGGTGGTGGCTTTGGTGGTTTCGGCGATGTTTTTGAAGATATTTTTGAAAATATTTTCTCCGGCGGCAGAGGCCAACGTCAATCCAGAGGTCAGCGTGGTGCTGATTTGCAGTTTAATGTGAATCTCACTTTAGAAGAAGCAGCTCTGGGTAAACAAATTGAAATCACTGTTCCACGTCACGTGAGTTGCCAAACCTGTGATGGTTCTGGTGCGAAAGCAGGTACTAAACCAAAAACTTGTGAAACCTGTGGTGGAGTAGGGCAAGTTCGTATTCAGCAAGGCTTTTTTTCCATTCAACAAACTTGTCCTAGCTGTCATGGCGAGGGACATGTGATTGCTGATCCTTGTAAAAGTTGTCATGGTCAAGGGCGCGTCAGAGAAAGCAAAAAGTTAACAGTTAAAATTCCCGCAGGTGTTGATAATGGTGATCGAGTCCGCTTATCAGGCGAGGGCGAAGCAGGTATACATGGCGGAGGTTCTGGTGACCTTTATGTCCAAATCAATGTGAAAGCGCATGCTATTTTTGAGAGACAAGACAGTGATCTGCATTGTGAAGTACCTATTAGTTTCACGACCGCAGCGCTGGGTGGTTCTATCGAAGTACCTACCTTGGAAGGCCGAGTCACATTAAAGATTCCTAGTGAAACACAAACAGGCAAAACTTTCCGCTTGCGCGGCAAAGGAATGAAATCGGTTCGTGGATACGCAACTGGTGATTTGTTGTGCCGAGTTGTCGTTGAGACACCGGTTAATCTATCTCGTGAGCAAAAAGAGATATTCACTCAATTAGAAGGCTCATTAGCTTCAAGTAAAAGCCATTCACCACGTTCAAGCAGTTGGTTTGATGGCGTCAAGAAATTTTTTGAAGATATGAAGTTTTAAAAAAATGGAAAAGGTTGCGCCCGAGGCTCCTCTCCTTCGAGAGCCTCAGGACATGCCTTCGAGAACCTCAGGATGCGCGGAGCCGTTAGGCCGTCTCGAAGCTTTGCAAATCCTGATGTGAGACTTCGAGACGGCGTAAACGCCTCCTCAGTCCGAACGGTTGCAGATAAAATAGAGAAAAATCTTTTTAATCTGACTCCGTTCGCACTGAGGAAGCGCGCAGCGCTGTCTCGAAGTGTCGCGAAAGACCCCTCTCCTTCGAGGAACCTCAGGACAGGCCTTTGACTCAAGACCCAACATTTCTATGAAAGAGAATGTAATTTAAAGCTCTTATTCAAGCGTGCGACTGGAAGAGGAGTAATCGCCAAAGACATTAACCCAGCGCCATTGGAATAAACACAGGCCCAAACATTTTCGCTAGTAACTGGTATTGGTGTTGGATTACCAGTCAAGGAAATAAGAGCCTGGTATCCAATGGATAAAGCTTCTTGATTTGAGTTAGCGTGAATACCCGTTAAGCCAAAAGCCCAAATATTTGCAGTTCCATAATTATGAATTTGATAGGTCGTGTACTCACCTTCATCCAACTCAGCGTAGGCTAATCCAGTGGCTTTGATAACTGCTGCTTTGGGGCAACGGTCAGGCCGAGGAGGCATCTCAGCAAAGATTTGTGAACAAAACACTGCTGCTAGCATAAATGAAGAAAAACGAAAAAATTGTTTCATAATTTTACTCCTAATACAAAAATCGGCGAAACTAGCATATTAATTTACAGTTGTAAATATTTTAATCATTCCATGGCTTTTCATCCTGGACAATCATTGTGTGGGAATCTTCCAGCATTAAAGATAAATTCATAGCAAAACCAGCATTCAGCTTAGAAATTAATAGGTTTTCAGCCAAAAGAGTAGAAATGTCAACCTAGCCTACGGTACAATCAGTTATTTTGTCTCAGTATGTAAGTATTCGGTGAGGCGACAACCTACTTTGCCGATGGGACTACTCGGATTATGAGTCTGCTATGTTTAATAAACCAGCAATATTAGTTCTTGCGGATGGCACAGTTTTGCACGGAATTTCCGTCGGTGCTAATGGTGATTGTGTGGGGGAGTTGGTATTCAATACCGCGATGACGGGCTATCAGGAAATGTTAACTGATCCATCTTACGCAAAGCAAATCATTACACTAACTACAGCGCATGTAGGAAATACAGGTTGTAACAGCGAGGATATGGAGTCATCACGAATTTGGGCGGCTGGTTTGGTAATGCGCGAATGTGCTTTGCAACCCAGTAATTATCGGTCACAACAATCCCTTCCAGATTGGTTAAAAAAACACGGTATTGTAGCCATCGCTGGGTTAGATACTCGTGAACTTACCCTTCGCTTACGTGAGCAGGGTGCAATTGCCGCCTGCATTAGTACCGATGCCGATAACCCTAAACTCGCATTGGAAAAGGCTCGTTCTTTTTCCGGGATGGAAGGAAGCGATTTAGCTTGCGAAGTTTCTCGGCAAACGATAGAGCGCTGGCATTCAGGCCGAGGTGAATGGGGTCCGGATTCCAAACCTTTTCAATTTCATGTGGTTGCCTATGATTTTGGGGTAAAACATACTATATTGCGCATATTGCATGATAAAGGTTGTCATGTGACTTTAGTTCCTGCTAAAACCTCTGCACAAGAGGCTTTAGCGTTGAATCCTGATGGGGTTTTTCTGTCTAATGGCCCCGGCGATCCTCTCGCTTGTGATTATGCGATTAAAGCAACGCAAGAATTTTTAGAGGCAGGTACACCAGTTTTAGGAATTTGCTTAGGCTTTCAAATTCTTGCCTTAGCAAGTGGAGCAAAGTCATTAAAAATGAAATTTGGTCATCACGGGGCGAACCATCCTGTTGTTGAAGTGAATGAGCCTAAACGAGTGTTTATCACAAGCCAGAATCATGGTTTTGCCATTGATGAAGCGACATTGCCAGATTGTTTAGAAGTAACCCATCGCTCATTATTTGACCAGAGTTTGCAAGGAATTAGGCACAAACATAAGCCTGCCTTAGGTTTCCAAGGTCATCCAGAAGCAAGCCCTGGACCACATGATATTGAAGTCATATTTAATGAATTTATTGCAATGATGTGCTGAAGTTCAGTGATTCGGTTTCTAGGGTCGAAAGGCCAAGGATCGAAATCAATCTAATAACTTAAGAGGAAATAGCGTGAGTGATTTTTATGTTTTTACATCAGAATCAGTTTCTGAAGGGCATCCAGATAAAATAGCTGATCAAATTTCGGATGCGATCTTAGATGCGATTTTGGCGAAAGATCCAAAAGCGCGCGTAGCCTGTGAATCATTTGTAAAAACGGGTATGGTGCTAGTTGGTGGGGAGATCTCGACTTCCGCGTGGGTTGATGTTGAAGTTATTACTCGCGAAGTGATTAAAGACATTGGCTATAATAGCTCGGAAATGGGTTTTGACTGGGCCTCCTGTGCAGTATTGTCAGCGATTGGTAAACAGTCAGTTGATATCGCGCGCGGTGTTGATAACGAAGAAACTAAAATTCTTGGTGCTGGTGATCAAGGTTTAATGTTTGGTTATGCGAGTCGCGAAACCGATGTATTCATGCCAGCTCCGATTGCTTATTCCCATCGCTTAATGGAAAAACAGGCTCAGTTGCGCAAAACGAACCAACTGCCTTGGCTTCGTCCAGACGCAAAATGCCAGTTAACGCTTAAATATGAAAAGGGCAAACCAGTTGCTGTTGATACGATTGTTTTCTCGACACAACATGCCCCTGATATTAGCCACAAAGATCTCGTTGAAGCAGTGCGAGAAGAGATTATTAAACCGATTATCCCTAATGAATGGCTATTACCAAAAACTCGTTACTTTATTAATCCTACAGGCCGTTTCGTTATTGGCGGGCCTCTGGGAGATTGTGGTCTAACAGGACGTAAGATTATCGTCGATACTTACGGCGGTATGGCGCGTCATGGTGGTGGTTGTTTCTCAGGTAAAGATCCTTCTAAAGTCGATCGCTCGGCGGCTTACGCAGCTCGCTATGTTGCTAAAAATATTGTGGCAGCAGGTATTGCGGATAAATGTGAAATCCAGGTTTCTTATGCTATAGGTATCGCCGAGCCAACCTCGATTAGCGTAGATACTTTTGGAACCGGACGATTACCCAATGATGAGATCGTTGATTTGATTAATACCCATTTTGACTTAACGCCGCAGGGAATTATTGATCATCACGAATTATTACGTCCTATTTATCGTAAAACCGCTGTTTACGGACACTATGGGCGCGACTTTTTTCCTTGGGAGCGCTTAGATAAAGTTGAGACCTTAGCAAAAGCACTATAAGGTATAGGTACATGAGGATAAACATGAAACAGGACTCTGTTGTGATGAAAAATCAGATGAACCAAGATTTTAAAGTAGTTGATTTGTCGCTTGCGGCTTGGGGACGTAAAGAAATTGCCATTGCTGAGACCGAAATGCCAGGTTTAATGGCTTTACGTGAAGAATTTGCTGGTAAAAAACCATTAAAAGGTGCGCGTATTGCAGGTTGTTTACACATGACGATCCAAACTGCCGTACTCATCGAAACCTTATTAGCACTGGGTGCAGAGGTCAGATGGTCTTCTTGTAATATTTTTTCTACCCAAGATCATGCAGCAGCTGCAATCGCTGAAGCCGGTGTTCCTGTATTTGCTTGGAAAGGTGAAACAGAGGAAGAGTATTGGTGGTGCGTTGAGCAAACGATACGCGGTCCTAACGGTTGGGTGCCCAATTTACTTCTTGATGATGGCGGTGATTTAACACAGTTCATCCACGAAAAACACCCAGAGTTGCTTCCAGACATCAAAGGCGTATCAGAAGAAACAACCACAGGTGTTGCCAGATTGTATGAAATGGCAAAAAAAGGCCAATTAAAAACGCCTGCAATTAACGTCAATAATGCAGTAACCAAATCAAAATTTGATAATTTATATGGTTGCCGTGAATCCTTGCTGGATGGTTTAAAGCGTGCAACTGACGTAATGATCGCCGGTAAAGTAGCTCTTATTCTTGGTTATGGTGATGTTGGTAAAGGCTGTGCCCAAGCCCTGCGTGGTCAAGGTGCAACGGTATGGATCAGTGAAATCGATCCGATTTGTGCTCTACAAGCAGCGATGGAAGGTTATCGTGTTGTCACTCTTGATGAGGTCGCTGAACAGGTCGATATTCTGGTAACTGCCACTGGTAATTATCATGTAGTGCGTCACGAGCATATGCTGCGCATGAGAAATCAAGCGATTTTATGTAATATTGGCCATTTTGATTCGGAAATTGACATTCAAAGTCTGCGTCAATACTCATGGGAAAATATTAAACCACAGGTCGATCATGTTATTTTTCCAAATGGCAAACGAATCATTATTCTTGCTGAAGGCCGTTTAGTGAATTTGGGCTGTGCTACAGGACATCCAAGTTTTGTCATGTCTGCTTCGTTTACTAACCAAGTGCTGGCACAAATTGAATTGTTCCACAATGGCCAAAATTATGAGCGACAAGTCTATGTGTTACCTAAGCATTTAGATGAAAAAGTTGCACGCTTGCACTTAGCTCGTATTGGTGCGAAGTTAACTCAACTAACAAAAGAACAAGCGGATTATATCGGTGTTTCAGTCGAAGGACCTTACAAACCTGAGCATTATCGTTATTAATAATAAACCTCGCAGCAGGCTGCGAGGTTTATCTATTTAAAAAATTTGCTCCCATTCCTCAGCAGTCTGTTTTTATCCTAAGTACAGGAGTAACAATGTCGTATCAAATCGGTATAGCAGGATTAATGTGTTTATTGGCTACCCAAGGATTTTCTGCTGAAGACTCGGTACGAATCATTATCAAATATAAGCAATCCCCAACTCTAGCTTCTCTAAAAACCCAGTTAAGCCAAACTATCAATTTGCCTTTTAAGCAGCTAAGGGCTATGGCAGGTGGCGCTTATGTCCTCAGTTTTGATGGCAAAAAATTACAGAGCAGAGAAGAAAAAATTGATGCAACTTCACTAGTATTAGAGCAATTACGTAAAAATCCAAATGTGATCTATGCGTTAAAAGATAGAAAGGGCTATTTTAAACAACTAATCAATCCTCCTTTCAATGAAGAAGAAGGGGTTTTTATTTCACATGAATCGCAATGGAATGAATTTGCTGCTCCTGGAGGCGTGAGGTTAGAGTCTGCTGCGGGCCAGGCCGACGGTGCCTGGGCTTATACACAAGGTCTTGCGACACCCCCAGTGGTCGTTGCTGTTTTAGATACCGGTATTGCATTACATACAAGCCTAATGAATACGTTTATGAAAAATGATCAAGGCAAAATTTGGGGTTGGAATTTTGCTGCTAATAATGATGATGTTTTAGACGAAACGCGCACTTATCACGGAACTCATGTGGCAGGGATTATTGCGGCCTATAGTGATGTAATGCTTGGTGTTGGCCATCATTTAAAAATTTTACCGGTTAAAATTCCTGATGCTTCAGGTATGTTCTATGAAAGTCAGGTTATCAATGCCCTTTATTGGTCTGTTGGGGGAAGTGTCCCTGGGGTACCTGAGAATCCTTATCCTGCTAAAATTATTAATATGAGCTTTGGTGTTGATAGAGAGCCTGGCAAAGAAATTGAACATTGCGATCTTGCTTTACAGGAAGCACTGCATTTTGTTCGGCGTCATGGCGCAGTGATCACTGTCGCTGCAGGAAATGAAAATCGCTGGGAACATTACAATGCCCCAGCTGTTTGCAATGATACCATCAAAGTCGCCGCGACCGGTCTTGAGGGGCTGCGTGCCTATTATTCCAATTACGGCCCGGGAGTGAGTTTTGCAGCACCTGGAGGTGATTTGATGTATGGCAGACAAGGGGGTATTCTTTCCACAGTTAACCCAGGTGGTGGCTATCAAAATTCCGGATTTGATTTTTATCAGGGAACAAGTATGGCTGCGCCACATGCTGCTGGAGTAGCAGGATTGGTCTATGCGGTAAGTGAGAGTGATATTAGCCCCGAAAAGGTAGAACAGCTTCTCTATACGACGACCCATTCGTTTAAGGAGACTGTCGATAGCAATAACTCTTGTGTGGGGTCTAAACCTTGCGGAAGTGGTATTTTGGATGCAGAAAATGCGGTAAAAGCAGCTATGGCTAGGTATGACACTGTTTTTACCGCCCCAGTCTTAGCCGCTAAAAAGACTCTTGAGCCTTGTGGTGATAATTATTTTCAACCCCCATTAAACAGCAAATTCGTCGTGAATAAGGTTCAATGGTTGCCGATTAAGCTAGCCTGTCAAAAAGAAGAGAAGTTCACACAACCTCAATTACAGTTAGTCGAAGGTAAAATAGTAGCTACCTATGGAGCGGTAACTTATCGCTTAGATGATTCTCAGTTTAAACTCTGTCAAATAATAAGCGACAAAGGGATAGGTTGTTATTTTTAAAACTCCTTTACTCCATCTCTATGTACCGCGGCTTGTTTGCGGTATCGATGCAATCTTTTTCCATATTGAGATCCCTGGATCCCGCGAAGTCGCGGGACGTAGGGAGAGAGTTCAACCATGCAACAACCCCGGATCAGCAGTAGGAAGTAGACGAAAGCGTTTTTATCCTTAAGGCGGCACCATTAGGCCTTCTCAACCACCTAACCCAACATCTCTGGAACATGTTTCTTTGCCCATTTAGCGAAGATTTTAGAAACTTCAATGCTCGCATATTCTGAGATATGCACATCATCTCTCATCAGTGGCATGCCGTTACGCACCATAGAGCATTTTTCGTTATCACAGAACAAATCGTTTTGGTCAAAGAAAATAACCTTAGGATTTGATTCGGCAAAATAAGTTTTAAGTGGTTTAAAAAGCGTTTTAATATCTTTTCGCTGTTCCAGACTGATCTCACATTTTGCTTGAGAACCCATTTTGAATGGTCTTGAGAAACAGCTTTGAATATTATCAGCAAAGGCCAGTGGCCTCATAAAAATGATCACTTTAAGATGATTTTTCTCTAAAAAATCCACTCTCTTTTTCAAACGTTGAATATAATTTGGATCATTTACAATACCACTTAAGCTGAGTATGGCATATTTCAATGAGTCGGAATTTTTTTCAATAATTTGATTAATAAACTCCTGCTGATGAAGCTGACGATCACCAGAACAGGGTGAGCGAGTATAATCTTTAGTGACGGTGCTTGGATCAACTTCAGCCGGATCACAAGTACCAATTGAAAGAATATTGTTTTTGGAGAAAATACTGTGTTGTGAAAGCCCAGCATAAAGTTGGTTCGCTAAACTATCCCCAAGAAGTAATAAACTAGGCTTTTCATCCCGAGTTAACATGCAAAACCACCAGCCATAATTGCTAGTTTCAGCGAAAGGGAAGCGGTTTAAGCAAAAGTCGTTTTTAGTATATTTCCATAAAGGACCGACAAATTGATCATTCACCTTTGCAGTCTTTTTCATGATGGGACGTTCTACAAATCCGTCTTGTTTATAGCAGTAACGTCCTATACATCCAACGGTGACCATTAATCCCAAAAGTAAAATAACTATCTTTTTTTGACCACGGTGACGAATGGGTTTTTCAAGTAATTCATAGGTTAGCCAGGCAAAGACAATAGATAATAGGACAATCAAAAAACGAATTTCGGGCCTGGGTGTTTGACCTTCCACAATACGCACAAAAGCAAGTAGGGGCCAATGCCAAAGATATAAGGGGAAACTGATTAAGCCGAACCAGACTAGTAGTTTGTTAGAGAGTATTTTGCGATTTATCCAAGTATTAGGCCCTGCAGAAATAATTAGCACAGCACCCAAGCTGGGTAATAAGGCCCACCAACCAGGGAATGCCCGCTCTTTAATAATGAACAGAATACCGGAAAGAATTAAAAGACTCCCCGAAATTGAACGTGCATCATCAGAAAAAATCGCATTGGTTTTCCTAGGTTTCAAAAAAGCAGAGCTAAGTTTGAGCTTATCTAAAGTAGCTGTGAATTTTTGCGGATACAAGCTGAGATAAGCTAAAAGAGAACCAAGCCATAATTCCCAAAATCGTGTTTGCGGGGCGTAAAATGCGCCTATAATATCGCGATGTACTCTGCCAATATTTAATGAAAATGAAATAAGGCAAACAGCAGCTATCACAAGCAAAACATTCATTTTTCGCTTCCAGGCGAAATACAGTAATATAGGCCAAACAATATAAAATTGCTCTTCAATACCAAGCGACCAAAGATGCAATAAGGGTTTTGTTTCTGCGGTATTATCAAAATAGCCGCTTTCAGTCCATAAGATAATATTGGAAATAAAACCTGCACCACTGAAAATATGTTTGCCTAATTGCTTGTATTCTTGGGCAAATAGGGCAAACCAACCTAATAAATAACAGCTGAGTAAAACAAGTAGCAGTGCTGGAAAAATGCGTTTTATGCGGCGGCTATAAAACTCAGTGACTTTAAAGCTATTTTGTTCTAAGTTGCCAAATATAATCGTTGAAATAAGAAAGCCTGAGATGACAAAGAAAATATCCACCCCAATAAAGCCACCTTTCAATAGCGTAGGAAAAGCATGAAAAATAACTACCGATAAAACAGCTATTGCACGTAAGCCGTCGATATCTGGACGATATTTTGGATAAGATGAAGCCATTTAGAATCCTTCAAAAAAAGACCAAAAATCTTCTTCAATTAAGCTTGGTCACAAGGTATTGCTCATGAAAATTCGCTATGCCGATATCAACGAATTGGATCTTGCCAACGAGAACTTTGGCTGTGGTATTTTTGCTCAGCATTGCCAGCGGACAATTTATGCGAGAAGCAGTATATTGTCAATTAGTAGCAGCTTATCTGTGATAAGCTGCTACTTTTTATCCATATCCGTTCGCTGCGTTTTATCTTGTCTTTTTAATACAAGAGCAAAAGGTTCTTCATCGCTTCCATCAATTGCAGGGCTTAATAATTTGACACGTACTAATGCTCGGATGGTTTTATTTTCTGCTGCACAAGTTTTTTGCCCATAAGCGCGACTGCAGTTGGCCACCTGATGAACTGTGTCGATTGGACTGTCATCAATAGCAACAAGTCTTTTCGTATCTAAATCAATGAGTTCAAGAGAAAGATGAGTAAGCTTCCATTCGGTATTATCTTGAAAATAGCCTACACGGCGTTCATGGACTAAGGTTATCTTATCTCCAACGTCTAAAATGGTTTGATATTCTTGCGTTGAGTGTTCGAGGGTCAATTGGCTTTCAATCAAATCATGACGCTGCTCAAAGGCATTTTCCATATTAAGATATCCCCAGCCATAGGTTCGGTTCCATTCAGAGCCCATGACTTGAAAATGGCCATTTGGAAAGTTCTTGTTGGAAGGGTCAGGGTTGCCACTATCAGTCCAAGCATCAGCACTATTAATAAGCAAGGCTTTAATCGCCATAGGATTGCGAATTCCTGCATCCTGAAGCAAAAGGGCGGAGGCACCGACATGAGGCGCAGCAGCGCTGGTGCCACCCATTAAACGATAACCATCGTGGTAATCCATCGCAGGTGAATAATGCAGGCTATAGACTTGAGGGTCGGGGGCACAAGTTCGTGTGTCATGCCCGGGGGCGGTAAGATCAGGTTTACGTCTGCCTGAAGGGGTAGGTCCGCGGCTACTTGTTGAGCGAATAGTATGTTTAGAGCGATCGGCAGTTTTATAGGTTTGACCATTCTCAGTCGTCAGAGTATTCATATTAGCTACCGTCAGAGCATTATAATTATCACCGGGAACTGTCAGCGTGGAAGCAAAAGAGCTCATGAGAGTAGGTGCTATATAACCTGCATTGCCGGCCGATTTAACCCATAGAATTTTTCCATGATTAACAACATAATCGATAACTTTCGCAAGACCGCTCCATTCCGGGCAAAAAGGGCAGGCGAGATTACCATTTCCCATACTGTAGTTAATAATCGTGGGTTTTACCTCAGCAGAGCCTAACATCCAATCGAGTGTGGTTAAGGTCATCATAATATTTTCAGGATCGGCTGTTTCTTCGCCTGATAAGCCAGAAACAATTGTTGAAACACCATAAGCAACACCGCGATAGACTTTATCTGTACTGGCGTAAATACAGGCTACGCCAGTGCCATGCGCAGTACGAACACCATTATAAAAATCACGATTATGTATATCTGTCTCCAGGTGCACAATTAACTTTTTACCAGCTAGTGCAGGATGGCTAGGGTCCACCCCATCGTCGATTAATCCAATGACTCCCTTGCTACCCGTGTAACCATGGGCCCACCAGTTCTTTACGTCAGGATAAAAGGATGAAGGGGATAATTTTAATGCTTGTGTGGAAATCTCTAATTCTTTAGTACCTCCTTTCATTGAGGAAACCTGCGCGGGTGCTTCGTAATTAGCAATTTTGCTTAAAATCTTCATCTCCGCAGGGATGGTGATCGCCACTGCAGGCATAAATCCTAACTCTTGAATTTTTACTTCTGGAAGCTCGTTCAGCTCATCCAGGAAGTCTTTTTTTTCGGAGAAGGAATGTAAAAAGATAATAAGCGACAGGGTAGGTGCTGCTGCTTCTTTGAGGTTCAATTTTTCCGCTTTCTTAATACTTTCTAGGACATCCCTGTCAATAAGGGCTTTCCCAAAAACGGTTACAGTAAAAGAAAATAAAAAAATGCTTAAAAATAGTTTTCTCATGTAATATAAAAAAGAACTTTATGCCCATAGGTTGTAAATTAAACTAACTTAGTTTTTATGCTAATTCAATTATACAGATAAGTACTTTTTTATAGAAACTTTTCAAACTAGGATTAACTTTTTTTAAATCCACGAAATTTTATCAATAGAAAGCAAGATACTGTGTGGTCAGCGGTACTGTTATAACTGCCGCGAATTTAAGGAATCTATTCATCAACTTAGTACAAGGCTTTAATTGAGAATGAATCCCTGCCTTTGTCTACATCGAGTCACCACTCTGGCAACCCAGTCCAGCTCTGCCCCACGCCCTGCAAACAAGGTGCAGGGCGTAGCCAGAGAGGTTACTAAATACCCTGCGCGAGGTTGACAAAAAAAGAGCGACAGATTATGAAACCAGGCAAAAAACTACCGTTTCGAAAGCTTGGATAAAAGTAGACCTGATAAAATAACGCCGACGCCTATCGCGATAAGCAAACTAGGAATTGGCTCATCGTGGACTTTATGAACAATCTTATGAGTCCTATCTTTTACTTGATCTCCAAATTCATCCAGTGCATCTTTTGTCTTATCCAGTAAATGCTCAGTGTGTTTTTTTCCAAAGTTCATGTTGCTTTCCTTTTAAATTAGAGGTGGCTTGTCTGGCGGTTCGCATTGTTTTACTCATGGCTTCTTTGGATTGATTCATCCTTTGTTTGATATTTTCCATCGCTTGATCAGAGGTTGAAAGCCAATTTTTTTCCAATATTTCTGTGGCTTCTTGAAAATATTCAAGCATTTTATGTCCATTATGAACAAAAACTTTCATTCCTTTATCAAATATGTCTTGAGGATTTTTTAAACTGGACCATTCTTCCGGTTTAATGAAAGATAGATTTTTTATTGTTTTCATATGAAGTTCCATCAATTCAGGTACTGGACCTTGCATTCGATGAATCGAGTCTTTCATATTTTTTAGTATTTCAGGTTGCATGGCACTCTCCTTATGCTAAGTTGCAGTAAGCATAGTACTTGAATGTTTTTTAGTCAAACCGATCAAATAATAGAGGGGTGGATTTAGGTGAATAGAAAATGTTTTGAATGGAGTAGTTTTTTATAAAAAAGATAGAAGGGAGGGCCCTTCTATCTTTGTAGGGACGATTAACAAGTAGGATTATGCGAATCCCATTTCTTTTTGAATTGCTTGAGCTCTTTGGAGATGCGCCATAACATGACTACGAGTCATTTCCAACTCTTTAACAAGCGCTGGACTCGAGGCTACTTTGATTAATCCGTTCAGTAAAACGATGGCTTCAGCATGACCTTTCACCATTGCTGATATATACATTTTATCAAACTTCATTCCATTCGCGTGTTTTAAAGCCGCTAATACTCTTTTGCCATGATGTTGTAGTTTTAAAGCTACAGGGCCATTCTTAGGCATTACACCCATTCTTTGGCTTAGACTTTGAATTTCTAGTAAATTTTGGCTGTGTTGTTTATATAGCCAGTCTGCGTATTTTCTAACCGCCATGTTAGTTGCTTTACTTTGTGCGACGGTTGCCATAGCAATTTCATTTTGATCAAGAGTAGCTACCGCGCCTAAAATCTTCGCATCCGTGTCAGCTTGAGCAGCAGTTAGTGGAGTTACAGGAACTGCGGTAGTATTGCTAAGTGGTGTACAAGCAGGTAATGCAATAACAGTACCTAATAGCAAAGACATCACTAATTTTAATTTCATCGTATATCCTTATTGAGTTTGGGGAGAGAAAATCAGCATACAATATTTATAAATAAAAAAATACTAGGATAATCTGAGAAATAAGCAAATTATTTGCTGCAGTTGGTATAGAAATCTCAGTCAATGAATTTTTCTATAATTTTCTATCTTATCTTCTAATATTAGGCATTATGAAACAGAATCTTGTCCTATTAATTGTCTCGTTGGCTATGTTTATGGAAGCTGTGGATACCACAATCATTAATACAGCTATTCCGGTTATGGCTACTAGTCTTGAGGTGAATCCCCTCAATCTTAAATTGGCACTGATTAGCTATCTTTTAAGCCTAGCGATTTTTATTCCTATCAGCGGATGGATAGCGGATAAGTTTGGTATCAAAAAAGTGTTTATGGTCGCTGTTATAACTTTTACATTAAGTTCAGTTTGGTGTGGGTTTACTCAAAATTTGTGGGAACTTATTGCAGCAAGAATTATACAAGGATTAGGTGGTTCATTAACGCTACCGATTGGTCGCTTAATTATTTTACGCACCTGTCAACGACATGAATTAGTGAATAAAATGAGTATCGTAGTCATGGTTGCCTCATTAGGCATAATGCTTGGGCCTGTGCTCGGAGGGGTGATTACTCATTATTTTTCATGGCGTTGGATTTTTTGGGTTAATGCGCCAGTAGGTATTTTAACGCTATTACTCGCCAGTAAGTTATTACCTTTTATGCCTCCCTGCAAAGTGCCTCCTCTCGATAAGATTGGGTTTGTGCTCTTTGGTGCCGGGCTTGCAACGCTAACCTTAAGTTTGTCCATGTTTAGCGAATCGCATATTTCAATTCTTCAATCGCTTTCTATCTTCCTGGGGGCAATCTTGCTTCTTCTTGTCTATAGTTGGCATTCCTATAAAAGGGAGAATCCCATCGTTAAAATTGAATTATTAGCGATTAGAACTTTTCGAATTTCTATTTTAGGTAACTTATTGGTTCGTATGAGTTTCGGCGGTATGCCTTTTTTACTACCTTTATTATTACAAATTGGCCTACATTTTTCTCCGCAGTTATCGGGTTTTCTGCTTGCTCCTATTGCCTTAGGGGTTTTCGTCGTAAAACCCTTTTCGATGGCTATCTTACGCCGACTTGGGTATCGAAAATTACTTATTTTCAATACCATTTTTATAGGCTTTTCTCTGTGGTCTTTCTCAAGTATTAATGAGGAATCATCAATCTATGAAATTGTTTTTTTGACGTTCATCTATGGTTTTTTTGTCGCTTTGCAATACACCGGCATGAATTCGCTTGCTTATGCAAATGTTAATAATAATGATATGAGTGCAGCAGCGAGTATTATGGTGACTATTCAGCAGTTAGCCCTGAGTTTTGGTGTGGCGATTTCAGCGATTTTACTCAGTTTTTTCTCCTATGAATTTTCAGCTCATCAGCAGTTTGCGACCAAGATTTTTCACCAAACGTTTGTGACTTTAGGGGTATTAACAATTCTGATTGGATTGATTTTTACTCGTCTAAAAACGGAGGATGGGCAGGAAATGATCGGGGTTCCCAGTAATTCCTAATATTAATGAATATCCTACAGAGAAGTAGTTTCTTCAGTGATTTGCTTACTAGTTATAGTCAAAAATCAAATGCATAATAGGGTTATCCTTTAGAAAGCTCCAATCGTTTAAATTTGCCAAACAATAATAAGCTACTCATGTGCCTCAGAAAGTTCATGTTTGGTGCAGGTTGTCAGTCCGGTGGAGGTACTATTCATATAGGTCCAAACCGTCTTGATGCTGCCATCCGGCTTAATTTCGCTCACTGAAACACCTGTTTCTTCTGCTTTTTTAGGATTAATAAAGCCAGTGGATAAACGTAGTGAGTTGCTGTCGTAAATACCTGTTCCACTATAGGAATTACCATCACTACAACTAGCAGTTGATGCATAGGTTTCGCCTGTTTTTTTGATATTCATCTGGCATTTAAAAGGGGCATTGCTACCAATTTCATTACCTTGGCAGTCATAATTTCCTTCAAGAGTGACAGAAGACGTTGCTGCGAAACACTGAGAACTAATTAATAGCGTAGTAGCCAAAAAATATTTTTTCATTTTTCATCCTTATTAACCATTTATTTTTGCAACTGATTGGTCCCAATCGACAAATTATATTTGGAAAATCAGTGTAAATTTAAATAAATTCATTTTCTAGATTTGTCTTGAGTATTTTTTGCATTTCCTACAAATATTGCTTCATATCTGTCAAGATATTTGACTCATTGATTATTATTTGGTTATATTGGTGCGTCATATTCAATTAATATTAGCTATGGTTAAAAGCATCCAACTTATCTTTATTATTTTCCTCACAAATTACAGTCTAATTATTCATGCTGATACCGAAAATTCACCCGAGAATGGTCAAATTTATTATCATCTTAGTTTCCCTCTAAAAGTTGATGAGAAAACGGAAATTTTACCACTTAATTCCAATATAAATGATTTGCTCATTTCTAACTTAATTGCTGGATCAATGTATGCTTATTTGTTAAATCATCATTATCCCAATCTTACTTTCGATCAAGATTATTTGAAAGGCTCTTTGTTTGCACAATTACTTCAAGAAAATCTGCAAACAAATAGTTATAAAACGGAGTCAGATTGGATTAATCCTGATGAGACGATTCGCCGCATGTTATTAGCCGCTGGTCAAGGTGGTCCTTATCAAATTAATGATTACGGAAAGCGTTTAGAAAATGGTCTTGGGCTAATTAATTTCACTGTATTACAAAAGAGTCTAGGTTATTCGATTGAAGATCAAGATGATGGTAAGCAAACTGTAAAACCCGGCCCAGCTACCCTAGATAACAAATATTTCGGCCCCCTAGCTGCCGCATTTTTTCAATATAATACGATGTTACGTTTAGAAGCAATTAACAAAGATTCGTGGGGACCATCTGCAAAAGATTATGAGGCTTGTATGGCCAATTTAAAAACTCATCCCAATAATTTTTTGGATATGATTTTAAATGCCGCATATAACGCAGGCCCTTGGGCGAATATTACAAAAACCTATATGAGTATCTGTGCTGATTATGATGCAGAAAAACTAAAAAAAATTAATGACTATTCGTTGACTGATAATCAATATCAACAAGCAATTGGCACTACTGAATCCGTAGGTAGTACTTTTATTTTATACCCCCGACAAATTCGAGTTTATTTAGATCAGCTTTATAACAATTCAATCTCATTGAATACGCATTCTTCAACCATGCTACCCTTTAGTTTAGTACGTAAGGTTTTTGGACAGGCAATGAGTACTTTGGCCTATGAAATTGACAATAAATATGATTTTATTCCCCTAGAGGAGGCCCAGTCGGCCTTCGATGATGCTGCCTCTGCTTTAGCTTTAACTAAGGAAACCTCTTTTGATCTCGGTGAGCAGACAAGCCGTCAGCAACTTTTCGATCTCGTTGACCTGGCTATTAACAATTTAGCTGGAAAACTTAATATTGATTTTACCGAAACAACAGAAATTGATTTAAACGCCTAAGAATCACTTAGCTACTGGGGGGTTTTCCCAGTAGCCGAAAATAAAGTTCTCTAAAATGATTGGAATAAGGAAGTATTTCATTTTCCTCAAGAATAACGACATCAGCAGCCAAAATATCTTGATAAGATCTTGGGTCATCTCGGTTCATAGGAGGTTCCTTTTTACCATTTTTAGAAATTTGGTAATGATTGAGTATTAAATAGTAAAAATGATCCAATTGGCTAAAATAGTGCGATTCAGTAAATAATTGTTTAAAAAAATGAGTAAAACTACCGCCGATAATAGCGACTTTTAGCGATACTGGATTTTCATTCTTTTTGAAAGAAACGTAGGGAACAGTGTAGTGTTTAGGTGGAAAAAGTAATTTGCAAAGATGCAGTAAGTCTTTATCAACTCCAAGTGGTCTAGTGGTGACAGTATAGGAGTATGAAAGAGGTGGTAATTGCATTTGAGTTTGTTGAGAGATGAGGTCTAAAATTCTTTCTGCAACTAAGCTCGCACCCAACATGGTCCAATGAGTGCCGCCCTGAGGAAAAAGCAAATAGCCATAGGATTTATCTTTATTAGCTAGTATAAATTGACTAGCATCAAAATAGGGGACATGAACTTTCTTTAGGGCTTCAATTTTTAAAAAATAATCAGGTCGTGTATCCTTTATTATTTTGGCATAGCTATCCGGTAAATATTCGGGGTAAAAACTGGCTTTAGAAGGTGTGATTAGATAAATAAATTTTTGTCCTCGTTTTTTAAAAAAATCAGCTAATTCTTGCAAGTCTGCAGCCCATAAATCAAATTGCCGTTGTGTATAAGGTACCTTGCTCAAATTAACGTATTGATTAATATATATTTTTTCAAAGAGATAAGCGTTTTTACCGATAACAATATTCGAATCAAACATCAGGGATTTTGAGAAAAGGCTGTAATAAAACTGATTATTGAAATTAGTGAACATAGATTTCATTGGATTATGATTGTTAAACCAAGTTTCATATTCTTTCTGTAAGCTACCGTTTAATATTTTTTCGACTGACACAAGAGGTGGGTTTTGCGTTTTGGGGTTGAGCGAAAACTTGTTAATGAGCTGTTTTATTATGAATAAATTAATGGGTAGTACTAATATGATGATCATCAAAATAAATGGAATAATTTGCTGATGACTTTTTAAAAAACGTTTAAGATGTACAAAGCGATTAATGGAAAATTCTTCTGTAAGTTCATTAGAACTTTGCTCTATGCTCATAATTAAAACCTAAAGTAAAGAAACGATTTGAATGTTGCAGCCACTACTCTCGAGATGGCAAAGAAAGAAAGTGCGCTGATCATCCAATGTTCAATTAAGCGATGATTCTTTAGAGAACTCCATGATCTAATAGTATCCATGCTAGGTATGAAGCTGATTATGAGGGCTGCGAGTATAGCAACCCAAATATCGTAGGTGATGTAAATAAAACTACTTTCACGGGAAGGATGGAAAAGGGCGCTGAAAAAGTTGAGCAACTCAGTCACCGAAGTGGTGCGAAAAATTACCCATCCAAACATAACAAATATAAAAGTAAGCGCCACATTGATAGCACGAGGCAAATAGTTGCTAATACGTAACCAACCTAATTTATCTAGAACTAAAAAGAATCCGTTATAAGCTCCCCAAATCACAAAATTCCAATTAGCTCCATGCCATAATCCTGAAATTAAAAAGCAAATCCAAAGATTAGAATAAGTACGTAAAATACCATAACGATTACCCCCCAGAGGGTAGTATAAATATTCCCGGATCCAGGTTGAAAGAGAGATATGCCATCGTCGCCAAAAATCAGTAAAATTGGTGGCAAGATAAGGCATATTGAAATTTTCAAGCAGCTTGAAACCAAACATTCTCGCTAAACCAATAGCCATGTCTGAATAGGCAGAAAAATCCAAATAAATTTGTAAGCTAAAGCAGAGCAGACCGAGCCAGGCATGATAAAAACCTAGTTGATCAGGCGGTAGTGAAAAGATTTTATCGGCTAATTCCGCAATGGTATCTGCAACGAGTATTTTCTTGACTAGACCTAAAAGAAAACGTTTAAAACCTTGAATAAAATTGTCTAAGGTTTGGTGATGATTTTTTAATTGTGCGGCAATATCATGATATTTGACAATCGGACCTGCTAATAATTTGGGGAAGAAAAATATATAAAGAAGGTAGTTTTTTAGTGAGTTTGCTGGCTTAGATATCCCTCGATATACGTCTACAAGGTAGGTGATTTTTTCAAAAACGATAAATGAAATTCCAATTGGTAAAGCAATCTTCAAAATTGGTAAAGGCTGCAGGTTTAGATAGGAAAAAAAGACATTGGTTGAGCTAATAAAAAAATCGAGATATTTATAATAAAACAACATAAAAACATTTAATAATATGCCTATATTCAAAAAAACAAGTGCTTTGATTTTTGTTTCTGCACGATAAATTTGTTCACACAGAAAATAGTCACAGCAGGTGGATAAGACTGCTATAAAGAAGAAACGGGGCTCACCCCAAAAATAAAATAGAAAGCTTGCTGTCAACAAAACACTATTTTTTGCTCTTAGTGGTGCCATAAAAAAGAGGAAAAAAACCAGAGGAATAAAAATGAATAAGAAGAATGGGCTAGAAAAAAGCATAATGGATAGGTTTTTAAAAGTGAAACTCGATTTTAAATAATGATTGAGGCGAGTGCAATCTTCCGCTAGGGCAAAAAGTTTTCAATTCTGTGAATACAAGCTCAATTTCCTAGGTTGGGCCTGGTTCTAACTTGTGAGAATTTGAGCATCTATAATTAGTTAATAAATAACAAAGGGATTACAACAATGGATAAATACATAATAGAAACAAAGCAATTAGGTCTGAGGCCGATGCAAAAGGAGGATATTTCATTCTTAGAGGCATTAGATAAAGATCCTGTAGTAAAAGAATATTTTCCGGAGGGAACCTTAAGTCGAGGGGAAATTAAAGGCTTCATTTTACAATGCATTGAAAATTGTGAGGTAAAAAGTTTACCCTGTTTTGTTATTTTTAGACTTAAAGATGAGGAATTTGTCGGAGAAGCTTATTTTGATCAGCTTGATACGGGGGAAATTAAAGTAGGTTATCTTTTTCATAGAAAATTTTGGCATAAAGGGTATGCGACAGAAGTATTAAAGGGCTTATTAGCTTGGGCAAAAAATAATATCAATGCAGAATACATTATTGCCTATGCCGACAAGGATAATAAAGCTTCATTTCGTGTGATGGAAAAATGTGGAATGAAATATTATAAAGAGGGTTATTTTTTAGATATGGACTGTAAATTCTATAAAATAAAAAATCGATAAAGCTAGGAATTTTTTAAATCTAAACAGAAAAGATTCACTATATTTTTGATGACATTTTCACAAATGACAAGTTGTTCTTTTGTAATAAATTCATTAGGCTGATGCGCCTGATCAATGTGTCCTGGACCACAGACAACCGTTGGAATATTGGCGTCCTGATAGTTCCCTGCTTCAGTCGAATAGGAAACTTTTAAGCGCTCCTTTACACCGGTAATGGAGCGTACCAATCTAATTAGTGGGGCATCTTCTAGAGCAACAAAACCAGAAGCATCTGAGATTTCTTCGAGATAAATAGCCGCTTCCGAATAGTTTTTTTTCATTTCGGGAAGTAATTCTTTGTTAATATAGTTTTCAATTTGGCTGCGAAAATTTTCGAGAGGAAACTGAGGCAAATAGCGAATTTCAAGAATAAATTCACAGGTTCCAGGGATTACATTATAAGCGATACCACCGCTAACAATATTGATGGAAATTGTTGTAAATGGGTAGTCAAAATCATAATCAAAAGGTCCATTTTTTTTTAGATAATTGGCAAGCCTATGAACATAGCATATTAAGCGGCTTGCGTATTCAATCGCATTACAGCCTTTGGCAGCAAGCGATGAATGTGCTGACCAGCCCTTTATTTGGCAATGGTAAACACGCCTTGATTTTTCGCCAATAATGGGACGCATACTAGAGGGTTCACCGACGATGCAGCCTTCGGGTGTTATGCCTAATTTTTTGATGTGATCTAATAAAAAATCGACCCCAATGCAGCCAACTTCTTCATCGTAGGTAAAAGCGAAATGAATTGGTTTTAAAAGCCTTAATTTTTTCAGTTTCGGGACTAAGGCCAGAAGTACAGCAATAAAGCCTTTCATATCGCAGGCACCACGACCATAAATTTTTCCATTTTTTTCTGTGGCAACAAAAGGGTCTGTCTGCCACATTTGACCTGCTACTGGCACAGTATCGGTGTGACCAGCAAAAACTATCCCACCCCTAACTTGTTCATTTTTTGTGTGTATAGTGGCAAACAGATTTGCCTTTGATTCATCAGGGCTAGGAATAATATGAAAATCAATATCATGAAGTTTAAGCCAGGACGCCATAGTTTCGATTAATTCCAGATTGGAATTATTAGAGCTAGTATCGATACTAATCAATTTTGCAAGCCATTGGTATGTATTCATTTACTCTTCACAAAAATGATTTATTAAATAAAATTTAACTTAGCTTTATACAATTTTCCAATTATAGTTTTATAGCTAACCTTTAAAAAACATGAAAAATTGTTAGCAAATATTTTTTAGTAAAAAATAGCTTAAATTTTTTATAACATAATTCTCTAAGTAAATTCAAAAAGTTCGCTAATATTTAATTTTTTTGCATTTGATTTCTCTTCTTTCTTGTCCTATTCGTTTAAGTGGGTAATAAAGAAGGAGATTTATAATGCCTAGTAAAGAATGGAATCGACCAACTCATCCAGGCCAACAAAGTCCTGGTCAACAACGTCCTGGCCAACATGGTCAAGGCCAACATGGCCAAACTCAACGCCCTAATCAAAATCCATCCAGAAAAGGATAGTGTTTAACGGAGTAGCGATGCATCGGTTCTCTTAAACTGAACTTATGCATCGCTTATGAGCATAGTGAGAGCTGGCTTCACAGAGGAAGATATCAATTAGGAGAGTACATTATGAAAAGGATATTGGCTGCAATGGCAATACTTGCTTTATCTTCAGTTGCCCTAGCAACTAGTAGTGGCACGGGAACTAGCGGCATGGGAACAACGGGTACCACCGGAACAAGCTCCGGAACTGGATTAGATACAGGATCAGGTACAAGTACCGGCACAGGTATGGGCACTGGCACTGGAGGAACTGATACAGGTACAACGGGTACAGGAACAACTGGCACGGGTACAGGAACGACTACTCCCGGCACCACTACCACTCCAGGGGGCTCTACTGGTACTACTACCCCAGGCAGTTCTAATGGAACTTCTGGATACTAATGCTAAGAACGCCTAGGTATAATCATCGAGCTTAAAGCTCGATGATTATCGATTTTTGATCATTTGCTTAGTTTTTTGATCATCTCATCTATATTTTCAACTTCGCCAGAGTAGTGGTAATAAATCCTCTGATAGTGACAGTCTATGATGCACAACGGTTCTTTCGGTTCTTGGCCACGTTGCTTAAAAATCCAATAAATATCGACGGAATTAGCCGACTTAAGTTCTTTCAATAAATCGACCATCTTATCTTCTTCAAATTCGGAATGACTACAGATAATTCCTTTAGAGTCTCTAGAAATCTTATAAGCAAAATGTTTTTCTATCATCATGATATTACTCTACAGTAGGTAAAATTAATTCGCCGCTCTTTGGATATCTCGGCCTGCTTTGGAAACATCCTTGCCAAAACCTTTAACCGTGTTGCAGCCATTCAATAGGCCAACGGTGGTAAGGAAAAGACTGAGTACAATAATTTGTTTGGCAATTTTCATGATTACTTATCCTTAAGTTAACGGGTTATAAATTATTCTAGCCCATATTCCTATCTTGGCGGAATATTTAGATTCGCAATCTGCTTTATTTGTTTATAAAAAAACTAAATAGAACTAAATAGTTATTGACTGACAAATATTTATTCTGAATAATCATTCCCATACAGGAATAAAAAATTTAACCCCAGGAACTTATGGAATTTATTAACCGCTAGATAAGGAGATTGTTATGCTGACTCGAGAGCAGATTAGAGAAATTATTGAAGAATGCCGTCGAATTGGCGTTAGCGGTCTGGGAAATGGGAGAAGGACCACTATTCCCTTTATTAAAATTGATATCTTAAGAGCCGATGGTCTTGATTTCACTGGGGTGCTAGGTAATTCTGCCATTTTTATTAATAAAAATACTCACAAAATGTTGAGTCAATATCATAGCAGTTGGGTCGCTAATAAAACAATCGCGATAAAAGAGAGTCTTTTGCTAAAACCGACTATTGATATTATTGGTGCAATTGTTCATGAAACGGGGCATGCTTTTAATGTGGAAGCAAAAATAGCGAACACTGAAGGAAATGCCTATATTTTTGAAATTGAAGTGCTGCTCAAGTTATTGGAGTCAGACTACCTGTCCTCTTTTGGCTGTGATAAGGAAGATGTCGGCAGTTATTTTCAATCGCGCTTAGCTAATTATCATATGGAAACCCGTAACCCTTATTTAGCAAAGCGGGTGGATGAAATTGTAGAAGAATTTGGTTTATACAATCCCCGAAAAGAACAACCTGATGAAAAACCAAGTCTCTCTGAAGACATTAATTACGAAGTAAAGGTTGTTTCGCAACGCTTACTTTTTTTTACCTCCTTAAGTACTCTTCAACGGAAACATGAATACATCAGCGGGTCGAATCTTGGTTATTAACTATCAGACACCTGCTAAATCCTCACTACTATAAATTAAGTTCCTCCAGCTTGGCTGGAGGATCCAGGATTCTAGGCCCTAAGCAGAGAGCCGACCAATTTGAGCTGCAAATCGTCATTCTTCAGGGAGGACTCAAAATTTACTGATCCTCAACAGGTATCAAATTATTCTAGCCGATATTCCTATCTCATCGCTATAATCCCAAAAAATACGGTAATTTTTATTGGTAAAAATGATTTTTTTAGAATTTATCATCGATGGAGTTATCAATTTTCAAAGATAGCTGATTAAGCCTTCAGATATTAAGAAGAGTCAAATGAATCAAAACGCTCTTTAGAGAAACACTTGCTTACAATTTCTAAGCATCAGTTGGAGCAATTGTCTAGTAACTTATCCACAGAATTTGTGGGTAAGTAGGCTAACTCTTTTGTATAAGTAACTCTATGAGTTAAGAGGGATAATTCAAAATATGACCATTTAGGTTGAAATTCTTCTTACAATTGCGTTCATTTTATTCTACTATTGATTGATGTACACCAATCATAGAATAAAAAATCATGGTACGAGGCGGAAAAAGACCTGGTG
>NZ_LNYO01000008.1 GCF_001467895.1 Legionella nautarum
GAATGGGTTTTTAAAATGAATTCCTGGATCGAGAATGCCAGTATGGACACGCCCAAAAAGAACCGGTACCCCTACATAACCGGCTGGAATAATAGAGACGGTCGAGAAAATAAAAAAAAGAAATATAACAAATAACGACGAGAAGATAATGGGGGTCATTGGTTTCATATATTAAGCCAGATTACATAATTTCTAAAGTTTATGAGAAGTAAATCATATCATGATATGTTCATTTTAAGAATGTAGTGGTAAATTTTATTGCAAAGATAATAAAGATGGATAATATGTGTCATTACAGCGACTTAATGTAATCATCTTCCTGTTTCTTAGCTGCCTAAAATCTACAAAAATTCGTTCAATGCGTTGCTCGTGGAATTCATTATGGTTACTAAACGATACCTAATAGGTTAATACTCATTATGAATCCCCCATCCAGTTTCAAACAGTCAAGTTGAATACTAAGTTGCTTACTATTAAATGCCAACTCAGTGTGTGGGATGGTTCATTACATTGGAACTCAAAATAATCCTTTATTTAACCGCCCATCATTTTTTTATCTTCAATTGGCTCTGGTTCCTCATCCTCATTGGCTTTCAATGGCGTAATTGTCAGTTTAATTTGGTTCACCCAATGAGGCAAAGTTTGAACTACCAGGTTTTCTGTGCTGATATCTTTCAGGATGGTTTTTTCGCTTTGCAACAATTTCTTACCCGAAGAATGAAATAAAAAAAGACGCGGCGAATTAATGACAGACTCTATCTTTTATGCAACTATTTCTGAATTGTTTATTGGAGATAATTATGAAATTTGCTTTGTCCATTTTATTGCTGTTGTTTACGGGTATGGTCACTGCGGGAGATAATCTTCCCTCATCTTGCAAACCTATTGCGGTAAAGGGTGAAACAGTGATGGTATCTGCAAAAAAACCGCTGCTAGTAATAATTCATAATTTGTCCAATACGGATTTGTGGATTACTCATCCCGTTTCGGATTCGGGTGCAAGCGCTGGATGGAGTAGCCGTCTCCAAGCGGATAATTGGTCAGCTCTCGCACTGGACAAAAAAAATTTTGAATTAAGTTGTATCGAATCAAAACCGGGTCATGAACAGCAAGTGCCCTGCCAAGGCGTTATTTCTGTATGTAGTATGGCAAAAACAATCATGCCTGCAAAAGAGACAGGTACTTATTGGGCTGGGGAAAATATGACCTTATCCAATTTAAAAGAGCATTTGGGAGGGCAAGGTTTCGAATTACCTCGCTAAACTGAATAAAAGTGATACAATGAATTTTTGTTAAAAAAGTGGTGAATGTGAGTAAAAAGTCAAAGGATCCTTTCTATAAAAGGGAAAAAGAAAAATACGCGCTACCTATACCTAGCCGCGAATTGATTATGCAAGAGTTGGAGGAATTTGGACGCCCGATGACTCGTACTCAATTGCTAGCTAAACTTGAAGTGGAGAGTGAAGCTGAGCAAGAGGCTTTAGGTTTTCGTTTAAAAGCGATGCTGCGTGACGGTCAAATTATGCAAGATCGCCGCGGTCGTTTTTGTTTGTTGAAACGCATCAATTTACAACGAGGTACTATCCAGGGGCATCCTGATGGTTATGGTTTTTTCATCCCGGATGAAGGTGGGGATGATATGGTTTTATCCGCCAAAGAAATGCGCGCAGTGATGAATGGCGATTTGGTTCTTGCCTATCAGACAGGTATTGATCGACGAGGTCGACCTGAAGGAAAAATACACGAAGTTATAGAACATGCGAATGTAAGTATTGTCGGCCGATTTTTTACTGAACATGGTGTCGGTTTTGTTATTCCAGATAATAAACGCTTGACTCAAGATATCTCCATTCCTTTAGAATTCGCTGCTGGCGCTAAAAATGGGCAAATGGTGCTGATTGAGGTGATTGCTTTTCCTAGTAAGCGAAATCAGGCAATAGGAAAGGTCATCCATATTCTTGGTGATCATATGGCCCCAGGAATGGAAATTGAGGTTGCCATACATGCCCACGCTATCCCCGCGGATTGGCCGGATGATGTGCTGGCTGAAGTGGCTAAAATCTCACAAAAAGTTACTGAAGAAGACCTTAAAGGCCGTACTGATCTAAGAGATCTCCCTTTTGTTACTATCGATGGTGAGGACGCTAAGGATTTTGATGATGCTGTGTATTGCTATCAGAAACCGAAAGGCGGCTACCAACTTTATGTCGCCATTGCGGATGTGAGCCATTATGTTCCTATCGATTCTGCTTTGGATAAGGAAGCTGCGCGCCGAGGTAACTCAGTTTATTTTCCTGGCAAGGTTGTACCGATGTTACCTGAGGCTTTATCAAATGGTATTTGCTCGCTTAATCCACAAGTTGATCGTATGTGTATTGTTGCGGAAATGGCAATTACGCCTGATGGAAAAATAGGTCGTTCGCGGTTCTATAAAGCAGTTTTCCACTCTCATGCCCGGCTAACCTACACACAGGTGGCGCAATGGCTGAAAGAGGGTCGAACTGATACCCAGCACGAGGCTTTATGGCCCGTTTTGCAATCGCTTGATGCACTTTACAACACCTTACTGAAAGCCCGTAAAATACGCGGCGCCATGGAGTTTGAAACCACCGAAACTCGTATTGAATTCGATGAGAATAGAAAAATTCAACGCATTGTGCCAGTGATCCGCAATGATGCACATCGTTTGATTGAAGAATGCATGCTAGCGGCGAATGTGGCAACCGCTCGTTTTTTAGAAAAAGCTAAATTACCAATACTTTATCGCGTTCATGCAACCCCTGATGAAGATAAAATTGCGGCTTTACGCTTATTTTTAGGTGAACTTGGTTTGCAATTAGGTGGGGGCAAAAAACCGCACCCCAAAGATTTTCAAAAGGTATTAGGGGCGATCGATGGTCGGCCAGAAAAACATTTAATCGAAACGGTCATGTTACGCTCATTAAAACAGGCCCAGTATATTGAAGAAAATGATGGTCATTTCGGCTTGGCTTATTCTGCCTATACTCATTTTACTTCCCCGATTCGCCGCTATCCTGATTTACTAATTCATCGCGCCATTACTCATGTGATTGACAACAGCAAAGAGGACAAATTTGATTATAATTCCGAAGACATGAATCGCTTGGGCAAACACTGCTCATCCACTGAGCGGCGTGCTGATGAAGCCACGCGTGAAGTAATTGCCTGGCTAAAATGTGAATATATGCAAGATAAATTAGGACAAGTATTTCAAGGAACAATTTCCGCGGTAACTGGTTTTGGAATTTTTGTTGAATTAGATGATATTTATGTAGAAGGTTTAGTGCACGTTACTTCTCTACGAAATGATTATTATGCCTTTGATGCGATTAAACATCGTTTAGTCGGTGAGCGTGGTGGTCATGTTTATCGTTTAGGTGACAAGATGACGGTATTAGTAGCCCGAGTTGACTTAGATGAACGTAAAATCGACTTTGAACCAGCAGAAAAAGGGCTTTTTGATGACTGAGCATTATGTTTACGGTGTTCATGCGGTAACCGCTTTACTTGCCAATCCACACAGACCCACTAAGAAATTGTACATTAATCAAGAGCGTGTTGATAAGCGATTACAACCCATTCTTGATTTAGCAGCTAGCCAGCAGATTCCAGTGGAAAAATTATCTGCCCAGCAAATGAATCAGCGTTTTGCAGAATTTACTCATCAAGGGGTGGTAGCCAGTGCTGCAAATTTAGCTGATTACGGTGAGGGCGATCTGCCCAGCTTACTAGCAACTAGCAAGAAGCCGAGTCTGCTGCTGATTTTAGATGGCGTCACTGATCCACATAATTTAGGGGCTTGTCTGAGAACCGCGGATGCGGCGGGCGTTGATTTTGTTATTATCCCTAAAGACAAAAATGCCAGCATAACCCCAGTAGTGAGTAAAGTGGCCTGTGGAGCTGCAGAATCAATACCCTTGGTGCGAGTTACCAACTTGGTGCGGGCGATTGAAACCATTAAAAAAGAAGGTGTTTGGGTATATGGAGCAGCGGGTGAAGCAACCGAAACGCTTTATACACTTGATTGCAGCTCATCCATTGCATTAGTGGTGGGCGCAGAAGGCGAAGGCATGCGGCGTTTAACAAGAGAGCACTGCGATGGCTTATTTTCTTTGCCGATGTTGGGTAGTGTAGAAAGCTTAAATGTATCCGTAGCAACCGGTATTAGTTTGTATGAAGTAATTCGTCAACGTAAAAACTTCTAGCACTTGCAAAAGATGATCAAAAAGTGTACTATGGGGCATATTTATGGGTAGTTGGTTGTTTTTATGCTCACCATTCAAGAGTCCTGGGTCGCTTTTGTTCAACAATTAAGGCTATTTCAAGCAAATACCGAAATTGATTTGCCAAGAATTTGTTTAGATTTTCGTTTATCTTTAGCAGAGTTTTTAAAAGAGCAAGGTATTGCGGGCTCTTCAGAGGATTTAGACAAGCAATTAACTCAACTTCATACTGACTGTCCTCTACCTGTGGATGTTCAATTTTTAAAACAAATCGAAGGGATAAATATCGCTCTTGTTGATTATTCAAGGCTTTTATTTGAACAAGATAATGAAAGCTGGGAACTCATTGAAAGCGAAATAGGCCATACCACTGGATGGCTCAATCAACTTACCATGTTCATCGCGAACGAATTATATCCGTCAGCTGAAGAGCGATTAGAAAATCAAGTGCCCGATTCTTCTCAAGATGATAAAGAGGTTGTGAAACGATTTGCGGATAAGCTCTTAGCTGACATTCGCGAAATAAAATCAGATTTAGAATTGCTCAATTCTGCCCTTGAAAATGAAGAGGCGACTGCAAGAGACCAGTTTATAGAGTTTTGGACAAATCCTACAAAAGCCCAACTAGCCTGCTCATTATTGGCTAGCGACGAAGCGCTTTGTAGGATTTGCTTTGATAATTATAAAAATTTCTTTTTGCAGCTTATTGAGCAGGTAAAAGAAAACCAAGCCTTCATAAAACCGACTTTAAATACTAATTTCTTATCATTCTTTGTTAAGCAGCAAAGTTTCTCTTTGATTGAAAGAAGTAAAAAACGTTTTCTACAAAGCAAAGAGAATATAACTTTACTCAACCAGCAACAATCAGAAATAAATAATACAGAGGCCCTTGAAAAGATTGCTGCAAACCTTGATGTTTTGGGTTCAAGTTATCAAAGTTCCTTAATCACTCGTTTGGTAGACAAGATATTAAAAATAATTTTTTGCGACGGCTATGATTCAAGGCCGCAGACTGTTCGTGAGGCGCAAGATCTGCGGGATATTATTTATTATTTAGAAGAGCATTGTACTACTGCCCAAAGCTCTCCTTAAATGTGAGGTAATAGATAATAGCTCTCACCTCTCCGAACGTCGGGCGAGCTATTCTCGTTTATTTATTTTCGACAAATTGATGGATGGTTTTAGCTAGTCTTGAAACTAATTCATCAATTTCATCTTCACTAATAATGAGAGGTGGTAAAAGTCGAACGACGGTATCGGCTGTGACATTAAACAGTAGGCCGTTGGCAAGACCTAATGCTCGGGCGTCATTAGCAGGTCTATCTAATTCAATTCCAATCATAAATCCTTTTCCACGGATGCCGCGCACAGCAGGATGCTCACCCAGTTCCTGCATTAGTTTTTCTTTTAAAAGAGCAGATTTTTGAGCCACTTGCTCACAAAGATTATCTCGTTCAATGACTTCTAAAACAGTCAAGGCAGTCGCACAGGCCAGAGGATTTCCACCAAAGGTAGAGCCATGATTTCCAGGTTTAAACAAATCACAAGCCTGATTAGCGATTAAACAGACACTGATCGGAACACCATTACCTAAACCTTTTGCTGTAGTAATGATATCGGGCTGAATATCGGCATGCATGTAAGCAAAATATTTACCTGTGCGTGCATTACCGGTTTGAATTTCATCAATAATTAATAACCAATCATGTTCTTTACAAAGTTGAGCCAAAGCACGGAGATAAGAATTTTCCGCGGCAAAAATACCGCCCTCACCTTGAATAGGTTCAACCATCACGGCGACGACATCATCACGGTTAGCGGCAATAGTGCGAATCGCATCAATATCGTTAAAAGGGGCGCGAATAAAGCCAGGAACTAGTGGTTCAAAACCCGCTTGTACCTTTCGACTACCTGATGCGGTTAAGGTGGCCATAGTACGCCCATGGAAGGCGCGCTCCATGACAATGATAGAAGGTGTTTCAATTCCTTTCTTATGACCATAAAGGCGGGTCAATTTAATAGCTGCTTCATTGGCTTCAGCACCAGAATTGGCAAAGAAAGCTTGCTGCGTATTAGATAGGGCTGTTAATTTTTCGGCAAGTTGTTCTTGTTCCTTGATATGGTAGCTATTTGAGGTGTGCAAAAGTTTAGCTGCTTGGTTTTGAATGGTACGGGTAATATCCGGGTGGGCATGACCCAGGCCACAAACGGCAATACCACTTAATCCATCGAGATAAGTATTCCCTTGTTCATCGTATAACCATACCCCTTCTCCATGGGTAAAGAATACTGGTAAGGGATTGTAGCTGGTAATTAATGCCATAAAAAAACTCCTTATCTCTCATCAAATCCTGTAAAACTGTCACCAAGTTGATATACCCTTGTGAATTTCCTGTCATCATCCCTGTCTTTGCAGGGATGACAATGGGCATAATAATTTACTCAAATTCATGTTTCTAATTAACGTAAATTAGTTTCAGCAAAGTCCCAGTTCACCAAAGACCAGAACGCTTTGAGATACTCAGGGCGAGCATTACGATATTCAATATAGTATGCATGTTCCCATACATCGCAAGTCATTAATGCATGTTGGCCTTCAGTCATTGGTGTACCTGCATTAGAAGTACTGGTAATTTTGAGTGCACCTGCTTTATCTTGCACCAACCAAGCCCAGCCGGAACCGAAGGTTGCAATTGCAGTTTGAGTAAATTGTTCTTTAAATTCGTTAAAAGAACCAAAAGCTTTAGCAATGGCGTCCGCTAATTTTCCAGTAGGCTCATCGCCTCCTTTGGGGCTTAGGCAATGCCAATAAAAAGTATGGTTCCAAGTTTGTGCTGCATTATTAAATATCCCGCCAGAGCCCGTTTTTTTAATAATTTCTTCTAGGCTTAGATTTTCATATTCTGTACCAGCAACAAGCTTATTAAGGTTGGTTACGTAGGCATTGTGATGTTTGCCATAATGATATTCTAAAGTTTCTTCAGAAATATAGGGGGCTAATGCATTTTTCGCATAGGGCAGGGGCGGTAAAGTGAATGCCATAAAAAAACTCCTAGTTTTTAGTTGAGCTGTAAGTTTATCAGGATTCATAGGAAGTACCAGGCCTAGTTTTCAAAACAGTTTTAGCTGGAAATCAACCTGCAAAGATCTATAATGAAGTATATTGAAGGAAATAGACAGAGTTTGTTCTGCTTATAGCTAATCTAAATTATAGTATCTATAAACTGCTTAAACGTCTCTGCGTGCAGGTTTCAAGTTGCTAATTGGTCTTATTTTCGACATAATTACTTCGCTTTTTAAATTCTTGAAATAGGTGACCTGGTGGAAACAATTGATAAAATCAAACAGCAAATTGCTGAAAATACAATACTTTTATATATGAAAGGCACTCCCAAAATGCCTCAATGCGGTTTTTCAGCACGTGCGGTACAATGTCTCGATGCTTGTGGTGTAACCTTTGCTTATGTGGATATTCTAGCTAATCCGGATATCCGCCAAACATTACCGCAGTATGCAGATTGGCCCACTTTCCCCCAGCTTTATGTCAAGGGTGAATTAATTGGCGGTTCGGATATTATTGTTGAACTTTATCAACAAGGTGAATTAGAACGATTATTGCGTGAAGCAGTGGCGTAGTTTTTAATTAGCAAATAATTTGCTTAATCAAGGAGAATATAGATGAGTGTATTGGTTGGACGAAAGGCCCCAGATTTTACAGTTCCCGCTGTATTAGGTAATGGTCAAATCACTGATAAGTTTAATTTACATGAGGAATTAAAAGGTAAATACGGTTTAGTGTTTTTCTATCCGCTTGATTTTACCTTTGTTTGTCCTTCTGAAATCATCGCTTTAGATCATCGCATGAATGAATTTAAAGAGCGCGGTGTGGCTGTCGTTGCAGTTTCTATCGACTCACAATTTACTCATAATGCCTATCGTAATACCCCAGTAAAAGAAGGTGGTATTGGGCCAGTGGGCTTTACCATGGCAGCAGATGTAACCCACACAATCTGTCAATCCTATGGTGTAGAACATCCAGTAGCTGGCGTGGCTTTCCGTGGCGCTTTCATTATTGATAAGAATGGTATGGTGCGGTCACAAATCGTTAATGATTTACCCATTGGCCGAAATATTGATGAGCTCTTACGTATCATCGATGCTGTACAGTTTTTTGAAGAGAATGGTGAAGTATGCCCAGCAGGCTGGCAAAAAGGGCAAGCAGGTATGAAGGCTTCTCCTAAAGGTGTTGCTGAATATCTTTCTGAGCATTCTGGTAATTTATAATTTGTTCTTTTTGAAAGTATTAGCCAAGATGTGTATCGCGCCATGTATTAAGCATGGCGCAAAATAGATCAGTAGTTTTTTCTGCGTCATAGATGGCTGAATGAGCTTCTTTTGTATCAAAATCAATTCCAGCTGCTTTTGCGGCTTTGGCCAAAACAGTTTGTCCATAGATAAAGCCACCCAGGGTCGCAGTGTCAAAGCAAGTAAAAGAATGAAAGGGGGAGACAACACCTGTGCGCTTCACTGCTTCTTTTATAAATAATAAATCAAACCACGCATTATGCCCTACCAAGACTGCTCTTTGGCATTTAAATTTTTTTAACGCTTTATTAATAGGTGCAAATAATTTTTCTAAGGCTTGTTTCTCATGAATCGCGAAACGAAGAGGCTGAAAAGGGTCAATTTGATTAAAGTCGAGTGATTTTTGATCCAGTTCAGACCCTTCAAAAGGTAAAACATGTTCAAAATAAGTTGCACCGCGAGTAAAATAACCTTTCTCATCCAGGTCAACTAAAACGATACACATCTCCAGAAGACCATTTTTTTGAGGATCTATACCGGCGGTTTCCAGGTCAACCACCACCGGCAGAAAACCCCTAAACCTATCTTTAAGTTCGGTACATAAAATACTATCAAACCGATTCATAAACACTCCACGCCAAGCTTTCGCCTGCTGCAACTGGTACGACTCGATCCTGCCCCAAAGGTAATGTTTCAGGAATCGATTGAGGTATTTTAACTAAATTAAGTTCGGTTTGATTAAGTGGAAGTTGATAAAATTCGGCACCAAAACGACTGAGAAAGGCATTAAGTTTGTTTAATTGATCGAGCCGATCAAAGGATTGTGCGTACATGGCCACTGCATAAGGCGCTGAGAAAATGCCTGCGCAGCCACAGGCATTTTCTTTATTGGTTTTCGCATGCGGAGCACTGTCGGTCCCAGCAAAAAATTTAGGATTGCCACTTACTGCCGCTTTTTGCAGGGCTAGTTGGTCGCTTTCTTTCTTTAATATCGGTAGGCAATAAAAATGAGGTCTGACCCCGCCTGCTAAAAGGTGATTTCGATTATATAACAAATGATGGGGCGTAATGGTCGCTGCTAAATTTTGCGATGCTTGAAAAATAAAATCTACTGCGGCTTGCGTCGAAATATGCTCCAGAATGATTCGTAGCTTAGGAAAATCTTGTGTCAAAGGGATTAAGCAATTCTCAATAAACTTTGCCTCTCGATGAAAAATATCTCCTTTTGTTTCTTCACCATGGATTTGTAATACGAGATTTTGTTGCTGCATGATTTCAAATAAAGGATAAAGTGCGCGTAAAGAGCGAGCTCCCTCATCCGAATTAGTCGTTGCTCCAGCAGGGTATAATTTTGCTCCTAAGATATAAGAACGATTTCTTACTCCTGCCAAATCTTCTGGCTTTACCTTTTCATTAAGATAAAGTGTCATATAAGGGACAAAATCATCTTCGTTTGGCAACGCGGCGAGAATTCGCTCGCGATAAGCAATAACCGCATCCACAGTGGTCAAGGCAGGTTTTAGATTAGGCATGATCAATGCACGTGCAAAATGGTGAGCAGTAGCTGGGACAGTATGATGTAAAGCTAATCCATCGCGAAAATGGACGTGCCAATCATCTGGGCGAGTAATGGTGAGCGTTTTCATACTAAAGATTCCGATAAAATTGCCGATACTCGAGAAGGATAACACGGTTAGAAGCTGGACGAGCAAAAAATGAGTAGCCTAAATCTACAAAAAGTCATTGATAATCCCTCAAAGCTAAGGAATATCCCTAGGCTGGCAAAAATTGCGTTCTTATTAAGTGTAGCAACAGTCGATAGCTTTGCTGCTCCCTTGACGCTTTATTATGCAAGTCCTATCGGTGAAGAAAATTGGCATATGACGGGCAGTCGTTTACGTTGCGGACTCGCTTTGACTGTTCCGAATTATGGTGTTGCCTATTTTGAACAGTATGCTGCAAAACCGGCCCATTTTATTCTTAGTAATTGGCAACAAGTAGATAGGCAACGACCTGCGGTGGTATTTGCAAAGCCTCCGGTATGGAAACCAGGTGGACAAGTTTTTTTAGTAACCAAAACTTCAGTTAACCCAGGGGAATATGCTGTTTATTTACCAAGGAATGAGACGATTAAGTTATTAAACTATCTTGCGGAAGGATACCAAACCAGCTTTCAATATTTATCTGAGCAAGGTTTTCCCATATCGGTTTCACTTTCTCCAATTCGCTTTCAAGAGGTTTATTCACGCTATCAACGTTGCTTAGGTAATCTACTGCCTTTTGATTATACCGATGTAAAAATATCAGTGTTGCTTTTTGATACAGATAGTTTTGAATTAAGTGATGATTCGAAAGAGCAATTGAAAAAAGTTGCGCAATATTGTAAAGCAGACCGATTGGTAAAAAAGGTAAAAATTGCTGGTTATACCGATAATACAGGTCGTAAAGGTTATAATAATGCTATATCGGAAGCACGGGCAAAATCGGTAAGAGAGTTTTTATTGAGCCTCGGCTTACAAGAAGGCCACTTAGCTATAACTTGGTATGGCGTTAAAAATCCATCTGCTCCCAATGATACTGATGTTGGTAAGAGAGTTAATCGTCGCGTGGTAGTTAAAATCATTAAATAACCTATCATCTTTGATCCCTTAATAACATATTGTCTACACTACTTATTTTCTGATACAGTAAAACAAGTTTAGTCAACTTATTGATTCAAAATAATTACATAGCTTGGAATTGGTTCGCCTAAGATCGTTAGTTTAAAGCTGGAGCAAACAAATGGCGGCGAATTAATTACTGTGAACACAAAAGAAACATTGTCGATCACTAAGCTAGATAATTTAGCGAATTAATAGAGAAAATTTGTGGAAATAGTGTTGACTTTGAGAAAGTAGCACTTGATAATTTGCCTATGTACGTTCTCGGATAGAGCGATGATTGCGTACTGTGGTCAATGCCATGATGTGGTTTGACGGCTAAACGGGAAATTAATAATAAAAAAGTGGAGATGAAGCATGTTAAATAATTTGAAGAAAACAGCAGTAGCTGTTCTCGCTTTGACTAGCAGTGCAGCAGCATTTGCTGGTACCATGGGTCCTGTTTGCACCCCTGGTAACGTCACAGTTCCTTGTGAAAGAACTGCCTGGGACTTCGGTGTACAAGCCCTTTATTTGGATACCACATACACTAATGGAAATGCTAATTGGTGGGGTGGGAATGACCTTTTCTATAATGAAACTAGATGGAATAACAGCTGGCGCAATGACTGGAACTGGGGCTTCAAATTAGAAGGTTCATACCATTTCCACACTGGCAATGACATCAACGTTAACTGGTACCACTTAACTAACAGCAACAACAACCATCACCGTCATAACGGTTTCTTCGGTTGGGATAACAACAATAACAGAGGTCCTCGTTGGGATGCTGTTAACGTTGAGTTAGGACAACACGTTGATTTCAGCGAGTGGAAATTCATGCGTTTCCATGGCGGTGTTCAATACGCTCGAATTGCTGACCAACGTCGTCACCGTAACAACAATGGCTTCGGTCTCTTCGGCCTTGGCGGTTTCGGTGGATTCAATGGCTTGAATGCTTTCAATGGTGGTTTCGCTGGTTTTGGTTTTGATGAGCGTCGTCGTGAAGCACGATTCAACGGTTTCGGTCCTCGTTTTGGTATTGACATGAACTATGTTGTTGGAAATGGTTTCAGCGTCTATGCTAACGGTGCAACTTCTCTGTTGATCGGTTCTAGCAGACCTTCATTCCAATTCGATCCAGCATTCCCTGTATCAATTGCACCAGTAGCTGCTGGCTTCCCAGCATTTGTTCTACCAGTTGCTCCTGGTGGCGCATTTGCCTTAAATAACTTCAACAATGGCAACCATCATAACAGAACTATTATGGTTCCTGAGTTAGAAGGTAAATTGGGTGCTAAATACACTTATGCTATGGCATCAGGTGATTTAACTCTGGACGTTGGTTACATGTGGGTTAACTACTTCAATGCTAGACACACTGTGTTCAACCATGGCACATTTGTTGATGGCTTTGGAATCCGTCGTCACTTAGGCTTCGAAGATCGTTCAAGCGACGTTGCTTTCAACGGTCCATATGCTGGTCTAAAGTGGGTTGGTAACGTTGTATAATTAGTCAGCTTATGCTGTATTAAAGCCCATCACATGTTGATGGGCTTTTTTTTAGATTAACGGAGTGATCATGTTGAAAAAAACAACAGCAGCAGCTGTTCTTGCTTTAGCTGGCAGTGCAGCATTCGCTGGTACCATGGGTCCTGTGTGCACCCCTGGTAACGTCACAGTTCCTTGTGAAGCCAAGAAATGGGACATTGGGGCAGAAGCACTTTACTGGCAGCCAGCTTATGCAAGTGGCCTAGGTTATGAATTCAATCCAGAACATGGTTTTAATAGTATTAGACCTCGATGGGGCTGGGGATATCGTTTACAAGGGTCTTATCATTTTCACACAGGAAATGATATCACTATGACCTATATACACTATGATAAGGATTCAGACCGTGGTGGCTATGGTGGAGAAATCCCATTTGCTTTTGCATTCGAGCCATTTAGATTACACCTACAAAATAAATTCGATCAAGTTAACCTAGTTCTCGGTCAACATGTTGACATTAGCGCATGGAAAAAAATGCGTTTTTATGGTGGTTTGCAGTTTGCCAAAATCCGCCTTGATCAGACTAGGCAATTTCTGGCAATACCTCCAGCTCTTGCTCGTCGCTCAGTTACAACTTTACAGCAAATCCGTAACTCTGATTTCGAAGGTGTTGGTCCGGTTCTAGGAATAGATTATTCCTACAATTTGATAAATGGTCTTAGCGTGACAGGTAACGTAGCAACTTCCCTTCTCTATGGAGTTGATCGATACGTTACAGGATACATTTCAGGACCTGCAGGTGTAGTTAGTGCGGTTGATAAAGCCAGTTTAAGAATTATAGTGCCTAGTATTGAAGCAAAAGTAGGTCTTAAATATACGTATGAATGGATTCAAGGAACACTCAACCTAGAAGGCGGGGTTCAGGGAGTCAATTACTTTAATGCACTGCAATCAAGAAGACCTATTGGACAAACTAATTACATTTATACAACAGATTTCGGACTTTGGGGCCCCTATTTTGGCGCAACTTGGGTTGGAGATGTTGTTTAATTGTTTAGTTAAACTGATTTTTAAAGCCCATTATAATGGGCTTTTTTTTTGTCATTCCCGAAGTATAAAAAAGATGCTCAAACACTAGGCACTGTCTTGAGTACAAGTTATACTGCTGCGGTTTCATTCAATATGTATCCATTATTTGTTCAAATTTGATATAAATTTGCACTTTAAGAATGAGAAAAAGGGATTAGCCTAGTTATTCTATGTGGGCTTTTTTTCTTTAAATAAAATTTAAAACCAAAACTCAGTGGGAATAATAACCCGCCTCTCCCCCTATGTTTATCACGGGCGTCACGAGGGAGCTCTGTGGCTGCAATGGTTAGCATTCGGAGTGCCTCTTGCCAAACTCGGGATGAGGTACAAGACTGGGCTATTATGTTGAATCTAAGAAAATGAGATGGATCTTTTCGTTTTAATCAGGAAGCAAGAAGAATAATTAGGAGTAGCTAGTATGAAATATAAAACCCTAATATTAGCAATTTCTGCTTTATCCAGCTCAGTTTTTGCCGCCAACAATGAAGAGCTACAGCAGGAAATTATACGATTACAAGAGCAAACTAAACAATTACAAACTCAATTGAATCGTTTGCAAAAACAGTTGGTTGCACAGTCTGTGATCAAGCCCGCAGCTAAACCAAGTGTAAAACCTGTTATCGCAAAACCTGCAGCGAAAAAAACGCCTGCAGTACCTGCTACTAATACTCAGGCGAAAGCAAGTAATCAACCTGGTATCAATAAACCTGTAGAAACAGAAAAAGCGAAAACGTTCCATACTAGTTTACTATCAGTACATACTGCGGATAAGGATCATAGGGCAAGAGGATTTTATCCAACTGCTTTGATTGCTGATGGAAGAGTAATTAGCTACATTGCTGGTACACCAGTGGTCAGCTCGCCCTACCTAGGTGCTCGACCCGCTTTTGATGGTTCAGATTATATTGTCAATATTTCAAGCATTAACCGAGATATTCGTTTGATGGAACAGCGGCGCCGCTTATATCGTGCTTATGAAAGTATTGGTTATCCAAAGCCAAACATGCCAATTATTGCAATCAGTGGAAAAGCTGAACCTGTTGCAATGATTAATCAGCCCTATGTCGGTCGATACGCAGGTGACGTTAACCTAGGATCGAGCGAGCTTGATGTTGCAGCCGCTTTGAACGATAAGGTCGAAGCATTTATCTCAATGGCTTATGATGAAACGCCCCCCCCAGTGGGTCAGCGAGTTTCAAACTCGGCATTCAGTCTAAACATGGGCTTTGTTAACATTGGTAATCTAGATCGTTCACCAATCTATTTTACTGCTGGCCAAATGTACGTCCCCTTTGGTCGTTACTCCAATTCAATGATTAGCTCCACGCTGCCACAACGTTTGGCAAGAACAAAAGCAAGACCGTTTATTTTAGGTTATAAATCGCAACAGGATTGGGGGCCTTATGCAGCCATTTATGGTTTTAAATCGGATACCAACTTAGGTCATTCTGGAATAGGCGGAGTCAATTTAGGCTATACCATCCGCGCAAACAAACTTTCGGGTGATATCGGTGCAGGATATATTAGCTCTATAACCGATTCTACTGGTATGCAAGATAACGGTTCGCAACCTTTTACAACTTTTGGCGGTTTTGCGTCGGATACTAATGGCAGCGAGTTAATTCGTAAGAGAGATGCTGTAAACGTTCATGGAAATATTAGTTTTGATCGTTATAGCTTGACAGCGGAATGGGTTGGCGTGTCACGCCGCTTCCGATTCGGAGATCTAAGTTATAATTGGCGAGGAGCAAAGCCTCAAGCAGCGCAACTTGAGGGGGCTTTAACCTTTATGGCCTTTAATAAACCTTCTTCCTTTGCCCTGGGCTATCAATGGACGAAAGATTCTCTCGCTTTACATTTACCAAAACACCGCTTTAGTGGCGTTTTCAATATTTCGATCTGGAAGGATACTATTGAGAGCTTAGAATATCGCCATGACGTTGATTACAATGTTTATCAGTTTGCGAATGGTATAGCGCCTCCAGGCTTATTTAATTTACCTACCTTTGGTACAGGTCGTAAAGCCGATGCATTGATTGCTCAAATTGGTGTGTTCTTCTAAAAGGGACAAAACAATCCTTTAGCAAACTGCTATGCTTATCCACAAGAGGTAATCTAAGTAGGTTGTTAGATGATTAGATTGAAATCCTTAGCTCGCATAGGAATCATCATTGGATTAATGACCCTTTTTGCGCCTATGGGCTGGGCTAATAAAATTGTTGAGTTGAGTGTAAACGGGCCGATAGGCCCCGCTACTGCCGATTACTTGTCACGAGGCATCGACAAGGCCCAAAAAGCAACTCTTATCCTCATTGTTATTGACACACCTGGTGGTTTGGATAAATCAACAAGGCAAATTGTCCAAAGTATTTTAAATTCAAAAGTCCCAGTAGTAGCCTATGTGGCGCCTAGCGGTGCACGGGCGGCCAGTGCGGGCACCTATTTAGTCTATGCAAGTACAGTAGCCGCTATGGCGCCCAGCACTCATTTAGGGGCTGCTAGCCCAATTGATTTAACCGCTGCGATGAGTGGAGAAACTAAGCCCGCTACAGCAAAAACAACCATGGAAAAGAAAATAACTAACGATTCGCTTGCTTACATCCGTTCACTCGCTCAATTACGCAATCGTAATCCAAATTTTGCTGAAAAATCGGTACAAGATGCTATGACTCTAACCGCTAGTGAAGCACTGCAAGCAAAAGTCATTAATTTTGTAGCCAAAGACAAAAATGATTTACTTGCCCAGCTTAATGGACAAATTGTTACGCAAGACGGACAAAAAATTCAATTGGCAACAAATAAGGCGGAAATTGAAAGCAAGCCGCCCGATTGGCGCACCCACTTCTTAGAGCTTATTACCGATCCAACAGTCGCTTATTTGCTTCTCTTATTAGGTATCTACGGCATTTTCTTTGAGTTAGTTAATCCAGGATATATGCTGCCTGGAGTAGTTGGTGCAATTGCATTTTTAATTGCACTCTATGCCTTGCAATTGCTGCCGGTGAATTATGCCGGCCTTGCATTAATCGTAATCGGTTTAGCTTTCATCATAGCAGAGGCTTTTGCACCAACTTTTGGGGCTTTAGGAATTGGCGGAACAATTGCCTTTATTTTTGGTTCAATCTTACTTATCGATAGTGATGCTCAAGGCTATCGAATTGCTTGGTCAGCAATTGGCGCAATGGCAGCTATTAATCTCCTCATCTTATTCACTTTAATTAGCATGATAATCAGATCCCGGAGACGCCAACTTAAACATGGAGTGGAAGTACTTCTTGGTGCAGAAGGTCGAGCTTTGGGTACAATTGATGCTTATGGGCAAGCGGTAATTCGAGGCGAGATTTGGAGTGTGCATACAAAAAAAACAATAGCCGCTGATAAACGAATAAAAGTGGTTGCTGCCAAAGGCTTACAACTGGAGGTAGAGGAAATAGATAGTACTCAGAGTAATTAAACAGGAGAAAAAAGATGAGCGCTTTTTTCGGATTTTTAGTGATTATTATTGCTTTTTTACTGATGTCTACCTTTCGTGTTTTACGAGAGTATGAGCGCGCCGTTGTCTTTATGCTCGGTCGTTTTTGGCGCGTCAAAGGACCGGGTTTAGTGATTTTAATTCCTATTGTGCAACAAATGGTGCGTGTGGACTTGCGAACCGTAGTGATGGATGTACCAAGCCAGGATGTGATTTCACGAGATAATGTTTCAGTCCGTGTCAATGCAGTACTCTATTTCCGTGTCATCGATCCTGAAAAAGCCATTATTCAAGTAGCCAATTATTTGGAGGCAACGAGTCAGCTTGCCCAGACAACCTTGCGTTCGGTTTTAGGTCAGCATGAATTGGATGAAATGTTAGCTGAGCGTGAGAGGTTAAATGCGGATGTGCAAAAAATCTTAGATGCGCAAACCGATGGTTGGGGTATTAAAGTTTCTAACGTAGAAATTAAGCATGTTGATTTAGATGAAAGTATGATACGTGCTATTGCTAAACAAGCAGAGGCCGAGCGTGACCGACGAGCAAAAATAATTCACGCGGAAGGTGAGTTACAAGCTTCAGAAAAATTGTCTCAGGCGGCAAAAGTACTCGCGCAAGAGCCACAAGCAATGCAATTACGTTATTTACAAACACTGACTGCTTTGGCAAACAGCAATACCTCAACGATTGTATTTCCTATGCCTATCGAGTTAGGTGAGTTATTGCGAAAAATAGCAGAGAAATGATCTGCAATTAGGCTGTGTTGCTACCAGGTTTGGATGCCGCGGACAATTCGCAGCACCGAGGTGGTCAGTCTCTCTAACGATAAGCTTGGCGTTTTCTTTTGAGCATTTCCGCAGTAAAGGTTTCCCTAAATGATTCATTGGCAGAACCGGGGCTTGGGTTAAAAATGGGGATAGTAAGCTCTACTTCGTCATTTGGGTCTGCTTCACAAACTGCCTCAACAACGATTTTTGCTGCTTCATTTGCATCCCAGCCGTAAACACCAATGCCTAGCGGTTGTAAAAAAAGAGGACGTCCCAATCTTTTTGCATCCTTAATAGCCTCTTCCACTGCTTTTTTATATTGTTCTTTAAATCGTTTTTCCTTTTCTGCTGGGGTAGACAATTTCTCAAAGGTTAAACCTATGCCACCGGCTATGAAAGGTACTGTGGCAATACCACCGAGATAACTATCTTGCTGAGCAATACGTACATAAGCTGGCATTTCTTCTTGCCCGCTGTGGAAGCTATCTAAAATATGTTGCAGAGCCGCCTGCCAGCCGCCGGATACCTTATCTTGATGAATATTTTTATTGAAAAATTGTTTAAACACCATAAAACCTGAACCCATCGCGGACACATTAGAACAAGTGACCGTCCCTGCACAGACAATAAGAGATTTTTCTTTAGGTTCAATGTACGTGGTTGTTGCAAAGGGCATAGAAATCCTTCATCCATAAGATATTAGTGTATACCATTAATTATAGAGTACCGCCTCGGTGAGTAAATATTGGATCTGATGGGCCGTTTATGGTAGAAGGTTATTTTTTGTCGAGTAATAACCTGGGGCAGTTCATGGCAATTAAATCGGATCGATGGATAGAAAAAATGGCGCTGGAACAAGGAATGATTTCACCTTTTCAGCGAGGACAAGTTCGTGAAACTGACGGCGGACGCATTATTTCTTATGGTGTATCAAGCTATGGTTATGATGTGCGTTGTGCTAATGAGTTTAAGATATTTACGAATATTAACTCAGCAATCGTCGACCCTAAAGCGTTTGACGAAAATAGTTTTGTGGACGTGAAATCAGACGTTTGTATTATCCCACCGAATTCTTTTGCCCTAGCGCGTACTGTAGAATATTTCCGAATTCCTCGAACTGTCTTGACTATCTGCCTAGGTAAATCAACCTATGCCCGTTGTGGAATTATCGTGAATGTCACGCCCCTGGAACCCGAGTGGGAAGGTCATGTTACTTTAGAATTTTCCAATACCACACCACTACCTGCTAAAATTTATGCCAATGAAGGGGTAGCGCAAATGTTATTTCTAGAGTCCGATGAGGTCTGTGCTGTATCTTATCGCGATAGAGGGGGTAAATATCAGGGACAAACCGGAGTGACTTTGCCGCGAACTTGATTGTTTAAAATGGGTAGACCTTGGCCTAACATCCCGAGTGAAGTGAGTTATCTCGGATAATTGATTTTGTTGGGCCAAGGCCCAACCTACAAAGATAATCTCAATTCTTTTTTAATCTTCGTCTTTTAACGGAAATTTTGAACGCGAAGCATCAACACGCTCTCTCAGTTCCTTGCCGGGTTTAAAATGAGGGCTGTATTTGGCTTCGGTCACCACTTTCTCACCGGTTTTAGGATTGTGTGCATTACGTGGGGGGCGATAATGTAAAGAAAAGCTGCCAAAGCCACGAATTTCAATGCGTTTATTTTCAACAAGGGCTTCACTCATTAATTCAAGAATACGATTAATGCTATCAGCAACCTGCTTTTCAGGAAGATGCGTCATTTTTGCAGCAAGGTTTGCAATCAGTTCCGATTTGATCATACCCACCTCGGTTAGCCGCGTTTTTGGGGCGTCATCACCAAGACACATCAGGTGCTGACTTCTTTACCACTTTATTTTAGTATAGACAGGTAAAGAAATTATTCAATGTTATCAATTAACTGTATCAACATTTTATTCTCTAATGCAATCCCTTTCAGAGATTCTGTTGAGAATTCTCTTGTTTTTCATGGGATTTTTAGTTTTTTTACAGGCGTTGCTGGATAAAGGCATTTACAATACCCCAACTCATTGCAACTTGCGTAACTCGCAAGCAGATAAATAATTCGGATGAAAGGGATTTTGAAGTGCTGATCACTAATGCGCCTGGTTTGATTTGTTCAATGCATTTTGAGATAGCAAGCCAACTATCACCAAAGAACCCAGTGGCATTAATAAAAATTAATGAAGCATCATCAAAACGGGTTTGCAAAATATCCGCTTTTTTAAATTCGATGTGCTTTGCTTCTTCAAAATAGTCCGGGAGTTTTTTTAAACGCCGTTGCTGCAATTCTGCAGTTTGGTGTAGGGAGGAAAACAACTCGATACCACAACTTTTCTGAACCTTAAAAACCATGGCACAGGCTAATACGGCCTTTCCAGTGCCGCTACCTAAATCATAGAAGACAGTGGATGAGTTGGGATTGCCTAATGACAATAAGGCAATGAAAGGTTCAAACTCTATTTCACCATAAACATATTCAAAGGCATCTCCATCAATCCTTGCTGCTTTAGATAAGGAAAAACCATCAACATCGGCGTAAAGCTGTTGAAAAACAGCGAAATGTTTAGCAAGAGCTAAACTATTTTTCCAGCGCTTTAGGCGTCGGGGCTGCCTTTTGCTGTAAAGAACTAAGATAAAACTGCAGATAATCAAAAATAGTAATACAAGCCACATAAATAAGTTGGGATAAGAAGCTTATTCATATGGTAGCTCTTGGGAGCTAGAAGATCATGTTATTTAAAATTTTATGCTAGAACTTGATGCTTAAAGCGGCAAGCAGGATACCTGAAATCATCAGTTGAGGGCAGTCATTCGTTTTATTCGCCCACCCTGCATTTAATTTATACTTACTAGTTTTGATTTATGCATTATACTCTAATCGTTAATGTTCCCTTAATGTTAATTGCTTAAAATGTAACTAATGATTAAAAATTTAGATCAAGACGCACGTGGGAGAGAGTAACATGCGGAGTAAATCAGGCTTTTTTAAAACCAATGTGACAGCCGGTGCTCCACTTTATCAGACTGTATCTAAACCAAAACCAAGCTTTGTTGATGTGGGTGGGACTGGAGACTGTGGATTTAGAGGAGCGGCTGCTGCAATGCTTAGTCATTGTGGCGACGAGCCAGCACGGGATAATCAAGCGCTAGCTAAGTATATACTTGAGCTTCATGCTGCTTATTTTCTTCAACAACCGATTCCTGACCGATTAATGACTCCCGTGGAGCATTTAGCAAAATTAACCGAGGCTCCACACAATCGTGCAAAATTTGTTCTAGAACTATCTCATGCTTTGCGTCAAGAGACAGTCAATGAATTATGTCGTTTCCCACATAAATATCCCGGTGCTTTTGTTAGTGAGAATGAAAATACCGATCCGACTAGCATGAGAAAACGAGATACCTGGATTGATGAATCTGCAATTTTTGCCTTATCAAACGTAACGAAAATTCCTGTTGCCGTACAAGTTGTGGAGCCCGGTAAAGAACTGCATAAGAGTTTCAAGTATAATGAAGACTGGAAAGAGGCGATTGGCAGCCCAATTACTCTGCAATTACAGAACAAACATTATTTGCCATTGGTATCTAATCCTGAACAATTCGCGTTATTAAATCCCAATAAAGCCATCCTTGGGGTTCATCACGTTCAGGCCGCTGAGCCAATTAATCAACCTTCTCCAAAAGATCCAGAGCTCTCTGAAATCTTAGCGAAAATTGAGCAAGCAGATAGAGCCTTAATAAAAGAGTATGAGGACACCTTAAGGCGCCTAGAATTGATGGTAAAAAATGGCGAATTAACTCAAGAAGATCTGCTCAATATTTATATCGAAGGAATGAAGAAAAGTGACTACCTTGAAGGCCGAGTTGACCAAGTTGCCGCTGAACATGGTAATCAAGACTTCTTTAGAAAGGCAATTGATAGAGCACGCAAGGGAGTGGAACCTGTTAGTATGCCTGAAGGAAATTTTGATGATCAAATCACTAAGGAATTAGTGCATGCTATTGCTCGAGGGATCAGTATCGGACATTTATCACATTCTGTTTATGAGAATGTAGAAAAAACGCCTTCTTTCAAAGTTTCTTAAGTATTGCAGCCTGGTTGGCGTTTAACCAACCAAGCTTTCATAGAAAACCCTGTTCCATCATCCAATCATCATTAGCATATTTTGACATGTAATTGCGAATCGAGTCGGGTAGAATCACTAGACATTTTTGCCCTTTTTGCAAGGATTTAGCCGCTTGCAAAGCGCCCCACATGGCTGCCCCACAAGAACCGCCTACTAATAAACCCTCTTCACGGATTAAACGCCTTGCGATATCGAAAGAGTCTTTGTCATTGGTTTTGATATAAGTATCAATTAAATTATTATCCAAAACGTCGGGGAAGAAATCATAACCAATTCCTTCCACATGATAAGGTTTAATTTCATCACCGCCACCCAGAATAGAGCCTATAGGGTCAATGCCGATGATTTTAATAGCTGGGTTATATTCTTTTAAACGTTTAGCAATACCTGTTATCGTCCCCCCAGTTCCCACACCAGCAACAACCATATGAAGATCTTTACCAAAATCCTCAATAATTTCCTCGGCAGTACCCTGATAGTGGGCATTAGGGTTATCAGGATTGGCGTATTGATCAAGAATATGAGAATTAGGAATTTCGCGTTGTAGTTCTTTAGCTAAAGAAATATGGCTATCCGGATCATTCCATGCGGCTTCTGTACGTGTACGGTAAATGGTCGCGCCTAAGCGTTCGAGGACAGCCTGTTTTTCCTGGCTCATTTTATTCGGCATAGTAATAACGACTTGGTAACCCATAACTGCGCCAGCCAAAGCAATACCAATGCCGGTGTTACCGGAGGTTGGTTCAATGAGGGTATCGCCTGGTTTAATACGTCCGCTGCGTTCAGCATTTTTTACCATTTCATAACCAATACGATCTTTGACCGAGCCGCCAGGATTAAAAAATTCGCATTTTGCATAAAGATCGCAGGATAAATCTTTTCCTAATCGATTAATTTTTACTACTGGAGTGTGTCCTATAGTGGCTAGAATATTTGGATAGATCATGGCAGAACCTTATAAATAAGTTGCTAGTCAGTATACGCTGAAACTGGGGTTGGTCGTCAAATTTCTTGATATAGTAGATTTGCTAAGAGGCCCTCGTTATACTCGTTATCTATGTGAATAGACTACGAATAATACTGGGCGAGGGACAGCAGGAAGCGAAATGAATGAACCTCAATCACCGGAAGATAAAACGCCTCACAACGAAACAGTGCAATCCAGATCATCTAAGCGATTCTCCTTGTTTTGGTGGCTCTTATTGCTATTCATTTTGGCCTTCCTCATTTATTTTTTTAAATTTCGCACGACCAAACCTGCGGAAGTAAAAAGGCCGCCAGCAGTGGTTTTAGCTGTGGTACGTACTAAAGATGTACCCATCTATATTCCAGCTTTGGGTAATGTGATACCTACTTACACTATCACGGTAAAAACGCAAATTAATGGTTTGCTAATGAAGGTGCTCTATAAAGAAGGTCAGGTTGTCAAGAAAGGAGATTTACTTGCAGAAATTGATCAACGACCTTTATTAGCCCAGCTTACACAATACCAAGGACAATTGATCCGTGATCAAGCTTTGCTGGCTAATGCTTTGGTCGATCTTAAGCGCTATCAACGTTTATGGAAGCAAGATTCTATTTCACAACAAACCTTGGCAACACAAGAATCCTTAGTGCGTCAATATCAGGGTGACGTGAAAATGGATGAAGGTTTAATCGAAAGCACGAAAGTAAATCTGCTGTATTGCCATATTATTTCGCCCATTGATGGAAGGGTGGGCTTACGTTTAGTGGACCCAGGTAATTTTGTTCAAACTTCAGATACAACGGGTCTCGTTGTGATTACCACCATTACGCCGATGACCGTTATTTTCACCATTCCTGAAGAAGATCTATCGAAAATTTTGCCTCAGGCTTTTACTGATAAAAACATTAAGGTAGAAGCCTATGATCGTCGGCAGTATAAACGGTTAGCAACAGGAACTTTATTGACGATAGATAACCAAATCGATACTACAACAGGAACAGTGAGACTAAGGGCTGTTTTCAGTAATAAAGAACGGATGCTTTTCCCTAATCAGTTTGTGAATATACGACTCTCCGTGAAGACCATCAAGAATGCAACCGTGATTCCTACAGCAGCGGTTCAACATAGTGAAAAAGGGGATTTTGCCTATTTATTAGATTCTGATTTCACAGTAAAAACTCAACCAATTAAAGTAGGCGTGACGAGTGGTGATGAAACAGTTATTCAACAAGGATTGTCTTTTGGCCAGCAAGTCGTTGTCGAGGGTACTGATAAATTGACGAATGGGGCTAAGGTGAGCATAGCAGAACCGGCTGGTAAGAAATAATGGAATAACTGATGAATATTTCTGCCCCTTTTATTCAGCGCTCAATTGCTACTTCACTCCTTATGCTTGCTATTGTGTTAGTTGGCGTACTGGCTTTTAAGTTATTGCCTGTTTCTGCTTTACCTGAAATTGAATACCCAACGATTCAAGTTTCTACTTTCTATCCGGGAGCAAGCCCCGATGTGGTGGCTTCTACAGTCACAGCGCCTTTGGAAAAACAATTTGGGCAAATGCCGGGACTGGTTTTGATGACCTCAAGCAGCTCAACCGGTTCATCGCTTATTAGGTTGCAATTTACCTTAATGATGGATCTGGATGTAGCCGAACAACAGGTGCAAGCGGCTATCTATGCGGCAAACAATTATTTGCCTGCCGATCTTCCAAATCCTCCTGTTTATAACAAAATAAATCCTGCGGATACACCAATATTGACCTTAAGTTTAACTTCTAAAACGCTGCCTTTGCCTCGGGTTGAAGATTTTGCCGAGACACGTCTTGTTCCCAAAATTTCACAACTTTTGGGTGTTGGTCTAGTGGGTATTAGTGGCGGGCAACGTCCGGCGGTGCGTGTGCAGGTTAATTCAGATAGCCTATCCTCCTATGGTCTTTCCATGGAGCAGGTGCGTACAGCCATTGCTACTGCTAATGTGAATTTGGCAAAAGGTAATTTTGATGGTCCTCGTCTCGCCTACACTATTAGAGCAAATGATCAGTTGCTAACCGCCGCCGACTATAAACCTATCATTGTCACTTACAGAAATAACAGTCCGGTGCGTCTGCAAGACATTGCCAATGTGATCGATGGCGCAGAAAATGTACGGCAAGCGGCTTGGATGAATTCCGAACCGGCTATTATTTTGAATATTCAGCGACAACCTGGCGCGAATGTCATTGCCGTTGTAGAGCGAGTGCAAGCTTTGTTAAAGAAATTGCATGTTCCTAAAGCGATTAAGATCTCGGTATTGACTGATCGCACGACTACCATTCGTGCCTCCATCCATGATGTTCAATTTGAGCTAGTACTTGCGATTGCTTTAGTTGTTATGGTGATTTTTCTTTTTCTGCGGAATCTTTCCGCAACCTTGATTCCCAGTATTGCTGTGCCACTGTCCTTGATTGGCACTTTCGGAACGATGTATCTACTGGATTTTAGTTTAAATAACCTCACTCTGATGGCGCTAACGATTGCCACGGGATTTGTTGTCGATGATGCGATTGTTATGATTGAGAATATTGCCCGTCATCTTGAAGAAGGCGAAACCCCTCTCAATGCGGCGTTGAAAGGGGCGAAACAAATTGGTTTCACTATCCTATCTTTGACGGTTTCGCTCATTGCTGTACTCATCCCGCTTCTTTTTATGAGTGACTTAGTGGGGCGCTTGTTTCGTGAATTTGCTCTGACCTTAGCCGTCACAATCCTCATTTCAGCCTTTGTTTCATTAACACTTACACCAATGCTTTGTGCCCGTTTATTGCGTCATCGTGAGCCAAAGGATTTCAACCGCTTTGAACACAGGTCCAACCAGATTGTCAATAAACTCATTGACATCTACAGTCGTTCGCTGAGTTGGGTGCTTGAGCGTCAAGCCCTATTTCTAATTATCGCCATCATTACTCTGCTCTACACGCTTTTTTTATTTTATTTTATTCCCAAAGGGTTTTTTCCTATTCAGGATACAGGAGTTATTCAAGGTATTTCGCAAATGTCACAATCAATATCCTTTAAGGCCATGGCAGAGCGGCAACAAGCGCTGGCAAAAGTGGTGTTAGCGGATCCTGCTGTTGAAAATATTTCATCGTTTATTGGTATTGATGGCACCAATATTACTTTGAATAGCGGTCGGATCTTGATTACCTTAAAACCTCTTGCAGAACGAGGGATCGGTGCAGTTGACGTCATTCGGCGCTTACAAAAAGCGTTAACTAAGGTTCCTGGTGCGACTTTGTACATGCAACCTGTGCAAGATTTAACAGTTGATACGCAAGTGAGCCGCACACAATATCAATATAGTGTTAGTGCACCAGATACTGAGCAGGTGACGCACTGGAGTAATTTAATGCTGGCGAAATTGAATAAGCTGCCCCAATTATCAGATGTTGCCTCTGACCAACAAAACCTAGGTTTAAAAACTGAAGTGGATGTGAATCGCGATACGGCCTCGCGTCTTGGGATCACGATGCAAACGATTGATAACACGCTCTATGATTCCTTCGGTCAGCGGCAAATATCCATTATTTTTACTCAGCGTAACCAATACCGTGTGGTTCTCGAAGTGCTTCCTAAGTTGCAAGAAATGCCAACGGCTTTGAGAAACACTTATCTAACTTCGGCAACGGGTGGGTCAATTCCCTTGCGAACCTTCACGCGAATTGCAAAAAAAGTGGGCGCCATTGTGGTGAACCGAGAAAATCAATTTCCTGTGGCTACGCTCTCTTTTAATTTAGCACCGAAGGCTTCTTTAGGTGACGCGATAAACGCGATTGATCAAATAAGCGCAGGACTTGATATCCCTTTGAGTGTACAAACAAGCTTTGAAGGCGCAGCTAAAATATTTAAGGCTTCGTTGAATAATGAAGGATGGTTGCTGTTTGCGGCCATTGTCGTCGTTTATATTATTTTGGGGGTGCTCTATGAAAGTTATATTCATCCCATTACCATTCTTTCCACTTTACCTTCGGCTGGTATGGGGGCGCTGCTAGCCTTATTACTTACGGGAAATGAGTTAAGTATCATCGCATTGATCGGTATTATTCTGCTTATTGGTATTGTCATGAAAAATGCAATCATGATGATTGATTTTGCTCTTGAGCAGGAACGTAAATATTTTAAAGCGCCTCGTGATGCGATTTTTCAGGCTTGCCAACTGCGATTTAGGCCGATTTTAATGACGACTTTAGCCTCCATGCTCGGTGCTGTTCCTCTTGCTTTTAGTTTTGGAATGGGTGCTGAATTGCGTCGACCGCTGGGTATTGCGATTATTGGAGGTCTTTTTGTCAGTCAATTATTAACTTTGTACACCACGCCGGTTATTTATCTTTATTTTGATAGGCTAAAATCCAAATTAGGCTCAGTCAAGCTGGGGTCGCATACTAATCTTTCGCCTGAGAATAAAGAATGAGTCTGTCTTCTCTTTTTATTTATCGGCCGATTGGGACAAGTTTGTTGGCCATAGGTTTAGCGCTTGCAGGCATCGTGGCCTTCAATATATTACCGGTTGCCCCTTTGCCGCAAATTGAATTTCCCACCATCAGCGTCACTGCGACTTTACCCGGTTCTAGCCCAGAAAATATGGCAACTTCTGTGGCTGCGCCACTTGAGCGGCAGCTAGGCCGTATTGCGGGTATTACTCAAATGACGTCTGCCAGTGTTTTAGGTGTGAGTCAAATCATTTTACAGTTTGATTTATCACGAAATATTGATGGGGCTGCGCGGGATGTGCAAGCTGCAATTGATGCAGCGGCGGGACAGTTGCCTACCAACTTACCCACTAAGCCAACTTATCGCAAAATAAACCCTTCCGAAGCGCCGGTAGCAGTTCTGTCAATCACTTCTCAGCAATACAGCCGGGGCGAAATGTATGATGTGGGTTCGTCTATCTTGCAGCAAAGACTTTCGCAAATTAGCGGTGTTGGGCAAGTCATTGTTGGAGGGAGCTCTTTACCTTCAGTCCGTGTTGAATTAAATCCGACCGTTTTAAACAGTTATAAAATAGGTCTACCGGATGTGGCTAATGCGCTTGCTGAAGCCAATGTGAATCAAGCCAAAGGCCAGGTTTTAATTGATGAAACAACGAGTTCAGAACTAGTCACCAATGACCAAATGACACGAGCTGCTCAGTATGCGCCAATTATCATTGCCTACCGCAATAATAGTCCGGTACGTATTTCTGATGTGGGAGAAGTGCATAATTCAGTCCAGGATGTGCGCAATGCAGGATTAGCTAATGGGAAACCCGCTGTTTTAATAGTCATTTTTAAACAGCCAGGAGCTAATGTGATTGATACGGTTGAGCACATAAAAGCAACCTTGCCTCAGCTAAGGGCTTCTATCCCCGCTGCGATGGATTTGGAACTCAGGCTTGACCGCACCCAAACAATTCGAGTTTCTTTGCATGATGTGGAAATCACTTTAGTAATTTCCATGCTTCTCGTGATTTTAGTGAGTTACCTCTTTTTAGGCAGTACGCGTGCCATGTTAGTGCCGGGCGTTGCAGTGCCTTTGTCCATATTGGGAACTTTTGCGGTGATGCAACTTCTCGGCTATAGCCTTGATAATCTTTCACTCATGGCACTCACCATTTCAACCGGATTTGTAGTCGATGATGCGGTGGTTGTTCTTGAAAATATCGCCCGCCATATAGAGATGGGTGCAAACCGTATGCAAGCCGCTTTAGATGGCGCGAAAGAAGTGAATTTTACCGTCGTTTCGATGAGCCTCTCTTTGATCGCAGTGTTTATTCCTATTTTATTTATGGGTGGTTTAGTTGGCCGGCTATTTAGAGAGTTTGCTGTCACTTTATCGGTTGCCATCGTTATTTCTATGGTGGTGTCGCTGACAGTAACCCCAATGATGTGCTCACGAATTCTAACCAATGTAAATAAGATGAATCGCAACTTCTTTACCTCTTTTCTTGAAAAATGCCGTCATCATTATGGAAAAAGTTTGAATTGGTCGTTACGGCATTCCAAGTTTATGTTGTGTTTAGCGCTACTAACGCTGATTTTAAATATTTTCTTGTATGTGGTGATCTCGAAAGGCTTTTTCCCTCAACAAGATATTGGGCAATTAGCCGGGACAATCCAGACCGATCAAAATCTTTCTTTCCAAGCAACGGATAAGAAATTTTATGAGCTTGTCGATATTATTTTGCATGATCCGGCAGTGGAGAATATTGTTGGTTTTATCGGTGGTAATACCCGAACGACAACAGGTTCTGTGTTTGTATCCTTGAAACCCCTTAGCGAGCGTAAAATTTCAGCCGACCAGGTAATCGCCCGCTTACGCCCAAAACTGGCAAAGGTGAGTGGTGCTTATTTATACTTACAGGCTTCACAAGATCTGATCGTGGGTGGGCGGCAAACCAATGCTCAGTTTCAATACACCTTAACAGGCAATGATATTCAGGAGATTGGTAAATGGGCTACCTTGATTATCGAAAAATTAAACCGGATACCAGGTATTGCGGATTTGAATAGTGATCAGCGTGATCGTGGTTTGCAGGTCTTTGTTAATGTTGATCGTGATACTGCATCGCGCTTTGGTATCACGGCAGAGCAAATTGACCGCACCCTTTATAACGCTTTTGGGCAAAGCCTCGTATCGACCATCTACACTTCTGTGAATCAATATTATGTTGTGATGGAAGTGGCGCCTAAATATTGGCAACGACCCGAAACCTTAAATGAAATCTATGTGATTTCCCCAGCAGGGCAGGAAGTGCCTTTATCGACCTTTGCTAGTTTTACTCCCGGATCCACTTTATTGTCTGTTAATCATCAAGGTCAAGCCCCGTCAGTTACTATCTCTTTCAACTTGCTTCCGGGAACTCCCTTGGAGAGGGTAGTCAATGATCTTCTGAAGACAGTTGCTAATATGAATTTGCCCCCATCAATTCAGGGATCATTTCAAGGCACGGCCCAGGCTTTCCAAGATTCTCTAGCCAATCAACCCTATTTGATCTTGGCGGCCCTTCTCTCTGTTTATATTGTATTGGGGATGCTTTATGAAAGTTTGATTCATCCGATCACCATCCTTTCAACCCTACCTTCTGCTGGCGTGGGCGCACTCTTAGCATTGATGCTGAGTGGCACTGATTTCAGTATTATTGCCTTAATCGGCATTATTTTGCTGATTGGAATCGTTAAGAAAAATGCAATTATGATGATTGATTTTGCTTTAAATGAAGAGCGCAATCACAATAAGCCGCCACGTGAAGCGATTTATGAAGCGGCATTAATGCGTTTTCGACCGATCATGATGACCACAATGGCTGCTATGTTTGGCGCTTTGCCTCTGGTCTTTGGTCTTGGACTGGGCTCCGAGTTGCGCCAACCGCTTGGAATTGCCATTGTCGGCGGGTTAATTGGTAGTCAACTTTTAACGCTTTATACAACTCCGGTGATTTATCTTGCCATGGAAAATGCGACTATCCGCTTTCATCGTTTTTGGAGGACTAGGAAAAAAAGCCTAATAAATTAAGCTTTCATGGGATGGAAAAACATGCGCTCGCTTACAAAAATCTGAAGCATTTAGGGCATAGTATAAGGCAAGTGCTATTTCACCTAAAAAAAGGCCGAGAGTAATAATGCCAAATATGGCCAAAATAAGCTGTTTTTGCTTCCTTCTCCTTTCCGCTGTTTTGTTCAAAACAGTTTCGTTACTATAGAGCAATCGGTCGCTTACAATCTTGATCGTAGATTCCAAAATAGCTCGGTAACAGTGAGTATTTTCTGGGAGATGTAGCTTGGTGATTGAGGTGCGTAAAACAACCGTTGGTTCAGAGGCTGTTGCTGTCAATATACAAGCTTTATTTTGAATAATCCGCATTTCCCCGATGGTTTGGCCGCCATTTAACTTACTGATTAACAGCGGTTTATAACTTTTTGGATCGTTTTTAGAGACTTCTATAGTCCCCGAAATAATGATAAAGAAATATTCGCAAATTTCACCTTCTGTCAGTAATACTTCATCTTTTCCGTAGGAAGCTCGCGAAGAAATAGCTAGAAAATCTTGAAACTCTGAATCAGATAAATTTTTTAGTAACTCGCAGTTTTTTAAAAGATCCTTTTCTTCATTAGTAAACTCGCTCATCTAATCTTCCCTAACTCGATAAAATCCTAAACAATACACTAAATTATTTATGAGATAAAAATTTTTTACAAGAAAAATAACTTTAGGGTCTTGCAGCAGCTATTGCTAACTATCGATATATTAGTTTCTAATGAGAGCGAATTAAACCTGATTTTATTTTTGCGTTAATGATGCTTTTGCTAAGGGATTCATGATGTCCATAATAGGGAAATTCTCAACTCTAATAATAAGCCTATTGTTGGCTTCATGTGTAGTTGGGCCCAATTATGTCCGTCCAGGGGTTAAACTTCCAGACAAGTTTAAAGAAGCAAAGGGAAAAGCGTTTAAAGCTGAGCCGCCTCCTAAGGGTTGGAAACTAGCCTCGCCCTGTGATGATATTAAGCGTGGTGAGTGGTGGGAAATATTTCAGGATCCGACTTTAAATCGCTTGGAAGACGAGCTTAATCATTGCAACCTGACTATCATGAATGCATGGGCAAATTATTCCCAATCTCTTGCCATTGTGGATGAAGCGCGTGCAAGTTTTTTCCCCACTTTGATCGGAACGTTTAACCTTTTTAGGCAGAAATTTGGCGGTGGTGGGACCTCATTTTTCACCACCTCAGGTGTATCCACTACCACTGGAACAGCCGCTTCAGGTGCCATCGCTAAATCGGCGACGGTAACCACTTATTCCACCTTTTTAGTTGCCAATTGGGAACCTGATATCTGGGGGCAAGTTCGTCGTACAGTGGAAGGTGATGCTGCCACAGCACAATCTAATCAAGCCTTATTGGCCGCAACTCGCTTATCAGCCCAAGGCTCACTCGCACAATATTATTTCGAATTACGAGCGCTTGATACGGATCAAAAACTATTGAATGACACTGTAATTGGTTATAAAACTGCGCTGCAGTTAACACGCAATCAATATGCTGCTGGTGTTGCTTCGCGAGCCGATATTGTTCAGGCACAAAGTCAATTAGAGACAGCACAAGCGCAAGCAATTAATAACGGTATTTTGCGTGGGCAATATGAGCATGCAATTGCTGTGTTAATCGGCCGCCCACCTGCCAATTTTTCTTTGCCGTTTAATCCCTTGAGAACCCCGCCGCCAACTATTCCAGTGACAGTGCCTAGCGTTTGGTTGGAGCGTAGACCTGATGTGGCACAAGCAGAGCGTTTGATGCAGCAAGCGAATGCGCAGATCGGCATAGCCATTGCGGCTTATTTTCCCACTTTAAATTTAACAGCTAATATTAGCGCAGCCGGTCGTAGTCTACATCAGCTCATTACCCATCCGAGTGTGGGTTGGTCCGCCGGTATGCAATTAGCAGAAACTATTTTCGATGGTGGGTTGCGCAACGCGACAGTGAAAGCTGCAAAAGCGGGCTACAATGCTCAAGTGGCTTCCTATCGTCAAACTATCTTGACGGCTTTACAAGATGTAGAAGACAACCTTATTGCTTTGCGCTTACTTAAAGAACAAAGTGTCGCACAAAATGCAGCGGCAGCAAGTGCAAAGACAGCGCTGCAACTGGTTATCAATCAATATAAATCGGGTGTAGTGCCTTATTCCAGTATTATTGTTGCGCAAATTGCGGCTTATAACGCGCAAAAAGCAGCTTATGATGTGGTTGGATTACAAATGACTGCAGCGGTTGGTTTAGTGAAATCCTTAGGTGGTGGTTGGCGCACGAGGGATATCTGTCCTATACGGATTTATCCAAGGATTATTCCAGATGAGCTTATAAGACCAGCTCTTGTTGTACCAGGATGATTGAATTTAATGCAAATTTTACAAGTAGCTCAACTATGGATAGAATGGAGAATTGAATAATTCATTTATTTTTCAAGGATGACATCATGAAAAAAGTTTTCTTATCTAAATTAGCTTGCGCAGCGTTTTTAGTATCTCCTTTGGTATTAACTGGTTGCCAAATGATGGATGACGTATTTGGTGGACAGCCACCTGTTTATGGTCGTCAAACTTCTTCTTATCATCATGGTGCCGACTCTAGTTCAACCTCTTCTTCCCATACAAGATCAAGTGATTCTAGCTCAGGAGCTGCAACGACAACAGTACACAGAACGGTTAACAGAGGATCATCCGGTTCCGTGCCAGTAGAGCCTCCATCAGTAAAAAGTTCAGTGCCAACAACTGCGCCCAATGTAGAGAGCTCTTCTTACAAAAGTACAAGCTCAGGTTCTCCGAGTTCAACAACCAGCAGCACGGTAACAATTCCTTCTGCACCTGTTGTAGCTCCAGCAACGGCACCTACAATGACTGCACCTGTTGCTCAGTAAGTTAGAGGGGTTAAGACGTTTTTCTAGCTGGACAAGGAAATAAGTATGACCACGGTAGCGGATGTTTTTATTGATGCCCTAGAGCATGCTGGCATTAAACGTATCTACGGTATCGTAGGTGATTCCTTAAATGGTCTTACTAATGCCTTACAGAAAAGAAAAACGATCGAATGGGTACATACCCGTCATGAAGAAGTCGCTGCCTTTGCTGCTGGTGCAGAGGCACAATTGACTGGAGAGCTTGCTGTTTGTGCAGGTAGTTGCGGTCCTGGCAATACCCATTTAATCAACGGACTTTATGATTGTCAGCGGAGTAATGCTCCCGTGCTTGCTATAGCAGCCCATATCCCGACAGCGGAGATAGGCGGTGATTATTTTCAGGAAACTCACCCCAATATCTTGTTTAAGGAATGCAGTTGCTATTGCGAAGTTATTTCTTCAATAGAGCAAATGCCCCGCTTAATAAAAATTGCGGTACAAACTGCTATTGCAAAGCGTGGAGTAGCTGTTTTAGTCATTTCTGGGGATATTGCTTTACAGGAAATGCGCAAACAAACCTTTTCGAATTGGCCAATAACCACAAAACCTGTGGTGATTCCTGAGCAATCCCTACTTGAAGATATTGCCAATCGCTTGAATGCTGCAAACAAAATAACTCTTTTTTGTGGCTATGGCGCCGCAGGCGCGCATGAGTCATTGATGGCTTTATGCAATAAATTACGCTCGCCAATTGTTCATACTTTACGTGGCAAGCCTTTTATAGAATACGATAATCCCTATGATGTGGGCATGACGGGTTTGATCGGTTTTTCTTCCGGTTATTATGCCATGGAGGCCTGCGAAGTCTTATTGCTTTTGGGAACTAGTTTTCCTTATCGGCAATTTTATCCCAGTAAAGCAGATATTATTCAGATTGATGTCAATGGTGAACAACTCGGTAAACGGGCCAATATCGCAGTGGGGGCTGTGGGTGATGTGAATAGCACAATCCAAGCGTTGCTTCCTTTGTTAAAAAAGAAAAAAGATAGTAGTCATTTGGAACAGGCTTTAGGCCACTATAAACATGCGCGCGCTGATTTAGACACGCTAGCCTGTGCGGATAGTAATCTGATTCATCCGCAATTTCTTACTCGTTTAATCGATGAAGAAACAACCGAAAATGCGATTTTTACTGCCGATGTTGGCACTCCCACTGTATGGGCTGCACGTTATCTTAAAATGAATGGTAAGCGTCGATTATTAGGATCATTTAACCATGGTTCTATGGCTAATGCTTTAGCGCAGGCCATCGGTGCTCAGGCGACCTATCCAGAGCGTCAAATTGTAGCGTTATGTGGTGACGGCGGTTTTAGTATGTTAATGGGTGATGTGTTGACCCTGATTCAACAAAAGTTACCGGTTAAAACAATCATATTTAATAACGGTACGCTCGGTTTTGTTGAGATGGAAATGCATGTCGGCGGCATGTTGGAATTTAGTACAGAGCTTGATAATCCTAATTTTGCCAAAATGGCTGATGCAGCAGGTATCAAAGGATTTCGCGTGGATGATGCTGCTAATCTTCGTGATACGCTAAGAAGCGCATTTGCTCATGAAGGCCCTGCACTCGTTGACGTGAGAGTAAATCGCAATGAATTAGTGATGCCCCCTACGATTAATGCTGCTCAGATCAAAGGGTTCAGCTTATACGTAATGAAAGCCATTATTAATGGCCAGGGTACAGAAGTATTGGATTTGGTGAAAACAAATTTATGGCGTTAGAATTCAGGTTTTGGGTTGGATTTAATGATGAGCGTATTAAAAGCACAAGCAGCAAAAGCCGCCTTGGCCTATCTTGAAGATGACATGATTATCGGAGTAGGCACAGGTTCAACGGTTAATTATTTCATCGATGAGTTAGCTACCATCAAACACCGTATTGATGCTTGCGTAGCCAGTTCAAAAGCAACGGAAGCACGTCTAAAAGCAGCTGGAATCCCGGTTATTGACTTAAATGCAACTTCTGATGTTCCTATTTATGTGGATGGCGCCGATGAGGTCAATAAGCGTTATGAAATGATCAAGGGCGGGGGCGGAGCGCTTACCCGTGAGAAAATCATTGCCACAGTTGCACGTCAATTTATTTGTATTGTCGATGACTCCAAAGTTGTTCAGAAGCTAGGTGCTTTTCCCCTTTCGGTAGAAGTTATTCCGATGGCCCGAAGTTTCGCTGCTCGTGAACTAGTGAAGCTAGGGGGTGATCCGGTTTATCGCGAGAATTTTATAACCGATAACGGCAATATTATTCTTGATGTTTATAATCTAGAAATCACTTCGGCGGCAGCTCTTGAAGAGGCGATCAAACTCATCCCGGGTGTTGTGGATAATGGTTTATTTGCAAAACGCCTTGCTGATAAAGTGGTAGTCGCTTCTGAAGCTGGGGTAACGGTCTTTTGATCGAGTAGATTGAGCCTTGGCCCATAGCCTGACGGCTATGGGCTTTCGCCACAAGCAGGTTATTTTATCCTAGAGTGGGGCTGGATATAGCTAAGGAGACCTGTCCTTGAGAATTAGTAAGCCCATAAATTTTTGCTTGCTTGCTAAATAGGGTAAGCTCATCAATTAGCGCTTTAGTTTCACTTTTCCCCAGACTTGCAAAAATATCTTCGGAACGATAACTATCTAAGGCTTCTTGGAATTCACCTACATTAAAATATTCATCACTAAAATGCCCGAGAATGCCTCTAAGTGCTTTAATTTTATCATGTCGCTGACTTTTACGATAAAACCCAAAGCAGCCTTGTAGATCAGCTTCAATTTTCTTGATATGCGTTTGGATTTTTTCACGCATCTCCACAAAAGTCTGCGGTAGATGAGCATGGGCTCTGATTTTATTTCCACGAAAAAATCGCTGGATTGTTCGGGTTGCATTTTCGATATTTTGCTCACGTGCAGCGGTTGCATTTTGCCCTTCTTCTAGCCAGGATAAATCGTTTACTTTTCCTATTTCTGTTTCTGCTAGTTTAGCTTGCATCGCTTTTGTTTTTGCATGCAAAGGCAGGCTATTCTCAGAAACAAAGGCTTTATCAAGCCCGTAATGGGCAAAGGAAAATAAACTAATGTTCGTATCGATAGTTTCACGTGTTAAAAATAGATGGCCTAACCAGCCTAACAGTAAGGCGCTCGGACCAGAGGTATACACAACACTTGTTCTCAACAGACTCATGCGAATTTGCCTGCGCATCTTGCTTAAAAACTCATTATCATCAGCTATTGAAGCGAGCGCTTTAATTTGGTGATATTGCGCAGAAGGTAAGATAAGCCAGTTGAGCCAACCTAGTTTTGATTGTACGCTATTTCTTAGCATCGCAGCCGCTCTCTTTATTTTTTCTTGCCTGGGTAAGAAAGGAGAGTAAAGATCACTTGTTAGGGCAAATTCGCTGAAACTATTGTTATCTTTAGTTAATTGTATGATTTCATGGCGTACCTGACGTGCTGATTTTCCCTTACTCATGGAACTTAATTGTTCGAGCAGTTGATAATTGGGGTCTACGGATAAAAGATGCGGTACGAGGAAAGCTGGTATCAGTTGTGCTAGGTCTTCTTGTTGGCGAGTTAAATGAGTTTCAAAAATAGATGTACCAGGTGAAGCTACACAAGAAGTATAAATGCATCGCTGTATTTTTTGGATATCCTCAAAAGCGGCTTCGCTATCAACCACAGCAATTGTGTCATTGTTCGGAACAGGAGATTCGATGTCATTATTGACAATGATACTTCCCAGGTTGAATAAAAAAGGCCTCTCGACCATCATTGTCGGCGGTAAATTGCGAGTATCTACAGGCACATCAAAATCGGTGTAAGTACCAAGTTCGTAAACTGGATGTAACCAGCGTAGAATATCACTAGCGACCCCCAAATTCCCGCCGGCATTTAAATTTGCAATTTCTTCTTCGTAAAGATTAGTTAAGTCTTCTTCTTCTGGCGTGTTGTACTCAGGAAGCACATCTGTCCGTATGTCTTTTGCCACAATATTGTAGGTTTCACAGAAGCTATGAAGGTCATCTACGGCTCGCGAAGACAAGAGCTTAGAATCAAAAACCAGATTAATTTCATCTTCTGGATTTGTAGCCCTCATTCTTATAAGACGTAATTGATTCTCAACATTCAAAAAGGAATTTGGATCATTGCTAAGCCAAATTTTGACATGGCGATGGGGATTGAAGGGATAAAACACGGAAAATCCTCGGAAGTAAAGTGACAATTTGCTTAATATAAGCGCGTATTTTGCGACCGAAAGCTTAAGGAAATATTAAGAACCGCTTATATGCATGCGTCATCGTTAAACATAAAGATGAAATTTCAGATTATATGTAGAATTTTCGTTCTGTATGTTACCTAGGTGAGTTTCTCAACTAAGGTTTGGCCAAGCCTTTGAAGTATCTTCAGTTTATTTGATAAATAATTGATATAAGATAAAAAGGTTAATTTAAAAAAAGAGACATGCATAGCTAGATATGATCAAATTTGTTTTCGCAAAAAACCCAATATGCAGATCAAGCTATGCAGGGTAATTTTCACGAAGTACTATCAAGTTCAATTCGTTGATTGCTCTGCACAGGACAATTTTTATGAGACAGGCCCCTGTTTCGCACTAAAGTTAAACAATTCGGATATACATATTCTAAATTGAGATATTTTATTACAAGGATTGATAAGTAAATCACGAATGAAATCGAGGCCATAACGAAAGAAAGAATTTT
>NZ_LNYO01000009.1 GCF_001467895.1 Legionella nautarum
CGCGAAACCGTTCGCCTAGCGTCAGAGGGGGCTTCTAAACCTTGGGCGATGCGGGCTGAGCTTAAGTCACCAGCCTATACCACACGATGGACTGATTTACCCATTGTGAAAAATAGGACCTAAGTTGAAGGATTTTGTTCAACGAACACTTAAAGTGATTCGTGGTCAAGTTTTAACCAATCTTTAACAAAGGTAGTGGTTTCTTCAATGACTGAAACGGTTTGCTCATAGAGTTTCTCAAAGAGGGCTTGTTGGCCTGATTTCCAATAACGCTCTAAATATTGGCAGGCATATTTCATGCGAGTCGTCCCCACATAAACCGCGCCACTTTTCATTTTGTGCGCTAATTTTTCAACTTGCTCGTAGTTTTTAGCCGCAAAAGCGTCCTTCATTCTAGGGAAATCTTGAGGAATGCTCACCTCGATTAAATCTTGCAAAAGCTCGATAAATACAGATTTATTGCCTAAATTTTTTAAGGTTTGCTCTACTTCTAAAAGAGGAAATTGATTTAAAGAAAAAAGCTCTTCTTCGGTATCCGGTAAGTCGAGTTTTGCTTCAGCTTTTTTTTCTCGTTCGTAGCTTTCAGGATTCCTGACGAAGTGATTTAAGATGTTTGACGCATGGGTTTTAGTAATAGGTTTTGATAACACAGCATCCATACCTGCTTCAATGCAGTGCTGCTTGTTTTCTTCAGCGGCATGAGCGGTTAAAGCAACGATAGGCGTATGTTCTTTGTCTTTTTCAAGGCTGCGGATTTGTTGAGTGACCTCATAACCATCAGCGCCTCCCCCTAAACCAATATCCATAAAAATAAGATCGTAACGATTGGATTTAATTTGTTTCAGTGCAACTTGTCCTGAGTCTGCCACATCAACTTGACAATTCATGGAGGAAAGTAGGGTTAAAGCAACTTTTTGGGCAATAGGATTGTCTTCAACGACTAATACTTTATTAGGTCTGTCTGTTGAAGGAGATGATGAAGCACGATTAGTAAGAGAGGGTAAAAGACGTTTTTCTTCAAGACTTGCTTCATCGTCTTGAACCCCTGAATTATCATTCAGTAATGGCGCTTTAAGGGGAATGATGCAAGTAAATTTTGTTCCTTCATCTTTTGTACTATTGACATAAATTTCAGCATTAAGCTCATCAATAAACTGTTTGACGATATAAAGGCCAAGACCTGCTCCTTTATAAAGACCTTGATAAGAAGGGGTTAGACGCTTAAATTGTAAGTAAATATCTTGTTGCTTATCTTTATCAATCCCAATTCCTGAGTCGGTGACCTCTAAGCGGATAATTAAACGCTGTTCTTCATTTTTAGCGAGCTCAGCGGTTAAAGTGACATGTCCTTCATGTGTGAAATTGAGTGCATTGCTGATGAGTTCAAGGATAATCCGGTGAAGCCTGATTTTATCGCCAATTACATATTGGGGTAGGTGATTGTCATAAATGAAATTTAATTGCAGGTTTTTTTCACTGGCCTTGGCTTTATGTAAGTTAACCACCTGATTAAGCATTAAATGAAGATCGAATTTTTTCTTCAATAGTGGAATTTCACCGGAGCTGACTCTAATTGCCTCCAAGACCTCATCCATTAAATCAAGCAGTGCATGACTGGAAGCAACTAAGTTTTCTGCGTATTCTTTAATCTGCGGATTCTGGGCTTCTGACTTTAAAATGTCAGCAAAACCGACGATGCCTGTAAGAGGCGTTCTAATATCATGACGCATATTTTCAAGAAATTCCGTTTTCGCACAACTAGCTGCTTCTGCCGCGCGCTGTGCATTGCGTAAACTTTCTTCCATATTTTTTAAATTGGTAATGTCCGTCGATATCCCTAAGAGCCCAATAATTTTCCCCCCAATATCGCGAAGCGGCGTTTTGCTGGTTAAAAAAATTCTATCGACCCCATTTACGGGGATAATATCTTCTACAATGCTATTGATGCCTTGATGCACAATGGAGATATCGACATCTTGTAAACTTTTAATTCGTTCATCAGTCCATCCAAAATCGTAATCCGTTTTGCCGACGATGTCTTTAGGGCTCGAAAGATGCAACAGCTCGGCAACATGTTGATTACAACCTTGATAAACATATTGATTGTCTTTCCAATAAACTAATTCGGGTAAATGTTGAATAATTTTAGATAAACAAATTTTGTTCTCGGAATTTTCGTTTTCCGCGAGTATTTCACTAAGATTTTCTTTGGTTGTAATAGGAAAGCCAAGGAGGATAGACCATGTTTCATTATCAACCGAGAAGGTTATCTTCTGCCATCTTTGAAACAAATTATTCATCAAAATGATTTGAGACTCAGATTGGTCATCATTAAAAGACAGAGGAAGATTTAATTGCTTAATGGAAGTTCCTAGCAAGGAATCGGTTTGACTGAGACCTAGTAATTCCTTGGTGTAGCTATTCATGTACTGAATGAGTAGCTTTTCATTAAACGCAATGACTGACACTTTTGCGAGTGTTTGCAAAACGCCAAAACTACTCAGTGCATTTTTTGAAAGTTTCACTCGCTATCCTATCTGTTTTTTGCAAATAATCCGTGATTGATTGCAAGATGTTTTTACAATGTTCATGGTTGAGCATGTTGTCATGGTCACTATTAATAGCATGGCATAAAATTTTACCTTTGTTATAGTAAGACCATCCATTGCTAGGGTGGTCAATCGCTTGATACGCAGGCAAAAGCTGTGAGGCTTTAAAAAGCAGTATCTCTTGATTTAAGACTTGAAATTGATGATTAAGCAAGATTTGCTCTCGCTGCCAGGCTAAATCGATTATTTTTTGTGGTAATTGACTGGTGTCTTTTAAGTATTTTTTAAAGGACTTTTCTTCTTGCAGCAGGGGTGAGTTAATCGCCCAACTATCTATCAAAGCTAGTAAGCTAATTGTTTCTCCTTTTTTAAGGAGTTTGTTAGCCACTTCAAAAAGTATAGCCCCGCCAAAGGAATAGCCGACTAGGTAATAGGGTCCTTTAGGCTGCTTTTTTTTAATGAGGTTGAAGTGATCCTCCACCAGATCGAGAAAATGAGGGAAGTCTGGCAATGGTGTTGTTATTCCTGGATCTTGAATGCCATAAATGGATAAAGGCAGTTTGCTTTGTAACACTAAATCATTAAAACAATGGATTAATCCGCTAATCGGGTGGCATAAGAAGAGATAGGGTGATTTTTCGGTTACCCTTTTTAGAAGGATGGGTTCGTGAGCGGGAAAGGGTTCTTTTTTGGTTTCTATGGTGGCTGCTAATTGCTTGATAGTTGGGTCTTGATACAATTGAGTAGCGGGTAAATTGCAGTTCAAGGTTTGATTGATTTTATCAATTAAATACACCGCTTTAAGCGAATGCCCTCCTAAGCTAAAAAAATTATCGTTTGTGCCGATGGTTTCAATGCCCAATGCGTTTTGCCATAAGAGGGCTAGCTCTGATTCAATTGCTGTTGCCGGAGGATGATAAGTGGTCGCTATTTTCATGCTTTGCCTATTGACTTTAATAGCAAATGAAGGGGCAGCGGGTAGGGTAGGCGGATTGACGGTTAAGTGTTGAATGTCTCGTTTAGAAATAGCCACCTGCTGGTCATTTCCTTTAAGGATGGATAAGAATAAGGCTTGTCCTTCCTCTGGTGATATATCATCCCCCTGGCCTATAAAATGGGCTTCTCCGTGAGAAGCTGCACGTGCTGCAATCCCTACATCGCGCCAGGTATTCCAGTTGATAGTGGCCATCCATGCACAATGAGGAAGTAGGAGCGTATCAGTCAATGCATCTAAGGTGGCATTGGCACTGGCGTAATTAAGCTGTCGATAGCCTCCCAGTAGGGCTGCAAGGGATGAGGTAAAGACAATAAAATCAAGGCATACCGATTGCAGAGCACGGAGTAAATGGTAGGTTCCCTCAATTTTGGGTTTAAAGACTGCCTGAGAAAATTCTTCTTTAGTCAATTCAGCTAACTCAGGTATTGAGACGCCTGCTGTGTGAATGACGCCGTCGATTGCGCCAAAATGCGCAAGACTGCGCTTAATACAATGTTGCACTTGCTTAAACTGAGAAATATCCACTTGTTCGACAACGACGGTTGCTCCTAATTGTTGAAATTGATGAAGGGCTTTAACCGTTTCATAGTCCTCATGATTTGGGTTTTGCAGGATGCTTTTCCAATCGTTTTGAGAGGCTAGTTTTCGTCGTGACATTAAAATCAGCGTAGGATGGGATACTTCCTTAAGTATGGCTTCGCAAAGACTTAATGCGATACCGCCAAGACCGCCTGTCACTACATAGATGCCCTTGTTTTTTAAACGCTGAGTAGGCTCTTTTTGAGGTAAGACAGGCGTGAACTGTAAATACCACCGATAACCATTTCGAAAAAACGCCAATAAGTTATTTTCATCCCAAGGTTCATTGAGGCAAGTATTAATAAGGGTTTTGAGCAGGTTGCTATTGGTTTGAGGTTTTTCAAGCGGATTTAAATCAAAAAGCTTTGCTTTAAATTGAGGTTGTTCTTGCATCATCACACGACAGGCACTATTTAAGGTCGCATTAATCGGGTGAATTTGTTCGGTACCGATTACACGTTTTGTTCCTGAAGTGATAACCCCTAATTGCAGGGGCATTTTATTTCCTAGTTCCGCGAGGAAGCCTTGAAATAAGTAGAGGACACTGTAAAAACTTCGTTTTAATTGTTGATCAAGGGATTTTTGCGAAGGAAAGTTGTTTGTTCGATTTGAATAAGAGTAAAGATGTAAAAAAATAGGGTTTTTAAGGTTTCCTTTTAGCTTTTTAAATAAATCCTGATAATCATTTCGAATTTGAGGATTAATATAAAAATGTCGTTCCTTGTCTTGCCTATTTTTTTTACCAAGGCGGACAACAATCGGTTCTGCCTTATTTTGTTCTAATAAGTTGATGAGGTGGTGGCTCAACGCAGAGTCATCACTAAAAATGACCCAGGTATGAGCACTAAGTGTTGCTGAAAGGAGAGGGATTGGTTTTAAGTAGGCAGGTTCCTGAAACCAGCTCGGTTTATACCTTTTTACTTGTTCTTCATTCACGTAAGCGGTCTTGAGATCAGGCTCAATCCAATAGTTTTGTCGTTGGAAGGGGTAGGTGGGTAGAGGTATTAATCGTGGGGTATGATGCTCATAGTAGGCTTGCCAATCAATAGAAAACCCGTGTTGCCATAGTAGGCCAAGAGCGGAAAGAAAAGTGGGGAGTGCTTCATTAGGGCCTTGTCTATCTGGCAAACTTGCGGTGCTAAGCACTGGTTTATGATGGTGATGAGCAATTGGTTTTAAGAAGCTATTTAAACTGTGTCCTGGTCCTATCTCAATAAATAAAGGATGACTATCTTGAAGCAACGTTTCAATGCCCTTAGAAAACTGGACGGTGTGTCGCAAATGCCTATACCAATAATCAGGATCTATTGCTTCATCTGCTGAAATCCAGGTCCCTGTGACGTTTGAGATCATCGGTATTTGAGGAGAGGAAAGGGCTAAATTCGCAAACAGCTGTTTAAAAGGTTGTTCAATCGCTTCCATGGATTGGCTATGAAAGGCATGGCTGACTTTAAGCGGATGAAAAACAATGCCTGCTTGAGTCAGTGATTGTTTCAGTTGCTCAATAGCTTTAGATTGACCAGACACGACGACCTGGTTGAGTGAATTATGTAAGGCAAGCTCCGTCTGATTTAAGTAAGGCAATATTTTTTCCAAACTGCTTTCGATAGCTAGCATTTCCCCGGGTGTAACAGAGGCCATTAAAAAGCCACGCTGGCAGACTAAAGCAATGGCGTCTTCAAATGAAAAGATGCCTGCTAAGGTAGCTGCGACATATTCGCCAATGCTATGGCCAATTAGGGCATGGGGGGTAAGATTTAAGTGTATAAATAACTGCGCTAAAGCATACTCAATAAGGAATAAGGCCGGTTGTGCATATTGCGTTTGATGTAGGCGTTCATCATCCGCATTGTTAATTAATTCAAGTAAATCCAGATCGAGATAAGATTTAGCAAGTCGCACACCTCGCTTCACCCAAGAAGAAAAGAAAGGGATTTTCATTAAGGCTGCTGCCATTTTGTGGTATTGCATGCCTTGACCTGGAAACATGAAAATGAGGCTTGGATGAATTTCTGGATCGAAGTAGTTAATGTTTGTGTTTAGCAAATTCGTTTTAAGTTGCTCTTTGTTTTTTGCGACACAGACGCCTCGCCAGCGAAAGCCTTCTCGGCCTGTCTGAAGGGTATAGGCAAGGTCAGCTAGATTGAAAGAAGAAGGTCGCTCATCGTTTGTTTCAATATACTGAATCAGTTGATTTTGAGCTTGATGGAGGGCTTCTTTAGTTTTTGCAGAGAGAATAATCAAATGATCGTTATCCTTTTTAGGCTTAGATGCTTTAGGCTTATGCTCTGCTAAAATAAGGTGTGCGTTGGTGCCTCCAACCCCAAAGGCGCTCACTCCTGCATAGCGATGCACTGGGCTTTCTGGCCAGTCTTTAAGCGCTGTATTGATGAAAAAAGGGCTGTTCTCAAAATGAATATGGGGATTTTGAGTTTCAAAATTGGGCATGGGTGGAATTTTTTGATGATATAAGCAAAGGGCTGTTTTAATAAAGCTTGCCATGCCTGCTGCAATATCGGTATGTCCTATATTGCCTTTAACAGAACCTAGGGCACAATATTGCTTTCTATCCGCTGATTCACCAAAAGAGGCAAAGAGTGCTTCCATCTCAATGGCATCACCGAGGGATGTTGCCGTACCATGAGCCTCGACATAGCCTATGTCTTTTGCATTGACTTTGGATTGCTCTAAGGCATTTCTAATGCAATCGATTTGTCCACTGACACTTGGTGCGCTATAGCCTAATTTATCGGCGCCATCATTATTAACCCCTGCACCTTTGATGATTGCATAAATGGTATTGTTATCTTTTTGTGCATCCTCAAGGCGCTTTAATACGACAACCCCCACGCCATTGGAAAATACGGTGCCGTTAGCGCGTGCTTCAAAGGGGCGGCAATGTCCATCTGAGGATTCAATGCTTCCTTGTTTAAAGAGATAGCCATCGTATTGAGGAACAACAATGGATACCGCACCTGCAATGGCTACGTCACTTGTTCCCATCATCAAGTCTTGGCAGGCTTGTGCCACTGTCACAAGACCGGTGGAGCACGCGGTGTTAATATTAAGGCTATTTCCTTTCAAATTTAAACGATAGGAGGTTTGAGTACTTAACATACCGATACTGGTGGCAATACGTTGCTGTAATCGGTCGGTTTCTTGTTGAATCCATCTATTCTTCAGTAAATTTTCATGTAAATAGGTGCTATCGGCCATGCCAGCAAACACACTAATTTTTAGATCAGGGACACTTGGGACTACTGCTGCTTGTTCAAGGGCTTCCCAGGCGCATTCTAGGAACAAGCGTTGCTGAGGATCGGTAATGCTTGCATCCACGGGATTAAAACCAAAAAAATGAGCATCGAAGGATTCGATATCGGAAAGGATCCCTCTGACGGGCACAAAGTCATTATTTTGTAGTTTAAATTTCCTATCACCTAATTGTTCTTCGGAAAAAGGCCCATAGCATACCTTGCCTTGGCAAAGATTTTCCCAAAACTCGTCAATTGAATTCGCTTCAGGAAAGCGGCAACTCATGCCAATAATAGCGATGTCTGCACAAGTTGTTGCGGATTTTTTTCGAAAATGAGGCTCTTCGTCGGTATCGCCTTCGATGAAACGACTTAAGCGATCGATTGTGGGATGGGCGAATAATTGGGAAATCTCTAAATCGGTGTGGAGTTCTTTATTAATAAGAGAACAGGCTTCAAGCATGAGGATTGAATTAGCACCGCATTCAAATAAGTTCCTATGAACATCAATATGGGGGATGTTAAGAAGATGTTCCCAGGTCTTTTTAATCGATTTTTCAATCCGACTCTCGGAGGAGGTATCGATATGATAAAAGAGTTCCGTGTGAGGTATTTGAATGAGCTTCGCCTTATCAACTTTTCCAATTAAGGTTAAAGGGAGCTCATCGACTACAAAGTAGCGATTAGGTAACATATAGTCAGGTAAATGAACTTTTAAAAAATCACGAATGGTCGTAGCACTTATCTTGGTTTTGGTGGAAGATAGGACAATATAAGCCGTCAGTAATTTATGGGATGCGCCACCTAAATCAACGGTCACAGTGGCAAGACTAATGGCTTCATGCCTCATCAGTTCATTTTCAATCTCATTAAGATGTATTCTAAATCCACCTATTTTGACCTGATCATCTAAACGTCCAAGACATAACAATTGGCCTGATGGCAATAATTTAACTCGGTCTCCAGTTTTATAAATACGACTGTAGGGCTCGCAGTCTTCAAACGGATTATCAGCGAAATAGGTCTTCTCATTAGTTTGCGTCGATAGGTAATTAATGGCTAAGTTAATGCCACTGATATAGAGCTCACCTTCAGAAGTTTGTTTGCCATTCTCATCCAGCACATAGGTTTTCACATTCCTAATAGGAGTTCCGATACTCATTAACACCTCATCCTCTAACTGACTTTGTTCAGTCATCCGATGTTTACAGGTAAAGGTTGTTGCCTCAGTTGGTCCATAACCGTTAATAAGCACTACGGGATTATGATGTTCTTTTCGATAATGGAGGTAGTTTTTTAATAGGTTTAAATTGACCTGTTCACCACCAAACACGATGACTTCAACGGAGTTCAGGGTTTTGGGGTAGGACTTGATGAGTTGATGGAAATAGCTGGTGGGTAAAAACAGGCAATGAATTTGATGTTTATGTAAATATTTTTTAAGTTGATTATGATCGGTTCTTACTGACAGTGGGATAATGGAAAGTAACCCACCATTTAATAAAGTGCCCCAGATTTCAAAGGTGCAGGCATCAAACGCTAAGTTGCTAAATTGGCCAACGACAATTCCTTCTTTAAAATCGGCATAATTGTCAGTTTTAGCAAGATTAACCACGGCGTTATGCGGAATTAGTATGCCTTTAGGTTTACCCGTTGAACCGGAGGTATACATCAGATAGATGGGATCGTTAGCATCAATGGACAGTGCTAAGTTTGCCGAAGGCGTACTAACGCTTTCTAAGTGAATATTTTTAATCAGTGTTTTACTTGAGGTGTTAACCAATAGATTTTTATAAGAATCATCCGTAATCACAAGCTTTGGGATAAAATCGCTAATGATGCTTTCTAAACGCGTTTGGGGGGCTTTGGTGTCTAAAGGTACATAGGTTGCTCCTACCTTGATGATGGCTAACAGGCACAAAATAAAATCAACACTAGGCTCTAATAAGATAGCAACACAATCATTTTTTTGAATATTTTTTTTAATTAACCAATGGGCAAATTGATTTGCTTTTTCATTGAGCTGCATATAAGAGTATTCATATTCTTCATCTTGTACTGCAGGCAATTCAGGGGTTTGCTTCACTTGAAGTTCAAAAAGCTCAATTACAGTTTGATTAAAGTCCACTCGTGTTTTTGTCATATTGTTTTAAAAGTCCTATGCGATGATTTGTGATTCGATCCTTATGCGCGTGATAATTCGATTTAAAGTGATTGGCTAAGGCCAGCTTATGATTTAATCTGGCTGGGTTCATCCGTTTCTAGAGCATTTTCCATGGTTAGTTGATTATAGGTTGCTTCAAATGATCTTATTTTAGCATGGTTGATTGATATTTATTAACCAAAGAAGGAATTGCATATGCTGTTCATTACAGCGAGGTGAGTTAAATTACCCTAAATAACTGTCAATAACAAAAAGTGAGCGAATAGAGAGGAAAATTAACGCATGAGTTGCTTTATAAGACGCTTTTTTCATTGTTTTATGAATTCCTTATTGTTGATGAATTGTGTATTTGCAAATCCTCCTGCTAATTTTACTCTTGCTAAGAAAAGAGCAGAAATTCTTTTTCAAAATCACCGGAGCACCTTATATTGCCAATGCGACTATAACGCAAAGAAGTAAATTGACTTAGCGAGCTGTCAAATGGAAGAGGCAGCTGCTCGTTCTAGGCGTTGCTTGCATCATTAAAAGCAAGGTCTCATTAAAAGATGAGATCATTGAGCTTCTTTCAAAAAGGCATGATAAAAAACTAAATAAATAATATTCGTTAGATAAGTTAACTGATTAAAAATAAATAATTATTAAAATCAATAGATTATAGATTATTTAATATTTTCTTAATCTCAATTCATTATCATAGCTTCGAGATAAGCTCCTTTACCCATTCAAAGGCATGAGTACCGATGAAAAAATTCATTTTTAAATCAGTTGAACCCAGTGAACCCAGGAAAAAAACAAAAGCAAGAAAACACCCTAGTCTAAGACAGTCTCTTATAGAACGATTTCCTAACGAGGAAGAAAGAAAGCAGTATACAACGGGTGAAAAGGGTGGAAGAGAGGCAGCTAAATTAGGCTCAAAAAAATCAGCTAATTTTGTAAAACAACCCTTAGCCTACCAGATGGGATATGATGAGAAGTTTGCTGAAGTTCAAGCTGAACTTAGTCCAGAGGACATTGCAGCTAACAGGGCTAAGGCTAAGCGACAACATCCCCAATGCTATAAAAATAAGCAAAGAGGAAAACGAAGAAAAAAAGAAGCATCGACTATCGTGGAATTTCCTATGGAGTCAAACCCTGAAAGTACTCATTCACCCAGTGAAATTGCCGCTTCTCAACGGTCTCCCTTAGCTGAACACGACGGAGATAATTTACAGGAATTGAATAATGGGTATATCGAACAATCCCCTGCGATACTTTTCGATAATAGGGATGGATTTTTCAATCTTGTAGTGAATGATGAAACAACTAGTGTAGTGAACAATCCAGAAGAGAAAGACGACCTATTAGAACTACTAGAAGATTTTAAAAGACCTCAGAATTCGTTTGTCACTGAACTAAATGGAGACAAGAATGGTGTAGAGACTGATTCAAGAGATAATCTTGTTAAGTTATTATACCTACCGAAGGATTTTCGTAGGACTGAGCCTTCGCTTGGTGCTGATGTACCAAACTTAACCCCTTTCGCTACGACAGAATCTTCTGCTAATTCACAAAGAAACTCATTAACACAGGGGTTGGATAAGCCAGCACATTTGTTTTTTTCTTCAATATCACAGGACTCAACCGAGGATGAAAAGCAAAATACAGACCGCTTGGAATTTACGAAGGGTAGATAAAGGTTTGATGGTTCGATTTGATTGGGGTTTCCTAAAACTAAGGAGTTAACCCTAACCACAGAGGGTTTTATATGATATTGAAAGGGCGAGTGCTAATGAGGTTATCCCATCAAGTGCAGTAATATTCGGTAAATAGGTAATCATGGTGCTTTCAAAGCTAAAGTGTTTTTCATTATACAGTTGGCTATCAAGTTCATAGGTTACGCCCTTCTCTTAAAATTTAACTATTTTTAGGCAATAAAAAGCCCTCAGGGTAAGCCTGAAACTTAACCTGTAAGTCAATTAGCAAAGTTTAGGGGGAATGAACGATGTATATAACTACCCCTAGGATTTTAAAGTCATCCACATTGGTTACATCTATCGGCTGAAAAAGTGGGTTTGCAGGGAGTAAGCGAATTTGATTGGTTTGAATCGATAAGGTTTTCACGGTGAGTTCGCTATTGACTACGGCAATCACCATTTGTCCATCCAATCCTTGTTGAGTACTTTCTACAATTAACAAATCACCCGATTTAATGCCTGCATTGACCATGGAGTCCCCACTGGCGCGCAAGGCAAAGGTTTTTTCAGGTTTTTTAACCAACATTTCTTGTAGATTAATGCTGTCATCAATCCTGTCATCAGCAGGGGAGGGGTAACCTGCTGCCACTTTGCTTGAGTAAAGAGGTATAGTATGATGGTAATCCGCTTGACGGACGGCCATGACTGTATCAATTTTGGAAAGAGGGACTCGAACTAATTTAGTTTCCTCTTGTTTCATACGGCCAGAACCTACCCGCCTTCCGCCATGATTATTGGCCATTATTACCTCTTCTTGAAAAGTGTTACTTTTTTCAAGATAAGCTTTTTATGAAGGCTAAAGAGCTTAAGCATAAAAAAAGAGTGTGCAAAAGACTGTTAATTTAAGACTGTTGTAGGCTAAGCCCTTATTATTTTTTGCTTTGAAACTGTCTTTTCTTTTATAAATTGCGATATCCTCCCCACAGAACCAATGTGTCACAGTTTATTGTCGAAGAGGTAGAATAAATCAATATGAGAAAAGTAAATTGCTTTGCTCAAGGTTTACTCCTGTGGATAGGGTTTTTAAATAGCCCATCAACCATTGCGCTTACTATCAATGATGTCACTCAATTAAATCCTATCGAAGTCAGGCAAGTTATTGTTCCTCAATCTAGCGAAGAAATTAGTCAACGGATTAAGAATCATAAGGGACCGATTTCAATTGGAGGAGGGAAATATAGCCAAGGAGGGCAGATAGCTACCGATAACACTCTCTTTCTTGATATGCGAGCAATGAATCATATTCTAAATGTTGATAAAGAAAACCATTTAATCACTGTGGAATCGGGTATCACATGGCGAAAAATTCAAGAGAAAATCGACTCTTACAATCTTTCTCTTAAGATCATGCAGTCCTTCTCCAATTTTACTGTGGGCGGTTCTCTCAGTGTTAATGCTCATGGACGATACGTTAATGAGGGGCCGATTATTCTATCCGTTCGGTCAATTAAACTAGTTCTTGCCGATGGAGAAATCGTTAGCGCGAGTAGAGATGAGAATCCAGAATTATTTTTCGCAGCCCTTGGTGGCTATGGTGGGATAGGAGTCATTGTAGAAGCTACCTTGGTACTTGATGATAATACTCCGGTAGAGAGAATAAGCCATCGAATGAAGCTAGCACACTATAAAAGATATTTTTTACAAACTATTCGGCATTCGCCTGACGCAGTGTTTCACAACGCAGATTTATACCCGCCCAATTATCAAGAATTAAATGCGATCACTTGGGTAAAAACAAATAAGCCTGTCACTGTATCCGCTCGACTTGCCCCTCAAGCGCGCCCAACCATTTACCAAGAGTTTCTATTGAGTTGGATCTCCGACACTAAATTAGGAAAATATTTTAGGCAACATTGGTATGATCGGTACAAAAATTTAGGGCCAATTATTGAATGGCGTAACAATGAAGCAAGTTATGATGTAAATAGTATTGAGCCCCTTTCACGTAAACATTCGACCTATGTACTTCAGGAGTATTTTATACCCGTTGAGCATTTTGATTCATTTGCCCAAAAAATGACAACCATCCTTCAACAGCATAAAGTGAAGGTTTTAAATATTTCAATCAGGCATGCTCTTCCTGATCCTGGCTCTTATCTTGCTTGGGCAAGATCTGAGGTTTTTTCTTTTGTTATCTATTATAAACAAGGGGTTAGCGAACAAGATAAACTAAGGGTTAGAACATGGACTTCTCAATTAATTGATGCCGCGATAGAGGAGGGGGGCACTTATTATTTGCCTTATCAAATAATTGCGACGAAGTATCAATTTTTTAAGGCTTATCCTAGAGCTCATGACTTCTTTAGTCTAAAAAATAAAATTGATCCAGACTACAAATTCAGAAATAAGCTGTTTGATCGTTACTATACAAAAATCCAAGATTCTCAACAGTGATGAGCATTCTCTACCGAGGTAACCCATTTGTCATCATGGTAATCCCCCCGAAAAATAACTGATGTCAAAAGTAGAATTTTCTCATACCCTATGCTGGAGGAGATTCTGCATGAAAC
>NZ_LNYO01000010.1:0-54621 GCF_001467895.1 Legionella nautarum
CGGTAAACCTGGTGGGTTTGGTAACGCTGGCGGGGTCGGTACAGTTGGGGGACCAGTAGGAGTTGGCGGACCCGGCGGCCCAGGAATCCCAGGTGGACCTGGCGGCCCAGGAGGAGTTGGCGGTATTGGTGGACCAGCCGAAGTACCTGGCCCAGGTGGAGCGGGTGCCCCTCGTAATTTTTAATGGATGAGTCTGCCGAAACCATTAATTAATTAATTAGAATGTTGAAGCCCATACTTCGATAAGAGGATTTATTTACTCCGTTCGAGCTGAGGTATCCCCACGAAATGAGATTCTAAGGAATTTCTATCCATTTTATCCCGTTCAGCCTGAGGAGTACGCACGACCTGCGTATCGAAGCCTGTCGTGAGGTTCTCGAAGGGGCATGTCCTGAGGCTCTCGAGAAGGAGGGGGCCTTTCGCGACACTTCGAGACAGCGCTGCGCGCTTCCTCAGTGCGAACGGAGTCAGGTTAAAAAGATTTCTCTATTTTATCTGAAACCGTTCGGACTGAGGAGGCGTTTACGCCGTCTCGAAGTCTCACACCAGCATTTGCAAAGCTTCGAAACGGCCTAACGGCTCCGCGCATCCTGAGCTCTCGAAGGCTTGTCCTGAGGTATTGTCATCCCTGATGAATTTAGTGAATGACATCCATTCGTAGAAATACATCAGGCTTGGATCAATTTAAATCAAGAATTGTTTTCATTAGTTTTAGCTTTCAAGAGATCTCTAATTTCAGTCAGCAGAGTCTCTTCTTTGGTGAGCTCTGGTTCTTTTTCTCGTTTCTGTTGCAATATATTTATAAATTTAATAACGAGAAAAATAGAAAACGCGATGATAGTGAAATCAATAATAGTTTGTAAAAAGGAGCCCCATTTAACTACTGCAGCACCAATTTTAAAAGATTTATCCGAAATATTTATTCCACCAAGTAAAAGGCCGATCAAGGGCATTATAATCCCATCAACAAGTGAAGAGACAATTTTGCCAAAAGCAGCACCAATAACAACCGCTACAGCAAGATCCATGACATTACCACGCATGGCAAATTGTTTAAATTCACTCCAAAAGCTCATCAATATTAACTCCTTTTAATTTTTATTAATGTAGGCTGGGATGATTGCCCGTTCGGAGGAGGCGTTTACGCCGTCTCTAAGTCTAACATTTGGATTAATTAGTAAGGCTTCGAGACGGCTGACGGCTTCGCGTATCCTGAGGCTCTCAAAGAACTAAGCTCGAAGGAGCTCAACCTAATCAGAGCAAACAATTATTTGCCTAACACAGCAGCATAATTCGGTTCTATTTCTCCAACCACAGGTGAACGTGATTCATCCTGATCATCACCTTCAAGCCGGAAAATGCCGTGTAGGGCACGTACGCCCTCATCCAACATCGCAGAATCAATGAGTACTGATATTTTAATTTCGGAAGTGGCAATTAATTGAATATTAATCCCCTTCGAGGCCAAGGTTTTAAACATAATAGAAGCCACTTCAGGATGGCTTTTAAGCCCAGCACCTACTAGTGATAATTTGGCTAAGCCATTTGAGCCAACCACTGCATTCGCACCTAAATCTTTTACTAGTTGCGTCAACTTTTCCATTGTAGCCTGGTATTCATCACGGTGAACTGTAAAGGTAAAATCAGTTTTATCATTCGCAGACAAATGCTGAACAATCATATCAATATTTACACCTATTTCGCTTATCTCAGTTAAAATACCCGAAGCTAGGCCAAGTTTGTCGGGGACGCCCGACAAGGTAACTTTTGCTTCATTACGGCTAAACGCAATTCCGGTTACCATTGGCGCTTCCATACTATTTTTTTGTTGATAGGTAATTAAGGTTCCGGGACCTTCTTGCGAGGAAGAAAGGACACGTAGAGGAATATTGTATTTGCCAGCAAATTCAACGGCACGGATTTGCAATACTTTAGCTCCAAGGCTGGAAAACTCTAACATCTCTTCAAAGGTAATCTGTTCCAAGCGCTTTGCGTCAGGGACAACTCGTGGGTCAGTGGTATAAACGCCATCAACATCGGTATAAATTTGGCATTCATCAGCTTTTAATGCTGCAGCAATAGCAACTGCCGTAGTATCCGAGCCGCCTCGACCCAGCGTTGTGATATTCCCATCTTTATCGACGCCTTGGAATCCAGCAATGACTACTACCCTACCCTGCTCCAGATCCTGGAGTATAGGCGAAGTATCAATAGCCTGTATTCTTGCTTTCTTATACTGGGCACAGGTTTGGATTCGTGCTTGTCCACCAGTATAGGAGCGGGCATTAATGCCGCGATTGATTAAAGCCATTGCCATTAAAGCCATCGAAACTTGTTCGCCTGTGGCAACAAGAGCGGCATACTCCCTTGCATCAGGAGATTCGCTAATAGTATTAGCGAGGCCGATTAGTTTATCTGTTTCTCCACTCATAGCCGATACAATCACGACTATTTTATGGCCTGCCTGTTTTGCCTTTGCTACCAAATCTGCCGCATGATTAATATGCTTAAGCGTAGCCAGCGACGTTCCCCCGAATTTTTGCACCAATAATGCCATTTTCAGCGCCCCGTCTAAATGTTAACTTGCGTGCTCAGCGATCATTGTCTGAATCTGTGAAATCTTTTGGTCCAGATCTTCCGGAACACGACCTCCACCTTGAGCCATGTCTTCTCGGCCACCCCCTTTACCACAAAGATGCCTAACGAGCATCGCAGCAGTTGGTACACGGCCTAAAAGACTTTTACTCACTCCAGCAACAACGTTCATCTTATCCTGACTAGTGGCAATTAGCACAATTACTGCATTATCTAAGCTAGACTTTAATTGATCTAAAGTTGTTCTCAGCGTCTGATTGTCCATGTTCTCTAATTGCTTAACTAGCAAGTTCACACCATTTATATTCTTTACTTCATTCAGTAAATCAGCGCCTGATTTTGCAACTAATTTCGCATTTAAACGCGCTAATTCTTTTTCTTGCTGTTTTATATCATGCAAAAATTGTGACAATTTCTCAGAAACGTTCACAGTATTCGTTTTAAGTTTTGCAGCGACCTCATCTAAATAGTCTAATTGCTGATTCACCCAGCTTAAAGCGTAAGCGCCAGTAACCATTTCGATTCGCCTCACGCCACTGGCAACGCCGTATTCGGCAACAATTTTAAAAAGGCCGATATCCCCTGTGCGTGATGCATGGGTACCACCACATAATTCTTTCGAAAACTCCCCTAAGGAGAGTACTCGCACGGAATCACCATATTTTTCACCAAACAAGGCGACAGCACCCGACTTCTTCGCTTCTTCGACGCTCATAATCTCAGTCACTACTTCATCATTTGCTCGGATTCTGTCGTTTACTAACGTTTCTAATTGACGCAATTGAGCCGGCGTGAGTCCTTCGAAATGAGAAAAGTCAAAGCGTGCACGCTCGGCATCCACTAAAGAACCTTTTTGTTGGACATGGGAGCCAACAATGGCTTTTAAAGCGGCATGTAACAGATGGGTTGCGGTATGATTTAGACGTATTGCATCGCGTCGACCGACATCAATAAGCGCCTTCACTTCTTGATTAACCGTAAACTCTCCCTCAAGCACTTCACCATAGTGAATGATTGCCTGTCCAATTCGCTGCGTATCATCCACGCGAAAAACAGAGCGGCCATCAAGTAACCTGCCCCGATCCCCCACCTGACCTCCGCTTTCAGCGTAGAACGGTGTGTGCTCTAAAATAATCGCTCCTCTGCTGCCTTGAGTTAATTTAGATGCTTTCTTATTATCAGCAAGTAACGCTAAGATTTTAGAATGCAGGTTTTCTTTTTGATAACCATGAAATTCCGAAGATTCAGCAAGCTGCGTCGTGGCTGAATAATCCGTCGCAAATTGACTTGCTGACTGAGATAATTCGCGCTGCTGCTGCATGCATTCGTTAAAACTATCCATAGCAATAGTTAAACCCTGTTCACGGGCAATATCAGCAGTGAGATCGAGCGGAAATCCGTAAGTATCGTAGAGTTTGAAAGCAATGTCACCGGCAATTTCTTTCCCCTTTAAGGATTGAATTTGCTCTTGTAACAAGCGTAGGCCTTGTTCCAAGGTGCGTGCAAATTGTCCTTCCTCTTGAGCTAAAATGCGTTCTATTTGCTCTCTCTGACTAATCAGTTCAGGATAAGCATCACCCATCGCTTCGATAAGAGGCTGCACTAATTTGCAGAAAAAAGGAGTCGGCAAGCCTAGTTTATTGCCGTGCCGAACCGCACGTCGAATAATACGGCGCAAGACATAGCCCCTACCCTCATTACTCGGAACCACCCCATCAGCAATCAAAAAAGCACAAGCACGAATATGATCGGCAATAACTTTCAAAGAAGCATGTTCAGGATCGATAGAAGGGGCAAGTTTGCAAATTGAACGAATCAAATGCTGGAAAAGATCAATATCGTAATTGTTATGCACGCCTTGAACCACTGCGGCAATACGCTCTAATCCCATTCCGGTATCGACAGAGGGTTTAGGTAAAGGATGTAACTGCCCCGACTTATCTCGGTTAAACTGCATGAATACTAAATTCCATATTTCAATGTACCGGTCTCCATCTTCCTCAGGACTACCCGGAGGTCCACCGGCAATTTCTGGCCCATGATCATAAAAAATTTCGCTGCAAGGCCCGCAAGGACCGGTATCACCCATTGACCAGAAGTTATCCTTTTCACCACAGCGAGAAAAACGCTCAGGCGATACACCCAGTTCTTTAAGCCATATATCGGCAGCCTCATCATCATCTTTATAGACAGTAACCCATAAACGTTCTGTGGGTAGTTTTAAGACTTCTGTCAAAAATTCCCAGGCATAATTGATTGCCTCGCGCTTAAAATAATCGCCGAAGCTAAAATTTCCCAACATTTCGAAAAAGGTATGATGCCGGGCCGTGTAGCCTACGTTCTCAAGATCATTATGCTTGCCGCCCGCACGAAGACAGCGTTGTGAACTGACTGCTCGATGGTAAGAGCGAGTTTCCAAACCGAGAAAAATATCCTTAAACTGCACCATACCCGCATTGGTAAATAATAAGCTCGGATCATTACCTGGTATAAGTGGGCTTGATTCTACAATTTTGTGCTTTCTTGCAGCAAAATAATCAAAAAATGCTTGTCTAATTTCTGAACTTTTCATGCTCTTACATTCGTCTTATCATTAATAGTTTACGTAATGTGCTTAGGTTCACAGCTATGAAGCAAGCCTTAACTTATCTCAGCAATAACCTTTGCAATAACGTCCGTTGGAAACCCACGGTACAATAAAAACCGTTGTCGTTTCTGTAATTCACTATACGGTATATCGTCCTGATGCTTAAATTTTTTATGCCAGACCGCTAAGGCATAAGTTACCCAATTCTCTTGTTCTCGCTCAAGTGCAGTGTCGATCAATTCGCGCTCAATACGCTTAGCTTGTAATTCCTGGCTAATTTTTAAAGGGCCGCAACCTTGACGAATACGAGTATGACACAAGGATTCAACAAAACGAGCGTCAGATTGGAAACCTAGACGCTGACATTTGGCAATTACTTCAGAAATCTCTTCAGAACCGTAACCTCTTTGCGCTAATTTATCCGCCAACTCATAGGCACTGTGCTCGCGCCTAGTTAATAGGCGCATTGCACAGTCGAAGGCTTTAGTCATCCACAGCCTCAATCGCTTCAGTTTCCATCGTTGGTAATTTTTTTACCAACAATTCTGCCCTGATTTGCTGCTCTAAAGTGGCAGCGATTTGTGGATTTTCTTTCAAGTATACACGCACATTGTCTTTGCCCTGGCCAATTTTTTCTTGCTTGTAGGAATACCAGGCGCCTGATTTTTCAATAAGACCTAATTGAGTACCTAAATTAATGATTTCGCTTTCACGAGAAATCCCTTCGTTATAGAAAATATCGAAATCAGTGGTTTTAAAGGGAGGCGCTACTTTATTTTTAACGACTTTTACTCGGGTTTCGTTACCTAAAATTTCCTCACCTTTTTTAATGGCACCCACACGACGGATGTCAAGGCGAACTGAAGAATAAAACTTCAGTGCATTCCCTCCTGTCGTTGTTTCAGGGTTACCAAACATCACACCAATTTTCATACGAATTTGGTTAATAAAAATAACTAAAGTATTGGAACGTTTGATATTGGCGGTGAGTTTACGTAAAGCTTGAGACATCAATCTTGCTTGTAAACCTACATGGGTATCCCCCATTTCCCCTTCGATTTCAGCTTTAGGAGTCAAGGCAGCAACAGAGTCAATAATAATGACATCAACAGCAGCAGAGCGGACAAGCATGTCGGTAATTTCTAAAGCTTGTTCTCCCGTATCAGGCTGCGAAACTAACAACTCATCGACATTAACACCTAGTTTCGCGGCATAACTGGGATCAAGCGCATGTTCCGCATCAACGAAGGCAGCCGTCCCCCCTTTTTTTTGACATTCAGCGATAACTTGCAAGGTTAAGGTTGTTTTACCGGAAGACTCAGGTCCATAGATTTCAACAATTCGCCCTTTCGGCAAACCACCTATTCCTAAGGCAATATCAAGACCTAAGGAACCTGTTGAAATGGCTTCTATATCGCGCATGATATTTCCATCGCCCATACGCATTACAGAGCCTTTACCAAACTGGCGTTCAATCTGAGCGAGAGCTGCACTTAGCGCTTTTTGTTTATTGTCTTCCATAAGGGTCACCCGTGTTGTATGCAAAGCGGAAATTATACATAGTTATTGGCCTACAGCAAATGAGTAGCTGCGATTATCTGCAGCGGTTAAAAATTCTTGTTCTTATCCGATTGGACCCATCTTGAAACTTCATAATTGGGAGTTGAAATGACTCGTTCTCAACATATAGTCTTTCTGTGCGCAAGACAGTCATAAAATGCATCTTGTTATTTGAATAAAATAAACAATTAACAACCTTATTGATCAATTTAAGAGCATAAGGTATAATATAAATCTCTTCCTTTTATCTAAGGTAATTAATTATGTCTAAGCGCCTAGATTCATTAATGCGTATGAGGAATCTTGCAAGGTTCAAAGAGGTTTTGGCTAATGAGTGTTCAGCTGAATTATTGCAACAAGAAGTGTCTAATAACGGCAATAATATCTTAATAGCGGCATATTACTACGATGATCCAAGCTATTTTGAAGCACTTTTGGCCAGCCCATATTGTACTCCAGAAGTATTAGAATGGGCTACAAATCCTGGAAAGCGCACTATTTTGCATGAAGCTGTTGAAGACCGAAATAAGGCTACAGAGAAGCTCGATTTAATATTGAACCATCGCAACTTCAGAAGGGAATATTTTCTAAAAGAGACGTCTCTTAATGAAACCCCTCTTCAGTTAGCGATATACCACAATCATGAAGAAGCAATTAAAAAAATCTTTAATCATCGAGACTTTGATAAAGAGCTTTTGATGATTCATCCAGACTATACTGCTCTGCATTATTCAGTTATTAAGAAAGTGACAAGAGCAATCCTAGATTTAATTCTCAACCTGGTTGATACTTCTTTTTTAAATCTTAGAAGGAATAATGCAACCGCGCTAGATCAAGCTATCCAACATAATAATCCCACTGCAGCTGACGCAATTATTCATAGTAAGTCTTTCAATGCAAGTTGTTTAGAATCCCAAAATTCTGAAGGCAATACTTGTTTAGATCTGGTGATCAATAGAGGGAATAAAGAGATACTGGAAACGCTTCTCAAAAGCCCTTACTGTACCGTAGATCTCATCAAGCAACAAAATCTTAGAAAAAAAGCTGAGAGAACTCGAAATGAAGATATTATTAATCTAGTCAAGAAGCATGAAGGAAGAGAATCTTATAAAGGAATTTATCAAGAGACCAATGAAAATAATGGAGGGGAATTAGAGCAAGCAACGGCTTTACTCGAAGACTACTCTGCCCCAAGCCGTCTTCTTCGTTTTCATTGGAACAGACATCATGTTGCAAAAGTCAATGAAATTCTTCAAGAAATTAAAGACAAAAAGATTACAAACATAGAAGAGCTGTTAAACCGGCTAGATGGCTTACAAGAAACACTTCCTAATCAAATAGGCTCATTATCAAGACGTATTGAATTTATCAAAAAAGAATTTGCTTTTAATCATATAAAGCAGAATGAGGAGGAAAGCGCAGATACGAATGATGAAGGAAGCGCACATACTTTATAACATGACTTATTCATAGGTATAAACAAGCTAATAAATCTAAAGTCAGCAGCTAAGATAAGAAAGTGCTCCTTTTAATGCCTGTTTGCAGGCAAGTCGGCGCACTTCCTGTCGTGAGGCATTCTGAAAATGGCAATGTAAACTTTGAACAGGTAGATTAAGCCTAGCCCAGGCAAACCAAACGGTACCCACTGGTTTCTCAAGCGAGCCACCATCAGGTCCAGCGATTCCGGTGACTGCTAAGGAAAAATGAGCAGGACTATGATTAAGTGCTCCCAACGCCATTGCTTCGGCGACTAATTGGCTGACTGCACCATGCGTTTGAATTAATTCTGATTTGACGCCCAACATATCCTGCTTTGCTTCATTGCTATAAGTAACAAAACCTCGCTCAAACCACAGGGAACTTCCGGGTAATTCAGTTAACAATCCCGCAATTAAACCACCGGTACAGGATTCGGCTGTGGCAATTTTTAAATGGTGGGTGCGTAGTTGATCTGCCAGTTTCTGCACTAATTTCACTAAATCATCCATTATGAATCTCAACTGAGGTGTCAAAAAAAACCCCGCCAACGCGGGGTTTTAAAAAACGGCTTTGAAAAAAACTTATTGACCACTTTGGTTGGTTTCAGTACCAGTAGTACCAGTTGTACCAGTTGTACTTGGTTGCTGTACAGCATTAGTAGCACCAGTTTCTGATTTTTTTTCTGCATTTTCACCACAAGCAGAAATTAAAACTGCTACAAAAGCAGTCACTGCTAGAAGGGCCAAACGTTTCATAATCATTCTCCGTAGTTGATCATAGGCATTAACACCCTTAATAGTCTAACAAAAATTTACCTTAAGTGAAGGACTTACAAAATAATTGATGCAAAATATAATTCTCCCTGTCCCAACTTAAGGCTTTGTTAGCTATTTAAGGCCATCCCTCAGGACGACGACTTTTAAAAACGCTGATTATCAATTCTAATTAAAAAATCAACGTCTTGAGGTCAGTATAGTCGAATTATCGGCAAATCTTAAATTAACATTAATTTTTATTTAATCTAGCGTTAAAGGCGAAATCGCTTTTTCACAAATTTTATGAATGCCAATCGACATTTGTCGCAGTACTGGCAATTGCTCCGCGCTGATGCCATATTCTTTTGCCAACGAAAGAGGATCAGTAAAACTGAGCCAAACTTGTCCTGTTTCATCTTCGGTCGCCATAATACGCAGAGGAAGATCTAAAGCAAAAGCTGGATTAGTTTGCATCAGCTGGGTTCCTTTTGCAGGATTGCCTACAATAAGCACCTCGGTGGGTAAAAGCGTTCGCCCCGCCTTAGTTGCCGCGTCACTATGACTGATTTGAGCAAAAATAGTCCCTCCTTGGCGTTTTATTATCTTCATCACCCGGTTTAGGGTTTGTGTTACAGAATAGGGACTTTGTAAAGTTTCAGACCAGGCCGCAGCCTCGCTGGGAGCTCCCAGTTTGGGCTCAAAAGCGGTCAGAATTTTTCGCGCTAATAGATCCAGATCAGGCAAACCATCCTTATTGGTCAATAAACTGATGCCTAAAGGTTCTGTAGAATCGTTAAAACGACCTAAAAACGCAGAAAAACCAGGTATATTGCCTTTAATTTCCATAAAACCTTCACGACCAGGGAAGAACCAACCACAATTTGCCGGGATAATTTGACCATCACTTAAACTAACCGGATGGTATACAAATTGTCTATCCTCTGGATCGCTTAATAAAATCCCCCCAGCCAGTGCAATATCCCAAAGACCAAGATCTTCAGCCGAGGCAACGATACCACTGTCAGCATAGCTAGCAGACCAATTTAGCGCAGCAGTTGCAGCAAAATCACCCTCTTTGTCGACATAACCTTGGGCTAACTCGCTAGGATTTATAAAATTCGCATTGTTTAAAAATTGGCTGTGTTTAAAAGGCTTGGAACCCTTACTCAGCTCATTATTTACGCTAGAAACAGTGGAAACAAAAAAAGTATGTTTTAAACCGAGACGACTAATTTGATTTTTAGTCACATGCTCCTCATAAGACAACCCACTGACTTTTTCAATGATCTTTCCAAGGATATAATAATCGCTCGCGCTAGGGTTCATTTTAGAACCCGGCGAAAATAGAAGAGGCTTATCAGTTAGTGAGTGTATCAGATCGTTAAAAGAATAGTCTTTACTGCAATCAAAAGGCTCATCCTTATAACTAGGCAAACCAGAACTATGTGTTAATAAATGTCGAATGGTTATCGAAGACCAGGCTTGAGGTAAGCCAGAAAAATAAGCCGTGATCAGCCCATCCAACTTAAGCTTGCCTTCCTGTTTAAGTTGCAGGATTCCCACAGCCGTAAATACCTGGCTCAATTGGCCAATATAAAATAACGTATTAGAAGCAACAAGAAGTTTTCTCTCAGTATCTGCTAAGCCGTAGCCAACAACGCGCGTGATATAAGGTGCCTGCGTGATAGATAAAGCCAAACCAGGAATATGGTTAGCCTGCATATATTGAATAATTAAATCATCAATGGATTTTCCCTTATGGAGAAGATGAAAATGCCCGCGCCCGCTATTTGTTAAAGTCCTTGACATGATAATTCCTATTGAGGAAATGGCTTGTTTTAAGTGTAGCTGAACTGGTACTTTAGTCGCTGATGCGTACGGTTTGATGTGAGACTCGGAGACGGCCTGGCGGCTGCGCCCATCCTGAGGCTCTCGAAGGAAGGGGCTTTTGCGGCACTTCGAGACAGCGCTGCGCGCTTCCCCAGTGTGAACGGGACAAACATAACAATCAATGAACTAAACACTTTCGTGGGGATACCTCAGAGTCCGAACGGCAGATATCCCCACAAAATAAGGAATTTGTATTAATTTTATCCCGTTCAGCCTGAGGAGCACGCATGGCGTGCGTCTCGAAGCCTGTCCTGAGGCTCTCGAAGGGGCTTGTCCTGAGCAAGGCCTGCAACGAATTCGAAGGGGCGAAAGATCTCTGCCCAAATCCTAACTCAATTTACTGACTTAAATCAGAGCCTTTGCTAGAATCTCTAAAATTTTTTGTTCCGTATAAAACTATGTCTGTAACTCATACCCCCATGATGCAGCAATATTTACGCATCAAATCAGAATACCCCGATATGCTACTTCTTTATCGTATGGGTGATTTTTACGAACTTTTTTATGATGATGCGAAACGGGCTGCCAAACTGCTCGATTTAACGCTAACTCATCGCGGCCAATCTGCCGATAAACCCATTCCCATGGCCGGTGTTCCCTACCATGCAGTAGAAAATTATTTAGCTCGATTAATCAGAAAAGGCGAATCCGTCGCTATTTGTGAGCAAATTGGTGACCCAGCCACATCAAAGGGTCCAGTCGAACGCCAAGTGACCCGCATAATCACTCCTGGCACAGTAACTGACGAAGCCCTGCTTGACGCGCAAAAAGATAATATTTTGCTTGCTATCCACACGCAAAATAAGCAATTTGGTCTCGCTTGGGTTGATTTAAGTGGAGGCCGTTTTCATTTGTTGCAAGTGAACGATGAGGCCCAACTTTGGGCAGAGATCAATCGCCTACAACCTGCAGAAATTCTAACGCAACAGAGCTTGCCTCTTTCTCATTTTACGGTAAAAAACCGCCCGGCTTGGGAGTTCGATTTAAAGCGTGCCCAGCAACTATTGTGCGAGCAGTTTGCCGTACAAAATTTAAGTGCTTTTGGTGAAAAAGACTATGTCATCGCCTTCCCTGCGGCAGGTTGTTTATTAACCTACCTACAAAATACTCAGCGTCAAGCTTTACCTCATTTAACGCAGATTACTTTGGAACAAAATGAACACTATCTGCAACTTGATGCCTCCACGCAAAAGCATTTGGAAATCTTTGAAAACAATCAAGGTGGGCGAGAAAATAGTTTATTATCCGTGCTTGATTACACAGCCTCTGCCATGGGTAGCCGCTTACTTAAACGCTGGCTAGGTAGACCTCTCAATCAAGCCAATTTAATTCTACAACGGCAAGCTGTAGTCAGTGAATTCATTGAAAAAAACCAAGCGGCGCTGATGCATCCTTTGCTAAGACAAATCTGCGATGTCGAACGAATTGTGTCGCGTATTGCTTTGAAATCTGCAAGACCACGTGATCTAATTCAACTTCGAGAAACACTCGCTATTCTCCCTGAGATCAGCGATGCAATTGCCGCCAATCAGTCAACGCTGCTAAAAGAATTAGAGCATCATTTAATGCTTCAACCCGAACTTCATGAGCTTTTATGCAATGCCCTAGTTGATAACCCACCCATGCTGATTCGCGATGGAGGAGTTATTGCCTCAGGATTTGATGAGGAACTCGATGAATTAAGAATGTTGAGCAATAATGCCACAGAAAAGCTTATCGAACTAGAAACCGCCGAGAAACAACGCTCCGGCTTATCAACATTAAAGTTTGGTTACAACCGCGTACAGGGTTATTACATTGAACTATCACGTAATCAATCTGAAAAAGCACCCTTGAATTATCAGCGGAAGCAAACGCTAAAAAACGTTGAGCGCTACATTACTCCCGAATTAAAAGAATTCGAAGAAAAAGTATTATCCGCTCAAGTGAAAGCCTTAGCACGAGAAAAATGGCTCTACGATAATTTGTTAGAGGAAATACAACAATTCATCAAACCCCTTAGTCAATTAGCTCATGCACTTGCCCAACTCGATGTACTGGCCAATTTCGCCGGGCGAGCTCAAGCACTCCATTGGTCTAGCCCCCAATTTACCCTAGAACCTGGTATTTATCTTATTGAAGGTCGTCATCCTGTTGTCGAACAAGTTTTGCAGGAGCAATTCATTGCTAATGACTTAATTTTAAATAACAATAAAAATATGCTTCTCATCACCGGTCCTAATATGGGTGGAAAATCCACCTATATGCGACAGACTGCCTTGATTGTATTGCTTGCTCACACCGGCAGCTATGTCCCTGCAAAACAGGCAAAGATAGGACCTATTGATCGCATCTTTACACGCATTGGTGCTTCTGATGATTTAGCCTCTGGCCGCTCCACGTTCATGGTGGAAATGACAGAAACAGCCTACATTCTTCGGCAAGCCACTCATAAAAGCTTGGTATTAATTGATGAAATAGGCCGTGGAACTAGTACTTACGATGGGATGGCACTTGCCTATGCGACCTGTATTTACCTTGCTCAGACCATCAAGGCTTACAGCTTGTTCTCTACTCATTATTTTGAACTAACCCAGTTACCCGAACAATTTAACTGCATTAGAAATGTCCACTTACAAGCGACCCTGGCAAACGGTCGCATTGTTTTTTTATATCAGGTGGAAGAAGGTTCAGCGAATCGCAGCTATGGTTTGGAAGTGGCTCAACTAGCAGGAATCCCGACAGAGGTTTTACAACTTGCTAGTCAACATCTCAATCAGGTCCACACACAGACAGAACAGCAACAGCCGTTTTTGATTGACCAACCCCCTTCCGCGCTTCTTAAAGAATTAGCAAAAATAGATGCTGATAATTTATCGCCTCGAGAAGCACTTGAATTAGTCTATCGTTTGAAAGCCATGGAGGCTAATTGTGCAATGACCGGACTTGCATGAAGAAAATACGTCAACTCTGGGTGCTCCTAAGCCTACCTTTATTAATCGCAGCTACACCTAAAATGAATTTTCATATTGTCGGGGTGAAGGGAAGATTATTGATTAATATCCAGTCCCGTTTAATGGAAATCGAGCAAACCAGACCTTTAGAGCGAGAAACTGACGAAGAGCTTCGTCAACAAATAACGCAAGCCATGCAACCCTTTGGCTATTTTAACCCACTAATTAGCTTGAGAAGACAACCTTTGCAAATCCAGGTTAATCCTGGCCCGCTGGTGATAATTAATCAGTTAAATATCGAGCTTAAAGGTGAGGGAGCCAATAATCCTGCGATTAAAAAGGTGCTAAACAATTTATCTATCGCTCTCGGTCAGCCTTTAAATAGCGCAAAGTATGAGGAAACGAAACAACTCTTATCCGATGCTGCTGAACGGCAGGGATATTTGCATTCCTCCTTTGAAAAAGCAGAAATGCTTATCGATCTTAATCGCTATAAAGCTCAGATTAACCTGATTTTTGATACGGGTTCGCAATACTATTTTGGCCAGGTGCAATTTGATCCAACTAATATCTCACCCGAATTACTAAAGCGCTACGTGCCTTTTAATTACGGCCAACCTTATTCTACGGATCAAATATTGACCTTCAATAGTCAGCTAGTCAGTAGTGGTTATTTTCGCTCGGTAGCAGTTAAACCCGAAATTGGCAGTAAGGAACGTTATATCCCTATTCAGGTTCATCTCGAACCGGTTCCTCGTTCGAGCTACTCCTTTGGTGTGGGCTATGGTACCGATACCGGCATCCGTGGGCGTGCCGGCTATCATATTATCCCTGTTAACGCTGCTGGCCATAAATTTAACCTTATTGCCTTGGGTTCTACTGCTCAATCTGCGTTAAAAACGCAATATATTATTCCAGGCAAAAATCCTGTCGTTGATCAATACCACATTAACGGTAATTTAGCTGCTTTGAATTATGATACAGGCTACAGTAAATCGGTTTTAATTTCTTTAGCACAACATCATAATTTGCCTTATTTTCAGCGTGTTTTATCAATCAATGGTCTTTATGATGATTATCATTATTATCGTAAGCCTGATGAAAATAAACGTGCAATATTTCCAAAGGCTAGTTTTACTTGGATTAAAATAAAAAATAACCTTTTTTCGCCTTCGGGATATAACATTACGGTAACAGGTTTAGGGGCAAGTAAAGCGTTTTTTTCGAATGAAAATTTCATCCAAGCGTCAATTAATGCAAAAGCAGCGCTAACTCTTCCGCAAATTCGCACGCGTTTTTATTTTCATACTATTCAAGGCATAACAGCAATTAATAATATTACTCAATTACCCTTATCTCTGGCGCTGCTACTCGGTGGTGCAGAAAATTTAAAAGGCTATAAATATAACTCCATTGGTCCTGGAAAAATTTTGACTTATGCTGGCCTAGAAATTCAAAAAGAAACCAAAGAAAATTGGTATCTAATCGGCTTTTTCGACAGTGGTGATGTTTATAGACCCAATACAAGAAAAATAAAGAACGATATTGGTATTGGGCTAATGTGGCTATCAGCGATGGGACCTATCAAAATCGCTATTGCTCAACCTATAGGAACTCGTGCTCACCATTCTAGAGGTCCAAAACTAGTCATTAATATGGGACCCGATTTATGATCCGCAACTTACTTAAATGGTCTATAAAAATTTTGGTATTTTTCTTTATTCTATTTATCGCCTTTTCTATTTTTATAGTGACTACCAAATCGGGATTTCTACTCGGTACAAAATTAACGAAAATTATTTTGCCCGGCGAATTAATTATTGAAAACCCGCAGGGTAAGCTTATTAGTCATTTTTCATTTTCTCGCCTTCATTATCAAGACGATCACACTCAAGTTGAACTAAACGATTTCATGACAACTTGGCAATGGAAATCATTGTTTAATCATCAGTTGTTAATTGACTCTCTTCATGCAAAAAATTTGTCTTTATCCTTAAAAGATAAAGAACAAAAACCAGCTAAATCGACTGCTTTTAAGCTACCTATTGACATTAAAATTAATGATGCTTCTGTAGATAAAATTCAAATTACCCATAATGAATCTAAGAACCAAATTACCAATCTTAAATTGCAGGCCGATCTGAAAAATCAGCTTTGGAAAATTAACCAACTTTTTTTAACTTTTAATAATATGGATTTCAGTTTAAACGGACAAGCTCAACCTAAGTTTCCTTATCCCTTAGCTGCTCAGTTAGAATTTAAGTCCAAAAACTCTAAGCCCAATATCCAAGGCTTTATTAAATTAGGCGGTGATTTTTCTCTCTATCATTGGCATGGAGAGATGCTTAACCCTAAAGGTACGGTAGTTCATGGGACTTTAAGAAATGGAAAGGAAATACACAATTTAGCGACATGGCGGCAATTTATCTGGCCTATCGATAAAGACCAAATGCTTGAAAGTCCTGAAGGAAACTTACATCTCGACGGGACTCTTCCTAATCTAAACCTTAGTCTTGCTGCCACTATCTTATCACCGATACCAGCAAATATTCAGCTTGTTGGCCAGACTAGCGAACAAACCATCCACTCTCAGGGAACGATTAAGTTAGCTCAAGCAGAAGTTAATCTTAATTTTGCTTACAATGAAAAAACAAACCCTAAAATTCAAGCTAAAATCCAAGCAGCAGGCTTCGATGTTAAAACCGGAGAAAACCCCTTTGAACAACTGAAACTGGATACCGAATTAACAGGTAACTCCTTCTCTAACTTGGTAATAAATTCACTGTTAACGACGCAATATTTTGGCAATTTACTAACCGCAACTCTTCATTATCAAAATCACCAAATCCAAGCGCAGGCTACACTCGGAACGAATGAACTTCAAGTGCAAGGTTCTTTACCCTATCAATGGAACCTCAATGCAACAATTCCCAACCCTGGCTTGCTTCATCCTAGCCTGAAATTATTACAAACTGAGCTTAAGGCCAATGCAACAATTACGAGTCCAACAAACGGCGAGTTGAAGTTAATTATTCCACCAGGTAATTATCAATTAGACGAAAAAAATCCTGCAGAAGTTTTAAAATTTTCTGGCGGACAATTCAATGCCCAATTAACGCCTAATCGTTTAGATCTGATTGGAAATTTAACCCTGGATCAGTCTAAATTCCTTTCTTTGACCCTGAATTTACCTCAATTTCGTTTAGACCAAGGATTAAGTGAAAAACAAGCACTCAAAGGCAATTTAAGTTTAAATGTGAATTCCCTTAGTTTTCTCGAAAAATTTAGCAGCGTACCAAGCAAAATTGAAGGCCAATTAAACGCCTTAATTAACCTCAGTGGAACTATCAATAAACCGGTGATGGAAGGTACGCTCAATCTTGATAAAGCAAAACTGGTTATCCCCAAGCTAGGGCTTAATTTAGACCCCATTCAAATTAATCTGCAAAGTCGAAATAAACACTGGACAAGCCAGGGTTCTTTCGCTTCTCAGGGAAGACTATTAACTTTAAACGGCAAGGGGGATTTTACACCTGAACTCACGGGTTCGTTCACGCTCAACGGCGAGGATTTTCCCCTAATTCATACGGCAGATTACCTCATCAATTTATCCCCACAATTAATCATTTATTTCAAACCTAATGCTATCGATATCACGGGGCAGATCTTAATTCCTAGCGCTCAAATCAAACCTCGGACTTTTACTAGTACTACTAGTCTCTCTGAGGATGCCGTTTTTGTTGGAGCAAAATCGACGCCCAACCCCTTCCATATTAATGCTGATCTAGTCTTAATGATGGGAGAGAACGTTGTTATCGACGTAAAAGATTTGCATGGTTTTCTTGATGGAAGTATCCGCTTACTGCAATTACCACAAGGCCCTCTCAATGCTAGTGGTGAATTAACCATACGTGACGGAAAATATAAAGTCTATGGCCAAGAGCTAACGATTGATCAGGGGCAATTAATTTTCACCGGCGGTTCCATTGATAATCCTGGTATTAATGTTCGAGCCATCCGTCGCTTCAATAATAGAAATACTTCATTTAGTGGTTCAAACCAATTGTTTGATTTTAAATCAGCCAATTTACAGAATTTAAACTTTAATAGTGAAATGATTGTTGGGGTTGAAGTGAGTGGACGTTTAAGTGCAACTAAAATAAAACTTTTCTCTGAGCCCCCTACCCTGTCTCAAACCGATATTTTATCCATGCTCTTTTTAGGTAAACCCGCCAATCAAGCAAACCAAGCGGGAGCTCAACTTCTTTTAAATGCGATTAGCTCAATGAACTTAGGTGCCGGAACCAAAGGAACACAACTGCTTTCGCAATTAAAACAATCATTAGGTGTAGATTTGAATATAAAAAACAATACCAAGTATAATCAACAAACTAATGAAATCAGCGAATCAGATACCGTAGTAGTCGGTAAATCGATAACTAAACGCATTTATGTGAGTTATAATTTTGGTTTAGCGCAAGCTGATTCGAATGTATTTACCCTAACTTATTTATTAAATAAATTTTTCAGTATTCAAGTGAGTGCGAGTGCTACAGCCAGTGGAATCGATCTATTGTATACTCGCGATACTGCAAAAGATTCGAAGCATGCGAGTTAAACCTGTTTTGATTGGGTTGGGCTAAAGCCCAATAAATCAACAACAGTTGCTTGAACATTAAGGCTTAAGAGGAAACAAAATGACTGATTTTCACCTTCCAGTACGTTTAAGACGGTTACGCAGCAGCCCTGCTGTTAGAGCTTTAATACAGGAAACTCGATTAGATCCGCAACAATTTATTGCGCCCTTATTTATTTCAGAAACAATTTCTAATAAACAAGAAATTAAAAGCATGCCGGGACAATTTCAATTAAGTCTCAATGACTTACCTACTGAAATAAATCAACTTACTGAATTGGGCATTAGAGCCGTTTTACTTTTTGGCATTCCTAGCCACAAAGATGCGATTGGCAGTGCTTCACTTTACTCTGACGGTATCATTCAACAAGCCGTACGTGTCATTCGTGAAGTCAATAAAGATATTTTAATTATTACTGATGTTTGTTTTTGCGAATACACTGACCATGGTCATTGCGGTGCTTTACAGGGACAGAGTTTAGATAACGATAAAACCTTGGAATTATTGGCTCAACAGGCAGTAAGCCATGCCGCTGCTGGTGCTGATTGGGTTGCACCCAGCAGTATGACAGATGGAATGGTTGCTGCCATTCGTCAAGCCTTGGATAAAGCAGGTCATCAAAATACAGCCATTTTAAGTTACGCGGTTAAATACAGTTCTAGTTTCTACGGCCCTTTCCGTGAAGCTGCCCAAGGCGCCCCTCAATTTGGTGATCGCAAAAGCTATCAAATGAATCCTGCCAACTCAAACGAAGCACTGAGAGAAGCTGCCCTGGATTTAGAAGAAGGCGCGGATTTACTCATGGTAAAACCAGCCATGATCTACCTTGATATCATCTACAAAATTAAACAACATTTTCCTGAAATACCTTTATGTGCCTACCAAGTCAGTGGTGAATATTCCATGATAAAAAACGCGGCTATTCAAGGTTTAATCAATGAAGAGCAAGCAATGGTTGAGAGCCTTTTGGCCATTAAACGTGCTGGTGCGGATCTTATTATTTCTTATTTTGCGAAGGACCTTGCAAAATTATTGAAGGGACGGCAATAGCCGGCGAATCCTGAGAATAGCTCACAATTGGAGCGCTATTAATTATAGAGTCTTTAAACGACATCAAAAACTATCTTAGAAATAGTAGCCCTAATGGTATTCTTCATATTGCCTAACAATTACATTAACAGAAGTAGCTATTCAGCTAATTAAACAAATAAGTCTTCAATAGTTTCCTGCATCTCCTTCTGACTAGGCTTGGCAGAACGAAAAATTTCCCATAAGGGATGGTGTAGCTACTTGCAAAAAAAAACCACGCATCAGCGTGGTTTTTTAATCACCCCCAATTTATTTGGTTGGGGCAATCATAGGAGCTGGTTGGTCAAGAACCCACACAGCTTGTACACCCACTAAATCGGCATGCGCATTAATGCTTGCATCAACATTATAAGTGCTAGTCGCCCCCACAGCATTAGTGCGGTTAATTCTGTAATGACCTGCAGAGAATAAATGAGTATAACCTAAATCGAAACCAATATTAGGTTGCAATTGATAATGCGCACCAACTGAAGCAGCCCAACGGTTAGTATCAGGGATACGGACATCTCTAAACTCATTTCTGGTCGGAGTTTCATCCCAACCACCACCTACTCTCAGCATTAATGTATCAGTCAGCTGATAATTAGCACCTAAAGCAAAACGCCAAACGTTCCGATAGTTTTCAGTCGTTGCAGAATTGACCAAAGTCTGAGCTAATTGAGGCGCGTAAGCAGCAACTCGTTGTAACTCCAGTGTCTTTAGCGAATTCCAACCGGTATAAACAGCAGAACCTAAAATGGCAAGTCTACTATTAATATCTTTGTAAATACTTAAGGTAGTTACATCGGGGAATATAACGTTGTTACTCGTTAGAGTATCACTCCAGAAGATTGCCTCACCATCAGCTGCTAATACTGCAGACGGTGTAAGAGTAGGTCCTAAGCTCGCTAAGCGACCTTGTAAACGGCTAAATCCGTTGAACCGATGTCTCATTTGAGATTGGTAGTTTAAACCAATACGAGTATGATCGTGTTGGAACAGCAACATACCACCTGCATGAAATCCCACACCATACGAATGCCCTTTATTGTAACTTAATGAATCCAGGAAGTAGGGTAAATTAAATTGCAAAAGTGAAGTAGGCGCACCAAGCACGCTATGGAATCTTACTCTAGCGTACTGGAGATCGATACCCAAACCTAAGGCAAAATGATCAGTCAATCGACCACCTATCTCAGGTGAGAGGTTAGCGGTAACTAGGTTACTTGTGGTCGCTGCATAACGTACAGGTCCTACACGATCCCACTGAGTGGCTAAACCAAAGGGCGCGACAAAACTCAAACCAAAGGCCATATTTTGACCAAACGGTAAAGCATAATGAAATGATGGGATATAACCCATTTTACCACCGCTTAGGTTTGAAAATGTTTGCGTATAACTTGGCAACCCTAAGGTTGAAAAAGTACTTGCACCAGATAGTTTTGCTGAAACAAACGCAGTTACTTCACCAGTCACCACCTCTTGCCGGTGAAGCAAAGAAAGACCCGCTGGGTTATACCAACCTGTTGACGCATCGGCAGCTTCCGCAGCAAGACCTGCTCCGTAATTACCAATTGCAGCCGGGCTACTTTCTGTGTACAGGGAAAAACTTCCTGCATTAGCGACACTATTTGCCATCATCGCTAAAACGGCTGCGCTAGCGATAGTTCTTATGGGTCTCTGCATGCTCTTCACTCCAGACTCCTTACCATTAAAAAATGCATCCCAGAATATTGCAAAAAAACAAACAGTGATAATAAATGAATTGGATAGCTTTTCAACTGATTATTAAAAAAAAATTGCTAATAAAATCATTGCAAACTCATATAAAATCCAACATGAAAACATTTAGATCATGATGGTCATTTAATACCGTTTTATTTTGGGATACTTGCTTGTAATTACTTTCTAGTCCGTGGTAATGTGTTCTTTTTTTGCTCGAGCTTTATCATGCAACAAGTTGTAACTAAATTCGGGGGAACTAGCGTCTCTTCGCTGCAAACCTGGGAAAATATTGCTGCGATTACGCAACAACATATTGCTAGTGGCGTACAACCTATTATTGTCTGTTCCGCACTCACTCAAGCTTCAAATAAACTAGAAAAAGCAATCGAGGCAGCACTTCTTAATCAACATCAAAATATAGAAGAAGAAATTACCCAAGGTTATCTGGATCTCGCTGAAGCCTTAAACGTTTCGGCAGAACTAATTAGTGTCGATTTAAATCAATTAAAGCAATGGCTCACCGGTATCGCTCTCTTAAAAGAAGCGCCTGCTAAAACTCGCGCACAAATTCTCAGTCTCGGCGAATTAATGATGACCCGCTTGGGACACGCTTTTATAGCCAATAAAGGAATTCACTGTCTATGGTTTGATGTACGCGAAGCCTTAGTTTCTACGCCGATTCCTGGTGGAGATACCGTGAACTATTTGGCTGCACGCTGTAATCCTGAGGCAAACCCTGCACTTAGGAAAAAATTGCTTGCCAGCGGTGCGCAAGTCATCATCACCCAGGGTTTTTTCGCAGCAAATCCACATGGCGATACCGTATTGCTAGGCCGAGGAGGCTCAGATACCTCAGCAGGTCTACTCGCCGCCTTGTTACAAGCCAGTGCTTGCGAAATTTGGACTGATGTCCCAGGAATTTATACCGCAAACCCCCATCAGTTACCCAATGCGCGTCTTCTGAAACAGCTAAATTACGATGAAGCCCAGGAAATTGCCACCATGGGTGCAAAAGTTTTACATCCTAATTGCATACCGCCGGTACGTAAGGCCGGAATTCCCATGGTCGTTAAATTCACTCGCCTGCCAGAACATTCTGGGACACGCATTTCAAAAGAGAGTGACGACAAAGCGCCTCCTATTAAATCCATCCAAGTCAAAAACAGTATTCTTTTGATTTCGATCGATACACTTAACATGTGGCAGCAAGTGGGTTTTCTAGCAGATATCTTCGCCGCGTTTAAATTGCATGGGTTTTCAGTTGACCTGCTCTCTTCCTCCGAATTTAACGTGACGCTCTCCTTGGATAGTAGTGCAAAACTTCGCGATCGTGCTTCCCTTGAAGCTTTATTAGCCGATCTAAATCGCTTCGGCCGGGCAAAACTCATTGAACCTTGTAGCGCTGTGAGCTTAGTAGGCCATCATATTCGCACGGTTCTGCCACAATTAGGTCCGACGCTTGAAGTGTTTGATGCTCAGCAAATTTATCTTATGTCTTTAGCCTCCAATGACTTGAACCTAACCTTTGTAGTGGACGAGGGGCAAGCCGACAAATTATGCCAAAAACTGCATGCGTTATTGATTGAAAATAATCCGCAGAGCTTTTATTACTCTAAAAGCTGGCAAGAAGAATTTGGCAATAACGGAGCAAAATCTAAGCCTTGGTGGGAAAATGAACAGAAGCGCTTGCTGGATCTGGCCAACACAAACTCGCCCTGCTATGTTTATCATCGCCAAACCCTAGCGACTAAAGCGCAGGAATTACTCGACTTAAAATCAGTCGACTCCTTATTTTATGCCATTAAAGCCAACCCCCATCCTGCCATTTTGCAAACTTTAGATGAAAAAGGGATTGGCTTTGAATGCGTTTCTATCGAAGAGCTACAGCATGTGATAACCCTGTTTCCAAATATCGATAAACAGCGAATCCTTTTCACACCTAATTTTGCGGCCAAAGACGAATATGCTTTTGCGCTCACTTTAGGCTGCTATGTGACGATTGATAATTTATATCCACTGGAAAATTGGCCTGAGCTCTTTAAAAACCAACGCATTTTACTGCGTATTGATCCAGGTAGCGGCGCTGGTCATCATAAATATGTCTGTACTGGTGGTAATGAATCAAAATTTGGTATACCACGCAGCGATATACCTCAACTTAGAGAGTTAGTAAAACAAAACCAAATTAAAGTCATTGGGTTACATGCACATTCCGGCTCCGGTATCTTAACGCCTGAGCTTTGGCAACAGACGGCAGCTATGCTGAGCTCCCTACTTCCTCATTTTCCTGAGGTGAGCATCATTAATTTAGGCGGCGGCTTAGGTATCGTTGAAAAACCCGGCCAGCAAGCACTCGATTTAGCAGCCTTGGATGCCTCGCTGATGGCTGTCAAATCTAGTTTTGCCCATCTGTCCTTTTGGTTGGAACCAGGTCGTTTCTTTGTCGCTGAAAGCGGTGTTATTCTCGCTAAAGTGACTCAATGCAAAGAAAAAGGTAAAACACATTTTATAGGTATCGAAACAGGCATGAATACCTTGCTGCGCCCTGCTCTTTACGGCGCTTACCATGAAATTGTCAATTTAAGCCGACTACACGATGAGAAAATAGGTTTTGCCCACATCGTGGGCCCCATTTGTGAATCTGGAGATACTTTAGGCTACGATCGACTGATGCCTAAAACGCTGGAAAGAGATATTCTATTAATAGCGAATACCGGAGCTTACGGACATTGCATGAGTTCAAACTATAATCTCAGAGCTCCTGCACAAGAAATAGTAATGGATTAATTAATTTATGCTCAAGGACAGCCAACAACGCGCACAAGCCACGGATCCTCGTCGCTCGTTTATCGTGCAAGCGCCAGCAGGATCGGGAAAAACTGAGATTTTGACGCAACGTTATTTGCGGCTATTAGGGACGGTGAATGCGCCTGAACAAATTGTGGCGCTCACTTTTACTCGCAAAGCAGCCAGTGAAATGCGTGAACGCATTTTATTAGCCTTACAAAAAGTGGCTAAAGGAGCTAAAGCCAGCTCGCCACATCAGGAACAAACTTATCGTTATGCCGCCGAAGCGCTTGCGCGTTCGGAAAAGCTTGGCTGGCAATTATTGGATTATCCTGGGCGCTTACGCATCATTACTATCGATTCTTTGTGCCAAACAATTTGTCATGCAATTCCTTTAGCCGAAAAACAAATCCCTTTCGCCGAAATCAGCGACAATCTTGACGTCCATTATAGGGCTGCTGCTAAAGCTTGCCTTGCGCATGCTGTTGCTGATGAAAACCTTCATATGCCCTTAAAACATTTGTTGGCGCATTTAGATAATCGTCAAGATCGACTACTAGAGCTATTCAGCGAATTACTTGCCACCCGCGACCAATGGCTAGGCTCACTCTACTCAGCACGCGAACAAAATAAAGCTAATTATGAACAAATGCTCGCTTTTATTGAGCAACATGAGTTAACGCGCTTTCAACAAACGATTCCTTTGGAATTAGCTAGCGAATTGTGCTCACTCGCCAATCAGATGGCCTCTGTGGAATCCAATCCCGAGAATTCTCGTTATTGTTTACGTGATTGGGTCCGTTTTGATCAAATCAATCGCAAAATTGCCGCAGGGTTAGCTGCTCTACTGCTCACTTCGGAAGATAAATTAAGAAAGGGCTTTGACCATCATGTTGGGCTAAAACGAGGAGCTTGCGAAGATGTTTTGTACAATAAACTGAAGTCAAACTCTAAAACACTGTTGCTCAAACTCGAGGAGACTCAGGGATTTCTTGATGCCTTAATCAAAATTAAAAATTTACCCTCCCCGCATTACAATCCCGAGCAATGGCAGGTTCTACAAGCTTTATTCATTTTACTTCCCTTATTAGTAGGCCATTTGCATTTAATTTTTTCTGAACAGAATGAAGTCGATTTTAGCGCGATTTCTCAACAAGCATTGCTAGCTTTAGGGGATGAGGAGCAACCCACTGACTTAGCCCTTTATCTCGATAATACGATTCAGCATTTGCTCATTGATGAATTTCAAGACACTTCAATTCAACAATTTCAATTGCTAGGTAAACTAGTACAGGGTTGGCAGCCTGATGATGGGCGCACGTTATTTGTTGTGGGCGATCCCATGCAATCGATTTACCGTTTCCGGCAAGCAGAGGTAGGTCTTTTCTTAAAAGCGAAACAAACTGGAATTGGCCCCATTCATTTAGAGAGTTTAGAGTTATGCTGCAATTTTCGCTCAACCGCCACCATAGTCGATTGGGTTAATCAGCAATTTAAAACCATTTTTCCCCAATATGACGATATTGAATCAGGAGCGATTTCTTTTCATCACTCAGTACATGTCCAAGTTGGGAGCAATAATAGCCACATTCAAGCCTGGCAATTTCCTAATCGCCGCCAAGAAGCTCAAGCGCTAGTCGCATTCATTGCCGAAGAATTAAAAACTTATCCCGACGATAAAATCGCTATTTTAGTGCGTTCCCGCAGCCAATTAAGAGAAATCGTTCATTTATTGCGTGCAGAAAACATTGCATTTCAAGGCGTTGAAATTGAGCTTTTAGCAAAACTTCCGCATTTGCGTGATCTCTGGTCCTTAGCCCAAGCCCTATTATTCCCTGCAAATCGCCTAGCCTGGCTTGCTTTATTGCGCAGTCCTTTCGGCGGTTTTTCGCTTGCCGACCTTCATTCGCTTGCTAATTTTGATCGCAAAAAATCGATTTATTACGCTTTATCGCAGCCACAATGCTTAACTCAACTCACAGAAGAGGGCCGTATTCGTGCGCAATTTATTTATGCAGTCATGCATGATGCGCTTGCTTGCCGCCATCAACAAAGCTTAGTGGATTGGATAGCACAAACGCTTAAAAATTTACATGGTGATAAAATCCTTGATGGCTTACAACTGGAAGATTTAGAACAATTCTGGTTATTACTCGAACGCTCTACCCCAGCAGGTCAACTCCCCGATTTTGACTATTTTAAAATTGAATTTGATAAACTTTATTCACAGCGCGTTAATCCTTCTCGCTTACAAGTGATGACCATTCATAAATCGAAGGGCTTAGAATTCGACAGTGTTATTTTGCCTGGCCTAAGCGCCAAATCGCAGACTAGTGATCAACCTCTGCTGCGTTGGTTGAAATTACCCAGTCAACAAAGGGAGGAGCTGCTACTCGTGTCCCCTATAAAAGCAGCTCACCAAGAACAATGTTTACTCTATAATTATCTCTGTAAATTAGATGCTGAAAAAGATCATTATGAGCTACAACGCTTATTTTATGTTGCCGCAACCCGAGCTAAAAAACGTCTTTTTCTTTTTGATAATAATGAAAAAGAAAGCAAAGGCAGCTTCCGCAGTTTTTTAAAAAATCAAGAATTTTTAACACAAAATGAAGAAGAACTAGAAAATGAAGCTGAGCAATCTTTTTCTACAATCTATCGCTTACCCATCGATTTTTACCTACATCCTCCCCCAACTCCCGATTTTCAACCCCAAAATTCAATGCCAGTTATTTCTCATGGTATTGCAAGACAGCTTGGGATTGTTGCCCACGAATTACTACAATGGATTTGCAACCATCACCCCTCTGACATTGAGGAATTACCCTGGGAAATGGTTGTCAAACAATTTAAAAGTTTAGGGTTTACTCAAGTGGAGCAGGAAGAAGCCTTTAACGAACTTCGCCGCCAAATCACTCATTTGTTCAGCGATCCCACTGGTCAATGGCTTAGTAAAGCGCAGCAAGAAGAACGCAACGAATATGAATTGCTGGTCAACGAACAAGGCTTGGTAAGCACAAAAATTATTGATCGCACATTTATAGACAATGGCATCCGCTGGATTATTGATTTTAAAACTGGCAATGAAAGCGATATAACACAAAGGCAACATCATCAACAACTCACCCATTACGCGCAATTGTTAGCTAGCTATTCAACGGAACCTATCCATTGCGGTCTTTACTATTTATCCACTGGTCATTGGGTTAGCTGGAAGTATGAAACGAAATTAGAAAAGATGGTTTAGCAAAAAATTGTTTTTAATTTTATTACTGTATTTCCGGGAAAATTTATGCTAATTTATTGCCCCATTTAACTATTAAAAAAACAAAATGATCAATGAATTAATTAAAGACCTGCATAATAATCTCGTTGGTATTCCGTATCTATTAAATGAGGGAAAATTTGTAGAAGCTGAAAAAGAATTAGCTGTAGCGGCAAAAAATTTACAGGAGCTTATGGACTACAGTTTGTTCCTACCAGCTTATGAAGAAAAAGCACAAAGCTTTCTCGAAAATTTTGTAGAGTTATCCATGAGAATGGCTTTCTTATCAACCGACCGTTTAATTGGTGCTTATGATGAAGCGGTTGCTTGCAATGATACAATTAAAGCAGCTAATCTGCTGCAACAAATAAAAAATAAGCTAACCTTTATGCGGGAAGCTTATGCAGATGCTTTAAAAGATGGCCGAGGTCAAACTGCTGCATTTATCGATTTTAGTACAGACTTTCCCCGTCTTCTTGCCTGCTTAAAAAAATCTGAAGAGAAAGCTGTAGTTCAACATATGTGTAACAATTTTGAAAACGCAATGAATTTCCAATATGGACAGCATCAGTTTTTCTCCCTAACCAGATCTTCTGAAGAGTTTCAAGCAAATTTAATCCCAATGAGATCCGACTCTGAATTTGAACCATGAGAAGTAAATAGGTAATAAATTCTTTTTAGGAGTTATTTGTAAATTAATTTACAAGTTTGATATATTTTTGTACAATATAGCCACACAAATAATTCCGGCAAAAAAAGATTGTGAAAGAACGACGAACAGTAGATTTGATTGAAGTTATAAAAGCTGAGCAAGAATTTGCTGATGAAACCCAATGTTTTGATACAGCAAAGATGTTATTAAAATTAGTCGTACCGGAGATAGACAAACCTTCTGATAAATTGAGAATTGGATACTCGCAGTTAGTGCCTAAAAATAATCAGGATATTGCGAGTGATCAAACTTATTACCAGCTTTTAAACCTTAATGAAAATGACCCTCATTTTCATAGTCTCTTTGGCAATAAAATATTTACTCAACTATTTGAACCCTCAACGGAAGCTTTGCAGCAGCTTTACAACTTTAAGATAAAAATAAAATGTAGCGACCCTTTAATGAAAAGAGATCAGCGATGTATTCAACTTCATGATTTTATTATTGAAAAAGTATCAGATGGAAAAACAACTTACTGGCGTCTCTATCAATCCTGGCTGATGATTTATAGCTTGCATGAATGGCTAGGTATAAGCGAGGGGATATTTAATAGACCAGAATTTCAAAAGAACCAAACGGTTGTAATGAATACTAAGTTATTTAATTTGTATGGCCAGGGGCAAGCGATAACTGATCTTGAACAAGTAAAATCGGTTATCAAAGAACTCATGACTGCATGTTTGAATTTTGACTATGCTCGAATCCATCGCAAAATGATTTTAAGTGATCCTGATCATCAATACAAAACACATTTTGCTTCAGTCGCTATGTATGATATTACCGAAAACGCTTTAGCCTTTACAGCTAAGGAGCCTACTCAATCCCCTCCGGTAAAAACAGAGGTTGCAGAACACGACGATAAGTCAGCTCTAGAGTATTTAAGGAGCCTATAATACTATGTTAATGGTTCCTAAAACACTGTGACGGCTAATGTTCTACTTTATTATCGCCCTACCTTTTTTATTTGTTATCTTAAAACTTCTACTAACCAATATACTGGTTCCCCATTTCAAGAGAAAAGAGCAAAAAAGACAATTAAGTCAGAGGGCTGATTGGCCAAACATAGAAAAAAAGATAGATATTTTGGAGGCAGTTTATAAAAAAGTTCATGCGAAATCTTCTTCGATAAGGTATCGATTATTGCATTTGATTCAAAATAAAGAGTTTATTTATGGAGAAATCGATTTTTTGTCGTTTTATACCATTCTTGAACGAAGCTCTCCTTCCACGCAAGATATCTTTTATGATTTAGGTTCTGGGTCAGGAAAAGCAGTATTGAGCGCCCTATTATTTTTTAATGTTAACAAATCCATTGGTATTGAGTTGTTACCTCCCCTGTATGAACAATCGAATGCACAGCTAAAAAAAGCAATTCAACGATTTCAACAACCTAATGCTGAGAAAGAATACCTAACTCAAATGGAGCGCATTCAGTTTATCAAGGACAGTTTTTTGCATTACGATTTTAGTGATGCCGATATCCTTTACGTGGCAGCCACTTGTCTTAGTGAGGTTACCTGGAATGAATTAATTTCAAAGATGGTCCATCTAAAACCAGGGAGCCGAATTATTATAACCACGAGAACTATCGATCACGAACAATTTGAGCCCATTTATCAGGGCGTAGAGTTAATGAGTTGGGGACTGTGTTCAATTAGAATATATAAAATCAAACACTAAACCGTTTGACTGAATACAACCCATAAGAAATATAACTAAGAATGAGTACCCCATAAACCAAGCTCATTCCCGGCACAGCGAAATTAGCGCCGCGCATAAAAAAGAATAGCACCAAAGTAGGCGTTGCAGCTACGGCCAATAGACGGCATGATGCTTTGAATGAGAGTTTACGATTGAAAAAAATATCAGAGTATAGCTGCACCAATGCGGACAGTAGAAGTAAAGTAACTGCAAAAACACTAAAATAAAATAGAGTGACGCTGGGAAAGACAAGGATTTGCATCAGTGTATTTAACCTGGAAATCCCAGTGGAATGAACCCACTCTGCGCCAGAGAGTAATCCGTTAAGCCCTTTGTCAAAAGTACGTGTATAAATGGGGTTGCCGACGTTGTCTTTAGCCAAACCAAGAAACTGTTTATAACTGGGCGGTCTTAAAATCATTTTGTTTTTGGTAATTAAAACGCTAAGTTGAGGATATGCCTGATTCATTTCAAACAGTTTTCCTGTCGTGTCGATTATTGAAACCACTTCTCCCTTGTTGTTTTTTATTAAATAAGGCATTGGTTGTTTATCAATGATCTCGCCATTTTGTATGGTCAGTAGAGGAAGCGACTGCAGGGGAAATAGAACTTCCTCCTTAAAAAAATGATGAAATGCTATCATCACCCGCCCAGATAAAGGAATGGCCCCCAAAATAATTAGGAATAAAAGGTATCCTAGCCCCAATCCCTGCCAACGCTTCACCACTTCAGCATACAACACGGAGGAATAGAACGAAGCGTAAAGGGCTTTACAGTATTGTGATAGAGTAGAAAACCAACGATGAAATCGATAGTACATTGTTACCTCTCTTTTTAATTAAAAAAAGCGCTCCTTTGTCAATTAATTGCTTTTCCTCAATCTTTGGTCCCTCTCGCCTATTTGATAATGAGTTATAAAATTCAATTCCTTTTTTAAAAAACATAAGGAATAAATTTATAAGGAACCTCTTGGCAATACCGCTTCCAATCCTCCCCATATTTAATCGACATACGCTTAGAATCTCTATAATAACGATGAATAAGGATTGCAGTGAAAAATAGGGGGTAAAAATAAGGTAGAATACCTGAAAATCCACAGCACAATCCCCAGGTAAATGCCATAATGATATCGGCAGTATAATGAATTTTTCTTGCGTATCTATACCAACCATCAGTTAGCAAAGTACTGCCACAGGCTGTTTGCAAATGTCGTGGATTATGAAGCGTACCCCAAGGTAATTGAGGAAAGGTGTAACGTTTTACATAGGTTCCTCTAAGTTGCATGCGAAAGCGATTTTTTTGGCTGTTTGCTGTATCCCAAATGTAGTAAGCGGTAAATAGCACCACAAAAAGAAGAATCGTAAAAGCAAAAGGATATTGGGGATTATTTCTTAAAATATAAAAGGCATTAAAACAGTAGATAAACGGTACACCCACACCATTCCAGAATACAATCATCCATCCGCATTTTTCCGAAAGGATATCCCAGGTAGTTGGAACGCATTCCTCGCCCTTCATACAAGCATTGGTATAAAGAAAATGGGCAACTACAATGAAAATCATAGGCCAGGAAACGAAGCCATAAAGCTGATATTGTTTTGCAGCAGCAGATAAGGTGATGAAAAACAGTAGCATCCAAGATCGGATATCAAAAAAAAGTTTCAAATCAACAATACCAATATGCGGATTAAGCATGGTACCCATAAAAAAATCATAAATCGGGTTTCCTGATATTTGACTTTGCTTATCTAAGAGCAAGGGTAGTAGATACAATAGGAGACAAAAAACATCACTAACAATGACAGCAGCAGTAAGAAGATGCCCAAGATTATCAGCAAATTCTGTCAATCTAAATAAGCCGGTTAACTGTAATAGCGCGATTATAATAAGGGATGCGTACCAACTAGCGGCACTATTGCAGAGATATTTGTACTGGATATTACCCTCGGACTGCACGGGTAATCCCTTCACCCACAGGCCGGGCATACACCATGCGAAAAATAATTGGATAGAAAAAAAACCGATATAAACCACAAAAGCATAGGGTGTAGGTGCTGCACCATCGACGAGATGTTGCCACATACGACTAAAGAATAAGGAGGTATCCGCTAATGAAGATGGATACAGCAACCCCCCTTGGTAATAGGTCATTGAAATCCACAAATAATAAACGAGTAAGTGCGCAAAAATAATAATGAACAAGACTCCTAACGGTCCGCCAAACTCGTACTCTTTTTTATGGTTAGTAGCTGCCTCTAAAAATATATCCCTTGCCATCGCTATCTTCCTATAAGAGGTGTAAACCGGAATTTTAGTATTGTCCAGTGTGTGTCTAATTTACTAGTATCGCTCTCTCTTGTCAGTACAATATTTTTTACAGCTTCTAAAAACAATATTTGGTATCTGTGTTAATTCATCTTGAGGAAGAAAAAAATCTAAATGCACTGCTCAAGTTCAACGTCCTTTTCTTCTGAAAAGAGAAGCTACACGCCGGTGAAATGATGTTTTTTTGAACATAAAGGTTGAATCGCAATCAAAAAAACGAGATAATTAAAAATCGATTTATCCAGAGTATAGCTATGCAAGAAAAAACCCCCCTTTCCTCAACCAGCTCAACCGCCAGACAATTTCGAGCAAAGAAAGCAACATCATTAGTCGAGTATGGTTATACTCAGAGCCAAAGCATGCAGTTAACACGCTGGTATAAGAAAGAAATTTTTTTATCTTACCATAACCAATTGCAACCCCATCTATCCCCAGAAGTAATTTTTAAAATTGCGATGCTCCGTGGGGGCCAAAAGCGTTTAGATTTCCTTGTAGAACAACAGAAATCGCAAGATCTCTCAGATATTTTAAGCATAGAAAATCTAGCAACAATTCTGAGCCACTCCGAGGGCTTGGTGAATTTTGAAAAGGTGAATTTACGAAATCCGCAAATTAAAAACCATAGATTAACTGCCGAACATTTAATAAAGTTTTTAACTTTTAGACAAGGATCCACCTATTTACTTGAATTTCTTGAGCTTGATTTGGGCCATCCTGCCTTTACTGCGCTTGACTTATCAGTTGATACCCTTGTCACAATTTTGGTCAGTGATGGAGGAAAAGAGAAGTTAGCTTCTCTTTTGGCACTTGATCTTGATTCAGAGAGGATCAAGGCATGGCTTCCTAAAAAACAATATTTTTTATCGGTGTTAAATCGTCCTCAGGGAGAAAAAAATCTAAACGCCCTGCTCGATTTTGACTTCCAGTCACCAAAGGTTCTGGCTTGGGGTGGATTATCAGCTAATGAGGCTATAAAACTTGCTAGTCACATCTATGGCTATAAAAATTTAAAGATCTTTTTGCAATATGAACCCTCCGATTTCAAGGATTTTCAGTTAGATAAAACTCAATTAATCAACCTGATTAGTCATCATTATGGCTATTTAAATGCTGAAACCCTTTTAAAGTTTGATCTTCATCAACGAGTGATGCAAGAGTTAAAACTAAGCCCCACTGACCTAGTAAACGTTGCCAGCCATCTCGGCGGAGCGCGTAACCTAACCTGTCTCGCAAATCTTAGTAAGGACTACCTTGATTCGTTAGGAGTAGAGCGTCAAATGGTTGTAGACTTACTGAACTGTAACCATGGTTATAAAAAAATAAATAACTTTTTAGCAGAATTAGCGGCCCAGAAGAGCAGTGAGCAAAAAACGTCTGGGCAAAATAAATTTCTGCTGAGTCCTGAGGAAAAGCATCAATTAAGTAGGCATAATGGTGGAGAAAAGATTTGCAAATACATTGAAAATATCTCTACTGATGATGAACGACTTAAAGAATTAGATCTAAATTTGACTGATTTATTTGAGGTTGCTAAATGTAGTGGGGGTATTAGTAATTTAAATGCCCTCTTCACAGTGAAGAAGGAAGAACTTGAGCAATGGGGTATTGAAAAAGAAGCCCTCAAACAGATAATCGGTCATATAGGTGGCGCAAAATGTTTGGAAAGTTTACGTCGCGCTTACAGCACGGGGTTTATAGCTAACTCTGTCTTTGAAATGAATCAGGTGATACGAATTTTATCACGCCCAGGAAGCTCTACCACGTTTAACTTCGTGGTTGAGAAAGCAGCCGCTTTAAAACTGCAAAAATCCGATACAAATCGCATCATCGCCCTCATTGCCAAGCATTCTCGAAAAGTGCGCGAGTACCTAGATCGTTGCATCACTAGTCAAGAAAGCTTTGCTAATTGGGACAAGCAACACGCTTCCGAAATGACCCCAAAGCAAGAGACTCCGTTTACTCGCCAAGCAAGTATAAAGCGCCGCGCAGAAAACGAAGGGCAGTCTGCGAGGTCTAAAAAACGACAAAAAAGAACTGAGCAAGATTCTTTGCCAACAACGATTGACTGTTCCACCGAGAAGAGCTCAGAAGAAGCGTCGATTAACCCTGAGTTAACCACAGCGCCTTCTGATGCTCAAGCTCCATCACCGAATAATGACAACAGCATAACTATGGCTGATCTATCTGATGAGGATTTAACCGGGATTGACTTAGAAGAAGCGATTATTCCCCCTGAATTAACCGCAGCGCCTACTTATTCTCAAATTCTACCACCGAATGGCAGCATAACGATGACTGATCAACCTGGTGAGGATTTAACCGAGAGTCGCTTAGAAGAAGCGATTATTCCCCTTGAGTTAACCACAGGGCCTTCTTATTCTCAAACTCCACCACCGAATGGCAGCAACATAACGATGACTGATCAACCTGATGAGGATTTCAATGTGTTCATTGAGTCAGTTATGAACAACAATTGGACACTCGCAGATATTCCAGAGCTTAATCCCCAAAGCGAAAGCTTTGTTGATTTACTTATTACTAACGATTGGGTTCCTCCTCCCTATCCGAATACATTTTTTAAAGCAGCTCCTCAACCTCCTTCTTCTGCAAAATCAGGGGAGAGCGAAACTGAGTTACATGAATTTGACATGGAAGGATTTGAAGCCCCATATACAAGATAAAAAATCTAGACCATTCTGCAGGATGGTCTATTTTTGGAATTTTTTGCTTCCTGCTGAATTTGAACGCGAGTATGAATCAGCTTAGTGATCTCATCAGTAATTGCAAAAGCTTAATTATCTAATTGCCGAGGGAAAAACTTTTGATTTTCTATTAGATAGACAAGTAGGGGCATGACCTCTCTTTCCACTCCAGCCAAAAAATCTTTTATATTCTCACAATCTTGTTTGACAATACTGCTAACTATTATGATTGACTAGTATTTGACCATAAAGAGCAAGCAATTGGTTTTTTACCCTGCTAATTTTCGCTCTGACGCCTCAGTGCCAATCAGATCGCAGAAAACTGCTATATTAAATGATATAGAGGTTTTCGGTGGTAGGTGATGAAAACTGAAGACGACGTTTTAAGCGGCTTAGATACTGATAAATGGTCTCAAAATTCAGTCAATGCGGTTCTTGCTGCAAAAGCAGAAAAGCTAGCAGTAAAAGGCTTGGTATTAAATTGTTATTCTTTGGACATTGACCCACGTGACGATATGCCTAATGAAAAATATAACGAAGATAATATCACTAGCTTTGTAGATTCTATCTATGAAAAAGCAGCGCACCTAAAAGACAATGAAACACTTCGCTTCCAGGTAGCAATTAAAGTCAATGACGTTCACTGGACTGCCGTGGATATGGAGGTATCTAATAAAAGCGTCAAAATGTTAAACATAGATGCATTGGGTGACGAATCTGGAATCACTGCTGCACTCGATATATTTTTGAAACTTGCAGAAAAATATCCGAATTACTCAACAGACTCTCCCGAGTTCAAATTTAGGTGGTTAAAGCACGGCACTATAAGGGGGGCAGATGATAAAGTACAAGGAATTCAATATGACAATGAAAGCTGCTCTCGTTTTACACTCGATCATTTATTTCATTTAAATAACATAGATTCCTTTGCTCTGCTTGAGGCTAAGGAAAATGACTTTAGCGAATATAATTTTAGTAAACAGGTGAAATCATTTGATGCGAGTAACATGCCAAAAGAATTCGCTTTTTTATATCGGGATTCCCAATCCAAAACTTCTTTTGCATCACTGCCAGACCATTTAAAAAGTCAAGTGATTAATAAAAAAGGACAAACTCTCGAAACATCTGAGGCAGCACATACGGGAGAAAAGATAGTAAAAGGTACGGGTAAAACAGCTAACCTCGCTATCGAGCATAAGAAAACTGGTTTTTCTACGGATGCGAGACTTTTATCCAAAAAAAAGGATTTACCCCAATTAGCAGAAAATCGAGACATTCTTAAAGCACTTAAGAGCGACACTTTTTTGCAACCCGTGCACTTTGATAAACAAGCTATAGTAAGAAGACTCATTGCTGAAGCAAAGTCTGTGCTTTCTCTTAGATCAACCGGCTTCATAGGAATTTACAACTACGGTCGTGATATCTCGGCATTGCGGCAGGCTCAAAAGACATTGTCAGCAGGTGAAACAGATAAAGCATTAGAGCAACTTGGAAGATTAACTATCATGACACCGCTTCACAAGCTACAACTCGCACAAATTAGAGAAAATTTTGCTCGGCAAGATAAAATGGAAATGACAGTTGCGACGACTAGCAAAAACTCTTAAATTTTTTAGAGTCCGATTTAGGGAATGATAATCCTATGAGAGAAAAGTTTTAAACGACTTCTAAATAGATTAGTATACTTCTATGATTGTACCCCTTGCTAAAAGGTTTTGACGATGAATCTTGGGCAATCATGCGAGCTAAGACTTTTGCGTTGCATCAAATGATAGTCTCTATATTGCCTAGCAATATGAAGGAAATGGTTACCATCAATAAGGCGCAGATACCAATCAATGTCTTATATGGTACAGGCAAAGGGAAGGTAGCAATAAGCAATTTAATTTTCTATAAATTGATGACTCAGAATTATTTTATTAGTATTTTAAAATAAAATTCATATCATCCTTGATGAAAAGGATAATCAAAATTAGTGAGTGAATAATGGGGTGTTTACATTGAATATACTTTGATATCAATGGGTTAATATTTACCAATTGCAATTGATAAACTATTTCATTAGATAGGGATATGAAGATGAAGAGAAGAGTTTCTCTTACAGCAGGAGCACTAGATAGATCAACCATTTTTTCAATTGTTATTATTAGTATGTTAGTCAGTATCCTATCTCTAATTGTTCCAATAGCCGCTCAAACATTAGTTAATTTAATTGCATTTGGTAAATTATTACAACCTGTATTGACTCTAAGTATCATGGTTTTCATTTTAATGGTAAGTTTAGGCGCCCTCAGTGTTTGGCAGCTTATTATCATTGAGACAATTCAACAGAAACTGATGGTAAAAGTTAGTTTAAATTTAACAGAACAACTCACCCATCTATCTATTGAGAGTTTTTCAACCCACTCTGGGCCTGAGTTGGTTAATCGCTTTTTTGAAATTGTGACTATAAAAAAATCACTTGCCAGCTTATTGATTTACGGAATAAATCTTGGTCTGCAAGTATTTTTTGGTTTAATTTTGCTTTTAGCCTATCATCCTCTTTTTATTTTCTTTGATAGTTTTATTGTAATAAGCATCCTACTTATTGTATTTGTTCCTTATCGTAAAGCTATCGATTCAGCGAAAAAAGAATGTGCTAAAAAACATAAAATTGGCTCATGGCTCGAGGAAATTTTAATCAACCATTTTTTATTTAAATTTAATTTTTATGATCGGTTCGTTCTTCAAGAAACAGATCGCAGGTTAGTTGAATTTCTGAAAGTGAGAAATCAACATTTCAAAGAACTGATTAAGCAGCAAACTGGTTTTTATATTTTATCCGCCTTTGCAACCAGTCTTCTACTTGGTTTAGGAGGCTATCTTGTTATCAACAATCAATTAAGTTTAGGCCAATTAGTCGCCTCTGAGATAATATTAGGGTCGTTTATTTATGCGTTCAAACGATTTGGTACACTATTAGAAAACTATTATGACTTAAGGGCATCTTCTGACAAAATTGATGCACTTATGAATTTACCTACCGAACAAACTCAAAAAGCCCTAAATTTTTTTTCATCGCAAAATTATTTCCGATTACGTATTCATGATAAAGATCAAGTAGTTCTTTCACAAAACCAGCCTCTTATCATTAAAACTACCAGCTCTGAATTATGTAAATATTTTGTTGAGGATTTGTTTGGTTTTGCAAAACATAATTTTTTGGAGATTGACATAAATGGAATATCTTGTGATGAAAAGCATCGTATTCTTCTCCGTCATCACAGCCTTCTTGTCAGTGGGATTCAATGGTTCTCAGGCAGTATATACGACAATTTATTTTTAAAACGCAAAAACAGTACAAATGTAGATGTCTATGTCCTACTTGAGAAATTAGGCTTAATAGCTAAAATTAGAAAGCTGCCTGAAGACCTTCACACTTTGATTTATGATTGGCAAACTGTATTTACTGAGGAAGATTTAACAAAGCTAATGATAGCACGTGCTTTCTTCTTAAAGCCTCAGCTATTGGTTATCGATAGAAGCCTTGATTTATTTGACTCACAAACCCTAGAAGAAATACTAGTTTTATTAAAAAATTTAGATAGCACGCTAATAATTATCCTGAGTAACCGATCAGACTTGTCATTATTCCCTCACTTTTCAAATGTGAATTTATGAAACTTTATTCTTATACAATTCTAAAAAAGCTACCTAAACCGAAAACAGTTTTATTCATTACTTTACCGATTTTTTTAGGCATGGTGCTTATTCTTTTATTGACGCCTTGGCAACAATTTGCATTAGGAAATGGCCGAGTAATCGCTTTTTCACCAACAGAGCGTCTACATACTGTTAATTCCCCTATTAGTGGACGAATAAAAAAATGGTATGTTGATGAAGGAATGATAGTAAAGCCAGGTGATCCTTTAGTAGATGTGTCGGATAATGATCCTGAGCTTTTATCGCGCTTGGAGCTAGAAAAAAAAGCAATTCTCCTCAGAATCGAAGCAGCCAAACAGGCTATAGCGGCAGGAAAATCAAATGTCATTAGGCAGAAGAAACTATATGAGGAGGGCATCAACTCAAAGCGTCAGTATGAACTTGCACAGATTGAGTATGCTAAATATCAAAATGATCTTGCTCAAGCTAATATCAATAAAGTTGATATTGATATACGGATTGCCAGACAACAAACTCAACTTATAAAAGCACACGTAGCAGGTACTATTTTTAAGCGATTAACCGGAGAACAAAGCGTCGTTGTTAGTGCAGGTCAGGTATTAGCGCAAATTATTCCGAATACTAAGTCACGCGCAGTAGAACTCTGGATTGATGGAAATGATATACCTTTTGTCCGCTTACATCAAAAGGCTCAGCTCCAATTCGAAGGTTGGCCTGCTATTCAATTTCGCGGATGGCCTGAAATTGCAGTAGGAACGTTTAGGGGCACTGTTGCATTCATCGATCCGACTGATAATGGTCGAGGTCTCTTTCGAGTGGTCATTGTCCCCAATGAGCCATGGCCTAACACTCGTTTTTTAAGACAGGGAGTTTTAGTTCATGGTTGGGTCCAATTAGGTAAAGTGCCGTTATGGTACGAACTTTGGCGTCAATTTAATGGTTTTCCTCCTGAAAGCGATGATGAGTATAAAAAGTTATGATCAACCAATTAGTTTACCGATCTAAGGCTTTTATTAATGTAATACTCCTAATTTTGTTTCTTTTGAGTTCTTCAGAAAGCTTTTGCAGAATTAATGAGCCATTGAAGCTAGTGGATATCCTTGAGAAAGTCGATCAATTTTATCCACAAGTTATAATTGCTTATTTAGAAATAAGTAAAGCTCAAGGTGATTATATCAGCGCACTCGGGAATTTTGATCCTACCTTGAATATTAACAGCCGCTCCCAACCTTTTGGAGGCTATGTTAATACACATATCGATAATGAATTGGTTGTCCCTACCCTAAAAAATGGTCTAAAACTCTTTGGTGGATACCGGATTGGACGTGGTGATTGGCCTATATATTATCAAAATTACCTTACTAATTCTGGCGGTGAATACCGTGTGGGCTTATCTTTCCCTTTGCTCAGAAATAGAGCAATTGATAAAGAGCGAACTGCTTTGTTTACCCAGGCAGAAATAATTCACTTAAACAATCAAAATGCCTCATCAACGAAAATAAAAATATATCAAGAAGCCATTAAAGCCTATTGGCAATGGGTTGAAGCAGGCTTTCAAGTGAAGGCTTTCAGGCATTTGCTTTTTTTAGCAAAGAAAAGACAAGATGCTATCATAAAGCAAGCAAATCAAGGTGAGTTGGCTAAACTGGCTATAGCGGAAAATTTACAAATGATGATCCAACGCCAACAATTTGTAAATCAAGGTAAGATGATGCTAGAGCAGGCGGCAGTAAACCTTTCAATTTATTATCGAGATTCAAGAGGGCGAAGACTGAAACCAAAAACCTCTCAATTACCCCATTTAATAAAAGCAAAACGGATTACAGTATCGACTATTTTTGACAGATTAAAAGATCATCCAGAACTTCGTAAAATGGAAAGTTATTATCATATCGTTAAAATGAAACAGAATTTAGCTCGTAATGATTTACTACCTAACTTGGATGCGATGGCTTATACCTCGAAACAATATGGAAACGGAGGATACCCTAGGCTAATCCCCCAGGCAGCACTGGTGGGAATTTCATTTAAATTTCCGTTTTGCCAACGCGAGGCAAAAGGGAGACTCCTAAGCAGCACCAGTGAACTTAAACAAATTAAAACTAAAAAAAAATTTATCTATGAAAAATTAAGTAATCAATTAGCTAATTTTTTTATAGCAATCAGAATTTACAATCAGCAAATTAATTTACTGACTCATTCTTTGCACTTGGCAAAAAAAGTAGAGCATGGAGAGATGAAAAAATTTTATCAAGGGGATAGCACACTTTTTTTAGTTAATCAGCGAGAGCAAAATACAACCCAGGTACGATTGGATTTAATCAATGCTAAAATAAGTTTGCAACAACTTAATGATTTAGTTCAATTTTTCTCTTCAACAGAGAAAATACTTAAAATTAATAAGACCCGGCGGGGAGCTATTGCTTCAGTTATAAGGACTAAATTAAATTAACAATAAACACATCATTGTTAATATTAACTTGACTATTTCAACTAAAGCGGTTTCTTGCTCTTTTCAAGATATAAATAGATCTAGAGTTCATATTCAGTGGAGTTGTGAAAATATCAGTTAAGGCCTTTCGACCAAAGGAAAGTCCTAAGGGATGATGGTCGAATAATAGTATCAAATTTATAAATTAATTAAGGTGAATCTAAATAAGTAACATCAAAATTAATTTATAACTTTTTGAACATACTTTACTTCCATCTTTTATCAATCCAGGCCACTGGATAAAATATTTTCTACTCTTATAAACTATGTACAAGGATATGAATCAACTTTTCACAGGAAGGATTGAATCGTTTATCATTTTCATAAGTTTAAGCTTACTCTCTTCATATCGATTAAGGTCGTGGTCGAATAAAGTTATATGTCCTACCTTCCGATTAGGATAAGATTTTTTACCGTAATTATGATAATGAACTCCTGGAATGTTTAGACAATCTTCTATGGGAAACATATTGCCAAGACAATTTACTAAAAAGCAATTACTAAGAAATTCTGTATTGCCTAAGGGTAAAGAAAAAATTGCGCGTAAATGATTTTCAAACTGACTAGTCATTGCCCCTTCAATCGTTAAATGACCCGAATTATGAACTCTGGGAGCTATTTCATTGACGATGAGATCGCCATTGTGGTGAAAAAATTCGACGGTCATTACCCCTACATATTCCAAAGCATCCATAATTTTTTTAACAATGCTTTCGGCTTTCTGTTGCAACAAGTTATTAGCTAATGAAGCTTCAGACCAGTGGAGTATACCATTGTAATGTTGATTTTTAATAAGAGGATAAAATCGTGTTTCTCCTTGTTTATTCCTCACAGCAATAAGTGATAGTTCCCCTTCATAAGGAACAAATTGTTCCAAAATTAAATCATTAGACTGCATCAGTTTCCATGCTTTTTCTATATCAGAAAGCTGATGAAGCACATATTGTCCCTTACCATCATAACCCAATCGTCTTGTTTTCAAAACGGCAGGGCTATTCTTCCAACTTATAAAAATATCGGATAGCTGATCGAGAGTTTCAATTGCAACAAAACGTGCGGTTTTGATAGCTAATGAGTTTAGAAATTTTTTTTCTAACAAGCGATCTTGACTAATTTTCAGAGCTTTAATAGGGGGATAAAATAAAACTTTTTCTCCGATTGTATTAGCACAAGCTAATGGTATATTTTCCGTTTCAAAAGTAACACAATCCAATTCGTTACAAAAAGCCGTAATTAACTTTTCGTCAGAGAAAGAGCCTGAGATGATACGAGTTACATCGGATGCGCATGGATTTGTATCGGGTGCAAAGCACAGAGTGCGAATTCCAAGGTAGTGCCCAGCAATAGCCAGCATTTTTGCTAATTGCCCAGCACCTAAGATGCCAAGTTTCATAATAACTCCAATGGGGATTGGTTCTCAAGAACTTTTTGAGTTTGTTGCTTTCGGTATTGATTTAACCGTTCACAAATCTCAACATTGTTGTTAGCAAGGATTGCTGCTGCTAAAATTGCAGCGTTGATAGCTCCCGCTTTGCCCACAGCTAGAGTACCAACGGGAACCCCCGTGGGCATTTGAACGATCGAAAGCAATGAATCTAAACCATCGAGTAAGGAAGATGGAATTGGCACACCCAAAACTGGGAGCCTCGTCATTGCAGCCATCATCCCAGGAAGATGGGCGGCACCACCTGCGCCTGCAATAATAATTTGTATTCCCCGCTCAGCGGCATTTTGCGCATAATTATAGAGCTTGTCTGGTGTTCGATGAGCGGAGACAATCTCTGCTTCAAAAGAAATTTTAAAGTCCTTTAATGTTCTTGCGCATTCACTAAGTATCGTCCAATCACTTTGAGAGCCCATTACAATACCAACAAGAGGATTTTCTTGCATCTTCATTACTCCTATACTTATTTTTTTAAGGATTACAATAATTACAGTATTGAGGTTCTGCTTCAATTAAGCCATCTTTCCTTGAATATTTTTCAAAATAATCACATTGAATACAACCCCAAATTTCTTGCTGGTATAAGGAAGTAAGGGATGCGCATTGGCGGCAAAGAAGACTTCCTTCGGTCTTTTTAAACCCAAAGCCAGGAGCACTGCATAAAGGGCAGCAGCATCGGATGCGATTGACTAGTTTTTCGGCGAGCACAGCGATTGCCTGCATCCTCGTTGGGTTCATCATTGCTCTCATATCGGTTGCGAGAAAGAGCTCTTTTTCTAGTTTAAAACCCGATGCTAAGGCAGTTTGAAGCGCTTTTATATCTCTGATTCCTTTTGCAACTACTTTTTTATCGCTATGGGTCTGAAGGGTAAGTGCGTGTTCGGGAAAGCCTGCCCTTTTCAAAAAATCATTGAGCTCTGTTTGCGGATTGATGGTCATCATGCAGTAATTTGTCTTGGGGGTAATATATTGCTCTGCAATGATCCAGTTATTCTTCCTATCTAAAAACACCATAATTTCATGATCACTAGGAATAAAAGGAAAAGACGGATGCGCACCAAAACTTCCTTCACTGGAAATCGCCAATTCATATTTATAGCGCTCTGCAGCATGGCGTGCTTTTAAAACACAAGTTTGATAAGGGGATGTGGTCCTTGCTATTTCACCAGTGAAGGTACCAAATTCGTCGGTATCAAAGTCGTGCACATCAAGTGTGCACGCCAGTTTATCAAAAAAAACATCAGCAATTGCTTTTTCCTTCTGATGTTTCGAGGCAAGAAGAATTGACCGATTCTGATAATGCATGATTAATCCTCTTCAATTGAGTTAAAATAATCCATTCGCGCTACGTCAACATCCGAGACAAACATAACGCCTGAATTATTTTGAAATAGGGTTTTCATTCCTAAAGCAAGGGTTGCAATCACTTCCTCTGGTGCCACTGCAAGAAACATTAAAAGAGACGCCCTGTCGTTAAATAATATTTTTCCTTCATGAAATCCATGATGACCTTTACCCGATATATTTCGCAATAAAGTAAAACCTGTGACCTTGGCTTCCTCCATCATCGAAGTGATGAGATGTTCATGCTCACCAGAAACAATAATTTCTATTTTTTTCATAGGATGTAGGTTAATACCAGTATCCTTTCGCTCTTGAACTTTAATGGTGCTCATATTTTTTCCTATTTTAGTTTGCTAAAATCCAATGACCCCTTTGATTCAATTTGTAGGCCAGTCCATCATTGGCGTCTATTAGAATCAGATGAACCCATTCATTGAAGAATAATTTTTTCAAAATTGTTTGTCGTTCGATAATGTTTGACACAAGCTTCTTAGGTGCCAGAATCAAAGTCACTAAACGTTGCGGTTGATGATAAGAACATGTATCGCTGCTCATTACTGATTGCAAAGGAAGCCCGTGCATTAAATCACTGCCATTTCCCTGCATAACACCCAATTTACCGGTGATATTATGAGTAATTTTGCTTCCACTTCCGTAAGCTACATTATCAAGGGTTGAAAACAAATATTGACTATTAATCCATTGGGCAACCACCATCGGTGCAGTTAAAATTGTTTCAAGAAGGCTCCCTTCAGGGTCTTGTGTCCAGTCATAAGAATGTAAAAAGCATCGCCCATCAAGATCAATATTTTTTGTTAAAGAACGTGGCGCAACAATAAAAGCGGCGTTGCGTGCAAGCCCCCATTCAGGCCGTGTTTCAGACCAATCCTGACTTCTCCGCTGGATGTCTTTTTCTGCATGGATTGAATTTAATTTTTTGCCTCGTTCTAGATTTGTGCAAACTTTTGCTTTCTCTAAATCAGCTCGCAATTGGGTAAGGAGATGTGGATAGATTACTTTAGGCTTCTTCAAATTATAGATATCAATGGAGTCGGTCGTTGTATTATGAAGTGCAGCATAAAATAGCGTGTCCAGCGGTATATGTATGCCTTTTTCTTCTAATGCTCTTCGAACTTCTGGCTTATTTAACATTGCAGCTAAAAGTTTGGCATTGGTACCGCCATGATTTCCACCACAGGCACCGCAATCCAATGCCGATGCATAAGGATTGTTTTCTGTCGAACTTCCATGACCGCAAAAAATAATAAGTTTTGCAAAGCCTGAAGTGAGCCCCATCAATCGCAACACCGTTTCTGCATAATCGATCTGCTCGCTTAAAGAAATGCCCTGCTCCCAGTTGTCCTCATTTAGCTCAAACAAAGGTTCTGTTTGAACTTCAGGATTCATGAAACGTTTTAAAGATGCGCTTGATTGGTTAGCAAAAGTTGGAGCAAGCGACTTAAATAGCATTTTTACACCACACCAGGCCCCCAATGTTTCGACTAATGCAAAAGGGGTTACAAAATTATATTTTAATTCTTGGTACATCGTTCTAAAGCTAGTCTTGATGACTTTTTCTTGCTGGAGATGTTTAATAGAGCGAGCGTTTTTAACGCTTGGCTTTTCATCAATGTAAAAACGTGGTTTTAATAATACAGGGCAACAGTCTTTTAGCTTGCCAGTTGCAAATTCTTTAACACGGATAGGTAAACCAAAAAAACCTGCAAAGCCCAGTGTTTCGTAATTTCCCAGCTTTTCTATAGCCCTACGAATGGGCTCAGAACGAACATCAATACAAAAAACTAGCTGTGCATTGGCCCTTTCACTCTTCGTTTCTAATGCATTCGCTGCAGGCAAAACAGTTCTTATCAATGTTTGTTGATAGTTCTTTTCATTATTTTTCAATTCATTAAGAACTTTTTGAACCGAAGAACTATCTTCTGTTCTTTGGCTTTCTTTCGCAGCTTCTGGCCAAAGCAAGCAAGTAATGACCAGACGTACGGCAAGAAAATCTGTCAGTGTAATAGGCTGTTTGTCTTTTGCTGTGGAATTATCCCAAGCGGTTTTCCATTTCACCAAGCCAGCCCAGCCTGGTAAATAAAGAAAAGTTTGGGTAATAAATTCTTCTTCTTTTTCTTTAGAAACTCCAAGTTTTTCTAAGCAGAGAATGATAGCTTCTTCAGCGTTTTTCGGTAAATTGGATAGCCATTGTATGTAATCTTTTTTATTGTGATGTAGTTTTTTATCAAAATAAGCTAATTTTGAAAATCCAAAATAAAACCCTTTGTCCCGATGGGGCATTTCGATAGCACTTTGTCCGAGATCAAAAAAGCTACCACACCATTTAATCATTTGTAAATTAACCTTTTCTAAGGAACTGTTGTGCGGGGCTTTTTTTTGCCTAAAACCACCTGTTGTTAAAGCCTCTTCAAAGTGTTTTTCTTCAAAGCCTTGCAAGGGGTTACATGCTATAAAAGTTTCCAGGGGCCACACAGGTGCAATTCTTTTAGCAGCATTATTGATTAAGGCGCTTACCCTAAGCCTTCTGTTTTCTGTCTTAACAGGAATAGCTGCTTTCATTGAAAATTCAATTGTTTTTTCTTTGTTTGATATTATTTTTTCTGTAGTCATTTTCTACTCCTTAAAGTAATTAGTATTTATAGTCAGACCTTAATGTGGTTACAGTTTTAGGCGAAGGTTGACTTTGATTGAATAAGCTCATGTAGAACCAACACCCAACATTCGACTCCTTTACTCTTTTCATTAACCCGAGGTTAAAAACGAACCAAGGTAATAGAAGTAGAACCAAAGCAACGAGGTGTAGTATTGATAGCTTCTGTAGATAAAACTGGGACAAATTAGGAAGTAATAATTCAATCAGATGAATGCTTCCACCATAAATCAAACCGGCCAAAGACGACATGACTAATCCAAGCGTTATATTTTGCATAGACAAGCCATTGTTTATTAAGGTCAGCATGAGTTGAGTTCCTGCAATGAACGCAAATACCAGCAAAAAGGAAGTTGCTTGCAAAGATAAGATTGGCTTATTAGTCATAAAAGCAAAGCCAAGCATCCCTAAAAAACCACCCAGGTTGGCCACTAGGAAAAGGCTAGGTTTATAAGCATTAGTTTTAATTTGGTGAGATTTTTGCGCTACGACAGAGCCAGAGTTTAAAAAGAGATAAGCTTTAAATAATCCATGCCAACACAAATGAGCGACAGCCGCTGCAAAAAGACCTAAACCACATTGCATCATCATAAATCCCATTTGCGCTAAAGTTGAACAAGCCAACATTCGCTTGATATCATGTTGCATAAGCTTCCAAAATGTACCTAGAAAAGCTGAGATAAGGCCAAGGGCAAATATGAGGGATAACAACCCATTAAAGGCTGCGAATAGTGGGGCAAACTTTACAATGAGAATACCGCCGCCATTGACTAGACCTGCGTGCATTAAGGCTGAAACTGGCGTAGGTGAATTCAAGGAGCTAATAAGCCAGCGATGAAAGGGCCAAATGGCGGACTGAGTTAATGCAGTAAGCGTGATAAGCAATGCCGCCGCTGCAAAAACACTAGAATTTGCCAAGTTTTTTCCACTTAAAGCTTGGATCGAAGCGCTGTCATTGCTTAAGGTAATTAAAATAAAGGCGGCTAACAAACTGATGCTGCCGACAAATAAAGTTTTTAGCGTGAGCCAACCTGAATTTCTTGCTGCAATCCATTCCTTCTTGTGAATCATTAACAAGATTAAGAAAAGATTACTAAGCGACCAGGCACACCAAAAAAGGATCAAGTTATCAGTCAGAACCATTACCACTGCGCTTAGTGTAATCGCTGCCAAGGTACAAAAGTAACGCGAGTAAAGTTTATCGCCGTTCATGTACCTTAGGGAAAATCGATGCGCGATAAAACTTACTAATAAAATTAAAGTAGTTAATAACAGGTTTAGGCTATTTAAACTAATCCATAAATAAGTGGTTGGTGTTTGGAAGTAGCTTAGATAACCTACTGAAAATAAAGCGATTAGAAAACCTAGCCCAATAATACAACTTCCCAAATAAGCCGCTGACTCTGAACTTTTACTTCCGCGAAGGCAGTTCACTAGCAGATTAAGTGTTGGACAGAATAAAATAGCTCCCCATATAAAAAGTAGTGTTGTATTCATAGAGTTCCTCATTAGAATTGTTTTTGATATACAGGAAATATATTAGATAAACTTATATAAGTGAAATTAATATTTTTTATTTTTGTGATTAGAAATTCTAATTAATATGCCGGTTTTTTTAAGTTCGGGCGCATAACGCCCAATCTAACAATCAACCATAGTGCGCGCATCGAGAGATTCAGCAGTTAAAATTTTCTTTTGGTACGGTATCCAAGCTCTATGCCAATATTAAAGACCGAACTATTAGAAAAGAAATTAGCGATACGCTTGGGCAATATAGCGAAATCATCAAATCATGGATGAGCTCACTGACCTACACCAGAAATTTATGCGCGCACCATTCTCGCTTATGGGGGTCCTGTGGAAGAACCCCCAAAAGTGGGCGTTCTGAATTTATGAGCAATTTTATTCCGTAAAAAACAATTAAATTTGATCTAAATCTGCTTTTGTAAGATCGCCCGTACAATTCACCTTTTAACTTGAAAATTGAATAATTTTTTCATTTACCAATTCAGATTGATCTACAGAAACCATATGTTTTGCTTTTGAAATGATAACGATTGTAACAAATGGAGCAACTGAGCAGACGCGAGAAGCAACTTTTTCTGCGTCATAGAGCACTTCGTCTTCGCCAAGAAGTAATAATGTACGAGATGGAAGATGTGCTAAATCATAATCTGAAATAATAGGTATTTTAGTTGTATTTAGTTTGTACGCTTGCACTTGAATTACAAAAGCTTGTACTGATTGTTCTAGAAATTCGGAACCTCGTGATGACATATATTTTAAAAATTCTCTTGCAAAAAATGTTGTGGGTAACACATTGGCAAGAAGGAAGCGTAATATAAAGGAGATTCGCATCTTTAAAAGCGAGGGTGGTGCAAGCAATATAAGCGAATCAACGTATTGAGGAAATGTTAATGCAAATTGATGAGCAAGCGTACCCCCAAGAGACGCACTACATAGCGCAGCTTTGCTAATACCTAGTGCATCAAAATATTCTTTTAACCAAGAAGAATATTCCGTAATCTTTGTTGGTCTGGTGCCAGCACTTTTACCTGCCTCACCAATAATATCTATTGCATAGATTCGAAAGTGCTTAGAGAGAGTAGCAACATTATCAATAAACATCGTAGAATTTCCGCCACCACCATGCAATAGCATGAGTGGTTTAGCCTCCTGAGCCCCTGATATGAATTAGTTTCGACTTAATCTGACAGACCACTTGAAAAAGTGAGAGTTTCCGGTTTTGATAGAAGTGCGAACTTTAAATCAAAACAAAAGGAAAACTCTCATGTTAGATAATAAGGCTCTCCGTTGCAAAAACGAAGGCTAGTTTATACTTCAAGGTAAACTATTAACCGGAAAACCAAATGCGCTCAACAAAACCTGTAGCATTTAAATGGCGTCATTTTCATGGAGAAGTAATCCTGCAATGTGTACGCTGGTATTGTAAATACGGAATTAGTTACAGGGATTTGGAAGACATGATGGCGGAGCGTGGTCTAGAAATAGACCATACAACCCTGTACCGTTGGTTCAGCATTATGCACCTGAGCTTAAAAAAAGACTTGAATGGCATAGAAAACGTTATTCTAGACGTTGGCATTTGGATGAAACGTACATCAAGATAAAAGGAGAATGGAAATACCTTTATCGTGCAGTTGATGAACGGGGTAATACGATTGATTTTTATCTATCACATCGACGCAATACTATTGCTGCCAAACGATTTCTTAAGAAACTGATAAAAGGCAATCCAACGTGTGATATCAGCGTGATCAATACCGATAAAAATCCGGCTTATGGCCAAGCCATTAAAGAGTTAAAACACGAAGGCACGCTTGCTGAACATGTTGATCATTTGCAAATAAAATATCGCAATAATCGCCTGGAAGCTGATCATGGTAAGCTTAAACGTCTCATTAATCCAGCCAGAGGATTTCAGTCTATGAAGACTGCTTACGCTACTATTAAGGGATTTGAAATCATGCGAATGTTTAAAAAAGGACAGTTCAATATTTGGATGTATGGAACACGGACTGAAGTGTGTTTTATTAATGAACAATTTGGCCTATGCAGCTGAGATCTATCCAACAGTTAAGATTTTTTAAGTTGATTCTTTTTTGCAACGGAGCCCAGATATGACCGTCAAACTGATCAGGAGAAAAAGCGCAGATACTATCAGGGTCTGAGTGAACGTATATCACTATTAAGAGACCGAATACATGACTGCATCTCAACCTACATTGCTAAAAATTTTAAAAATACCTCTTGCAAAACCGGCGGGGTCCATACAGGCAATGGGTTAAAATCAAACTGTTATATTTTCCAGGATTTAAGCTATCAATGAGCAATAGCCTACAATTTTCCTTAATAAGTCTGATTACTAGATAATCAGACTTATTGTAATTTAATTCTTCTACCCTCCTCTTAGAAAAACTCTCGACTAAAACCCAAATTTGAGAAAATATTTCGACAAATATACCTTCCATGCTGCATCCTTCTTCAAAAAGCAGCAAATATAACTTATTTATCAGATTGAGCAAATTAGATTAAAATTTAGATGCGTTTACCTTGTAATTCAATGCCGGGGTAATACTCCTTCATATTACCTTAAGGATAATTGTGCAAAATATAACCAACTTAATACATATGAGGAAATATTATGACTTTTAATGAATTACCTTTAGAAGTACAAGCGCAAATTTTATCTAAACTTAAACCGACAGATTTACACGCAACCAAGCTGGTTTCGCAATTTTTTAGACATGAAAGTTTAAGGTTATTATCAACTCAATCTACTTGCCAACAAACATTTAAAAAATTACCTACTACTTCTACTTACTATGCAGTTGGTAACCAAGTAGAGCTTACTCAACCTTCAAGCCCGTTTGATAAATCATTTCCTTACCGAAAAGAGCGACAAAACATTAGGGATAAGGAAATAAAAAATGCTATACCAAAAAGTGGAGAAGTGAAAATATTTCGTACTAAACAAGAAGCCCAGCAATACGCTAGAGATACAAGTACAATAAATCACTCAACAATAGAGCATATGCCTGCTGTATTCCAAGTTCATCTAAAAGAATCTGTATATAGTGCAATTATTAAAGAAAATATAGTACCACTGGTCTATAAAACTTATAGGCTGGAGCCTAAGGAATGTGCTTTGGAATATGTAACAATGAATGTTGATAACCTTGACTTTATTTCAGGACAAGTTTCCTCTCATAAAGAGGTATCAATAGCCTCAAAAGAAGACAAGTGTTTGGTTATGTAATTTGTAGTAGCAGACTTGATCTGACAGTTTCCAATTTGTAGAAGTGTCTGTCAGGTCAAGTTTAGCTAAACGACTTTTCCCATCCCGAACTGTTTACCATCGATTAGGTAGGTAACGAGACCCCATTGCTGTGATCCGTCCCCTAAGAACCTTACTATTACCCATAATTAAGAAAGAGCAAGATTCCAACCTTCTGCAAGATCAATTAATCTTTTCCATCCTCTCCACAATGTTATAGGGCCAGGTTCTCCATCGTTTTTTCGGGCTAAAAAACCTCCTAACTGAGCTATCCATTTCACGGTTTCTCGTATTGTCGGTGGTGTTTCAGGATAGTGTTTTGTATGATGTATTTTGGTATACAAGACGTTCCATTCCTCGTTAGCCAGTAAGAAAGTACATGGAAGATTGGGACTTTCTCTAGCGACTAATGTGATAAAAAAAATTCTCCATGCAATGACGCTCATTATGGTAAGAAAACGGATTAATCTATCGGCTGTTCCGAGCCTGCACTCTTCAAGGCTCCGTTGCAAAAACCAAACACTGAATTATACTTGAGTAATTTTATTCAGGAGTTCCTAACCATGAAGGGGTTTGAAGTCCTCACGACCGAAAACATACGCTAAGCTAGAATTCAGTGCGAATTAAAAACCATATGGATTTTTTCTGTTATAAAAATTATTAAAATAACGCACTCATGATGATTTTTTATTTTCAATATTTATTATAAATCATATAGATACTGCTTAGCGTACGTTTTCGGTCGTGAGGACTTCAAACCCCTAATGAAATGAACTCCTCTTCTTCCAGTAGGCCATAAACTGAAATCCCATTTTTTGGAGGTTCTTCGGCAGAACCCTATTAATGAAAATAAGACCATTAGCTCAGAAGAAAATTAGACAATTTGGACACTCTAAAAAGCTTAAGTAAGTGCCATTCGAGTCTGACCCCATTGATTTTTTTGAGTTACAAACCCATCGTCCTGCTCTTACTTGTTTCTCATCTGGTTATTATCATCAAAGAGCTCTGTTAAGTCATTATAGCTGCGAGTATTGCGAATCCAATTTAATTTAAAAAAGCCAACTAATCCTGTTTCTCTATGCTTAGAGGTCACCATTTTCGCCTCGGCGATTTGTGTTTTTAATTCTCCTGTCGAATAATCGATATTAACGTCGTTGAGTTTATCCAACATATTATTAAGAAACGTAAACTTACTAGATTCTTTAGGTAAGTCGTTTCTTGCTAATTGTTTTTCTAAATATTTCACTAATACCTTTTTGTATTTTTTATTGTTATCAATAATACTCTGTGGATCCTTCCCTTGATTAAAAATAATATCCCAGAATCCATCCATTTTCTCTTCAGAAATCAGCCTATTAGTATTGGCCACCACAATTAGTTTCTGCTCTTTGGTCGATCTTGTTTTAAAAGAATAGGAGAAGGACGAAGTTGACTCAACTCCCTCGTCAATAACCTCTCCTTCACCGAATAAAATACTTTTGCAACTGTCTAAAATACCTGCCAGTTTTATACTGGTCGTTGATTGAAAAAAAGACCTACTTGTATTTGCTGCGTTGCTACTATAATAGTCATATCATCTTGCAGTTTCTTTATGCCAAACGGAAATGCTAAGAATTTTCATAAAAAGCACCAAAAATTGTCAAAAAATTACTTCTATAGTTATTTCCCCTTTCTGTCAATATAGGTATTTCCCCTTACTGGTCTAGCGCTCCTGAACTTGCGCCCTGAAGCAAAAATCTAAAAAATTATATCGGAAAATCTCCAATAACATCATTACACCAGGCCAACCTCTATATCCCCATGAGCTCCATATTATTTAAGCATCAACCTTTGGTACCTCTTGCCCAAGACCGAGGACGGAGCTCGATAATCATATTATCTCTCCATTTTAACGACAGAGGGGGATTTATTTTTCTTATCAAAAGTTTTAATTTCGTCTTCAAGACGATTAATTTTTTCTGCTCTCATACAATCTGTCGTTGCTTTGGTGACAGTGCAGGCAAAAAACCCAATGCTTGGAAGCAAAAAGCCGCATATTCCCGAACCTAGAGTTGCTGTTAGTATTGTGCCAGCTTGTACTCCTCCAAGATACGTGCCTGTCGCAACCGACGCGCTCGTTATAGCACTCATTAGTCCTGAGGTGGTCCAACAAAGTGTGCGATGATTGCATATTTTTTCCGAAGCCTGCGAATCATAATCATCAAATAGATCGATTGGTAACATGTCCTCAACTTTGACATTTCGCCAACCAGTATGAGATTTTTTATCTTTTTCTTTTAATTCAGCTAAATTTTGTTGAACATTATGATAATGTTCTATGGTAGGACGTAGCGCTTCAATAATTTGTGCGTAAGTGGCGGTTGTTTCCTTACCTTTTTCGTTCGCTTCTGTTCCAATTTGTAGATTGTTAGGAATAGGTAGTTTATTTGTTAGGGAAAGAGCATTCTCTTGAAAACGGGTACAAGTGGCAGCTGCGCTCGACACATCTTTTAATGAGAGAAAACCGAGAATATGTGCTATTATCTCACCAGGAAGTTTATCAAGCTTCAATTGAGATGCTTCAGTTGTATCCTGAGCTATATTTTCAATTTTACACTGTTCAACGTTTTCTTCATTTCGCTCCATTAATCGAGCAAAGAGACTGCTTGTTTTTTTAGGTAAAAGGGGTTGAGATTGCTCATTTGAAGAATCATCAAATACGCTGGCTATATCGTTAGATGATCCAGCGGAAGTACTACCTTTATCTGCTCTTGGATTCATATAGAGTCTCGTTTTAGTCATTTATAGTAAAAGGGGTTCCTTTCAGGAAGGTACGAAATTTCCCAAAGCCTCTTTATAACTCTTTTCCAGCCTGGGGCAAAGGGAGTAATGGAACCGCCAACCCACTTAGAGGAAAAACTTAATAATAACAAAAGCTTAAATAATTCTAAAATACAATGATTTCTTAGCTAGAGCTAAAAATGATGTCTCAGATACAACATCGGGTGCGACAATCATCGGAACGAAAAGGGGCTGCGTTGCAAAAAATAGGATTAGGTTATAATACCGATTTTCTATAGAGCAGCAAATGTCTAAAAATCCGATTGATTTCAAATGGCGACACTTTAATGGAGATCTAATTTTGCAATGTGTACGTTGGTATTGCAAATATGGCATTAGCTATAGGGATTTAGAAGAAATGATGGCTGAGCGTGGGTTGGCGATTGATCATACAACGGTTTATCGTTGGGTCCAGCACTATGCCCCGGAGCTTAAAAAGCGGATAGATTGGTACAAAAAACGCTACTCCAATCGATGGCACTTGGATGAGACCTACATAAAAATCCATATTGTTTTTAATTCGCACTGAATTCTAGCTTAGCTTACGTTTTCGGTCGTGAGGACTTCAAACCCCGTACACAGGGTTTTACTGTGAGTAGACTGGTTCCTCTATAAGTTTAGATAAGGCTTCGTATTCTCTGTTGCTATCTGGTTTCCCGATAGTGCCAC
>NZ_LNYO01000010.1:54631-59440 GCF_001467895.1 Legionella nautarum
AACACAGTGGACTGATTTACCCATTGTGAAAAATAGGACTTAATTTTAGAGGGAAAGACTTGTTTCAACGAATGGTTAAAGTGATTCATCATTTAGCTTAAACCAAGCTTCGACAAAGGTAACGGTTTCTTCGAGGACTGAAATGGTTTGTTCATAGAGTTTTTCAAGCAGTGCTTGTGTCAGATTAAGTCAAAACTAATTCAGCTTATCTAAATAGTCTACCGTTTCATTAATAACCCGAAGCATCTGGGCATACAAGGCCTCAGCGCAACGAGTGTGTCCTGCCTTTAAATATCTCTCCATATAAAGAAGTGCATAATAAAGACGTACCGTACCCAGGGTAGAGCCCCCTTTTATTTTATGAGCTAAGGCTCCTACAGTCTTCCAGTCCCCAATAGTATGTGCTTGTTCTAGTCTTTCTAAATCAGGCTCAATGCCTACTTTTTTTAAATCTTTTAATAGGCTTTTTACTAGGTCTTCTGAGCCGAGAACTTCTTCCCCTACTTTCAAATCCAGAAGTGGATAGTAGTTAATTTCGAATAATTCCGCTTCTGTATCCGGTAAGTCTAAACCAAGCTTTCCTTCTACTGATGAAGAAATTTTTTCCTTAATCGCGGGTTCAGGGATTGATTTTGTTTTCTCTTGACTCTTTTTCATAAAAGGGTCGAGCAAGCTTTTCAAAAGTTTTGGCTGCATGGGCTTTTGAAATAGCCCATCAATGCCTAACTTTTTCCACTTGTATGCCAATTCCCCCTCGACTAATGCATGACCAGTAAGAGCAACAATTTTTGCCCTGGGCCTGCCTATTTCATGTTCCAATTGACGAATTTTTACAACCAATTCATCTCCCTGCATGTCAGGTAGACCGATATCGGTAATAATTAAATCAAAGGTCTCTTTTTTTACCAATTCAAAAGCATCTTCGGCGCTTTTTGCTTCTAAGACATGCAACTTAAATGGCATAAAAAGCACTTTTAATGACTTTAAAGCGAAAGGATTGTCCTCAATCAAGAGGACTTTTATCGTTGAATCGATATTATTCGCTGCAATGGACGTTACAACAGGAACCTGTTCCTCTAACAAGATATCTTCCCGGTCCTGTTTTAGCATTGCTTTATAGGATTTATCTTCATCTTCTTGAGGTGATTCACCAATCGAAAACGTTAAGGTGACTAAAAAAGTGGTACCTTTTCCAAATATCGAATGAATGCCAATTGTACCCCCTAACAATTGAACATATTTTTGTACGATATGAAGTCCGAGACCATTGCCTGTATATTTTCCCTTATAAGAGGGGCTCACTTTATAAAATCGTTCAAAAATATGCGCTTGGGCTTCTCCGGGGATGCCAATGCCCGTATCTTTAACTGAAAATACAAGAGTGGCTTTTCTTTCATCTCTCGATTGCAAATTAACCCCAAGCTCTATATATCCTCTTTCAGTAAACTTAATAGCATTGCCGATTAAATTAAGCAGTATCCGATGCAATTTCGTTTTATCACTCACTATATATCTGGGTATATTTTTGTCTATGGATTGTTTTAATTCCAAATGATGGGATTTTATAGCCGGTTTTTCCAGTTGGATAATCTCTTCAATCATTTGGAATAAATCAAAAGGTTTATGAAATACCTCATTATCCGTAGCGGTATCTGCTAAGATAATGTCTAATACACCATTGAGCAAATTTAACAATTGCTCGCTAGCATGATAAGTGTCCTCTGCCAATTCTTTTCTTGCAGTCTCACTTAGCTCATCTTGCTCTCTAAGAAAACGTGAAAAAGTAATGATACCTGTTAGAGGGGTTCTTATGTCGTGAGACATATTCGCTATGAATTCTGTTTTTGCCTGGCTGGCTGATTCAGCAGCAACTTTGGCTTTCTCTAGGTCTTTTTCCATTTTTTTGCGTTCCGTAATATCGGAATAAATGACTACGACGCCTTCAATATTTCCTTCCTCATCAAATAAGGGGGCTTTGCTGGTTAACAGAATCCTTTTAACACCATGAATAGTTTGCCTTTCTTCTATTTCTAATTTAGCTTTACCTTCCCTAATTACTTGTTGATCATCAGCACGATATGCATCACTTTGCTCTTTGGTTGTGGCAAGGTCATAGTCAGTTTTTCCAATAATATCTTCAGGTGAATTAAGGCCCAGTGAATTTGCGGCCGCTTGATTGCAGCCTAAATACACTAAATTTTTGTTTTTCCATAAAATAAAGTGATCAGGAATAAGATCAATTATGGATGCTTGTAACTTTTCAGCTTTAGAAATTTTTTGTATTAATGCACTAATATCAATAACTGTAAGAACAATCAGTTTTTCTTCATTTTCATCTACTAGTGTTGCATACCAACGAACAGTTTTTAAAGGTTCATTATTCCTTTTGAATATCATTTGCTGAGGCTCGCCTCTGAGTAGAGACTCCATAGAGAAAGGAGGTACCTTCAATAAGTTAAGGAACTTAGATAAATTAAGACCTATAATTTCATTACGTTTAATCTGAAATAAATCACAAAAAGATTCATTACAATCAATAAGATTACCTTCTGTAGTAATTACCAAAGAGGGTTCCTTGAAATTAGCTATGAATTTGGTTAATTCCATTACTAAGGATCCTGAGTTTAGATATCATCATCATGATAACTATAGTTTATTTAAATTCAGTAGTAACAAATCAGCGTAATTTGCCACTCAGTGGCGAATTATGCTAGGTCTTCGGCTGGGGGAATAGCGAGTGGATATATCAAAGGCTGTGGTTATTCTCGGATTACTAGATAAGATACTACTCGCCGAAAGTATCTTCTGCAAGATAGGCCACATAAGCTTTGATAAGAAGGTGTAGAGCTTAGTGCGCGAAATCCGCATGCTGCGTTCGATGTGGCGGGAGCTGGAAACGGGAAACCTACCCAGCCAGTTCCCGATCCTACCTGAGGAGGGGCTGCTGGGGTGATGACTCAGTGGGGCTACTCAAACGCCTCGGTATGGCAATCCCGTTCTGGCTTGCTCTTGATGAACAGGCGTTATAATTAGGTCCTCGCTCTTAGGAGACTCAGCCCTAACGTTAGAAGAAGACCAAAATGTATGACTAAGTACGCTTTTATACGTTTGTAAAGAACAGGTATTGCGGCTTTCTATAACAGGTTTTTTTGTGATTTCTCCAAGACAAGTTGCTAGTACTCCATCTTGAACGTAGCGATATCCTTGTACTTCTTTAACATTCAGCTGTTGAAGCAGCATAAAAACTTCACGCTCTACATCAAAAATATTACTCACTTTGCCAGGAATAATATGAATTATTCCATCTTTCTCAAAGGTAACAGCGCTACGGAACTCACTATCTGTCTTTAATTTAGCAAGCACCGATCCTTTCCACCCAGTATATTCAAAACGATGCGCAAATTCAGGCCAAAATTTAACCATTTCCTGCTCGCACCAAGGCTTTATTTTTTCTTCTATTATTTTATCTTCTAACGAAGAAAGAAGTTCATGAGCCTCAGATGCTTTTGCAAAGGAGCCCATTATTGTCCACTTTCCATGGGTTAATATATATTCGTTAGTATGGGGCTCTTCCGTGACATAAGGCATTAAACAAGGAAACCACCCATCCATTACAATGAAAGAAAAGGGTTTTACTCCTGGGGTAGTGTCTTTATAAGATAAAGCAATGCAAGGTTGATAGGCTACTTCCATATTGAACGGAAAAGGCTCCTCGGGCAGAAAATTCTGATAACTTGTCGCATTAATAACCAAATCAACTTCCTCTGTGCGATTACCATTACTAACTTTTATCTTACTAGTTGTTTTTTCAATAGATTGAACTTCAAAATTACAAACTACTGGAATATCCGCATCATCTAAATATTTTCTAAATTTCTCTCTTAATTGAGCCCCAATCTCAATGCTTGGTTCCTCCACTGATACTGCTGAGATGAGATGTTCATAACCCCGCTCTTTTGGATTAATATATTGGGTATCTGGTAATTCGTTGCAAACTTCTTTAAATACCTCAGCGTTAACCTTTGGAGGTAAACCGTCAGCATCTAACTCACCCAATGCATAAATTGAATACTCATGATTTACTACTAGTTCGGGATATTCTTCTTTGAATTTTTCAAAATGAGCGCGACAATTAACTCTTGTGGCCGCGGAGCGTGGGTAATGCAGGCCGTCATGAAGTCGGATACCAAATTTTCCTGAGATCCCTGAGAAAATATCAGGGTTTTTTTCAAATACAATAACCTCGTGGCCAGCTTTTTTGAGTTTTAAAGCTAAATGACAACCGTACCAACCAGCTCCCATAATCCCAAATTTCAAGTTCAAACTCCAAAATAAATAAATGCTCGCAATTTCTATTTTTAGTTATTTTTCTTTCAAAAGGTTTTCTGCAAACAATCCTAAGAAATCTGAACAATATTTTATCATTAATGCCTATTTTGCGCAATCTGCCTGCAGTGGTCTAAATTGGTCAATTAGGCCTTGCGCTCCGGAATTTGCGCTGTGATGCAAAATCAACAAATAATACTCGCTCATATTGAACTATTATTTAACTGAATTATTGATGAAAGTTCCTAGACGGTGAGAGTGGGAACTGCACTGGGTGAATTTAATATTTTTGGCTGCGTTGCAAAAAATAGGATTAGGTTATGATACCGATTTTCTATAGAGCAACAAATGTCAAAAAATCCGATTGATTTCAAATGGCGGCACTTTAACGGGACTCTAATTCTGCAATGTGTACGTTGGTATTGCAAATATGGCATTAGCTATAGGGATTTAGAAGAAATGATGGCTGAGCGTGGGTTGGCG
>NZ_LNYO01000010.1:59587-66300 GCF_001467895.1 Legionella nautarum
GAAAAACGCTACTCCAATCGATGGCACTTGGATGAGACCTACATAAAAATTAAAGGAGGAATGGAAGTACCTCTATCGAGCAATTGATGAAAATGGCAATACGATTGATTTTTATTTGTCCCACCGGCGTAATGCAAAAGCGACTAAACGATTTCTGAAAAAGCTTATTAAAAATAACCCAAGCTGCAATATTTCTGTTATTAATACGGATAAAAACCCAGCTTACAACCAAGCGATTAGAGAATTGAAACAAGAAGGAAGCCTCTCTCAACGAGTAGAACATCACCAAATTAAATATCGTAATAACCGACTTGAATCAGATCACGGAAAACTAAAGCGGCTTATTTATCCTGCTAGAGGGTTTCAATCCATGAAAAGGTAATCAACTATGTTTATCTATTAATTCATTCCTCTATTTTTACAAAACCAGGGATTGAAATGGCCTGTTTTAATCGTGCATTGGCAATCACAATAATTTTTCGCATCAATGCAGTAAGAGCAATCATTTTCTTTTTTCCTGATGAAACCAAATGCTCATAAAATGTTTTAAGGCTTGAATTGGAATTTCTAGCGGCCATAGCTGCCATAAATAAAGCAGGTTTTATTCCCTCTCTCCCCATAACGTATAGAACGCGCCCCACTAAATTGACCACTGTTATTTGCCCTTGGTGCCAAGCCTGATAATGACGCAATTTCTCGACGATTCAGGGTTCCTAATTCGGGTAATAAAATAAGTAATTCATTGGCTATGATTTCACCTATTCCAGGAATTGTTTTAAGTACTTCCTTTTTTAAATTCAGGGTCATATCTTTTTTTATCAATAAATTGATCTCGTCAGTAACTGCGATTATTTGGCTTGTAATAGACTCAATGATAATCCGGCAGCTTTCTTTAATTACATTGGCTCTCGGCGCTTGAAAACGATTTTTTTCAGAAACAAGCATTTTCTTTAAATCTTTTCGTCGTTGAACTAACTCATATAATGTTAATGACTGTTTGGATTGTGGAGTAAATAAAGCTAACCTCCCTGCCCGTTCATAGCCATATAGAGCAAGAGCTTTTGCATCCAATTTATCTGTTTTTGAATCATTTCCGAAAGAGCGTATAAAGTGGTTGACTTTACGCGCGTCTGCTCGATGTACTTTAAAATTGTGCTCACAAAGCGTCAGTAACAGCCGCATTTCATGGCCACCTGTTGCCTCTAAAATACAGAGTCCATCACTAAGTAACTTCTTGAATTCCTTGATAAAAGCTTTAATACCTGCAGCATCATTAACATATTCTTGAGTTTTTTTTGGCAATATATAGAAACAATAAAGTTAAATTTGCCAATATCTATACCAATATAATTATTATATGATGACATCTATGCCTCGAAGGGTGAAGTATTTAGGATTGTAAGCGGGTGTCTGGTGAAAAAGAACCCAAGCAACTATTCAAACGTTTCGAGAGCAGGGCTAGAGTACCTTGATTACCACGGTTGATTTATAACCAATCCCCCCACGGTCGCTCACGCCCGCGCCCCTCACCATCGAGGAGCCACTCTCTTGCTTCCTAATATACTAAATCTGAGACTTACAATCCCCCCGGCCTGTTGAAAAATATGAGAAAACTTTACTCAAATTACCAAAAATGATCTAATCCGATTTTATTTTCAATGAGTTAGATTATTTGTATGCAAGGATCAATTAATGGGAAGAATGGTATTTCAGGTTCGGATCTGGAAGAGTTAATTCCAGAAACCCATTTTTTGAAGAAAGTAAATCAACTAGTGGATTTTTCTTTTGCTAATGTACTCACCGAAAAACTTTATAGTCCTAACAAAGGTCGACCTAGCATTTCTCCCGAACTCTACTTGCGAATAAAATTAATAGGTCATTTGTTTAATATACATTCCAATAGACAGCTAATAGATCATATTAAATATAATATTTGCTATCGCTGGTTTTGTAGATTAACACTTAAAGATAAAACACCTCATCATTCCTCTCTGAGTCGAATTAAAAAACGATTAGGTTCGCATATTTTAGAGCAATTCTTTTTTGAAATTATTGAACAGTGCAGAAAAGCTAACTTATTAAATGGCACTAGCGTTATGACTGATACCATTTTACTTGATGCAAATGCTTCTCTTGACTCATTAACGTTAAAAGAAAAAGACATTAATAATACGCCTATTGAAAAAGGTAAGCGTACCAATACAGAGGATTAGAAAACACACAAATTCAAGCCTATTTTGCTGCTATGGCTTTAAATATCAAAAGATTGATATTTTTTATTCTTTACGAAATAGCACTAATTTTGATCCAACTTTGATCATATTTTTCAAAAGGCCGCCCCGTTTATTTTATCGTATATTTGTAAAGTATAGTAAATCTTGTTATAGTAATAATTACTATAGTAGGCGTTTTTGATGAAAATAATAAAAACTAAACATTTCGACAAATGGGCTATAAAAAATCGAGTTAGTGATGAATCTCTTAACATCGCTGCTAAAGAAATTGCTATTGAAATTTATGAAGCCAATTATGGTGGTGGTGTAATTAAAAAGCGTGTTGCAAACAAAGGAAGAGGAAAAAGTGGTAGTACCAGAACTATCGTTGCTTTCAAAAAAGGGAAACATTGTTTTTTTATTTTTGGTTTTGAGAAGAATGCCAAAAGTAATATTTCTTCTAATGAAGAAAAAGCATTTAAAATTGTTGCTAAATCTTTGTTAGCTTATTCTGATGTAGAAATTGATAAGCTGATAGAAGAGGGGACATTAGTGGGGGTTGAAAATGAGTAAAATTATTGATGCTATGTTAGAAACAGCCAGAGATCTTCGATTGGATGCAATTACTATTAAAGAAATAGAAATGCTTAACTTAAGTGAAGTTAAAGAACTTGAGGCACAAGAAATAAAGAAAATGCGAATTAAAGAAAAAGTTAGCCAAGCTGTAATGGCTAAAATATTGAATGTTACTCCATCTACCTATCAAAAGTGGGAAAGAGGAGAGGTGCACCCCAAAGGAGCCAATCTTAAACTACTGCGTTTAGCTCACGATCATGGAATTCAATATATTTTATCTTAGATGGCGGTCGAGTTGTTATTGACTCGACGGCCTATTAAGTCTGATTAATAGTATTTTGAAGTAGTAGAGTTTAGCGAGGTCTAGACTAAACCCCTATTGTACAACAAAAAAAGGTATAGTTGATGGACAGAACTTATAATGATCCACTGCACGGTATTACCCTAGAGGTTATCTTAAATAGTTTGTTGATTTGTTATGGCTGGGAAGGCTTGGCGAAAAGAGTCAAGATTAACTGTTTTTCTTCCAACCCCAGCATCAAATCAAGCCTTAAATTCTTGCGCAAAACACCATGGGCAAGGACTGAAATTGAAACCCTTTATCTTGCTTCCATAAAAAGTAAAGATTGCGAAAACTCATAATTACTGGAGTAATAAATAATATGAAAGATGTATTCATTAATAAAGATCATGTTGAACTCTTTAAAATTCTTAAATTTGAAGGTATCGCCTCGAGTGGAGCAGAAGCTAAGGATATGATAGCTGCGGGCACTGTGTTGGTAAACGGCGTAATAGAAAAACAGAAAAGAAAAAAGATGGTTTCAGGAGATACGATTGAATTGAAAGGTGAGATCTTTCGGCTAAAGTTGAGTGCCAATTAACATTTTTATACACTCAGGCCCTAGTAACATGGGTGAAAATCAAGAAGGATTACAGCGTTCTAAAGGTATTTTTATATTGTGAGAGTAGGGTATTTTGCTGCGAGCTAGAAAATTAAGTCTGATTAATTTAGGTAATCAGACTTATTATAACCAATTGATTGATTTTATTATTTTTACTGAATAATTGAGGATCAATGAGATTATCTCCTCACTGAATCTTTGTCATACCCCAGCATCTCTAGATGGTATGCATCTTGACTTCAGGGAATATTTCAAAGCGGCTTATCATACGCCATAAAGCCTCCGTGGTCATAGTCAGTCATTGTGAGAACTTAGCTTAAAATAACCTGTCCATTCAAATGCTGTTCTTCATTATCATCCAGAGAATCAGTATTAGTACTATTACCTGCAGAAAAGAATCTGAGCGCGCTGGTTTTAATCATGTTATTTTCACTAGCTTTTGCTTTTTCCAACAAGCGATTCGCATAAGGCTGGTCCTCGTCCAAATACAAATCATAATTAACTTCCTCATGCTCAAAGTTCAAATTACAACGGTCATCCACATGTCTTTCCCTGTTGACGTAAGTGTAAATACCACCTACTACCATAAAAGTTGCTATGGCGAGTAAGACTACTGCGGGTAGAATGACGGCAATGAGGGGGGATACAAACAATATAGGAGGTAAAAACATGCTTACGCCACTAAGCACTATTAATGCAACAACAGCAGCAATAAAAATAAAGGGTACTCCAAAAAAACCAAAGCCATTTCTATAGCCATTACCATACCATGCGGCTTGGTCATTTTTAGTTGGGCTCATAAATTCTAAACCTGCCCGCTGATACTCATTGCTGCCAACACCTAAATCATCCTCGGATTTCTTTAATTTGTTTTTTATAAAACGAGCAAAAATCTCTGCGCCTACCGTGACAGCAAGAATGCCGACAACAACCGCCGGTAAAATAAACGTAGCCATAGGCACAAAAAAAGCTATGACAGTCGCTATAACAGTTACCACAATGGCACCCAATACACCTAATCCAAAGGTTGCTGCTACTCCCCAAGCAAATCCTTGTGCAATTTTATCATTAGTTCTCAGCATGCTTTTTTGTTGAGGTTGGTGACCTAACAGAAAATAAGCTAAGTTAAAGTGGGTAGCAAAAAGGTCGTTGATTACTCCATACGCTAAAGTAGTTAAATAAATGGAGGACCCAATAAACAATCCACTAGTAATTGCTGTGATCCAGAAAGGCGCACCTAGCAACATAGTGGTGGCGAAGACAGCAATGATTAACACAGAAATACCTATGCCAATATAGCCATTTTTAAGTAGTGTGCGAAGGATATCATTCTCATTTTCTTGCCCTTTGAATTTTGGATGTCTGTATAACATGCGGTAGATATGTTTACTTTTAAGAAAACTAACTACTTCTTTTGCATCTGAAGACTGTTCCCAGTGAGCTAATTTTTTATTAATCTTTTTAATAACCATTTCCATGGTTTCATACTGTGAAATTTCTAATATGAGTTCATCGAGTTCATGTATTAATTCCCCATTCTTAGTGCGTTTCTTAGCTTTATCAAGCAGTTGCATTAAAATAATTTGTTGTTTTAATAGGTTCATTAAAGTTCCTAAAATTAATATTGAGAAGAAACAATGCATTTTATACTAAATGATCTTTTTTTATTCTAATTTTCTAGTTTGTTACAAAATTGGCTTTTGGGGGGATAAAACTTATTACTCTTGTCACTCATAAAAAATGAGTCTTTAACCATTAAAAGGACGTATATTCGCAAGTATTTCTATTTAATCATATCTTACTTGTTGTTAATGGGGGTAAGGGAGTTGGAATTGCCCCTATCAAACTATGTTTTCTTGCAATAAAAGATACTGAAACTCCGTGATGATAAGTCTCGTTTACAATTTGTTGTTTTTCAAAGGGGGTCCATCTCTTTCTTTTCATATTCGAGTGAATTATTTCTGTTACTTCTGGTGCATTAATCATAGTCATATTCCTAGGTTTATTACTAGTTCTTATTTATGACTAGATGGTCCGGTTATTTAGGGGAGTACTCCATGGCTGAGGCATTTGTTAAAACGTTTAAGCGGGACTTTGTCTGGGTCTCAAATACCAGAGATGCACTTATAGTTATGAAGCAATTGCCCCAATGGTTTGAAAGTTATAATGAGACAGCTCCTCATAAAGCACTTAAAATGCTTTCACCAAGACAATTTATTAGATTAAAATCGGTCGGCTAGTGGCATGGTTTGATAGGGGCAATTCCACACTTCGCATTACTGATTAAGTTATTTGATCTATATTAACCAGAGCGTAATTGTGATTAACAAGTTATAATTTAATACATTGGTTATTTGAAAGGGTAAAAGCGTATAATTTGATTCTACACATTCAAACAAATTAATTGATTTTAGAAAGGATATAAGAATTTCACTCTTACCAAGGATAAGACCAATGGATACCATTATTTCAAAAATAAAAGTTCGCTCTGCAATAGTTCTACGTCATGTAACGCAATCCACAACGGCTTGCCTTCTTGCTATGACGAAAGGAAATTTATCAGTACTTACCCTATACCACTGGAAAATTGCCATTGGTACAGGATTAGGAACCGGGTTAATAAGCTTACTAGCCTCTTATGGCGATTTAATTAAGTTTCAAACTTCGCGATATGGCGCAGCAACTATTGCTTTTATTGGGACTACAATTGCAGATTATATAAGCCATGGAGTAACGGCTTCCGGGAAAGAATCTTTGGTTACGGGTATAGGAGCAGCTTTGCTCTGTTTATTTGTTTCCTTAACCCCATTAGATAAATACTTATCTACTTTAACTGAAAAGAAGAAGTAAGGGTTTTCCTGTGAGTAGACTGGTTCCTCTATAAGTTTAGATAAGGCTTCGTATTCTCTGTTGCTATCTGGTTTCCCGATAGTGCCACATTATTTTTATCATGCTTATATTGTCCCCAGCCCCTACTTAGAACTGTACGTGCGGAGCTACCGCATACAGCTCCCGATAAACC
>NZ_LNYO01000011.1:0-38866 GCF_001467895.1 Legionella nautarum
CCAATTACGGGGGCACATGCTTAGCCACATAGTACTCTAACTCTCAGTCTATAATTTTCAAAATTTCTAAATCCATAAGCACGTCGTTGAATGAGTTTCATCTACGATGGAACCCTTCCGTAATACCGTTATTTTTAGTAAACCGCCACATTCTAACCACTTACTCTCGCCATTGGTATAATGTTTTACCTAGAGCCCTTTTCTGCCAAATGGGTTAATGTATTGTGCCTCTCTGCGGCACATCCTGGGATATAAAGTTATTCAACCTCATCGCCATTCTCCACCCAATAGTCGGGAGGACCTCCGCTAGGGGTTGGTCTTGTTGATAATGGGCTCAGTCTATAAGCTGATCCTTTTCCGTTGTTGCTTGATTTTTGCCCCTCTCTTTTTCGATTTTCATAGATGGTTTTGTTTAAAGTATCAATTAAAATTTTATTTTTAAATATAAAAAACAAATCATTATCATGAGTTGGATTGTCAGCCTCAAATTTGCATGCAATAAATAAATGGGCATCATTTTTATCACTAAATTGAGCAATTTCTTTTCTTTCTAAAGCACCCAGAGGTTTGATCATGACTTGAAAAATAAATGAGGCTGTATTATTTAAATCACCATTACCTTCTGCATATTTTGCATGGGTAACAAAAATATTCTCATTATTTAATTCAAGCAGTAGTTCATCCTGGTCATCATATACTCTATAAATAATTTTTTTTTCTTCTTCATCTATAGACGATTTTTTGGTCATAAACAGTCGTGCATCATTTAATTTATTAAAGGATGCGAGTAGTTTTTCTTCCCCTCTTTCATAATGTTCAGTAATTTTATAGTTCATACGAAAATCCCTTATAACGACTCATTGATCATTATAGCCCTATTGATTCATCGAGAGAGCAAACTGATTGCTGAGATATTATTATTCCATGAAGCCGCTTCTTTGTTAAAAAACATAACAAAATCCAGCAATTACCTGCTTGACATAAGGGAGGCGCCTAAGGTAACTTTCGCTGCTTTACAGCCCAGAATGGAAGCTGGCTTGAGAATAGGAAATTTTAGCTGAAGGCCGCTATTCACAGCAGTATAGATGGATCGTCTTATTGACAAGTTTTAGATTTCAGGAGGGATCATGTCTGCTAATTCCGGTAAGAAGAATTATGATGACAATATACAGCTTGATGTAGCGATAGTTGGTGCGGGGTTCTCCGGGCTTTATCTTCTGCATTCGCTACGTTCAAAGGGTTTTTCAGTAAAAATTTTTGAAGCGGAAGATGAAATTGGCGGTACCTGGTATCGCAATCGCTATCCTGGAGCTCAGTGTGATATCGCCAGCACTGACTATTCATATAGTTTCGATCCTGAGCTCGAAGCGGAGTGGAAATGGACTAAAAAATTCGCCACCCAGGTTGAAATCCTGGAATACCTAAACTACGTTGCGGACAAGTACGAACTAAGAAAGGATATTAATCTTGCAGCACGTGTAAAAACTGCTAAATGGAAGGAAGACTCAAACCGTTGGCATCTAACATTTGACGAAACTAAGGAAGTGAAATCTCGCTTTCTCGTTATGGCTAGCGGTTGTCTATCCATACCCAAAGAAGTGGATATACCAGGTGCAAAAAATTTCTGCAAAGAAAGTTACCATACAAATAACTGGCCACGAGAAGCGCCGTCCTTTAAGGGAAAGCGAGTCGCTGTAATTGGGACAGGCTCATCAGGAATTCAGATTATCCCAGTTATTGCAGAACAAGCTGCCGAGCTTACGGTCTTTCAAAGAACACCATGCTTTTCACTTCCTGCTAATAATCGTGTGATCTCAACTGAAGAAATGGAACATTTTGAGACTCAACGCAAGGAATACCGCGAAGCCGCCAGAAAGTCGCCTATCGGGGTGGCCGTAGAAACAAATCCCACCAGTGTTTTGCAAGTTTGCGAAGAAGAACGCAATAGGCTCTACGAGCATTTGTGGGAGAATTCTGGTATTGCTGAAGCTGCTTCTGTCTTTAATGATTTAGGTACTAATCGAGCTGCAAACGAAACTTTAGCTGAATTTATACGTAATAAGATCCGAGCAACTGTAGCCGATCCGCAGGTGGCTGAAATGCTATGTCCAAAAGATTACGCTGTTTTCACTAAACGCTTATGCTTCGATACAAATTACTACCAGAGCTACAACCTTCCGCATGTACGGTTAGTTGATCTGAAACAAAATCCGATTTTGTGTATAACCGCAAAGGGTATCGATACTGCCTTGGAATCATTCGACTTTGACATGATAGTTTTTGCACTTGGATTTGATGCAATGACGGGTGCCTTATTGGCTGTCGATATCCAGGGACGAGATGCTATCTCACTTTCTGATAAATGGTTGATGGGACCCACTTCCTACCTGGGTTTGATGACCTCTGGTTTTCCGAATCTTTTCATGGTAACGGGACCAGGAAGTCCCTCGGTTACGACTAACATGGTTATGTCAATCGAACAACATGTCGAGTGGATTTCCGATTGCATCCAACACATGTCAAAGGAAGGGCTTGAAGTGATTGAACCCACTGTGAGCGCAGAAAAAGGGTGGACTGAGCATGTAAAAGATTGGGGGGCGCTTACTCTTTTTCCTGAGGCTGAGTCCTGGTATACAGGCGCAAACATCGAAGGTAAGACACGCGTTTTTATGCCATTTATAGGTGGATTAGGTACTTATCGCGCAATCTCCGAAGAGGTTGTAGCTCGTGATTACTTGGGGTTTTCTTTTCAAGGCCCAGGTATTCAACGCTGCAAGGATGGTATCATTCGACCCTTGAAACCTGACGTTGCAGCAATGCTTCCGCCGCCCGGAGATTCTGAAGCGCCAGGCCCTGAAACCTTGCCTCTTGACGATATCCGAGCCTTATACGCTACCTTTTCTGTCAAACGACCAGCTCTTTTGAATGTAGATGAAATTATTGATGGTATGCTGCCTTGTCCAGATGGCAATTTGGGCTATCGTTTGTATCGTCCACTCGGCAAAGGCCCACATCCATTGCTAGTCTATTTCCATGGCGGGGGATGGGTACTCGGTGATCTTGATTCTGATGATCCCTTTTGTCGGGACCTATGTGCTAGAACTAATTCAATCGTTATTTCTGTAGATTATCGACTTGCCCCCGAATTTCCCTTTCCAACCGCCCTGAATGATGCTTTTTTCGCAGTACAATGGGCAGCGAAGAATGCGGAAAATTTAGATGCTATACCAGGTCAGCTGGCGGTGGCTGGGTGGAGTGCAGGGGCAAATATTGCGACTGTCATTTGTCATCTTGCGCGTGATAAGGATGGACCAGATATTTGTGGCCAGCTATTGGTAAATCCCATGGTTGATTCTGATTTTTCAAGACTTTCCTATCAAAGCAAAGGTAAAGGTTACTTGCTTACCACCTCATTAATTCAATGGTTTTGGAATAATTATGCTGACCCTAAAGATTGGAATAACCCAAAAGCTTCTCCCATTCGAGCAAAGGATCTATCGAATTTACCTCCTGCATTTATCGCAACCAGTGAATTTGATCCCCTTCATGACGAGGGAGAGGCCTATGCCAAGGAACTACAAAGTGCTGGAATAAAGATAATTTATCGTTCTTATCCTGGTCAAATCCACGGCTCATTGGTTGCAGCAGACACTGTTCGTTCGAGCGCTGGAGCGCGAGCCGAAATGGCAGCAGCTTTATTAGAGTTTTTTAGTTGCGCAGATAGATCTAGAGATAAAAAACAAGAAACTGGATTGTCTCCAGAGGTAAATAATTTAGAGGTTCAGTTACTTTAGCATTAGTGTTAACAAGAGAGGATAAGACATGTCTACAGCAGCTATTAAAACAAGTAAGATTTCCTTACTTGCATTATTTCTCACAATCTTCGTGGATGCAGCAGGGATGGCGTTGGTGTATCCGGTGCTCACACCACTTTTTGTTCACAACACAACCTATTTATTCGATCCTACTGTTTCTGAACATTTTCGCAATTTTCTTTACGGATTTGTTTTGGCAATCTATCCAATTATGATGTTCATTGGTTCGCCTCTTTTAGGAGTTCTTTCCGATAAATATGGACGTAGATTAATTTTGATAATCTGTATGACCGGTAACTTAATCGGACTATTGATAATGGGCTTAGGAGTTATGATTAATAGCGTGACAGTTATTATCCTTTCCAGAATTATCTCTGGTGTGACAGCAGCTAGTTTACCTGTTGCACAGGCAGCGATTATTGATTTAAGTACTGAACAAACTAAGGCTAGGAACATCAGCCTGATCACCGCGGCTAACTCTTTTGGTTTTATAGTTGGCCCGATTATTACTGGCATTTTATCTTATCCATTTTTCGGTTTGGCTCCGAGCCTTTCTGCGCCTTTCTTTTTTGCGGCTTTATTACCTACAGCAACGCTATATTTTCTTATAGCTCATTTCAAAGAAACTTACCCTGGGAATAAAGCCTTAAAGTTAAATATGGGCATTGCTTTCCAAAGTATTTATCTTGCTTTTAGAAACAAAGCAACGGTTACTCCCTTATGGATTCTGACTGGGTTTCTAGTGGGCTATTATATTTTCTTTAATTACATGTCGATGTTTGCTTTGCTCAAATTTGGTTATGATCAGTTCATGGTATCGGTTTTGCTCGGTTCCTTTGCAGTGACTTTTGCGACTTCATTTTTGTTTATCATTCCCAAGCTAACCTCATGTTTCTCTTTGAATAAATGTCTTTTAATTAGCATTGCACCGCAATTTGTTTGCACTCTGCTACTCGTTTTGTTTACTTATGTCACTATGCTTTGGACTGTTGCTATACTGATAGGAATATTTGTTCCCTGCAGTTATGTAGTCTTGCTCAGCATCCTTTCTAATAAGACTGAAGGAGAATTCCAAGGTAGGATTATGGGGGTGTCGTCTTCTGTTAACTCCTTTGCCTGGGGTTTTGCTCCATTATTAACGGCAATAGTGCAGCCCTATTCAATATTACTACCTCTTGTTGTTGCAACCATTATACTTCTGGCGACGCTATTTTTATCAATAAACTACCTTCGAAACATTTTCTCAAGCAGTCTTGTAGCAACTGTGCCTGATGTTGCCAGCTAAAAGTCTCCCTCGGTGGAAAACCTTCCCGCAAACATGCTGCGGGAGGGAAGAGTGAATCTTACCTTGCAGTGCAGGTAGATTGGCCAATAGTTTTCATGTTTAGATAAGTCCAATGGTTCGACATCGAGCCATTTGCCTTAATGTCCATAACCAAGATTCCGGTTTCTTTTGCATCTTTAGGGTTGGTAAAAACCAGAGAAACTGTTTTTTTGGTTTTATCATAAATGCCCGTACCGATATAAGACCCACCGTCATTAAATGAACTATTGATAGAATAGGTTTCCCCTGTTTTTTTTATGGTCATTTCTCCTTTGAAGACTGTGTCCGGATGTTGTTTGTCCCTACCAACGCACTCATAATTTCCTTCTAGATTAATTGGAGCGGCAGAAAGCGCTTGTCCTGAAATGCTTGATAAAAATAAGAGTGCAAATAAATGTTTTTTCATTGATGGATCCTTAAATTAGAACAGACTTATTCTAAAGCGAGCGCATTTTAGCAAAAAAAGGAACACGACTAAAAGATAATAATTGATGTGTTGAAAATAAAAAGATCAACACCGTATCAAATTAAACACTTAGCTTAAAAATTCAATATTGACAAGGAGTTAATTTGAATATTTAATAGGATGCTAGCCCAGTTTAGAAACAAAGTAGCTTTTCTTTGAATGGATAGAGTAATTTTATAAAGTTATTCAATAGTTCTGATATCACTTCTACAGAGTTTTTCATCTTAGTTTGTATGAGGTAGGGAAAGTGCAAAATAGATATCAGGTATTTTTCTAATCAAAAGGTTGTAAATCTTGTTTCAATCCAGGTGTAATCTTTATTGGGATTGATATGTATAATAATAAGAAAACGACTATTGTCGAGGTGCTAGGGCAACTAGCTTCTGATAAGCCTGAACAACTTCTATACACTTTTTTAACTAATCAGCGTGATATACAACTCACATATAGAGAATTCGATACAAAGGCCAAACAGATAGCTGCACTGATTAGCAATTATACCGCTGCTGGTGAGCCTGCGATTCTCTTGTATCCTGCGGGGCTTGACTTTATAACTGCTTTATTTGGCTGTTTTTATGCTGGTATCATCGCTGTACCCATTTACACTCATAACTTTCAGCTTCAAAAACTCTTGCCTCGTCTCGAATCCATAATGCTGGATACCAATGCAAAAATCATTTTAACTACCGATGAAATTGTGCGCGATAAACATCGTTTTATTGAAATGGCACAGTGGCTAAAAGATACAAAATTCATAGCAACTGACTTGCAAGATTATAGTTTGAATTCCTTGCCAATAACGAGCGAACTATCGCCAGAATCTATCGCATTCCTGCAATATTCTTCTGGGTCAACAGGTATCCCTAAAGGCGTGATGGTAACGCATCAAAACCTTATAGCCAATTTGCGGGTTATTAGGGATGCTTTTGGCCTTGAACCCAATCAAAATGTAGTATCCTGGCTTCCTCACTATCATGACATGGGTCTCATTGGAAACATCTTGGGAGCGCTGTTTAGCCAAACCCCCCTTTATTTATTTTCGCCAGCGGATTTTATTCGCAAACCCTTGCGATGGTTGGAATTAATTAGCCGTACACAAGCAACAGTCAGCGGAGGACCCAATTTTGCTTATGAATTATGTAGTCAATCTTTTCGCCCTGAACTTTGCAAAGGTTTAGATTTAAGCGCTTGGGAAGTTGCTTACAATGGTGCTGAAATGGTTCGTGAAAGTACACTCAGCCGTTTTGAGGCTATTTTCGCACCCTATGGGTTTCAAGGAAGGTCTTTCCATCCTTGCTATGGCTTGGCAGAGTCCACATTGATGGTTTCAAGTTCTGGAAAATCTCACTGCACGCGAGAACTTATTCTGGATAGAAAGAGTTTATTAAAGGGCCAGCTCAAAAAAGAATCGGCAGTATCTCCTTCAACGGTTATTTCCCTAAGTTCAGGGCAAATTCAAGCTACCCAACAGGTAGAAATTGTCGATCCAAAGACAAGAACTCGCTGTTTGCCTGATCAAATTGGAGAAATTTGGGTAAGCGGCCCTTCAGTCTGTAAAGGTTATTGGAACCGGCCCGAAGAAACCAACTATTATTTCAAGGCAAGCTTGTCTGAAGATTCAGGTCAGCAATTTCTGCGCACGGGTGATATGGGGTTTTTAGATCAAGGATGGTTATACATAACCGGAAGAATAAAAGATCTAATTATCATAAGGGGTCAAAATCATTCACCGGAAGACATCGAAAATACGGTTATTAACAGTCATCCCTCAGTATCACAAAGTCGAGTGGTAGCCTTTAGTCATGATTTTGATGGAGAAGAAGGATTGGTGGTCCTCGTTACTCAACCCAAGCATTTTAGTGAACAAAAAATCGCGATAGAACAGGCTATTCGTAAGGAAATTTCAACAAAGCATGATTTAGTGGTTAAGGAATTAATCTTTATTAAAAGGGCAAGCATTCCTTTGACTTCTAGTGGCAAGGTGCGTCGAGGTGAATCGAAGAATCGTTATATTGAAGACAGGCTTAACCGTTTAGAGTCAGCTGCTGAGGTGTTGATTACTGAAAAAGGGCAAACAAATAGTGAATCAAACCTTGCCAGCACAAAACCCAGTCCAGAACAATTAATTAAACTCAATACGGATGCCCGCTTTGCAATTATCGTAAACTACTTACAAAAAGTCTTGGCGCGTGAGTTGGAAGTTAGTTTGGAGGCAATCAACCTTATTGCCCCCTTAAACCTGATTGCAGTTGATAGTCTTTCCAAAGTAAGAATCCAACATGAAATTCAGGAACTCACTGGTGTGCAAATTGGTCCGGAACGACTTTTAAGTGAGGCAACTTTAGTTGAGTTAGCCAGAGAAATTGCAGTAGCAATGAAAGATAAGCAATCTAATGGCCAACCTTTATTAGAATTAGAACCAAAAGAATTTCCCCTGTCTAAGGGGCAACAATCTTTATACTTTATACAAAGACTTAGTCCAAATAATTTTGCCTATAACATTTCACGTGCGGTTAGGGTAGTTAGTCCATTGGATCTCTCCGCATTGGAAAACGCTTTTAAAAATTTACTTAATAGACATGTTGCCTTGCGTACACGTATTTTCGAGCAGAATGGATCTTGTTTTCAAGCTGTTGCGGAGCCTTTCACGGCTGATTTTAAGCTTGTTGATGCCAGAAATTGGTCTGATTCCGACTTATCAACTTGTATATCTAGTTTTTCTAGGCAGACTTTTGATTTAAACTCAGGATCGATGGCACGCCTATGCGTGCTACAACGAGAGCAGGATTATCTCCTTCTTTTTTCTGTGCATCACATTGTAGCTGACCTGGTTTCTCTCACCGTGGTGGTTGCAGAATTAGCTGAATACTATCATGCTGAAATTACAGGTGAAAAAGCCAAACTGCCAGCTCTCCTGGTTTCACCCCAAGAGTATATTCATTATGAAGAAGAATTCCTCCGGTCAGATAAGGCGCAGAAAATGCGCCAGTACTGGCTTGACGAGTTAAGTGATTCAGCCCTGTCGCTGGATTTACCTGCCGATCACCAACGTCCACCTGTAAAAAGTTACGAAGGGAAAACTTATCATTTTAGTTTGCCAGTAGAGTTAAGTAAAAAAATAGAAGAACTTGCGGTTAGGGAAGGAGTTACTATCTATGTAGTAATATTGTCGGCTTACTTTGTGTTACTGCATCGTTATACTGAAAAATCCACAATCACAGTGGGAACGCCAATGGCAAACCGTTCTGATGCGAGATTTGCAAATATGGTGTATTATTTAGTCAATCCTGTGGCAATCAAAGGAGACTTTTCACACAGTTTGACTTTTGAAGATTTAATTAGTCAAATCAAGGACAAAACACTGGCGGCTATTCTTAATCAGCAATACCCCTTAGCTAAACTTATAGATGAGCTCCAAATCAAGCGTGACGCCAGTTCCACACCTTTATTCCAGGCTATGTTCAGTTATTTAAATCCCATGCCTGGGACTGATTTATCAGCCTTTGCTTTAGGCCAATCGGGTTCTTGTCTAAATTTTCATGGATTGATACTTGAACCTTATTCTATACCCACCTATGGTGCTCAGTTTGATCTTAATGTTGCAATTTCGCACAACAATAATCAACTTGCTTCAACCTGGGAATATAGTACAGATTTATTTAATCAATGCACTATTCATAGAATGGCGCAGCATTTTCAAATTATCTTACAGGAAATGGTTAATGATTTTAGCCAACCTCTTAATGCGTTCATACTGCCCAGCTTTGAAGAAAGAGAGCAGATGGAGCTCTGGAACGCTACGCAAACCAACTATGATTTAGAACTACCGCTACATCAGTTGTTTGAGTTGCAAGTTGAGAAAACCCCCGATGCTATCGCAATTCTGGATGAAAGGGATTCACTTAGCTATCGTGAATTTAACACCCGAGTCAATCAAGTAGCACACTACCTAATTAATCTGGGAGTAAGACCAGGCAGCATTGTTGCAATATACATGGAACGCTCGCTGGAAATGGTGGTCGCTTTATACGCTGTTCTTAAAGCAGGGGGTGCGTATTTGCCCCTTGATTCCAGTTATCCGAAAAACCATCTCAATTGGGTTCTAAACGATGCGGCTCCCACACTTGTTCTAACCGGTTCAGCTACGCCTTCCCTGGAAGTTGCATGTCCAGTTTTAAGTTTGGCTTCTGGTGGCGAAGACTTTAAAAGCCTACCTAAGGAAAATCCCTCCCTGGATATCAAGCCTTATGATAAGGCTTATATTATTTATACCTCAGGTTCTACGGGAAAACCAAAAGGGGTAATGATCCCTCATCAAGGTATTCGTAATCGTATACTATGGATGCAGGATGAATATCAATTAGATTCAAGTGATCGTGTGTTACAAAAAACTCCTTATACCTTTGATGTTTCGGTTTGGGAGTTTTTTTGGCCGCTTGCAACAGGAGCATCTTTATACATGAGTAATCCGGGCGGACACAAAGACCCCTATTATTTAGCTGCTACGATACAACAAAAACAAATTACCACAGTGCATTTCGTACCCTCGATGCTTAAACCTTTTCTGGATAATGACAAGGTAAGTCAGTGCAAGAGTCTGAGACGTATTTTCTGTAGTGGTGAAGCTCTAAATCCAGAATTGGCAAGATTATGTATTTCAAGGCTCGATGCTAGTCTCTATAATTTATACGGTCCGACAGAGGCTTCGGTTGATGTCTCCCATTGGACTTGTCCACGAGATCAACCGATTAATCGTGTACTCATTGGGAAGCCCATTGCCAATACCCAGCTGTATATTCTTGATAATCATTGTTTACCTGTACCGATCGGAGTTCCTGGTGAATTATATATAGGTGGGGTTGGACTGGCCTTAGGCTATTTAAATCGATCTGATCTAACTACCGAATGTTTTATTCAAAATCCTTTTTCGCAGGATGCTGAGGCAAGGCTATATAAAACGGGTGATCTTTGTCGTTTTGAAATCAGCGGTGACATTGAGTATTTAGGGCGAATTGATAATCAGGTCAAAATTCGTGGATTTCGCATTGAACTGGAAGAGATAGAGTCAGCTGTTTGCAGCCATCCACTGGTCAATGAAGCTGTCGCATTAGCGGTTCATGATGCCTCAGGTTCAGCACGTCTTGCTTTGTACTTTGTAGTGAAGGGTTCTGCTAATCCGCCGCTATCAGAGTTAAGGAATTATCTAAGTGATCGCTTACCTGAACATATGATTCCAGCATTCTTTAAACAACTTGATGAACTACCCTTGTTGCCCAATGGAAAGGTAGACCGAAAAGCACTACGAGATTTGGGTATTTCTTTACCCGCAGTTAAGAGCCGAAATTATATTGCCCCTGTTACCCCCATGGAAATCCTTCTGTGTAAAATTTATGAAGAAATCTTACAGGTTGATCGCATTAGTATTAGCGATAATTTTTTTGATCTGGGAGGTGATTCGCTGTTAGTTTTGCGTGCAGTTGCAAAATTGCGTGAATTGGAAGTAGAGGTCACTATACAGCAGTTATATTCCAATGCTACAGTCGCTGAAGTTGCTGCCTTGATTGAAAAAAATGATAAAGCTGATGATAAACGCTCAACAGCAGAGCAATTTTCTCTAATAAATCCAATAGATTTGGCAAAGCTTCCAGCTTCGCTTGAAGATGCCTATCCCTTAAGCAAAATGCAGGAAGGGCTGGTTTTCCATAGTGAATTTAGTCCTGATTACGAAATCTATGTTATGGGTTTGCACCTAAGGCTTCCTTTGAGTCTCGAGTCTGTCCATGAGGCCTTAGCTATGCTGGTAAAACGGCATCCTTTATTACGCACCTCCTTTGATCTCATCCATTACAGTGAACCGCTGCAACTTGTTCATTTTGACTCTACCATTCCAACTACTATTTTTGATATTCAATCTCTTTCTTTAGAAGATCAGAATTTAGAAATAGAACGTTTTATGCGTGAAGAAAAATGGCGTAAATTTGATTGGACAAAGGCTCCTTTTTTACGCTTGGCTCTTCATAAACGCAGTGCGGACCAAAGCCAATTCACCTTTAGCCATCCTTTATTTGATGGTTGGTCTATGGGGTTATTAATTACTGAATTTTTTACGATCTATGGTGCCTTATTAAAAGATAAAAAGCCGCCTTTAAAGCCTGCTCCGCAAGTAAAATATCGTGATTTTCTTAGCTTAGAACGGCAAACCATGAGATCAGAAGCTTCTTTGCATTACTGGCAAAGAAAACTTGCAGGGATTTCGCGCTCAGAATTGCCGCGCTGGCCTGCGCACCGTAAAGAAGGGCCTGGAAGACATATACGCGTAGTTGTAAAAGTACCCAGTGCAACTCTTAAAGGGTTACAGAAGCTCGCAACAGTGGCCGAGGTGCCCTTCAAAACAGTTTTACTTGCGGCTCATATGCGAGTTGTTGGGTTTTTAACCGGGTCCACGGAGGTTACTACAGGTTTATTAACCAACGGCCGTCCTGAGATGTTAGATGCCGACTCTGTTATTGGCATGTTTTTAAATACAACGCCATTTCATATCAATCTGGATTCCAAAAATTGGATAGAACTTGCACGAAATACCTTTCAAGCAGAATCTGAGCTGTTGCCACACAGACGTTTTCCCTTAGCAGAACTAGTGAGAATAGTTGGTGATGGAAAACAACTTTTTGAGACGGCTTTCAATTATATTCATTTTCATATTTATAAAGCGCTGGAGAAGGTTCCTGATTTATCAGTTCTTAGTTGGAAAAGTCCTTCTGATCAAACTTATTTTCCACTTACTGCCTATTTCCATTTAGATATTTCTCAGGAAAGCTCAGAACTTTTGTTCTTTTTGGATGTGGATACAGGGGTATTAGCCCAGCAACAAATTGATTCCTTGCCTCATTATTATTTGAATACCCTAAAGGCAATGGCCTCTGATCATAATGCTGAATACAAAGCTATTCAATTGTTACCTTGCGAAGAACAGAAGTTAATCATTGAGGATTTGAACAAAACAACTGATTTAACAGCGAAAAGCACTTTATTGGTTCACCAGGCTTTTTCTTTCCAGGCCAGACTTCAAGACGAAAAAATTGCAGTGCTATGTCATAAAGGACAATTATCCTATAAAGAATTAGAACAGCGCTCTAATTGCTTAGCCCATTATTTGCATGGGCTCGGGGTTGGTTCGAATCGCCTGGTTGCTGTCTGTTTACAGCGATCCACCAATCTAATTGTGGCCTTATTGGCTGTCTTAAAAGCAGGGGGAGCCTATGTTCCCCTTGATCCTTTATACCCCAAAGAACGTTTGGCCTACATGCTTGATGATGCTCAAACAACAGTTATCCTCACAGAAACCTTTTCTTGTGACAACCTGCCAGAGGGAGCTTTTCGCAAGATTTTTCTAGATACTGAGTGGCCAGCGATTAGCCGTTTCCCAGATTTGCCAGCAGATTTTGTACAGGATAAGGAAGATTTAGCCTATGTAATCTATACCTCGGGTTCTACTGGTTTACCCAAAGGAGTAGAAATTCCTCATCGTGCCCTCTCCAACTTCTTAAGTTCGATAAATTCTTTGCTAGCTTGGCAACCTTCAGAAAAACTGCTAGCGCTAACTACTATTTCCTTTGATATTGCCGGTCTGGAAATCTTTTTGCCCTTAATCACTGGTGCTCAGGTTTATCTTGCTTCAAAAGAAATAAGTGTTGATGGGGAAGGATTGGCTCAGTTAATAACTAAAGAAAAAATTACCAGCATTCAAGCAACTCCAGCAACCTGGCGAATGTTGATAGATACAGGTTGGACGGGGCATGCGGGCCTGCGTGCACTTTGTGGAGGAGAACGTATGCCTCAGGAACTTGCTCGTGATTTATTGGACAGAGGCTGTGATCTTTGGAATTTATATGGTCCTACAGAAACTACGATTTGGTCTACTTTATGGCATGTTGAATCAATGGAAGATTTAATTCCAATAGGTAAACCCCTGGGTAACACCAACATTTATGTTTTAGATGAGTTTCAACGTCCTGTTCCCCTGGGAGTTCCAGGTGAACTCTACATTAGTGGACTCGGTGTTGCCCGCGGGTATCGAAACTTACCAGAATTAACCGCAGAACGATTTAGCACTGATCCTTTTAGTGGACAAAACTACAGAATGTACCGTACCGGGGATCTGGTACGCTTTCGACCGGATGGTGTTTTAGAGTATTTAAGTCGAGTGGATCAGCAGGTTAAGGTTCGCGGGTTTCGAATTGAGCTTGGAGAAATAGAAACCCATTTAAATAGTCTGGAAGGCATTGATAAGGCGATTACCAGAATTATGGATGATGGTTTTGGTGAAAATCATATCGTAGCTTACTGTTTACAAAATGGCAAAATTGCCTATACAACAAGTCAATTACGCCAGTTGTTGCTGGAAAAATTACCCAGTTATATGGTTCCCTCTAATTTTGTATTTTTAGAGCAGTTTCCTTTAACGCTTAATGGAAAAATTGATTTCAAAGCTTTACCCAAGCCTGAGATCTCTAGGCAACCATTACAAGACGCTTACACTGCTCCCAGATCTGAGCTGGAACAAAAGATAGCAGAAATTTACGCCGAATTATTGCGTGTAGAACGAGTTGGCATTGATGATAATTTTTTTGACATGGGTGGGCATTCCCTTCTATTGGTAAGGATCCACGGCCAATTGCAAGCTCTTTTTGAACGCAAAATACCTATCGTTAAATTATTTGAATTACCAACAGTGAGAAAGGTGGCAACCTTATTTGCGAGTCAAGATGAACAATTGGTGGTTGCCGAAGCAGGGGAGCGTGCTAACAAACGTAAAGACTGGTTGGTAAAACAGCAAAAACGACGCTATTCAGGCATACCTAAGCTCGAAAAAACCTGATTTTCTGCGGGGTAAGAGCAAAACTGAAATTAATGTAATAAAAGGACTAGGTGTGAACTAATGAATAATATTGATAACCATTTGCTCGAATTCGGCATTGCAGTAATAGGGTTGGCAGGCCGATTTCCAGGAGCAAACACAATTGACCAATTTTGGGAAAATTTGAAAAATGGAGTTGAATCCATTCAGTTTTTTTCAGACGCAGAACTGAAGGAAGCTGGAGTACCTGAGCTCTTACGAAGAGACTCCAATTATGTTGCAGCGAAGGGTATCTTGGATGATATTGCTGGATTTGATGCCTCTTTTTTTAATATTCCCCCACGAGAAGCAGAGCTTATTGATCCACAGCAAAGAATTTTTTTAGAGTGTGCCTGGGAAGCCTTAGAGCATGCTGGCTACGATCCCTATAATTTTGCTGGCCGCATTGGTACTTTTGCCAGTGCATCTAAAAATACTTATTTATTATTTAATTTAATGACCTGCCCGGAACTCCATGATCCTTTAGTTGCCTCTCAGGTTCTTATTGCTAATGATAAAGATTATGTAAGCACTAGAACTTCCTATAAATTAAATTTACGCGGGCCAAGTATTACAGTGCAGTCGGCTTGTTCAAGTTCTTTAGTGGCTTTACATCTTGCCTGCCAAAGTCTGATGTCTGGTGAATGTGAGATGGCCTTAGCCGGCGGCGTTGCTATCGATGTCCCTCATAAAGCAGGATATTTATATCAATCTGGCGGTATTTTTTCTCCCGATGGCCATTGTCGGGTTTTTGATAGCAACGCGCGCGGAACAGTGTTTGGTCAGGGTGCTGGCGTAGTCATCCTAAAACCCTTTGCCAAAGCCATTGAAGATCGAGATTGCATTCATGCTGTAATTCGCAGTTCAGCGGTTAATAACGACGGTGCAAATAAAACCGGATTTACGGCACCGAGTGTTGAAGGTCAGAGAGATGTCATTATGGATGCAATTGAACTTGCAAATATTGATCCCTCTACCATTGCTTTTGTGGAAGCTCATGGAACCGGAACTGTATTAGGCGACCCCATTGAATTTGAAGCCTTAAAACTGGCATTTAGTAACTATACAAAGCAGACAGGTTTTTGTGCTATAGGTTCTGCTAAATCAAATATTGGCCATCTAAATGCTGCTTCGGGGATTGCGGGGTTCATTAAAAGTGTTTTAACGCTAAAAAATGCTGAAATCCCTCCGAGTTTGCATTTTGAGCGTCCTAATCCCCATATCGATTTTAATGATAGTCCCTTTTTTGTAAGTCAGGGTGCAAAATTTAATCCAGCTCATCCTCGGCGTGGTAGCTTGAGTTCATTTGGTATCGGTGGAACAAATGCCCATGTCGTCTTAGAACAAGGACAAAAGTTCCAAAAAAACAGCAAAGAGAAGGGCTGGCAAATACTTCCCATCTCAGGACGTTCTCTGAAAGTACTCTCTAAGATGCACCAACGCTTAGGTTCTTACCTAAAAGCGCATTTACCTGAGCTGGCTGATGTTTCCTATACTCTGCAAGTAGGTCGACATGCTTTCGCCTATCGCAGTTTTCTGGTTTGCCATGATACAGCAGAGGCCGCAGATATACTTTTAAGCCATGAATTATCCAGCATTAAAAAAGCGGTCGTTACGGCGCCTAAACCCTTAATTTATTTTATCTTCCCTGCACAGGGTGATTTGCAAACTGGAATGACAGCGGAGCTTTATCAGACTGAAAAAGCATATCGACAAGCCTTTAATGACTGTTCTCAATTGCTGAGTCCTTTAATCCAAATTGATTTATCCCATCTATTATTTAGTGAAGAAAAACAGGTTCTTAGTCCAGAACTTATTTCAGAAAAAATTTATTATGCTCTGCTCTTTAGTATTGAATATTCTCTTGCACGTTTATGGATGGCGTGGGGGGTTGAGCCACAGGCTTTATTTGGAGATGGGATAGGGGCTTTTGTTGCTGCCTGTTTGTCTGGTGTTATTACATTATCAGAGGCTCTGGCGCTCATCACAGGTTCAATCACTTTAACAGAACTTAAATGCCAGGAACCTGAAATTCCCTTATTTTCTCATCTCACGGGAGAGAAACTACAAAATGAGGAGCTAAAACAAAACAGCTACTGGTCATTAGATGCCAATCCTGTCTCTTTGCAGACTAGACTTTCCAAGCTTGCAAAACATTCTGACCAAATATTTCTGGAAGTTGGCGTTGGCGACACTATTATTCAAAAAATTAATCAAATTCAAAATAATATGGTCAGGCAGCTGGGAGTGGCCTCTCTTTCTTATCTTAATAAAGTCAGTGAGCGCCAGGCGATGTTAACCACTCTAGGTTCACTTTGGTTAAGGGGGGGCGAACCAAACTGGGAGGCTTTGCATGAATTTGCAGAGCGCACACCCTTGCCAACCTATCCCTTTGAACATAAGCGCTATTGGATAGAAAGGCAGGAACCCAAAGTCTCTAATAAGGCGCAGCATTTATCCTCTGCAGGCATCGCAGCCGGCGCATCAGATAAGGATACAGAACTTAAATTGCTAGCAATTTTTAGCAAGCTATTAAAAATTGAAGCGATTGGAATCCATGATAACTTTTTTGATCTTGGTGGAGATTCCTTGTTGGGAGTGGAGTTAATTGCCTTGGTTAAGGAAGCCTTTAATCTAAATCTTCCATTAAATGCTCTATTTGAAGCGCCAACAGTTGAAGCGATTACAAGTTTAATCACCCGAGCCCAAACTCATGGTGTTGAAAAAGCCTTGGAAAACGCCAGGAATAATTCTGCCGCAGACTTGGTGCTAGATACTGCTTTGCAACCGCCAACCCAGTTTAAATACGATGCCGATCCCTCGGCTATCTTAATAACTGGAGCGGCTGGATTTTTAGGCTCTTTTATCGTTCATGAACTTTTACAAAAAACGCGCGCCAAACTTTATTGTTTAGTCAGAGCTTCTTCATTGGAAGAAGGATTTTCTCGTCTTGAAAAGGCACTTGCACACTATGGATTGTCTGGATTTGAACAAAAAGATCGCATTCAAATCGTTTTAGGTGATTTATCCTTGGCGAATTTCGGACTTTCCGAACAGCAATACCTCGAATTAGCTGAAGCGATTTATTCCATTTACCACTGTGGAGCTCGTTTAAGCTTTATAGATCCCTATCGCAATTTGCGCAAAATTAATGTGCAAGGTACTCGACATGTCATTGAGTTCGCATGTCAACAAAGAACCAAACATATTCATCATGTGTCTTCAATCGCTGTCTATGATTCTGAAAATTACGTAGGTCTAGCCCATGCCGATGAAAGTTTATCCCTGGATAACAGCTATGGATTTCACACGGGTTATGATGAAAGTAAATGGGTATCGGAACGTATTGTTGCCGAGGCTGAAAAGCGTGGAGTACCAGTTACTGTTTATCGGCCAGGAAATATTTCCGGCGATAGTCGTACAGGGGTTTGTTCATCAAGTGATTTTGTAGGCATCATGTTGCGAGGTTGTATTGAGTTGGGTTTCGCACCGGACAATGATGCTTTTGTTGATGTTGTCCCTATTGATTATGTTTCCAGGGCCTTAGTGCATTTATCGTTAAAGCAGTCTGCGATAGGTGAGAAATATAATTTAGTTAATTCTAAGCCCGTGCGTTGGAGCGAAATGGTCAGCATGATTCAAGATATTGGCTATTTTCTTCAAACCGAACCTTTTGACAAGTGGCGTGAACGTTTAGCTAGAGAGCGTCTGGAAAAAAGAAACAACCCAATGATTCCTCTTTTACCTATGTTTCAAGACAGGCCCTTATTTTCAAATCGTTGTTATAGCGGCAAAAAGGTGACAGAGAGTTTGTCTGGAAGCGATATTCGTTGTCATCCGATGGATACTAAATTATTTAGTGTTTACTTAGATTATTTAGTAGGCCAAGAACTGTTATCCCATTCTAACTAGAGAGGAAAAAAATGAGTCATGGAATTATTCATAGTATTAAATTCTCCACCAAATTAACTGAGGTATTGACGCAAGAATTTGGTTCTCGGGTTGAAGAGTTAGCAGAAGCAATCTTTCCTCAGTCAGAACGGGAGCAATGGCTGAATTGCAAGCCAGAAGAGCTAATAAACACCTACATAAAAAACATGCAATTCACTGTTAATTTATTGACACAATTATCACAGGCTCATGGAGAAAAAGTTGCTGAAATAACAAGCCAATTAATGGCTCAAGAAGAACAGACACGTTGGTGCAATGCGGCAAAAGAGATTAACGATCATTCTATAGAAAATTTTATTCGCATTGTCTGGGAACCTTTAGCAGCCTTGGGATTTAAATTCAGCGTTGAAAAACGTGACGGGGGAATGCAATTACACTGCACAAGTTGCCCTATCCACGATTTATCAAAAATGATAGGTGGCGCAAAGTGGCTGGCTATTTTGGAGTGCAATAAAGATTTACACAATGTTAAAGGATTTAATCCTAATATTGGATTTAAAAGAACAAAAACACTGATGAATGGCGATAGTCATTGCGATCATTTTTATTACTCGCTTACAGAGCAAGGTGAATAAGAATGGCATTTTGGTATCTATTAATTGGATTAGTTGCAGCAGGGCTTGGGTTAATAATCAGTCGGGCTTTGTTCTGCAAACCAGCGAAAGCTCTGATTTTTGAATCGGTTAATTTAAAAATTGAAGAGGATTCGGCAATTGAACATCTTTGTCGAGTTATTCAATTTGAAACTATTTCAGAGCAACCCCTGGTTAACGCTAATCCTGAGGCCTTTAAAGCCCTGCATACTTACCTGTTTTCCACGTATCCAGATCTATTTAAACAAGTAGAGCTTAAATCCTTTGGGGAATTTGCTCTCTTACTTAAATGGCAAGGAGAAGACTCGTCAATGGAACCCATGCTATTAATTGCGCATCAGGATGTGGTTCCAGTACCTATTAGCGAATCTGATCAATGGTCATTTCCACCTTTTTCAGGCCAGGTAGACGATGGATATATCTACGGCCGAGGTGCGCTGGATATGAAATCGAGCTTAGTCGCCATTCTGGAAGCACTAAACCATTTGATGCAAGATGGTTTTAAACCGCAACGATCTATCTATATTTATCTGGGAGATGATGAAGAAGTTGGTGGACCTACAGCTAAAAAAGCAGCGGAATGGTTAGAGGCAGAAAAGGTTAGCTTGAGTTATATCATTGATGAAGGTGGCGCCATTCTCGAAAAACTGATTCCTAAATTTGAACTCCCTTTATGTCTAATTGGTATAGGCCAAAAAGGGCAACTTAATATTGAATTATCAGTTAAGGGTGATAGCGGCCATTCGGCCAAACCACCCAAGCATACTCCAATTGATATTTTGGGAGGAGCTATCGCGAAAATAAAAGAGCAGGAAATGCCAATTCAAAAGGATTCTCTGGTTTTTCCCTTATTTCAAAAAATGGCACCCTACTTACCCTTTACACAAAAATTAATTATAGCCAATTTATGGCTATTCAAACCTTTACTTGCAGCTAAACTAACAGCAAATCCGCTAATGAATGCCATGATGCGTACTACTGCTGCGCCAACTATTTTTCAAGCGGGAATAAAGCAGAATATACTGCCTGAGATTGCAACAGCGATTATCAACTATCGTTTATACCCGGGAACAACAAGTGATGAAGTTCTCAAACATCTGCAAATGGTATTGCAGAATTTGCCTGTGAAAATCAAAGTTCTTGATAATTTTAATGGGCCAGTTCTTGCTGATCCAAAGGCCTATGGTTTTGACATAATTTGTAAAACGGCCTGCCAAATCTCAAAAGCTCCTTTATTATCAGCACCTGTTCTTACTATAGGAGGTACTGATGGACGACATTTTAAAGCCTTGACGGATAATGCCTATCAGTTCCTTTTTATTCGCGGCACGATGGAAGATTTTAAAGGCTATCATGGAATTAATGAGCGTATTTCAGTCAGTAATTATCTGAATAGTATTCGATTCTATATTCAATTGATTAAAAACTCACAAAATCATCAGGAATTTAAAGAATGCCCCCGACCTTATTAACCAATTTTACTGAGCAATTTGGTGTAAACGCTCAGACAGACAATTCGGTAATTTTTGTAATGGTTCATGGGGCTGACGGCAGTATTGCTTCTTTTTATGAATTGTCGAGATTGCTTAAAATCCCAATTGTGGGCGTGAGTTATGTCGCTTCTGTAGCAGGATCTTGCCAGTCAATTGAGGAATTTGCCTTTGCTTATTTGAACCATTTATCGCAGCAATATCCACAGACAACCTTTATTCCTGCTGGACATTCTTTTGGTGGTTTAGTGGCCTATGAAATGGCAGCGATGCTTGCCCTCCGAAACAAAAAAGAAGTACCTGCATTCTTGCTTGATCCAAATTTACCTTTGGCTATGCAAAATTATCAGGCTGAACGTTTGCTTGAACTTCGTGTATTGGCGAGCTCCATTTTTCCACAATCCTTGATTGAACATCACCAGGTTTATCAATCCGAGGAAAGTACTTTGCTGAAATTGCTATATCGATGTTTAAAGCCCCATCGTCTCGAAGAAATTTTGGAGACCAGAAAACACTGTCTTCGTGCCTTAAGTCGCTATGCCTTAAAGGATCATCCCGCGGTTGTTGGGCACATGATTCATGCGAGTGAAAGGCTTTCTTATGATTTCACTGATCAGGATACGAAGGTTATAACGACGGGGAAACATGTAGGTGGTAACCATTTCACTATGCTGAATGTTCCTCATGTTGAGGATATCGCCTCCCATATAAATTTAAAGTTAGGACATTATTATGAGTGCAGAAGTTTATGAAGGTAAGTTACCCCATCAATTATTTGAAGAACAGGTTCTCAAAACTGGAGCAAATCGAGCAGTTTTCAGTGAAAACAGTTCCTTAAGTTATGAGGCCTTAAATAAAAAGGCAAATCAGTTGGCACGCTTTTTAAGCGAGAAATTAAAAATTGTAAAAGGGGATAGCGTTGGAGTTTGTTGTTCCCATGATCCTGAACGTGTATTAGCGTTGATGGCGATTGCTAAAGCTGGGGCGATTTATGTTCCTATCGATCCCTTTTATCCGGCGGATCTAATCAATTATATGACTGATAAAATTGATGCAAAAGTGATTTTAATGAACCGAGATGAACTTTTAATCAAAGAAGAAGAATTAAAAGCTAACCTAGTAAATTTGAATTCAATTGATCTCACAAAATATGCTGACTCTAATCTTTCTTTAAGCATAAAACCCCGCGATCCAATGTATATTATCTTTACATCTGGTTCTACAGGACGACCCAAAGCAGTAGCAGTATCTCATGAGGCAGCCCACAATCATTTTGCCTGGATAATGGATTATACCTCATTTTCAGACAAAGACATTTGGATGCAGACTATCAATCCTTCCTTTGATCCCTCAATGCATGAGTTAATGGCCCCTCTTATGGTGGGCGGCTCTATAGGTTTAATTGGCGGCACTAAAAAATTGGACAGCCGTGAAATTATAGATGCTATTATCCGCCATCAAGCCACGCATATAACCACTGTACCAACTATGCTAACTCTTTTGGTTAATACGCCCAATTTTTCTTCCTGCGAATCATTAAAAGAGGTTTGTGTTGGCGGGGAGGTTTTTAGGCCAGCACTTGCGGAAAAAGCCCTAGCTCAATTGCCTAAGACTACTTTTCATAATGTTTATGGTCCGACGGAAGCAACGATTATGGCCAGTGGCTGGAAAATTGAAACACCGCAAAATAGAGAGGCCTTACCTATTGGCCCGGCCATTTATAATATGAGATTTTATATAAAAACGGATGATGGAGAAATCCGGCCGCTTAGCCCGCATCTGGAGGGTGAATTATGTATAAGCGGCGTTTCTTTGGCCAATGGTTATGTGAATGATGAAGAGCAAACCAAAGAAAAATTTGTATCCAATCCCCTCGAGCCTAATCCTAAGTCTATTTATTCACTTTTATATTTTTCTGGTGATCGTTGCCGGGTGGATGCTGAAGAAAATATCTATTGCCTGGGTCGTCTTGATGATCAGGTTAAGATCAATGGACAGCGAGTTGAATTAGCCGAAATAGAATATCAATTTTCAACACTCCCCCAAATCCATGATGTTGGCGCATTGCTCATTGAAGGGGATTTATTTATCGCTTTAGTGCCCACAAAGACACCCACGCAGGAAGAGAATTGGTTGTCTGAGGTTCGCAAGGAGATGGAAAAAAAATTGCCCCAGCATATGTTGCCAAAGCGCATGAGAATCTTAGACACCATTCCAAGACAAGCGGTCAGTGCCAAAGCAGATAGAAAAAAACTCATGGAAATTCTGGCATTAGAAACCAAGCCCGTCCCTAGCAAAAAATCCTTTGTACATAAGGAAAGAGTTTCAGTGGAAGAACTGGTGACTAAAATGGTTTCCGAGGTTAGATCGGACTGTATGTATGCTGAGCGCGATGCCAGCTTCGCTGACCTTGGTTTTGATTCAGTCGATTTACAGATGTTGACCCTGTCTTTGTCAAAACGCTTCGACCTTGAAATTCGTACAGAAGAATTATATGAATATTACACCATTGAAAAGTTGACAAAATATATTGAAAACCAGGTCGCCTGTATTGCCTGAGTGGAGAGAAAATGATTAAAAAAATTGATATTGCGGTTATCGGTGGCGGAGTATCCGGTCTATATAGTGCTTATCGTCTTAAAAAATTATTGCCAGAAAAAACCATAGCGGTCTTTGAGTTACTGCCCTTTTTAGGAGGGCGAATTCAGACAGGATCCTTTACTGAGGGTTTATTTCAACCAGCTTATGGTGCGTTGAGAATAGAGCCTGAGTATCAAAAACAAATGCATCGTTTTATTCAGGACTTACAGATTCCGGTAAAACAGATTGAACAAGGTGAGGCCAGCACACCCTCGGTTCCTAATCTTGATGCCCTTACTGCTGAAGAAAGAAACCTTATTTTAGAAAATCCCGAAAGGGGAGCAGATATTTTACTGCTTGAATTGGGAATACAAAAAATACTGGGCGAGCAATGGAATCTGAAAACTGATGATCTGACTAATCCAGGTCGCGATGCCGAGCTTGAAATATTGCGACAAACAGCCTGCTATAAAAAGAAACCGCTATATCAGCAAGGGGCCTGGAATGTATTTGCTGATGTTCTTTCGTATGAAGCAATCGAATTTTTCCGTGAAAAGGGTGCTTATTACAATATGAAAAATGATAATCAATCGTCCATCGATTGGATCATTTTTCTTTTAACCTTCCGACTCTTGAAGCAACCGTCATACATACCCGTAGGAGGTATGATTCAACTAATTAATCATATTGAAAAAGAACTTTGCAAATTAGAGGTGGGAATCCATCTCAATCGCCAATTGCAAGCAATAAACGAACGGGATAAGAAAACCCTTTGTTTAAAATTGGAAGACAGGCAAACAGGAACAATTGAAGAATTATTATGTGAGCATGTGATTTTGGCACTCCCTCAGTATCCTTTGAAACAATTAACTTCTTACCTGCCTTCCACAATCAATATTCTGCTTGACAGTGTTTCGCCAATTCCCATTATCTGGGCGACTGCAACTATGAAAAATCCACCTTGGGAGCTTGATGCACCACCAACGGGGGGGGAAGGAGCGCCGATCAGAACTGCTCATCTGGAATGGAAACAAAACAAGGGAGAGGCTTACGGTTTGGCCATGCTTTATTGCGACGGTCCTTGGCATCAATATTGGCGTCCTTACGTGGAAGATAAGGTCGATGATTTTGAAGGTTATCAGTATCTTCCCCAAATCAACCAAAATGCATCATTGAAATATGAAATTGAAAAAGCGATAAAGCAACATTTTAATCTGCCTTCGATGCCTGAGGTGGAAGAGTGGGGAATACGCGATTGGGGTCGCCCCCCTTTTGGGGCCGCGGTGCATTTTTGGAAACCGAATGCCCAATCCACTCTAATCATGCAAACCCTAAAGGCATTTGCTTTACAGGAAAATGGTCAATATAAAAACGTACATATTTGTGGAGAAGCCTACTCGCAATACCAAGGCTTTTTTGAAGGGGCAATTCAATCTGCAGATTTTGCAATTTCAGCGATTGTGCAATCCTTTCTTGCTAAATAAGTTAAGTCTAGTTTGCAATTTTTAAGAGGTAACTAAATTGAAGCAGCATTCACCTATTTCAATTATTGGCATGGCCTGTGAGTTTGCAGGCCAGGCTGATTCATTGGCTAATTTCTATAAGGTAATCCTAGAAGGAGTGGATGCAACTTCAGATATCTCTGAAGGACGTTGGAATGTTGATTTAGACAGTCTTCCGCAATCGATTAGGCATGGTGGTTTTTTAAAAAGAAATCCTTGGAGTTTTGATGCGCAGTTTTTTGCAATTTCTCCTAAAGAGGCTGCACATATGGATCCGCAACATCGAATTTTGCTGGAACAAACGTATCATGCTCTTGAAGATACAAACCTTGATCTGGATACCATTAAGGGCAGCAATTGTGGTGTATTCATTGGTTTAGGAACCCAGGATTACTCACGCATCATGCACAATTCGGGGCAGTTTAGTGGTTTACATAGTAAAGGCTCGCTTGGCAGCATGGCTGCGGGGCGAATTGCCTATCATTTTGATTTAATTGGCCCCAATTTTGTAGTAGATACCGCTTGCTCTTCTTCATTAGTCGCTCTGGATCAAGCGGTTAAAGCTTTACAGGATCATCGCTGTGATTTAGCTATCGTCGGTGGGGTAACTCTTATTTTGACGACTGACTACAATACAGATTTAGCCAGTGCAAATTTATTGGCTAAGGATGGACGCTGCAAACCTTTCAGCAAAGGGGCAGATGGCTTTGCACGCGGTGAAGGGGTAGGGGTCATTATTTTACAAAGACGTCAGGAAGCGCTCAGGGATAAACGGAGAATTTATGCCAATATTTTAGGCTCAGCTATCAATTCTGATGGAAAAACTAATGGTATTACCGCACCCTCTAAAGAATCGCAAAAACGTGTTATTCAAGACGCATTAAAAGACGCTCAAATATCTGCTCAAGAAGTAAACTTTATTGAAACGCACGGAACAGGCACTGATCTAGGAGATAAAATTGAATTTGCAGCCCTAATTGAAATTTATCAAGGCAGGGAAGAGCCCTTGTATATTGGTTCTGTAAAAGGAAATATTGCTCATTGTGAAGCCGCAGCAGGAATTGCCGGAGTAATTAAAACCAGTCTATGTATTTATCATGATCTTATTCCCCCTCACACTGCGGCAAATTTTTTAAATCCGGACTTAAGGGTTGCTTCGTTGAAGGCGCAATTTCCGGCACAGGTACTTCCCAAGAGAAATATTGTTGGCACTGTTAGTTCCTTTGGAATGAGTGGCGCAAATGCAGAGGTAGTTTTAGCGGATGAACCGACAAAGAATGCAGCCGCTTCAGCGGATTGTCCACAGGTCTATCCCTATCTCCTATTGTCGGCAAAATCCGCGGAGTCTTTGCATAAATTGGGTTCTGAATATCGCCTTCTTCTGGAACATTGTGAGGAGGAGGCATTTAACAAATGTTTATCTCAAGCCAATTTGCGAAATAATTGTTCAGGTTACCGGAAGCTAGTTTATGGTCAAGACAAGACGGCTTTGTTAAAGCAATTAGATAAAATTGATTTAACAGCGCTTAAAAAAAGAATGGTCAAGGGAAAAACAAAGTTTGCCTTTATGTTTACCGGTCAGGGTGCTGTATTCAAAGAGATGACACGAGTCCTTTACGATAGAATTCCACTTTATCGCAATATTCTTAACGATTACGCGGCCAAAATGGATGACGTCATCCATTTACCGCACAAAATCATAAGCTATATTTTTAATGATGAATTTTCACTAAGCCTGGATGATCCACAAACGGCACAATTGAGTTTATTTCTAATCGAATTTTCTCTTGCGCGTTTGTTAAATCTACTTGGCATAACGCCTGATTTTGTAGTGGGTCACAGCCTTGGAGAATATGCAGCTGCCTGTAGTGCAGGAATTTTGTCTTTTGAACAGGCAGTGCAAATGGTCAATCTCAGAAGTCAAGCAATTAAAGAAGAACCGGGGCTTCAAGATGGATTAATGTTACAAATTTACGCAACTAATGAGCTAGTCCAAAAGTTATTAGCGGAGCTCAGATTAAAAAATCCACTGTTAGCCTTGTGGATTTCAGTCAATAATGCACCAGAAATACAAGTTGTATCAGGTAACAAGGAATCGGTTTTACAATTGACGGATCTTTTGAAACAAAAAGGGATTCCTTATCTCAAATTAAATACAAGCCATGCTTTTCATACTCCCTGTCTTGAATTGGCAGCTACCAATTTCAAAGATCGTGCGCTAGCTTCGGCTATGAGTTTTACTTTAAAAAATTCTATAACCTCTTTTATCTCTACCGCGGAACCTCACCGAGATGATAACCAAAATCAAGCGTTCGCATCCATTGATTATTGGGCAGCCCAAATTGTGAAACCAGTGCGTTTTGTAGATGCAATCGAAAGCTGTTATGAATTAGGAGTTAGGTCCTTCATTGAAATTGGTCCGGATAGTATATTGACTAATCTTGCACGTCAGTGCCTTAAAAATAAAGAGTCCAGCGCTGAACTGGAATTTATAGCAATGAATAGCAAAAATAAAAACAATCTCGATTCATTGTTTAGTGTCCTGAATTATTTCTATAGTACTCATCGTTTGGATGGTTCAAAGCTCGGGCTTTTGGATGATAAACAGAGAGTTTTTTCTTCCTTTTTTTTGCCTGTTTACCCTTTTGCAAGGGTGGAATTATTACCTGATTATTTAAAAAATTCGCGGGTGCCGGCAGTAATTGAAAAAAATAACTCTAAAAAAATAAGATTGGAGCCAACTCATTTGGAGTTCCAAATCAACCTCGATCTATCCCAAATTGAGCACGCTTATATTGCCCAACATGTTATCCATGAAATGTGTATTTTGCCAGGTTCTTATTATATTGCTACCAGTATTCAGTTGCTGGAAACATTTAAAGAAAGCTATTTGGCTAACCAGCCGCAGACTATTATCGAACTGGATAATTTGCTCATTATGCATCCAGTGATTATCTCACAGAGCGGACAAGAAAGTCTGAAAGTAACTATCCATCAGCAAAAGCCAAATCAATACAAATTTAGCTACTTTTGTCTAGCTGAAATAGACCAATTAGTCTGCGAAATGACTCTCCTTTTAAAATCGTATGAAGAGCCAAATTGTGTAGAAATAAATCAAGGCACCAAAATACAAGACACATCTGAGTTTTATAGCAATTATGCTGTCTGCGGGGTCAATTATGGGCCCTTATTTAAAAAGCAAAAATCCTATTATAATCTTGACAGTCAAAACATTATCAGCGAGTTAGAAGCTGCCGAGGGTTATTTCACCAGTCATGCAGCCTTTATAGATAATTGCTTTCAAACAATGGCCTTAGGCTTAAATCAGCTTGGGAGTGCTTTTGCGCCTACGGCTGTTAATCAGTTTAAATTTTATAAAGAAGAAAAATGGGGGGTAGGTTTAGGCTGTCATGCCCAAATAATAGAGCAAAAAGAAGGGCATTTGGAAGCCAATCTAAAAGTTTATAATGCCCAAAATAAAGTAGTCATGGAAATCAATGGAATTGTCTGCAAATCTATTCAATTAGATGCCTTGTCTGCGAATGTCATCCACAAAGTAGCACTGGAAAAAATAGCTGTTTCGGCACCTGATAACTCTTTAAAAGACTTTGCATTTCTTGCGAATTTTAAAACAGAGTGGGTTAAGCCTGAATCAATATTAGCTTGGTCTGATTTGCAGGCTAAGACAACAATCGATGTCCGGCATTTAATAATTGGTTTCGATGGGCTTGCCTGGGACAAAAATGAACTCTTTTCCCTATTTCAGTGTTTGTTCAATTTTTTAAGGCTCCAGGCTGAAAAGATTTCAGGAAATTTAAAGGTCATTTCATTCCTTTCTTTAAACGATAAGGCCAAAGATTATAAAAAACTCTTAGCCCCGCTTTTAAAGGCGATGACACTGGCCTTTCCAACGGAATTTCCTAATCTAAGCTTCCGCCATTTCAGCTATACTAAATTGACAAAAGATAATATCGCCTTTCTTTTTGCTGAAGATAAGGAATTGCCAACTGATCATGAATTTCTAATTCCCTTTTGGGAAGTTTATGGAAATGAACTCTATCGTTATAAAACAATTCCACAAAAGCCCAATCAGGCTGAGCCGCTTCCCAAAGAAGGGTATTACTTAATTACAGGAGGCTTAGGTGGTATAGGAAAAACCTTAGTTAGGCATATGGTGTCCAATTTAGGTTGTAGAAATTTAATTCTAACCTATCGTAAACTTGAACCTGAGGCCGAACAATTTATTACCGAACTCAATGATCAATACGACGCAAATATTCGTTGCCATCATGTTGATTTAAGATCTGAAAGCCAGCTTGTTAAATTATTTGCAACTCTACCGCGCCCTCTCTATGGAATCTTTCACTTAGCGGGGATTATTCAGGATCAAAGCCTTGCTAAAACTAGTCCACATTCCATTGAAAATGTTTTGGCAGCCAAATTGTTCTCAGCTTGGACCTTGCATGAATTGTCGCAGGAAATCACCGAACTTAAGGCTTTTGTTTTATTTTCTTCACTGGCCACATTGATTTCTTCACCAGGGCAATTTAATTACGCACTGGCAAATCTGGGATTACAAGAATTAGCCGCTCATCGTAAGAATAGTCATTTACCAGTTAGCCTAATTGATTGGGGACCATGGGCAAATATCGGTATGATGGCCAATTCAGACTCTTTATCAGCATCGAGTATAGTTTTAAGCAAATTTGTACCCTTATCACCGACAATTTGTCATGAGGCACTTTTTTCATGCTTAAATCAGACCAATGATTCTCATTTTGCCGTCTTTAAAATGAATAAAAGAGAGCCAATTGTTCGAACAAGTGTAGAATCGGAAACAAAAATTTCGCTCAATCCCCATTCATCAAAAAAAGAAGCAGCCCAATTTATCAAAGCGCTGTTGCTAAGACTTATTGCTCAGGAAACAAACCATGCCAGTGCATCCATAGATGAGCACCTAATTCTTAGCGAACTTGGTTTGGATTCTATCAATACAATAAGAATTCGTGCGGAGTTGCAAACAGAATTAAATCTTGCTATTCCCTTATCTATTTTACTGGAAGAAACCACCCTCGAACGCCTTGTAGACCAGGTGCTGGTATTGTGGTTGGCGAATCAGAATAATCAGAACCAGCACTCAGAATCGAATGAGGAAGCCTCGGTAAACAGGGGTGATGCTAATTTCTTTTCGCTTTCTTATAATCAGTTTTCAATTTGGTATGAACAGCACGCCATAGAAAACAACCAGGCTTATCATTGTTCAATTGGCTGGAAAATACGCGGCGGCGATCTTAATCTTAAGCAGGTTTATGCAAATTGGGAAGTATTGATTAGCAGGCATGAAATGCTCCGAGCTTTATTTTCAAGCAGAGAGGGAAATTTAGGTTATGAGTTACTTTCTGTTTCACAAGCTTTGGAACAGCAAATGGTTGTCGTTGAAACTATCGAGGCGGATCGTGACCCACAGCAATACTTACAAAATTATTTGTTGCGTAAAATCGATTTTAATCGTGAATTACCAACAAAAGTCCTTATCCTTTCTCACCAAAATGATGTGTATCTAATGCTCTCTTCCCATCATATTGTTATGGATGCAGCAGCAATGTTTTATCTGGGGAAAAAATTATTAACCTCCTTATGTGAAGCCGATTACGTCTTGGATAAGGACTTTTCGTCCCAACCCTACCATGAATTTACAAAACAACAATTTCTGCAATCTGCAGAATTTGATTTAAAAACACTGTCTTTTTTGCGGAAGGAAGTATTGAATGAAGAAGGGGAGTTGCGCGTATTTGAATTACCGAAAAAATCAAATACTGGGATCTTAAATTTGGCAAAAGGAGCAACAAAGACCATCTTATTTTCAGAAATGGAAATGCAAATCATTCAGTCATTGCCGGCAAGCATCCGAGTACATTTATGCCTAAGCGCATGGGCATTATTACTAGCGAAATACAGTGGTGAAGAAAACCTGTTAATTGGTGTCGCTTTTAATGGCAGGACTCAAAAGAAATGGACGGAGGTTGTAGGCCATTTTGTAAATGTCTTACCCTTATGTATTAAGGTGAATCAACATCAGGCTTCTAATCAGTTCATAAACGAGATAAAAAGTCGTTTGATCGAATTACTAGAATTTCAGGATTTCCCCCTTGTAAAATTAATGAAGGATCCAGAAGTTAAACAAGCACTCCAGGGTCGACCCTTATTACAAACTTATTTTAATTATTTTGATGCCTCAGATCTTGATATTAGCGTTAATAATCAGTTAGTAACTATTGATGCTTTAGTTTATCCCCAACAAGAGGCCCAATTTGAAATGAGTCTATGGGTGACGCGAACAAGCAGAGGTTTTGACTTTGAGGTTAAATATCAGAGAGAACTATTTTCAGAGACTATGCTTGAAAAACTGGTAGGATATTATAAAACGGTTCTAATCGCTCTAAGTCAGGCGCTGTTGCAAAGTAATACTCAGTTGAAATTAGCTGAGATCCAATTTTTGTCAGAGACAGAGTTGGCAAAACGTCTTCCGCCAGAGTCAACAAATCGACCTAGTCAGTTGGTATACAACTATTTTGCAGAACAGGCAGCGAGTTTGCCACAGTCTGTAGCCATTGAAATGCGCGAGCAAAATATAAGTTATCAAAGTTTGCAAGGCTGGGTCGATGAGCTTGCATTAGCACTGACTGAATTTCCGCAATCCAAGGATGAAACCGTGGCTATTATAGCGCCTGAACGTGCTAATATTGAGTTCATCGTGACGGTTCTAGCCTTATGGAAACAGGGGTTTGCCTTTGTTCCCTTAAATAGCCATCATCCCTTTGAACGCATTAAATATGTTCTGGATACAGTGGGGTGTAGGAAACTCATTTTGGTTGATGTCTTAAGTCCAAACCTTGAGAATTATATCTGCACTAACAATAAATTATTGCTTGAAGTTAGAATCGAGTTTCCTCAGTTGCAAATTCAAGTATTAAACGAATCAATCCCAGAAGAAAATGATAGATTTGAAAACAGAAGCCAAGCGAATCCCAGTGATCTTGCCTATATTCTGTTTACCTCTGGATCTACTGGGTTACCAAAAGGTGTGCTAATTGAACAAGAGGGTCTTATTGACCGTTTATTGTGGATGAAAAATTATTTTAATTTTTCTGCAGCAGATAAATTTTTACAATCAACGCTTCTTACCTTTGATGTTTCTCTACCTGAATACTGTTTACCTTTGATATGTGGCGCCACTATAGTGCTTTTTCACCCAGAAGAGAGCCAGAATGCGCATGCTGCTCTTTGTACTTATCATCAGGTGACGATGATGAGTACCGTGCCATCTTTGTTCAGTATTTTGCTCTCGGATTTGGCTGGTTGCCCTACGTTAAAACATCTAATTATGATTGGAGAGGTTCTTCCGCGCGCGATAGTCAACAAGTGGCTAGCCTCTAACCAAACTTGTACCTTATATAATTTATATGGCCCAACAGAGGTTACAGTTTATGCGAGTGCTCATGCTTGTCGTGAGCCAATTAACTCGGCTTTGGTTCCAATAGGTGAAGCAGCTGACAATGTTATTCCCTTGGTTTTAGACCAATATGGTAATCCAGTTTTAGATGAGGTGATCGGTGAGCTCTATTTAGCTGGCAGTGGGGTTGCACGAGGTTATATTGGTGGACAACTGAAGTCCGATCCCTTTATCAATAATCCATGGCAATCATTACATTATACGCGGATGTATAAAACCGGTGATTTTGTTCGTTGGCTTGAAGGAGGAAGGCTTGAGTATATTGGCCGTAAAGATAATCGCATTAAATTAAACGGTCTTTTAGTTGAATTGGGTGAGATTGAAGAACGGGTGCTAAAAGCCTTTCCAGATCTGGAAAATGCTTGTGCAATTATTACTGAGTTTAAAATCAAAGAAACTTTAATAAAACACATTGTATTATGCATCATGCCAGAATGTACAGATAGCTCTATTATCATGGAGCATCTTAAACAACACTTACCCCAATATATGCTTCCTTGGAAAATTATTTCCTATGCCGAATTTCCACGGAATTCTAGTGCAAAGGTTGATAGAAAATTATTAACAAACTTAGTAAAGGAACTTTACGAAGAAGAGTCAGTCCAAGCGAAGCTAAGACCTAAATCGAGTCATCAGCCTGTTACTTTCATGGAAAAGGAAATTTGCAAAATATGGGAAACTTTATTACAAAAATCTAACCTGGGTATCGATGAAAATTTCTTCGAATTAGGCGGAGATTCCTTGTTACTGACACAAATGATCCTGCTCGTGGAAAAACAGCTAGGTATTAAAACAAATTTCGCTAAATTTCTCGCCAACCCATCAATTAATTCCCTACTTCATGGCCTAAGCATGGAGTCTCCTATTTGGGAAAATGAATTTAAACTTCTAAAAGCGATTTCACCTTATCAAGAAGTAAAGAAAACAAAGGCTGTTTTATTAACAGGTGGAACGGGACATTTGGGTATTCATCTTTTACGTTCTTTACTTAATCAAACAGATAAGCAAATTTATTTAATTATTAGAGCCGAATCCAAGACAAAGGCGATTGAAAGATTAACAGAGCGTTATTTTAGCGTTTTTGGGGATTCTCTTGCCCTAAATCGCCTTTGCATTTATAGCGGTGATTTAGCGTTATTAAATTTTGGTTTGGAAGAAGCAGATTTTCAAAAACTTTGCCAGGAAATTTCCTTAATAATTCATGCTGCTGCTGAGGTGAATCATGTAGTTGATTATGTCCGTTTAAAAAAATCCAATGTCCTAGTTTCTAAGAATATGCTTGATTTGGCAAGATCTGCCCATTGCACACATTTTTTTCATATTTCTACTCAATTCTCTGAGCTTAGCATCTTGCCTGAGTCTTATATGAATGAAACGTCTATAAACGAATTTAGTTCAGGATATGAACAATCCAAGTTTATTGCTGAATCATTAATGTCTGCTGCAAAAAATCTTAAGTATCCAGTGACAACCCTACGTTTGCCGCTAATTATTGACGACAGTGATCCACTTTTATTGCGACAAAATCACTTTGTAGCCTTTGTAATGAAATGTTTGCGGCTCGGAGCATACCCTGATATTGGCTTATCCTTTGCGCTGTTGGCAACGGCAGATCTGGCTGATTTTGTCGCTGAACTGTCCAACAAAAGTTATTTAGAACCAGAAGTTTATAATTGTCATACAAGGAGAATTTCACTCCAGGAACTCTTTGATTTTTTCATAACAGAAACAGAATATAAGGTGAATAAATTAGAGCCTTCCTTATGGAAAGCCCGAGTTTTAGAATCAACCTATGAGACGGATCCTTTTTATAAACTTCTACCACTTTATACCTCATCTTTACTCATTTCAGAGAATGTTAATGAACAATTAATCGAGCATAAAGGGTTTTTAAAAGCGATAGAAACCACTAAGTTAGCCGTGACTGATAATGCGCATATTAAAAAGATTGGGTCGATGTTGGCGAATTACTCCAGACTATAAACAATAAGGTCTAAGGACTCTGAGCCCTATATCTTTTTAAACACCAAACTGCCATTAGTCCCACCAAAGCCCAATGAATTGCTCAACACATAATCAATTCGTCTCGTCTGTGGCTGATGGGGTACAAAGTCGAGATCACAACCCTCATCTGGATTGTCAAGATTGATAGTAGGTGGGGCAATTTGATCGCGTATTGCCAAGATTGAAAAAATGGCCTCCACAGCACCGGCGGCTCCAATTAAGTGTCCTGTCATGGATTTGGTTGAGCTGATTGCTAAGTTATAAGCATGTGGGCCAAAGACACGTTTGACTGCAATGGTTTCGTTCAAATCATTTAAATAGGTTGAGGTGCCATGGGCATTGATATAATCAATGAATTTCGAATCAATTTGCGCATCGTTGATAGCGTTAAGCATGGAGCGGGTGGCACCATCGGCATCTTCATCAGGCGCTGTAATATGGTAGGCATCCCCCGACATACCAAAACCGACTAATTCCGCATAGATCCTTGCGCCGCGAGCTTTAGCATGCTCATAGGATTCAAGAACAAGAATGCCAGCGCCTTCGCCCATCACAAAACCATCCCTCTCTTTATCCCAAGGGCGAGAAGCCCGTTCAGGCTCGTCATTGCGTTTAGACAAGGCCCTTACTGCTGAGAATCCTGCCAGACAAAGTGGCGTGCAAGTCATTTCAGTACCCCCGCAAATCATTATATCAGCATCGCCATAGGCGATCGTGCGTGCGCCTAAGCCAATATTATGCGTACCTGTTGTACAGGCGGTAACCATAGAAATATTAGGGCCCTTTAACTGGTGCTTAATCGAAATTTGACCTGCAACCATGTTAATGATGCTAGCCGGTATAAAAAAAGGGGATACCTTACGCGGCCCGCCATGTTGTAATTTTTCAAAATTATTGGTAATGGTTGCAATTCCACCAATTCCCGACCCCACTGCAACGCCGGCACGAACTGCTAAGGCTTCATCGATCACTAACCCTGAATCAAGCATGGCCTCTTCTGTGGCAGCCAAGCCATATTGGGTAAACATATCCATTTTTCTGCTGTCTTTGGCGGGTATAATATTATCGATATTGAAATTCTTCACCTTAGCCCAGATGCGGGTTGAGTAATCGCTAACATCATATTCGGTGATCGCTTGAACGCCACTTTTGCCAGCCAATATATTTTTCCAGTTTTCTTCTACGGTTAGCCCAAGTGGTGAAACCATGCCCATACCTGTAATTACAACGCGTCGTTTACTCAATTATTACTCCAGCTGTTTTATAGAAAATTTATGAAATTGGGTGACTCTAATTTATCATATAATCAGCATCATTGGTGAAGTGCATCTGCCTGAACTATCCCGTTAGGAGAGCGCCGTATATTCAACCCCTGCTCCACGAACTATCATTTTTTAAATTTAAAGGAAAAAATGATAGGTTTAAAGATACTAAAAACACGATCAATAAGCAAAAAAGTTCCACGAAAAAATAAGTCAGAAGAATTCGCAGCGAATTCCTTTTACATTTTATGATCCCTGTTTGCACTCATGTCTGATTGTGGTTTTTTATCCTTAGCTTCGTCCACAGATGTAGCAGGATTTTGAAAAAAGAAAGAATCTTCTTGTGCGCCAAGTGGTTTAGATGATGATTTCTCTTTTTCCACCGTGTCTGCTTGTTGCTTAAATAATGCAGAAAATTCTTTGACATAAGCCGTATGTCCCTCTAGGGTTGCGAGTTCAAGCGCTGTTTGTCCTTGTTTATTGGGTATGGCAATATTAATGTCAGGCGCATGTTGATGGATAATTTTTAACAAGTCGACATCACCTTTTTGAGCGGATGCATGCAAAAGGGCTTCATAGAAAATACTTTGTAAGTGATTATAAAAATTATACTTAGTTTGTAAATACTCACCAACAACAACCAAGGCAGCTTGCATTTCAGTCCAATTGGTCTTCAAAATTTCTTCGCGCCTGGTTTCATTGTCCAGGCGCATGTTATTGTTTAAAAAGTAATTACTGAGATCGTGTTTTAATTGGGACGATGCATCGGGCAAACTTGCCAAACTGATTTCATATAAAGCACGCATAGCAGGTTCAAAGGTATATTTATTATCAGATTGCAGGAATGGAAGCTTATTGTGAGATAATGCTTTTTCAAAGGTATTATCACCAGATATTCCGACTATAGAATCTGCAATATGATATAATTTGTTGTAATCGCCATCTTCTAAATAAAATCCGGATAAAATTCGTACTGTCTTTTTAGCGGTCGGAGAAGACCCGAAATGTATAGTGCGTATCGCACCGTTAACATTAACTTCCAGATTAATTTCCATATTATCAAAACCATAATTTTGAAAACCATTTGCAATTAACATAGATTCAAGCTTTGGCACTAAAACTTCTTTGTCTTCTATCATTCTTGTCGCGGAGAAGGAGTACTTATCTAATTCTTCAATATCGTGCGCATAACGTAACCGGGGATCAAAAAGAGGACTTATATTAATATGAAAGAGCATATCCTTATCTGAATTTTTCTCATGCTCAATGCAGTATAAAATAAATTTCATAATACTCGGTTCATCTTGCAGATAAGCAGGTATTATTTGAGTCCCATTCATAAAATCAGTCAGCTCTCTTTTTTCGATTAACTCGCCGCTTTCTTTTTTAAGTAAGGTTCGTACATAGTCTTGATTAGTAAATGATAATAATGTTTCTTCTTTCGAAATCGATAAGGGGGATTCCAGTTTAATACCATAGTCAAATATGCTTTCTGGGGATTTCGGAAGCCCCATCCATCTATCGGTTATATTCCTTTCAATTCCAGGTTTATCGCGTTTATCAAAATCTAGTGGTATGGGGCTAAAGGCAGCAGGGGTACGTAAGCCCGAATGTTCTGCAATATTGACAATAGGAATTCCAGGATAACAATACCTTAAAAGCGTTTCTTTCTGATATTTAGTCGTTGCACTAGACACTTGAATAATAGTTAATGCATTTTCTAAATCATTTTGTAATTCGACATTGCTTGTTACAAATTCAGAAAATTGTTGATTTAACTCTTCTAAACGTGGAAATGTTTTTGGCATGGTAAAAATGAATGGTTTTAAATCCATATTTAAATTATTTAAACGCTCTTTTACAATTTCTTCCAGATTGGCAAGACATAGAATTAAAGGAACAATCTTAATTCCAGATTCCAATGCTAAAGGATGGATTTTTTTAGTTATATCAAGCCAATGTTGGAAATCACCAATCCCATCATAATGAATGTAATTAACTAAAATAATAGTTGTCACAAAACAGGTCCGACGTACCCACCAGCCATATTGAAAAATGCACCTATTTTAATCTTAGATGAAGCTACCAGTTCACTAGACTCTATTACAGAAGAGCTTATCACAGGAGTTTGAAGTCCTCACGACCGAAAACGCCACGATTCTAGTAAAAAGTCATCAAATGCTATCTAGCCAATATTTTTCTCAATAAAACTGATAGATGATTTGAAATAGTTTGATACTTCATTTTTATTTTCGAAGAAGCGAGGCAAAACTTTATTTATAAATTCATGTAAATCAGGTGGCTGTTTCTTTAATTTAAATAGAAATACCTCTGTACGTTTTGAAGCAGGGTCGTAGGTATCATTAATAGCACATAATATATTTATGATCGCATCCAGTCCTCTAAATAATTGAAACTGATATGCCAATATGCCAATGTCTCTTTGTGAATAATCCACAAGCTCTTCGTAACTCTCTCTGAGTATGGGTAAATATGAATGGATAATTTCTTTTTTTAGCCCATGGGGCATAGGGCTTATCTTTGATTGACATGACGCTATAAAATGATTTTTATCATATAAAATTTTACATGTTTCAAGAAGCCCAAGAAAAGTGTAGGGCCTGAAGGGAAACTCATCAAAGGTAATCTGATTTTTGATGATAAGGTTTTCAATTACTCGATTGACCCATTCCGTTGTGTTGTAACCAATGTCGATGGCCTGATCACCAATCATCAAACAATCATTGACAGGTGTCCAGGACACATCCCAGTCACCCATGTTTTTTCCTAGGGAAACAATTTTCGTGTCGGGGAACTTGCTGTAAGTGATTTCCCGTAAATTGTCTTGGGGAATAACATTATTCACGAGAACTAAAAGATCAATGTCTGATTTATTGTCTTGGAGCATTTGAGCATACGATCCATAGCAAAGAACCCCCTGTGGAGTAATTTCTTTTGCAAGATGTGTTACAAATTCATTGATGTCCACTAACAATGCTCCAAATGTCTACTATTATCAAGTCGTCAAAAACGAGGGTTGTTATTGCCGAAATCAGCAAGACTCAAATATCGTCTGAAATACCCCTGTTTGTAGGACCAAAGTGGTTAAATAATCAGGAGTTAAATATCTTCCCATTACACTAGGCCTTAAGCGAAAGCGAATTTACTTGAAAGGCGATCATCATCTGTTACATAAAGCGACAGGTAGATGGAGACTCATTCGTATCTTCGTTTTCAATTATTTCTTCTGGAGAAGGTATCACTAAAGTTAAATCAGGGACTTCGTCTATTGTTTGAATACCTTCATTTTCGGGATCAGGTTGTAAAAGGTAATAATTTTCCTTTCCCATCCTCGGATTTTTTTGTTCTAATTCTACAGCTTTGTGGTTGGGTAATCCCCCCATTTTTAACCGAAGTTAAAAGTAGAGGATTAGGCCACTAGAGCCAGTTTTTGCCTTGGAGTAATCCCT
>NZ_LNYO01000011.1:38876-39309 GCF_001467895.1 Legionella nautarum
ACTTAGCTTTTTATGAGTGTTCTAGAAACAAAGCATAGATCAAAATAAAGCCTAAATTGAGGCAGTTAAGAATTGCTTGATTGAAGCCAGTTTTTAACATAGGACATCGTCTCTTCAATGACTGAAACGGCTTGCGCATAAAGTTTCTCAAATAGCTCTCGTTGCCCTGATTTCCAATAGCGCTCTAAGTATTGGCAAGCATATTTCATACGAAGAGTACCGACATAGACAGCGCCTCCTTTCATTTTATGGGCAAGTTTTTCGACCTGCTCATAGTTTTTAGCCGCAAAAGCGGCTTGCATCTTGGCAAAATCTTGAGGGATTGCAGTGTCGACTAAGCTTTGTAGTAAGGTAATCCCCCCATTTTTAACCGAAGTTAAAAGTAGAGGATTAGGCCACTAGAGCCAGTTTTTGCCTTGGAGTAATCCCTCCA
>NZ_LNYO01000012.1 GCF_001467895.1 Legionella nautarum
CTTTTCGCCTTGCTCAGCGACAAGTTCTTTTTTCTTCTCATCCAATTCTTTGTGTAATTGATTGAGTTCAGAGCCATGCTTTTCTACCGCTGCAGCTAAGGTGGCTGCTGAATCCTCCGTTTGTTTTTTCAATGACTCTTGTTGCTCAGATAACGCTGCTTCATACTTCGCTGTGAGTTTTTCGATCTCTTTCTCACCCGAGGCTTTCGTTTCTTCCAGCTGCTGTTCTAACTGCTTAACTTCCTTCGTTAATTCACCCTTTTCGCCTTGCTCAGCGACAAGTTCTTTTTTCTTCTCATCCAATT
>NZ_LNYO01000013.1:0-104501 GCF_001467895.1 Legionella nautarum
GCAGGCGTTGCAGTATTAGACGCAGGTTTTGTTGTGCTGGCAGCAGGTGTTGCTGTGCTAGAGGCAGGTGTGGTTGTACCGGCAGCAGGCGTTGCAGTACTAGAGGCAGGTGCTGTTGTGCCAGCAGCAGGCGTTGCTGTTGTAGCAGCGGGCACGGCGGTTGTACTCGCAGCTGATGCATGCCTGCTGGCCTTAATTGTTTTTCTTTCTGCACGAGCTAACTCTTGCTTCTTATAGGGTTTAGCTAAAGATGAAGATTTTCCTGGAATAGAGAGTTCTTTTTCAGTTGGCATACGAGGAGTTGTACCTGCAGGTTTTGTACCCGCAGGCTTTTTACCTGAAGCAGGTTGTTGAATTGTTGTACTGTGATCTTTAAACTGTTGCGGATTTGCGTCAGAAGAAGCGTGTACCGTATCAGCAATGACATTTTCAGCTTCTTGCAGGACTGCACTATCTGATTGAGCATTTGCAGGGCCAGACATCGTTTGTCCAGTATTTACATTCATTGATTTGCTACTATCTTCAGCATACACTGTTGCACTTAAAATAGTCATTAATCCTGCGCACAGCATGGATTTTTTCATTTATAACACTCCTTGCATTAAATAGTAATATACTCAAGACTTATCACTTTGCCAGTTTGTGGGATGTATTTCAACAGGGCTTTTGTCTGTTACTTAATCTAAAATCGTGCGAATTGAGTTTAGGTCTGATATTATCGCCACAATTTTAATTAGGTCAATCAACAATTCGATGAGATTGAATTTCAATGTTAATTGAGCTTGTTGCTGGACTAGTGTAATGGGGAAATACGATGTTTCTAATTACGGGTGGGGGATCAGGGATAGGTCGCGCTTTAGCTCATGCTTTAGCTACTCGCAAGAAAGAAGTGCTTGTCGTAGGCCGACGCGAACAGTTGCTCGCGGAAACAGCAAGCTTTTCCCCTTTAATTAGTTATTTCTCTGCTGATGTATCAACTACTGAAGGCCGTCAACAGATTAGAGCCTATTTGCAAAAATTCCGCTCGATTGAAGGATTGATTCATAATGCCGGTATTATCGAACCGATAGTTCCACTTACTTCTATGGATGAGGCGTCTTGGCAAAAGATAATGGCGACGAATTTAAATGCGCCCTTATTTTTGACGCAAGCGCTGATGCCGCAATTAGAGCAAGGGCGTGTGCTTCATATTGGTTCCGGTGTGGCTTATTTTCCAGTAGCGGGTTGGTCTGGATATTGTGTTTCAAAAGCAGCTTTAGCGATGCTGACACGCTGTTGGCAACTGGAAAACCCCAATTTCGCAGTGGCTAGTGTCATGCCTGGTATTATTGATACGGATATGCAAGCGTTAATTCGTCACGCTGAGTTTATGGATCCTGAAAAACGTGACTTCTTTGAAGTTTTACATCAGAAAAACAAATTATTATCCACAGCCACCGTGGCGCTCTTTCTCTCTTGGTTATTATTAGATCTTGAGAAATCACTCTATTTGTCTAAAGAGTGGGATATTTATGATAAAAGCCACCATCAAGCCTGGCTCATCGACCCGCATCAAGTACCGGATTGGGAGTCAGTATGAACTTCTGCGAACGCTTATTGATTAATGCAACGATGATCACTGCTGAGGGGACACAATTAGAAAACCAAGCTATTGCCATTGCCAATGGTCGAATTGCTTGGTGCGGTGCTCATGCGGCCTTGCCCTCCGATTATCAACAGCAGGCCAAAGTTATTGATGATTGTCAAAATCAATTAATCACACCGGGTTTGATTGATTGCCATACGCATCTTGTTTACGCGGGTGAGCGGGCTAATGAATTTAAGCTTCGCCTTGAAGGGTTAAGTTACGCGGAGATTGCCAAAGCCGGAGGCGGTATTTTATCCTCTGTCAGGCAGACTCGTGCCGCTTCAGAAGAGGCTTTATTACAGCAATCCCTAACCAGAATTTTAGCCATGCGTGCTGAAGGGGTGACCACTGTTGAAATTAAATCAGGTTATGGCCTTGATTTAGAAACAGAACTTAAAATGCTACGTGTGGCCAAACGGTTAGGCGAGCTGAGTGGTTTGAGAGTGAAAACCACCTTTCTGGGGGCGCATGCCGTTCCTCCTGAATACTCAGACAATAAACAAGGCTATGTGGATTTTCTATGTTCAGAAATGTTGCCTGCTGTTGCCGATACGGGCCTAGCGGATGCAGTCGATGTGTTTTGTGAATCCATAGGATTTAGCCTCGCCCAGACAGAACAGATTTTTATCAAGGCTAAAGAATTATCCTTGGCAATCAAATGTCATGCGGAGCAGTTATCTAATCTTGGTGCCAGTGAACTAGCTGCTAATATGCAAGCGCTGTCCTGCGATCACTTGGAGCATTTGGATCAATCCGGTGTGACAGCTCTGTCGCGCAGTGGAACAGTCGCAGTTCTCTTACCTGGCGCCTATTATTTTCTGCGTGAAACGATTAAACCACCTGTCGCCCTTTTACGCGAAATGGGTGTGGGAATGGCGATTGCTACTGATACAAACCCTGGTACTTCTCCCACAACTTCTTTACTGCTCATGTTAAACATGGCCTGTCAATTCTTTTCCCTGAAAGTGGAGGAAGCCTTAGCTGGTGTCACTTATCAAGCAGCAAAAGCCTTGGGTGTGGAGAAAGAAACGGGAACGATTGCTGTAGGTTTAGCCGCTGATTTGGTTCGTTGGTCTGTGAAGGATAGCGCAGCACTTTGCTATTATTTTGGTTATCCTCTGCCCCACAGTACAATGGTGGCAGGTGAATGGTTGAATTAAGGGGTTGTCAATGAAAAGATTGATTTACGCAACTATCTTACTGTGCATTTCACTAGGTTCATGGGCCTTAGTTCCCAAGACAGTCGAGCTTAAAAAAGAGACTGCTGAAATGGATCTGCAAATTAAATACCCACAAGGTTATGCCGACAAATCAATTGATACCGCTGTCCTCGCTTTTATTGACGCTCTGCAGAAAGCGGATACCCCGAAAAACCAGGAAAAATTACCATCAGATGTGCCGGGAAAAAATAGTTTATATATCAATTATCAGACCAAGTTTCAAAACAAGCAGGCGCTAAGTTTATTGTTTTCAATTTCTTCTTACTCCCGCGGGGCTGCTCATCCTGCAAATCAGGTCAAATCCTTAAATTTTTTAAATGGCCTGGTTGTTAATTTGGATCAATTATTTAAACCCAATAGTGATTATTTAGCTAAAATCGCGAAATGGAGTCGCGAATCGATGATGAAGAAAAAAATCTCAGACGTTGATTGGGTCACAAAAGGAACTCAACCCAATGCTGAAAATTATAAGAATTGGTTTTTTACTAAAAATGGCCTTGCAATTGTCTTTGATACTTATCAAGTGGCAGCTTATGTTTACGGGCCGCAAACGGTTGAAATTCCTAAAAATGAGCTTAACAAGGTCTTGCGCCCAGAAATAGTGAACGCAGTTTGGGGCAAGCAATGAATGAATCGAGCCCGTTTATCGCAGCGGATAGAAAAGTCGCTGAACTAACAGTGCGTAGCATTGTGTTGGCGATCATACTGACAGTGTTATTAGCACTATCAAATGCCTATCTAGCACTTAAATTAGGTATTTTAACTTCTGCTTCGATTCCCGCAGCGATTATCTCCATGGGAATTTTGCGTCTGTTTAAGGATTCAACCATCCTTGAAAATAATGCGGTACAAACTGCAGCGTCAGCGGGCGAGGCTGTTGCTGGAGGAATTGTTTATACCATACCCGCCCTCATTATTATTCAATACTGGAATAGCTTCGATTATTTAACTAATTTTTTTATTGCTGCCTGTGGGGGAATTTTAGGAGTTTTATTTTCAATTCCTTTGCGCCGTGTACTTGTTAATGAGCCTGTACTGCGTTTTCCTGAGGGTCGAGCGATAGCGGAAGTATTGAAATCATCGGCTGAGAAAGCAGGCATTCGCGATATTTTTCTTGGTGGGGCAATTGGCGGGTTAATTGAACTATTCCAATCGGGTTTTAAAATAATCGCGAGTACTTGGACTTTTTGGTTCACCGCAAAACGATCGTTATTTGGTTTTGGTGTTGGTTTTTCAGCGACCATGATTGGCGCGGGTTATTTAGTCGGTCATGAAATGGCGATAAGTATTTTTCTAGGTGCTATTATTTCTTGGCTGATTGCAATGCCTATTGTTAGCCAATTTTACCCCCATTTCCTGATTCAATATCCCCCAGAAAAAGCGGCCAGTTTTTTATGGAATAGCGAAATGCGCTATTTGGGAATTGGCGCGATGTTGTTTGCGGGGACTTGGACTTTTATTAAGTTAATAAAACCTTTGGCGAAATCGATGAGTGTTTCTTTTAGTGCTTTTATGGCAAAAAGTCATCAAGGAAAACAATTGCCACGTACTGATCGAGATATTCCCATGCCCTTTATCTTAATAGGGGTGTTGTTTATGGGCGCTATCTTGTTTTTGTTCTTCCAATTCATTTTTCCCTTATCAGAAGTTGGTTTGAATGAAGTTTATGGGCCTACTTTGGTTTTTGCCGCGGTATTTTATGTATTGGTCATTGGTTTTTTATTTTCAGTCATTACTGGGTATTTTTCTGGTATGGTGGGTGTTACCGCAAGTCCAGGAAGTTCTGTCGTGATTGCGGGGATGCTCTTTGCCGCTTCGTTGCTACTGACTTTAATTAATCATGCCTTACCATTGCCTTTGAGTGATGGGCAAATCAAGGCCGCAGAGGCAATCACTATTATTATCGGTTCGGTAGTCACTGGAATTGCTGCGATTGCTAATGACAATACGCAGGATTTAAAAGTAGGCCAATTAGTGGGAGCTACTCCCTGGCGCCAGCAAGTGATGCTCTTACTGGGGGTGGTGATTTCTTCTTTAGTCATTCCTCCTGTGATGCAATTACTCTTTGAAGTGTATGGAATAGCAGGGGTTATGCCCCATGAAGGCATGGATGTTAGCCAATCCTTGCCAGCTCCTACCGCAGCATTAATGGCAGCAATCACTGAAGCAGTTTTTCGCAATGCACTTCCTTGGACAATGATGCTCTTTGGTGCCTCGGTGATTTTTTTACTTTTGCTGATCAATTATCTGTTTAAGATGCATCGCTATTTTAGACTATCCATTCTAGGCGTGGCGATTGGCATGTATTTACCTATTTCTTCATCCTTTCCTCTGTTTTTAGGAGGAATGATCGCCTTGGTTGTTCATCGTCGTATCAATAGACGTGCCATACCCGACGAAGAAAAGCATTTGCATAAGCAAAAAGGAATTTTAATTGCCTGTGGTCTAGTTGCAGGCTCTGCTATCATGGACGTGCTACTCGCTATTCCTTTTTCCATCCTGCACTCTCCTGATGCTTTAACTTTAGTAGGACCAGGTTGGGACAGTTATAGTATTGTTCTTGCGCTAATATCAACCTTAGCCTTGGCTGTGTGGATTGGCCAGCGAGTTTGCGGGAAAAAATAAAAAAGCGCCCATGCTAATTCAATGGTGACGCGTACGATCCCTTGTTTTTCCATGGGATGAAGGCGTTATGTACATGATGTACAAAGATAAGCTATTGCCGTTTATTTAGGGCCAGAGTAGAGATTTTGAGTGGTTAACGATGCTATTTCGCTGCCAGCTACACTGAAGAAATTATTTGTGAAGTTAGTCTGAAAATGACTTCTCTCTGTATTTCTATGCTGCAAAATTTCTTGTAGTGGTTCTATGAGCCTGTAATTGGCTGTGGCTTGTGCCAGTTCTAGGGCTCGAATGATTTTGGCTTTTGGAGATTCTTTCGCTTTCTCTAGTAATCGTAGTGTTATGTTATTTTGACGAGCAATAATGGCTACCTCAAGTGAGTTAACAGAAACCATTCGCGGAAGCTGGCCTTGATACTCTGCTTTTAAAAAGGTTTCTACAGCCGCTTTGTTATTATGCTTTTCTGCCAAATTCAGTAGATATCGTGTGCGGGTCGTTATTTCCGCCATTATTGAGGCGTTGCGATTCAATAAACAATCGACTATTTCACTATGACCTGCTTTTACTGCAAAAATTAAAGCAGTAGCCCCGTCTGCATAGGGAGCATTGACATTTATTCTATTATCAGCAAGCAAAATTTGTGCTGTTGCAGTGTCAGCTTTGTGCACTGCTGCAAATAAAGCAGTAGCTCCATCAGTACGGCGTGCATTGATATTAACTCTTTTATCTTTCAGCAAAAGTTGTACTGTTGTAAGATGACCATTTTGTGCTGCCAAGAATAAAGCAGTGTGCCCATCTACACAGGGTGCATTGATATCAATTCTTTCGTCGGCAAGTAAAAGTTTAATTACTTCGTTGTGACCTTTTATTGCTGCGATTATTAAAACATGAGCACTATTGTCATGGGTCGCAGAGATATTTACTTTAGGGTGGGCTAGCAACAGTTTGATTGCTTCGCTGTGACCATAAAAGGCAGCTAATAATAGGGGAGTAGTCGCATTGCTCCTTTTTGCATTGACATCAAGCTCCTCTTTTTTTAATAACCACATTAGGGCCTCACTGTGATTAGCTTGAGCTGCTAAATGTAATACGGTGTCGCCTGATAAAGTAGTGGTAGTTAGGCGATATCCTAAATTTTTTAATTGTTTAATATAAGAAAGCGGTTGGCGACAAAGAATAGCCCAGTGCAGCAGTGTAAACCCTAAGGTATCTGTTTGTTCAAGGTCGAGAACTTTCCCATCTTGGCTGCGATACTGCGGTATTATTAATTTTTTATAAATAAAACGAAGGATCTCCCTATTATTTAATTTACAGGCCCAGTCCTGTAGGGTTAATCCATTGATGTCCTTAGAATATAAATCGGCTAACTTGATTTTTTCTTTGATTAAGTTGTTATTGCCGACCAAAAGCAAGAATAATAACTCAGGAAGATGCTTATCTCCTTCTTTAGGCCATTGATCTTTTATGGTTGTTTTTAAGTTAGTCCGGCTACGGGGAAAATATTGTTGAAGAATAGTTTGAGCCATTTTTTTGCGAAAACGCTGATCATTGATAATGCGGTAAAAACTTGATGAAACTTGTTTTGCCTTATGCAAGTCAATTGAGGGTAAACCCTGCAAAATGGCAAAAACTATTTCATCCGGTTGACCAGCTAAACTGAGACGTTCGTTAGGAGAAAACATGAATTTTCAAGCGGTTATAAAAGATGGAAGAATCATAATAGCGGCCTTGATTTTATCAAAGAAAAATTTGAATTCTGTCATTTCCATTTTGGGATGATCAACGTTTTTCTTGGGTTGAACGCTGTGAATTTAGCGTTTTATGCTTTGCTCTATACTTAATATGATGGCAATCAACGAAGTACTAAGGAGGATGCCATGAAGACACATTCTATATCATTTTCAGGATTATTACGGTTAGTAGCTATAGCGGGTTTGTTATCTTTAGCAGCAGGCTACAGTTCTAATGCTAATGCGGAGGATGGATGTGGGTGTGGATATCACAGGAGTTTTGAAGGGGGCTGCATTCGAAACTATCAAGGCTCATATTTAAGACCTACCGTCTATTATTCAAATTACCCAGTAGGCTATTACACAACGGCAGGATATTATCCAACTTGTTGGACTAATGCTCTAGGTTTTACACAATGTTATTAAGCAATAGTATCTCTAAAATTAACCTAGAAAAACCTCATTTCCTCCGATTTAATCGGAGGATTTTTATTCTGGATTCAGATTGGGTGATAGCTAAGTATGAATCGGGGTTGTAGGTGGAGAATTGTTTTCTTCTTTCTCTGTTTGTAAAGTGAATTTTCTTCTCGCAATGAGTTCAGCCTCTGCTGTTTGAAAAATCGATTTACTAGATCTTGCAAGTTGCAGAGCAGCTTTTTCATCTAGGAAGGATCCAACATACCCACCCATTTCAATTGGAAGATCTAAGCTACAGAAGAAACCCATTCCTGCTCCACGAGCAAAGGGTTGATTAGCTAATGCTAAATACCCACTCTTTATCTCTTTATATTTATTTTCTCTCCAACTTTTTACTGCTTCAGGAGCTTTATTATTAAAAATGTCTTCGTCCAAGGAGAGATGGGTTAAAAACGAATAATGAGGAAAAATTCCCTGTAATACTTTTAAATCAGATGGTGTTTTGATTATTTGCTCTAAAATTTTATTCTTAAGTATTAACTTAAATAATTCATCTTTACAACCAGGGAAGGCTTCGACAATCAGTTTAACCTCATAAGTACTTTTCATGTTCTTTTTAGCGGTAAGAATAAGATATTGATACAAGTAAGTTTGATAGGCAGGAAATTGATGGGCATATTGTTTAATATATTCAGGACCAAGGGCTATTGGGTTTGACTTCGAGGGATTTACGATGAATTCGAATAACCGTTTTTGTCCTTCAGGACACCATAAACATAATTTCTCTATATCACTACCAATTGTCACCATTTTTTCTAAATATTCTGGTAAGAATGTGCAATCAATTAATTGTGTTTTATTTTCAGGAAACGTTACGAGTAATTGTTGGAAATCAAAGAAACTTTTTAAAAACCTAGGCAAAATGTTGGGCTGCATAAGATATTCGAATAATTTCTGTTTTTTTTCTAAATCTAAATCTTTAGCAAACTGTTTTACTTCTTGGGTAGAAATTATTTTTTCAAAACTCTCTTTCATAATGATTTAGCAAAGATTAAATGTTATTTATTATACAAGTTGAAGTTGAATGTGGCAAAAATTATATAAAGCTAGCCATCATTCGTAGTCCTGGCTGCAAGCAACCAAGCTTGGTTTACAGCCTAGCTCTAGAATGTTTGAAGTTGATTATATTGACGATGAACTTGTCTTAAAAATACCTTGTGTTTCTAATTCTTTGTTAAAAAATTTAACGAAAAAAGTTTACTCAACTTGAGATTTTTTTTATTTATTCGCGTAAATTAGGCTATATAGCTTACAGTAGCGCGTGAAAGTTCACCCAAAGTGAATAACCAAGCTCCAGCAGGAAGTGATAGCTCATTCAAAGCTAGCTAGTGAAATGCAGGATTTTATAGAGACAGCTTTGGTGGCTGTCTGAAAAACTTGTTAAAGGATCTTATGGATTTAGAAGTTTTAGCAATAACAAAAGAAGAATTATCATGGCTTCTGCTCCATGAAGCGGAAAAAGAAGGATGGCTTTTTAGTGAAGAAGATGTTGATTTTTGTTTCCATTATCCTGCCAATGAATTATCTGCTATAAAAATCAATGGCGAACTTGCTGGTTGTATTCTCCTGCAACGAAAGTTAAATTTTCCCGATAGCCCTCCCATTGCCTCAGTAGGACTTTTTCTGATTCTTGAAAAATATCGTGGGCAAAAAAAATTAGGACCTTTCTTATGGAATCGTGCGATTAGCGAAAAAACAAATGACCAAATGATTATCTGCCTGAACTCAGTGGCGCGCGCTCAAAATTTCTATGAGCGCTTGGGTCTGATGAAAACCTCGGTAAGAAGAGTTAGTTATATTTTGCAAAGTCAAGAAACTAATAAAGAGGCGTTGAATACGGTTTTAGCTTCCATTGATCAAGGGATTATTAAAAAAATAGACCGGCCTCTAGCCATTGATTTATACAATGAAAAATTGTTTTCATCGGCGAAGGTTTTTTGCGATTTTATCCATGATTGGCAACAGCGACCTGACGCTTTGACTTTGGCTTTTTATGAGGGAAAAGAAATTAAAGGCTATGGTATTGCCACCATCTGTAAGAAGGTCAATAAGAAATTATATTATCGTTTTTCGCCGATTTATGCGGACTCCGTTGAGGTAGCAGAAACAATTTTAAAAGGGCTAATCTATTTTACACTACAGGCTCAAGGTAGACAGATAGAGCTTAATCTTCTTGAAGGGAATCCATTCATTAGTATTCTTGAAAATATGGGTTTTGTTTCCGCAGATAAAGATTATATTTTTTGTAATCATAGGCAACTCATTGATTTCAACGCGCCAATGCTAAATAAGATTTTTTCAAGTTTACCGCTTGAATATGCGCATGAAGTGATGGCGACTAAATCCGTACCCTCCTTTTAATTTGCTTTAAAAGATCAAAATCTGCCACCTTTTATAACAGGCGGGGACGTTATCTAATCTAGCTGATATTCAAATTAAGCAGATGCCGAATTTTAAAAAGGCATACAAAAAATTACCTAATGAATATAAGTTAAAAGTGAATGAAGCCATACGAGCTATCGTTAATAATCCAAAAATTGGTGAAGGAAAAAAAGGCGATTTAGTCGGCGGTTATGTTTATAAATTTAAAATTAACCACCAAGAAATGCTTTTGGCTTATGAATGGGGTTCAAATGAGCGACTTTTACTAGCGCTAGGAGTGCATGAGAATTTTTATCGCGCCCTCAAGACCAGATAAGTTTCTGAATAGTATAATACATTCTGAGGATGGAACTGGTGCTTCGTCCAACACATCCTCTCTTATTTTTTTGAGTTTTTAACCACACTTCGCTCCCATCCTATTTCAAAAATTAATTTTTCTGTCACAGCTTCCAACTCTACTATTTTTATAGTAGTATCTACTAAAAATATAGTAGATCATGTTTTATGGTTTCTGGAGAAAAAAATGTCAATAAAAAAGGGGTCGAATGCTTTTACCCATGATCGCCTTCTTACAGAGGTCGAACTTGAATTAATGACTATTATTTGGAGTCTTAATCAAGTAACAATCAAAGAGATTGTCTCACACTTGCCCAAAGAAAGACCCTTAGCTTATACCACTGTGGCCACTGTAGTAAAAGTGCTCGAACAGAAAGGTTTTCTTGAATGCCAAAAAAGCTCTTTTGCCCATGTTTTTGTTCCTATTGTTACAAAAGCCGAATATGAGGGGACCTGCATCGAACATATGGTCACTAATGTTTTTGATGGTGAACCGGTGGCTTTGGTGCAAAGGCTCTTGATGGCCAAAAAATTAGAACAGGATGACATTCAAGCAATTGAGGAAGCACTTAAACAATTGCTAACTTCTGAAAAACAAAGCGAGATCTAGTCATGTTATTTATAGAAATTTTTTTGAGCATTCATTGTTTACTCTTCATAAGCTCGTGGCTAATCGGAGGTCGTTGGCTTGCCAATCAACCGTCTTTTAAACTTAAATTGGCTCGTCTTTTATTAGTCAGCTCTGTGATTTCTCCATTAATCGTCCATTGCCTAAACTCATCTCATCAGCCTGAGCGACAACACTATGTATCCTTTGATGCTTTACAAGAGTATATAAACCAGCCCATCTTGAAGCCTGAACCTTCCCCTTTGACTCCTGAATCAGCAGCTAGTTTTTCAGTGAATAATATGAGTTATTGCCAACTCTTTTATCTCGTCTTTGCTTTGCTGCTCTTGTTTCGCAGTTATGATCTACTGTTAGCTATGGGGCGTGTAAGAACTCTGTTAGCTGAAGCAATTCCTTATCGAACTTCTGGTAAATTGGTTATTAAAGTCTCCGAGAGCTGCCATATCCCTTTCTCTCTATTTCTAATTAACAAAGCGTATATCGTATTACCGCTATCCTTATTGTCTTCTTCAAAGAATGTGAAGATTGCGATTGCTCATGAAGGCCAACATCATCGGAATGGTGATTGCCTATGGGCCTATTTTATTGAGGTTTTGCGGATCATTTTTTTGGGAAACCCAGGGGTTACCCGATGGAGTCGTATTTTAAGTGAATTACAAGAGTTTTCATGTGATGAAGTATTGGTTGGCCAGCCAAAAATTTCGGCTCATGACTATGGCCACTGTCTGTTTGAGGTTGTCCAGACATTGGCTCAACATCCTAGGCCATCTAACCCTGCTCTAGCAGGCACGGTGGGTATGGCTTTGGGCAAAGATAACGAAGACCGTAGTTTTATTATCAGGAGAATTTCAATGTTATCAACTTATCCACTTAATACGGCAAAATCCTTGTTGTTAGGGGGAGTTTTTGCGGGAGTGGCTATTTTGGCCCAAATCAGCGTTGCTTATTCGGCAGTAGGGGCTTTGACCAATTCTAAGGGAAAAGAAGTCGATATCTCCCATTTAGACCCTAAAATGCAACACATTGCAGAGAAAGAAATTAAAATAGCCCTGAAACGATATCATGCAAAATCGGGGGTTATTGCCATCGCCAGTGCAAAAACTGGTGATATTATTGCCTTTGCTGAATCGGGTAAGAATCAGCAGAGTTGGAAGTCACGTGTTTTTTCCCCTGGCTCTACAATAAAACCTTTTATTGCAGCAGCAGCGATTGATTCAGGAAGTAGCTCTGAAACCAAAAGCTATGATTGTCGTGCACCTTATTCGATAGAAGGCCAAACATTTACCGATTACTATGCTAATAAGGGTCCTATTTCATTAGCAGAGGCTATCGCAAAATCGAGTAATGTTTGCCTGATTAAGGTTTCTCAGGAAGCTGGAGCGGCAGTAATTCGTAAAAAACTGACGGAGTTTGGTTTTGATATGAATAGTTGGTGGCAAGAAACAAATCGAAGTGATGAATTGCAATTGGCAATGGCTTCTGTTGGTGAGAATATACCGGTTACGATCGACTCCTTAACTAAATCCTATGCCATTCTTGCGAATAAAGGACGTCCATTTAAAAAAGGAGAGGCCGCTATTATTTCAGGAACAACGCTAAGCTCAATTAATCATATTCTTGAAAACGCTGTGACTAACGGCAATGGAAAACTAGCTGCGATTCCAGGTATTAGCGTAGCCGGCAAAACAGGAACCGTTGGGGAAAGTGTTAATATTGCTCAGGATAAACATCTTTCCTTGTTTGCTGGATATCTACCGGCTAATGGTTACGCCATGGTGGTTGTTATTGAAGATGGTTATTTAAGCAAAAATGGCGAGACCTTGACTTCCGGTGGGGAGGTGGCTGCCCCTGTATTTCGTAAGGTCGTAATGACTAGTCTAAATAATCCCAATCAATAAAATCACCTTGGGTACGGCAACTGTGTTGTACCCCTACCAATGACAGCGATATTGGAGTTTTTATGAAGAAAATATCTACAATTCTAGGTATAACACTATTCTATTGTGTTAATACTTGGGCGCAAGGCTCTTGCTTTTTGGTCTATGAAGATCAAACACTACTTCTGCATGAAGGCAAGGATTGCAATCAGCGCTATACGCCACAATCAACCTTTAAAATTGCCTTGAGCCTTATGGGGTTTGATTCAGGCATCTTAAAAGATGCTTTACATCCTGAATGGCCCTACAAAAAAGGATATGAGCTTTACCTCAATACCTGGAAATATCCTCATAATCCGCATAGCTGGATAAGAGATTCCTGTGTTTGGTATTCGCAAGTTTTAACGCAACAATTAGGTATGAAGCGCTTTAAGGACTATGTTGAAGCCTTTCACTATGGCAATCAGGATGTCTCTGGTGACAAAGGCCAGAATAATGGTTTAACCCATGCCTGGCTTTCAAGCTCGCTTGCCATTTCACCAAAAGAGCAAATTCGCTTTCTACAAGAAATAATCAACAAAAAATTACCTCTAAGCCCCAAAGCGTTCACGATGACTAAAGAGGTTCTTTATATTCAAGAGTTAGCTGGTGGGTGGAAACTCTATGGAAAAACAGGGAATGGCCGACTGTCAACCCAGGACAGAAACCAAAAACTAGCTCTGCAACAGGGATGGTTCGTAGGCTGGATTGAAAAGGGTAATCGTGTGATTAGTTTTGCGAGTCATATTACAGATAGTAAAGAAAAGGCGACTTTTGCTAGTTTCAGAGTGAAAAACGACACCTTGAATAAATTGTTTTATTTGATTGAAAAATTAGAAACATAAGGAAGTCCTAACGGAGGGAGCTTCGATCCTCTTAGTATTATTTCATTTCTCCTCATCACATCATTTCCACACGTCATCCTGCGCTGTGTAGCTAACACATTCAGGGATGACGTAAGGATGAAGCAACTATGCTTTGATCAATGGATTAGATCTTCAGAGACAGCAGCAGACTTTATGGGCCTGTTTAACAATAATATTGCTGAAAATATGAATAGTGCACCTAAAATATCTGAAAAACCTAAGATTTGATCAAAAAAGAGTAACCCAAGTGCTGCTGCAAAAATAGGCTCACTAAGTTCATAGAGTTGAACCTTAGCCGCATCTAATAAGGTTAGCGCTTTGATAGTGCAGTAAAATCCACCGATGGTTCCAAGAATAGCTAGTGCTGCGATGCAGATCAATCCATTGAACGATGGTAGGGTGAATTGATTAAACGTGCTTGGAATAGCTAGAAAAATCGTACCTAGCAATAATAACCACCATAAAAGGGGCACGCCCTGATGGGGAAGTTTAACTTTTTTGTTTAAGGTTAAAAATAATCCATAGCCGATACCAGCAACAGTCGCTAAGAGTAGTCCCCAATTGATTTTAAACGAATCATTACTGGAGAGGTAAAAGATGGCTAAGCCAATCATGGCGAGTACTAAACTAAGCCAATCTTTTTGACTGTGCCTAACCTTTAAAACAAAATGGCTAGCCAAGAAGGTAGTGATTGTAGAAACTCCCTGTAAAGTAAAAACCGTGAGTGCGATACTAGTGAATTGATAAGCACTGGTTTCAAAATAATAGAGTACAAAAATCCCGCATAGTGCCAGCGGTATAATTTTGAAAATATGTTTTCTTAAGGCGAAACATTCTTTTAATTGAGATGAATTGCAACTCAGCGCAATCGATAAAATCAATAAAGCCACCAGACATTTATAAAATGCAACCTGTACAGCAGAGACGCCGCTAATAAATGCTCCTTCGCTTAATACTCCCACTGAAGCATTAAATAGTGCTGCCAAGATAGCAAAAATAAAGCCGATATTCATTTGATTGCTCCCGAAGATTATTTATAGGGGATCTACCCTAATGAGATTTGTATTCTGCGCTTCTTATAAGTTGCATGTCAATACTTTTTAGTATATATTTATATAAAAATAGACTATTAAGTATAAATAATGCCCTTAACTAACTATATTCCCCTTTGCGATGCCATGGTTCTTCTCATGGAACCACTTCTTGAGTTAGTCATCCACGATTTGGAATCAGATACAATCCTTTATATCAATGGGGGCTTATCGAGGAGGCAGGTTGGAGATCCTTCATTACTGGATAAGGATGGAATTGATAAGCAGGATATTGGCAAAAAAATATATCAAAAAATTAATTTTGATGGAAAATTAATCAAATTTACTTCAGTAGTACTTGAGGATAGATGGCTGCTCTGTATTAATGTGGAGTGTTCTTTGTTTAGTAAAATGAAAGAGTTAGCAGAAATTTTTCTCAAAATTTCAGACTCTTCCGCACCAAAAAGCTTATTTATCAATGACTGGCAGGAAAAAGTCCACATTGCTACTAATGAGTATTTGCAAAAACATGAGCTTGAATTTGCTCATTTGAATGCAGCTAATAAAAAAGCTTTAGTTCAACATTTGTGGGAATTGGGTGCTTTTAATGAAAAAAAGGCAGCTGATTATGTAGCAAAAGTTTTAAAATTAGGTCGGGCTACTGTATTTAACTATTTAAAAGAATGGCGAAATAAAGAGGTGTCAACAGGTTCATTATGCTAAATATGAAAGATGGCCATTTCGCATCCCCTCAATTGCCCTTATCAATATCAGCCTTGTTAATTATTATGGGGCAGTTATTTTTTATTTTTAAGATAGATACTCCAAAATCGTGGTTAACTAAGCCTGAAATTAAAGAGCTTAAAGAGTAAACTTTAGAAATTGCAAAACTCTGTGTTAAACCTAGGGGGCATAAAAGATTTCAATATTGATAAGGATTTATATAATTTCTAAATGTATTAATGGGAATTATTTTGGTAAAAAGATCAATCGAAGATACATCTGGGTCAAATATATATCCTAAGATGTTTGGGCCAAATGATGATTAACAATGCCTTTTAGATCGAAAGCTCTTCATGTGCCTTTTGTTCCGATGGACTTCAAGCCCCGTTAGCGGCATCCCTGAGATTTGCCCCCAGAAGTCGCAGTAATTGTATTGCTATCTCAGGATGGCTTTGGACCTCGGTGGTAAAATCAAATGAAGAAATGAAAAAGCAGTCCACATCGGATATCGCCTTTGCAGAGGCCGTAGTTTCTAAAGCATCAAGAATAGAAATTTCACCAAAAAGATCGTTCTCCTTCAATTCGGCAAGATGAAGCATCTCGGCAGCCTTTGACGTTTTGAAAATTTCAACCTTTCCTTTGGTGATAATAAAAATACCTTGAGCTTCTGAACCCTCTTCCATTATCAGCTCTCCTGCATGAAACGATCGAACCCTGCAAATATTTGCAATTTGCCACATTGCCTGAGGGCTTAGGACTTTAAAAAACCTCGTTTGCTTAAGACAATTCACGATTTTAATAAGTTCAGCACTATCTAATTCCATAATTTCCCTCTTTTAATTAGCAATTGGGTAATGAAACAATCTTTATTTAGTAAACACTGCAATCTGACATGCAGAAATAATGCCAGAAGTCTTATCTGCCCATACCTTGACAACGCTGAATGCCTTTTCGCCCATCTCTCCACAGGCTCAATAAGACCATTTTTTAATATCTAAGCCTTAAGTAACAGCTATATTGAAGCAACGATCCAAGGCTTTAGGAGATACTTCGATAACCTCTTTCATTGAGGTATCAAAATTGTCTCAAATTGCATAGTTAAAGAGTCCAAGAGGTGGTCTTGCTATTGTCATGTATAAATATAAGTCTGACTATTCAAGATAATCAGACCTATTTATATTTCCATATAAAAAACAGGTTGGACGGTCTTCAAGAATAGGTTCTAGGTATAAAGCCAAAAGAATCATGCCTTAACAAGGCAATTTTGGCTTTTTTTCCACAGAACCTATTTCTTAATTAATCTCCTGTACAGCAATTATAGTCCTAGTGGGAGTAATGAGCCTCTTCCTGTTACAGGTGGAGCATAGCTTCCACTACTATATTGCTGCCAGGTTGTAGCATGTGGGAGAACAGCATTGCATGGAACCATGTGCCATCCTGTTCCTGAGAATTGCGCAGGAACTGCCCAAACTCCGCAAGTTGATGTTGTACACACCGTTCCTGCAAAACTTGGTGCCGCAGCAATCATAGTTGTGGCGACAATTACCCCAGCTACTACTGATTTGATATTCATCATAAATCTCCTTATTTCTTGTTACCTGATGATGATGCACAATCCATCGTTCTAATTATAGCCTAGTGAACTTTCACTCTAGGCCAATCAAAAGCGTAAAGATTTAGTTAATTGGAGCAGAGCCCTGATGGGACAAGGGGTCTATGCTGGAATTTTTGATAAAAAAATGTACAATTCGAGGGGGATGTTCAGCTTCAGTGTAAATAACTTTAACATTTACCGTTGAATTATCGCTAAAATAATCGTTCAAGCCTTGATGTATTTCTATGCATCAAAGCTTGAACGATTGTTAATTAACGTATTCTATTTCCAGATAAAAACGAGTCTGGTATACCTGGTATACCTGGTATTTCTGCTTTACTAGCAGCTGATTTTTTGCGAACAGACCAAAAACTCAAAATTTGATCAGGACTTGCTGTCACTATTTTTTGGGGGGCTGCCGGGTCTTGAGCCGAATATAATACTCTATCCTTATGCGGATCACTGCTGCTGCCGCTCTTGCGTAATTGTCTCCCATTGATAGTCCAACAGGAAACTCCAGAATTGTAGCCTTCAGTAATAAAGATATTTTGTTCATCCAACCAATGAACATTACAGACCTGTGCATAGGTGGTGGTAGCCTGAGAAATAATTTTTCCGGACTCAGGATTCCATATTTTTAAGCTTTGATCGTCTGTACCACCGCCACTAGCGATGTACTTATTATTGGGAGAAAATGCTAAAGCTTTTGATGGCGAGCGATGCTCTTTAAATATTAATCGAGGGTGATTTAGATAGGACGGATCATAGATTTCCACCGTTGTTCCGTTGCTAATTGCCAAGGTACCAACATCATTTTGCTGGCTAAATGTAAATCCAGCTATGTAATTTTCAAAAATATGGACAGGGTGTGATCCTGGGGGATTTCGTAAATCAATATGTGTCAGGGAATGGCTATATTTAGATGCTGCATAAAAACCATGCGCCCCATCGGATACAATTTTAGTACAGGCTCCAATTCCGTGGGTTAATCGAAATTCAGCAAGGACACCAGAATCAATGTAGTGTACCTTACCGTCTAATCCTGCTATGGCATAAATCCCAGCGTTAGAACCCCCCGAATTATACGCCAGGGCAGTGATGGCCGATGACCCTATATAATAGTTTGCTTTATGCGTTTTCAAATTGTATATAAACATTGTATCGTTCAATCCAATGCAAATCTCTGTTTTGTCAGCCCAACAAAGCGGATTTAGATAATAGTCTTTTGGTAGGCCGGATACATTGATGTATTGCTCTGCAACTGGAGTAAATGTGGCTTTTTCTACTGAGGGTTTGGGCTTATAGTGAGGTGGAATAGATAAACTGAGTAAACGATCCTTATACATATCCTCATAAGGCATATTCCATAGCGCTGGACAAAGAGCGCTTGCGTACTCATATTCATCATGGGAAGAGTGTTGTAAGTCACTAGGTGATTTAAAAGAGCCCGATAATTTCGCACTTTGTAGTTCAGATGTATTGGAGTCTTTTGCTCGAAGAGGAATCTCCCTGTCACTCATCCTTGTTTTTTTCCTGGGTGTTTTTCTATCCTTTGTTTGAAAAAAATCATAATTATGTTTACTGTACATCAGCAATTACCTTCTAACTAAATTATTTGCCGACATTATACACAAAAAAAATACAATAGATGCTCGTTATTTAATCATAATTGTTTGGTCATTACCAATAAGGAATTAAAGCTTAACGTTTACTCTGCTTCGATATTGAGCCGGGTCCAAATAGTCAGCTCTGAGAAGGCAGAGAACCCTCTATTAAAGTGGTATAATGCTAAAGTAGGGATGGATACATCCGCTAGGGGATGAAGCGGATAGTTACATCTTAACTATTTTAGTTTACTCTTAGGCCAAAAATTCGCCTGATCTTTCTTAAAAGTTGTTTAGATATGGAACAAGTTGACGTTATAATTATTGGAGCCGGGGCTGCCGGTTTGATGAGTGCAATTGAAGTAGGCAAACGCCGTCGCAAAGTTCTTATTCTAGATCATGCCAACAAAGTGGGTAAAAAAATTCTTATGTCTGGGGGAGGGCGCTGTAATTTTACTAACTATTACATCGAGCCCCATAAATATTTTTCGCATAATCCTCATTTTTTTAAATCGGCGTTGAGCCGTTATACACAATGGGATTTTATAGATCTGGTTAAAAAACACGCTATTCCTTTTCACGAAAAAACGCTAGGGCAATTATTTTGTGATAATAAATCAAAAGATATAGTCGATATGTTACTGGCTGAGTGTGATAAAGCAGGCGCATTAATTCACTTAAGTACAACGGTAGAAAAGATTCAACGAATGGATACCAATCAGTTCAAAATTCACTCCAATCGAGGTAGCTTTCTCTGCAGCTCATTAATTATCGCTACTGGCGGCCTTTCTATCCCTACCATGGGTGCAAGTCCTTTTGCTTATAAAGTGGCTGAGCAATTTGGTATAAAAGTCTGGCCAACTAGAGCCGGACTTGTTCCTTTGACCTTGGATGTCAATGATAAAGAAAAATGTTCAACACTTTCAGGCGTTAGTATTGATAGCTACGTTAAAAGTGAACGAAATGAGTTTAGAGAGAATATATTATTTACTCATAGAGGATTAAGCGGCCCAGCAATTTTACAATTATCCTCCTATTGGAACCCTGGAGAACCCATTTCTATTGACTTTTTACCTGAACAAGATCTTTTTGAGCTGCTAAAAAAAGCGCGTCTTGAAATGCCGCAAAAACAATTAAATTCCATTTTATCGATGTACTTACCCAAGCGGGTAGTCGAGGTATTTATTCCCCCAAACCTCGCTGAAACAAAGCTTTCTGAATTATCCAATCGAGACCTGAGCGCAATCGCCGGGCAAATGCATACTTGGATTGTAAAACCTAATGGCACTGAGGGTTATAGAACTGCGGAAGTCACGATAGGAGGGGTTGATTGCAACGCAATTTCTTCAAAAACCATGGAAGCAAACGACGTTCCTGGCTTGTATTTTATTGGCGAAGCCTTAGATATAACAGGCTGGTTAGGCGGATATAATTTTCAATGGGCTTGGTCTTCGGGTTGGGCAGCGGGACAGGTTGCCTAAGAAGGTTTCATTTATGATAACTCCATATTTGGAATTGAATAATTGCGGATTCGGACTTATCATGCCTCTTAACAGCGGAGAGGATTATTATGTCATCTAGTACGAATCAGCTAATGAGTTGTTTTAACGATCCTATTAAAGAAATAGAAACAATACGGGAAGGTATTAAGCCTGAGTTGATTGAAAATTTTCTTAATGAGCAATCTTTTGTAGTAAAGGATGTCCTTAGTCGGTTAAAAATTACGACCTCTACCTATTTTGCAAAGAAAAAAGAACATAAATTACTCGATTCCAGCTCTACGGAAAAATTTTTAAGATTATTCTCTGTTGTACAGAATGCGCAAGAAGTTTTAGGAAGACAAGAAGCAAAAAATTGGCTTTATAGAAAAATCCTCTCTTTAGGAGATCAAATTCCAATGGATTTATTGGATACTGAAGCAGGGCATCGTCTTGTTGAACAAACCTTATTACAAATTAAATATGGAATCTATAACTAATGTCCGTCTGGTTTAGAGGTCATCAACATCCAGAGGTAGATATCGTATTTTCAGGTGAGGGTGGATTATCCGTTGCAGGTCGATGGAATCACCTAGGGACAAAAGCGGTATATGGCTCACAATCAATATCTCTTTCTACCTTAGAATGGTTATCACATAACGGCCTGCCGGTTTCTGGATTTAGTTATTATAAATTTTCGATTGAAATTCCAGAAGAATTGCTAGTGCTCTATAAAGTTTCTGATTTACCTAAAGAATGGAAAAATACGCCCTCACCTAATTCCTGTCGAGATTTTGCCGCAAAAAATTTTTATGATCCTAAGCAATATTTGGCAATGGCTATTCCTTCGGTTATGGTGCCAGAGGAGTTTAATTTAGTTATCAACCCGTTGCACAATGCTTTTGTTGAGGTAAAAAAGACAGTGCAGTTCTTAGGAAAATTTACTGCTCCACATAGATAAAACGATATGCTAAAAAAAATCATTCAAGATCAACATATTATTGAACTTTTGAAAGTTCATTATGGAATTGATATTCATACAGTAAAACTCTTCCAGGGTGGTGCTGATATGAATGCATTTGGATATAAAGCCGATGCAGAATCTCATTCCTATTTCGTTAAACTAAAATACGGCGATTATGATGAAATTAACTTAGCAATTATCCGTCTCTTGCATGATTCTGGAATAAAAGAAATTATTTTTCCTATCCCTACAGTTGAAGAAAAATTATTTCAGCAATTGGAGCAGTTTAAAATAATTGTGTATCCTTTTATTCATGCAGCAAATGGTTTCACACAAAATTTGACAGAAAAACAATGGAAACAGTTAGGCAGCGTTTTAAGAAAAATTCATGAAACCTCTGTTCCCCACTCGATTCAACAACAACTAAGAAAAGAAACCTACTCAACTCAATGGCGTGAAATTGTTAAATCCTTTTTTAGTAAAATTGAATTGAATAATTCAGATGATAAAATCACAACGGATTTCAAAACTTTTTTTAAGCAAAATATCGATTCGATTCACCAATTAGTTGGTTCTTCAGAAGAATTATCTAAAAAAATTCAACCTGATTTTGAGCAATATGTGCTCTGTCATTCTGATATTCATGCCGGCAATGTATTGCTTGTTAATGAGGAGTCTATTTACATTATTGATTGGGACGAGCCTATGTTGGCACCAAAAGAACGTGATTTGATGTTCATTGGGGCTGGCGTTGGTAATGTATGGAATACACCCCATGAAATCCGTCTTTTTTATGAGGGTTATGGGGAAGTAAACCTTGATAAAACTCTGTTGTCTTATTACCGATATGAACGAATTATCGAAGATATGGCAATCTACGGACAAGATTTGCTTTCACGCGATCAAGACGATCAGTCCAGACTTGAAAGTTTTAACTATTTTAAGTCGATGTTTGAGCCCAATGAGGTGATTGAAATAGCGTTTTCTTCTAGTGATTTTTCATAACTGCCTGATAAAATTCGTCAATTACTAGTATTAGGGTTTGAATTAGGTTTTACCTCAGCTTCATCTGCTTTATTATTCTTTGCAGCGTTTTTTTCTGGCAAGGCAATATAGGGATTATGTGCGTATACAGACTTTTTCGGTGGTGGGGTAGTTGGAGGGCTAAGAGTAGAATAGCTAGCTTTGGATTTCATGATATTTTTTCCTATAAACCAATTTTAGAGTATTTCCCATTAATCATGGTTAGGATAAAATATTATATAAATCAATTGGTTACAAGATCAAACCTGGCTGCAAGCAACCAGGCTTGTTTATTCTCAAAAACTAAAGGGTTTCAACGCACACTTTCATAGCCGTCTTTTACACCGGATTTAGATAAAACAAGCTGCCAGACTTGCGCTGTTCTTGAGCGAAACATGCCAGCGCACATCAGTAAATAATAGCGCCACATGCGGTAAAATCGGAGGTCAAACTGAGATTTTATCGAATCCCAATGCTGTTCAAAGTTTTGATTCCAAGCCAATAGAGTATCGTCGTAATAAGCGCCAAAATTGTGCCAGTCTTCGACTAGAAAAATGGTTTCCAAAGAATTTGATAATTGGATCATCGAGGGCAGGCTTCCATTAGGAAAAATATATTTGTTAATCCAGCGATCCGTGGTTGTGACGGTTTCATTATTTCCGATAGTGTGCAACAGAAACAGACCATCGTCATTAAGTTGCTCTTTCATTAATTGCAGGAAAGAAACGTAGTTTTTTCGGCCAAAGTGCTCAAAGGCACCAATACTAACCATTTTTGTGAACTGTTTTTTCTCAGAATTATAAATATGACTGTGGCGATAATCTGCGGTATAAAACTCAATAGGCAGATGACTATAATGGTTTTTAGCATAAGAGATTTGGTTGGACGCAATGCTAATACCAACCACTTTGCAGCCATAATTCTCAGCTGCATACGCTGCGAATCCTCCCCAGCCACAGCCAATATCAAGCAAAGTATCATTTTCAGTTAGATATATTTTTTTACAAATTAAGTCATATTTTGCTTGTTGTGCTGAGTCTAGATCGTGAGCATTTCGCCAATAACCACAGCTATAGGCCATGCTTTTGCCTAACATTAACTCAAATAAATGATGATCCAGATTGTAATGTCGTTGGGCAACTTGTTTGGAGCGTCGAACAGTTTGTCGATTGATAAGTTTTGATGAAAGGCTATAAACGAAGTGAAAAAAATTAGTTTTCATTTCTTTATGCATTTCTGCCTTGCAGAGTTGGTAGGAGAGGGTATCTAAGTTATTGCAGTCCCACCATCCTTCCATGTAGGTTTCTCCCAATCCCAGAGAACCGTCGGTAATAATGCGTTTTAATGCCCGCTCATCGCGAAGTATGATGTCATGAGGTTTGCTGCCGTTGATGGTGATATCTGCTTTTTCCAGCGCTTTTTGCACATATTTTTGCACAGTTAAATTTCTCATTAATTCTGACTCCCATAATCCCTTATCTGTTTTTCTGTGACTTAAGCTGTTTCAGAATCTCATTAATTTTGAAGTTAGTAAATAAGCTAGTGCCTTAGCTTTGAGAAATAAGAATTATCCTAGAAAAAATGATTTGAGTTCCAGCATTTTTTGATTAAGATGGCCTAATCATTAAGCAAGAATAAATTGAACTAGAATTAAGAATTATGAAACAGAAAATTGAATCTCTTTTACTCCAAGCCTTAGAAAAACTATCAATACAAGATCAATTGACCTTCCCCAATATGTTCAATGTGAATATTGAACGTCCAAGAGATCCAAATCATGGCGATTTTTCCAGTAATTTGGCGATGATCCTAGCAAAATTAGTAGGCATGCCGCCAAGGGTATTAGCGGAACGTTTAATTGCTTGTATTTCGCTTCCTGAAGATCTAGAGCGCGTTGAAATTGCCGGGCCTGGTTTTATCAATTTTACTATGAGTCAACAGGGCCTACAGAATCAACTGAAACAAATTTGGGAGTCTGCTGTATGCGGAGTGCTTTCTAGTGAAGAACCACATACCGTGGTGGTTGATTATTCTTCGCCTAATTTAGCTAAAGAAATGCATGTAGGTCATTTACGCTCAACCATCATTGGTGATGCAATAGTCCGTGTTTTGGAGTTAAAAGGGCATAAAGTCATTCGCCAAAACCATGTTGGTGATTGGGGTACTCAATTTGGTATGTTGCTTGCGCATTTAGAAGATGAAGAATCTAGTCATCAAGGCGAAGTGCGGCTTAATGATTTGGAGAGTTTTTATAAGGCTGCGAAAAACCGTTTTGATAATGAACCCCATTTTGCAGAAAGAGCTAGGCTGAAAGTTGTACTTTTGCAATCCGGTGATGCACATTGCTTGGCGTTATGGGCAAAATTTATCAAATTATCCTTGGCGCATTGCCAAGAAATTTATGAGCGATTAGGTGTTTCTTTGCAGACTAAAGATGTTCAAGCGGAAAGTGCCTACAATGAGCTTTTACCAATGATAGTGGACTCTTTACGAGAGCAGGGTTTATTAGTTGAGCATGAAGGGGCACAATGCGTATTTCTTGATGAATTCAAAGGCAAAAACAATGAACTTCTGCCTGTCATTGTGCAAAAAAAGGATGGTGGTTTTTTATATTCCTCTACCGATCTCGCAGCCATTTATTACCGACAGAGCAAATTAAAAGCTGACCGGGGTTTATACGTCGTCGATGCACGGCAATCCCTACATTTTCAGCAAATTTTTGCTTTAGCCTATAAGGCCGGCTTTGCAAATCCTTCCATGCAATTAGAACATGTTAGTTTTGGAATGGTTTTAGACAAATCCGGCAAACCCTTTAAAAGTCGAGAAGGCGGTGTGACCAAACTAGTGGATTTGCTCGATGAGGCTGAGCGACGTGCAAAACAATTAATTGAAACTAAACAAACTACTGCCTATCCTCCTGAGGAGTTGGAAGAAATGGCCAGAGTCTTGGGGATCTCATCAATCAAATATGCGGATTTATCAAAAAACCGCACCAGTGATTACATGTTTGATTGGGATGCTATGTTAAGCTTTGAGGGCAATACCGCGCCTTATCTTTTATATGCCTATACCCGCATCAACAGTTTATTCCAAAAAGCAGAGGTCAACTTAGATTCCTTTACAGAGCCTCTGCTTTTGCAGAATGCTAACGATGTTTCATTAGCCAAACAGCTTATTTTATTCCCGGAAATCATCGATACTGTTGCCCTGAAAGCTTCTCCACATTTGCTTTGCACCTATCTTTATGAGTTGGCGGGTACCTTTTCGTCGTTTTATGAGGCCTGCCCTATTTTAAATCAGGAAGATCAGTTATTAAAATTCTCTCGGCTTAAATTGGCTAAATTAACCTCACGAATTTTGAAGTTAGGCTTGTCTTTGTTAGGTCTTAAAACATTACAACGCATGTAATTTATTTAGAAAAGGTTAAATTTTTTCAGCAGTTGGTTTATCAGCGGTTGATTGTTCGAAAGGAATAAAACTCTCTTCTTGCTTATGTCCGATGAGCTATCCACACGAAATTAAATAGACTATTTAGTTCATTACTCCTTTTGTTTATCCCGCTCGCACTGAGGAAGCGCGCAGCGCTGTCTCGAAGTGCCGCAAAAGCCCCCCTTCGAGAGGCCTCAGGGCAGGCCTTCAAGAGCCTCAGGGGGCAGGGCACTGACCCTTCGAGCATCTCAAGCCTTCGAGACGCACGCCCTGCGTGCTCCTCAGGCAGAACGGGATAAAATTAATGATCCTCATTCTTAGTTTGACGGCTATGGGCCAAGCTCCAACTTGCAGTGCTTAGACTTAAAGTGTCTCAATCGTCTTTTTATTCTGTAACAGCTTATCTTTTGTGAGCTGTGCCTGACTGAGCTTTTCCTGTTCTTTAGCGATAATTTCCGCAGGCGCTTTATCGGTAAATTTAGGATTGTTCAGTTTCCCTTCGGCAAGCGCAATGTCTTTATCAAGTTTAGCGATTTCTTTATTCAGGCGAGATACTTCCGCTTCTTTATCGATTAAACCTGCCATAGGAATAAGCAATTCCATTTCGCCAACCACGGCAGAAGCGGATACAGGTGTTGGTTCCTGCTCACTCATACAATGGATATGAGTTAATTTACCCAAGGCAATTAAGGTATTTTGATATTTTTCAACCCGCTCTTTAATCGTTGGTGTGACATTTCGTAACAGCAAAGGGATTAGTTTAGCAGGGGAAATAGTCATTTCGCTGCGAATGGTGCGAATCGATTGAATCACTGTTTTTAACCAGGTTAATTCCTCTTCAACCCCAGGGTTGATGAATTCTTCATTCACTTGCGGATAGGGGCTCAGCATAATACTTTCGCCGTTTTGACTGGTTAATTTGCTTGTGCGCTGCCAAATTTCTTCTGTGATAAAAGGCATGATTGGATGCAATAGTTTGAGAATTTGATCCAACACATGGATTAAGGTACGGCGTGTTCCTCGCTTCATCGCCCCCAAAGCTTGGGTGTCATAAAGGACTGGTTTTGATAGCTCAAGATACCAATCACAGTATTCATGCCAGACGAATTCGTAAAGCGTACTCGCTAATAAATCGAAACGATAGGTTTCAAAATAATGATGGCATTGTGCGATAGTATGTTGTAATCGTGAAAAGATCCATTGATCCGCCGGGCTGTATTGAAAAGCACCATCGCCGAAATCAATCTGTTCTTCATCGGTGTTGAGTAGAACATAACGTGACGCGTTCCATAATTTATTACAGAAATTGCGATAGCCTTCTACACGACCGATATCAAAACGGACATTACGGCCTGTGGATGCTAATGAGCAGAAGGTAAAGCGTAGTGCATCAGTACCAAACGCAGGGATACCATCAGGAAATTCTTTGCGGGTTGCTTTGGCAATTCGGTCGCGGACAGAAGGAAGCATGAGATTAGAGGTTCGCTTTTCGACTAAATGGTCAATACCAATGCCATCAATAATATCTATTGGATCAAGGACATTGCCTTTTGATTTTGACATTTTTTGGCCTTCACTGTCGCGAATAAGGCCAGTGATCATCACCTCTTTGAAGGGAACTTTAGCGGTAAATTTCAGGCCCATCATAATCATGCGTGCCACCCAGAAGAAGATGATGTCAAAACCCGTGACTAACACTGACGTAGGATAAAATTGCTCTAGTTCAGGAGTTCGTTCCGGCCAACCCAAGGTAGAAAAAGGCCAAAGAGCTGAAGAAAACCAAGTGTCAAGCACGTCTTCGTCTTGTTTTAAAGTAATTGAATCATCGAGTTTATTTTTAAAGCGAATGTCATTTTCGCTGTATCCGACGTAGACATGGCCGTGATTATCGTACCAAGCAGGGATGCGATGCCCCCACCATAATTGTCTACTAATACACCAATCTTCGATATTTTCCATCCATTGAAAGTAAGTTTTAGTCCAGTTTTCGGGGATAAAACGAATCTCACCCTTTTGCACCGCTTCAATAGCGGGTTCAGCAAGAGGTTTGGTTTTGACATACCATTGATCAGTGAGCAGAGGCTCAATAATGACATTGGATTTTTCACCGCGAGGAACTTTTAATTTATGCGGTTCTACTTTGACTAATAAGCCGGCTTTTTCTAAATCTTGTACGATTTGTTCTCGTGCTACAAACCGATCCATGCCTTGATAATCAACCGGGGCATTTTTATTAATTGTCCCTTTTTTAGTCAATATATTGATTAAGGGTAAGTCATGGCGTTTTCCTACTTCATGATCATTAAAATCATGTGCAGGAGTAATTTTTACGCAACCACTGCCAAATTCTTGCTCAACATAATCATCCGCAATAATGGGAATCGTGCGATTGCATAAAGGAAGCTGGAGATATTTACCAATCAGATGTTGATAGCGCGTATCTTCGGGATGAACGGCAACGGCTGTATCGCCCAGCAGTGTCTCAGGGCGGGTAGTGGCGATAGTGATTGATTCGTCCGAATCAACGAGAGGGTAGTGAATATGCCATAAAAACCCATCTTCTTCTTCGGCAATTACTTCAAGATCAGAAACTGCAGTGCCCAGTTTGGGATCCCAATTCACTAATCGCGTGCCGCGATAGATTAAACCTTCTTCGTAAAGCTGCACGAAAACTTTTTGGACTGCGGCTGATAATCCTTCGTCCATGGTAAATCGTTCTCTTGACCAATCCACTGAAGAACCGATGCGGCGCATTTGGCTGGTAATGGTATTCCCCGATTCTTCCTTCCATTGCCAGACGCGCTCTAGAAATTCTTCACGGGTCATGTTTTTACGGGATAAGCCTTCGCTATCTAATTTACGCTCAACCACAAGCTGGGTTGAAATTCCCGCATGGTCGGTTCCAGGTTGCCACAGTGTTCTGAATCCTTGCATACGATGATAACGTGTCAACGCATCCATTACTGTATGTTGGAATCCATGACCCATATGCAAGCTGCCGGTCACATTGGGAGGGGGCAGCATAATGCAATAGCTTTTGCCTTCACCCCGGGGAGCAAAATAATGGTGGCTTTCCCATTTTTCATAACATGCTTGCTCAATATCATGTGGGGAATAAGTCTTATCCATGGGTCTAACCTGTACTAATGAAAGTCGCGAATTTTAACATAACCTGGTTGTTGGATAAAACATTCAAAATTCCAAACCATGTTCTGTTTCAAGTTTTTTAACGAAAGATTTCTCTTCACCGGGCTTAGATTGGTTATTCTCATCCTTGTCATGATCATGACGATGATCAGCCGCAAGATAAGTATACATGGTAGGTACTACGAAAAGAGTAAAGCCAGTACCTATTAATAGACCAGCAGAAATAACCAAGCCAATATCAAAGCGACTTACAGCCCCTGCGCCGCTTGCAATTAATAGCGGGAATACCCCAAAAACCATCGCTGCGGTGGTCATTAAAATAGGCCTTAGGCGAATGGCTGCTGCTTCTTCGACCGCTGCCCGGCGGTCTAGTTTTTTCTCTCGTTGCAATTGGTTGGCGAAGTCAACAATTAAAATACCGTGTTTACTGATTAGACCGATCAAGGTAATCAGGCCGACTTGGGTATAAATATTAATTGAAGCGGCGCCTAAGTTAAGCGGGATAAGCGCACCGCAAATCGACATGGGTACAGAGATGAGGACTATCAAGGGATCTCTAAAACTTTCATACTGAGCCGCTAACACAAGGAAAATAACAATGATCGCTAAAAAGAAGGCAAAAATAAGGGCATTACCTTCCTGAATAAATTGTCTTGATTGGCCGCCATAATCGTAGCTAAATCCTTTGGGTAGGAGCTTATCCGCTTGCTCTTGTAAATAAGCCAAGCCTTGACCTAAAGTGGTACCCGGCATCATGACTGCTTGAATAGTCGCTGAATTGAGCTGTTGAAAATGTGATACGGAGTTGGGTTGAATTTTTTCCTTTGGTGTGACTACCGTTGAGATGGGGACCATGCTTCCTGAGGCAGTCCGCAAAAAGATTTGCCCTAATTGCTCTGAGGTCAAGCGATATGGCCTATCCAATTGCGGAATGACTTGATAACTACGCCCTTGTAAGTTGAAATAGTTAATGTAATTTCCCGATAAAGCACTGGTTAAACTACTGCCTAAGGCTTGCATATCCAAACCGAGATCCGAGGCTTTAGAACGATTGATTTGAAACTCGATCTCAGGCTGATTAAACTTTAAACTGTTATCCATATAAACAAAAAGCCCAGAGTTCCGCGCTTTATCAATTAATTGATTGGAAAGATCAAACAAGGTTTGAAAGTCATTCGTGGTTTTAATAACAAACTGAACCGGTGTGCCACTGCCGCCACCGGGTAGGGGAGGAGGAATCACGGCAAAGGTTTTAAGCCCAGCGACCTCGTCTAATTTTTGTTGTAGAGGCCCTTTCAATGCAAATTGAGTACGTTCTCGTTTATTCCAAGGTTTCAAGACCATACCGGAAATAGGAGCGCTCATATTCACAGTGAAATAATGCTCGGTTTCAGGAAAACTCTTATAGATATCATCAAAGGGCTTGGTGAAGGCTTCGAGATAATTAATGGTCGCATATTGAGGGGCTTGACCTACGACAAAGAAAAATCCTTGATCTTCTTCTGGTGCTGTTTCTTGCGGGGTATGAGAGTATAAATAAGGTAACATCAATAATACGACGGCCGCGAAAACCAGTATGATTTCACGAGTATTTAGCAGACTGTGCAGGGCTCTTTGGTACTTTAGTTTCAGTTTATTGAATTTTTGATCGAGAAATTGAACCAAACCACCACTTGAAATATCGGCAGAGAGAATTTTCGAACACATCATCGGTGTGAGTGTCAAGGCAATGATGCCGGAGATGATGACCGCACAGGCGAGCGTAAAGGCAAATTCTTTGAATAAAGCACCAGTCAAGCCACCCATAAATCCAATGGGTGCATAAACAGCAGCCAAAGTAATGGTCATAGCAATCACAGGGATAGCAATTTCCCGCGCTCCAATGAGTGCTGCTTGTAAGGGGGTACAACCTTCTTCAATATGCCTATGAACATTCTCAACCACGACAATCGCATCGTCGACCACTAAGCCAATGGCTAAAACAAAAGCGAGGAGAGTCAGCAAGTTAATCGAATAACCTAAAAAAAGCATGAGCGAACAGACACCGATTAACGATAAGGGAATAGTTACAACTGGAATAATGACGGAACGGAATGAGCCTAAAAATAGGAAGATCACTAAAATAACAATGACTGCAGCTTCCACGATGGTGTGGATAACTTCATCGATAGAAGCACGAATAAAATCTGTCGCATCATAAACGATTGTTCCACTTAAAGAAGGTGGAAATTCGTGCTGAATGCTTGGCATTATTTTTCGTACGTTGGTAATGACGGTTAAGGGGTTAGCTGTAGGTGTGGGGCTAATGGCAATGAATACTGCTTTTTTGCCATTAAAACGCACCGAGTTATTGTAGTCCTGTGAACCTAATTCGACACGAGCAATATCACGTAAGCGGATAATCGAATTGTTATTGGCCCGCACAATTAGCTGACTAAATTCTTCGGCATTGTTTAAATCAGTTTTGGCCGTCATGTTAAGTGCTACGTATTCTCCTTTGGTGCTTCCTGCGGCCGTGAGAAAATTGTTGTGGGCTAACACATTGGATACATCAGAGGGCGTAATATTCATCGCAGCCATTTTAATGGGATCGAGAAATATACGCATGGAATAAGTCGCCCCGCCGAGAATTTCGGCTTTTGCGACGCCGTCAACGGTTTCAATCTGTGGTTGTACAACCCGCGTTGCATAATCAGTAATTTGTTGTGGCGTCATTTCTTGGCTATCAAGACTGATATACATGAGTGGAGTCGAAGTGTCTGAACTTTTAACAATGACGGGTTGTTGCGATTCGTGGGGTAATTTATTAATCGTTTGCTGAACCTTAGACATCACATCTGTAAAAGCAACCTGCGGATCAAAATTTAATTTAATCGTCAGAGTAATTGTGCTCAGCCCTTGAACGCTAGAAGAAGTCATATAATCCACTCCCTCAGCGCTGGCCACGGCTGCTTCGAGGGGAGTCGTGATGAAACCGGCAATTAGATTAGCATCAGCACCAGGATAACTGGTGGTTATGGTGATGACAGTATTGTCCATGCGTGGGTATTGGCGTATTTGCATGGTTAAAATCGAATTTAAACCGAATAAAAAGATAAGCAAACTGACCACAGTTGCAAGAACAGGACGTTTGATAAATAAATCTGTAAATTTCATGATTATCCTGGTAAAAAATTAGGTTGGGCGAAGGTCTATAGCCGCCATGCTAGGGATATTTTCCAACTCCGTTCGGGCTGAGGAGGCCGCTAGGCCGTCCCGAAGCCTTACAAGCCCTGATATGAGGCTTCGAGACGGCCTAGCGGCCTCCTCAGCCCGAACGGAGCCAGATAAAATAGGGATAAATCTCCTTTGCCTGACGGCTATGAACCTTAGTCCAAAAATAACTTACTGCCCCAAGCTTTCAGGTTTAACCACCTCATCAAGCTTAACGCTATTATTAATGACGACCCGCGTTCCGTTTTGCAATTTTAATTCACCTGAACTCACTACCTGCTGACCATTGGTGATCCCTTTTTTAATAATCGTATAATTGCCTTCTTGCTCGCCGGTGCTAACGAAGACGCGTTTAACTTTTAAAATATCTTTATCGTTCTTATCCTTCCCTTTTTTCTCAATGACAAAAACAGAATTGCCATACAGGCTATAGGATATTGCTGTGGAAGGTAAAACGACGACATCAGGGATATGGGGTTGCTCTATCGCGATGGAAGAAAACATGCCTGGAATAAAAGCAAAGCGAGTAATATGATTGGCTGAATTTAATCGGCTATCGCAGCTGATGATCTTTTTTTCTCCATCAACTTGTTTGCGAACTTTGATTAAATCGGATTCACGCATTGAATTAATGGCATCAAAAGGGCAATTCGGTAGAGTGGCTTGAACAAGAATATTATGGGTATTCGTATCGACTTTGGAGTTAATGGCAGTGATTTTACCTTCAAACAAGGTGTTGGGAAATTCTTCCACGCTAAATTGAATGCCTTGATTGATATGAATACGCTTCAATAATTGCTCTGGTAAATGGAATTCAAGATAGAGCGGATCGAGGGATTGTAGCGTGACGATGGCTGTTTGCCCGGGTGTAACGTATTGGCCAAGATTGACTTGCCGAATTCCTAGCAGGCCAGAAAAGGGCGCAACAATATGTTTTTTCTTAATTTCTGCCTCGGTACGTTCAACATTAGCTTGAGATTGCTGAAGGCTGGCAGTTGCTTCATCGACCACTGAGCTTGAAGTAGCCCCTCGTTTAAACAAATCGGCTTGGCGTTTGTAATTGAGTTGTCTGAGGGACAGTTCGGCTTGGTTAAATTTTAAAGTAGCCTGGTCGACACGATCGTCGATATCAATTAACGGACTACCTTCTTCAAGGTATTGACCGGATTCAAAATGTATTTTAACGACATTGCCGGAAGTTTCAGAATTGACATCTACCCCATTGATTGCGACAAAATTACCGACAGCCGAGAGATGAGGTTGCCAGTTTCTTTGAACTGCCGTCACTGAAGAGACACTTACTGGCGGCGGCTCATAACTTGCAAAAAAGCGTTTAATCATAAAGCTTTTAAACAGGTTAAAGCCAATAATTCCCCCAAATACAATACCCAAGGCGCTTATCATGATAGTCATGCGTTTATTCATTTTTTTCCTCAGGTAAATGGGTAAAAATTACGTGACTAAATATACCATATCTTATTGCCAGAAAAAGCTATTTATTCGGCTTATCAATGATTATAAAAAAAACCTGTTGACTAAATTAAAGGCTTTGTTACCATTTGGTTTCCACTAAATTAGGGGACAATAATAATGAAGTTCAAGTCGTTGGTTTTAGCTAGTTGCCTAGGTTTATTCTCTTCAGCTTATGCTGATCATAATCACAGTTACCCACAAACTAATGTTCCAGCAGGGAAGTCTGATTTAAAAAAAGGGGCTACCTATCCTGGCCCTTGCGCGATAGAAATTGTCAACAATAGCTATGAGGGAGCATCGGTCTACGGTACTTTTGAAGATGGTGTTCCCCTTGAATCGTTCTATATTCCAGGTTATGACCGTATTCCTCATGTGATTCATTTAGACCATTATGATACCCGTTATGGCTATAGGTTTTGCCATCGTGGTATGGACATAGCTATCGAAGATGCTAGACACCATTTTATCTTTGATAACTATATTACCGATGGATCTAGTATCGAAATCCGTCCTTATTTTAACAATCAGCTCAAAGCTGAAGTGAAAAAGAAATAAGTGATACCAGGTGATAAACCTCGGTTGCAAAGGCACGTTAAACGTGCCTTTCTTTTAGGTTTCGATAATAAGAGGTTCTTATGAAGCGTTTATTTTTATTACCTTTGGCCTTGTTGCAGCCCTTGAGTTCCTGGGCGATTACTAATCACTCTTACCCAAGAGAGCAAGTTATAATTAAATCGAGTCCTTCTGTCCGCCAACATGATCACGGCAAAGAAAATTCTCGGGCAGCCAATAACCATCATCACGAGCGACAAGCCGTTATGGTACCTGGAGCGCCACGTCATCATGGCCACAATTATGCAGCTCCGCAGGGCCCACGGTTACCTGCTTTCGTGAAGAAAATTCTTCCAGGTAAGCATCATCGTGCAGAAGTTCATACGCATAGTCATGACTAGTTCGTGACACTATGGTAACCTTGGGTATTTCTTTGCAAAAAAGAAGTATCTCAGTCAGTGAGCGGGCTAGTGAATTGCTGTTAGAGCTAGCTCTCAATCAGCTGAGTATTCTATAATTGTATAATTATTTATAGGTTAAGGACTGATTGCTATGTTTAATCGAAATGACACGATTGCAGGTTTTGATGAAGAACTATCGCGAGCAATCGAAGCTGAGCGTGTACGCCAAGAAGAGCATATTGAGTTAATTGCCTCAGAAAATTATGCGAGTCCACGCGTTTTAGAAGCGCAGGGTTCAGTTCTTACCAATAAATACGCAGAAGGTTATCCGGCTAAGCGTTACTACGGCGGTTGTGAGTACGTTGATATAGCAGAGTCACTTGCTATTGAACGCGCCAAAAAATTATTTTCAGCAGCTTATGTTAATGTGCAACCTCACTCGGGTTCGCAAGCGAATGCAGCCGTGATGATGGCCCTTCTCGCACCCGGTGATGTGATTTTAGGCATGGCTTTACCCCATGGTGGTCATCTTACTCACGGCTCTAAAGTGAATTTTTCTGGGAAATTATATCAGTCGGTTGAATACGGCGTGAATGTAGATACCGGTTTAATCGATTACGATCTGCTAGAGCAACTGGCTGTCACACACAAACCCAAAATGATTATTGCCGGTTTTTCCGCTTATTCACAAATTCTTGATTGGCCAAGGTTCAGGGCCATTGCTGATAAAGTAGGCGCTTATTTAATGGCTGATATTGCTCATGTGGCAGGGCTTGTGGCAGTTGGCCTTTACCCCACTCCGATTCCTTACGCCGATGTGGTGACAACGACAACGCATAAAACCTTACGTGGCCCCAGAGGGGGTATGATTATGGCGCGCGCCAATGAAGAAATTGAGAAAAAATTAAACTCTTCTGTGTTTCCCGGTATGCAGGGCGGACCTCTGATGCACGTGATTGCAGCGAAAGCAGTGGCTTTTGCTGAAGCCCTACAGCCCGATTTTAAACTTTATCAAGAGCAGGTTTTAAAAAATGCTAAAACTATGGCTGAGGGCTTAATAAGCCGTGGCTATCCGATTGTGTCTGGAGGCACAGCAAATCATCTGCTTTTAGTTGATTTAATTGAAAAAAATATTACTGGTAAAGAAGCGGATGCTGCCTTAGGCCGAGCGAATATCACCGTGAATAAAAATACGGTGCCAAATGATCCGCGTTCGCCCTTTGTAACCAGCGGATTACGCTTGGGAACCCCCGCTGCGACAACGCGTGGCTTCAAAGAAAAAGAGATCGGTGAATTAACGGGATGGATTGCGGATGTACTCGATGATGTGAATAATGAAGCAACCATTGAGCGAGTTAAATCGCAGGTATTGCAATTATGTCGTGAATTTCCGGTATATCTCTAATCATGCATTGTCCATTTTGTCATGCTGAAGACACTAAAGTTGTCGATTCGCGGTTAGTGGCAGAGGGGGCGCAGGTACGCAGGAGGCGTCAATGCCTTTTGTGTCATGAGCGCTTTACTACCTTTGAGTCGGCTGAATTAATCATGCCTTCCATTATTAAACGTGAGGGACGGCGTGAGCCTTTTAATATTGATAATTTACGAGCCGGGATGCTACGGGCACTTGAAAAAAGGCCTGTCAGTGTTGATGCGCTTGAAGCAGCCATTGTCACGATAATGCAAGAAATCCGTCGCAGTGGTGAGCGAGAAATTGACTCGCGACAAGTTGGCGAATTAGTGATGAAACAGTTGTTTCGTCTTGATCATGTTGCCTATGTGCGATTTGCATCAGTATATAAACGTTTTAAAGACGTAAGTGATTTCAGACAAACTATTGATCAAATGAAAGACGATAGAACTTCAGAAATCCCTGATGAAAAATAGACCGGCAAAATAGTATCTTGAATACATCAATCGCTCCCAAGGTTTGCTCTAAATGCAACTAACTATTTTCATTGAGAATAATGACAGAACTTCATGAGGTAATTGTGGAAAAACAATCAATTAAGGGGAAAAGGCGTGCTCGCAAACTTGCTCTGCAAGCGCTTTATCAATGGCTGATGTCAGGGCACGAACTATATGAAATTGAAACCCAGTTTCGTGTTGCCAATGATATGAGCAAAGTCGATTCAGAATATTTCTGTCGTTTACTTCATGGTGTACCAGAACGGGTGAATAGTTTGGAAGAAAGCCTAATACCATTTCTCGATCGACCCATTCAAAGCTTAAATCCTATTGAGCTGACTGTGTTACGTTTGAGCGCGTTTGAGTTGTGTTATTGCCCGGAAATTCCTTATCGCGTGGTACTCGATGAGGCAGTTTCATTGACCAAAGAATTTGGTTCACAGGACGGTCATCGTTATGTTAATGGTGTGTTGAACAATCTGGCTAAAAAAGCTAGAGCAGTAGAAATTAATCTTCATAATGAATGAGTTTTCATTAATTGATGTTTACTTTAAAAGGTCCGCACTCAACCGCAATGATGTGATCTATGGGATAGGCGATGATGCAGCCTGTTTAGCTCTACCTGAGGGAATGGAACTACTGATTAGTACCGATACACTGGTGGCAGAGGTGCATTTTCTTAGCAGTTGGGATGCTTATGATATCGCCTATAAAGCCGTTATGGTCAATGTCAGTGATATTGCCGCGATGGCAGCAAAGCCTTGTTGGATAAGTTTGGCACTCACTTTACCTGAGTTGAATCAATCGTGGCTAAGGCGTTTTTCTCAAGGGTTGCATGAGGCTTTGCGCCAGTTTGATATCGCCTTAATTGGCGGCGATACAACACGCGGGCCTTTGAGCATGACGCTTACTGTCCATGGGCTAGCTCCCGCAGGAAAAGCGGTACGCCGCAAGGGAGCCAAGCCTGGTGATAAAATTTACGTTAGTGGTGAGCTGGGAGCTGCCGCTTTGGCTGTTAATTATCTTCAAAAAAATGATTTGGATGAAGGGGACAAAAAAGAGTTAATGCAAAAATTACAGCATCCTTGCCCTCGTATTGATTTAGCTGAAACTCTACAAAAATCGGCCTCAGCTGCTATTGATATCTCAGATGGCTTAAGTGCTGATCTGAATCATATTTGTGAAGCCAGCGGCGTGGGTGCCAGCCTTTATTTCTCCGCAATTCCTGTGCATCCTTTAGTAAAAAAATATCAACAAGAGAAGGCGGTTGATTTTGCTCTAATTGGTGGAGATGATTATGAGCTATGCTTTACGGTTCCTGCTGCAAAAGAAGCGAAATTTTTAACGGAACTGAAAGACGCTGGATTAAATTGTTATGCAATTGGTATTATTGAGGAAAAACCGGGAATGCGGGTGGAAATGAGGGATGGAAAGGTGAAAAGTTTTGTACCCAAAGGGTATAGCCATTTTTAAGTACTTACCCCTTATTATATCCGGCGGACAAGCCCTATATCTTAAATCACATCTCTAACAACCTAGTCCAGCCCTACTCCGATGTCCCGCGGCCTGTCCGGCGTTGTTGCATGGTTGAACTCTCTCCCTACGTCCCCCGACTTGTTCGCGGGATCCAGAGATCTTTAGTATGGTCTGGGCTCACCTGGATACCACGGACAAGCCAAGGTATCCAGGCACGAGAGTAGAATCTGCAACACCGCCAATTAAGTTGCGGGATGTTGATGATGAATCCAATTTCTTGCGGGGATAAGGGAGTTGGTCGAAATGAAAACAGCACGAGGAGTATTTAATGAACCCTAGCAATTTAGCGAAAAAAGTTTGGCAAGATCCAATCTATTTTGTTGGCTTTGGCCTTGGCAGTGGCTTAATACCTATTGCTCCCGGGACTTGGGGGAGTTTGGCGGCTGTGCTTTTGTATTTATTACTCGCAGGACTGCCCTTAGGTGTTTATTTATTCTTTGTCCTAGCTGCTTTTTTTCTCGGAATTTGGGTCTGTGATAAGATCACGCGTGATTTGGGAGAAGAGGATTACTGCGGTATAGTCTGGGATGAGGTCGTTGGCTATTTGTTAACTATGACAATGGCACCGGTGGGATTAGTCTGGATAATCATCGGTTTTCTCCTCTTTCGTCTTTTTGATATTTGGAAGCCACAACCGATCCGTTTTGTTGATGAGCGCGTAAAAGGGGGGGTGGGAATTATGTTGGATGATGTTTTGGCTGCAGTACCTGCTTGGTTAATTATGCAATTACTTGTTTGGGGCTTTGTAAAATGAATGAAAACCACAAAGAGCTGCTGAGTATCAGCTTGACTGTTGCTATCGTTGCTCTGGCTGTATTTATCGTTCACCGCTTTATTCCATCAATGATTTGGGCGGCTATTATCGTGATAGCAACCTACCCACTTTATAAGTATTGGCGACGGTTATTTGGTCGTCATGATAATGTTGCGGCCTTATTATTTACTACGGTTTTAGGGCTAATTATCTTATTGCCTTTGAGCTGGTTGATTACTATTCTTGTAACGGAAATTCAATTATTTATCAATTACTTACAGGTTATAAATAAGGTTGGTGGCCCGGCGCCCGAGGTAATTAGAAAATTTCCAATGATTGGCAATGAGTTAATCAATTATTGGGATACACACATTAGTCATCCTGGAAATCTTCGTAATTTGCTCACGGATTTACATCTCTCACTAACACCAGCTAGTTATTATATTAAGCAAGTGGGAATCAACCTGGCTCATCGTGGATTTCAGCTTGGGTTTACCTTATTAACCTTATTTTTCTTTTATCGCGATGGCGATAAATTATTTCAGCAAATCAATGAGATTGGTGAGTATTGTTTAGGCGCTCGTTGGTTTCGTTATGCGGATCGCTTACCTTCCGCTTTAAGAGGAACAGTGAATGGGACTATCGTTGTCGGTTTAGGCGTGGGTATTTTGATGGGGCTCTGCTATTTGTTAGTGGGTTTTCCAGCACCTACCTTGGTTGGTTTTATCACTGCCTTTGCAGCGATGATTCCTTTTGTTGTGCCAATTGTCTTTGTGATCGTTGCTTTAATTTTGCTTGCTAGCGGTTCTATGGTTGGCGCAATTATTGTCATTATTTGGGGCACCATAGTGATGTTTGTAGCCGATCATTTTATCAAGCCAGTATTAATCGGTGGGGCCATAAAGCTGCCTTTTCTCGCAGTGCTGTTTGGAATCTTGGGGGGGGTAGAAACTCTTGGCTTGCTTGGGTTATTTGTTGGCCCTATTATAATGGTTCTGTTTATCACCCTGTGGCAGGAGTCTCAGGGAATTGGTCATGCGAAGATCGTTGAAAGATAAAAAAATAAACATTGTATTGAAAAAATATGCAAATTATGGCATGATCATCTTTACAAATATGGCCTTGTATTTTTTTTATTTGACCCAATTTATCTGGATGTAGAGAATTTTTTTATTACCCGTAGTCATGAAGTAGGGGGTGTGTATGAATAAAAGTTGGCCCACAAAAGAAAAGGATATGAGCACTGCTCAGCGTATTATGGAGGAATATGCAACGGAGCAAGAGACTGATTCCTTGGGACTATTTGAATTAGTGGTCAATCAAGAAGAAAAACGGATGGATTTTCGTCTTTCATCTTGGGTGGTTATGCTGGCCGAGCATTTCAAATCCCTCTATGGACCCACCAAAGGGGATTTCATTACCCGTCAAGTGATTAGCTATTGCATCATCAAAGAAGAAACCCTGCACTAGCCTTTACGCCCCCCGAGCTGTATTTGGCGTATCTTGCGCAAAAATAATACTGCGGAAGCCCCACATACTGATGTATGCTAGGTTTCCTCAGCGTTGTTGCAAATTTTAGCCCTCATCCCGACCTTCTTCGAGTGAGTCGCGCGGCGTCGACGAATGATTAATCTAATGGCTAAACAACCGGATATTTAAGACAAAGATAGCAAAATAACTCTTTTCCTCCTAATATAAATAGAGTCGCCCATCCTAAGGACAGGAAATGTTGGAATGGTCTTTTGTTGTTTTAATAACAGCTAGTGTTGCTGCAGCCTATGGTTATACAGGGACTGTATCCACCTCAACTTACATCGCCAAGCTGATATTTGTCGTTTTTTTAATGCTTTTTTTGTTTTTAATTATTTTGAGTTTATTTAGCACGGCGCCACCTCCACCGGATAATTCTAAGTTGCCGTTATAGAATTCAATTCGCTAGAAGACAAGAGGGCTAATATTAGGGATTGGTACCTGTAAATTTTTCTTTCTGGTCGTCGTCTTCTTCCTCCTCCTTACTATTCGATAAAGGAGTCATGTTTAGATTATCTTTAGGGGAAGGAGTCGGTACTGGTAGTTGATCTCTTTTTGCGTTATTTATTACCCCAGCTATGGTATTGCTATTAATCATATCAAGATTTTGCAGCAGAAAGTCGTTAAAGTGCTCAAGTTGCTGTAAGGTTAATTTCATCAAAGGTTGACGACTACCAATGATTGGTTTGTTGTTTACAGCCATAGTATCAAAAATAGTTTCTAGTATATCCGTCTTGTCTTTCAATTGGTCTGCGTTAGTAACAATGTAATCAAAGGTACGGGAATCAAGGGCACCATAGTTTGCTAAACTAGTAAGTAGTTTGTCTACGGTAGCTAATTGAGTGTCGTTTAATTTCATCAGGCGATCTATTTTATTTTGCCCGATTAATTGAGTAAGTGGGACCTCACTTTCTATCATTGCTTTGATACAATTATTTAGAGGTATAGCGTTAGATTTGAACTTATCAATATTATTAATGATGCCTTTAAAATCATCTTTGCTGAGGTGAATATCACCACCCTTAGCATCCTTTAAACTATTCAAAATCCGGGTAAGAGCGTTTAACTGGTTGGTATCGAGATTCATGATAGGTTGGCGATTACCAGGAAGCGTCACTCCATGAGCACGCATTGCTGCAAAAACATTGATTATTGCGTCGACTTTGTCTTTATTGAATTTGCCTGCATTATCAATGATAAAATCAACGGTGCGATTGTCCAACTTGTCATCCGGCTTAAACGCTGTTAAAAGCCGGGCAATATCACTTAAGTTGTCTGCTTTTATCAGGCTCTTTAATCTATCTTCGCCAATAGTTTTCCCTAGACTAACGCCATTTTGGGTTAATGTCTGAATAATAGAATTTAAAACAATACTATTTATTGAGTTAAATTGGGAAATATTATTAAGTAGCACTTTAAACGAGCTTGGAGCTAATTTTAATGGCGTGGATTGATTGGATAAATGACTTAAAACAGCCTGTAGATTATGAAGCTGTGTGGGATTGAGCTTCATCACTGGCTGTCTATTACCGGGAATAGGAATACCCTGCTTTTGCATAGCGGTGAAAACGCTGACGATAAGGTCTGCTTTTGTTTTTGCTGAGTCTGAATGTATGGTCCCAAGTGATTTTGCATTTTCGACAATATAATTAAAGGTTGTCTCATCTAATCCGCCATTTTGGAAAGAGCTCAATACCTTAGCTACATTCGATAAATCATCCTCGTCAAGATTTAGAAGCAGAGCTAATTTATCTTTGCCTATCATTTGAGTGAGCGGAATAGTATTTGCTGTCATCGCAGCAATACAGGTACTAAGAGAGGTCGTATTAGTCGCATTAAACTTGCTGAGATTAGTCCGTAAAACTTTAAAAGAATCTGGGTCTAAGTGATCTTTTAAGTTTCGTAACACGCTGTGTAAAGTGTTAAGCTTTTCTACAGATAGCTTGATCAGTGCTTGGCTATTGTTTGGAATAGAAATATCGCGATGACGCATCTCGGCGAAAATTCGTTCAAGGAGCACTGCTTTTGTAATCTTTTTCATTGCCGGCTTTTCTAAGTCTCCAGTTTCAGCTTCAACTTCTTTATCTAAGTCTAATTCCCCTACGTTCTTAACAAGATAATCAAAGGTATCTTTATCTAATTCTTCCCTGCTAAAAGCGGCCAATACTGTGGCTACTTGCGGTAAATCCTTGTTATCAAGAGTCAAAAGCATTGATAGTTTATTCTGTCCTATGGCTTGAGTGAGTGGAATATTATTCCTAGCCATTGCAGCTATGCAATGACTAAGGTATTCAGTGTTAGCGGCATCAAATTTATTAAGATTCTTAGGATCACGCAACTCTTTAAAAAAGTCTTTTAAAAACGTTTTATCTTCGGACATTGTTTGCGGGTGTAATTTATTCAAGACCGCATATAGGGTTTTCAGTTGTGCTGCGGACAGTTGAAGGATTGGTTTTCGATGACTGATAGTAGAAATATCGAGCTCTTTCATCTTATCAAAAACAAAAGAGATTAGTTTTGCTTTAGTCACTGATTGAGTTGCATTATCGAGTGTTATTTCGTCATTCAGGTCTAGTGTACCTGCGTTATCGACGAGATAATCAAAGGTAGTTTCATCCAATTCCCCTTCTTTAGCGTCTTTGAAATGAGCTAATACCTGCGCGACCTGAGGTAAATTAGCCCCAAGAGTTAAGAGTTTAGCTAATTTATCCTTTCCTAAGGTTTGAGTGAGAGGAATATTGTTATTTGCCATGGCAGCAATACAGGTTTTGAGGTCTGAAAGGTCTTGGGGATCGAAGTTTTGGATATTATCCAGTAGAGCAGTAAAGCTTTGCTCATCTAGTTTATTTTCTGGAAAGTCTTCCAATACAGAAATTAAGTTCTGCCAATGATCTTTTTTCTCCAACAGAGTTTTTAATCGATCTTGTCCAAAGGTTTGTGTCAGAGGAATACCCATTTTGTTCATTAGGTTGATACATTTACCTAAGGCTTCGGCCTCTTCAGGGCTGTAATCAGCCGAGGAAATATTTCTTCTTAGCACATCAAAAGCGTCTCGATCTAAGGATTTGCCATCAACAGGCTGAATTTGTTTTACAACAGCGGCTAGGTTTTTTAAAGCTTTCTCTAAAGCTTCCTTTTTAGCGGGATCAGAAGTGGTTGCGGCTTGAATAGCCATGCTCATCACGGGTTGTCTATTTTTGATGATAGGAATACGGGCTTGGCCCATCGCTGTGAACACATCGGCAACTAAGTCTGCCATTGGTTCCAGATTCCCTGCATTTTTAGTGATGTAGTCAAAGGTTCTTGCATCTAAATAGCCCTCTTTATCTTGGTCTGCATTGGATAGGCTATCAAGAATATGTGCGACAGCGTTTAGTTGATGATTGTCAAAATGAAGAAGCTGGGAAAATTTATCCTCACCGTCTTTGATAAAAGGGATGTTATTTTTCTGCATGAGTTGCATGCAGTCGCCCAATGCTTCAACTTGACTCTCTTTTATGTCACCAGCATTATCACAGAGAAGTTTGAATGAGTCTTCGTTGAGTTTAACCCCTTTCTTCTCAAGTTCAGCGACTAGTTTATTAAGACCGACAAAATCAGAGTCTATGTTCATTATGAATTGTCGATTGCCCTTTATTGGGATATCCAACGCTGCCATGTGATCAAAAAGTTGGTTGAGCTCAGTTGCCTTGGCGGCTAAATGTTCCGCATTATCCATAAGGTAATTGAAGGTACGGGAATCCAGAGCACCATGACCGGCTAAATTGCTTAAAATAGCTTGAGTACCTTTCCAGTGAGCCTTATCTAAATCTAAAAAGCGCTGAATATTTTGTTTGAAGAATCGTGAGGCGAAAGGAATATTACTGGAAAGAGGAATATTGCTCTGGAGCATGGTATTGATGGTATTGCTAAGATAGATCTGCTCCTCGGTTGTTAATTTTTTTTCTACTATTATTTTTGCTTGGGTAATTAAATCAAAAGCATTTTGATTGAGCGTTTTACCGGATGGGAGATTGTCTAAGATTATAAACGAAGTTTGCAACTGATTGAGATTCATCGTTAAAAATGATTTGCGGGAAATACCCGTTAAATTATTTTTTTTGCTGCTGTCTTGGGAGAGTTCGTATAATTTTTTTAATTGGTCTAATTTTGCCAGTCCATCGCGGTGCATTGGATTTGTCATTGCTAAAATTTTAAGAAAGCTGTCTTGATTTAATTCGTTTGACTCGTCATAAAACTGAAGTACCGTGTTTAGGTCAGTTAATGTGGCCTTGATGTCTCCTGGAGCAGCCAATATGCTCGTCCTGCCTTTTAGCTCTAATTTTTTGATCTGCGCCTTGAGTGTTGTTACTGCGGGGCTTTGGTCTTGGTTTAATTCAGCTAGCAACTCGTCTATATAAGGCATATATTTTTCTCCTACTTTGCTCGAGTCCATTTATTCGGCATAGATTTCAGATGGATTATTCGGTCAAAATGGGTTTATTTTGTACTTTTTTGTCTATATAGAGTTTAGCAGTGTTTGCTGTGAATGGGCGGATTGCTGTGGAAAAACAAAAAATGAAGGATGGATTTACTAAAAATCTTGGCTCACCAAGGTTTAAATAACTCAGCAAGCCAATGAATAATAAAATTTATTTAGAATGTTCTTCAATAAATTTCATCATTTCTTTGTTGCATTTTTCCCATTCATCATAAAATAGCCCATGTCCGCTCTTCTCAAAGCGAATAATCTTCGAGCCTTTAATGCCTTTGTTCATGGCTTCCGCTAAACCGAAGGGGCAAACTTTATCATGAGGGGAGTGGAAAATTGCGGTAGGCACTTTGACTTTCTCCAAGTTCTTGCGTTGGTCGGTATCCCGAAGCGCAATGATATGTTCGGAAGTGGCATAGCCAGTAGCGTCCATTCCCATATTTTGCATCCATTCTGCAAATTTAGGACTGACTGCATCTTCTGAGTGGAAGAAAATCTTACCAAAATTTTCCAAAAGCTGTGGTCTATCTTTGTAACATAAATCAAGAAGCTCATTGCATTGATCGACAGTGAAGCCATGTGGAAAATCGGAGCGCTGAGTCCAGATAGGAGCGGCCGCACCCATTAGTACCATTCTTGAAACACGTTCATTGTGATGGCGTGCGCAATAGTTAATACAGATTGCACCACCCATGGAATGACCGGCGATAGTGACATCATCTAAATTCAAATGTCGCATAACGTGTAAAATATCATCTGCCATCACATCATAAGAGTAAGAACCCCAGGGTTTGTCTGATTTTCCATAGCCTCTCATATCAATTCCAATACAGCGGTAACCCTGCTTTGGCAGTTGATTAAATTGATATTCATAGCAACGGTGATCAAAAGGCCAGCCTGAAATAAATACGATTGGTTTACCAGCGCCCCAATCCTGTACGAAAACTTGAGTAGAGGCATCAACTTGTACATATCCCATTTGTATCTCCTTGTTGAATAATGCGTTGGCTCTTAAATACTTAGAACAGATAACTACTTATAACTATAGAATTATTTTATGAAAAGAGTGAGAAATTTTGAAAAATATTTATTCATTGCTGACCGAGTAGACAGCATGGGTAGAACTAATCCCGTCTAATCATTGATTAACTCAAGAAGCTTAGATAGGCTAAATGAATCCCCTTTTAATTAAATATCCCATGCAACAGCAGATTAAGGTTCCAGTCCTTTTAGAATCGAGGATAGCTATTTATCAGAAACAATTTGCAGAATTAGAGCATCCTCTTAAGATCGCTCTGCAAACTTTGCTATTGGTTAGTGATTATGCTTGTCGTCATCTGGAGAACTTAAAACAATTGCTGGCTGAGGATGATTGTTTGTCTCCTCTGCACTACGCGGATTATTGTGAGTTACTAAAACAACTTTCCAATCATTCCGCTTATTTCAATCCTGCTCTTCGGCGTTTTCGCCATCGCCATTTTTTGCGTTTAATGCTGCGCGAATTGGGGGGCTTTGCGGATATCGAAGAAACAATGGCCGCTTGGTCTGCTTGTGCAGATGCGGTTATTTTAAGCGCCCTTGAATTTTGTCAGCGACAATTGATGAACCGTTATGGGCAGCCCTGTGATGAAACCGGAAAGCCCAGCAAACTGTATACGCTTGCGATGGGAAAATTGGGGGGCAAAGAGCTCAATTTTTCTTCGGATATCGACTTAATTTTTGCTTTTTCCGCTGCAGGTTATACTAACGGCCAAGAACAATTATCTAACCAACAATATTACAGCAAAGTGGTACAAGCGTTCATCCAACTTTTGCAGCAGGTTACTGAAGATGGTTTTGTTTTCCGTGTTGATTTACGGCTGCGTCCTAATGGGGATAGCGGCGCTTTAGTCTGCAGTTTGGCGGCGATGGAAACCTATTATCAAGAGCAAGGTCGCGATTGGGAGCGCTATGCAATGGTAAAGGCCCGCCTCATTGGCGAAAATGTGTCGGCACCCACGCATTGGTTTCATCGACTGATTACTCCCTTTGTCTACCGGCGCTATGTTGATTTCAGTGTGATTGAATCGTTGCGCAGCATGAAAGCAATGATTGAGCGTGAAGTGCAACTTAATCCGATGCTCGATGACATCAAACGAGGACTTGGCGGCATTCGCGAAATCGAATTTATTATTCAAAATATCCAACTGATTCGGGGAGGGCGTTTACCTCATATAAGACAGCAAAATGCAATGGCCGCTCTGAATGCAATGAGAGAGGGGCACTTGTTAATGCGTACCGCTGCTTTAAAACAAGCCTATCTCTTTTTGAGAAAACTAGAAAACGCGCTGCAAAGCCAAAATGATCAGCAAACCCATTCTTTGCCCAAAGAAGAAGCAAAACAAGCGCAGATTGCTTTAGCCATGGGCTATGGCAATTGGGAGGAATTATTGGCGAGATTGCAGCAATTTCAACGTATTGTTAGCGTTCTTTTTCGCTCTGTTTTACGAAAAGTGGATTTTTATGAAGATGAAAATCGCCTTATTGCTAATCAATTATCGAGCTTATGGCAGGGGCATGTTGAAACTACCATGGCTATTAATTTGTTGAAAAGTTTGAAATTTCATCAGGCTGAGCGTTGCTATCAAATGCTCTATACTTTTCGTCATGCGCCGCGCTGTCGGCGTTTATCGCAGGCAGCGCGTATGCGGCTTGATCGTTTTATGGTGCTTTTGCTCAGCGAATTAACGCAAGTGGTGGAAACCGACACAGTTTTATCTCAGGTTTTGCATTTATTAGAAAATATTGTTGGGCGCAGCGCTTATTTAGCCTTACTCACTGAAAATCCTCAAGTTTTAAAAGAGTTGTTGCATTGGTTTGTGCATAGTCCTTTTATTAGTTCTTTGTTGGTGGCTCAGCCTTTTTTGTTAGAAATTTTGTTGGATCAGGAAGAAAATTGGCGGCTTCCTTCGCGTCAGCAACTTGAGCAAACCTTAAAAACTCAACTGGCTTTTTGTGACGAAAGTGAAATGCAAGATGAAATCTTGCGTCAATTTAAATTAAACAATTGGCTCTCGGTGGCTAGAGCTGAGATGCATGGCCAATATGATGCGGTGCGTATAGGCCGTTTTTTAGCCGATGTTGCAGAAGTGATTGTGGGGAAAGTGTTAGAGCTCGCTTGTCAGCAATTGGCGCATCGCTATCCCCAGATTATGCAAATTAAATCCCATTTTGCGATCATTGCTTATGGCAAATTAGGCAGTCGAGAAATGAATTATAATTCCGATCTTGATCTGGTTTTTGTTCATACCGCAGATCAGGAAGAAGAGGGGTTAATCACTCGCTTGACGCAAAAAATGATCCATATGCTAACGACTCGTTCACAAGCTGGAATTTTATATTCCGTGGATACCCGTTTGCGGCCTTCAGGCGCTGCGGGTTTGTTAGTGAGTCATATTGATGCTTTTACTGAATACCAACGGACTCAAGCCTGGACTTGGGAACATCAAGCCTTATTGCGTGCGCGGGTGATCTCAGCGAATAAATACCTTCATCAGCGCTTTAAGCAATTGAAGTCGGATGTTTTATTGTTGCCGAGAGTTAAAACGATACTTCGCGATGAAGTGTTAGCAATGAGGGCAAAAATCACTCAGCATAGGTATACCGAGCAAGTGAAGTATGCGCCTGGAGGTCTTGTGGATCTGGAATTTCTAGTGCAGTTTTTGGTGCTTGCCAACCCTAAACAGAGTTTTCTCCGCTATACAAATACACTGAGTTTATTGCAGAAATTGTTCAGTGAAAAAATTCTTAGCCAAGAGCAGTTTATAAAACTTAAACAGGCTTACAAGTACTATCATGATTTGTTGCATCAAAATTTATTGCAGCCGGTGACTTATGATTGTCGTTCCCAGCAATTGGATGTGATATCGGTGAAGGATGAGTTTATGGGCTAAGGAATGTTGGGTAAATTAACGTATTGATGTCGGTACTGTTTGGGGGGGTAGGCCACCGTTGGCATAAAAAACTTGTCGAGCACGGTATTTATACTGCCTATGATGTAGCAAAGGCGGATATCGCCTATTTGAAGGCGCAATTTAATGTTGTGTTACAACGCACGGCAATGGAGCTTCAGAAAGTTTAATTGCTAAAGATCCAGTGGTTGATGGATTTTTCAGTTTCATTCGCCACAGAAATTAACTGCAAATATAGTTTATCGAGTAATTCACTATAGCCTGCTTTGCGATAACGCTCTAGGTACTGACAAGCAAATTTAAGTCTCACGGTACCGCAATATAAGGCACCGCTTTTCAATTTATGCGCCAGCTTTTCAATTTGATCCCAATCAAGCTTGTCATAAGCAAGTTGTATTTTCTGCAATTCTAAGGGTAGTTCTTGCTTGACCATCATATTAAGCAATTCGCGTAAAATAGATTGATCACCGCTATTGTTGATTCCTGTATTGATATCGAGCAATGGATAGTTGTTTAGCAGGAAAAGCTCTTCCTCAGTGTTAGGTAAATCAATACCAAGTGGTTTTTTTTCTGTAGCATTACCGGTGGAAGCTGGCCCAGTTTTTCCCATTTTTCACCCAAGATTACATCGTGTTACTTAGAATTATATATGAATTCTGCTTTTTAGGATTATTTTGTGAGCAATAAAAATGCTCCGTGCTTATAAATGAGGTCAAAGCATCAGAAAGTACAAAGCGCATTTTAAATTTCCCTATGTTAGAATCGTTTTTTAATCACGCCTATGAGAGAAAATGATGGACGTCAAAAATACTTTTTGCTGGATAGATATTCCTGTTGCCGAACTGGATAGAGCAATCGATTTTTACTCAGCCATTTTAGATGAGCCCGTGCAAAAAATTTCTGAGCATGGATTTGTATTTGGATTGCTGCCTCATATACAAGACAATGTTTCTGGATGTTTGGTTGTCATGAACGATAGAAAACCTTCAGAAAATGGGCCACTGGTTTACCTCAATGTGGAAGGAAAATTGGATCAGGCGATAGAAGAAACCAAAAAACTTGGCGGCACAGTTCTCAAGGAAAAAGAACAGATAGGGCCTTATGGACACAGAGCTGTTATTTTAGATACAGAAGGCAACGCGGTGGCGTTGTACTCTAAAATAGCGTAGTGATGTTGGGCCTTGGCCCAACAAGTTCCTTTAATTAAAGCAAGCTATTAAAAAAGCACTTCACTTAAATAGTCACGCGCCTTTTTCGCATATTCTAATGGTGAAGCTTTGGCTGGATCTTGTTCTGCTTCCACAATCATCCATCCTTGATAATCCATTTGCTCAAAGGCTTTCAGGATTGAAATAAAATCAATATCACCATCACCGGGTACTGTAAAAAGACCAGCACGGACGGCGTCCATGAAATTAATTTGTTGGGGTAAAACGGTGTTTAGTATCGATTGACGAATATCTTTCAGATGAACATAGCGAATACGAGGGCCATATTTTTTTATGAGATTGATAGAATCAATTCCAGCTAAGGCCGCATGGCCTGTGTCCAATAACAAAGAAATGAGTTCTGGACTGGTATGTTGCATGAGGTAATCAATTTCTGCTTCGGTAAATACACCGGTGCCAGCATGATAATGGTAAACAAGTTTCACCTGAAAATCGTGGGCAATTCTTCCCAAGCTATGTAAGCCTTGGATTAGATCATCCCACTGTTGACTGTTAAAAACGGGTTTAGAGTTGCCAAGGATAGGCAGGGTAGTGCCTTGAATGGCGTGGCCGCATTCACAAACATTTAAAAAGTTTGCTCCTGAGGCGCGAATAAAACTTAATTGATCCAAAAAGCGCCCTAAAGTTTCTTGGTATTTATTCGCTTCAGTGAAGTAGGTGCTGAACCAAGAGCTTGCTAATTCAAGCCCATGCTGTGCTAAAGATTGTTTTAAAATGGGTGCATTGCGCGGATATTTGTTTCCTAACTCAGTGCCTACATAGCCTGATTGCGCCATCTCTCTGATGCATTGCTCAAAACTAATGTGCTCACCTAAGCGCGGGTCGTCATCATTGCACCAATTAATAGGAGCAATGCCAAGTTTAATTGTCATTCTAGATCCTTAATTATTAATAGTCTTTCACTGTTTCAAGCTGAGCCCGCATTTTTTGATACGCCAATTCCACTTCTTTTGATTGAGAAGTTTCCGCTACGTCCACGCGCCACCAGGTTTCATAGCCATTCGACATTGTTTTAGGCAAAACAGGTAGAACAATGACACAGCTTGTTGTTTCTTTTTTCGCAGCAACAAGAACGGTAGAAAAATCGGCATAGGATTTTGCATGAAAGGTTTTTGCACCTAAGGACGCTGCGTATTGGCAAAAATCAATTGCTAGATACTCGCCTCGCAATTGATTACTCGGTTGATGACGATAGCGAAACTCATTACCAAAGCCTTGACTACCATTCGCTTCTTGTAAGTTGCGGATACATTGATAGCCATGGTTATCAAAAACAATAATAGTAATTTTTTTGTGCTCTTGGATGCTTGTTAATAATTCAGAGTGCAGCATAATAAAGCTTCCGTCGCCAACTAAGGCATAAACTTCTCCAGGACTATTCGCTTTAGCTAAACGGACTCCCAAGGCTGCTGCAATTTCATAACCCATGCAGGAATAGGCATATTCCAAATGATAATCTTTAGGAGCTTTTGAACGCCACAAGCGGTGTAAATCGCCGGGTAAGCTACCCGCAGCACCAATAATCACATCTTCTTTGGTCGTTGTTTGATTTAAGATTCCTAAAAGGGCGGTTTGGTATAAGCCCTGTTGTTCACTGGCAGGGAGAGCATAAACCCGATTAACTTCTTTATGCCAAGCTTGAGAATATTCTCTAATCAATTGCTGATAATTGGTCGAGGTTTTATAGGTCCCGAGTTTGGTTGACAGTTGCTCAAGCCCTGATTTCGCATCGCCTTTGAGGCTAAGACTATTCATTTTAATGGCGTCGAAGCGACTAATGTTGAGGTTGATCAGTTGGCAATTTTCATGTTTAAAACCCCATTTTGATGAGGTGGTAAAGTCTTGCAAACGCGAACCTACAACTAGGATAACATCTGCCTGAGCCGCAATTTTATTAGATGCTTCCGAGCCTGTAACCCCAATGCCACCGACGTTCAAAGGGTGCTCGGCAGCTAGAGCGCTTTTACCTGCCTGAGTTTCAGAAACGGGGATACCATGTTTTTCCGCAAAGGCAGTTAAGCTGGCCGTTGCTTGAGAATAATGAACACCACCCCCTGCAATAATGAGGGGTGTTTTTGCTTTTTTTAATAAGAGTGCGGCTCGCTCAATAGCTTGTTCATTGACGGTTTCACGTTCAATAATCCATACCCGTTTGGCAAAGAATTCGCTGGGATAATCGTAGCACTCGGTTTGCACATCTTGCGGTAAACATAAAGTGACAGCACCCGTTTCTGCAGGATCAGTCAGCACTCGCATGGCATTCATACAGGCTGTCATTAATTGTTCGGGACGGGAAATGCGATCCCAATATTTACTAACTGGTTTAAAGCAATCATTCACTGAAATAGTATAGTCATGGGGCACTTCAAGTTGCTGCAATACTGGGTCGGGTTGACGGCAGCTAAAAATATCGCCTGGGAGTAATAATAAGGGAAGACGATTAGTGGTTGCCGTTGCTGCAGCAGTCACCATGTTGGTCGCCCCTGGACCAATAGAAGAGGTACAAGCAAAGACAGCTAATCTGTCTTTTTGCTTGGCGAAAGCGGTTGCTGCGTGAGCCATACCTTGTTCATTATGGCCTTGATAGAACATAAGGCCCTGAGAATCATATTCCAAGGCTTCGCCTATTCCAGTCACATTTCCGTGACCAAAAATACCAAATACGCCTTGCACGAAGCGCTGTTCTTGCTGGTCTAAGCTGATATATTGATTCGCTAAAAAACGAACCAAGGCTTGCGCCATTGTTAAACGTATCTTTTTCATCGTTCTTGCTCCTCTTATTCTCTTAATTGCCAGACACGCTTGTTGGCAGACAAGTCACGGGTCCATTCATGTTGGGACTCGAAGGTTGGTGTATGATAAGGATCATCAGTATGACGAATAAACCACAGGGTATAGAGCGCATAGCCCGGGGCAGTACAATGAGCATGAGTTTGCCCCTCGATGATTTGATAAGTATCGTAATGTTCTATACGCAAGGCCTCCGGCCCATTTTCGCCAAAGGCATAACCTTGAGGTTCAGAAAAGCGATAATGATAAATTTCAGGTTGTCCATGGTAATGAGAAGGATAACTAGACCAATGGCCCTGCAAACTAATAATTTCTCCCAACACAAGATTAGATTCGGGACGATTTCGTTTATCAAACACCGTACGAACTATGCGATAAGAAGTGTTTTCAAGGAGACCTTTGCCGCGATGATCCAGTTCCACACTGTTGTGTTGATCAAAAAATAGAGGTAGGAAATCACGTTCATTTTCTGTTTCAATCAACATAACTTCGCAATCGGTTAAGGCTTCAACACTGGCTTCTATCCCGCTAGGGCAATGGAGGACAGAGGGAGTTTGCGAAAAATAATCACTGCGCTCGGCGCGCACTGTCTTTTTCTCATAATGAAAATGAACGCGTCCAGTCATTAAAAGAGCAGCAAACTCAAATTCCTTATTAAAAGAAAAACGCTCGCCCTGACGTAATTTAAGGGAATAAAAATTCATTAAAGCATTAGGTTGGGCTTCATCTATTTTCACGATGGCATTGATTCCATCTTTAAATCCCCAAGGATTTTTGATAAGCATGGGTTGGGAAGTGTGAGTATTTTGCTGGTGAAGTTGGGCAAGGTATTCCGATTTCCAAACCAGTGGATTGTATTCGTACTCTTGCATAAAATAGTTCAACTCATTCCAATAAGGAATCGCCGGAGAGCAGCCATGGCGGGTGACGACCAAAGCGCCGCAGGCATTGGCATAATTGGTAGCGGTTTGCCAATCGCTTCCTGATAATAGTCCGCGCAGCAAGCCGGCCATAAAAGCATCCCCAGCGCCGAGAATATTGAGCACTTCAACAGGAAAAGGTTTGGATTGGAAAGGGTGGGTTTCTTTCTGAAAATGCACTTGGCAACCGCGTTCACCCAATTTGACGACAACCGGGGCCATGCTGTGAGAATGAATAATTTTCAGTGCCTGGCTTTGGTCTTCAACGCCGCTGGCGATGCACATTTCTTCTTCAGTCCCCACAATGAGGTCGCAATAAGGTAAAATTTGCTGATAAATTTCACTCACATGGGCGCTTGGTAAATATCGGGTTTCACCGTTACCAATTGCCGTTAATCCCCATAAAACAGGGCGAAAATCTAAATCAAAGATGATCTTGGTTTCTGATTTTTTAGCAAGCTCTAAAACATGTAAGGTTGTGGCAAGCATAGCTTCAGTTGATAGCCCGGTGCCAGTAATAAGAAGGGCTTTTGCTTGTTGGATAATTGCTGTTTTTGCCTGCTCTGGTTTTAACTGCATATCGGCACAATTATTTCGGTAAAACATTAATGGGAAATCCTTAGGCGGTTTAATTCCCAGGAGAACGAGACCCGTTAAATGTTGATCAGTTTCATAGAGTAGATCGATCTTAACTTTCTCTTGAACTAGCGTTTTCTTGATGAAAATGCCCATATCATCTTTGCCTACACAGGAAAACATCAGCGCTTGCAACCCCAAGCGGGCGGCACCCACTGCAATATTACCCGCGCAGCCGCCTAAGTATTTCCGAAAGCTCGTTGCCTCAGCTAATTCACTGCCGATTTGTTCGGCATAAAGATCAACAGCAACCCGCCCCATGCAAATTAAATCAATAGGGCGATCGCTGGCATAGGGAAAAGCATTGTTATTCATGATTAAACCTCTAAAGAAACAGGGCGGTTGCTTTCTAAAGATTGCTTCGCAGCCTTAGCAATTAAATGCGCCTGTAAGCCATCAAAACCAGAAACAGCACTTGGTGCTTTCTTGGTCCAAGATTCATAAAAAGCAGTTAATTCGGCAAGAAAAGCTTGTTCATAGCGTTCTAGGAAAAAGTAAAGTGGGTTAGCAAAATACGATTGCTGAGCCGAATAGAGTTTCACCGAATTATTGAGTTGATTATCAGCGAATAACATTCCCTGGCTACCAAAGGCTTCGATACGTTGATCATAACCATAAACGGCCTGACGGCTGTTATCGATAACACCCAAAGCACCATTAGCGAAGCGCAATTGAATAGTAGCAGTGTCAATATCGTTATAAGCTTCGAAATCAGGATTAATTAAAATAGCCCCCATGGCATATACTTCCACCACTTCGGAGGCCATTAAAAAGCGTGCCATATCGAAATCATGAATCGTCATGTCCATAAACATGCCGCCTGAAGTTGCGCAGTATTCTTTGCTGGGACAAACAGGATCTCTCGAAGTAATACGCAGTAATTGCGGATTGCCGATAGCCCCTGATTTTAATTTCTTTTCTAGGTTTGCAAAACTAGGATCAAAGCGGCGATTAAAGCCGAGTTGTAATAGCGTTTTATTGCCCTCAACTACTTCGAGAGCAGAGCGAATTTCTTCATCTGAAAGACCTATCGGTTTTTCACAGAAAATCGCTTTGCCCGCATTGGAGGCTGCTTTGATTTGGGCGCAATGAAGACCGGATGGTGAAGCTAATAAAATCGCGTCAAGGTCTTTACGAAAAATAAGTTCGTCGGCACAGGAGCTGATGCTGGGAATATCAAGCGATTTTGCCCAGGTTTCATCTAAATTAGGATCGGCGATGGCCGCAATCTCAAATTGAGGTAATCGATATTTAATATTTGCTGCATGCAATTTACCGATTCGTCCGGCACCAATAATTCCAATTTTGCATTTTTTATTCATTTTAAAAATCCTTATTCGTTTTAATCGAAATGAGTTGCTGACTGATTAGTCCAGCGGCCAAATTGAAAGCTGAATAATTTTCGTTGAGGAAGGACTTGACCAAGATCACGAATTTTATTCCCGGCAGCTAAATTTTTCTCAATTTGTTCCAATGAAACGCCGGTTGTTTCAGGGACAAAATAATAGGTAAATAAAAAGGCGAGTAAGCAAATCAAAGCAAAAAGAGAAAAGGTCAATGTTTCTCCATAATTTTGATAAATTTGCAGAAAAGAAATAGAGACAAAAAAGTTTGCGCCCCATTGCACAACGGTCGCAATACTCATCGCCATGCCGCGAATTTGTAAGGGGAAAATTTCCGAGATTAATACCCAAAACAAAGAACCTACGCTGACGCAATAACCGATAACAAAAAAGGACAGGCCAATGAGGACAGCAAAGCGCTGGAAGGGTAGATGCAGTTGAAATAATAGGCTAACAATCAATAAACTCAGTGCCGCCATCAAGGTTCCGCCTAATAAAAGCGCTCTACGTCCCAGTTTATCAACGCAGATAAAGGTAACGGCAGTGAATAAGAAATTAAGTAAACCAATCCAAAAAGTAGCAAGAATAGCATTGTGGACGGGGAAAAATCCGGCAGATTCGAAGATGACCGGGCCGTAATATAAAATAGCATTAATACCTGAAAATTGTTGAAAGATGCCTAGACTGATTCCTACTAGCAAAACAGAAAGAATCATGGGTTTTAGCAGGAGTTTTTTATTGCTGAAAGGATTATGTTGGACGGAAGCTAGAAGTTCATTCAATTCATTATGAACATCAACAGATTTCGAGCGAATTTTTCTCAAAGTGGTCAATGTTTTTTCTTTGCCATAATGTTTGATTAGCCAACCAGGGGCATGAGGTACAAAAAACATCCCGATAAATAAAGCCAGGGCCGGGAAGATACCCATTCCTACAATTAAGCGCCAACTTGAAGGAGAAATATCGTGAAAAAAATAACCGACCAAATAAGCAACCGCTTGACCAAAAGTAATGGCTAATCCGTTGATCAGTATTAAAGCGCCGCGTTTTTGGGGCGGAGCAATTTCAGCAATAAACAAGGGAGCGATATAAGAACCAACACCGATACAGATGCCGATAAGAAATCTGCCGCTGAGTAAACTGGTTAAATTGTTGGCTTGAACACAGAGAGCAGTGCCTAAAATAAAGCCGATGGCTACTATCTTCAATAAGGAGCGTCTACTCAAGCGATCGGCTATGAGGCCGCTTAAGGGGATACCTAAAACCGCGCCTAGTAAACTAAAGCTGACGACTTTAGACCATTGCCAAGTAGTCAGGGAAAGTTGCTGCATGACTTGATCTTGAATATTGGCAACAACGCTGGAATCAAAACCAAAAAGAAAGCCGCTAAATCCGGCGATAGTGGCGATAAGTAATATGATCTTATTAATACCTTTATCCATAATTTTATACTCCATCCCTGAATCTAAAATTCGTAGCCCTGCCGATAGTATCACTGTCTGTTTTATTTCGTAACTAGATTGAATCTATTTTTGTAATGGTTTATCAATATGATCTAAAATTAAAAAAGGACGTCAAGCAATCAAGAATGAATACCATGAGATATTGGTTATTAATTGTAATTCTTCTCTCGCCCTTAGGCTCTGCCACTTCCTATGCCACTATAAAAATAGGCACACCGGCTTTCAATCCTCCTTTTGAAATAAGTGATACCGAAGGTTTCGATATGGATCTGATGCGGATTATTTGCCGGCGAATTAACGAGGATTGTAAATTTTATCCAATGGAAAAACCTATGCTCTATAATGCCTTAAATCAACGACAAGTCGATGTAGCTATTGGAGGGTTTACCATTTCTGAGACACGCAGTATTAAATATATTTTCAGTCTTCCTTACATTGTTAGCAATGGCACCTTTATCGTTTTAAAAAATCAATTATTCACTTCAATTAAGGATTTAGCTGGAAAGAAAATTGGTGTTGTCGAAGGGTCGGATTATGAGCAATTCTTAACGGAACAGTTTGGTTCACAATATCAAGTGGTTTCTTATCAAGGACCGATTCATCTTATGGATGCCTTAGAAAAAGGGGAAATTTCCGCGGTTTTTCTAGACAGCTTTGCACGAGATTATTGGGTATCTTACAGCTCGGGTGAATTCACCAGTTTAGGGGATACTGTACCTGTAGGCTCTGGCATGGCAATTATGGCTCTACCAGAGCAAGCGCTTTTGCTTAATCGAATTAATGAACAGATTAAGCTTATGGAATCCGACGGGACTTATATTAATCTATATAATAATTATTTTAGTAATTGAACATTTGGTGTTTCCGACTAAGAAATAATAGAGAGGAAACGGCTAATAATGAAACGATAACCAAATAAAGTGCAGGAGTGGTTATCCAGCCGGTATAATAAATTAATGATAGTGACACAAAAGGTGTCAAGCCGCCGAAGATTGCGAAACCTAAATTATAACTGACTGCAATACCGCTATAACGAATTTTTGTAGGGAATAATTCGCTAAGTAGGCGTGGAATTATACCGGCAGATAGCCCCAGTAAAATTGAACTCGCAATAAACGCTAGATAATAGAGATGAGGGAAATAGACATAGATAGCAAAGATAGGGTAGGCGAGAGCCGCGGTTAAACAGGTCAGCATGGTGGCGAGTTTTTTTAGATTATATTGATCACTCAAATAACCAAAAAAAACACTTAAGAATGCGCCACAGGCAATTGCGGCTGTGCGCTCCCAGACGTAGGCATTAGAGGGTAGATGTAAAACCTTGGTAAAATACGCAGGAGTGAACAAGAATAGACCAGTCACAATGGCCGCACAAAGAGCCACAATGAATCCTCCTGCGATGACGGAGCTGCATTGCTGTTTGAAAACTGTAACAATTGGAAATTTCTCAATGGAATTTTCGATAGCTAAGAATTGAGATGATTCGTGCAATTCTTTGCGTACGAGATAGCTGAGCAGCCCAAAAATTCCGCCGATGATAAAAGGAATTCTCCAACCATAAGCTTGCATTTGTGCCTCAGAAAGCAGAGTCGAAATTGCTGCATAAACGAGCGAGCCTAGCACGATGCCAAAGAGTAAAGCGCAAAAAATAATCCCACATGCTAAGCCTTTGTGTTCAGTCAGTGACTCGGTAACATAAGTGATTGCCCCGGGTATTTCTCCACCAATCGAAATGCCTTGTATAATACGAAAGCTAATTACGACAAGCGGCGCTAGAATACCAATTGTCAAATAGCTAGGAGTGAGACCAATACCTAAAGTAGCGATAGCCATCATGAGAATAGAAATAGTAAAGGTCGTTTTTCGACCAATTTTGTCTCCAAAATGTCCAAAAATAATGCCGCCTAAGGGCCTAACTAAATAACCAATAGCAAAAGTTGCAAAAGTAATGAGTAAGCCAATGAGTTCATCGGTTGCCGGAAAAAAGGCATTAGAAATATAACTGGCAAATAAAGCAAAGATAATGAAATCGTAAAACTCTAAAATACCACCCAAGCTTGAAAGAATTAATAATCTTTGTTGATCTTTTTGCACAATTTATCCCTAATTGAAATCAATGGACAGACAATTTAGCCTTAAATCTAGCAAAGGGCAACTCGGGTGTTTTATCCTCTCTAACCTCGGAAGGGATCTGGCCCATAGTCGTCAAGCTACGCTCTGTTTAGCTTATAATTCGATCTTTTAGTTTTACAATCAACCGGTTGGGCTCTGAGGTATCCCCACGAAATTAAATAGACTGTTAGTTCATTGCTCGTTTTATACCGTTCACACTGAGGAAGCGCGTAGCGCTGTCTCGAAGTGTCGCAAAAAATCTCCTTCGAGAGCCTCAGGACAGGCCCTTCGAGAGCCAAGCCTTCGAGACGCACGCGATGCGTGCTCCTCAGCCTGAACGGAATAAAATGAATACAAATTCCTTAAATCTTCATTTCGTGGGGATACCTCAGTTCGGACTGAGGAGGCGCTTGCGCCGTCTCGAAGTCTCACATTAGGATTAGCAAGGCTTCGAGACGGTCTCCTTAGCCCGAACGGAGTCAGATAATCCTCTTAGCAACAGTAGCCAGACTACTGTTATTCTGACTGGCCAAGACCCCAACATCAACTATGTAATCTGCCTCGCAGGAATGACAAAATGGGTAACCTAATCCTGCAAAATAGCAACAGCACGTGTCCAACCTGCTGAAGCTGCTCTAATTTTAACGGGGAAACAACTGACCATGAAACCATGGTTTGGCAAACTTTCTAAATTATGGAGCTTTTCTAAATGGCAGTAACTCATTTCGCGGCTTGCTTTGTGACCTTCCCAAATTAAAGAAGCATCCTGAGTGGATAAATATTTTTCTCGGGTATGAAAAAAGGGCGCATCCCAACTCCAACCATCTGTGCCTGTGATTTTGACTCCTTGTTTAAGCAAATAAAGAGTGGCTTCACGTCCCATGCCACAACCTGCGTTAACATAATCATCGTGGCCATAGCGTGAGCCAGCACGAGTATTGACTAAGACGATATCTAGAGGATTTAATTTGTATTGAATACGCTCAAGTTCAGCTTGCACCTCTTTTGTGGTGACAACATGGCCATCGGGTAAGTGGCGAAAATCCAATTTTACTCCTGCTTGAAAACACCATTCTAAAGGAATTTCATCGATAGTGATTGCCCGTTTGCCTTTATCCATCACCGTCGAAAAATGATAGGGTGCATCTAAATGAGTACCATTGTGGGTAATTAAATTAATTCGTTCGTAAGCCCAGGCTTCATTATCGGGTAAATCATCAGGTGTTAATCCAGGGAAGAAATGCATTAACTCACCTAAAGTTTGTTGATGAGTTAAGTATTGAACTTCAGGTTCATAACCAGGTGGATCTGATTTCACCTCATTTTCTATATATATTGAGAGGTCAATAATTTTTTTTGCCATGCCCATTCCTTAACTGATTAAAGACAAATTCAGGGGTATATAAATACACTATTTGACTCTGTCCTCAAAGACCGATTAATCTGGGAATTAGCAAACCGTAATTATGGACAGAGATACAATTAGAAGGAATTATTTCTCATGGTGTTTATACAGGCCATTTTCTTTTCCTTTACTGCACTTTTTCCTATTGTAAATCCCATGGGTGCTGCAATTATTTTTTTTAGCTTAGTGAAAGGAGCTTTCCCCCAACAGATTAATGTTCCGGCCACTAAAATTTCTATCTATGCAGTCATCATGCTGTTAATTATCCTTTTAGTTGGCTCATGGAGCTTATCTAAATTTTTTTGCTATCGCTATTCTCATTATTATTTTGATAAATTTAAAGACAGAGGGAGAAATGTGGCAAGGAGTTTAGCTGCTTTCATAAATAGATGTAATGGACTGCAAATGACATGGCGTGGATTCGCTATGTTGATACCTCAAAAAGGAGTGATATTATGATTGTCAAAAAGAACCAAAAAATAGATACTAATTATGCAGTTTCTGTCTATGCAAGCCGCTATGATTTGGATGATTTCTCATTAGGGACCTGTAATGATGTTGGCATGTCGCCGATTGTTGCTAAGCAGCTTATTCAAGATGAATTAAGCTTAGAAGCTACGCCTATTTTAAATTTGGCAAGTTTTGTTACCACTTGGATGGAGCCTGAGGCTGAAGATTTAATTAAACAAAGCAGCAATAAAAACTTTATTAACTATGAGGAATATCCGCGAGTGCAGGAAATTCATCAACGCTGCGTGCATATTCTTGCTGATTTAATGAATGTTCCATCTGACTGTAACTATGTGGGGACGTCCACTGTTGGCTCGTCAGAAGCAATTATGTTAGCAGGTCTTGCGCACAAATTTAGCTGGCGTAACAAGCGTAAGAAAAAACATCTCGATACAAGTAAGCCCAACATTGTTATGGGAGCGAATGTGCAAGTTTGCTGGGACAAGTTTGCTCGTTATTTTGACGTCGAGCCTCGTATAATTTCACTTAAAAAAGATAAATACATTATTAGTGCTGAAGATGTGGCACCGCTTATTGATGAAAATACAATTTGTGTTGCTGCCGTTTTAGGGACCACTTTTACTGGTGAATACGACGAAATTGAAGAAATCAATGATTTGCTTTTAAACATAAAAAAAGAAAAGGGTTGGGATGTGCCCTTACACGTTGATGGAGCAAGTGGTGGATTTATTGCCATGTTCAGTGAAAACACTATTAAATGGGATTTTCGTCTAGAGCAAGTCAAATCAATTAATCTTTCTGGCCATAAATACGGTTTAGTTTACCCAAGCGTAGGTTGGTTGCTTTTTAAGGATGAAGCAGATGTACCCGAAGATTTAGTTTTTAATGTGAATTATTTAGGCGGGCAAATGCCTACTTATACGCTTAATTTTTCGAGAAGCAGCTCGATGGTTATTGCACAGTACTATAATTTTCTCCGACTTGGAAAAAGAGGATACAGGAAAATTGTTCGCAATATGTTGGCAGTGAGCGACATAGTCGCCAGGGGACTAGTTGCTACCGGAAAATTTGAGTTGCTAGGCCATCGGCGTATGGCGCCGGTTGTCAGTGTTGCACTCAAAAATAATAAAAAATATTCAGTGTTTAACATTTCCGGCAAACTACGAGAACATGGTTGGATAGTCCCTGCTTATACTCTACCAAAAGGTGCAGAAATGGTTGAGACTCTGCGGATAGTGGTCAAAGAAAATATGAGTTCCATGATGGCTCGTCATTTTATTAGTTCTGTAGAGGAAGTCATAAAAGAATTAGAAACTGGTTCCGGAAATGCAAATAAATATCAAGTACCTCAGCCAGGTAAGAGTATAGGTGTGCATTAGACGCTGGCGAATTCCGCTTGAGCCGTAGATTGGGTCTTTAATCTAAGCTAGTTAATAACCGTTCGGACTGAGACTCACGAAGGGTCGAGTCCGAACTGAGATATTCCCACGAAATTAAATAGACTATTTAGCTCATTGATCGTTTTGTTAATCCCGTTCGCACTGAGGAAGCGCGCAGCGCTGTCTCGAAGTGCCATAAAAGGCCCCCTTTGAGAGTCCCTCAGGACAGGCCTTCGAGAGCCTCAGGACAAAGCCCCTTCGAGCCCCTCTCAGGACAGCCTTCGAGACGCACGCCATGCGTGCTCCTCAGGCTGAACGGAATAAAATGAATACAAATATTCCTTCGATACTCATTTTGTGGGAATACCTCAGAGCTCAAAGGGGACAATTGTTCTCAAGCATTTTTTAAAGTTTCTGCTCGACCAATTTATTTTTAAGTTGTACATAGATAGGCAACCCATCATTATAAGGCGGATAGGCTTCACCTTGAATCAGTGGCGACAGATAACGGCGGCAAGCTTCTGTAATGCCCATTCCATCAGCGCTAATAAACTCTTTAGGCATTGTTTTTTCTTGATTTGCTACATCGGCTAGAGGAACATGAGCGATAGACCAACGATAAGGTGAATCTTGTTCGCGTTTAACAATCGGCATAATCGCATTATGGCCACTGAGCGCTAATTCAACCGCAGCTTTACCTAAAGCATAAGCCTGCTCAACGTCGACTTGTGAAGCGATATGCCGAGCGGCGCGTTGCAGATAATCTGCGACAGCCCAGTGATATTTATAGCCTAATTCAGTTTTTACTAATTGAGCCAAAATAGGAGCTACTCCACCAAGTTGGGCATGACCAAAGGCATCGCGTAAGCCAGCATCGCTGAGAAATTTCCCTTCTTCATTGCGGATCCCTTCAGAAACTACAACTACGCAATAGCCATAGCCTTGCACACAAGCTTTGACTTTATCGAGAAAACGTTGTTGTGCGAACGGTACTTCAGGAAACAAAATAATATGCGGCGGTTGTTCTGAATTCTGGCCGGCTAAACCGCTTGCAGCAGCAATCCAGCCTGCATGACGTCCCATGACTTCAAGTATAAACACTTTAGTCGAAGAGGCTGCCATTGATGCGACGTCAAAACCTGCTTCTAAAGTGGAGATGGCGACATATTTGGCGACTGAACCAAAGCCAGGGCAGGTATCGGTAAAAGGGAGATCGTTATCGACTGTTTTGGGTATGCCTATACAGGTGATGGGATAACCCATGTTGCTGCCTAATTTAGAAATTTTGTGAGCAGTATCTTGCGAATCACCGCCGCCATTGTAAAAGAAATATCCAATATTATGGGCTTTAAACACTTCAATTAAACGCTCGTATTCAGCGCCATCATCTTTTAGTTTGTAGCGGCAGGAGCCAAAGGCTCCGGAAGGGGTGTGCATAAGTTTAGCAATATCCTCATCAGACTCGAGTGAGGTATCGATTAATAGTTCATTGAGGGCACCAATGATGCCATTTTGGGCTGCATAGACTTTTCCGATTTTTTCTGGATGTTGTCGAGCTGTTTGAATCACTCCACAGGCAGAGGCATTAATAACAGCAGTAACGCCGCCGGATTGCGCATAAATTGCATTTTTAATTGACATAAGATCTCCGTGAACTATCCAAGCTATCTTGGATTTTTTGGTAAGCAAATTTTGCCAGAGCGTGTATCTATACTCAAGAGACTTCAATCTGAGGAACTAATTTGATAAAGGTTATTAAACTCATCAATGACTTCATCAATGCTTTGAATAAGCTCGGCGAAGGTTGATTTTAATTCTTCTATAGATTTGACATGCTTGGCCAGTTTCTCGAGGCGTATCACATTGCTCTGCAGATGAGGTACGCCACAAAAACAACAGGCTCCATGTAATTTGTGAGCCGCTGCTTCCAAGCCTTTAATATCTTTGTTGTGTAATAATTGCAAAAACTCTTCGCGATTTTTATGTAATTCATCGACAAAACGCGCAAGAAACTCTTCAGCCAAGGTCTGATTGCCTGACACTTTTTGTACACAAAGTTGCCAATCAATTGCGGCAGGTTTCGATTTTTTTAAAAACGCCAGCAAATAATTAAGCAATTGTTTTTCGTCAATTGGTTTTTGTAAGCAAAGATCCACGCCTGCTTTTTGCAAACGCTCCTTATTTAAATCCGTGCTGTTTGCACTAATGACAACAATAGGCGTTTGCTTATTTAACATGGATTCTTGACGAATCATACGTGCTGCATCGAGGCCATTCAGTTTAGGCATTTGCAGATCTAATAAAATCACATTAAAACGCTTAGATTGACAGGCTTTTACGGCTTCCTCACCATTATCAACTGCTTCAATACTAGTATGTTCATTCAATAATGAATTCAGCAGCATGCGATTGACAGGATTATCTTCTGCGATTAATAGTTCTGGATAGGCTAAGCGAAGTTGAGAGCGAAGCTTGTCCAGTTCATGATCAGAGGAAGGAATTTGCGACGGTTGATTGAGCAAAGATTCAATCGTTTCATGTAATTTTTGAATACTAATGGGTTTGAATAAAAAAGCGCTAGCCCCTAAAGCTTGAGGATCATGAATGGGCCATTTAGAAACGAGCACACTGGAAATAGTTTGCTTACGTAATACTTGTGCAACTTGCTTTTCACAGCCTTCATTCACATTAATAAAAGCGAGCGTGCAATCTTTATGCTCGGCGAAAGCTGTCTCCAACTGATTAAAGGTATTAATTGCAACGGTTTCAATGCCCCAAAAACCTAGGCCATTACACATGGCTTCGAGATATAAAGGATTATCATCATAGCAAAGCACTTTAAGATTATCGAAGCGTTGGCTTTGGTGTTTTTCAACCTCATAAGCAGCTAATTTTTCTAATTTGATGCGTACCGCAAAAGTTGAGCCCTTGTTCACTTCACTCGTTAGTGTGATTTTTCCTTGCATGGCCTCAGTTAATTTTTTACAAATAACCAAGCCTAAGCCAGAACCACCAAAGCGCCGTGTAATAGTTGTATCGGCTTGATTAAAGGCATTGAATAATCGTGTTTGATCTTCCTGGGAAATGCCAATCCCCGTATCGGTCACTGAGATGCATAGGGTGTAATCTTTTTCGCTTTCCTGATCAATAGTGGTTCTAATCAAAACGTAGCCATGGTCGGTAAATTTAACCGCGTTGCTAATCAAATTAGTGATAATTTGTTTGATACGCAGCGGATCGCCGAGCACTGTTTTGGGAACATTGATTGCCGTAGACGGGATGAGATCAATCCCTTTTTTGTGCACATTAGGAGAAACCAGCGCCAATACTTCATCAATGCAAGAGCGAAGATCTAAAGGAATACAATCTAAATGGAGTTTCCCAGCGTCCATTTTAGAGTAATCAAGAATATCGTTAATGATGGCAAGTAAATCTTGTGCGGATGATTTAATTGTTTTGACATAGTCTAGTTGTAAACTATCTAATTTGGATTCGAGCAGAACGTTAGTAAATCCAATGACTCCATTCATGGGTGTGCGAATTTCATGACTCATATTGGCAATAAATTCTGATTTTTGTCGACTTTTCTCTTCAGTTTTTTTCTTTTCCAAAGACAGTTCGATGTTTTTTTCTTCCAACAATTCTAAGCTTTGTTGTAAATCGCCGGTAGCAACCTCTATATGGTGATTTAAATCGTTCACGGTACTTAAATATTGCTTTTGCAGATGCGCACAACCTCGCTCAATGATTCCTAACTCGCCTGGACTGTTCACGTTAATCTGCGTTTCGAATTCATTACTCAAAATTTGCTTCATGCTGCGGCGCAAGCGTGAAATAGGTAGATAAATTCGTTTGGATAAAAAATAATGAATCGTTAGACTCATTAACAAGCCGAGTAAAGTAATAAAGATGGTGATGATATACATTCGATATTGTTTAATCAGCATCGATTGAGTATCGATATCAATAGATAGCCAGCCCAAAATATCGTCTGCTTGCAAGGCGATGGGGTTGGTGAGGGTTTTAAATGGGGTTGTCGAATAAAGATTGAACTTAGGAATAGTGATAGGGGCAATGAAATTAATCGTGTAAGGTTTGATTTGTTTGCTTTCAATATAGTCACCAGTAAATTCCGGTGGTTTGAAGGGCTGATGAATAGAATGTTTACCGCCACGATAAGCGAGTAATTGCCCTTGGGCGTTATAAAAAGCGAGTGCTTTGACTTCAGGGTTAACGGTGGATGCATTGATTAAACCCTGCAAGGTACGGCTATCATTACGTAGCATGGCAAATTGCGCTGCAGGTAGTAATTGACGAATATAAGCCTCACCTAAACGAGACATATGTTGTTTCAAATCTTTATTAAATTCGCCATTGTAAAAGATAGCAAAAAGTAAGGCGACCAAGAAAACTGGTATTAGCGTAGTGATGCGCAGCTGATATTTGATGCCGAGTCTTTTCATGGGGGTTGTGGTTTCTCTTTCGTGAATCACCTTAGACTAGCATATTTATTATCGATGAATGCAAGCTGAATGGGGATGCATTGGTTTATTTTGAGTTGCTTAGCAAAGTCAGCTATTATAACGCGATTATTTCATTGCTTACAACGGAGCATCTGATGGTGGTTAGAACGCGGTTTGCCCCAAGTCCTACTGGTTATTTACATGTTGGTGGTGTGCGCACGGCTTTATTTTCTTGGTTATATGCGAGGCATCATAAAGGGGAATTTGTATTACGGATTGAAGATACGGATCAGGAGCGTTCTACAAAAGAATCGGTACAGGCGATTCTTGATGGGATGGAATGGTTAGGTCTTGATTATGACGAGGGCCCTTATTTTCAAACGAAACGCTATGATCGATATCAAAAAATTGCTCAGCAGTTACTTGACGACGATCAGGCTTATCGTTGCGTTTGCAGCAAAGAACGCTTAGAAGCTTTGCGTGAATCACAGCTCGCTGCAAAAGAAAAACCCCGTTACGATGGTCACTGCCGTGATAAAAAGCTACCGGCTAGCAATGAGCCCCATGTTGTACGTTTTAAAAATCCGCAAATAGGCGTCGTTTCTTTTACTGATGCGGTTTATGGCAATATTAATGTCGATAACTCTGAGTTAGATGATTTAATCTTAATTCGCTCTGATGGCCATCCTACTTACAATTTTGCTGTGGTGATTGATGATTGGGATATGGAAATTACTCATGTAATTCGTGGGGATGACCATATTAATAACACGCCTCGGCAAATTAATTTATTCAACGCCTTAAATGCTCCGATACCTGTTTTTGCTCATTTACCCATGATTCTTGGTGATGATGGTAAACGATTATCCAAGCGGCATGGTGCAGTCTCTGTGTTGCAATTTAAGGAGTTGGGTGTGCTGCCCCATGCCTTACTAAATTATCTGGTACGTTTAGGTTGGTCACATGGTGATCAAGAGATTTTTAGTCTTGATGAAATGATTGAAAGCTTTGATTTAAAAAACGTGAGTCGTGGGGTGTCTAGCTTCAACTATGACAAACTGTATTGGTTAAACCAGCATTATCAGAAAAACGATCCGCCAGAAGAGGTTGCTGAAGCCCTGCGTTGGCATTTTCATCATCAAGGACTTAATGTGAATAATGGTCCACAGCTCGCAGAATTAGTGGCTATTCAAGCCGAGCGTTACAAGTCTTTAGTCGAAATATGTGAAGGAAGCCGTTATTTTTATGAAGATGCCATTCAATATGATGACGAGGCGATCAAGAAACATTTAAGACCCGTAGTGCTCGAGCCCCTTGAGGCTTTAAATAGGGCGCTGCAACAGCTTAATCATTGGGAAAGCGAAGAATTGCAGCAATGTATTAATGATGTGAGCGCGGAATTTGATATCAATATGGGCAAAATCGCGCAGCCACTTCGAGTAGCAGTCACTGGAAGCAGTATGTCTCCTGCGATTGCAATGACGCTGGAGTTATTAGGCAAGCAACGAACGCTAGGCCGCTTGGAGTTTGCTTTGCAGTATATTCGTGAGAGAGCGGAGAAGAGTCAGGGTTAGATTTTTAGCCCGGATTCAATCTACTCTAATCACTGTCTAGCCTGGTTGAGGGCAACCAGGCTAGACAGTGATTAGGTTATTCATTCTCCACTGCTAAAGAAGACTTATGCTGAAGGTAGTGAATAACTTCCTTTACATTGGCAGGTGTAAATGGCTTATTAAAATATTTCTCCATTCCCACGGCGATCGCTTTTTCTACATAATCACGTCCGCCATGCGCGGTGACAGCAATGATAGGCGTGTTTCTATTTATCGGGCTTTGTTTTTTTATTAATGAGGTCACTTCAAAACCATCAGGACCGTCTCCTAGTCCAATATCCATTAAAATAAGGTCATAGCTGTGGAGCCTTGTTTTTTCCAAAGCTATTCTTCCGTTAGATGCGATGTCGACAAGGCAGCCGAGCTTGGCTAATTGGGCTTTAGCAACCATTTGCGCAATAAGTGTATCTTCAACTACAAGTACATGGAGAGGATGAATCATTCTTATTCCTTCTAGCTAGCGCTATCCTTTTGCGATAGAAAAATCGTTCTATCGTCAATTCCATCGAGTGCCAATATATCATTATACAATTGTTAGTGAAGACTTAATAAGTTTTTAAGGCAAAAAAATTTGTATCCTCCTAATTATTAACTAATTCGTCAAGCAAAGGTCTTTTAAATGGGAGGGTGCAAATAAAAGTGGTTCCTTTATCTGGGCTAGAAATAACATCAATTTCACCTTCTAAATCTTCAATAAGTTGTTTAACAATGTTAAGACCTAAACCAGCGCCTTTGTATTTATTTTGGTTCGCTGGGTGTAAACGGTAAAATTTTTCGTAAATGAGGTTTTGTTTATCGGATGAAATACCAATTCCTGTATCAGCGATTAGCAATTGCAGGATAAAATTCTTTTCATCAAGCTGTTTTCCTAGTTTCACACTGACGGTAATATTCCCTTTGTCAGTAAATTTGATGGCATTACTTAACAAGTTCATGACGATGCGCTGAATACGTCGGGGATCACCAATAAAGAGAGTAGGGAGCTTGTCCTCATAATCGCAATTCAGATCGAGTTGTTTGATAGTTGCCGCTGCTTTCTCCATAGTAATGACTTTTTCAATCGTCTTTTTAAGATCAAATTTCTTAGCAAGTACCGGCCAATTTTCTGAAGGGTTGCGAGTAAAGTCTAAAATATCATTTAAAAACTCTATAAATTCTTTTGCAGAAAGATAGGTCGTTTCAAGTTGTTCCTTTTTTTCTGGATTGGTTTCGGTTTCGGCTAAAAACTCGACCATACTATAAATTCCGCTAAAAGGTGTTCTGAGTTGGTGTTCCATATTGCGTAAGAATTCGGTTTTAGCTCGATTAGCGGCCTCTGCTGCAATCTGCGATTTACTGAGTTCTTCCTCCATTTTTTTACGCTCAGTAATATCAAAAGAAATGCCCAAAATGCCCACCACTTCCCCTGCTTTATTCAATAAAGGGGATTTTTTGGATAAGAAAATTGATACTTCGTCTGAGTTAGCCAGTTGTGAAGCTTCTTCCCTGGTTATTGTTTTTTGTCCTCTCATCACTTCCAAATCCGATTCTCTGAGAAAATCGGCCTCATGACTCCAGGGCATTTCATAATCTGTTTTACCGATCATGGACTTAGGCTCGCTAAAACCTGCAGATTTAGCTTGGGCCAAGTTACAGCCCTGAAAAACCGAATCTTTATTTTTCCAATACACGTGACCTGGCAAATTATCTAGAATACTGGCCAAGGTAAGTTCTGCTTCCTCTTTTTCAATGCGATTTTTTTCTTCTTTCGCTTTTCTCTCTGTAATATTAATGGATATCCCTGCAAGTCCTATGATTTCTCCAGCCCCATTGAACAGGGGAATTTTTTGCGTCAAATAGATTGTCGCTTTGTTATCTTCAACCCCTTCCTCTTCAAAAATACAAGCTAAACCCGTGGCCATGACTTCCATGTCATGTTTTCTAATTTCACAAGCCAGTTTGTGGGGGAACAGATCAAAATCAGTTTTACCAACGATTGCCATCGATGAACCGAGTCCAAAATTTTGGGCGAGTACCTCATTGCAAGCGAGATAGCGGAAATGATTATTTTTCCAATAAATATAAATCGGCATGCGTTCGAATATTTGTTTATACAAATCAAATTGCTTAAGCAAACTGTCGTAGTCCAAAGCCATAAAATACTCCGTAGTTTTCTATGGATTTAGCATTGCATAGGCATCATAGGCTTCGCCCTGATACTTGAGCTGCAATTGCTTTATCTCATCCTTTAGTTTATTTGCGTAAATATGTCTTAAAAAAAATAAGGTTCGGTTTTGTTGAGAACAGCCTGATTCTAAGGCATAACGTCTCAAATTTATCAAATTATCCGTATGTTGGGCAGCAATTTCATTGCTATCCGAAATCAACAGAAAAGGATTATTTCTTAATGCTTCTAAACGCTTTCCTGAATATTGAGGATGGCTTGCTGTGTTAGCTAAAATTATTTTTAGCGGATTCTCTGCAAGAATACGCCGGACATAATGTTCAATCGATTCCTGTTCATGAAGGATTTCACCAGTCACAACCATGCAATAATCCAGTGCCTGCGAATTGCTGTTGACTAAGTCATAATCAATCGTTTCTTCTTTACCGACCAATAAGAAGTAAACTAAATCTGACTTGAATGCTGATGATTGATCTATACGTTGCACAACTAATAAAACCGGTATTTTTTTTTGAATACTGTGGTAAAAAATAATTTGGCTGACAGTGTAGCAAGGCAATACCATTCTGTCCTCATCTGAAATAAGACATAATTTCGGTAAAAGCTCCGCATAACCTAAATCAGCAGGTAATTCTTCGGCAATTTTTAAAATAAAATGACAACCTAATTTACAAATGAGTTGTTGGTATCGATGGGTTAAGCGATTAGCGCGGTATTTGGAAATATGAAATTCACGCGTGATATGCTCTAAATTCATGGCAATAGGAAGATCGTCTTTACGAATATTGAAATAAGTCAAAAAATAACAGGCTATGATAAAGGCAAATTCCTGTTGCAGTGAAAATAGAAGTTGATGTCTACTAAGAAAATCACTTATTTTTTCAACGCCATCAAGTTGTTGATTATAAACAGCCGCCTGTTTAATAGCATTTTCCCACCCGCAAATCACATCTTCAATTTGCAATTTGTATATTTTAAAGCGTTCAATCTCATGATGAAATTCTGTTAAAGTTTCTGCGGAACAAAGCCATTTTTTACTGAGATGAAAAAGTTTATAAGCTCTAATTTGACAAAGATTTTCTCCTACCTGCGGGTCGAATGCCTGCAAATTGCCCTCAATAAATAGTTCTAAAGCGCGTATTGAAAAATCAACAATAGCGCGGATTAAATAAAGGTCATCAATTTTTTGATGTTTATTAACAAGCGCAGCATTTTCCGCATAAGGAAGAAGAAAAAGAATATTGCAAATCATATCAAACGGCTTATTTTGCATCTCCTTACATCCTCAATTCCTTTTGATATAGCTATAATAAATAATTAGTACGGTGACGGTGCCGCAGCTAAGAATAGCGAGTAAGTATCCTCCAGCAAGCAAGTAATCTTTCTCCACAAGCCCATGAAAGAACGTAAAAAGCTGAATCACGTTAAAACCCGCAAAAGTAATTAGCGATACTCCCTTAGCCGTTTTATTTTTAAGCAGGGTTATAATTTGCGGGATAAAAAGAGCAGCATTAGCCAAAAGACTGAGAGTAAATCCAAATTGAACGAGGTTCTCAGTGAACGACATGCCTATTCCATTACTTTCAAAAAGCGCCATTATAGCGTTTTTTTAAGCTGAATGGCTATCAGTACAACATAATTTATAAAAATTATCTAACTAATTGATTTGATAGTACATTTTCCATGTCATCAACCATTTTTTGAGTCGATGAAGCGTAATTAATACCCAAACAATTTCCAAGTTTCCCCCAAAAGCTCTGAGCTCTTAGCTGAGAGATGATTAACTTATTGTTATTGTTCTCTTTCCAACGTTGAATGCTTCTAAGCGCTTCTTGAAAATCATCGCTGGGGATACCTGCTTGTTCATAATATAGCTCTTTCAAGGCCTCGAACTTTTGAATAGTATTTTCACCATAGGGATCTTTTTTTAAGAGATTTTCCATGCGTTGAAATATTCGCGTTAATCTGATCTTTTTAGCTTCGTTCGCTTCAAAGCTTTCCGGTGGAAGGGGAAATACATAAAAATGCTCTCGCGGTTTTCCTTTAGAAAATTCAGCAGTGACAGACAAATTGATAAAAAAATGCCTTGAAACATCGTCTGTTAAATGATCGATCCCTTGAGTGTATTCAGCAAGTTCAATGGCAGATTCTCGACAATTATGATTTCGATCATAATATTGTGCTCGTTCGACAATACTTTGTTCTAAGGGAGTGGCATTACTTAAATCTTCATGCGTTGTGGGGGTTCTCTCCATAACAATCGTATTGCCTCTTTCTTCGATAGGTTGGTAGAAGTTAAATTCAGGCTCAGTTTTCATAAAAGAAAGAAGTCTTAAAAATTGCTTATAATGTTCAAAATTAATTGCATAAGCTGAATAACTAATGGGCCCACTGGGGCTAAGTGATTCCGGTTGCAAAATTGATTCGGTGCGCGAAAATAAAACGGACGAGTACAAAGCGACGTAGGTTTTAAGGTTTTTTTCTTTCAAAAAATCTTTGGCAAGTTTATTTTTTATATAGGTTTTTCCTACTCTAGCCAAGATAGTTGGTTGGCCATCTTGGATGACACCCAGCATAAGAAAGGTATGGTTTTTATCATCACCTGTGGTTCGTTTTGCCAAGGCAATAAAAAATTCATCCCGTCTATCGACAATGATTGAATCAGGGCTTGCAGCAGTTGCCGAGCTCGGGTTTTCTTCGGCTATTATTTCTTCATCCTCTTTATTTTCAAGAATTGGATTAACATCTGTTTCAGAATGAATAGAGGTTTGATCTAAAGTCTCTGTTGTAGTAGTCATTTTTGAAGCTGGTTTTATCTATGAAATGGATCTAATTATAACATGGTTCTGATATTTTTTGGTTTATTTTGGATAAAAAAAATACACATAGATGGTACTTATATTTTGCATATCGGTTTTCATGAATTATCTTCAAATTTTTTATTATACTTAGGAGAAGGGCTTATTATTTTTAAATTATAGAAAAAATAGAATCAACTTAATTGTTTGCTGATGCAGTTTCATGGAAAAGCTTAAGTCAAGGAGCAATGATGAAGAAATCTATTTTAACACTTGCCCTATTTGGCATGGTGATTTTAGCTAATACAAGTTTTGCGATAGCAATCAATAATACGAGTGTCCTGCTTGGTACTGATAAAGGAACTAGCAGTTTTCCCATGTCTGGAATGAATACCACACCGACGAAAATGATTGGTACAGATGCATATGTGGTTAATCCTAATGCTCCTTTTACCAAACCTGAATATGCACCGGGCGGTGTTTGGCCTTTAGCACCTAGTTATACACCCCAGGCGCCTGCAACCTCTAGTGTAACGCAATGATCACAGGCTGCCTCAACAGGTTTTGCGGCGGCTTATTAGTAAGTGAAATCAAGCCCAGAGGTGTTAGTAGTATCCTCTTCCTCGGTAGAAGGCGCTGAGTTGAAGAAAGAACTATAGTTCTTCAAATATTGCTTTTCCACCAGTGCCACTTCCTTTATATATTGCTCGCCTTCTGTATTAAATAAATCAAAAGGACTTCTATCCGTAGCCCAGTATACCAATCCAGAAACAAGGATACTTGGTAGTATTAAAGTAACTAGACTGACGATAATAAAAATAACCCCAAATATAAACTTTGATGCAGATCTGTTTTCGTCTTGCTCGATCACCTCTATATTTTTAAGTTCGTCCGTAGTGTGGCGACAACTCAAATAATCATAGAAGGCTTGAATTTTCATTTTGTCAGTTATAATGGGGTTCGCTAAGATAGTAAGTAATTGATCAAGTATTGGATCAATTTTCTTTCCTTGAGGAGACTCGCGATCTAAATTCTTTTTGTATTTTTTAGTTAAAGCAAAAAGTTTTAGAACAATAGGTTGGTATTCCTTCTCTTCTGCTTCGCTGCTAGCATCTTCCAATCTTGCCAGGTAGTCATCACTATCTTCCTCTGCAGCACCTTCAATTTCAAACGAATCAGGATTATCTGCTCTGTATACCGTCTCATTATTCTTCACGCTTAAATTTTGTTTGGCGTAAGCCCTACGACTTAATGCACATTGCTGCGTGAATAGCTCACCTATTTTTTTTGCCACAAAAGTAGACATTCTTTGACTGCCATGACCATCATATAATCCTAATAGGAAAGGGGGGGTAGTTTCATCAACATCTTGAACCGCCACCGAGATATTATCTTCAGTATGACATTGTGCCTTTTTTACTAATAACCGGGCTAATTCTACCCCTGTTTTTTTCCTGCAGTGTCGATCTCCTAAAAAACTCAATAAAATATTTTCATGCCCCTCTTTCGTTTGTTGTTCTGCTGCATCGGTAAAGCCGTCACAAACCGAAATGACTTGGATTTTTCCTATATTCTCCGGATCGATTTCTAGCTCTTCAGCTGCTTGAGCGATATTGACAATGTCCAGACTTGAGTTCGCACAAACACCAGCTTCCTTATAAAATTTATCACCTATAGCTCGAGAAACAGCAAGTGAAAGAACTTGAGGATTAACCTCAGGGTGAGCTACTCTACCCTTATGGATAAGTCCCCCTTCCTCTTGAATCCTTTGTTTCTCTTTTTTCTGATCAGGACGATGAATTACCGAATTTAAACGACGAACTCCAAGAGGCTTATCCGCCTGGTCATAAAAAACAAGGAAAGCAGAGCTATCTGCCAGAGTAGCCGTAATTAAATTGCCGTTACCGTCATAAACTGTTGTTGAGGCGGTGGTGCCCGAATCCTGATTTTTGCCCTGCTCATCGAGAAGTCGATGACAAGTCCATAGACGATGGGCAATTTCCGGTGGAGTTAATTTTGTTTCACCTTGGGGGGTTAGCTCTTCGGAACTAAGTATTTGCCAGGCCAAGGCATCTTCTTGCGAACTACGTCTATTCTGAATTTCATGATAACCAAATTTAAACTCTTTGTTAGCTCCAGAACTTTCGCTTGTTTTGGTTGGAATGGAAATAATTTTAGTCATGATGTCTGTGTATAAGTATAAAATTACAAAATTATAACATAAGTATTAAGAATAAATCAGGCGCAGCAAAATATAAATATTTTTAACAGAATAAGAGCATTAGGGATTAGTTTTATCATTATTAGTCTGATTACCTTAGTAATACCAAGCCAGAAATAAAAAGGCTTGGTATTATAAAAGTAGCAAGACTGATAAGAACAAAACAAATTCCAAGAATAAAATTTAATGTAGGAATTTTTTCATCTTGTTTTAGAATCTCGATATTTTTTAGAGCGGTTGTGGAATGAGGGCTATCCAAAAAATCATAAAACTTTTTGATCTTGGTTTTGTTAGTCTCATAGGGATTTTCTAAAATAGCAACTAAGAGTTTAAGTAGTGGAGCAATGTGTTCAGAGCCGTTTGAGTCTAAATTCTTTTGGTAGGTTCTAGTTAAAGCAGAAAGTTTTAGAACAATCGCTTTATATTCACTTTCGTTAAACAGATCAGGATTATCCCTTTTGTACACTAACTTATTCGAGTTAACGCTTAATTTTTGTGTGGCATAAGCTTCGCCAGTTAAAGCACATTGTTTCTTAAAAAAATCACCTGTAAAGTAGGCGGCTAAAGCGGAAACCACTACCCCCTGCTGACCACCATATAATCCTAATAGGAAAGCAGGCATGTCTTTATTAATAGTTTGAATGGCAACAGAAAGATTATCGCTAGTGTTAGGTTTTACCCTCTCTATTAATAAACGGGCTAAGTCAGCCTCTTGGCTTGTTGCAGGCGTATCGAGCTCTTTTAAAGCGCTAAGCAAATGATTTTCATGTCCTTCTTTCGTTTGATTATTTGTACCTGCTGCTTCGTTAAAGCAATGGCAAACCGAGATGACCTGCGTTTTCGCAATCTTTTCCTGAGCGATTCCTAAATCTTTAGCTGCTTCAGCTAGATTGACAATATCAAGGTTGGAGTTTGCACAAACCCCAGATTTTTTAAACTGTTCACTACCCATAGCGCGCGAAACAGCAAGTGAAGAAATCTCAGCATCGTTTTCTCGTAGAACTAATTTATCATGAGCAATAATGCCGCCTTCCTTTTTAATTCTTGCGTACTCGTCTAGATTATCAAGTCGATGGATGACCGAATTTAATCGACGAGCTGCCATAGGGTTTCCTTCGTAGTCATAAAAAACAAGAAATGCCGAAGTATCGCCTAGAGTCGCAGTGATTAAATTTCCTTTGCCATCATAAATGGTTGTTGAAGCAGCGCTACCCGATTGCCGACTTTTGTGTTCTTTACTGGGATCTGTTGTGTCCGTGAGCATAATTTTGCTCTCTTCATCAACGAGTCGGTGGGCAGTCCATAGTCGAGCAGCAATTTTTTGTGGAGCAAGTTGTTGTGTTTTGCCTTCGGGGGTTAGATCTTTGCAAGTCAGTGTTTCCCATGCTACAGCATTTTGTCGTGGAGTAGGGCCATGTTGGCATTCAAAATATCCAAATTGGGAATCTTCATTTGCTCCAGTCGTTTCATCAGGAAATGGAGGAATAGAAAATATTTTGGCCATGATGCTGTATTTTCTGGTGAAAATGTTCAAAACAATAACAGAGATGAGCAATATAATCTATTGTAATTGCAGCAAGAAAAGCATTTTGACAGACCCAAGGGGTTTTTAGGCGTTTACAAAATGATTCACCAATCTGGAAATTAGATTTTCGCACTCTTTAAGTTGCTCTATCGTCACAAATTCATTAGCACGATGTGCTTGTTCTATGCTTCCTGGACCGCAAATGACGGTTGGTATTTTCGAGAGCTGATAAAATCCTGCTTCGGTCGCATAGGCTACTTTCGATTTTTTATGTATCTGGGTCATTTTGCGGATTAGTTGGGTAATTTCTTCGTCTTCGGAGGTGTTTAATCCCGAACCCCCTCCTGAAATTTTTGCCAACTCGATGGTTGCTTCGGGATATTCTTTATGCAATTCCGGTAATAAAGTTTGATCAATATACAATTGAATTTTATCGACAATTTCTTGGGGATTTAGATGAGGAAGATAACGAAATTCAAAAGCAAATTCACACCATTCTGGAATGATATTATAGGCGCTACCGCCATTAATCATATTCGTGGTTACGGTGGTGAAAGGGATATCGAAATCATTATCAAAAGGCCCTTGTTTTTTAAATTGATGGCCTAAATCACGTAAATATCTGATGAGCTGTGCTGCATGCTCGATGGCATTACAGCCCTGCGTCGTTAAGGAAGAATGCGTTGCAGCCCCATGGATGCGGCAGCGGAATAATAATCGTCCTTTATTTGCAGTAACCGGCTTCATACTGGTTGGTTCGCCGATAATGCAAGCCTCAGGCTCGATTTCCCATTTTTTTAGACTTTCCAATAAAGAGGGAATGCCTAAACAGCCAATTTCTTCGTCATAGGAAAAAACAAAATGAAAGGGTTTAGTTAATTTAAGTTTGCAAAACTCAGGTAAAAGTGTAAGTAAAACAGCAAGAAAACCTTTCATATCCGCCGTTCCCCGGCCATAAAGGCAGCCATGGCGTTCGCTCAATTCAAAAGGGTTTGTATCCCAATCCTGACCATCAACAGGCACCACATCCGTATGTCCTGAAAAAATAATTCCACCTTTGGTATTCCCATCATGAGCGGGTAAACTGACAAATAGATTGGCTTTGGATTTGCTCTCATCGTAAATCAGCTGAGGAGAAAGCTGATGCAGTTTATACCAGTCATGAACGACCCCAATTAATTGCAGATTCGAATTGCGGGAAGTGGTATCGAAGGCAACAAGACGTTTTAGCCATTCCGTGGTATTCATTGCCAAGGTCCTTATTGATCAGAAAGTTAGATAACAATGTTTAAATTATATATGATTTGCTAGAGAAATTCGCCCAGTACCTAGTGAAGGCCAATCTTTTTCTCCAGTCTTTCTCTTTACTATTCCCAAGGTCTACCTGCATGGAGAGAGAAGGATCACGAGAGGCTTCGAGACAAGAGACAGCCTTCGGCTTCCTCAGGCCGAACTGAGATATCCCCACGAAATTAAATATATTGTTTAGTTCATTAATCGTTTTGTTTATCCCGTTCGCACTGAGGAAGCGCGCAGCGCTGTCTCGAAGTGTCGCAAAAGGTCGCCCCCCATCGAGAGCCTCAGGGCAGGCCTTCGAGACGCACGCGAGGCGTGCTCCTCAGGCTGAACGGGATAAAATGAATATAAATTCCTTCCTCATTTCGTGGGGATACCTCAGGGCCCGAACGAGACAGTTTCCTCAGCCGAAGGAAAGGGTTTTTTGGAATTAAAACAGTCTTTTTTTAATGAAGGTTTTTATTCTCTTTCATCTTCTCCAAAACAATGGCCATGGCCTTGTTTAATTGTTCTGCCAAGGTCGGAAAGCTTTGTTTGAAATGCATGCCAACTTTTTCTGGATTTCTGTGCTGCAAATAAAAAAGTTCTGCGATATCAGTTAAAAGACAATTTGCATCCAGTTTCTTCGCTTTCGCGATAAAATTCCCAGCCTCCTCAAATTTCCCCTGCAATGCTCTCACTAAGCCTAATCCTCCCCAGCCCTCAGCACCGCTTTCATAAATAGCAATCGCCTGCTGATAGCAATTTTCTGCTTTTTCTAATTGCTCAAGAAAAAGTTGACACCAACCAAAGCTAATCCAATTATTATAAAAATCAGGATCCAATTCAGTCGCTTTTAAATGCGCCTTTTCAGCTTGCTGCCACTTTAAACTGTGAAAATAAGCGGTTCCCAAGGCAAACCATAAACGGCTATCGTTGGGTTCTCTAACCATCAGTTTTTTAATTTTACTTACTGCTATTTTTTCATGAGTTAAATCTAATAGAAGAAGGATGACCTGGGCCTCATAATTATCCGGATTGATAATCAAAACTTGATGCGCTGTATTCTCCGCTAATTTTTCCTCTTCATTATCAAAATACAATTGCGCTAAAAGCGTTAAAGTTTGTTCAATAGGGCCATAAGTTTCTAAGAGTTTTTTCAATATCTTAATTGCCTCATCAAGGTTATCCTGTTGGTGAGCTAACTGAGCCATCAGAAATTCAACGTTATAAGTTGGTTCGCCCGATTTTAATAAAGGTCTTAAAATGTTGATACTCTCAACAGTCTCATGCAACGAATAATGACAAACTGCCAAACTATAACGAACAATTGCAGAATCTTCAAAATGCAACGCTTGAATCAATGCCTCTTTTGCCTGCTGAAAATGCTGCTGGTTCAAAGCAAGAATACCTTGCAAAACTAAGCAGGCATTAGCATCAATTAGTTTCGCTTGATTGAGATATTGCTGTGCTGCAGCAAAGTCATTTAACAGGCGATAACTATTAGATATCGAAAGTAATAGATTGAGATTAGACGGATCTTGTTGAAGAAATTGTAGGAAGCGCTTTAATTGTTCTTGTATGTCGTTGCTAGTATTCATTTTAATATCCATTAAAAATGCTTAGTGAAAACTTCCTACCAAAGCTTGAATTACGATATCCCAACCATCGATTAAAACAAAGAGTAAAATTTTAATAGGAAGAGCAATTGCCATGGGTGGAAGCATCATCATTCCCATGGTCATTAAAATGCCGGAGACAATTAAATCGACCAGCAAAAATGGTAAAAAAATCATGAAACCAATTTGAAATGCAGTTTGCAACTCGCTCAGCAAAAAGGCAGGGATCAGTTGATAAAATTTAATATCTTGAGCTTGGGAAGGAAAAGGTTCTTTCGCTAATTCCAAAATCATTTTCATATCTTTTTCCCGTGTTTGCTTAAGCATAAATTGTTTTAGCGGCCCAGTTGCTTTATTGACTGCAGTTTCAGTATTGATTTGCTGAGTTTGATAAGGTTGATAAGCCTCCGTATAAATGATTTTTGCCACCGGCATCATCGTAAATACAGTAAGAAATAAAGATAAGCTAATGAGAACCGTGTTAGGCGGTGTTTGCTGTAATCCTAGCGCATTACGCAGCATGGAGAGCACAACAACAATGCGAGTGAAAGAAGAAATCATAATTAAAAAACTGGGGGCAAGGCTCAGCAATGTCAATAAAGCAAACACCTGCAAAGCGGGTGAAATCGTCGCTTGATCAAAATGGACTGGCCCAAAGGACAGAGCGGAAGAAGCATTGACGCAGTCACAGAAAGCTAGCGAAATAGCTATGAATAATATTAATTTTTTCCAACAAAACATCATTGCGGCTCTTTAGTTAAGTTCACAAAAGCTAAGCTTTGTTGATTATCTGCAAGCATAAATTGTTGATTATGATATTCGATAATATAAAGCATCGTTTTAGTATTTAAGCGTTTTTTATCAATAATTAAGCAGGGGGATGATCGTTCAAATGAGCCCTGATTTTTCTTTGCTAAGACAAAAGCAATAAGCGTGAGAATAGCCAGGGCTAGCACATATACCATCCAGCCATGTCGAGGTTCAAGCGTGTGCTTAAAGGGGATTTTTTCGGCAAAGGCTTGACTTGAAAATAAACTCATCATCAAGATGAATGGCTGCTTAATCATGAAGAAACCTCGGTGATATGAAGCGCAAAACAATCGTCAACGCTCATCAATTCTCCCCGGGCAATCACTTGATTGTTCAGCAAGATATCAATGGGTTCATGGGTTTTTTGATCTAAAGATAAAAGTTGACCTTCTTTTAGTTGGCGTAATTCCGCAATGGTCAGGCTGATATTACCTAAAAGCACTTGGCATTCAACTTCTACTGAACCAACAAGAGCCAGGTAATTTTCATTAATAAGTGATTTACCCTCTGTTTGAGCTTCCAATTCAGGTAAGGCGATTTTTTTGACAGTGATACTCATGATGACCTCGTTAATTGTATTGTTCGATGTTGCCCAGCGATTCCCAGGCACAGGGTTTGTTGCTGGTATTGAATTTCTAAGGGTTTATTTAAACAGTGATCGGTTTTAATGACATCGCCAACTTGCAGGCTCAACAGTTTTTCCAAACTGAGGCGAAGCGGCTCCAGTTGGACCGTTAAACCGATTTTTTTGGTTGCTAAGACCTCAGCGAGACGACAGAGTGGTTTTGTCGATGACTGTGTTTGAGGCGGCAAATGAGCGAGTACCCATTGAGGATGAAGATAAAGGTTAATTAATTCATTTTCAAAAACGATATTTAAACAAGCAGAACCAGAATAAATCCATTCGCTATAGTTAGTTGAATTTGCTCTTAACTCTAAAGTATTAATTTCAAAAAATTGCTTTAATAACTGCATAAAAATCTCATTGCAGGCTTGATTAAAACAATCATTATTATCTGCAAAAAGATTTTTTTTCAGGACCGATAAATAATGGGTCTCGACTAAAGCGATAGGCTCATGTTCATGCATTAGCAATTGTAGATCGGTAAAATGATTAATTGCTGAAGAACGATTGACAGAGAGTTTGAAGTCTTCAGTCGCGTATTTTTCATTCCATGCAACTAATTTTTTGCTAAAATTTTGCTGAAAATATTGGAGTTCCGTATTATTAATCAGCCGATAAGGTTTTGGGTTGGTTTTCATCGTTTATATAACTCTTCTAATAGTTGTTTATCTATTTCCATCATCTGGGAGCAGGCTTGAAACATTCGTTGGAGTACGACAATGTTGGCAAACTCAGTGGTCGAATCCACATTTGAGGATTCAATTTTATGAGCTTGTATACTGCCAAATCCGTTTTTATTTGCACGACCAATTTGTAAGCCCTGATCGCCCTTGGCGCGAAAGGAGTTATCACTCACGGGCACTAAGCTATGTTCTGGATCATCAAATCCGGCTAAGGCAATATAGACTCCTAAGGTAGATTGTTCATTATCATAGAGATAAGAAATTTGACCGTTTTCATCAAAGGAAAAATTAATTTGCTTTCCTGCTTTATAGCCATCTTGTTTAGCAATCGTAATAGTTGCAGTTGCTGCGGTGTTTAGTGTTGTTGGAAATGAATTAGTTTGCTCTTCTTTTTTTAAGCGAATGGATTTATCTTCATCACTTAAATAATTCCCAATGTTAAAGCGAATTAATTGTTTGTTAGGTAATTGAAGATTGAGGTGATTAAAGCCTTCCACTGCTGCCTTACTAAGACTATCAAACTTTATAGTTTGTGGAATAAAATAAATAAGGGCTCCGTCATAACTAACCCTCATTAACTGCCACTCTAAGCCATCTTTACTTTGATTTCCCAGGGGGGGATCTGTTGATATTTGAGGCTCAAACTCAAATTCTATGGTGTGCTCCTTTCCCTCTTCATCGAAAATATTGGCTACCGTGAATTGAGTCGGTTTATATTCGCTTTTGTGTGTCTCCGTATTAGATCCCGCTTGAGAAGATCCTATTCCAGATTGCTCTCTTTTTTGCGCAACAAATTCACCCGCTAAATCAACAGTTCGCGTTGCTTTCCCAGGATGAGTTTTATTAACAAATTTCCGTACAGGAACTAAAGCACCATGCTCGCTGTATCCCTGCACTAAACCCCCGCTATGTCGATCAACCAATAGATCTTGCTCATTAAAATAGAATTCACCATTACGTGTATACAGCAGCTCGCCATTTTTAAGCCTCACAATGAAAAAACCATTGCCAATAACAGCCAAATCAGTAGGATTATTCGTTCCTAAGTAATTACCGGCGCTGAAGTTTGTACTCCTGCCTGCGATGGTGACACCAGAGCCTAAATGTCCCTGATCTTTTTCGCCACCCAGTGAAGAATAAAAAACGTCGCTGCGTTTAAATCCAGGACTTTGCAAATTAGTAATATTATGAGAAGTGTTTTGTAAGCCATAACTTGCGGCTAGTAGGCCAGTTAAACTGGTGTAATAAGTATTACTCATTTACATTCCTTTTGAACTTGGATTCCAGACTGAGCTGATATCGGTTAAGAGTACACGCGGATTTTCACCACTGTTCATTAAGACATGGATGATGGGTAGGTTATTAGCGGATAATTCCACTTTGCTGACAACTCCTTCTTGATTGCTTCCATTGATCGTTACTTTTTTACCTAAAAGCATTAATCCATTATTGTTAGATATCCACTGGTTTAACTCTGCTAAAGTTTGATTGGTTTTTTGAGCTTCTTGCAGAGAAGAAATTTGCGCCATTTGGGCCATAAATTCTTTATTATCGACTGGCTTTAGCGGATCTTGATAACTAAGTTCCTGCATGAATAATTTGAGATAATCGGCTTGAGAAACACCCATGTCTTGTGTTGGATTAATTGCATCGCTCATTGTTTGACTCCATTAATAATAAGTTGTTGCAAGCGAATTCCTTTCTTGACCAGCCATTGTTTAATTAATTTAATTAATTCGGTTGTTTGTTGCTTGTCTAATTGACTGGTATTCAAGCTGAATTCAGCTTGGTTATTGAGAATAAATAATTGATAATTTTTAAGCGTTGAGCTTTCTTCTGTTAAAGCAGTTTGCTTTTGCAGTGGGCGGTTGACTGAAGTTAAAGAAGGGGATCTTTCTTTGAGTGCCGGTTGAAAATTAGGGGCCTGATTTTCTAGCGATGGCTGATGGGCTGGCCGATAAACCTCAGCGGCTATAGTCTCTGTTGCCCTGGTCTGAGTAACCAATTCAGTTGAATTGCTAACTTCTTTTTTGACTGCGCCCGGGGCTAAAGAAGAGTCCGAATTTGCATGGTTGGACAAAGTTCTTTGCGTTGAACTAGAGCCTGGTTCCTTTTTATCTCCCTTGATTAAATCCTGAAAAGAGAGCGCTGAATCTTCCAATTGTTGCTGATTTTTCCAATAGTATTCATCATCAGTTTGTAGTGTTTTAGCACGGCCGTCTGTTTTGAAATAAAGAGGGGGTTGATCTTGGATTTTCATGCTAGTTCCTTCCGTTGTAAAACCCATTCATCAATTGTATTTTGCTGCCGGGAAATCTCATTTGCGAGGGCTTTTTCTTGCTGTTTTTCTTGATAGCGATCAAGCATTTTTAATTCGGTATGTAAGCGAATTTTTCTTTCTTCTAATTGAGCCTGTTGTGCTTCTAATTCTTTCATTTCTAGCTTTAAATGCTCACTCTGCTGTTGCTTGTGCATAATAAAATGAAGGCGGGAAATTTCCTGTTCAGGATAAATAATGGTTGTTGTTGCACAGGCTTTTTGTAATTGTTTTTGCAACCCAGCATCGGTCTTTTGCAGATTTGCTTGCTCATTAGTGATGGTCTGCAAAGCTTGGCTGACCTCATTTAATTGCCAGCTCAGTTTATTCATCAATGCGATTAAAGTTTTATTCATTGTAAAATCTCGGAAAAACGTTGTAGTAAGTCTTTAAAAGCTATAGTTTCTTTCTGCACAAGGAGCTGATTAATCGCGTCAATTCGCACAATCGCATCATCAAGTTTTAAATTATTGCCGGGCTTGTAAGCACCAATTTCAATCAGGTCTTTATTTTGTTGATAAAGACTAAGGATGGATACAATCTTGGAGACAAGAAGCTGTTCTTCAGGGGTTAATAATTGCATCGTAAGCCGTGAGGTACTTTGTAAGACATCGATGGCTGGATAATGCCTTCGCTGGGCTAATTCCCGAGTCAGTACAATGTGGCCATCCAATAACGCACGCAGGTTGTCGGCAACTGGTTCGTTGAAATCATCGCCTTCAACAAGCACAGTGTAGAGGGCAGTAATACTCCCTTGACCGATAAAATTACCTGCGCGTTCAACAATATTAGGTAAAAGAGAAAATACGGTGGGGGTATAGCCGCGGGTGGTAGGGGGCTCACCTAAACTGAGGCTAATTTCTCGTTGAGCCATCGCCAAGCGTGTAATGGAATCCATCAAAAGCATGACATCCTTGCCCTGACTGCAAAAATACTCGGCAATAGCAGTTGCCGCAAACACTGCTTGTTTGCGCATAAGCGCCGGCTCATCACTGCAGGCCACCACCACGACGGATTTTTTTAAAAGGTCTGTACCGAGATGTTCATGAATAAAATCATTTACCTCACGACCACGCTCCCCGATAAGTGCAATGACATTCATATCGCTCGTGATTTGCTTAGTAATATTGCCCAACAACACTGATTTACCGACACCGCTACCCGCAAAAAGCCCTATGCGTTGCCCTTTGCCCAGCGGCAATAAACCATCAATAGCAGCTATGCCAGTATAAAGCCGCTCTTTAATAGGTTGTCGTTGCAGCGGATTTATTTTGGATTTATGCAAGGGCATTTGAGTCGAATAGTGAATTTCACCCAGACCATCCAAGGGTTGTCCGAAGGCATCGACAATACGCCCTAAAAGCGCTTCTCCAACGGGAATAGTCATGGAATGACCAGTCGCACGCACTTTAAAACCCATCGAGATTTTATGGGAAGAGTAGGGCATTAAAAACACTTTCGCTTTGTCAAAGCCCACCACTTCGGCTTGCATTACCACTTGATCTTGGTTATCGATAAGTTCGCATAACTCACCTACAAAAGCTTGTGGTGGACCGTTGGCTACTAATTTCAAGCCCAGGTATTGTTCGATTTCACCGAGCCGCTCGACGCGTTGAAGAGGGGGAAGCCAATTAACCATGACTATACCTCTTTTTAATCTGTAATAAGGTCTGTTTTAAACAGTCAATTTGCCGTTCGATACTTGCATCAAAAATACCGTGCTCAGTTTTAATGCGACAACCTCCCAATCGTAGGCTTTCATCTGCTGTAATGCGTAAATCTTTGCATTGACTAAAATCAACTGTTAATTCGCCCTTTTGCAACAAGGCTAAATCTTGCGAATTTAATGCAAGCGTAATGGCTTGCTTATCATTGAGATGATTGAGTGTGGCAGAAATTTGTTGGGCGATTGCTTCCTTGTTTTGCTGTTGATGAATAAAAAACTGCTGGGCAATGATCAAGACAATATCGGCAATTTCTGTTTTCAATTCCCGACGACTTTCATGGAGTGCGGCAGGAATGGCTTGTAGTAATTGATGGAGTTGTTGTACTAACTCGTTAACTTGAGCAGCTGTTTGTTGCTCAGTTTTTGCAAGCGCATCTGCCATTCCTTGGGCAAAGCCAAGACGATAACCTTCTTCTCGCGCTTTTTCCTGCCATTGCTTAGCTTCTTCAGAAAAAGACTCGCTGATTAATGCGATTTCCTCTGCTTGAGGAGCTTGCTTGCTAAGCCCTAAATAACAATATTCTTCACTGAAACTGATCTGTTTGAAAATCTCAGCCATCAATAGTCTCCACATGCTCGTCAAACGAAAGGCTGTTTTCCCATTGTTTGAATAGAACTTGTCGCGTTGCTAATTTTAAGGCTTTAACCTCAGTAGCAAGCAGATGCTTAATACTCCCCTCCTGATCAAAACGAGTTAAAAATTGTTCTTGCCAAAAGTAGTTTCCCTGTTCAAGCACAATGGCAATATAAAGCCTTGGATACTCCGCTAAGCGTTGCTGAAAAGGGGGAGTTTTTGGTGTGTTCGTAGAAATTAAGGGCTGCAGATCGACATTCAATTGGCGAAAACGTCGCGCATCTTGCAGCAGTTGCTCTCCCTGTTCCTGTTTAAATCGTTGAGCTTCGATGCTGGATAATTTGCTTATTATCCAGCGCTGATCCGATTTAGCTAGGCGCGCCATTTTAAGCAAAATTTGTTTCAAAGGATTAGACATCTTTATTCAACCATTGAGTCAATTCGGTTAACAGCTCTTGTCTTTTACGACGTCGCAATCGCAAGTTAAAAGAATAAACAAATAGCGCTGCACATAAGAAAACGGGAAAGGAAAGATAAACTGCATTCGCAGACCAAAGAGTGGAGGGAGGGACTAAAGTCAAAGGAATCGAAGGCAGTACTGAAGCTTGCTGGATAATTAAAGCTTCAACGCTAATCTCATCGCCTCGCTTAGGATCAAAACCAACAATTGATTTAACCAAGCGCTCAATTTGTTGCAGGGTTTGTTGACTGGTGAACTGAGGGACGAGGACAGAAACGGTCAAGCGTTCAATATTACCGCTGGCATGAGTAAAGCGCTCTTTTTCACTCCCAAATTGATAAGTTTTTTCACGAGTGAGATCTTGATTAGTTTGAGCTTTCTCAGCTTTTGATGAAGTGGAATGCTGGATTTCTTTTTCATGAGTCACGATCCCCTCACGCTGCGGTTTAATGAATTCACGTTGTAATTCATCGTAATTTAAAGTTAGATCGATTTTTACCATTACTTCTTTATCAGCAAACACCGATTGCAGCATTTGCATCACTTTTTGCGTGAGATAGTGCTCCATGGTTTTTTTGATAGCAAAATGCCCTAAAGCACCATCGTCTTCATTATTGCTGAGGTTATTACCATTTTGATCAACTATAGTGACATTATTTTTTTGCAGGTTGGCGACAGAGGCTGTAACCAATTGTTGAATGCTATTGATTTGCTGAGACGCCAAGGGATGATTTAAATGTAAGGTGACGGCTGCACGCGGTTGATTTTCTTCTTGCTGAAATAAATGGCGTTCAGGAATGACTAAATGCACCCGGGCTTGCCTAACTTCATCAAGACTACGAATGGTTCGCTCCAATTCGCCCTGTAAGGCACGTTGATAATTGATTTTTTGCGAAAAATCAGTCATACCAAAAGCGCTTTTATCAAACAATTCAAAGCCGACATTTTCTGCGAAATGCAGATCGGAGCCCATGAGTTTGATGCGGGTTTTATCAATCAGGGACTTAGCGATAAGAATTTCGCTGCCTTGCTCACGCACTTGATAAGCAATCTTAGCTTGCTCCAATTGACTAAGAATTTGGTTCGCATCACGCTGATCGAGGTGATTAAATAAGACGCCATAACTGGGCGACAGCAGCCAAAGAAAAAGGAGCAGACTAAGGCTGATAATCAGCACTAAACCGGCTATAAAACTTAATTGTCGTTGCTTGCTTTGAGTTTTAAACCATTGCAGGCTAGCTTCTAAATAATTCACGTTAAATCTGCTCTCTCATTATTTCTTGATAAGCACTCATCAAGCGGTTACGAATTTGTTCCAAAAATTGAAAAGACAATTTGGCTTGCTCCAGCGTGAGCATAGTTTGATGTAAACTCGGTGCCTGGCCGCTGGCTAATTGCTGCAAAGCCTTATCGGCGTCTAGTAATTGCCCATTAGTTTCACCTAATTTGTCAGTAAGCCAATTGGCAAAAGAGGGCGTGGATTGATTGCTTAGCTCTATCGAGCGTATTTCCGCCGATTGCATTTCTGGGGCAAGATAAAGCGTATTTATCTGATCAATCATCATCGTTCATCTCCAATACTAAGCGCTTGTAAATAAAGTCCGTGCGCGGTATTCATTATTTTTATGTTAGCCTCATAGGCGCGGGAGGCACGTAGCAGGGTTGTCATTTCATCGACTGTGCTAAGTCCTGGGTAACTGACATAGCCCATTTTATCTGCTGCAGGATGTCCTGGTTGGTAGACTTTATTGGCAGGAAGTTGCTGTGGTGCGAGCTCGATCGAAGCGATACCTGTTTCCTCCGGTTCAGAAAGATAGGCAGAAAAAGGTTTAGCCGTAGTTAAAACCCGCATGGGTTGAAAAGGCGAGCCATCGATATTTTGTAAACTATGCTGATTGGCAATATTGTTAGCCACCACATCGACACGCAATTTTTCTAAATTCATGCCCTGCGCTGCAATCGAATAAATTTGATCGTAACTCATGATTGATTATTCCCGTGTAAAGCTAATTTCATGAGGGCCAATTTCTGATTTAAACCTTTAATCAGAGCTCGATAATGAGTGGCGTTTTTGACGCTCAGGGCAATTTGTTCATCAATAGCTGAACTATCACTGGCTTGATAAAAGGGCTTTATAGTTTGGAACGAGTTGGTTGTCGCGCCGGAATCTAGGTTCGTCAACTGTTGTTCAAAATTAACCTCCAGCGCTTGATAACCTTGAGTGTTAGCATTGGCAATATTATTGGCAATCGCCGTTTGTCGCATTAAACCGGTATCCAGTGCTAGACTCAGTAATTCAATGGTTGGATCATTGTTCATCCTTTCCTCCTTATTTATTGGATAATGAGTTCGGCGTGTAGAGCCCCTGCACGCTGTAAACTCTCCAAAACAGCAATAATGTCTCTTGTCGATGTTTGGACTTTGGTTAACGAGGCTATCAAGTCAGCCACGGTGGCTCCTTCAGCTAATAGAACTGAATTAGCCTGGGTTTCCCGGACATTGATGTTAGTCGACGGGGTAATTGCTGTGCGCACTTGCCCACCCGCCTCATTAAGCAGAGCAGGTTGTGATACGTTGTAACTGGTGGCGATAGCAATTTGTAAATTACCATGAGAAATAGTGACCGCATCGAGTTTTACATCAGCGCCAGCAACAACCACTCCGGTGCGTTCGTTAACAACTACGGTAGGTAAATTGTCGGGCTCGATAGCGATATTCTCTATTTGACTAATAAAGCGAATGAAATGTTTCTTTGCTGCGACTGGAGGATGAATTTCAATATCTTGAGCGGTTTTAGCAAAGGCGGTATCAGGTCCGAATTGTTGATTGAGCGCTCTTTCAACATGATCAGCAGTCGTGAAATCAGGGCGATTTAAAATGATATGCAAGCCGCTTTCTTTGTTGATCAGGTCGGTATAAATCGTCTTCTCAACTACTGCGCCACCAGGAATTAGACCAGAAGTCGGGTGGTTTTTTTGAATCACGTTACCGAATAAATCATATTTAAAGCCGCCAATAGAGATAGGCCCCTGAGCCAAGGCATAGACTTGATTGTCGGGGCCTTTAAGTGGCGTCACAAGAAGAGTTCCACCCAGTAGACTTTTAGCATCGCCGAGGGAGGCGACATTGATATCAATTTTATCGCCTTGATGCGCATAGGAAGGAAGGTTGGCAGTGACAATCACCGTGGCCGTATTGCGACTATTTACTTCATTCGGTTGGATATTCACTCCAAAAGTTTGGAGTAAGTTAGCAATCGCCTGTGTTGTATCCTTATTGCGGCGTGAATCGCCAGAACCTGCAAGACCAATCACCAAACCGTAACCAGTGATAGGGTTTTCTTGAAGGCCGGAGAGATGGGCCAGTGATTTTAGACGAACTGCGGCTTGAGTGGGAAGCGCGATAAAAAGAAGCGTCAAAAGAATCGTGCATATACGCATTAGACTATCCCTATTAAAGATAATACTTTATAAACATAATTACGGCGCTGGGAGTCAGAAACCGAACCATCTCCGGTATAAGTAATTGCTGCATCCGCAAGACGAGTTGAAAGCACTGTATTTTGCGCACTAATATCTTCAGTCCTTACCACACCGCTTAGCAGGATAGTTTGCTGTTCACCATTGATGCGAATGAGTTGATGGCCTTCGACAAGATAGCTTCCTCCTGGTTGAACTTCTTTAATGCGCACGGTCAATGCGGCTTTAATTTTCCCATTGCGTCCGGTTTTGGCAGCGGAGCGACCTTTACCATTCAATTCAAAACCCACTTCATGGCGTTCTTTGTTATAGTTTGCTTTCAATGCGGCTTTGATTTCCTTGCTAGAGGCGAGATCAGCGCTGCTGTGAGCATTCGAATGTTCCATCACGATGACGGTTAACAAATCACCTGGTAAATAAGCTTTTCTGTCAGCAATTAAAGAGCGATAACTCGTTTCATCAAACAAACTGGTGGCATTGGCCAGGGAGCTAATGAGTAAATAAAAAAGCAGACAATAAATTGAACGATTCATAATCTTATCTCGGATAAAAACTTGCCTTAGCCACGAATTTCATTAGTCATTTTTTCCAATTCGTCAACAATCTGTATGGCCTTGGCATTCAGTTGATAAACTCGTTGAGCCAGTGTTAATTGCATTAATGAATTCACCATATCCACATTAGAGCCTTCAATTTGTTTCTGGATCAGCAAACCTAGGCCCGTACTACCGGGTATGTCGACAATTGCTTCTCCTGACTGTTCGGTATAGTTGTATATTCCTGCACCGATTGGATTGAGGGATGAAGGGTCTAAAAATTTAGCCAGTTTAATAGTGCCTAAGGATTGAGGTTCAGGATCATCAGCTAAAATGGCTGTGACCTCGCCAGTTGATTGAATGCTTATATCGACAAAATTATCAGGAATTTGGATGTTATCCGATAATCTTAATCCATCTTGAGTGGCTAAATAACGATCTTCATCAATGATCAAGGTGGAGTTTCGCGTATAAGAAATGTTGCCTTCATGATTGATGACTTGAAAAAATCCATCCCCATTAATGGCAATATTTTTCCAATCATTGGACGGTTTTAAAGGCCCATTGCTGAAGTCTTTACCTGTTTTGTAAATGGTAGTTCCCAAACCTATTTTGATTGAGTTTTGATTTTGAAAAAGCGAGGCGCTGCCATCGATATTCTGATAGAGCTGATCTGCGAAGCTAATTGTTGATGCTTTATAATTCGGCGTATTTAAATTAGCTAAATCATTCGCTATCTTGTCAATATAATATTCTTGGGATTTAAGGCCGCTAGCTGCAATGGCAAGTGCGTCAGACATTTCCCTCTCCTAATTGATTAATGGCTGTTGATAAGAGACCGTCCGCAGTTCGCATAATTCGCTGCGAAGCTTCAAAGTGGCGCGAGGTTTTAAGCAGCTCCAACATTTCATCGATTGATTTAACATTGGACTGTTCAATAAACCCCTGCAGGACACGTGTGCTGCTAGTGACAGGGCTTGGCGAGCTGAGGGCTTCGTAGAGGCCTTGGCCGCGATAATTTAATTTTTGAACTTGCGTAAATTGCACAAGATTTAATTGATCAATTTTCTGATTGTCGACATAGACAATACCCTGGGAATCGATAGTAAAGGCATTATCATTGACTTGTAAGGGGCCTGATTTTCCTAAAATCAGAGCACCGGTTGATAAAGCTAATTCTCCTCGTTCATTAACCCGCAAATCACCGCGGCGAGTATAAAAAATACCTTCTTTGGTTTGTACTTCAAAAAAACCATCGCCGGAAAGAGCAATCTCATGTTGATTTTGAGTTTGCACGACAGTGCCCTGAGTGAAGAGCTGGGCAGTTTGCAGCTGTTGACTGGCGAAGCTGATTTCCGTGTCTAATTGCTCAGAAAAGGAGATATTATCAAGCAGTTGGCGCTTATAGCCCGGTGTTTGCATATTAGCGATATTTTGACTTACTGATTGTAAACGTAACTGGTCTTGTAACATGGCAATTTCTGTCGCTTTGATGGCATCAATCATGATAAAAGTCCTTATTGCACTACAGCAAAAGATTCCACCTGAATGTTAACCGGCACTTCATTCATGGCTAACACCGTTAAATGGGGAATTATTCTTTGGGTTAATTGTTTAATCTGTCTTCGTAATTGCGAAGAGCAAAGCAAGATGGGCCGCTTTCTCTCGGCGAGCATTTTTTCCACTTGAGTAGCGAGCGCCGTCATGAAATTCTCGGTTAAACTCGGTTCCAGGGCCCAGTAATCTTTATTGAAACTCTGACTCAGTTTCTGCTCGAGCGTGGGTGCAAGTGTTAAAACTTGCAAGCTGGGTTGATTCGCGAGTAACTTCTGACAAATCGCTGTGCCTAGATGGGCACGGACAAGTTCAGAGAGTTGTGTGGGGTCGGTATTATTTTTAGCATGCTCGAGTAAGACTTCAAGAATGCTTGATAAATAGCGAATCGAAACTTTTTCTTGCAATAAATTTTGTAAAATGCGTTGAACCTGGCTTAAAGTAAGTACGGCGGGAATAAGTTCATCTCGCAGATTATGCACATTCGATTGCTCGAGTAAGAGTTCTGTTTCCGCTCTGGTTAACAAATCAGCGCTGTGGTTAAACACAATTTCTTTAATGTGGGTCACTAAAACACTGATGGGATCACAGAGTGTGTAACCGAGTTTAGTCGCTTTAGAGGTTTGATGCTCGTCAATCCAAATTGCTGGTAAACCATAGCTAGGATCACGTACTTCGATGCCTTCGCTGAGAAGAGCTGTAGACTGATTATTGCGGTTTGGAACAATGGCAAGCGTTTTATCAAGGTGCAATTGATGATAACCCTGGCTATTACCTTGAATACAGATGCAATAATAAGGGTAATTGAGTTTTTTATCGCTCAAGAATTTAACCTCAGGAATTACAAACCCCAGCTCATAAGCTAAGCGTTCACGTACTTGTTGTACCTGCTGTAGAAAAAGCTGTTCTTGATGAGCAAAATGAGTGAAGAGTTCCGGATGTAATTGAATTTCTAAAGGATAGATTTTAATTTTTTCGTAGAGACACTCTTCGATTTCCTCGGTGTTGTCCTCTGGTTTGGCGCGCAGTGCAAACCAAGTTGTCATTGCAAAGAAACTTAAAACAACTAATACGGGAAGGGTGGGAATACCATTTAAAAATAAGAGACCTAATAAGCCACAGCACACCATCATTAAACTTTTGGGGTAGGCAGCAATTTGTTTAGAAATCTCAGAGCCGAGTTGGGCATCAGTGGCTGCTCGTGTCACGATGATTCCCGTTGCGGTTGAAATGATTAGTGCTGGAATTTGTGTTACTAAGCCATCACCCACCGTGAGTAAAGTATATTGTTGAATCGAATCGCTGAGGCTTAATCCTTTTTGTGCCATGCCTATGGCAAAGCCACCAATAATATCCACGAGAATAATTAAGATGCCAGCAATCGCATCACCTTTGACAAATTTGGATGCGCCATCCATGGCGCCATAGAAATTCGCTTCTTTTTCAATTTGTGACCGTCTAAATTTGGCTTCAGCTTGAGAAATAATGCCCATATTAAGATCGGCATCAATACTCATTTGTTTTCCAGGCATGCTATCCAAGGTAAATCGTGCTGCGACCTCAGCGACACGTTGAGCCCCGTTAGTAATGACAATATATTGAATAATAATAAGAATCGAAAAAACGACTAATCCCATCACATAGTTGCCATTGATGACGTATTTTCCCATCGTTTGAATCACTTCTCCGGCATCACCATAAGCCAAAATAAGGCGGGTAGCAGAGATATTGAGTGCGAGGCGAAAAAGAGTTGATAAAAGTAAGAGCGCTGGAAAGGTAGAGAAACTTAGCGGCTTGTCAGTATAAAAAGTTAATAGGAGTACGGTTAAGGCCCAGCTGAAATTAATAATCAATAAAAAATCCAATAAAGTAGCAGGAATTGGAATAAATAAGATCAGTAAGATGCCGATTGCAAAACTGATCATAATTAATTCGCTGCTATTATGAAATTGGTTTTTCATAAAGCATGACCTCGTTGGCGATAAATTTCACGAAAAATAAGGGCTGCAACAGGGAAATGCTCGCTACTAATCCACTGATTTAATTCCACCCTCGCAAATAAAGCCTGGGCAAAGGGTTTGTTTTGGATAATAGGAATCTGATGACGCTTTGCGAGTATCCTCGCCTGATTTGCAAATTCACCACGTGCTTTAAACACCACTTTAGGGGCAGGCATGGAACCGCGCTCATATTTTAAAGCAATGGCTAAATGAGTAGGATTAGTAATCAGTACATCAGCTGTTTTTATTTGATTTAATGACGCGTTTTTTTGCCTTAATTGCTGTTGTAATTGCTTGATTTTGGATTTAATTTTTTGATCACCTTCGCGTTGACGATATTCATCTTTGACTTCTTGCTTAGTCATGCGATTGTCTTTTTTATACTTCCAGCTTGTATAGAGTTTATCTAGCATGGCAAGAGCGAGTAGTAATAACAAAAGTTGTAAAACCAACTTTAAAATTAAGTGCATAATTAAGTTTGGATGCTCCTGAGGAGATTGAGTGAGCAGCAGGAGCAGCGAGTGGAGTTCTCGGGAGAGAGTGAATAGAATTAGGGAAAAGCTGAGGCCCAATTTCAAGCAAGATTTTACAGTATCAAATAAAGTTTTAGATGAAAATAATCGTTTAAAACCCTGAATTGGATTCAATCGTTTAATATTGGGTGTTAGAGGTTTTGTCGACCAGACAAAACCGGTTTGAGTAATGCTTGCTAGACTGAGACAGAGAATACTTGCTAAGGCAAAGGGTAACCACAAACTGACTAGGGTCGATAAAAGAAATCGATTTAAATTGATAAGCTGATCAAATTGAAAAGGTAGTTCGCTAGCAAGCGTGAGGAGTTGGGTTAATAAGTCTTTAACCTGCTGTAATACAGCAGGCCATAATGCCTTGCTGACTAAGAGTAATCCAATTAAAAGAATAGTGATGTTTAATTCAATACTTTTACTAACTTGCCCTTCTTTTTTTAGTTTTTGCAGTTTATAAGCGGTAGCTTTTTCTGTTTTTTCACTCATGATAGGACCTCATCCCAAGTTTGGAAACAGAGGTTGAAAATATGCTCCATGAGCGGATTGATATGATTCAACACTAAACTAAAGAGAAAAAAGCCGAAAAGAATTTTAATGGGTAAGGCTAGAAAATAGGTGTTTATCTGCGGCATATTGCGGGTGATAATTGCAGCGCATAGCTCGACCAGGATTAAACCTATGAGAATAGGGCTAGCTATCATCCAGGAAAAAATAAACACTAACTTAAATTGGTTGATGAGTAGATTAAAATGCTGAAAGAGAGTCAATTTGCCAAGAGGAATAATGGTTAAAGAATACGCTAAACCTTGAATTAACCGATGGTGTCCATCCAGAGAAAAAAAGAATAGAACAGCAAACATGGTTAATAAGCGACTGGTTAAAGGATCCTGCGAGTGCTCACTGGGGTTGAAAATGGCAAGGGAATTGAGCCCCATTTGGCATTCAATTAATTGGCCGGTTATTTGAAAAATCGCGAAAGCAGCATAAAGGCTGAGCGATAAAATAAGCCCATTCACTAGTTCAACCAAGGCTTTTGCGGCGAGAGTTGTTTCATTGCTATCGCCTACGGTCAACGATAAATGACTGACTAAGAAAATGCTTATCATGAGTACGAGAATTAAGCGGAGAGAAGTAGGTAATTGGCGGATAGCTTGAATGGGGGTGAAAATTAAGACGACCCCAATCCGAATGGCAGCAAGGAAAACTGCTGATAAAGTAGGCGTAGCAATAGTGATCATCTTATTGCTTCCGGGATGCTTTGAATGAGGTTTTTGCTGAAATCAATGAGAGAATGCAACATCCATTCACCGCAGAGCATAAGCATTAAAACAACAGCAAGAATTTTGGGTACGAAACTTAAACTAGAATCTTGAATTTGAGTGATAACTTGTAAAATTGAGATCAGTAAACCGCAGAGCAGGGCTACTATTATGACGGGCGAAGAAACCAATAAGGCATGCCAAAGCAGCTGTTTCGATAAATATATCGCTAGATCGTTAGACATCATCGATTTCCATGTATGTTGAGCTTACTTGCGGTCTTCCATGTGGAATCCATAAAAACGCGAGGATTAAAGCAAATCTAAAAGCAATAAGCAATAGGATTTTTCGACTTTGATTATTGAAAAGTATTTGCGAAGAGCCTTTATGAGTTTACTGAGTATGTTAATATCGTTAACCCTTCCCCATCCCATGGCAATTTTTATATTTTTTTTTGCTACCACAAGGGCAGGGTGCATTGCGGGAAATTTTAACTTTCTTCGCTGCTAGAGGCGTTTTAACCTGTTTGCCGCTGATGTAAAACCATTGGCCTTCATGACGTTGAAATTGACTCAGTTCATGAATGCTTTGATCTTTCCCTTGCTCTCGATAACTTGCAATAAATTCAACATAGCCACGGTCCTCATTTGATTCATCCATGTAGGTTTTGACAACTTCTAATCCAGTCCAGGTAACCTGTTGTGCCCACCGCGCGACTTCGTTGGCATTAAAGCCTTCAAGCGGTTTGCCATGCATGGTTTTTTTGATGTAGTCGATTTTGGCTTGAGAATAAGCCGTATAACGTGAGCGCATTAATTTTTCGGGCGTGTCGGGTGATTCTTGATTATCAATATACCGACCACAGCAAGTTGTATAATTAATTTCTGATCCACAGGGGCATCGGCTCATTCTGTTTTCCTATCTTGTTTATTGGCGAGTTAACAGATTATTATCTCGCAAAGATTTATCAGATTATTCTGTTTAAACAAAAGATTATCAGTAGACAATGGTGTTGTTAACAAGGAATAGCAAAATGATTACATTGTATCAATTTCCTGGTATTTGGGGATTACCTAACACCAGCCCTTTTTGTATGAAGCTCGAAACTTATTTACGCATGGCAGACCTTCCCTTCGAAATTAAGTTTGTAAGGGATCCGCGCAAAGCGCCTAAGGGAAAATTCCCCTTTATAACAATAGAGGGTAAGACGATTGCTGATAGCGAGATAATTATTGATTATTTGAAAGCAAAATTTGGCGATGTTTTGGATAAAAATTTAAATAAAGAACAAAAAGCCTTGTCGGTAATATTGGATAATACTTTTACTGAGCGCTTATATTGGATCATACTGTATATGCGATGGCAATATGAGCCAAATTGGGACATAGTAAAAAAAGCTTTTTTTGATAAATTACCCGTATTTGCGAAATTATTTGTTCCGACTGTTATTCGAAGATCGGTAATAAAAGCTTTAAATTATCAGGGGATTGGTCGGCATAATTATGACGAGATTTTAGAAATGGGTTATAAAACGCTGGATGCTATTGCTGCTTTGCTCGCTGACAAAAAATTTTTTCATGGGGATGAGCCAAGTTCTATTGATGCCGTTGCTTTTGGATTTTTAGGAAATATTGTTTGGCAGCCACATGAGGATGCTTTAAAAACTCAGCTCCATAAGCATAAGAATATCCTCAGTTTCTGCGATAGAATGTGGAATAATTTTTATCCAGAATTATCGAAACCCTTTGCCATTGTTGATTGATTATCAATGAGTTTAGGGTTTGGAGAGCAGATGAATCCGAGGTCCTATGGTGACTTTGCAACCCGAATTTTATTTGTTAAGATTTATTCCGCTTAAATAACTTTTGAGGTCAAATATGCCAATTATCAACGGTACCCGTGTACAGAAGAAAGAGAAAATCAAAGCTGAAATAAGCAGCGAAACCTTTGAAAAAATTACTGAATATTGTGCTTGGGCGAATATAGATGACGTTGGGTTCTTCATCGAAGAAGCAGCAAGCTTTATTTTCGCAAAAGATCGTGATTGGAAACAACACAAAAAAGCAGCAAAAAAACGTACAGAAGCAGCAGGTGCTTAATTGATTTTCAATGAAGGTATCCCAGATGGGGCCTTCATCCTTCCAATTTTCTTCAGAACAAGAAGCTTCTTTAATATCAAAAATAATGATTAAATAAAGTATTGTGGGTCGAATTACTCTCATTACTGTACCGTAAGTCATCCCGTGCGTAGCGAGGGGTCTTCGTGGCTTGACATTGTGTTAACCTTCGGAGATCCTCGCTACACTCGGTAGATGGGATCTGAACGCTTGATGCTTTGAAGGACAAAGGGATGCATTTACCAGAACGACTGCGTTATTACGGAGCACCAGTTTTAGGTTCTATTGTCATTTTTTTTCATTTCTTCGGTCATTTATGTTTAAATTTTGTTGATCTTTTGACGGGCAAACAAACCCTTTCTTGGCATGGATTGTTGTATACCGTCTATCGTTCAGGGGTGAATCTTTTAATTCCTCTCTTATTGATTAGTTCCTTACTGGGCATATCAATCGTCTTGAATATTTATAACATCTTAAGTCCTTTTGATTTGCAACACGAAGTATTATTAGTTTCACAGAAAATGTTATTTTATGATTTGCTGCCTTTTCTTATTGGCTTGATGTTGTCAGTGCAGACCGCGTTAAATTTGATTACTGCAAGAATTAAAAAATTAAATCTAACACCCGATCAAGTCATCACTCTTTATATTATTCCAATTATTTTTGGAATTAGTTTCAGCGCGTTGATTTTGTATCTTTATTCAATTAGTTTTGTATTTATTAGTATTTATTTTTGTTTTAAGTTTCTTTTATATACGGATATTTACGATTACATGTTTCATTTGACTAGTACTATTACGAGTTCAAGCATTATTTATTCGATATTTAAGATGATGTTATATTGTACTATAGTCAGTCTCATCGTAGGCTATTACTATTATCAGGTTGCTACACGGCATTCACTTTTAAGAAAGGCTATGTCGCGCATTATTACACGAAGCTTTATTTGGTTAATTATTGGCAGTGTTTATTTCAAATTAATCGCTTATTAAAGGATCTTATGCGTCAAGAACGACTGTATACACTGGTTGGACTGTTTGTCGGTGGGGCAATCAGTTTGACAATCCTTATTGCTCTCTATGCTTATGATGAATACTTGCGCGAAAAAGTAGAGACCTATGTGATGTTTTTTAAAGGTTCAATAATAGGGCTGCATGTCGGTTCGGATGTGACTTATCGCGGAGTGAAGATAGGTGAAGTTAAGCGCATCGAAATTACGGAAAACGAAGAAAGAACCCAAATTAAGATTCCAGTATATGTCCAGTTTTTTGTCGAAAGAGCTTTTGTTGGTCATCAAAGCCCAATCCAACTTTTAATTAAGCAGGGATATGTTGCTTGTATGAGGAAACCCAATTTCTTAACCGGAATTGCGTCTATTGATTTAGTGGAAGCATCTACTCATCAAACTTATGCGAAAGAAGGCTTTCGCGGCTTTCCGATTTTCCCAACTAATACTCAGTTTGAAGAGTATACTACGCTGGATGATGCATTTAGAGCGGCTAAAATAGCGTTCCAAGACATAAGTAATTTTGTTCATTCTCAGAAGGTTAATGCGGCATTCGATGCAACAAGGGGTATGGCTGAGAGCATGGATCGTTTAGTGACGGATTTACACCAAATAATCCCCCCGACGCTTTCTAATCTTAACCATAGTTTAAACGGTGTTTCTGCTTTCGCCGGAAATATGGATCATTTAATGCCACCCCTATTGGCTGCTTTCAGTGCAAGCTTAAAACAAGCAAATGCAAGCTTAAAAGAAGTCTCAGCCTTAGCTAACAATTTGAATGAAATTGTACCACCTGCATTTATTGCCTTTAATCAGGGTATGCAAGATGTGTCTGGAGCTGCAAATTCAACGCAAAATTTAGCTGATTATTTATCACGATATCCAGAATCATTATTGCGAGGGAAAAAGTGAAAATTGACCAAATACAATGGATATCTAAGAAGCTTCTCCATGCGCTGAAACCCACCTTTTTTCGCTGTCTTGGCTGTAGTTTGGCAAGCCTTATACTTCTTTCCTGTGGACGCAGCCCAGATTCGCAATTTTATGTACTTAATCCTATTCCCCCTCAACAAAAGCCAGTGAAAAAATTTCAGCATTTACGGATAGGAATTAATGAAATTCAAAGCCCCGCGTACATGTCTAAACCGCAATTCATTATTCATTATTCTTCGCATGAGGTGAAACTGGAGGAATTTCATCGCTGGGTAGAAAATTTAGATAAAAATACCAAGCGGGTTATTGAAGCGAATCTTGTGACTTTATTGCCGGGTGTGACTATTGTCGCTTCTCCTTGGGATTACAAATTCATACCTGATTATCGTTTGCAAATTAATATTTCACAATTTGAGGTGGATATTAAAGGCAATAGTATTTTCCGCGCAGATTATCTAATTTATGCAGACGATCACTTAAATAAAAAAGGATCAGTTTACTATCATCAAAAAATACAAGTGGTTAATGTGGATAATTTGGTTGCTAGTATGAATGCGAATTTAAATCATTTCACCGAAGATCTTGCCAAAGTATTTGCTTCTTTAACCACTCAACCAAAAAGCTAAAACGCTTCTTCTCTACGCGAGGTTGAAATAATTACCAATTGCATAAAATCTTGACAATTATTTAACTTTATAACTAAACTCAGTTGTGCAATTAAGATCTATTTAGCAATCAACTAGCGGTTTTATCTAGTTAACTTGAAAAAGGAATTCATATGAACAAGATCAAACTAACTGGTGCAGCTCTAGCAATTAGTGCAGCGACTATGTTCTCCGCTGCTCCTTCCGTTGCTTTAGCAAATAGTTGTAGTTGTCCTATGGTCAAATGTCTTACTGCGAATGCTTGTAAGGGGTTGAGCAGTTGCCACACTGCTACTAATGCTTGCAAAGGGCAAAACGCATGTAAAGGAAAAGGCTTTGTTATGTTGACCAAAGGCCAATGTTTACAAGTCATTGGTCCTAACGTTAATTGGTGTAAATAATACTTCTTTTCTAACATTTAACACTAGATTCCAGCGAATTTGGTGTTAAATGTTTTCTACAAACTGGGGATTTTCCTCTAAATTCGTATTTATGTTAATCAGATAATATTTTCTTAATACTAAAAGACTACACTAAGAGCACTTTTACTTACCGAATGTCTTATTTTGAAAGAAAAACTCGAAGAACTTTGTTCTGATATTCCCCTGGAAGAATTGAAAGGTATCCAATTTGGAAAATGGCCAAAAGCTCCAAATGCACAAGTGACCACAATACACTATACCTTTGACCTTCTCTCGATGGCTCAAGGGTTAAAAAAGGAGTTAGAACAAAGCTATCCTGGTATTACCATGAGTGCCTTATCCAAGGTCAGCAGAGCGAAGGTTGAAGAAATTTTGGAGTATTGGCGAAAAGCTTGCGGTAGCCAAATTGAATTTAAGTATATGCCCGAGCTTAAGGCTGATCAACCGGGGATTACCATAGTTGCCAGCGATAATATTAAAGGTGCGACTGGAGTAACGAACTACAATTTCTGGTCAGGTACTTATTATTTAAATCAGGTCTCAGTTTGTATTCCTAGCAAAGCTTTAACTTCTTTAGAAGAAATGGTTTATGCTCACGAAATAGGACATGCTTTAGGATTAGATCACACCCATGAATTAGAATTTCTCAGAAAGCGATTAATGGCGATGCCACAAGGTTTAGGCTGCTCAGTCATGGGTTATCCAAGAAAACTTGCAACGCTTAACAATACCTGCACCACGCCTCTTTATTGTAAAGACCAACCCTTTGCAGTCTTGCCAGGTCCCACGGATAAAGAGATCTGCACAGAGATCTATGCGCTTTCTTCTCCTCCCTATTCACAAGTTAAATACTTTGAGTCAATGTATTGGGGGTTCTTGAATGGGGCTGCCGAAAAATCGCTGGCAAGTTATTTAGAGCAGGTAAATTTTTTGAAGATGTCTCCTTCATTAGCCAATTTTATTTCAGTAAGCTATATGACGATACTGCGTAATATACTGGACGATAAGACCTCTAATTTTACCAATACTCTCGCTATATTAGAACTGGTCACCCGTATGAAAAGTGAAGGAGTTGCTGATATTTTGCAAGTTCTTAGACAGTTGTCGATTATTTCTATGCTTTTTATGCAAATGTATGAAATTTATGCTAGCGAGGATGCACTTAATAGTACGATCTATTTAACCACGTTTTTAGCCTCTAGTTTATGTGGTTTATTATTAGCGCCAACTGTAGGTAAAAATGCTGCTAATTTAACTAACATGATCACAAATAAACTAAGTCAGATTTTTAATATAGGAGGCACCTATACTGCAGTAGCAGGTTATTTTGCTAGTAAATTGAGTGGGTTTGGAAGGATGTTTTATCATTCGAATCAAGTAGAAGTAGACGAAGAAACTAATGAGGATAACCTAGCTGAAGTAGCTATGGTAACTCTTTAATATCTTGCTGGCAGGGGAGGGGGCATCAATTGCCGCCTCCCAAGTTAAGTCAATCAACGAAACAAAAGTTGTCCACTAACTCCAAGAGCTTCTTCGCCTGAGCCGCCGCCTTCATTATTTTCTATGGATTTTTCATTTGGCTTACTGTTTGCACTTTCTGAACTAGGAACGGTCAGAGCGGGGGCAGGATTTTTAAGCGCCTCGGTTAAACTAATAAAGGTATAGCCGTTTTGTTTATACATTTGAATAATGTCACCCAAAACATAACTATTCAGTAAGTTTGCGTGAATTAACAGAATTTGTTTAACCGGCTGGCCTTTTGCGCGTTGTTCAGCCTTAAGTGTTTGGTTCCAGATGTAAGCTAGGTAGCGAGGTTTTAACTTGTCGATATAGGCTACTCTTGAACGATAGGGCACTTTATAGAGCTGTTCATTAAAGCGAAAATCCTTGCTATCGATGGTGACTGGCGCAATGACATAATGATTTTCTGCCAGATAATTAAGCACTTTGGGTTTTGAAGTTTTACCCCCCTCTGCGAGATAAGGGTAGCGAAAATATTTCGGCTCGGTCAATAAAGGGGATAAAATTTTATCAGCACGAGCGACGTCAGCAATGTATTTATCAGCATTCATTTGATTCAAATTGTAGTGCGAATAAGTGTGATTACCAAGCATGAAGCCTGCGTTACGAAATTGCTCAAGAAAAGCCCACTGTCCTTTTGCTATCGCTCCTGCGATAACAAATCCGGTAGCAGGAACGTGGTTTTGTGTGAGTGCTTCAATAATTTTGCTAAAACGCTCAGTGGCTCTTTGCTGATTACCTGGAGTGTCCATTTTTGAGGCTACTAAAGGCAGATCGTCTATTGTTATCGCAATTTCGCGAGTCTGGGCAAAAGAATTGCAGGCCACTAAAAAAAGGCAAAATAAAGATAATTTACGCATCGATAATCCTTTATCAAGAAGGTTCATAAAATTAGTGTAGCAGGGCTTTTTCTAAGAAGCGAAAAAAAATAGCTTTGTTGGCTAAAAGAAGTTAACTAAATGAATATTTGACCTTTTTTTGTTCATTCTCTCATGGATCTTCTCTCATACAATTTATAGCTGATGACTAGCATTTTTCTTTTTTAGTGAGAGATGATTAAAATTGCTTGACAGTTAAGGGGTGCCTCATTAAACTTCGATTCTCTTTTTGGGGCTATAGCTCAGCTGGGAGAGCGCTTGCATGGCATGCAAGAGGTCGGCGGTTCGATCCCGCCTAGCTCCACCATCATTAATTTCGATTGCTGATGGGAAAAACTTTAGGTCCCCATCGTCTAGAGGCCTAGGACACTGCCCTTTCACGGCGGTAACAGGGGTTCGAATCCCCTTGGGGACGCCAT
>NZ_LNYO01000013.1:104685-777123 GCF_001467895.1 Legionella nautarum
TAAGATGGCTATTTGCATTAAAACCACTATTCATTCTTCGGAGGAGCCATAAATTCAGGCCCCACTGGTTCCTTAATTTCTTGATTAAGAATCTCATCAATTTGTTCCATTGCTCTATCATCAAGGGTCCAGCCCAGCACATCCGAAACATTGGTTAACTGTTTTGGCTGTCTAGCTCCCCATAGAGCGATAGTGTGACCCTTATCCAATACCCAGCGGATTGCTAGAGCGAGAACAGTTTTCTGGTAATGCGCTTGAGCAAACTGATCTAAAGCGGCTACTGCCTTAAGGTATTCATCAAATCGAGGTGGTTGGAATTTAGGATCTGATTTTCTTAAATCATCACCGGTAAATTGCGTATCAGAGGTCATTTTGCCACTCAATAATCCACGACATAACGAGCCATAAGCCAAAGTTACCATGCCCGATTTTTCAGCGAAGGGTAGAATTTCTTCTTCTGTTGCTCGTTCAAAAAGATTATAAGGCGGCTGTATGGTGTGAATGGGAGCAAACTTCAGAAACTCTTCCATTTGCTTAATTGAAAAATTACTGACGCCAATTGCGCGAATTATTCCTGCCTCTAATAAAGAATTAAAAGCATTTGCCGTTTCTTCAAAAGAAATGGATTGATCAGGCCAATGAATTTGATAAAGGTCGATATAATCAGTTTGCAAGCGCTTAAGAGAATCTTTAATTTCTTGTTTAATACGGCTAGCTGATGAATTTCTGATTACTTTGCCACTGGTCCAATCTAATCCAACTTTGGTAGCCAGAATAATATTTTCCCGATTGCCCTGCTGTTTGATGGCTTTACCGACAATTTCTTCAGAGGTACCGAAACCATAAACTGGCGCAGTATCAACCATATTAATACCTAATTCAAAAGCTTTATGGATGGTTTTTAGCGCCTCAGATTCTTCTGTTCCGCCCCACATCTTGCCGCCAATGGCCCAAGTTCCCAAGCAGATACGTGAGGCTCTTTTTAAATGAGGGATTTGAATCGTTTCCATACAATATCCTTATCGATGAACAAATAAATGTATTATAAGCTTAGCCTGATAATGGCTTTATAGCCTTTCAAAAATAGTCCGCGTATTAAATCCGAATAAGCGTTCATGCATCCGATGCGCATATTCATCAGTCATATTGGCAATATAATCACAAACTACTCGGAAAGCCGCTTCCTCTTCTTGCGCTTTTAGAAATAAGATGCGATTTTTATTATCCAATAAGCTATTGGGATTAGAGCTAACCGCCTCAAAAAGTCGTAAAACAACCGTTTGGCCGCCATATTCAAAAGTTCGAGCCTCTTGCGAGTCGATAACATATTCATGAATACATTGCATTAAATAATCTAATAAAGCAGTTGCTTCGGGCAATAGGGTAATATTATGTTTTAATAAGGGATTTTCAAAGGCTTCATGAGTCGTTGTAATATGAGTCGCCGTGATAAAATAATTTACCATTTCGCCGATTGCTTGTTTTCTCTGATAGAGTTCAGGGCTAAACAAGAAAGCGAGTAATTGATTTTGATTTTTCCCCAATGGGGTCTCTTTGAGAAGTTCATCAAATTGTTGATTTTCCAGATGGGCACGGTTAATCAAACGAAGGTGAATTGCATCTTCCAAATCATGAACACCATAAGCAATATCATCGGCTATATCCATAATTGAACAATCAAAGCTATAGTAGGCTGATTTTCCATGCTGGTTAGTTTCGGGCATCTGCTCTAGTGATTGGAATAACTGTCTATCCTGTTCAGAAAAAGGCGATAAAAGCCAATCAACCTCAGGTTGTTCGCAATCAAAGTAAGCTTTAGGTGGTAACCAATCATTAATCCGAATGGTTTTATTTAAGGATTCCACGAGTTTAGGGACTTCAGGCGCAACGACTAGCGCGCGATTGACAGGGTATTTAAGAATGCCGAGGAGGGCGCGGCGAGTTAAATCAAGCCCATAAACCCCATAGCTGTTTTCGACTTTGGTTAATAAGCGCAAAGTTTGGCCATTTCCCTCAAAACCACCATGGTTACGCATCATATAATTAAGCGCAACTTCCCCACCATGGCCAAAAGGAGGGTGGCCAATATCGTGCAACAAACAAACGACAGTGATTAAATCTTCGCTTGGCAATAAGCCTGGCAAAATAGAGTGCTGATGATTAATCGCAAGATTACGGACGATACTACAGCCAATAGAACCAACTTCTAATGAGTGAGTTAAACGAGTACGGTGAAAATCGCCTTCATCCGTTCCTAGAATCTGGGTTTTGCGTTGGAGACGACGAAAAGCAGGACAATGAATCACCCGTGTTCGATCGCGTTCGTAGGGATCGCGATGATCTTGATTGCCTCGTTGATGAGATTGCCCTGAGCGCCTATGAGTCCACATTTTTTGTCATCACCACATTCGGTCGTCGCATTAAAAATCCAATACTGTATGCGATAACCGAAATTGAAACAACCTACAGCAAAAAAATTCAAGCAAATCGAGTGAAACTGGAATCATTTATGCTTTATAAGCAAATAAAGAGGTAGCAGAATTTTGCTTTATCTCATCCCCAAAAGAATAAGAATAACGGGAGTGCTATGATGAATAAAGTACAATTTTTAACAATCTGTCTTTGTACAAGCGGCCTGACAGCTTGCCTGAGTGACCAGCAAAACTATTATACAATGTACAGTACTAATCAACCCTATAAGTATCAAAGTACTCAATTTTATCCGCAAACTTACGATGGAACGGCAAATTATGGTGAGTTTACACCAGGATATCGCGAAGCTTCTGTGCCAGATTCTTATTATACTGGTTCATACCATTCTCCCGCTTCACATAAAGATCTGGACCGTAATTGGGTAAATAATCAGAATCCTAATGGCTATACTATTCAATTAGGCGAAAGTGAAAAAGCATCTCAAGTGGCAGGAAAGCTTTATAAAGCACCCAAAAAAGCTCGAATGGCAGAAGTCAAATGTAACCGCGATGGTAAAAATTATTATAAAGGCGTTTACGGTAGTTATAATAACTATCAAGAAGCGCAGCAAGCACTTGACAATTTACCTCCTGAACTTCGCAAAAGTGCGGGGATTAAGAATTGGAGTAGTATCCAAGCAAACACGAGTAGTAATTAGCTCAGTTAGGGATAAGAGCAGGCTAAGCTGACAAAACCGTTCATCCTGAGGAGGGTTTTAGCCCGTCTCGAAAGATAAACAGGGTGATGCGCCCTTCGAGAGGCCGCTTTTGCGGCTCCTCAGGACGAACTGATCGAGCTAAGGACTGGATTGCTAATCTTTCTTATACGAAACTGCCGTTAACTTATTTGGCAGTGATCACTACCATGAGTTTTACTATCCCGGGTGTGTCAGTCCGTTCAGCAGAAAATTGCTTGAAACTAATGGCATAGTCATTGCTCAACGCCCATAACCAGCTTAAAAATAGATTATAGGGTACTCGATCGTAGGATAACTGAATATCACCGGAGCCGGTTTGCTGAAGTTGATAAACAAATTTTTGTAAGGAATTAGAGCTCAATTGATTACCAATTAATGCAAGAAGCTTGGTATTATTAATCGCTTGAGCTGTTTTTTGCGATCTAGGCTGCTGACGAACTTGTTGCATCCAAATTAACGTTTCTTGTTTTTCTCTTAATTCTTTCGAGCGGGTACTTACTGCAGTTGTGAGTGGCGAATAGACTAAAAGGTAGAATAAATAAATCAACATGCAGATGGAACCAATAATTGCCATCCAGCGCTCACGCTCGTTTAAATTATGCCAATAATTCGCTATCACAGATTAAGCTCCAAGGTACTGACTACCTGTTGATTGAGGGTTGAGGCTTGAGTTTGTTTAACCTTGACCTTATCTTTTTCTAGGGCTGCCTGAAAACCTGCTAAGCTTTCAAAATTTTTCGTTGCTAAAGTGACTAAAAGTGTTTGATTTTGAAACCGTATTTGCTCGATAGTAATTGGATTTTCTTTAACTGTTTTTGTTAATTTATCAAGTAAAGTCCAAAAGCTAAAATCAGAGTTGTTTTGATTGGATTTTAACAGTTGACTAATGCGAAATTTGGGGCTGATGACTTGATGGGATTGGGGGAAAAATTCTCTATAAATCACTGCTATTTTCTCATTCACCGCAGCCATGTCTTTGTTAAGAAAATAAATTTGCGTAGCATTGACCACTAGCACCGATAATAGCCACAGCAGGCACATACCACAGGCGGCCTGATATAAGCGTTTGGTTTTGCTTTGGCTGCCGCCATGCTGCAATTCACCCTGGCAGAGATTGAATGGTTTGTTGGTTAATAAGCGCTGAGCTAGCCAACTATAGGAGGATTCTTGTTGCTCGATGAGCTGTGCTTCAGTCGGTTTGAGCAGTGATTTATCACTATCCGAAAAACAATAAATTGTTTGTTCATGGGTCCATTTATCCAGGTAAAATGAGATAAGATCCGGACTTAAAGCACCTTGAAAACTATCATTATTGATTAATAAAAACGAGTCCATCACGGCGATTTCTTGGGGTTTAAGAGCAAACCAATCGAGGGTTAAATGATCAAAATTGATGTGGTGCTCATCAAAAAAACTTATCAGCTCTTGTAGATAATTTTTATCTCCTACGACGACTAAATATTTTCCCTCTTGATAATAATTACGGTCAAAAGCAAATTGCAGCGTATCAACATTTTGCGCTAAGCGCTCTTCCAAAGCAAAAGGAATGGCCGCTCTTGCTTTGCGATCGGCGAGCCAGGGAAGTTCAATTTGATGTAAGCTAAACTGATGGCTTGGTGCAACGATATAGGTTTGGGCGTTGACTTGTAGCGCTTTAATTTCGGCAAAGTCACGTTGCGTGAGGGGCGCATCAACCTGACCTTTTGCATCCAACCTTAAACTCAAACAATTATTTTCGTTAAGGTGTTGAGTAAAAAGAAAACAAGTGGCCACATTGATGTCCTTAATAAATGAGCATTATACGTAGGCGTATTTTCTCCCAACGGTAGTCATTGCCCACTGGCTTTTCAGTTGTTGAGAGAAAAGATAAACGGCCATAGCATATTGAGGACTGGCGTTGTAGCGGGTGATGACATAAAAGTTGGGATAAGCCAACCAAAACTCTTGGCCTGTTTGCGTCGTTAATTCGATTAAACCTACTTTAGTGGGTGTATTCGCCGCTGCGGTAAGCGGTTTAATTCCGGCTTCCTCCAATTGTTGAACACGATAAACAGCTGTTTTATAGGTTGTATTAATCTTTTTATAGTTTAAGCCCTCAACTTGAGCAGGTTGCGCTATGCCTTGATTCCATTTCCAGCCGTGTTTATGGAAATAATTAGCGACGCTGGCGATGACTGCATTATCATCGTTCATTAAATCGATTTTTGTATTAGGAGAAAAAGCAGCGGCATAGTTACGATAGCTGGAAGGCATGAATTGCGGTTTGCCCATCGCTCCAGCATAAGAGCCTAGATATTGAGTGGGTGGAACCTGATGTTCACGGCAAAGCAATAAATACTCACCTAATTCTTTGGTGAAAAAGGGGGAGCGTTTAGGGTAATTAAAGGCTAGAGTCGATAAGGCATCCAAGACACGATAAGTCCCTTGATGCTTACCATAAAGCGTTTCAACGCCGATAATCGCCACAATAATGTTTGCAGGAACACCGTATTGTTTTTCGGCTTTGTCTAAAGCAGCTTGATTGGTACGCCAAAATTCCATACCTGCCTGTACTCTTTCAGGCGTTAAAAATAATTGTTTGTAGACATCCCAGCTCTTTTTCTCAAAGGGTTTATCCATTGATTCGATGATTTGGGGTTGGAGCTGAACATCGCTCATTACTGCGATGAGTTCTTTTCTGTCAAATTTGTGGTCTTTGACCATGTGATTTATAAAATTTTGTACATCTTGACGTTGGGTGAAGGCCAGGTCCGCTTGGGCTATACAACTACCGAGTAGCAATATAAGGCTGAAACAGATCGTGATTAATCGTTGCATTGGTCATCCTTATTTGAATTCAAAAAAGGCCGATTGTATTAAGAAAATCAAGTAACAGCAATTTTTTTACATCACAGCATTTTTTGTTGGAGCATAACTCAATAAGTAAATCATCTCTATTTTCTATTTGCAATGTCATTCGTGCGAAAGAGGGGGGCAGATGCAGATTGGGTCGCGTCCCAATAAATTGAAGTAGCTTGGACATCATAATTCAGCTAGAATAACGCAATTTATTAGTAGGTTTTTCAGTTGAGTGATCTAAATCGAATCCGTAATTTTTCTATTATTGCCCATATTGACCATGGTAAATCAACACTAGCCGATCGATTTATTCAGCTATGCGGCGGACTAACTGATAGGGAAATGTCAGAACAGGTACTCGATTCGATGGATATCGAACGAGAAAGAGGCATCACCATTAAAGCGCAAAGTGTTTCTTTGAATTATAAATCGCGAGATGGCAAGACCTATTTACTCAATTTCATTGATACCCCAGGCCATGTTGATTTTAGCTACGAAGTATCTCGCTCACTTGCTGCTTGTGAGGGCGCGATTTTAGTTGTGGATGCCGCCCAAGGGGTCGAAGCACAGACTGTTGCGGTGTGTTATACCGCGATAGATCAAGCTCTAGAAATATTGCCTGTACTTAATAAAATCGACCTACCTCAAGCCGAACCAGAGCGTGTGATTGCCGAAATTGAGGATATCATTGGCCTTGAAGCCCATGATGCTATTCGTGCGAGTGCAAAAAGTGGCATGGGTGTTGAGGATGTTCTCGAAGGAATTGTTGCTAAAATTCCTCCACCCCAAGGTGATATTGATGCACCACTACAAGCTCTAATAATTGATTCTTGGTTTGACAGTTACCTCGGTGTTGTTTCGCTTGTTCGTATTGCTAATGGCAGTATGCGTAAGGGGGATAAGATGCGTGTGATGTCGACTGGCCGTACCTATGAAATTGATCAGGTCGGTATTTTTACTCCCAAGCGCACTAAACTCGAAGTCTTACAGGCTGGAGAGGTCGGGTATGTTGTAGCAGGTATTAAAGATATTCAAGGTGCTCCTGTCGGTGATACTTTAACGCTTGAAAAGAATCAGGCTGAGACTCCTTTACCTGGATTTAAGCGGGTTAAGCCACAAGTTTATGCAGGTCTTTTCCCAATCAGTGCCGATGATTTTGAAGCCTTTCGTGAAGCTTTAGCCAAATTAAGCCTTAATGATGCTTCATTGTTTTATGAGCCAGAATCCTCTGAGGCGCTTGGTTTTGGTTTTCGCTGTGGCTTTTTGGGTATGCTGCATATGGAAATCATCCAAGAGAGGCTCGAGCGGGAATATAATTTGGATTTGATCTCAACTGCCCCAACAGTCGTTTATCAAGTGGTCACGACTAAAGATGAGACCTTGATGATTGATAATCCTTCGCAATTGCCTCCGCCACAGCAAATAAAGCAAATGTTTGAACCGATTGTGCGGGCTAATATTTTAGTACCACAAGATTATTTGGGACAAATTATTACCCTCTGTGTTGAACGCCGTGGAGTGCAGATCAATATGATGTATAGCGGCCGCCAAGTGTCGGTTACCTATGATCTGCCTATGAGTGAAGTCGTATCCGACTTTTTTGATAAATTAAAATCAGTAAGCCGTGGTTACGCCTCGCTTGATTATAATTTTATACGTTTTGAAGAAGCGGCAATGGTGAAGATGGATGTGCTCATTAATAACGACCGAGTTGATGCTTTGGCAGTTATTGTGCATAAAGATGCTGCTTATAATCGTGGTAAAGCCTTAGCGGAAAAAATGCGCGAGCTTATTCCACGCCAAATGTTTGATGTTGCAATTCAAGCTGCTTTGGGTAATCACATTATTGCCCGTCAAACAGTGAAAGCGCTGCGTAAAAACGTCACGGCAAAATGTTACGGTGGAGATATCACACGTAAACGGAAGCTGTTGGAAAAACAAAAAGCGGGTAAAAAGCGTATGAAGCAACTTGGCCATGTAGAAATTCCGCAAGAAGCTTTTATGGCTGTGTTCCAAACGGATAGAAAGAAATAAAATCTCTTTAAAATAGCAATAGGAAACAATAAGCATGAACTTCGCTCTGTTGTTAGTTGTACTGTCTGCGATATCTGGAATTATTTATTTATTTGATGTTCTTTTTTGGGCTAAAAAGCGTGCACCTGAACAAAAGCCCGGGAAGATTATTGAATATTCACGTTCCTTTTTTCCTGTTTTTTTCCTTGTATTGATTTTGCGTTCTTTTTTACTAGAGCCGTTTCGCATTCCTTCTGGTTCTTTGGAGCCGACCTTACTCGTGGGGGATTTTCTTGCAGTCAATAAATTTGCCTATGGATTTAGGCTGCCAGTTTGGGAAAAGAAAATAATTCCGGTTTCTAATCCTAAAACGGGAGAGATAGCGGTTTTTCGTTGGCCACCGGATCCCAGTTACGACTACATCAAACGCGTCATTGGCGTTCCTGGCGATAAAATTAGTTACCACAATAAAGTCTTAACCATTAATGGAAAGGAGATGAAGCAAACGTTCATTGAGTACACAACCGATGAAAGTTCAGGAAAAGCAGTCGCTAAATATCAAGAGGATTTAAACGGTATCATTCATGATATTTATATTCGACCTGAGGTTGCGGCTGAAGATTTTGATATAGAAGTCCCGGAAGGACAGTATTTTATGATGGGTGACAATCGTGATGACAGTTCTGATAGCCGGTTTTGGGGCTTTACTGCTGATAAATATTTGCGCGGCAAGGCATTTATCGTCTGGATGAGCTGGGATGGAAACACAGACCGCGTGAGATGGTCAAGAATAGGGCGCTTTATTAACTAGTATATCATTTAATCTATTGGTGAATGATAGCCCACCCGCAACAGTATCCTGCGCATTGTATATCATCCCGCGCCTAGCGAAGGATCTCCATGATTTGGTATGGCTACGATTTGGACTCGGGATATTCTATGAGGCTCTTATGTAGGAGCTATTATATTATTGAGTAGGATTATTTTAAGAGGTAAATGTTGGTTCGCATCGATTTAGAACGTCTCAGTAGACGATTAGGTTATGAATTTAAAAAAAGTACCCATTTAAAACAAGCATTAACCCATTGTAGCGCTGGCAGCGAAAATAATGAGCGATATGAGTTTTTGGGTGATTCTATTTTAAGTTTCGTCATTGCCAACGCGCTATTTACCCTGTTCCCAGAGAAAAGTGAGGGGCAGCTAAGTCGGTTACGCGCCTTTTTAGTCAAAGGCGAAACGCTTGCTGAAATAGCAGCGGAAATCGAATTAGGAGATTACTTATTTCTTGGTCAAGGGGAACTAAAAAGCGGGGGGTTCCGTCGTGCATCTATCCTTGCAGATGCTTTGGAAGCAGTGATAGCTGCCGTTTTTCTTGATGGCGGTTTTGCTGAAAGCCAACAATTGATTCTTAAGCTCTATCATTCGCGTTTAGAAGATGAAAATCTAAATAACAACCTAAAAGACTCCAAAACGCAGTTACAAGAATATTTACAGGCCAAGAAAAAACCTCTACCTGTATATAGCTTAGCTAAAATCGAAGGCGAGGAGCATGATCAAGTCTTCCATGTGATTTGCAAAGTGAGCGGAATTAAAACACCGGCCGTTGGCTATGGTCCTAATCGGCGAAAAGCGGAGCAACATGCGGCAGAGCAGTTGTTGCAGCAATTAGTCAAGAAAAGCCAAGACAAATAAAGAATGTAGGCTTTTCGATTATTTTTTGCGACAGAACCAAAGGTTCATCCCTAACTACATTCCATGATGAACCTGTGATTAGGCTTACAAAGAGTGTGCATTTGTAATAGAAGGCTTGATTGCATTTATTATCGAGATTGGGTATTGGAAAAAGCGAAATAGGCCCTGTTTTACTACAGAATTATCCTCTTTTTCTCTTGATACTGCTTGCCCACTGCTAGTTTCCTCTTTTTCCATCTCTGGAGGAGCTTCTTGTTTTTTATCCTTAGCTTGTAATAGTAAAGAGGTTATCTCTTCATACTGAAGGTATTGAGCAAGTTGTATTGGCGTGACTTCTAAAATTTGACCTGAAGGTCGAATTTCATAAGTAGCTACTAGATCCAGGCGAGCGCCCGATTTAAGTAGTGCTTGCACCTGCGCGGTGTTTTTACTTAATACAGCGTGATGCAACAGCGTACAATTTTCTGTGTTAACGATATATTCAGGGTGAAAATGACTAGGGCTAATCTCATTCGCTATCGTTAGTATATCTTCAGAAGATGCCCCATAAATCTTGTCAGATACAGAAAATATATCAAATAGCGTAGAGCACTTATCCAAAACAAGAGCAGCGATCCCCTTTTCCTTGTTAACATAATAAATTTTACCCTTGTTACTTTTTGTATCCGATACGAAGGCTTCATTGGTGGTGAATGGAAGTGCCAATAATGTTTCTTCTGTAGGATCTTTCAAATAACACAAACTAGCCTCTTGTAATGCTATTGCACTTGGAGAAAATGTCCTTTGTTCATCGATATCACCATACTTTAGATGCTCTTCAAACAGCTCAATCTCCCTGTTAAGCCAATAGAATAAACCTAGATCATTTTTCATATGATAAGATTTATAACTGAGTTTCTGTACACCCATTTCACTATTAAAATAAGGTACCTCAGCCACTTTGAATACAGATACGCTGCCAAATCCTGGTTCTCTTATCCAATCATCAACAATATTTATCATATCCGCATTTCGTCGCCCGGGTGAGTACATCATATAAAAATCATTTGCTTCTTGAAAACCTGATTTAGCCGTAGTTACAACGGGTTCTCCTAATAAAGAAATTGGCTTATTTTTTTCAGGAAAAACATTAGTATCAAAAAAATAACCCCCTTCACTAGCTAACAAAAATAAGGAGAAAATGTCTTTGAATGCGACTCTGGTTTCAACAGTTCCTAAATATTCAGCCATAAAGCCTTGCACAGACTTAGCACGATCCGCTAAATCACCATCACTTTCTTTTTCTAATAAACCTTCGATTGTGCAAATCTCTATATCGACCCCTTCTGATTCAAATGTCGTTCGATAAAAGTTAGCATGGGTTTCCAAACACCAAAATTTTATCGGGTTAGTTTCTTCGCCATTCTCTTCTTGTATTTTTAATGCTCGAGCCATGTTAATGGGGCCTGCAATATCATGACCTGCAATGGTAGTAGGATCGGTTTTAGTAGGTTGGCCTACCCATAAATAGTGAATAACTGGCTTCATAAATATCCCTGGTATTATTAACAGGCCAATTATATCTGAGGAAAATTAACAAAATATTAATCTAAATGCTGAATTAGCGGTCAATTACCTGGGCTGGTATATAGGTAACTATAGCCGATGAGTGCTGCGACGATTGGATGGGTTGCAAAAGGGTGGATAATCTCTGATGATTTTAAGCTCATTGACATATTCATCTTCAACATTCGATATAGCGCTATGAGCGTTGCCAGGCAGAGAATGGAAGATTGAAAAATTATTAACTAAGCTCCTCCAAAGCATTCACCGTTTCCAACCACTCTTCTTCGGCTTGCAGCAATTCCTGTTGCAAGGTTTTCTGCTGTTGCAACAAGGTTTGCAATTTCTGCTGTTGTCCTTCTTCATAGAGTGTTAAATCAGCTAAAGTATCCTCGAACTGTGAAAGGCGTTGATGGAGCTGATCGACTGCCTGTTCTAATTTTTTTATGCGGTTTTGAAGCGTTTTTTTCTCGCGGTAGGGGTTATTAGTAATTGACGCTTGCTGAGTTTCTTTGCCTGCTTCCCGATTTTGTAGCCATTGATAATAATCATCTAAATCGCCTTTAAATGCTTGGACGTGTTGTTGGTAAACCAGATAAAAATCATCCACCGTTGTGCGTAATAGATGTCGGTCATGCGAAATTAATATTAAAGCCCCTTCATAGCTTTGCAAAGCAATTTCTATGGCTGCACGCATGCCAAGATCAAGATGGTTGGTTGGCTCATCCAATAATAATAGGTTAGGTTTTAACCAGACAAGTTTCGCTAATGCCAATCTTGCTTTTTCGCCGCCGGAAAAATGATGAATGGGCTTTAATGCCATATCACCAAGAAAATTAAATCCACCTAAATAGTCGCGAATCGTTTGCTCTCTCGCTTCAGGCGATAAACGTTGAATTGTTTCAACGGGGCTTAATTGATAATCCAATTCTTCCAATTGATGCTGGGCATAATAGCCCACGAGCAAATTAGGTGAGCGATGAATCGAGCCAGAAAGCGGAGAAAGCGCACCAGTTAGTGTTTTAATGAGAGTTGATTTCCCTTCACCATTAGGGCCAAGCAGGGCAATCCTATCACCAGGATTGAGCGCTAAATTTATTTTTTTAAGTATTGCAGGTTTATCCTCATAGCCTGCTGAAACCTGGTTGCAGTGTATAAGCGGATTACCAGCGCGCTGGCAGGGATAAAAGTTAAAAGAAAAGGGGGAGTCGACTTGGGCTTGGGCAACAATGTCCATTTTAGCAATCGCAGAAAGACGACTCTGAGCTTGTTTCGCTTTGGTTGCTTTGGCACGAAAGCGGTTCACATAAGCCATAAGATGAGATATTTTTTGCTGCTGCTTTTCATACATCTTTTGTTGTAATGCAAGTTGTTCGGCTCGAGTTTGTTCAAAACGGCTGTAATTACCGCTATACAAATTCATCATCTGATGTTCAATATGGAGAATATGAGTCACAAACGCATCTAGAAATTCACGATCATGGGAAATAAGAATGATGCTGCTTGGGCTTTGCTTAAGCCATTTTTCCAGCCAAAAAATGGCCTCCATATCTAAATGGTTTGTTGGCTCATCGAGTAATAAGAGATCAGCGGGTTTCATCAGGCAGCGCGCAAGACTGAGCCGCATCCGCCAGCCCCCAGAAAAGCTGTTGACAGCGCGGTTTTGGTCATCTGCTTTGAAGCCTAATCCTGCCATGATCGCCGCCGCTTTTGCAGGTTTGCTATAGCCGGCTGTTTGAGTTAGAAGCTCATGACAAGCAATAACTTCTGCATCTTTACCGTCTTTTTCAGCTTGAAGCAAAGATTGTTGTAACTTGAGGTATTCTTCGTCTCCAGCAAGAACAAAATCCAGTGCTGAATCTTGGCTATCGGGCAATTGTTGAGAGAGATGGCTAATTCGTAAATGAGAATTGATTAAATATTCTCCAGTATCCGCAGTAAGCTGACCTAGAATGAGACTAAACAAACTCGACTTACCGCAACCATTATGGCCTATCAAACCGATTTTTTGTTTTTCATGGAGTGTAACACTAGCTTTATCGAGCAGAACTTTATTGCCGCGAGAAAGGGTGATTTGGTTTAGAGATATCATGGTACGTAAACATAAAATTTTAAGCGGATAAGTTTAGCATAGTTCACTGATGGGGTCATTGGTCTGGAGGCCAGCATTAATAAGCATTTGAGATTTTTCTTCACCCTCTCTTCAATGCCATTGAGTTAAAGCCCCCCAACTCCTCGCAGGACTTAGGGATGAGGGGGGGAGGTAGGAAACAAACTGAGCCAACAGACTCACTTCCACATCACATTACACTGCTCCTTACTCGCTGCCTTAAGCATATTAATTAAAGGTAAGGCTCTATTCGCCAAGCTCACAGGTTCATCTTGGTCATCCTCATCCTCTCTTTGTTGTTTTACTGGCGTTTGCGATTGTTCTTGTGAAACCCCCTTCTCTAGGCGCGAGAGGGCCCCAGGAATCTCCTTTGCAACTAGGGCTCCAGGTACAGCGCCACTATGGCCCATGATTGATAAAAGGCGTTTTGCTACATCACCAAACATGGTGATATTTTCATACGCGTCGCAGGAGAAAGTAACTAGCATGATTATTTTCCTTATTTCGAGAACCAAAGACATCCAATAAATTAACCTAACTCCTTAAAGGTTAGGGTAAAATCCAATGAAAGCAAAATGGTTTTGTCTAAGCGTATTAAAATGGGTATATAATATGCCATTTAGTTTTCAGGTTGAAAAATGAATAAACAAGATTTTTATTTTGATTTACCCGAGAAGTTGATTGCTCAATATCCTTTGCCCAATCGCAGCGATTCACGTCTATTTGTTTTTAATCGCCAAACAGGGCAGTACAATCATCATCAATTTAAAGAAATAAGTGAGTTTTTTCAACCTGGCGACCTTTTGGTCATGAACAATTCCAAAGTAATTCCTGCACGTTTGTACGGTCAAAAACAGAGTGGAGGAAAGGTTGAGTTATTAGTCGAACGCTTAAATGGCGATGATTCTTTTTTAGCTCATATTAAAGCTAGCAAGGCTCCTAAAGCGGGTTCTTTGATTCTTTTAGCCAAAGACTGGCAAATAGAAGTATTGCAAAAGTTGGATGATTTATACCATTGCAAGGTGTTGGGTGATGTCGATTTAATGCTGAATGAAATTGGTCATATCCCTTTGCCTTTGTATATTACCCGGCCGGATGAGTCCTTGGATACGGATCGTTATCAAACAGTCTATGCGAGGCATAAAGGCTCGGTAGCAGCGCCCACTGCAGGGCTTCATTTTGACGAAGCGTTGATAAAGCAATTAAAAGAAAAGGGTGTCAATATCGCCTACTCTACCTTGCATGTTGGCGCGGGTACTTTTCGACCCGTACGAAGCGATTCGATCCATGAGCATAAAATGCATAGCGAACAGTTCATTGTCAGTGAGGAACTCTGCCAAGCGGTCAATAGTACTCGTGCAGCCGGTAAACGGGTTATCGCAGTGGGTACCACCTCAATGCGCAGTTTGGAAAGTGCAGCAGAAAATGGCCTACTGAAACCTTGTAATCGCGATACTAATATTTTCATTTATCCTGGTTATCAATTTCAGATCTGTGATGGCTTAATCACTAATTTTCATTTACCTGAATCGACCTTACTCATGCTAGTTTCTGCCTTTATTGGTCACGCCCAGGCAATGGCTCTTTATCAGGAGGCAATTGCATTAGGATATCGGTTTTTCAGCTATGGTGATGCGAGCTTGTTGCTTTAGCCCATGAGAGGAGTTGCAAAATGAGCCCAAAAAAGAAAAATAACTTCATACCCGTACTCAGCTCTGAAGCCGGGGCTTGTTTAACTTTGGCGAATTGGCAAGAAATCGGCGTTGAAGGAGTTGCTTATTATCTTGATGAATTATTAATGAAACCCGGTTTCGCATTGCTAAATACCATAGACGATTTGCGCAGTTATTGCGGATGGCCAGGGACTATTATTGTGAATGCGACTAGGTTAAAAGCGAATAGCAATGGTCTATATTCGGTTCGCTCGCGCTTTGATGGCAGTACTATAAGTATTACCGAGGATGAACTCTTTACTTTACTACTAAAATTACAGCCCGAGACCGTTATTCTTCCTCAAAGGGTTACAGCGACTTATAGAAATGAGCTCTCAGCAAAAATTCCTAACATTTTTAGCCCAGTCAATGAAACGACAGGTTGCTATCTTGTTTATGACAAGCAAATACCGTGGTCTGATTTTATTCAGCAATTGAGAAACAGGGTTAAGAAACCAAGCTATCTTGCGGGCGAGTTTGATTGCTTGCAATTAGACGAGTTAATCAATGAGGGGATTGAGTTAATCGAATCAGATAAACCAGCGAGTGATGCGTTTGCTGGCCAAGTCTACACTGCACAGGGCACTATCGCTTTACTTGACAGCGGGATGACAAAGCAACATCAGGTTATTGATGCAGAATGTACTTGTCCTACTTGTGAGCAGAAATTAACTCGAGCCTATTTCCATCATCTATTAATGCAAACTCCCTTGCTGTGCCAGCGTTTTTTAATTCAACATAATGCACATTATTATCAACATCGGATGCAATCTTTAGTGTAAAACCTTGTGAAATTGCGTAGTCTTCATTTACGTGAGGTTGAAATCTCGCTATGATGTCACGCACTTAATTAGCCCTTTACTTTCGGCAAGAATCAAAGGGTAGATTTGTCTCGGCATAATGGGTGCCTTGGAATGGCATATTGATTAACAGCGGATTTGAGGAGATTTGGTATGAGTTTTTTTATAAGCGATGCGATAGCTGCAGGTACTGCAACTCCAGCTGCACAGCCTGATGGAACTTTTTCGCTGATAATGATCGCAGCTATCTTTATCGTTTTTTATTTTATGTTAATTAGACCGCAAAATAAACGTGCTAAAGAACACCGTGCAATGGTTAGCAACCTAAAAAAAGGAGATGAGGTTGTAACCTCGGGTGGCATACTCGCTAAAGTAGTGAGCATCGATGAGCAATACATCAAAGTTGCCCTTGCTGAAGGCGTTGAAGTGAGTATACAACGAGGCGCAGTGAGCGCGGTTTTACCTAAAGGTACAATTAAATCCCTCTAAGTTTTGATACTGGGACAAGCAAATGCAGAATAAATATCCACTTTGGAAAAATCTAATGCTGATCGCTATTGTAGTGGTCGGCTTAATTTATGCAATACCTAATTTATACAGTGAAGATCCCGCTGTGCAAATTTCATCGCAAACGCCTGTTGACATGGAGCAATTGAAGCAGCAAGTAGAAACACTCTTGGATAATGCAAAGATTTCTCATTTTCCAATCACGACTTCAGGTGATCACCTTGAAATACGCTTTAGTTCTCCTGATACTCAATTAGTGGCACGCGATATCATTAAAAACGGGTTAGATTCCCAATACACTGTTGCACTCAATCTTGCACCTGCTACACCAAAATGGCTAAGTAACATTGGTGCAGAGCCAATGAAACAAGGTTTAGACCTTCGTGGAGGAGTGGACTTTCTTTTAGAAGTGGATGTTGATAGCGTTATCAGTCGTCGTTTTGAAGGTTTGATGAAAGGAGTCAGCCAGGATTTACGAGAAGCGGGAATTCGTTATTCTGGGATTCGCTATGTTACGGATAAAGGAATCGATATCAGTTTTCGCAGTCCTGATCTAATGAATAAGGCGGTTGATGAGATTAAAGGAAAATTCCCTAATCTGACACTGACCAAATCTGAAATTACTAATACCGTTTCACTGTCATTATCACCTGCTGAGTTAAACTCTATTCGTCAAAGCACTATTGAACAAACAATGAGTATTTTGCGTAATCGAGTGAATGAATTGGGCGTAGGAGAAGCTGTTGTCCAGCAGCAGGGAGCGACTCGAGTTGAAGTGAATTTACCAGGTATTCAAGATGCAGCGCGAGCGAAGCAAATTCTTGGTGGTACGGCTACGCTGCAATTTTATTTAGTTGATCAAGAGAATGATGCGCAGATTGCCAAGCAAACTGGAGCGGTGCCTGTTAATGACAAGTTGTATTCAATGGATGGACGTCCAATTCTCTTGAAGCGACAGGTTGTTTTGAGTGGTGATTCAATCACCAGTGCAGTTTCTAGCTTTGATCAACAATCAGCTACACCTGCAGTACAAGTACAATTGGGCGGGGGCGGAGAAAGTTTATTCACCAAAATCACTCGAGAAAATATTGGTAAGCGAATGGCAATCGTTTATGTGGAAACTAAAGCAAGCACGCAAACAGTAAATGGGGTAGAACAAAGAGTAACTCATCGTGAAGAGCGGGTTATTTCTGCGCCTGTCATTCAAACCGCTTTAGGCAATAATTTCCAAATCACTGGTTTGACCGACAGCAAAGAAGCAAGCAATTTGGCTTTATTATTAAGAGCTGGGGCCTTACCTGCAGTGATTTATCCGGTAGAAGAAAGAACAGTAGGTCCTTCTTTAGGTAAAGAAAACATTCATCGAGGATTGGTATCCCTAGAAGTTGGAATGGGCTTAATCCTTTTACTGATGTTGGTTTATTATCGCTTCTTTGGCTTAGTAGCCAACATTGCCCTGTTTTTAAACTTAATTTTGCTTAGTGCATTAATGTCAATTATCGGGGCAACGTTGACTTTACCTGGTATTGCCGGTTTCGTACTTACCGTAGGTATGGCAGTGGATGCGAACGTACTCATTTATGAGCGGATTCGCGAAGAACTACGACATGGCCTTTCACCGCAAGCGGCAGTTGCGGCGGGTTACGATCGCGCCTTTGCAACGATTATGGATGCGAATGTGACAACACTGATTGTCGGTATTATCCTCTTTGCAATAGGTACTGGGCCTGTGCGTGGTTTTGCGGTAATTCTCTGTTTAGGATTAATTACCTCAATGTTAACCAGCATTACCTATACCCGAGCTATCGTAAATTGGTACTACGGTGGCCGTAATGTGAAAAAATTATCAATTGGTATTTAAAAACGAGGCTCAGATGGAATTTTTTAATCCAAATTCAAACATAGATTTCATGGGCGCCCGCAAATGGACCGCCTTGTTCTCTGCGCTTATTTTTGTGCTCTCCATTGGTGCTTTGTTAATAAATGGATTGAATTGGGGATTAGACTTCACCGGGGGAACCCAGGTTGAAGTGAGTTTTCCTCAAGCTGCGGACCTTCCTATGATCCGCGATAACCTTTATAAGGTTGGTTTCAAAGAAGCACAAGTTATTAGCTACGGAACCTCCAAAGATGTATTGATTAGTATCGCACCACGGGCAGATCTTGATCAAACCGTACTTGTTAACAAAGTCATGGAGCAACTACCTGGCGCAGTGAAGCAACGTGTCGATTTCGTCGGCCCGCAGGTTGGACAAGAACTGGCTACCAAAGGGGCTTTAGCAATTATTGTCTCCTTACTAGCAACCATGATTTATATTGCCATGCGCTTTGAATACCGCCTGGCAGTAAGCTCAGCAGTGGCCTTAGTGCATGATCCGGTTTTGATTCTCGGTATTTTTGCTTTCTTTGGTATTGAGTTTGATTTGAAAGCACTTGCAGGTTTATTAGCAGTTATTGGTTATTCCTTAAACGACACCATTGTTGTTTTTGATCGGGTTCGTGAGAATTTTATTAAGATTCGACGTGTAAATCCTTTAGAAATTATGAACATTTCTATTAACCAAACCTTGTCGCGAACCATCATGACATCCCTTTTAACCTTGTTTGTGGTTGTCGCATTATTTGTTTACGGTGGTGAAACGATTCGTGGCTTTGCTCTAGCGCTTATCATTGGTATTGTCATTGGAACCTATTCTTCTATTTATGTGGCCGGTGCGCTTGCAGTGGTAATGGGCCTTGATAGAAAAGATTTTCTACCCACACAACGAAAAGAAATTGATGAGAGACCTTAGTCCATATTGGATTGAACCCGCTATCAAAATGGTGTTGGGCATTTTGTCTACTTAATGCGGCTTGTCCGCGAGTACAAATGCTCTTTTTTAATCATCGAATCGTTGGCTCCCGCGAGCAAGTCGGCTTGTCCGCGGTATCCAGGACGATCTTTTTTCTACCGATATCTCTAGATCCCGCGGACAAGTCGCTGGACGTAGGGGGGCAGTTCAATCATGCAACAACGCCGAACAAGTCATGGGACGTAGAGATGTAGTTAATGGCAGGATCCAATCTTTTAAAACTTATCCTCACTCCATTAACGCATCAATTTTAGCTGCGCAAATAAAATCATTCTGGCTCAAACCCTTTAACGCATGCGTCATAAAGCGCACGTGACAATAGTTGTAACCCACTTCAAGATCTGGATGGTGATTTTCGGTATTTGCTATCCACGCCAAGGCATTCACAAAAGCCATTGTTTCGTAAAAATTAGCAAAAGCAAAAGAACGTTTAATTTCTTTGAACCCTGCTTGGACTTCCCAACTTTTATCGAGTTGTGGCATCAGATTATGAATCTGTTCCGCATTTAGGGCTTGGCCAATGCCTTCACAAGACTCGCAGTGTTTTTGCCGTAAATCAGTTTTCACAATCACTCCTTATTTAATTCAGTTAGATAATTGGTAAGTTTATCGAGTAAGCAGGCATTTTGTTGAGCATTGCCAATACTTATTCGTAATTGATTCTCCAAACCATATTGGGTTAAGGGTCGTAGAATAATCCCCTGTTTAAGTAGATATTGATAAATTGGCCTAGAATCGGCTTGATAATCGATAGTAATAAAATTGCAGCTTGATGGGAGAGAATTGATTTTTAAAGCTTCGAATCCACGCAATAGCTGCTGCATTCCTTCTTTATTAAGTTTTAAACTTTGCAAAATGAAATCATCATCGTCAAGTGCAGCATTTGCGGCAACGAGAGAGGCAGTATTGACGACAAAAGGGGGTTGAACACGCTGAATTAACTCAGTGATATGTGAGTTTGCAATAGCATAGCCCAAACGTAAACCAGCAAGTCCATAGATCTTAGAAAAAGTCCGTGTAATGACTAGATTGGGATATTGTGCAAGAAGATTTATACTGCTTTTATCCCCCAGTTTGTAGGCATATTCATAATAGGCTTCATCTAGCACTAGAATGGTTGAATCGGGAATATGACTAATCAAGCGCTTGATTTCCTCATGAGGAATAAATAACCCAGTGGGATTATTTGGATTAGCCAGAAAAATAAGTGCCGTTTGCTCATTACAGGCTTCAATAATCGCAGAAATATTGACTTGCCAATCTGGATCAAGAGGGACCGTTGAGATTGGGATGCCAAGTGCTTGTGCTTGCAGGCGATAGGAAATAAATGCGTATTCATGAGTTAATACCTGCTTTCCGGTGTGTAAAGCAAAAGTAGTGAGTAAAATAAGAAACAATAAATCAGTTCCATTACCCAAAGTGAGCATATCTTTGCCCACCCCTAATTTTTGGCTCAACTTGTCCACAATGCAATGATTGGCGGGCGACGGATAATTAGCTATCTGTGCCCCTGAAAGTTCGGCTAATGCTTTTTTTGCTAAGGGACTACAACCCAGCGGATTTTCATTACTAGCAAGTTTTATAATATTGGTTACCCCTAATTCACGAGCTATTTCTTCGATAGCTCTTCCAGGAATGTAGGGATGTAATGAGCGAATACCGGGATGAGGAAGTAGGTAATAATCGCATGACAATGGCCTTCTCCTGATAGATTCGCAATAAAATAGCATTTAGGGTATTACATATCTTACCCAACAGCTAGATAAAAAGAAACGGTTAGCGAATTCTGGTTTGTAGGGTTTGGGCGTCGCATGGTTGAATGCTGATATAAGGAGGTATTGAGCTTAAGGATTGCATTTCTCACTCTCTGCTCTTAAGCTATGCGTTGCAGCAGCCTCAGGAATGGAATATGACAAGTCAAAAAGGGTTTTCTCTACTCGAAGTATTGGTCGCGCTATTGTTAATCACTAGTTCTTCCATCGTACTTTTACAGCAGCAATGGCAACTTTCTCAATTTCTCAATCAATTGATAATGAACTCGCAGGCTCAAGTGCAGTCTGATAATCATTACGAAAAACGCTCACCATCTTATTAAATTTTCAACGGGAATAAACAAGATGCAAAAGCAGAAAGGTGTTGGTTTAGTTGAACTAATGATAAGCGGTTTGTTAGCAAGCCTTCTTATCGCTGTACTCGCACAGCAATATCTCAGCTCCAAACGACAATATTCACATCTGCAGACTCTCTTAGAACAAGATTTAGAATTGCAAATGATCAATGATTTGCTGCGCAATAGCGTGAGAAGGGCAGGGTTTACCCCTTGTGCAGGGCTTAGTTCACTAAAAACTTTCGATCAACGCAATGGAAGAACAGGGCTGGCTGCAATTGAAAGTAAAGCTAGCAAACCGAATAGTTTAGAGCTCAATCGGATGAGTGAGTATTTTACCCAAGCTAAGTTAATCGGCCAAAACCAGTTATTACTGCATTCAGATTTACAATTTGAAGCGCAACAAGCGTTGTTAATCGCCGATTGTTATCATGCTGAGGTACAGCGAGTTTTATCGGTGAAAAAAACAAACAAGGGGACAATTCTTACACTTTTTCACAATCGAGTCTTTGAATATGTTGAGCCGGTTTATCTTGGCGAGTGGATTGAAGAGGATTTTTCCATCCAAAAAAATCAACAGGGGGTTTCAGCCTTATTTTATCATCAGAAAAAAAATGAGGAGTTAAGCACGCAAATAAAAAGCATGTCAGTCGAGCTAAAAACTTATCAAGCCAAAACCTTTGTGGAGGTGAGCTGGAAGTTAGAAAAATCGAAAACAGTGACGCTTAAAACAGAGGTTCGTGCAGGATGAGGAAGCGGCAAGACGGGATAGTCCTGATAACCACCATTTTATTCATTGCGGTTTTGTCTTTATTAGTCTTGTCGCAAATGCAATTGGTTTTTTTAGATTATAAAGCGCTTAATCAATTGACTGAACAACACGATTCTTTTTTACAACTCGAGACAGTAGCAAAGAAACTGATGTCGACAGATTGGTCGAAATCAGGTCACTGCGGCCTAGCATCTCATGATCCCAATGAAGTGCTGCAGCTATTAAAAAATAAACGAGGTTGCGTTTTAATTCATAAAAAACATCCTTTTTACTATTTTATTGAGAACTTAGGCGTATTCCCTTGCCTGCAAACGAAAGTGAATGAAATTGTTTACAGCACCCAACATCAACGAATTAGCATTCTATCAATTAGAGATTCGACGGTTTTGCAGTTAAGAATAGCAAATCAGGCAAAATTAGAACACTGCAGTCATGATCAAATGAGGTGGAGTAAGCTCGGTTTGCTTAGTTGGCGTTATCTAACGCTATGGAGTATAGCTTGATTCATCAGGTTCAAGACTATCTGCACAGTAAGAAAGAACAGTTTGAGAACTAAGTCCCTTAGGGGGGCGAGAGGAGATTTCTTTAGAAAAAAACGGCAATTTATTTGCCGTGGGTTCTTTCCTCTTTTCTTGAGAAGGGGTAGAAGGCAGGAATTCTACAGGAGACGAAGGCTTTAATAGAGGTTCCTGCTCACTAGCTTGAATTTGAGACAATGAAATATCATCATCAAGCACCCAGGCAGAGTCTTCTCTTGAATAAACCACTTCCAGTTCGTGCAACTGTTCTTGAAGACGCTCTCTTAGAAAAGACTCTTTATGTTTAAGCCATAAATATTTAGTCATATAGATGAGTCCAATTGCAGCAATTGCACCCATAGAAACAACCAATCCGCCCCCTGGAAAAAAGCACCAAAATGCCATAATAGCAACAATGGCTAAAGCAGCGAGTAAATTGATTTGTAAGGATGACATCCGGTTTTGGTAACCAAAAACACGCCGAGCATAAGCCCGATGCACACTTAAGTGATCATTTTCATTCAAGGGAGGACTGAAGAATTTATATTGAAGATACTCTTGGGCTAAACAAAACAGTTCTTTAAGGACATCTATTCCAGAGCCAAGAACAAAAATTCCAGCAATGACTGGAGTCATCAAGACTCCCGCATTTAAAAGAAGGATGGAAGCAGTCAGCTTGGCTGCGGTGGTTAATACGAGGAAAAAATTATCCCGGAATCGATTGGCAACGGTCGCTTTTTGATTATGGTAGTTCGAGTAAAAATTAAAAATCCCCATAGTAAAAGTACCAATTAACCCTAAGATTGGAGCCCCGTAGATCCAAGCACTAAAAGCATTAATGAATTCCCATACTACCTGTATCGTCGATGTGGCTATTAAAGTAGTTATTAGAGTTGCAAGCAGGCCACTGCCAGCGAAGAATAGAGTGAGTTTTCCGAACTGAGTTTTTTTATCAATGAGATCAATAATATAATCGGTTTGTGAGTAGCCTTTTTTAGCTAGTTTTAAAAGAAATTCATAGATGGTTAGATTTTCTTTTTTAAATTCTTTTTTCCATTCTTGCGGAGAAATATTTAAGCTTTTTACTATTGATTTAATCGTTGCCTTTATTTCAGGGGTTGCGGAAATGGTTGTTTCGTGAAAATCTTTTTTTAGCGCTTCTAAATCCTCATCATAATATTTCATATGATTTTTCAGAGTATTCGTGCTGCCACCCCGAAAATAAAAATCAAAGCATGTCAAACTTAAAACTAAAGAGCTCAATTGTATTGTTTCTCTAATTTTGGATAAAAGGCATGGTGATTGATATAAAATAAATTCAAAACTATTCTAATTTCACCAATGCGCAAAAAAGATAGAGATATTGCATAAAAAATGATCTTAAGTCAAGCGATATTTACTTCAAAGATTCAGGAGTTAAGCCATTTCTTTAATCTCTGCTTAGGTTTATTCTTAGGCGCGGAATAGCTTAACATGGAAAGAATATGAATCTAGATGAGTTACTAACTCTAGCAATAAAAAGAAAGGCCTCTGACTTACATTTATCCGCCGGTTTGCCGCCCATCCTACGCATTGATGGGGATTTACATACACTTCAATTAGTTAGTTTACAGCAAGAAAATTTGCTAGTATTTATGCAAGAAATAATGAATAAAGAACAGCAAAACATTTTTCAAAAACAGCTTGAAATCGATTTTGCCTTGCAATTTAATGAACTTTACCGATTAAGAGTTAATATTTTTACGCAAAACCGAGGCCTAAGCCTAGTATTTCGTATTATTCCTTCAACAATTAAGACAATTGATGAGTTAGCTTTTCCGAGTATTTTTAAGAAAATTGCTTCCTATACGAATGGACTTGTTTTAGTGACTGGGCCTTGTGGTTCAGGCAAAAGTACAACTGTGGCGGCACTCATTGATTATATTAATTCCCACCAAAATAAACATATCATCACAATAGAAGATCCCATCGAATTTGTACATTCAAGCCACCATTGCCTGATTCATCAACGTGAAGTTTATCGAGATACGCATAGTTTTGCATTAGCACTTCGTTCTGTTTTGCGTGAAGATCCGAATATTATTATGCTTGGTGAATTACGAGATTATGAAACAATCCGGCTTGCTATAACGGCTGCTGAAACGGGTCATCTGGTGATTGCAACCTTGCATACAGATTCTGCAACAAAAGCGGTTAATCGCATTATTGATGTGTTTCCTGGCGAGGAAAAATTAACCATTCGAACGCTATTGTCTGAATCTTTACAAGCGGTTATTGCGCAAAGCCTATTGAGGAAAAACGGGGGCGGACGTATTGCCGCCTGTGAAATTATGATTTGCACCCCTGCGATACGCAATTTAATTCGTGAAAATAAAATTGCGCAAATCTATTCTTCTATACAAACAGGCCAAACAGTGGGTATGCAAACCCTAGAGCAGCATTTAGTAAAATTGAGAGCGGCTGGGATTGTTGCAGAAGAAGAGCTGAGCTAGGTTCAGCACCAAGGCTGGAATTGTCATCGAGAAATAACTTAGGGCAAAATTCTAATGCAGCACTGAACTTGGTTGTTTTGTTTCGCCATTCACAGCCGACTTACCCGATTTAACAATAAGCAAAATTCCAGCGCTACCTGCTAAACCAACTGTTGCTAAGATCATCGGCAATACTGCACCGACATGAGCGATTATACCGGTGAAAACTGAGGTTAATCCAAAGCAAAGAGCCATAACAGAACCGGTTACCCCCATAACCCAGCCTTGCTCATTTTGACTTACTTGATTGGAAAAGATGGTAAGTAATACCGAATAAGCAACGGATAGGCTTATGCCAATCAACAGTGCTGCAACCCACGCTACCCATTCTTCATTAATCAGCAAAGTGGCTAAGACGAAAACAGCCGTTAAAGTTAAACCAATGATCACTATTGGCTCAAAGGTATAACGTTTAGTGCAAAAATTAACGATATAACCGCAGCCAAGGCTAAATCCAAGTCCCATTACTGCGAGGAAAAAAGAATTTTGCATAGTTGAATAGTGATAGATTTGCGATAAGTACATTGAAATAAACGAAAAATAATTCGACCAACCGAAAATCATAACCAGCAATACGATAGAATATTTTTTTATTGCATCATGTTTAAAAGCAGAAATAAAAATATGCATCGCATGATGCCATTGAATAGTGATTTTATTGCTGGTTTTAGCGAAGGTTTCTTGAAACGACCATTGAAGTAAAAAGGCGTTTAATAAAGATAAAGCAGCAGCAAAATACATAGGTGTTTCAAAATTAAACCAAGAAACTATGCGGCTGTCAGAGAGTAATCCGCCAAAAATAGGGCCGAAAACAAAGCCAAGGGAGACCGACAGCAGGATAAGTCCAATGTTTTGTGCTTTATGTTCTTCAGGACTAATATCGACTATTGCTGCTTGAGCAATAGGCTGACTACCTGAGGTAAAACCGGCAATGATTCGGCCTAAAATCAGTAACCAAAAATTATGATAAAGGATAGCCATCGCAGATATTGAATAGCCTAAAAAAGCACCGATCAGGCAGATCATGAGTGATTTTTTGCGCCCTACATTATCCGATAAATCACCAAGAATTGCAGCACCAAAAAACCAACAGATCATAAAAATACCGATGGTTAATCCATAATAAAAATCACGTAGACCTAGACTGATATCGAGGGGCAAAAAGCCAGCTTGTGGATCAATCAAAATAGTATTTAATATAGGAAATAATAACCCTAATCCCATGCCATCAATAAATAATACGAGAAAAAGAGGAAACATGGATGCTAGTGATTTTTCTTTGTACATGATTTTAAACCTAAAATGCAGTGCTTAGATAGTAATATTAACTACCTAATTTGACAAATATATTTATTCAAGAATTACTAAAATTAGACATAGTGTGGAATGGATTTATATAATCTTCTTCAAGGGGGATTCCTCGGCCAAAAAGCGTAGTATCTGGCTGCCTAAAATCCAGGAATTTTCTATCGCTAATCCGTAGTAGATCTGATTGACGTAATTCTTCTAAAGCCGTTTGGCCGGTTTCAATGGTATCATTTACCCAATCTTCGTCTATTTTAAAAGAAAATCCGATGACATGACGAACAATATCTGCAAGAACAATTTGACCGGCCCATTCCCCTATTTGATTACGAGATTTGCCTACTAGTGCCTCATGTGAGGTGGGAAGCAGCCAACTGGAATTTTTATGAACATATTGCTTGTCGTTGAGTGTATAAGTTGTATTTCTAGTAGTATCAATTAGGCCGCTGAAGAAGGGGGTATTGATCTGACATCGTTCGGGTAAATACTTCAGAACCGATTCCCAGGCGTTGAGATTACCAGTGTCGGACAGATAATTGTGTACGCTTATATTGACAGGGACATTTTGTTTGCCTTTGCGGTCTGTGAAAAAATATCGCCACCGGTCAGTGGGGCCACCTAAAACCGTATCAATCAAATGAAGTTGAATTGCTTCTATCTCAATTTCACAGCGCATCGATTTTTTCTCAAGCCATTCCTGCATTTGGGTAAGAACAAAACCCCCACGGCTCCAACCTATCCCGCAAATCACTAAAGTTTCATCGGCTTCTTTGGCTTCTTCGGCATGATATATTATGAACTGCTTTATTTTTTCAAGACTGGCAGACACTCCATTACGACCGATATGACCATCGACAAGAGCACCAATTGATTTGAATAGAGAACCGTTTTCTTCTGTAATATCGGTTCCTGGACCGTCAAGAATGAGTGTATGTTCTTCTTCGCTGCGTTTAGCTAATTGACTGATAAAATTATTGGGATCATACATTAGCCAAGTCGCCATATTGCTGAGGGAAAAAAAACCAAAATACCCCGATTTATTCGGTTTTTTCTCGGTGACAGAAATTGAGCCATTGGCAAGGATAAGAATTTTTCTAACTTTACTCATAATTAGTTCTACTGATTACATAAATGATAATTATAGGTCAATTTGTTTTTTTGTTGATCAATAAGATGTTTTTCTACTTAGTTATCGCTTATTGATCCCAATTTAGGTTGGTTGTGCTTGCAATGCATTGTTACATGTGTTTTTGCAGATTTGCACTCTCCTTTATTTTAATTAGCAATACCACAGACTTGACAGGATTGATAAAATCCAACGATAGCAAATTTATCTTTTGCAAGACGAATTAATTCTTGTTTCTCTGCCTCCCATTCGCTTTCCTTTTTCCCTTGAAGGATTGCAGTTTTTTTAAAGGCTTCATGCCCATCAAGTAATTTCTTTTTTTGCTCATAAGTACTAAGCAAAGGCTGCACAAGCTTAAGATCCTTAATAGTGAAACCGGATTTTTTCATCCAATAAAAAAGTTTCATCCCAAAATCACCATCTCGCTGAGTACCTTCTTTCTCTTCTCTGGGAGAAGATATTTGCTCTCGGTTATGTTGCAAAACCTTAGAAGGAGGATAGGAAAACGCAGCACTCATGATACCTTCTTCAGCAATGTACAGGCCTCCTTTGTTTAGGAGTTGATGAAAAAGACGAATCGCAAGTCTTGGACTATGCAGATGATGAAGAACAAAACGGCAATAAATTAAATCAAAGGTTTCATTAAGTGAATCAAGTTCATAGACAGAAACGGGTTTAAAACGGATGTTTTTATCGCCCTGTTGCTGGCAATAACGCTCAGCACGTGCTAATTGCTGAGGGCTGATATCAATAGATACTACCTGCCCTTGAGCACCTACAGAGCCAGCGAGATAATGGGTAATTATTCCTGAGCCACTTCCTACATCCAAGACGCGCATGCCGGGTTGAATTCCATTCGCCGCAATAAAAGACTTTGTTGTGGGGTTAAATGACATATCCAGGATGTCATAATCTAACCCTTCATCCGGTACTTCAAATTCGTACTGCTCTTGATGTTGTACATCCATATGACCTCTGTCAGGCAAAGCTATTTTATTTAAATATATACAATTTGCTGTCAATTGCGAGAAGAAGATGAGCTTGTAAAGCATATCAATATGCATAAACAACTGTCATTATAACGGCAAATCCTTATCGTTTTCTTAGGTTAATCGTAGTAGGGTAAGATAATAGCCATACAGCTTTGTTCATCAGGAAAGATAAGACGGGGCTCACAGTCTGGTGTTTGTAATAAGGTTGTGCATGCCAGCTTATTATAATTGAAACAATAATAAGTCATCGCTTTGATTATATAGCAATTGGTATAAGGGGGGCAGGCCGAGTAATAATATCTATGATGTCTGCTATAACTTAAAGAGCTGAAGGAAAAAAGGCAAGCGCATATAATAGCCCTCAACAGCCAACCCTTTGTTTTTCCTATAAAACAATTAGCGAATTCGGTCATTATTATTCCATTTATTGATTGACTTGCTTAAAGAAAGTATTGGATTTAATTCGTGATTTAGCAAGTATTTAAAGAGAGGGCTGCTTTTCCGCATGACCCAATTGTCATCCCTGTTTAATTGTTATGCCTGGGAGGGCAGGGCTGACAACAACTACCAGCTTCCTGCTTAATCACTGAGATTCGCTACAAGGCACCCGATTCGCTAGAATTATTGCAGGCTATACTTTTTTCAGATTCGCTAAACTTATATCTAGGAGCCGATATGTGGCAGATTTTTTTGGGATTCTTACCCTGGATCCTATTCTCAGCACTTTATGGCAAATCACGGGAAGAAATTGTTTTGACGTTGGCCATCAGCTCCATTGTATTACTAGCCACCGAATGGCGACAGCTTCTCAAAGGGTTTATTTTAAGTTGGGGAACACTGCTATTTTTTTTCTTATTCTATGTATTCACAATAGTTTTTCGAATCGATTGGATGGTGCAAAATGCCTGGATGCTGTCTAATGCATTCTTAGCGCTAATCATTTGGTTTTCTTTAGTGATTGGTAAGCCTTTTACTATCCAATATGCTTATGGGCAAACTCCTAAACAAATCTGGAATACTCCCGGATTTTGGCAAGTAAATAGAAAGCTCAGTCTAATGTGGGGCCTTATCTTAACCTTTTCTACTGCTTTATATTTAATTTCTTGGGGCACGACTAAGGCAGAGCAAATTATCTACCAAGTTCTTGTGTATGGGCCGATAACTCTGGGATTTTATTTTTCCAATAAATATCCAACGTGGTATCGTGAGCAACAAATAAAAAAGCGTTTGCAAGCCAATCCCTATTTACAAAATAATTTTGCTCCAATTCATGAGGAGAGTGATTTTGAAAATTTACTAGTTAAGGGAGAAATTCCTAAGAATCTGCGTGGTGCTTATATGCGTAACGGTTCTAATCCCGCATTTGATCCAATCTCTTACACGTATCCTATCGACGGAGATGGGATGATTCATGCGATGTATTTTGAGGAGAAGCTCCATTATCGCAATCGCTATGTCAAAACTAAAGGCTTATTACTCGAACAGAAATATGGTCGTGCAATTTATGGCGGGATTGCAATGCCCATTCCTCCTGATCCTAAATTAATTGGTCCTAATGATGATCAAGGTCCGTTTAAAAATGGCGCATTCATTCATATTATTAAACATGCTCAACGGTATTTAGCAATGTGGGAAGGGGGACCTGCCTATGAGATGGATCATGATTTAAATACGATTGAAGAATGGCATCCTGGAACCACCAAGCCGCTGCATGTAGGCCCGCATACCCGTCTGGATCCTGATACCAATGATTTATATTTGATTAACTATGATTTGGAACCACCCTTTTTAACTTATCATCGAGTTAATTCGGAAGGGAATTTAGTTGAATCCAGGATCATTGACAAGACCTATAGCAGTATGATGCATGATTTTGTGATGACGACAAATTACCTAGTCTTTTTTGATTGCCCCGCCATCTTTAATCTTGATGCTGTTGAGCAGGGAGGTAGTGTTTTGCAATGGCGCCCCGAGTTAGGCAGCAACATTGCTATTGTTGCGCGGCATGATAAAGATAAACCCATCCTATGGCTCAAAACGGAAGCATTTTTTGTATTTCATTTTGCTAATGCCTATGAAGAAGAAAATAAAATTATCGTGGATTATGCACGTCATCACTCTTTAAAATTTGGAGTGACAAACAAGGAAACTGGGGATGATAAACCTCCAAGAATGGTGCGCATGGAAATCGATTTACAAACAAAAACACTGCGAGAAATTCCTCTGGCGGACTATATAGCTGAATTTCCAACCTTCAATATCCATTTTACTGGCAAATCCTACCAATTTATTTATGCGCCAACGCGAACAAAGGCAGAGGATATTTTAACTTACGATGCGTTGGTGAAATATGATTTAGCAACTAAAACAACCGCAATTCAAGATTTCAGCGGGCAATATCAAATAGGCGAAGCGGTATTTGCACCTAAGCCGAATGCACAAGAAGAAGATGAGGGGTACTTGCTTCTTTTTGCTTATGATAAAAAGCGAAACGCTAGCGATTTCCTAATTCTTAATGCAAAAGAGATTGAAAAGCCGCCAATAGCGACTATCCGATTGCCAAGACGAGTCCCTCATGGCTTGCATGGCTCTTGGTTTCCTGCACCAAAGCTAGACTAAATTTTGCATGATTGTTATTATTTCGAGCACTATTGCAATTAAATAATCAAATTATGGCCTATTTAACCATTGAAGAAGAAGAAAGATTTGCGAGCTGGCTTAACGATACAACGAATCCTGCTACCCAATTGTTAGCTGAATTCAAGGATGTGTCTGAGATTAGGAGTTTGCAGGATTTAGAACGATTAACTGTTCAAGTTCAAGTTTTTTTTGATTACATAAGAAACATCATTTATAAAAATCTTAATCAAAGTCCAGAATTACCCCAAGCTGTTGAGCTGCAAGAACATAAGGTTACAGCGGAAGAAATTATTTTGTTTACGGCTTTTTGTTTAGTGCAGAGTGGAATTAGTCGTCGTTATTATCAAAAAATGATGCATTATTGCCAATACGTGGTCAGTCAAGGCAGTAAAAAGTATAACAATAAGATTCATTTAGAATCTGTACTGACTTATCTAGACGAACAAAATTGCGTGGTTGATGATGTAGTTGCTGATGAGTCAGATTTTGCACTCAATGAAAAGCTTTGTTTTTTACAAGAACTATTCACTCCTGCAGATGCGGCGCTAGAGTATTTAAGAGACGAGATACCTCCTTATGTTTCAGAAATAGTATTACCCGAATTTGAAATTTTTCTTCTTTTATTAAAACGAGAAGTTAGTCATGCAGAAAGAGAAAGCTTTGCTCAAGAGGATTTGCAGCAAAAAATAAATTTTAAAATGGGTCAATTGCCCTCTTTGTTAGAGCAGTTGATTATCCATAATCTGGGGCCAAATATTTCGATCCATTCAGCGAACCAGCGTAAAAGGTATATTGAGCAGTTTAAAGATGAGACTTTAAACACTTATTCACAGATGCCCGAAGAGGTGAAAGCTAGTTTTTATAACTTTATTGGCCAAATGCATGGCGCTGTTGACGCTTGTCTTCAACAGTTTTCTATTAAAAAATTTGCTAATAACTTACTTGAGCCACTGGATAGATTTCCCGAGAATAAAAGCGAGCAATTAAGTTCATTTAAAGCCTTATTTCTCGGTGAAGCAGAACGCTTATTTAGACTGGGTTATACTGCTGCGAAAATAGGGAATGACTTAGAAAAAATCGTTGTAAAAATAACTCAGCATGCTAAGAGTTGTCTAGATGAAGATGATCCCTTAGCTAAGAAGGAGAAGCTCGATTTTTTCGACCATATAATAAACAATGCAATACAGATCCTTAAAACAAGAGCAATACTCGATCCCTTTGAATCAGCACTTCAAATGCAAGGTCTAGAGCTCTCTTTAACTTTAAAAACAAAATTAACCCATGTTTATGAGTCTTTAAGTGAAGAAATTGAGGCGCATTTAGCTGAATCAGAGCCAGAGGTTCTAAGACAACGATATGGTGTTTGCATCGCCGAGCTTGCTGTTTTGACCCAAAAAATGGGCAATCCAACCCTTCCTAGAGAAAGAAAATTAGATACTATTAATAGCTTGAAAAATCATATTGAAACCCAACACTCAATTTTTTCAGCAAAAATGGTTTATACTTTACGTTCTTTGATAGGTGTAGCCTTAACTAGTTGTTTGCTTGATAAATTAGAGGCGGCAGTGGGGTTTTTTAGCTCCCAATTCTGCAACAATATTGATCAAACAATGAAGTCAGTAGTGAATGAGTGTAGTACCGAGTTATCCTTGAGTTAAGGAGTCATTATAAAGAAGATCTAGTTGTTCAAATAGCGGACAAACTCATTTTTTACCTCCGATTCAAATCCACTTACACCGTGAAGGTTTGAAAATTCAGCTTTGATTTTCTGACATCTAGACTATTTTTATAAAAAAAGGTCTCTACTAAAAAAGTAGAGACCTTAAGTTTTAGTGTTGTCTAAATTGATTGCGGAACTTGTCTACAGCTCTTTCAGCTTCATCTCTGCCGTAGCCATAATGCTTTTGTAATTTACCATAAATTTCTTGATGATTACCTTCAATTTGTTTCAGATCATCATCAGTCATCCAACCCCAAGCTTGCTTCATTTTACCTTTTAATTCGTTCCAATTTCCCTCAAAAATTTCTCTGTTCATGTTGAACTCCTTGATTTATAGATTTATTCCCTTAAGAAAGAAATATAATTGACAAGTTAATTGCAACTATATTTCCGTAATATTAAAAGTAGTAGAAAATTTTAATATTGCAAAAACTCTCTTGTTCTTAATTAATAAATTAGCCCTAATCTACCTTTAAATATTATCTATACTATTAAATAGTTTTTATTGGAGAGATAAATGATGAAGGAGCAATATCAAAAGGATAATTCTGAAAATGGCAAGAACGTAAAGGGAATTAGAGTTAGCATTGCTGAAGTCAATGCTGATAGTCCAGATCCTATCATACCGGGAGAGGGAAATCGGAATTTTGATGATCCTGTTACCTCGAATAAGGAAGAGTTTTCTGATCAAATGGAATGATCAATTGGAGAATCATAATGAATCATCCTAATAAAGAAGATTTTACTAACAAAATAATTTTTGAACTCGCAATCAAATATCCAGAAGTGCTAAGAGATTACATTAAAATCGAAATAATAAACATTGAGGAACTGAGTAAGAAATTTATCATTGTTGATGGAGAATGGCGGCTTACTTCAGGGCAATGAGAATTCACTGGGATAAATCATAATATTTATTCAAATTTTCATATAAATTAATCGGTTATTGCTGTGGGTTGAGCCAATATTTACCTTCCATCTTGATAAATTAGTCCAATATTCTATAGTTAATTTAGTAATATAAATCCATTGGATAAGGATATCTTATGAACGCCATTGATTTTTTAGTTAAAGAACATAATCGAGTAAGAAAAATATTAGAAAATATTAGTGATGAATCGCATCGTTATAAAACAAAAAGAAAGATGTTTGAAACCTTAGGAAATGATCTTGTACGCCATGAAGCGATGGAGCATGACGTATGGTATCCCCATCTTAGAAATGATCTGGAATTAAATGAAGAAATTAAACATCTTTTGAAAGAAGAAAATTATGCAGAAAGAGAGATAGAACGCCTCTCAGAAATCAAAACAGAAGCAATTTGGGAAGAGCATTTCGCGAAATTTAAAAAAGATGTTGAGCACCATGCCAGGGAAGAGGAAATGCAACTTTTTCCTGAAGTTAAAAAATTATTGAGTAGGGGGGAGTTAGAGCAGATCGGGACTGAAATGTATCATTTTAAGCAAAATTATCACAGACCTCATTAAAAGAACTTTAACAGGGAGTGAAAAGTGAGATTAATCGGCGCTTTTATTATTGCTCTTCTATTTTTTGGATCAAACTCAATTTTTGCAGAGAAAATCTTAATATTAGCGCCGCCTACTAGTGGCGGTTTGAATTGCCGCGCCATCTATGACGATGCTGCATCGCCTAAGTCAACCACTACTATTGTCGCTTCATCACAATTCCACTGTGCAAACAAAGGGGGATTGCGTGTGATACATGGAATATATGGCGATGAAAAACAACCGCAGGGAGTCCTATTATCCTGTGTGGGCGACACTTCTGAAAGAGTGCTGTTTGCATGCTATTTTCCTAAAAATTAATGAAAAATTGCTTGCTCTTTGATATCTAAACCTTAGGAGTAACAGTCTCAGCTTCATTAAAGGTTGATTTTGCAACTTTCTTAGAAACCCACTCATCAATAATTGATTTTAAGCTGCCATTGAGCAGATAACCTGAAAATTTTATTCTTGTTGTTGGACATATAAAATCGCTGTCCCCCCGCTCTTTTGCTTTGTCCATATGGGCATCTATCGATGCTTTATCAAATGACTTTTTAGTATTGAGATCATGGGGGTTGAAATTAACCGGAACGAGAATAACTGGATCTACCATAATACTTAGTGATATTGGGCAGATAAAATCTTCTGGAATCTTATTTAGAGGGAAATTTGCGCTGACTAAACGCTGTTCATGTATATTTAAATCTTCTTTATTTCCTTGTGGATCATTAAAAAAACTTAATCTTTGGCGATTCACAATAGTTTGAACTACTGCCATAGCAATTAGACCTAACATTAGATAGATGAGTATAGATAGAATATCGCGATTATTCTCAGTGCTTTTTTCAGTAAGATCCTTGATAAAATCAAACAAGTTAAACAAAAGTTCCAATTCCTTTGGTAGTGGTGGTGTACTCATTTTTTTCTTCACTAAATATAAAGATAAGATCCCTACCTTATACAAGCTGAGTTTTTTTTGCAATATTTAACAGCTGTAAATCTGCCTAATAGTTAAACAAATATCGTTTATAATGAAAGTAATTTGGTATCACTTCATAAGGAATTATTGGGCTGATAAGGTTTGCTTTAACCTGATTAAGCTAAATTAAAATTATGCCTAAGCTCAGTGACTGGTTAATACCAAAACCTGCAGGTCTTTTCTGTGTTCCAGGTGGTTTTTTTATCGATCCCATAGGTTGTGTAGAAAGGGCGGTCATAACTCATGCGCATAATGATCATGCTCGTCCAGGGCATGACAAGGTTTTGGCTACCCCGGAAACTATTGCAATTATGCAACTTCGTCTTGGTAATCAGTCCTGCAGCCAATGGCAAAATTTGCCTTATCATCAATCAATAAAAATTAATCAAGTTAAATTAAGCTTTATCCCTGCGGGCCATATTTTGGGCAGCAGCCAAGTAGTGATTGAGTATGGTAAACAACGTTTAATTATTTCTGGTGATTATAAACGTGTTTATGATCCTACTTGCAGGGCTTTTGAAGCTAGAGTCTGTGATTTTTTTGTCACAGAGGCGACTTTTGGCCTACCCATTTTTAAACATCCACCTATCGAAGACGAACTTAAGAAATTACTCGTATCTGTAGAAAAATCTCCGCTCTGTCATATGATTGCTGTTTACCCACTAGGAAAATGTCAGAGAGTGATTAAAACGCTGCGTCAATTAAATTATTGCGCCCCCATTTATGTACATGGTGCTTTGCTCAATCTTTGTCAGCTTTATGAAAGTTATGGTATTCAATTAGGCGAATTGCGCTCTGCGCTTAGTTTAGATAAGCAGAGTGCCAAGAAGAAAATCGTTCTATGTCCGCCGGGCGAGTTGCATAGTCGATGGACAAGACGCTTTGGTGAAATGATTAGGGCTAATGCGTCGGGATGGATGCAAATTCGTGCCCGTGCCAAGCAAAAAAATATTGATTTGCCGTTGATTGTTTCTGACCATGCCGATTGGTTTGAGCTGTTACAAACGATTGAAGAAGTCAACCCTGAAGAAATTTGGGTTACTCATGGCTTAGAAGATGCCCTTGTCCATGCGGCTAAGCTTAAAGGCTTTAAAGCCAAGGCTTTAAGATTGCTTGGCAAAGAAGAAAGAGAGGATTGAGAATGAAAAAATTTGCTCAATTACTTGATCGCCTTTATTTTTCTTATCGACACAAAACCAAGTTAAATTTATTACACGATTTCTTTAAGTCTACAGCCGATCCAGAACGTGGATATGCTCTGGCAATTATGGCGGATACCTTAGAGTTCCCTACCTTCAATCGTGAGTTAATTAGAGAATTAATTCATCAGCGAATTGATCCCTTTTTATTTGAGTTATCGTTGGATTATGTCGGTGATCTTTCCGAAACTATCGCTTTGCTTTGGCCCCAAAAACAAGAATCTAAGTTACCTAGTCTTACAGAAATAGTAACCATTTTTCAGCAACTATCTAAAACTGAAATGGCGTCTTTTTTAGCTGAATTATTGAACCAATCTAATAAAATTGAGCGCTGGGCCTTATTAAAAATAGGGACGGGAAATTTGAGGGTTGGTGTTTCGGCGCGGTTTTTAAAAAAGGCTCTGGCATGTTATGGACAGGTAAATGTCTTGGAGATAGAACAGGTCTGGCATAATATAAAGCCGCCTTATCTTGAATTATTTGCCTGGTTAGAAGGGAAAAGTTCAATTCCTCATAGCTTTGATGCTAATTTTTTTCATCCTGTTATGCTATCTCACCCTCTGAAAGAAAAAGATCTCGCCCTAATTAAGCCTGAAGATTTTTATGCAGAATACAAATACGATGGCATTCGGGTGCAGCTCGTTTGCACTTCCGAATCTAAAGCCTTGTATTCCCGCAGTGGAGATAACATCAGCCAATCATTTCCTGATGTTTTACAGGAGGTTAATGAGCCGGCGGTTTTGGATGGCGAGCTTGTTATTCAAAGTCAAAATCGTATCGGCAGTTTTAACGATTTGCAAAAAAGATTAAATCGTAAAAAGCCCAGCAAGAAAATTCTTCAGGAACAACCTGCGGCAATTATTTTGTATGATCTTCTTGAAGAGCAAACTCAAGATTTACGCAGTTTTTCGCTGGTTGATAGGAGAAAAAGACTGGAAGCTTGGTTTAGAAATTACCGTCCTTCGAATATGTTGCTCTCGGAACTTTTATTTTTTGATTCACTCCAGAGTTTATTAGAGCTAAAGCAAAAAGCAATTATTAAACAAGAGGTTGCTGTCGAAGGTTTGATGTTAAAACGTAAAAATAGTCTCTATATTGCTGGTAGACCTTTGGGTCTTTGGTTCAAATGGAAGAGAGAGCCACGATTAATCGATGCCGTTTTAATGTACGCACAACGTGGTCATGGCAAGCGCTCTTCTTTTTATTCAGATTATACTTTTGGACTTTGGCGAGCTGAGGAATTGGTTCCTATTGGTAAAGCTTATTTTGGTTTTACTGATGAAGAATTATATCAACTTGATAAATGGATCCGTTATCATACCTTGAATCATTTTGGCCCGGTTAGGGAAGTAGAAAAAGCACTGGTTTTTGAGATTGCTTTTGATGCGGTGAACTATTCTTCTCGCCATAAATCAGGTGTGGCTTTGCGTTTTCCCCGTATCAATCGAGTGCGTTGGGACAAGCCTGCCAATGAAGCAGACAAACTTGAAAACCTTATTGCTCTCATTAGAGGGGGAATCCCTTCGGCCTGAGGAGGCCACAGCCCGAACAGTTTGCTATGCCGGGCAAGCTGCTGGGCCGTGGAAGTAGAAACCTCATTATTTAGATTAAAAAAGGAATGATTTTATAAGGTACAAGCTCACAGTATTTATTCCAATCTTGACCATATTTTTTAGCGCAGCGCTTATCATCACGAAAGGCACGATCAAGCAGAAGAATGCTTAGGAAGCAAACATAAAAATAAGGAGAGAAATGAGTAAAAAGCGCTGGAACTGACCAAAAAAAGGCACTTGTTATTTCCGGGATATAATGAAAATGCCTTGAAATTCCCCACCAGCCTGAAGCAAGGAGGATAGAGCTTTTGGTATCTCCTTTAAGTGTTTTATAGTGAGTTAACAAAATAGTCGGTTTTCTACCCCAAATTTTACAATTACCTTCGGTTTCTCTAACCAGCATCCGTTGCTTATCGGCTAAGTAATTAATAAGGACGCTAATCACTCCGAGAACCGAAATAATCCACGCTAAAGCCGTGCTTAGCTGTACGGGATGAAGCACAAGATACATGCCGGGTGAGGTATAAACGCAGGGAACCCAAACTAAGCAGCCCCAACAAATATAAAATCCTGCGCGGTCATGCATAATATCCAAAGAGCGTAGATAACCTTTTTCCCAGAGAAAAAATTTAGCGACATATAAACCTTGCAAAGCAACTGAAATTACCATCGAATTAGCTAATCCGCTTAATTCTGCCTGCTTAGCACAATAAGAAATAAGAAACAGTCCCCAGCTCATCATGCCAAATCGCGAGGTGATAAATTGTTTAATGTGCCAGCCAAAAACTTGTGGATATAATTCAGTTCCCCAATAGTAGTCAAATAAAATGTTTTTGGTGGTACTTGCATCACTCGTTGAAGGAAAGAAGCGGCCTTTAAGATATAACAAAACACAGAACAAAAGGCTAAAAATATTGAGCGCACCAAAAATACTACCTAGGTTGTCGTAGAGAATAGTGGCAGGAAATAACTGTAATCCAAAAGAAGCCAAGCAAAAAATTGCAATGGTGATAACAAAGGCTAAAAATCCATTTTCCTTATAAAGAGGCATATACCCTTTTGCCGTAGGTGGCCCGTAGAATTTTTTCCCAGGCAGTATGCGCATTAAAATGAGTTCAAAGACGATAAAACAGGCAATCATGCTCCATGCAACGCTCGAGCCCCAAAAATAGGGTTGCCATATTTTATATACCGTAGTAACAATCCCTTCTTCGTTGATTAGATTCCATAAGGCATAGAAAGAACCATCTAATTGTGTATTCGTGTACCACATCAGCATGACAAAGGGAGGACAAACTAACATGAGAATGAGAGGTCCTAGGTTATTTCTGAGATTTGTCCACATAGCGTATCCTTACTTTTATTTAGGTCCAAAAAATAATCCATTAAGATCAAAAACTAAAACCTGGCACAAATTTCAATACCCAAATCCTAGCTAACCTAAGTTAGAAACGATAACTTAGGCGAGCTGTGACTGAGTAAAGAAAAGGGAAATAGGAGTCAGTCGGACTTAACTGAGATTCTCCATAACCTGCTGTATAATTTCCACCAATTTCCGCCATGATATGTGTACCTAAGCGATAATTGATTCCAACCCCGAACGTGGGGCTGGCCCGCCAATTTTTCTCGAGGATATCACTGCGATGCACTCCGGCAATGCCCGCACTAGAATAGATTCTAAAAGCACTATTTAAGATGGGTAACATAATTTTACCCATTAAATTTATTGTTTCTGTTCTGGTACGAAGTGTGACTAAGTCATTGTTATTAAAACTAAAAAGACTTTCAGGATCGAAGAAAACATCGGCTTTAGGAAAATGCATATAGCTTGCTTCTAACGCAAAAGCAGGAATAAATTCATAACCAGCTAACACTCCCCATACGCCACCGCCTTCTGTGACATGAATGGGGGTGGATAAATTGAGGGCTAAGTTCTGATTTTCCTTTGTTGGTACTAATCCTCTCCAAGTCGTCGAACCATAACCGCCAAGTAAACCTATATAGAATGCTCGATTGAAAGAAACAGACTGACTTTCACCACTATGTCCCAATAACGGATGCAACGATAAAAACAACAAACTACAGAATTTTAGCTTTTTAAAAATCACCACAGAACCCTTTATCTTTTAAACATTCATAGTAGTACATCTGCTACCATTCGAACTGCAAATTCTACTTTGAGAATCCATACCGCCATAAAGATAGCAGCGCCAATTATCCAGACAATCTTGTTGGCTTGTATATTTTTGAGAACGGCAGGCGTTTTCCAATGTTGAATAGATAACGACCATTCGTAAATAAATCTCATCTACATTCTGGCACAATCCAGCAGGTAATCCTGAGGAAGTACAATAACAGCGGGCAGCAGTTTTAAACGATTCGCAAAAACGGGGACTATTTGTAACTTCTGCTTTAGGACAAGATGAGAAAGCGAAAGTGGAAAAGGCAAGAAAATAAGTAGTAGCCGCTAGACATATTTTTTTAATCATATTATTCCCTTAAATTATTGAATTGGTGATTTTATCAGAACTTTAATTAAAGGAAATACGAATTAAGTAATTTTATTGAAGCAATTTACAGATTTCTAATAATTCTTTCCCTAACAGCGCCTTAAACTCGTTAGTTAAGTTCGCAGACACCACCATATAAGCCTTTTGATCTTCTATTCTTAGAAAACAAACATCAAGAAAATTATTGATTGTTAACAAATCATGCCAATTGTTTTTTAAGGGCTCATGCTCTGATTCAAAGAGAGAAGCAGCCTCTTTTTTTGTTTTCGAAAAATCCTTATAAACATTGACATTGAGTAGAAAATGATTGCCTTTAAATTTATTTAAGCGAACGCAGTGATTAATTAATTGGTGATTTAATGGGTGGGAAGGAACTATAAAGTTATAAATTGAAGTTAAGCCACTGACTATGAATTCTTTGATTCTGCTGTAGTTGCGGAAATTACCAATATTTGCAAGTTTGATTAAATTTGGGCATTTTTGATAAGGACTCGTGCATATAATAGAGGCGCGTAGCTGCTGACAGAGGGAATTTAAATTTTCCTCTTTAGTCAACATGACTTTGATCAATTCTAAACTGAGAAAACAACCGATTGTATTATCGTATTTTAATTGATCACGAGTTGATTTTACTTTATTGAAGCAGATTGCTGAGTTTGTAGTTGATTCGCCCAAAATTCGTTTCAAAGCGAGTAATAACCCCCCGCATAGACCAATATCTAGACTGAAATGATGTTTAGAGCAATAAATTTGTAAAGTCTCTAACCACTTTTCGGGAATTTCTATGTAGCTTGAATAAGGCTGTTTGTTTTTTTTCATATTGGCTACAACATATTGCTCAGGAATGACAAATAAAGCCGTATTGTTTAAATAGTTTTGCCAAAAGATGAGATCATGGTCGAGGTGGGTTTTTATATATTCCTGTTCAGCAAATATGTATTCTCGATGCGTATTGTCTTTTTGGAGGTTTGGCACTTCATTAGCAAGATAAAGTTTTGATAAATCGTCAAAGAGGATATCGATTGAAACTTCATCAGAAATGATATGAGGCATACAAAGTTGTAATTCAGTTTTACCTTCGGGCAAGTAAAAGATGCGGGCTCTAAAAAGCGCGTAATGCTTAGGCCAGTAATGATAACCAATTAAATTATCTAAGGACTTCTCTAATATTTTTTCGTTTTCTTGTTGGGAGAATGATTTCAAATCTGTCACTTCAACTTTAATAGCCAAGGACTTTTTAGACTGTTGTACTGGGACAAATTTTGCTATTTGATAGGACAATACATCATGTTTTTTTAAAAGATTTTCAAAAGCATTGCGAAGTTTTTTTTCACTCAAATTTGCATAAAACCGTTTTCGGCCACAGATATTTATTTTTTTCGCCTTGGGCTCAAAAATATTAGCTAACCATAGAGTAAATTGAAAATCGCTGAGAGGGGATTGATAACTATCTTGGTAAATTTTTTCGGGAAAGCTAATTTTAGTATTATTTTTTTGCTGCTTCTCTACTAATATTGATAAACCAGCTATGGTTGGGTTTTGATAAAATTCTCGGATGCTTATACTTTTGTCAAGCATTTGGGTGATTGCAGAAATAATTCTTGCTGCAGCCAGAGAGTGTCCTCCTAATTCAAAAAAATCATTATTAACCCCAATAGGCTCTATGCCAAGTTCATTAGACCAAATTCCAGCAATAGTTTTTTCAAGGGGGCTTTGTGGTTCCTCATGCGGGAAAATTCGAGGGGTCGGTAAAGCTTTGAGATTCAATTTATCATTTGCATTTAAAGGAAATGATTCCAAGGCTATGAAAAAACTCGGGATCATAAAATCGGGCAAATAAGTCTTTAGATATTGACGTAACTCGCCATCTGATATTACGGTTTTATTGTTATTTAGAATATAATAAGCGACAAGTATTTTTTCTTTTCGGTAATTTTCAACAGCATTTATTCTTGCCGATTCCAAGGCCGAGTGTCTTGCTAAAATACTCTCAATTTCTGCTGGTTCAATACGATAGCCTCTGATTTTAATTTGGTTGTCAATTCTGCCGATATATTCGAGTTTAGAATTGGGAAGTAGACGGCATAAATCACCCGTTTTATACAGGCGTGAATTAGAAGAAGGGTTAAAAGGGTCCTTAATGAATTTTTCCGCAGTTAATTGAGCCTGATTTAAATAACCCCGAGCGAGGCAAATACCGCCTATGTAGAGTTCACCCACTTCATTTTTTCCAACCAAATTCCCGTTTTCATTAACGAGATAAAAATTACAATTAGGAAACAGTTCTCCAATTGGAACATAAGTGCCTAATTGAGCTATATTTTTTCTATCAATCTGCTCTACGCTAACCCCAACAGTAGTTTCTGTCGGGCCATATTCATTAAATAAAATATGATTTGGATATAGACTGAGCCACGATGCACAGTCGATAGATAATAATGCCTCTCCACCTAAGATAATCTTTTTTAAATGGCTAAGAGCTGTCTGTTTGAATTTTGCTTGCTGCAGTAGAACTTCAAAATAAGCTGGAGTTAATTTAACATAACAAATCTTATTGGTTTCAAGGTAATCTAAATATAGATTCGGATCCTTTTTAATTTTATCTTCACAAATTACTACGGTTAATCCTTGTGTCAAAGGAATTATTGACGTAGTTAAGGAGAAATCAAACGAAAGATTAGAAGAAAAATCAATCCGTTCTCCATCACGAAAATTATAAAAATCAGCAATCCATTTAGAATAGTTAACTATACTTTTATGTTCAATTAGAGCACCTTTGGGTGGGCCTGTCGATCCAGAGGTATAAATGATATAAGCTAATTGATCCGAGCGAATTTTTACTGTTGGATTGGGTCGCTCTGGTTTTGGTTCAGCAAAAAAATCATTAACAGAAAACGGTAAAATTTTACCTTGGTAGGCTCTAAATTTGACTGCCATTATAGGGCTTGTAATAAGGATTGGAATAGAGTCTCTATTCAAAATGTGTACTAATCTTTCTGCAGGAGTGGATTGATCAAGTGGTACATAAGCCTTACCTGCTTTTAAGATTCCAAGAATTCCAATCATTAAGTCAATAGAGCGCTCCATAGAGATAGCAATAGGAAGCTCATTTTCTAACTCTAATTGATTTAGACTATAAGCCAATTGATTTGCTTTTTGATTTAAGTCTTCGTAAGTTATAGTCTCTGTTGCGCAACTAATAGCAATAGTCTGAGGTTGCAGTTTAGCCTGGCGCTCAAACATTTCAACTAAAGTCTGTGAGTTATCTCTAAGTCGTTTTTTAATCATTTTTATATGACCTAATTATCTATTTTTATTTATTTATTATAATTATAGTTCGGGTAAAAATTTATCAAGCCATTTAGGAAGATACCAGTTCCATCTTTTAAAAATTGCCATAGTAGAAGGCACTAAAAGGGTACGAATTAAAAAAGCATCCACAAAAATGGCGACGGCAATGCCGAGTCCAAAGGCTTTCACCATCAGCACATCAGCGACTAAAAAAGAACCACAAACAACGATAACAATTAATGCTGCCGAAGTAATAATTCGGCTGCTTTTCTCGATGCCAAAAATAATGGCTTTCCTATTATCTTTGCATTCATGGTAAGACTCTTTAATTCTCGTTAAGAGGAATACTTCATAATCCATAGAAAACCCAAAGAGGGCACAAAAAATTATCACTAATAAGCTGATATCTAGAATACCTTGGGGTTCGAAATTAAGATAATGCGCCAAATACCCATCTTGAAAAACTAATACCAGAGCGCCATAACAAGCTGAAAGGCTCAGTAAATTCATTAAAATTGCCTTTAAAGGTAAAAATAATGAGCGTAATAATAAAAGTAAGATCAAATAGGAAAAAACAATGATCCAGACAATTGCATAGGGGAGTATTGCAAAAATTTTATCTAGAACGTCCACATTGATAGCTGGTGTTCCAGTCACTTCGACATCCATCTTTAAGGGAACTTTAATTGTTTTTAGTTCCTTAACCAGATCAGTTGTTTGCTCAGAATTTACTTTGTATTTGCTGTTAACGTTTAATAAAGTAAAAGAATGTTTTGTGGAGGTCCTTAGTAATTTTTTAACACTTGTTGGTAATAAATCTTTAGAGGTCGAGTAAAGCGCCTGGTATTCCTTTTTACTAGATTTAGAGTCAGATGACACAATGCCTACAACGTTATGAACTGAGGAATTATCCTGTACTTCATTAACAAAATTATATAATTTTGAAATGTTATTTTTTGACAGGATATAGCTATTTGGGGACTGAACTAATAGAACAATAGGCGTTAAGTCTTTAATATTAAAATAGGTCTCATATTCGTTAAAAAATTGTCGACTATCTGAATCTTTAGGCGTTATTCGATAATCGGATACACCAAATTTAGCGGTCGTAATCGGATAACCGAGCATCAGCAAGAAAATAATAACTGGAAAGAAGAAGACGAGAGGCCTATTCACTATTTTTTCAGCTAACCAATGCCAAAATGGTGCTCGGTTTCCTTTAGCATGCTTAATTAAATGAATGGATAAAAAATCAATATGTTGTTTAATAATCCCGAGAACGGCAGGGAGTACTATAACTGCATTGATTACCGCTATTAAAACCGCAATGACACCACCTACGGCCATTGAAAATAAGATATTAATAGGAAATAAAAATAAAGCACTTAAGCTAACCAAAACTGCTAATCCACTAAAGAAAACAGATTTGCCTGCGGTTTCTTCGGTAATTGCAAGTGCTGTTATTATACTTTTTCCTTTATGAAATTCTTCGCGAAACCGATTAATAATAAATAATGCATAATCCAGACTAAGACAAAGTCCTAACAATAAAGCAATATTTAAAGTATAAATCGAAAGGGTGGTCTGCTCTCCAATAAGATAAAGGGAGGTTAAAATAATTAATGCACACCCTCCGCCTAAAATAATGGGCAGTAGAGCCGCAATGACTGACCCAAAAACGAAAATTAAGGTAACAATTGCAACCGGTGTAGCAATTAGATCAGCCCGATAGAGATCAATCTGTGTCTGCTTATTAATCTCATTAATAAATGGAGCTTCGCCCCCGAATTCCATCGACATTTTAGATGGTTTTTTTATCAAAGATCTCAACTTATTTAGTTCTTTATCCCCCAATACTTTATGACTTTTGATGATAAGGACGACGTAAGCAGAATGCTTATTTTTAGAAATTTGCTTTTTATTATCGGAAGGGAGAATTATTTCATGTTTAATAGGAAAATTTTTTAATCCAGAAAGCGAATTCTTTATTTTTTTGATAAAAAGAGAGTCATCTGCTGAAAGACTAGGGCTATGATAAATAATTAAAATCTTGTTGGTTTCAGCATAGCCAAATTGTTTGTTAATGTAATTTTGAGCTTTAACACTCCCAGAATTTTCATCGCTAAACCCCGTGCTCTTAAAGGGAGGGATTGTTTTTATAAGAATGGGTATAGAAGCTGCAAGGACTATCACCCAAATAACTACGATGGCCCAACGAAGTCGAAAAATAGCTCTTCCTAATCTATAAAATAGCTTTTTCTTCATCCCTTTCTCGATCCCTCAAAATCAAAGCATAGCTCACCGATTGAAATCAGCAAGGCATAAAAAAATCAATATGCTTAATAATTATACTTCAAAAAAATTGAATAATTAGAAAATGATATGGAAGGAAAGTCAGTATTGCAGGGTTGGCTGCCATTTTTTTTAAATTTAAGCTCTTTTTTAAAACTTCTCAAAACCCCTTAATGTTTATTTAATGTTCAACAAGTATAATTAAATCAATCTTATGCCTACTATAGTTGTTGATATGAAACACAAAATTAACAATAAATTAATGCAAAATGTGACTTCTCTAGCAAAAAAAATTAATAATGAAAAAAATCCTGATAGAAAAGCCTACCTTTTACTTAAAATGTATTTATTGCTCTCCTCTATTCAAAGTACTTATTTAATAAATAAATCAGACAATGCTTATTTCGATGATTTATTTAAATCTTGTGTCAATCTATTAACAAGATATTTTAAATGTAACCCCATGACTTTACCTAGTCATATTTTGAGTACAGTAGGAAGAGAGGTCATACCATTTTTTAATGCAATTGATAGAAACGAAGCTCAAAGGTTGCTTTATTTTACGAGGGAAGAAGCAAATAATTTCAAAGTAGCCATTCACGAGGGTAAAGTTTTTTATCAAAATCCTGAAAATGAATTCGAACAAAATGACGAAGAAAGAGAGTTTGTATTTTCATTTTCTGGCGATATTTATGTCAAAGATGGCAGAATTGCAGATCAATTCATTGAGCATGATAATCAATTCATGAAACATAGTTCTTTTCTCTCAGGAGATGAAGTCTTATGTGCTGGAATGATTAAGATTGTTGATAATAAGATTACTGAAGTTAGTAATAGCTCTGGGCATTACAGGCCAAGTCATAAAGACATTGCTATATTTCTTAATCATTTGCAATTACTTGGGGTTGATTTATCTACTGTTCAATTAAAGTTACTTTTATCTACTGAGGATACCTTAGAAACTAAAGCAGATTTATTTTTAAAAAACTATCCTCAACTTCAATTACTTAAAAATACTTCATTTGATTCACATCAAAAAATTAGAAGAAAGGATACAACATTAAACAAAATTTTTGATTTAATTTACAAACCAAGTGAAAAATTAAAACCTTTATTCGAAGACGTTGATAATAAAAGAAGTGAGTATGTTGAAAAAGGAAAAACTAATCCAGATGAAAATAGCGAGCTGGTTGATTATTTTTATAAGCTTTGGTCAGATAATTTTAGTTTGTCTCCAGAGTCTCTGGAATCATTAGCGTTAATTCATAAAATAAAGTCAGTCGATTTTATAGATCATAAACTTTTTAAACAAAAGCTTCGTGACAATGGTTTTGAAGCATTACATCCTCTCGCAAATGACCCTAGGAGAAATATTGAAGGGGAAACATATACTGTCTCTTCAGATGTAGACTCTGAAATATTAAACGCTTTTATCTTAAACCTCAAAGTACACATTATTCAGCAACCCTGGGAGACCACATTTAGAATAGGATTATTTGGAAAAGCACCAAAACCATCTCATGTTCAGGCAATTCTTGACCAAATTGAATTATTTGAAACACAAAGATTAGACCCTATAAAAACCTACGAAGAAGTTCTAAAGATCGCCCAATCAGCAATCAATAAGCCAGACTGGAGAAGAAAAGAGAGTACCCAGCAATTTTATGAAAAATTAGTGTGTAATGAGCTGCTTGAAGATTTTAGAAGTTCAGAATATCAAGCAAGCATATGAAGCTTTTGAAGAAAGTATCTAGACTAGCGACCCAAACGTCCACCCTAGACGTTTAGGCGCTATTTGTATTTTTGGACTATATTTAGCTTATTTGAGGTAGAGATTTCGTATGCCAAAACCTTATGTCTCATTAGGCGGTGTCAAAATTGCACCTTTTAAGAATCCTTCTACTGAACCCTATGGTGTTTTCGCAAATACCACCCCTTCGGGTAAATATCCAATTAAGCAAACAGTGACAATGGATGGTGGTTCCAGAACCATTGTGTGGCCTTCGTCTGAGCATGCTTTTCATGCACAAAAAATACTTCATTTAAAGGGGAAGCTTCCCGCTAGTCATCCTGCCCAAAAAACCCTAACTAAGATGCTGAATGAAATTGCAGCAACTCATGCTGGCACAAATAAGGAATATTTGCCACGCGATGATTATGACCCTTTGGTTAATAAATATCTCGACCAATTAAATAAAGATGGACTTAATTTAAAAGATAAATATGCCTTTGATGCTTTATGTGATGCCGATTTTCACGCCACCAAAAACCCAACTGGCAAAAAAGGAACAATTAATTTTATGCGCACTGTGATTGCGATGAAACTCGAACAGCATCCTGAATTGCGTGAAAAAGCAATGGAATGTGCACGAGAAGGCATTCTACCAGTTGAAATAAGCCAATATGACGTCAATTGGGCCAGTGGTCCTGACGGTAACGGGTTAAATATGTTGGGAATTTTGATCTTAGAAGAAGGCAATAAGCTATTGATTCAAAAGGGTGAAAAACCACGCATTCCCAATCCTACGCAGGCTTATCAGCAATTACAGAGTACTCATAGTGCAGCTCTAGCCCATAATAATCAGGTAAATAATTTAACACCCAATGCTGCAAATTGGGTATTTCCTAAGTCTAATCCTCCCATTCAATTTAAGGGGAGCGATTATTATTCTCAACCTATTATGTCGGCCAGTGAAATGGAAAAGTCGCTAAAGAAAGGGATTGTTCCCTTGGTGTCTGATAAAGAAACTGTTTTGGATGGCTGTTTAAATTTGGGGATTAATAAAAAGGACGCCGCGCAATTACTTGCTGCTTATTCTGTGAAAAGCGCCATGTCAAATCTTAATGCACAAGTGAAAGTGCAGATGGTGAGTAATACGAGAGCGAATGTAAAAGGCCATGATCCTCAAGCTATGAAAATTACTTTCAATTCCCAGCAAGAAGCCCAGGAGTTCTGTGAACGACTCTATAAAGAGCATGGGGTTCATAGTCTGACTCGTGGTCCGGGGAAAATGAAAAGTCCGCAAAATGGCTCGGTTTTTCTGACTAAACAGGATTTGGATAAACTAGCTAAACATGCACAATTATCAAAATCAAACGTTGGAAAACTTGCTTTTGACGCTTTAGCCAATTCTTTCAGTCAAGCCAAACAAGATAAAATTGAGGATAAGAAAGATGATTCTTATACCTCTGGAATGAGATTATAGAAAGTAAGAATGATATCTATCCTTACGAATTTTTTGTCTCCTTTGCAAAGGTAGGGTTATGGTACTGTACCACTAGATCGATGCCACTCTGCCTTCGCAGAAGATATTTCGCTGACAAAATTGTAGAGCCCTATCAGAACGGGTGCTAATTATTAGAGTTTTTTTTGTCGAAACACCTTTGTTTTTAATGATCTATTTAAAATCATGGTGATCTTTTTATTTCTTATTTGTAAATTTTTATGAATCTATGGTAAAATATTGTCAATTTAATTAACAAAAGAAGCAACTAATGACCTATTACTTATATATTCCTATTACAGAGAAAAACGTCTCTTCATCTTTACAAACCACGATAGAGGATTGGGTTAAGGTAGAAAAGGAAGCAAAAAATAAAGATGTCGTTGTCATTTATAAAGGTAAAAAAGGTTTAAATAATTTACCTCCCTATGCCAAGGTTTATGTGCTTGCACCGGGTACTGCAACTAAACCAAATCCTGTTGAAAGGCAAATTAATTATGAGACAGCTAGGGCTCATAAAAGTACTTCGGGACAATTTGAGTTACGGGAGGGTAAAGATCAGTGCTTGTCTGTCCCAGACATAGTAAATGATATCATTGCTGATGGATTATTTTCTCCCAATGAGGAAGGGGCTCCAAAAAAAATCCATATCAAATTGTTTTTTCAGAACGCAGGAAAACAGGCCAGTAGATTAGCGGAGGTATTTAAATATTTTCTCGACTTAAACAAGCCAGCTAGTCCAACCAACGTTCGAATCGATTACTATCCTGACTCCCATCTTTTAGCGCCTAGAAGAAAGGAAGATCCTCATAAATATGCGATTCGGGAATCTAAAAGCGGATTTTTTAGGGCCAAAGAGCTTAGAAAGTCATTTATCAGTGATGACTGCCAACCAAGTCTATCACGCGAGGCAGTCGAAGCGGCCGTTGCTAGCTACCGCAGTTATAAAGCCTCTAGGTTATGTGGTTTGTCTCATATTTTAGGGTTAGATAGTTGGTTTTCAAGCCTGGAAAGCACTGAGACCATTGATGAACTATTAAATTCTGCGAATGACGAGGAGCGATTTAATATCGCTAAAAGCTATGTAGAAACCTTTCCAAACCGAAAACTAGCAGAATGTTTGCAAGAAATAGTGGATAACTCTGTTAAGACGTATTGGAGTCCTTCGCCTGCTCAAATATAAATAACAGGTACTCTCCTACAACAAAGCAATCGTTGACCTTCGCGATAACGGGGGTCAAAAAGCAAAATTTCTCAAACAAAAAATTTTCATTAAAAAAAGAAGAGTCCGCATCCAGCTTGATTTCTAAGCTGATGATTTTTTGATCTAATCTGTTTATCTGTTATACAGCTTATGTAATAATAGTAGTTATATTGATCAAATTGGAAATGAAAATGTCTAAGCCAGTCATTAAACATAAAGTCGTTTTTGGAGATAGTCTATCTGATCGTGGATTGCTTGGATTAGAAGAATTACTTGCGTTTGGTGGTGGTTTGACCGGTCAATCGCCTCGCTGGCGCTTTGCTAATGGTTTTGGATGGGTTGATCTAGTTGCCTCCTTTGGCATGGCTGAGTTTACGGTTAACGAGTTTAAGGCTCAAAGAAAAGAATTATTGGCCCAATTAGACGAGTTAAAAAAAGAAGAGCAGACTAGGCAAGTTATGCGTAGTCAAGTCGATACGATAAGGCAAATCGTTGCGCAGGTAGATGATAATGATTTATCGGAGTTATTTACCAAGTTTAGAGAAGCGTTTAATCTCGATAACCCTAAACAGATTCTTTATAACGGATATCGCTACCTACGCACCTATGCAATTGGGGGTGCTACCGCAGCAGTTTGGGGATTAGAGCTTGATGAAGTAGTTGAAGAACCTGCAGAAGATATATCCAGACTTCTACTCGCCAACCTTAAACAACAAAGAAAACAACTTTTTGCAGACGATCGACGTTATGGTGTAACTCGCAAAGAAAAAGAAGAAACACTGGTTGTTGATTTGTCGGGTGCTAATGATTTAATCACCGTTAATGATAAACCCACTAAGGAAATTGCGGATAAGGCTATCAAAGCCAGAATTGAAAACCTTAGAGACTTAATCGATAAAGGATATAGAACTTTCGTATTAATAAATCTTCCCGATTTCTCTCTCACGCCCAGATTTCAAAATTTTAGTAAAGAGGAGAGAGATAACGCACATGAGGTTACCGAGTATTTTAATGCTAAGCTAGCAGAAGAAGTTGGGCAACTAAAAGCTGAATACAGGGATGACTATTTTTTTGATGTATTTGATATTAATGAAATTTTTATCGATGCTTATAAACATCCTGAGAAATATGGTTTTGATCCTGAGCTTTTAACGCAATATTTTACTGAATCTGAAGAACTTGAAAAAGCGAAAGACAATCAAGAATATCAAGCTAAAAAAATAACCCCTGACACAGGGTATATTAGTTTGAACCTTTATTTCATGACTCAATTGCCGGAAACAGCTGTAGAATTTAAAAACAGCTATATTTTTTGCAACAATGAGGGAACTAGGCAACTTTATTTCATTGATTCCAAAGGAGCATCAAAAGAGGTATCCATTGATGAGTTAGCGACGTTCGAGAGGGAACTTGATAAAATTCGGACTGCTTCCCTGACAAAAGACAAAGTTCGTTTAACTACTCAACAAATAAAGGAATTAATAACCGACAATGGTGGTCATGTCCCTCCACTTAAGGGCTATCATCTCTTCTGGAATGGGGTCCACCCTTCTGCTTATGTGCAAGCTATAATGGGTGCCAAATTTGATGAGAAATATGGCAAAATTTTTGAATATCGCTCACCTACGGTAAAAATTGACTACTCGGATTCAGAACAATATCAACAGTTTTTAGAGTATAAAAAAAGATTAAATGTTATCAGTGATAGACCTGTAGCTGATGAAAAAGCATGGGAAATGTTTGAACAATATCAAAAAGGTATCGGTAGTGAAATCCATAAATACAAACATCATAAAACTCCTCCGATTCCTAAGCCTGTCCTAAATAGCCTTAATGCTATTCAAGAGCATGCTAAGGGGTTAGCTAATCAATTTTTTAATAAAGGACTCGGTAAAGAAAAAGCAAAACTGTTGAATAGTTTTTTGGCTGAGGTTAATGCGATAACTCAAAATGACTCTACTATCCCTGAAAAATTAAACGCTATCAAAGCGCGATTAAATAATTTCAGTGAAGAAGAGAATGATATTATTAATAAACATCAAAATCCAAAGTTAGACAATTTTTTTAAAGAGGATACTTGGGCAACCTCTTCTTTTAGCCTACTTAATAACTTAAATAAGACGATTGACGATTGTTTGCAAAAACCAAAGTATAAAGGCTCTTTCTCAGTAGAAACAGATATTTCTAAACACGAAGAACTTTCGGCAACTATTCAAAAAATAGATCAGCCTTACTAAGACGATTTATCTGCCTCCGTTAGGGCAGAGGAGGCGGTCAGGCCGTCTCGAAGCCTTGTGCGAAACTTCGAGGCGGCGCGTGCACGTTGCGCATCTCCCTAAACTTTTTCTCTTGCGTTCTTCAATTCGCTAATACACAATCAATTGGCTGACAAGAGCTTGTTATTAAGAACTTTTTGCGAAAGTTATAACTTATTTTACAGGTACTATCATGATAACTATCGACTACCTAAAACATCAGCCAGACAGTATTCCAGAACTTGCCGATATTTGGCATGAAGTATTAGGCCAAATTTGGGTTCCTGATGTTCCTATTTCACGTGTGAAAGAAAATTTACAAAACCATTTAAATACAGAACAGTTGCCACTTACCCTCGTAGCGAATTACGAAAATCAACCTGTTGGTATGTGCTCTTTGCGAGTCAATGATGGTATACGTCATGAGCTAACGCCCTGGCTGGGTTCATTAGTGGTTTCGCCAAAGTACCAAAATCAAGGCATTGCCAAACAGCTTATTGAAAAAATCAAAGAAAAAGCACGACAATTGGGTTTTAAAACGCTTTATCTGTTTGCTTTTGATCCAACTATCCCAGAATATTACAGTCGTCTTGGTTGGTGCAAGATTGATATGGATGAATTTAAAGGACATCCGGTAACGGTGATGGGGACCAGTTTGTAAAGCTTGTTTAACGTTTAAATTTGAATGCAGAAAAACTTAAGGCAATAAATGAAAAGACAATTGATTCCCAATGTGATTGGTTAACCAGCAACACGCTTTTGCTTATCGGAGGTTGGGCTAAGCCCAACCTCTGTTTATTCCAGTACAGCCGCAGGTAACATAACTGCTTGACTTAGCGTTGCAATACGAACTCCAAAGGCCACAAGGACTGCGCCCATTGCTTTAACAATATAATATTGAATACGATTTAACTGTGTTTTAACCGCGTTGTGAGTCATCATCATACTCAGACTACTAAACCAAATCATATGGATGACCGCAATTTCAAGGCCGTAACCCATTTCAAACAATAAAGAATTCCCAGGTTTAACAATCAAGGTGAAAAAAGCCAACAAGAACATAATCGCTTTGGGATTAAGAAGATTACACAGTAGACCCTGATAAAAGGCTTGCAATCCAGTAATGGTTGATTGGGAAAGTTCTTGATCGACGGTAATTGCGCTGCGTTTAGCCAATATTCCTTTGACACCAATATATATTAAATAGGCAGCGCCTAAGTATTTTATGATACTGAAAGCTAGCAAGGATTGGGAAATTATAATAGCCAGTCCCAAGATACAATAAACAGCATGGATCAATAGACTTACAGACACACCAAGTGCGGTATAAATGCCAGCTCGTCTAGAAAAGAGTAAAGAGTTTTTCGTTACAACAGCAAAGTCTGGCCCAGGTGAAATAGCAGCTAACATAATTAATACAGTGATGGATAAAAATTCTTGCATCATCAACTCCATAACAACATGTTAAGAAAACCGCATTATAGCATAGGCAAGGAGAAGTGATATCAACTCTACCCTGTGGGATCACAAAGGCTATGGGATAGTCGTGTTAGCCCCTCAGATTAAGAAAGTAACTTAAACAAGGCCTGTGCGCCGGCCATCGAGGATGCAGGATTTTGACCAGTAATAAGACGGCCATCCACAATAACAAAGCTTTGCCAGTTAGGTGCTTTTTCGTATGAGCCTCCCAACCGTTTCAACTCATCTTCTACGAGGAAGGGTACTACTTTAGTGAGCTGAACTTCTTCCTCTTCATCATTGCTGAAGCCGGTTACCCGTTTTCCTTTGACTAAGGGAGCGCCTTTGTAAGTGACATGACGCAGAACACCGGGTGCATGGCATACTAGCGCGACGGGTTTTCCTGTGTTGTAGAATGATTCAAGTAAGTTGACTGAATCGGCACTTTCAGCGAGATCCCACATAGGGCCGTGACCGCCAGGATAGAAGACTGCGTCAAAATCGTCTGCCTTCATCTCAGCAAGTTTGACAGTTTGGGATAAGGTTTTTTTTGCCTGCTCATCTTGCTTGAATCGCTGCATGGCCGGGGTCTGATTTTCCGGTAAATCACTCTTAGGATCGATAGGAGGCTGTCCGCCTTTGGGTGAGGCTAGGGTGAGTTCAACATTTCCATCTTTAAATACAAAATAGGGAGCTGCAAATTCCTCCAGCCAGAAACCTGTTTTACGGCCTGTGTTGCCGAGTTGATCATGTGAGGTCAGGACCATCAATATTTTCATTTGATTCTCCTTCCATGGGAATGCTTGCCTGAGGTATTTTTAGTATAGTATGAAATTATGATTATTCTTTAGACGACCACCAATACCTGCAGCAACCTAAGGATGGAATTTATTTTGATTAGGAAGATTCAAATTTAAAACGGCATTAGAAAGAAAAACTCCGGCGCGCGTCGGATAAGTGACTAAAAAATCATGCTCAGTGAGGCTTAAAACGAATATATAAATTTTTTTCTGCGATGCCGCGGAAGAAACCACGGCATTTTGAGAGTCAAAGTCTAACTTATTTTAAATCAGGTAATTGCCCTTCATCTCGATGGTTCGCATTTTCTTCACGCTCAGGTTGAGATTTAGGTACGGGCTCAGGGCTAAACTTAGGTTTATTAAGCGCTTTGAAGAATTGCAGATCATTGCGTGTTTGTTTTACAACGACAGCAGCCGAGACAATGAACCCTATTCCTGCTATCAGAGTACTTAAAAGCACTAAAATAGCTTTTCCTAAGAGCTGAAGATTAGGCTTTAATTGGAAATGTTTCCCCATTTCTTGCAGTTGTTCTCTATTATTTTGATCTTGGGGTTCCACACAAGCTTGTGCTGTTCTTGCTAAGGATTTTAAAACCTCAGTTTTTGTTGAAGGTAAACGAGTTACATCGTTGAAGATTGTTTGAGCAGCTTCCAGGACAGCTAACAACTCAATATTAACCTGCTTATTGTCGTTAAAATAAGGAAGTTGCATTATTTCTTCTTCAGTTTGCTTACTATAAGTCAAATTATTTAAATATTCTTCAAATGCGGCTTGTTGAATTTCGCGAGCTTTTATTGCTAACCCCGCAACTTGCCCATCTTTTTCTGTTGGAAGATTCCTAATTTCTTTTGCTAAAGTAACTAGGGTATCTAAGCTGCTTTTCTCGGAATTTAAAATATGATCTGCATAGGCTATTACCAAAAGAGCTTCTTTTATTACAGGCTTATCTTGATCTTCTTGTTCGGGTAAATATTTTTTTAATTCTGGATTTACATGCTCTCTCAATACTTCTATCACTTTGCCATTTGCTATTTTGTTAAGAAAATTTTGCTGGATAAATGCTTGGTTCAATGATTTTTTGAGAAAACTATAACAAGCCATTGGACTATTAAGGTAGCTGTTGAGCATTGTTTCATAGCTATCCTGTAAAGTTAAGTCTAAAGGTTCAATCTGGGCATCCAACGATAACAATCTAAACTTTTCGAATTGTTCTGGGGTGAGAGATCGTTGCTCGCCTATATTAAGTGCGTCTCGTTTCTCTTCATTAAGTTTTTCTATGTAGTTTTGTCCATAATAAAAAATTTCTCCATCCTTATTCTTAATAAAAAGATAAGCAGATTCTGCAAGGCCCTTATTATGCAATGCGCGTTCAATTTTCGCCTTGTTCTCTTCCTCCTCTAACTCAAGGCTAAAATCATCGATTGCAAGTAGGAGAGCTGTATCGCCTTTTATTCTTCCTAAAACATTCAATGTGACGGTTATTGCTGATTCCTTAGCATAATTAATTGCAGCAGGGTTACCCTGCTCACGAATTATTTCTACAGAATCATTGAGACGAGAAATAAATTCATTTGCCTCCCCTTGAGTGAAGCTCTCAGGTACTTCGCTCAGTGCACATAAAGCAGCATGTTTTGTAATGGCTGTTTTATGCTCCTCGTTTTCTAAACGTTTTAAAACTTCCTTAGCTTGATGAGAAATATGATAATGCTCAAAATTACCAATGTCCTGATTGTACTCATCAATCGCGCTCATCAATGTAGGAACAAAATCAGCTGATAAGGATCGGGCGCTGCTTCTAAGTTCCTCTATTAAAAATAGCCAAGAATCTAGGTCCTTATCTTTAATGAATTTTTCTTTAATTTTATCGATAGCTTGGGGGTTATTTTTATTTAACTCTAGCAATAACTTAAGTTCATGCTTGCGAGTATTGATCTGGTCAATTTGCGGCAGTTGAGCATCCGCGGGGTAAAAATCGATATTCGTATAGCCTGCAATCAATGAAATCATCAATGAAGCGATAGCGGGACTCCCTTCAGGATAGTTGTGCTCAAGAACATTTATATAATTTAATAAATCTATTTCGTTCCTGAGTCTGGAGCACATTTCTCTGAGCGTAGGATAGCCAAGGAATTTCCAGGGTTGAGGTGGATTAGCAGTCAAATTTTCTATAATTTGCTGCACAAGATCTGCTCTTAAATAAGTTCTAAGTGCTGCTTGTTGGGGTGAAGCTGATTTGACTTCACGGTAATATCGAAGTAATTCTAAAAATTTTTGTGGATTAGATGCGGTTTTTTTTATTGTTTTAGAAATATTTTTTTTAGATTTTTCAAGGAAGTTAACTTCTTGTTCGTATCTTTTTTGCTCTTCATCGTCATTTTCAAATAGCGCTTGTTCATCTTGAGTTGGCGTTATTAAATCACCCAGTAATTCCTTTGACCTGCCTGCTTTTTCAACTCGCGTCATCAAGGTTACTAAATCATCGGTTTCTAGATTACCTTCTACAGCTAAACCAAGTTGGATACAGGATTGAAAATGTAATAGCTCTATGGGGCTACTGCAATTATTTTCCGAAATTGACTTAGCCAAGGCTTGCCAATCATAATCCTTAAAGGACCAGTTAAACTGCTCTATAGTTTTATCTTTTATTTGATTAATAAACTTTTGGTGGTAAAGAGGGATTTTACCTTTCTCAAGATTGCTAATAATTGTATCGAGGACCTTTACTCGAAAAACAGGATTATCAAGGGTTGTGTCCATCATTTTGTCAAATAAGGACTTCAGCTCTTCCGGTAGCTCATCGTCCTGTCCTAATTTTGCGTATAATTCGACAATATTCTCAATATCGTGTGGATGCCAACAGGCTAATACTAACTGTGCATAAATCCCTTTGTGTTTTTCCTCAAGCTGTTGTTCCTTAGGAATGGCATTTAATAGGTTTAATAAGGTTTGTTTATTATCATTTAATTCATTGCCATGAGCCTCAACAAATTGTTTCAATTGCTCAATAGAGTAGCCTTGAATTAATTTTCTAATGAAATAATCTTCAGTTTGTTTTCTATCCTTCATAAAGACTGGTACGGCATGCATACGTCCGTAGACTTGAGGATAATTCTCAGCGTCTGTGGCCATTCGTTGAGCCAGATTAATAACTTCTTTTTTATCATCAAAAACGATAAAGTTATCGGCGAGATCACTGTGATGAACGATATGTAGAATCATTCGTTCTTTGCCGCCTCTATAGTCAATCGAGTTGTCGAAACTGTCGGCTTTGGGCTGTAATTCTTCTTCTACTTTAGCGACATAGTTTTCAATTTTAGAGGGATTTGGAGCGGCTGGGTTTTCGGCGGCCTCGTCGACTAGATCTGCTTTATTTCTTTTATCTTCAGCTTTTTCTCTTAGCCTGCTTTCGGCACTAAGAAGATCTTGTTCCCTCTGTTGATCCGAGATCATTTTTTCTTTCTCGCTCGAATTAAGCAATGAGTTCGGATTCTTTCGGTGAAAATTTAATACGCGCCTTTCAAATTTCTCAATGACAGTACTATAGTAATTTCCTAATTTACCGTGATTATTAGCATCAAAATCTAGATAGTGTGAAGCATTGACAATGACATAACCTGTTTTAATTCCCATTTTCTTTAATTCATCGCTTACCAAGCAGCGAAAACTCTTTTCTTCTCCTGGGGAACCAAATTTTCTTATCTCAAAGGATGTTAAAAAATTGACCCGATTAATCCCCATTGTTTTCATTGCCTTAAATAGATTGGTATTGAATTTACCTTCACTATCGAGACAGGTTCCGTCAATATCAAATAAGATTTCCGGGGATTTTACTGGTTTTGTCATGAGCAATTCTCTACAGTCTAATGTTGCAACTGTTAATTATAGCAAAAAGAATAAGTCGAATTCAATGTGCTCAAAAAATATCCAATATTTTTAACAAAGTCAAGATTTAACGATAGTGCGGAGTTTGGTGGTATTGCATAAGTGACCGTATGGTGAATTCACCATTACTCATACCTTATGAAGAGGAAAGTAGAAATAAAATGCGAGTGATTAGCTTCATAAACCTAAGTTTGAATCTCCTCGCACTGAGCTAAAATCAATGTTTTTTCTTCTTGCCGCCGTGATCTTGTTTATTTACAGTTCGCCATGCACGCTCTTCGGCTTCGCTTTTTGAAACGCCCTTATCTTCATAAGATTTTTCAATATGATGTGCTTGGCGTTTTTGTTTTGAGGTATAGCTTGATTTATCTCCTTGTGGCATTTTAATCTCTCCTTAATTAATCTGTTAAAATAAATTAGTAATAATCGCTAGTTAGCGGTTATTAAAATTTCGTTGAAGGGCTTTCTTAACTTTTTCTGATTTATTTTTTCCAATTTCGGTGCCAGCTAAATTACTGGGTTTTTTCTTGCTTATATTTTCATCGGCTTTTTTTACAGCTCCAGGCTGTGGGTGAAGGTAACTTTTAATCATTCCAACTTCCTTTTTAATAATCGATAGATCAATTATAGCTCATAGAAGCTAAAGAAAATTTTTGTGATGCATGCTCAATTCAAGCAATAAATTATGTTAATTTAATAGGGTTTTCTCTATAAAAACACAAGTTTTTCAAAGAAGTTGGAGCGAGAATTAGTCTGGTTATTAACAATAATTCAGCTGCAAATATAAAAAATATTATTCTCAGTTTTAGCTTATTTTGCTCTTTCTTAATTGCTACGGCTTTAGTCATTGCTCTGAGTGCAAATATTGCCAATATGATCGCAGTGGCGGTCCTTAGAAAAAATTAGTATTAAGAAATACGCCATCTAATACTACCAAAGATCCCATGATCGCTTACGTTGGCAGCGATTTGTCCTGAATAATCCAGGCTAAAAAAGAGATTGCGTGCCGATAGTACTGGGTTTAAATTGATTCCAGCATTAATTAGCAGAGAGTCCTTAGCAATGGCTGTCCCTCCTATTAAGAAAGGGATGCTGCCGTTGGCAAAGTTTAACGTTGAATGGGGATTTACCTGCCCATAGGCATGACGCCAAGCCAGCATGACCTTTTCACTTAGAAGAAAACGTTCAGTTTGATAGAGTTGCGCTTTTTCTCTTAAACCAAAAGTGGAGTAGGTGACGTCTTCATTTCCTTTACCCTGTAAGGCTGCAGGACTACTTGATTCATACCAAAAATTATTATTTAGACTTACATAAGCTAAACCTGCAAAAGGTTCTAAGGTTAAGTACTTCGCTTTCAAGTGATAACCTGCTTCGGCAAAGGCTTGTGTCGTATGCGCGTTATAATTTGAAGCAAGATGATTGGCAAAATGAGGGAAAATAACATTGCGAGCCTGATTAATATCGTGCCAAGTATGCACTCCACCGATACGCAATCCCCAATGATTGATCTCAGTACCTGCATAAGCACCTAAATGGTAATTATCGCTGTTACCGTATGAATTTCGTGCACGGACTGCAAAATTGCTATTACTGTAACCACCTAAGATCCCAATTCGCAATGCCTCAGCAAAACGCAGGTCGCCACCTAAAAAACTGCCTCCCGTTGAACGATTGAGTTGTGCTGCGTTAAAATTTCCTCGCAAATGCCCCCAAGATCCAAAACCATCTGTCCATAAACTCAGTCCAGAATCCATTGATACTTGCTGCTGATGACCAAATTTTTCATCCCTAAGGACGGGTGGAAAAGAGAAGGCTTGTTGCAGACGATTTAATACTGCATCACGTACATAGCGGCTTTCTTCTAAAAAAACACCTAAGGTTGAAACGTAGATTTCGCCGGATAAATTGTCAAACGCGTATCTAGCACTTTGTTCATCTGGAGCGTTTAAAACCGAGAGAAAAACAGGGTCTAAGGGATTTAAACTTTCTACGGCATTGGCCGTATTTATTTGATTTGAAGTAATCGCCACAGAAGCAAAAGGCACTATTGTAGGACTAGTGAGGATAGGATTAGGAAAGGGGAGTAGGGAGCCAGGAATGAGACTTCGTGCAATATCCAAAAAGACATGATTATTGTCATAGTTAAGCGATAAATTCAAAAAGGGTAGGTTCGCCTGAGAGAGATTGGTATAAGTTCCACTGACACCACCTCCCGCCGTTAAAATGGTATATCGTGTACCAGGTATATAGATCCCAGCTTCTTTAACCACTTCAACTGCTCCACCGTTGATGGCTGCTGTTTGACTGACATTGATTAAATCGGATTGACCTTGGGGATTGATCTCAACCTCATAGACAGAGCCTGGTGCTTGTGTGTAGTTACCCGCTATAGTCAAGGTACCAATCGAATGACCTGGCGCAATAATACCATTGACGGTAAGCTCATTTAACGTGCCTGTACCTCCTAAAATACCTAAAGAAGTGACAAGTAGATTGCCACCTAAAGTACCGTTAACTTCTAAAGTACCATTTTGAACGCTGGTGATTCCTGTGAAGGCGCCATTATTACCGGTGAGAATAAGCTTGCCTGCTCCTGATTGAATCATTGAACCTGAGCCACTTATCGCAGCAGCATAAGTTAAATTGTCAGCGCGATTAAATACCAGCCCGGCATCATTAGCAATATCGCCGCTAATATTACCACTGGTACCCCCATCACCAATCTGCAAAATGCCCGATGAAATAGTTGTCAGACCGCTATAGCTATTAGTACCTAATAGAATAACGGTACCAGTTCCTGCTTGAATAACATTTCCTGTGCCGCTGATAGCTCCAGAATAGCTCAAGTCGTTAGTGTGACTGAATTGCAGCGTGGCATTGTTCACAATATTTCCAGCTACGCTACCACTGGTGGTGCCTCCACCAAGTTCTAAAGTACCGGCTGAAATGATAGTATCGCCGCTGTATAAATTATTACCCGACAAAGTTAAGATTCCCGCACCTTGTTTGGTAAGACCTCCCGTGCCAGAAAGCACAGCGCTAGTGACTAGGTTAAATCCATTGGAGTCAATGGTTAATCCATTAGCTAAAAGTTGCAGTTCTCCCGCTGAAAAACCAGTGATAAAATTAGTTTGATTTGCTTTAGCGCGTAAGATCCCGCCATTAAAGTTAGCTGCTCTTGTTCCATTACCACCCACTAGCTGTGTTGTTGCCAAAATTCCTTGAACGCCAGCCGTGCTATTCAAATTCAAGGTACCTTGGCTGCCAGCTTGTGATGCAATCGTAGTTATGGTGCTCACATTAACGAAACCACCATTGTCGATATTCAGTACAGCAGTGCTAGTCGTGCCAACTTGAAGGGCGGTCGAATTTGTCCAGGTTGAGCCGATATCAGTTACAGTAACAGTACCATTGCCTCCTGATGCCGCGATAAATCCGCTTGCATTGCTTACTGAGCCGCCGTTTTCGATAGTCAGTCTGCCATTACTTAAATTACCAATAAAAAGATTTCTAGAATTTGTCCAGGTTGAACCTGCACCAGTTACAAGGACTATGCTATCACTTGCAGAAGAGGTTCCGATGCTTCCAGTTGCGCTATTATTTACTGCGCCACCGTCTGAGATGGTCAGAGAACCATTACCTGAATTGCCAACAGTTAGACCGGAACTTACACTGGAATTTATCCATGTGGATCCCGCACCGGTTACGGTGACTGTACCATTACTGCCAACGTTTAAGCCAATATTTATCCCATTATTGGCACTGACTACTGCGCCATCTTGAATTGTCAGACTACCAACATTGTTGACCCCGATAGATATCTCTCCTCCCGAAGCATAGGGTGAAGCGGGGCTTGCAGGGCATGCGGCACCATTACACGAGTTATCGCCAGAAAATGTAATGCTAGGGACAAAAAAAGTAGGGGCATAGAAGGAGGAAAAAGTGGAAAATAGATTTAAATCATCGCTTAACTGATTGGCATATCCTAGTTCCCCACTCATTAATAAAAAAGCACTCAATATCCTTTTTTTCATTAAAACTCCTGTAATAGGTTAATGCTTTATCGCTGTAATACATGAGTTGGCATCTAGAAGTAGTCTTAAATTTCAGGTTATCATTATTGAATGAGCTATTTATTCCGGGCAAAAGAAATTTTTTGCTTTCCTAAATCCAATTTGGAATGCCGCGTTGAGAAAAGCGGAGCATTGAATTATCTTTTTACTCTTTTTAATTAACTGTTTAATATTAATAATCGCTTCAATTATTTAAAGGACTTAATTGAACATTGCAAACTCTCGGTGGGAAGTGAAAGTTTTAGCCATTATCGCTATTATTACGGCCATAAAATTTTCCCAATCAATTTTATTTCCTCTACTACTTTCTTTTTTTCTATATTTATTATTTAACCCTATTGTGGAGTGGTTGGAGAGGGCTAAGTTTCCTAAAGTAGTTGGCTCGATATTAATTGTGCTAGCATTTTTAGGTATAATTAGCTTGGGGACGACTTTTATTGTACAACCTGCTGCTAATTTAATTCAGGATGCTCCAAAAAATTTCTCAATTATCGAACATAAATTTCAATTCATTAAAAAATCTTTATGGAAGATTAATAAAGCCGCTGAAACAGCACAAGAGATTGCTGAAGAAACTCAAAAAAATGAAGTTAAAGTTGCTACTTCTAATACTAGCCTTGGTATCTCTTTATTTAATTTAACTTCAAATATAATAATATTGATATTCACTGTGCTCATCTTTTTATTTTTTTTCTTAGTTTATTTTGAATCGTTCATCCGTAATCTAGAAAGAGTAATTTATAAAAGAAAAAAAACAATAAAGAAAAATGATTTTCTATATCATTTAAAAAATGAAGTATCTAAATACATGCTAATTTTCTCTATAATTTGTGCAGGATTAGGTGCTGTAATTGCTATCTGTTTTTGGTTGCTAGACTTTCCAAATCCTCTGGTTTGGGGTGTCATGGCAATGTTACTCACTTATATACCTTATATAGGCCATTTAATAGGTATAATAATCATCAGCTTTATTTCATTAATCACTTACGATTCCTATTATAATATTCTACCCCCTCCTATTATTTACTTTTTATTAAGTGTCATTGAGGGGCAGATTATTACACCTATTTTTTTAGGTAATCGTTTAAATTTAAATCCTTTAATTATTCTATTAAGCATCTTTGTATGGAGTGAGTTATGGGGGGTCAATGGAGTGATAATTTCGGTTCCCTTTCTAGTAACAATAAAAATAATTATTGAACATGTTTATACCAGATTAAGCTACGAATTATTATTGGAAAAATGACCAAAATAAAAGAATGGATTTAGCTTATACTATGGGATGAAAAATGTTTTTTACTTGAGGTTAGTCTAATCTTAATATTGTGAATGCAATTTATATGGATTTAAAACTCACAAGGAGAGAAACATGCATCATCAAATAGTAAATGCAGACGATGTTATCGGCGTTGATGTTATTAACGCACAAGATGAAAATTTAGGAAAAATAGAAGCACTCATGATAGATAAATTATCAGGTAAAATTGCATATGTTGTTTTATCTTTTGGTGGATTTATGGGCATGGGTGATAAGCTATTTGCAATGCCATGGCATCTTTTTGATTACAATCCTACTAAAGGAAAATTTTTGATTACCATGGATAAAGAGCGGCTAAAAAATTCACCAGGATTTGATAAAAATCATTGGCCAGATATGACTTCTCCTGTTTGGGTTCGTACAATGAATGAATACTATCAGGATGCGTCAAGGCATTGATCTTTGGTCATAAAAGCATCGATAATTCGTTATCGATGCTTTTTATAATTTAATTCCAAGAAGGATCTTAAACAACCGGCTATTGAACCAGGGTGTTCTTGTTGTACTGTACGAGATTGTTCCATCGTCGCCTCATAAATCCGTTTATAACTTAATCCTGCAAAAATTCCATTGAGTTGATCGGCAATTTTTAGAGCCTCTAATAAATCATTCTCTTCATATAAATTTAGCCAGGGGGAAATACATTGCTGTTGTAAATTTTTATAGCTCGGATCGCTTGGTTTGATCTGGTGAAAATATCTAAGATTCCAGAGACAGCCATTTAAAGAAAAAAAGGGATGAGCGACAACAGTTTCTCCCCAGTCAATGATACTAATCTGTCCATTTTCTTGCTGAAAAACCATATTATTTTCATGGAAATCACAATGATTTATTGTTTCTGGAATCTGATATTTGGACAATGATTCACATAAGTTGATGCAAATTTCGTAAGCGTTATTAAGCTTAGCAATTTCTTCTTTCAATAACCCATCACAGTTTGCTCGGTAGTTAAAATGTTAGCCTATATGGCAAATTTCATTTAAAATGGACCTTTTATTTTCACAGAGATTTAAAATGAAACAAAAAAAAGAGAGTTCATATTTAGCTAATTACTATAAACTTTATCAGAAGCGCTATGAAAACGCGCAAATATCGTTTTTAGGCCCTAATGATGACAAAGAAAGCTTGAAGAATCGTAGACCTCCCATTGATGATACTATCTATGTTAAGAAGGGTGTAAGGCCAGAGCAATTAAAAGTTATTCCCCAAACAGTAGAACATGTTTGTTTCATGAAAGCATTTCTAAAAGACCCAATGGATGAAGAAACCTTTAAAACCTATATTGATGCACTCCCTTCAACCGTAGTATGGTTAAAAATCTCTCATCGTAAATATTTAACTTTCCTTCATCTTATTCCAACAAATATTTCTGTTTGTTCAAACGTAGCCTGTTTGAGGGTATCCGACTCCATCAAATCCTCATATCCAACCGCAACAACGACAGGGTTTGTTAACAGCACAAAAAAAAGAGGAGGCTGTGAAGCTTCAGTTGATGGTTCAACTAAAAATGAAAAAAGAGATAGAAAACGGAGTAAATTAGATAAAAATCAATCGTCTGTTAATAATCAAAAAGACGAGGAATTAGAAAAATACAAGCGAAAAAATTCTAAACTTAAGAAAAAAGTTAAACAATTAAAGGCGGAAAGATCTGAATTAATATCAACGGTTTCAACGCTTGTGAGTTCTAGGTTATCAGTAGAATCTAATTACAACCCTGGGTTTTATAAAAAACCACCTGCACAAAATTTTACAGATATTGTTGACGACGTAGGACCCACTCATCGTGGAACTCTATCTTGAGTCATCGGAGATGATTTGCAATTTCAGAAGTCTTTGAGGAATTAAAGATACATCCTTAATAATCCTATTATTTTAGGATTTTATTTAAAATTATTGTGTTTTTGTAATTAATCCTATTATAATGGGATTAATAAGGCATTAGCTCGAAATTCTAATATAAAGTCTATCCTAGTAGGATTATATATGGCCAAGCAAATTAAAAAATTAAAGACTCCAAATCTTCAGCAGCCATTAACCGCAGAATTGTTAGGGGAGGTCATTAAAGCACGTCGAACTCAAAGTAATTTACGATTGGAGGATGCGGCTGCTTTATGCGGTGTCGCCAAAGAAACCTTTATGAAAATCGAGCATGGGCAATCGAAATCTCAGTTGGCAAGTGTATTACAAATTTGCTCTGGTTTGGGAATAAATCTTTACATAAAACCGTGGGTGGATAACGGTGAGGATGAAAATGGTTGGAGATAAGCTGGTCTTAGATGTGTATCTAGGCAAAAGTCAAAGGACCTAACGGTATTTCACTGGCTCCATTTTATGATTTAGTCAATATTAAAATGTATCCTGAATTTGAGCATGACTTGGCGATGGCATTAGGAGATGAATTTGAAGAAGATAATATAAATGCCTATCAGTTAGCTGATTTTTCAGATACATGCCAGCTGCCCCGATCATTAGTGGCTAAACGTTTAAAATATTTGATTGGCAAGTTAACTGCTGCATTGCAAGAAGAAATCAATCTTACTTTGATTAATGATAAAGAAGAAACCTATTTAAAGAAGTATCAAGAAATTGTCATTAAAAGATGTAAGCATTTATTAGAGCAGAGCGACCAAATTACCTCAATGAGGCTCTAGTGCTTCTCCGCAACCTTGTTTGTTTTCAAAGAACAATTTTTATGTTTTCTTCATCTTAAAAGACCCGACAATTTTGATGATTTGAAAGAAGTGATGTAAGGTATCGATTTCAAATGAAGCCTCTTCGGAGGCCCTTGTTTTAGAATGGTTATTTTAAAAATAAACCAATTGGCAGAGCATATAGTGGAATATTATTTTGTGAGAAAGGTAATACTTCTTTGCCAGAATAAAAGACAATTCCATATTGAAATTTTGCTGGATTGAATTCTGCCAGTTTGATTAGTCCTTTAAAATCATGTTGCTTTATAGTAGCAGAAGCCTTAACTTCAATTCCGATGATTTGATTATTATCTCGCTCTAGGACGATATCCACTTCATTCTTATACTTATCTCGAAAATGAAAAAGTTCTACCTGTTCATTTGACCAACCATTTTGTTTTAATAATTCCATGAAAATTAAATTTTCTAAGAGTCCCCCAAAGTAAGGACTATTTATTAATTGATCATCATTTTTAATACCGAGTAGATTACATGCAAGACCAGTATCTATCATTTGAAGTTTAGGCATAGTAATCGCTTGTCGTTTAGCTTTATTTTTTAAGTAAGCGGGAACGATTTTAAGGATGAACATTAATTCAAGAATTTCGATGTATGCTTTTATAAGTTTGTCTTCTTGGCCAAGATCATTTGAGATATTTGAGTATTTAATAAGATTACCGGCAAGCCCGGCTAGATACGGTACCAATGATTTTAATTTGGAACGATAGTCACCTCGAGCAGCATATAATGTTTCAAAGTCTTTAAATAAGCGACCTTCGAGATAAGAATCATACCAAATCTGTTTTCCTCTCGGACTTTTATCTTGAACCTCAGGATATCCTCCTTGAAGAATCAAATCTGCCAATTGCTGGTGGCTAAGGTTTTCTATCAAACTAATATTAAAATTTTGGCTACATAATAAATCGATGATGTTGTTTGGGGTATTAAACTTTTCCGATAAAGATAGGGGGTAAAGCTCAAGTCTAGCCATGTGGCCAGGTAAAGCTTCCTGTGTTTTTCCAGATCTGAAAATGTCAGCAGAACCAGTTAAAAGAAATTTACCTTTTTCAGTGACAGTAAGATTATCTGATGCTTGTTTTATTGCTGGGATTAATTCTGGGATGTATTGAAACTCATCTAATATCAGTTTTTTATTTTTAAAAGAGTCTATAAACCCAATTGGATCGTTTTGAGCAGATTGAAGTATATTTTGATTATCAAATGAAATGTACTCAAGTCCGTAAGCGGGTGAAATCGATTTAGTCAATGTTGTCTTGCCTGCCTGACGTGGTCCGGTAAGATAAACAATCCGAAATTCTTTTAACAATTCAATAACAATAGAAGTTAATTTTCTTTCAAACATTTTAATCATCTGATGATTGGGGCTTAATTACTATATATTGTTGAAGTATATCGTTGTTTATTCCGAAAAATCCAGATTATTATCCCGAATTATCCAATATCTTATCCCGAGAAATCCAATATGCTATCCCGAAATTTCCATAAGAAATACAAAGTAGGTGTAGGTAGATGCTTTGCTTGATGGGAGCTGTATGAATCGAGGGGTTCACGCATGGTTCTGGGAGGGGCTAGAGCTGAAATGCTCTGGTCTACTCAACTTAGAGTACTATGCGGTTAACTGAGTGCCTCCGGAAATGGGGAAGAGCCAAGTACTTTCGACTCACGAAAGACTCTAGGTAAAACATTATACCAATGGCGAGAGGAAGTGGTTAGAATGTGGCGGTTTACTAAAAATAACGGTATTACGGAAGGGCTCCATCGTAAGATGAAACTCATTCAACGACGTGCTTATGGGTTTAGAAATTTTGAAAATTACAGGTTAAGGGTTAAAGTTTTGTGTGCTTGATTAGTGCCCCCGGAAATGGGGAAGAGCCGCGATTTCACCATAACTCATCGATTTCAATGGTGGCCAGAGGCAGAATCGAACTGCCGACACGAGGATTTTCAGTCCTCTGCTCTACCGACTGAGCTATCTGGCCACAAGAGGTTGCTATTAAACTCTGAGAACGCTTTGGAGTCAAGCAGAGTTTATTAGTTTTTTTATAAAAAATTAATGGTTGTTTTAAGACTGGATAATTGCTTAGCTAAACGTTTTTATTTTGCTCTATTTTAATGCTTGTGTTTGATTTGAAGAACAGTTCTTGTTAGGTCTGATTTTTTGTTGATAAGCAATAGCAATTTGAGCTCCCAAAATGGCATTGCTTTTTATTAATTCTATGTTGGCTTGCAAGCTTTGGCCTGAGGTTAATTCTGCAATTCGCTGTAATAAAAAGGGGGTGATGGCTTTGCCGTTAATATGTTTCGCTTCGTTTTGCGCTTGTTTAATAATTGGCATAATTTGTTCGTCGGGGATTTCAGCAGTTTTGGGAATTGGGTTAGCAATGACAATGCCATTGTTAATTCCTAATTTATACTGATAATGCATGGCCGTCGCTATTTCTTCGGCGGTATCTAAGCGATGGAGTAGGGGGATACCACTTGATTGGCTGTAGAATGCTGGGAATTCGTCGGTACGATAACCAATTACCGCTACTCCCTGAGTTTCAAGAACTTCTAGGGTTTTTGGTAAGTCTAGGATTGATTTTGCCCCGGAGCAAACGACGGTGACTGGAGTTGAAGACAGTTCAATCAAGTCCGCTGAAATATCAAAGCTCTCGCCGGCATGATGGTGAACTCCACCAATCCCACCGGTTGCAAACAAGGGCAAGCCTGCTAAATGGGCGCAGAACATTGTTGCAGCAACCGTAGTACTGGCGGTAATTTTGCGACTTAATACATAAGCAATATCTCGTCGAGAGGCTTTGATTACTTCAGGGTTATTGGCAAGATGTTTCATGATTTTCTGATCGATGCCAATATGGATTTTTCCCTTATATAGGGCTATGGTTGCAGGTATTGCGCCATTATCACGAATAAGTTGTTCGACTTCCTGAGCTGTGTTCAAATTATCAGGATAGGGCATGCCATGCGAAATAATAGTCGATTCTAGCACTACAACGGGTCGCTGTTTACGACTTGCTTCTTCAACTTCTCCACCTAGATGCAATAATTCATGAACCATGTTGATTGGCCTTATTCTTTAGGGACATAGCCAGCCGGTGCTGTTGAGCCTTCTCCAAAGAAATATTTCTTCATTTCTTCATTAAGAAATTCTCTTGCCTTGGGGTCTATTAAGCTTAGACGATATTCGTTAATTAGCATCGTTTGGTGTGCTAACCACATCTTCCATGCTTGTTTTGAGACCTGATTAAAAATCTTTTCACCCAAAGGACCAGGGAAAGGTGCTTTATCTAAACCTTCTGCCTCTTGATTTAATTTAGAACAAAAAACATATCTTGTCATGCTTGATCTCTCAAAAACTTCACCTTTTTTCTTCTGCGAGATACAGAGAAGATGCCTGTGGGGCAGATATTGTCCCTAAGGCTTGGTTACTTCATTTAAAGTTAAACAATGCATGATTATGCGATAATGAAACCTGTAATACCAGGCCAATTTATATTCTATCAATCAGCTCGGCACTTGGCTTGCTGAGCTAGGATAATATGCTGAGAAAGTAATTGCTCCTGCTCTTTATCCAATTCGTCAAACTGCACTGCAGTATGGTACTGGTTTTCATTATGATATTGACTATATACAACTACAGCATTGACAACTATAGGCAACATTTTTGGTTTGGTATAAATGATTATTTTCATATGCGTTTTTTCTTTAATCCGCTCTTTGGTTTTAAACGCCATACCACCTAAACTAAGATTGACTTTGCGGACATGAATATTGTCACCCAGCATCAGATGTCGTGCTAGGTATTCGACTTTTGCATTAATTAAATTCAAATAATGGGCAAGAGCTGGTTCTTCCATTGCCAGCGTTTGGGTTAAGCCAGCTAATTCGTAATCAATACTTTGAAAATATTGTGTCGCTTCCATATAGCGTTTACCACTTTGACCCAATAGTTCATCGGTAATGTGCTTTTCAGAATAAGGCTCCCCGGTTTCAACTAATTTGTAATCAAAGTAAACTTGATCTTCTATGCGGAAATGCTGGCGTCTTTCGTGTATTGGCATGATTACTCCATAAAGTCCATTTTAAGAGGTAACCTAATTTCTTAGGATGCCTGCCAAGTTATTCTTTGTTGCAAAGCAGCTTGCAACCTTTTATTTCCATAAGTAATTCCATTGTCACAATCTATCTTAAATATAGACGTATATTTTGAATTATTAATAAAAATATAGATCAAATTTTAGACCCAGCGGCTTAATAAATATAAAATATAGATATGAAGTGGATAATAGACGTAGAAAAAATAACGAATACGTGGAACTTTAATATTAATTTGTGTGGCTAGAAAAATGAGAGGTAAGGTAGCTAGAGCCCAATTATTACCATTAATATTATCAAGAAATAAATAGGCAAAAAGCCAAATCAAAAGACCAACTAAAGTTGATTTTCTGCAATAAAACCAAGAACTAAGGCAGAAGAAAATCCCAACCCAGCTGTACTCTACCACAAGGCTGCCTAATAAGAAAATCAAGAGGGCAAAGGCGCGATTTCTTGTTCCGCCTACCTCGAAACAATAAAGAATCGCTGTAGCGACAGCTAACATGAACATAATGTTCAAAGGCCATAGGTATTGCAAATGGCGCATGGCAATATAGCCGGGAGTGGCGATGATGCCAAAAATGATTAAACGAATTAAAACTCGTTTATGAAGTCCACGAGAAAGGGCATCAGGTTGAGCAAAATTATAAGCAAAAATAAAAGCGAAGAGAGGCATGGCAAGTCTGCCCGCGCAGTAAAGCGCTGGAATGGAGGAGGCAAACAAAAATCGATTAGCGTGATCGATTGTCATGGACATTAAAGCAATCCATTTCACGACTTCCATGGTTCCACTGCTGATTTTAAGAGGAGGAAGGTTGTTCATCGTTGCCCAATCGAGGTGCTTGCCCAACATTAATCTCCAATTTCACCCTGTCTTTTTGATAGCTCAATGGTAACGGTAATAAGCCGCTCTATGGAATAAGTTTTTTAAAATTTTCATAAAGTTATGCGCACCCAGCTCATTTTTCTCCTGGAGGCATTGCTGAATTTTAGTGAACCTTAGAAGGTATGCCCGTATGAATACATACAGGCAAATTGCATTTAATTACAGTAAGTTTCTAACCAACATTCCCCATAAGAATTGCAGACCTCAACCTTTTCACACAAGGGAGCATAATAGCGTCTAGTGGGGACATTAATCACAATATTGGGACCACCCCAACCGCCTCCATAAGAATACCCGCCACCGTATCCCCCCCAGCCATAACCATAGCCACCACCATGATAATGTTCATGACCACCGTACCATCCTCTGCCATGACCATGCCAGGCTGCGCAAGTTGTGCTCGCAAGAATGCCTATAACAAACACAAAAGTGCTGAAGGTATTGCGCTTGCTGTTTATAAACATGAGTATCCTCAAAAAATTTATTATTAACAGTGAGTTGCAGCACAGGGCTAGGAAGAATCATTCTAAAAATAGTCTTTTTCCTTAGCGGAGTGCTGACAAAGTATACAAGAGATTAGGAGAGGGAGCTATTGTTTCATTGTTCATCAATTTAATAAAAAGCCAATTTCCCGTGCACCTCCAGTGTCCATACTCCCTATTAAAATATCGCCATTAAACCATTAGGTTGTATAACCGACGGAATAGCCATTTTTCTCTACGAAATCAGGATTAGAGTTAGATGAAGGGATATCTGGAGTATTCATACTATTTTTTTCATTATTAAGAGTATTTAATGGGGAAAACTTAGTATCAATTAACGATGTGAGCAAACAGTGAATCAATAACATACTAACACAGGCTAACAAGACTACAGGGATCGGCGTTGTAAACAACAAAAACAACCCAAGGGGTAAAAAAACGCTACTAAGGATAACTTGATTTAAATCCTTTAGATGAGCACGAGTCTTTGCAAGCTCTTCGTTCATGATCTGTTGAGAACTCACTTCATTAAGTTTAAGTTGATTTATTAATTTATGGTTTTTCTTTACCTCGGTTATAACTCGTAATAGTGAGCTGATAAGAACGATAGTAGAGATAAGAGGCGAAAGTGGTACTGTAATGATTGAAAAAGAAAATAAAGCAAAAACTGTCACTATAGCTAAGCTAGTAAGTAAAGAGCGAAGAGTATTAAATTCTTTATTCTGCCATTCGATTGCTAAACGAGTTCGCTCAATACCTGTAGCCTGATTGTATTTTAACTCATATTCGTCTTTCTCTTGTTTGTAGCGAATTATCATTATAAAAATATCGATAAGTTGTGCTAGCGTTTCTAATTGCATCCCCCTAAGACCAGAAGATATTGAGTTTCTATAGGATAACCAAAAAAACTGAGTCAGGTTAACGGCACACCACAAACTGTCGTTTAAAAGACTGTAGAATAACTCTCTACGTAGTTTATAATCGGTTTGTTCTTTGGATTCAACCCAATTTAGCTGTACTAATAAGCCTATATTGGTTGAAAGGCGAAGCATATAAAGAGAAAAACTCATAATACCCAAAGAAGTGTCTAAGGGGGAAAGAGCTCTCATGCTTTTTTGTGAACTTGCAAAATACTTTGCTAATCCTTTAGCCCGATTCACTTGAATTCTTTTATTATTTAAATCAGACAGGCTGCTACTAAAAAATTGTAATGTGGATTTTAAGCGCTGTTTTGATGTGCTTTGCTTATGCTTACTCATCTTAATTTCCTCATTCAATACATGAGTTAACAATAAGCAATTGATCCTGTTAGATTCGTGGCATCCACATTACAAAACTGTAATCCATTATATTCGTCAGTTTTTTTATGTTATATTGACTATTTTTTAAGCATAGAGAGCTTATGCGAATATTAATTGTTGAAGATCAAAAGAGAACTGCTGATTTTATCTGCAAGGGATTTAATGAATACCAATTTCAAGCAGATGCGGTATACGATGGTGCGGAAGCAATTTATCAATTATCCGAAATAAACTACGATGCGGTTGTTTTAGACGTTATGTTACCAATAATGAATGGATGGGATGTGCTTGAAAAGATTCGAGAACTAAAACCAGACTTACCTGTTTTGATGCTCTCTGCTTGTGATGATGTAGATAGTCGTGTCAAAGGGCTTGAAATGGGTGCTGATGATTACCTTATTAAACCCTTTTCCTTCAATGAACTACTCGCTCGCGTAAGATCGTTGCTACGAAGAAAACCGAATGATCGCCCCATAATATTAAGCATTGATGATCTGAGCTTAAATTTACAAAAGCACAGCGCAAAACGAGGAGAAAAAAAATTAGCTTTAACAGCAAAAGAATTCAAGCTTCTGGCACTTATGTTGCGACGAAGTGGTGAGGTGCTCTCAAGGACTTTGATTGCTGAACAAGTTTGGGATATTCATTTTGACTCGAATACCAACATCATCGATGTCGCCATAAAGCGCTTAAGGGAAAAAGTAGATAATGAGCACCCAAACAAATTGATCCATACTGTTCGGGGGGTAGGTTATGTATTGGAAGTTCGCTAAATCCATGTCAATCACCAACCGTCTATTATTGGTATTTTTTTGCTCAAACCTGCTGATATTGTCTTTAATTACCGGGTTAGTATACCCTCCGATGAAAGAGTTGCTTCATCAAGCACATTCTAATAATGAGTATTACACTTATTTATTAACTCAAGTTTGTATTAAAAAATTTTTTGCTGCCCTATGGTTTTCTGCCTTGATAATTATTATCGCCAGTTATTTGATCGCAAAAAAAAGTATGAGGCCTATTAAAAATTTTACTAAAGAGCTCGCCTCTATTAGCGCTTCTTCCCTCAATAAACGATTACCCTATAAAGAGAGTCCCAAAGAACTGCAGGAGTTAGCTAATACTTGCAATGATATGCTATTTCGCGTGGAGTGTGCATTTAGACATTTGAAGCAATTTTCAGCCAGCATGGCTCATGAATTACGAACCCCCATTCACTATCTTCAAACTGCTACGGAAATTACCCTGACTAAGCCCCAAACGACTGAAACCTATCAACAGCTGTTACAAACCCATCTTGAGGAATATCAAAATTTAACCCAACTGATAGATAATCTACTCTTTATAACTCGTTGTGAACATGGGCAACTTCAATTAAAAAGAAGAAAAATATCCGCAAACAGCTTAGTGAGTTCGATTGTTGAATATTATCATTCTACTGCTCAAGAAAATGGAATAGATATTCAGGTTTTTGGTGATGCTCAAATTGAGGTCGATGAACAACTATTTAAACGTGTTATTTCCAATTTAATAGACAACAGCCTAGCCTATAGCAACGAAGGTGGAAAGATATTAATAAGCATAGAAAAAAGACCGAACGATAGCATTCAAATTGTTATAAAAGACAATGGAATAGGTATATCTAAAGAACACTTACCACTTTTATGTCAAGGCTTTTATCGCGTCGATCACGGGAAAAACACAGGACTTGGTTTAGGTTTAGCAATTGCTAAATCCATCATGGAGTACCATAAAGGCCGACTTGTGGTAGAAAGCCAGCCCAGTTTAGGGACCAGTGTCATTTTGACCTTATTAGTCAATGAAGCTTAAGAAGGGGGAATTACAATTTTCTGCAATTAAAAAAGGGATTAGCGTTTAAATTTATTTCTTTTTTGGACCCTCTTCGTTCTCAATAATTTCCACTTTTTTTCTTTTTAAATCCTTTTTCGTGTTTGTAACTATCAAGCTATCATTAGACAATAAAGCAGCTGTGTTTTTCTTTCTCCAGTCGAACACATTGGTATTTAAATCCTGTTTTAAGTTGTGAGATACCTCATAGTTAAAAGAAGATTGCAAAAACTTTTGACAGCGTTCCTTAAAGACTTCTTGGCAAGCTGCCTTATTTAAATCCATTATAAGATGTTCAGAAGTAGAATCCTTTAAATCAACTAGTCGCTCTGCCTCTTCTTTTTTAAACCAAGCGACTAGCTCTTTATCATTACTAATATCCAAGGGATAAAAGCCAAATTTATTGTAAACAGCTAATGAGTCAGTTGTGGGATATACTGCCAAATCGGTTCGTCCGCTATGTACAAAAAAATCCAGCGCATAAAATATCATTAAATTGGCTAGCCCTTTTCCTCGGTATTTTTTATCGACAAATACACTAAATAATTGTGATACTGGGTTTTGGGAGTCTTTGGTTAGTTTTAACTCACAAAAGCCGATAATTTTTTTATTTTCTCTTAGAACCAGCATTAGATCACATCTATCATTATTTTCTCGTAACCATTTTCCATTATTTTCAAATAATTTTCTTGCTTGAGGACATTGTTCGTCCTCTTCAAGATACATTTCTGCCATTGCATCGTCTTGTGTTACATAATCCATAAAGTCAGTAAAATCATTTGAATTAGGGTAGTCAAGGACGAATTTCTCTTCAGAAGATTGAGTTATCTCATCCAACTTTTCTTGCATTAGGTTTTACCCCCTCTTAGAAAAAATATCGGCTTATATAAAATATAACAAATGGCATAATATTAACCAGGAATATATCTTTTACGCAAAACACTGAGGGACGGCCAGTGCAATCGTGGGCCCTGAACAGGCCGCGACACATCAGCGGTAATATTAATTTACCAACATACCCTAATTCGAAAAAAATAAATGGAGTCAAGACTAGTTTTTTATTATTTATTTGTTAAGATAATCAGCCCGAAGCTATTTCTTTTATCCACAAACCTGTGGATATCTTTTCTATAGTAGATTTCTTCTTCACTATCCCAGAGCTTAATTTTCTTGACACACCTTATGGAGAAAGGCTTTTGGCTTTGTATTTTGATTTTCATTCACAGCTGTTATCCACAAATTCAGTGGATAACTCTGTGCATACACTGTCGAATAGCATATGGAGAAAGGGGCTTTTATAACTGTTTAGGGTTTCTACAATCGGGCCTAATTGATCAGTTGTACAGTCCGCAGATTGAATTTTCCTGCATTGATCGCTGATAGTTAATATCCTTTATGCCGCATAATAGAAAAACTTAAACTGATTATTGTTTCTCCGCACAAAAGCAATTGTAATAAGATCAAGGCTAGGAATGAAAAAGAGGTAGAAAATAGGGGGGCATTCATAAAAACAGCGAAATTAAATAATATGCCTGATAAAGAGACTGCGGCGATAGCTCCCCACCAACCAAGTCTGAGACTAATAATGAAGGTTATCAAAACATTGACTAGGGCAAATAAAATAGCAGTACTTGGAGTAGAGCTAAAACTAAAGGCAATGGTAGAAAAAACTAAAAGAATGTAAAGCGAAAGCTGCTCTTTAGTCATCTGTTTTATAGACTTATATTGTGGAAAATAAGCGTCCCAGCTGATCATTGCTAAAGAAAATATAAGTATTCCGTTAAAATTAGCCAGCCACCATTGTAGCCCAATTTGAATGGGTAGCTCTGTTGGGTGCATGGATGGATAGCAGATAACAAGCAGCAAACTACTAACTAGACCTGTTAGCATGGCAGTGTATAAGATAAATTTAATAAACTCGTTCAGCTGATGAAAAATAAGGGTGGGGTTAAGAAGGTAGCGATAATTAAACCAAAGTAGCAATAAGGCTTGTACAGTGAGTAAACTTGCGCAGCCTAACGCTAAGAAAAAATTAGCTGTTGCAAGGTAGTAAGCAAAAAAATTGCCTAAGACAATTCCTGGCAGGACACTCAATCCACGTAAAAAAAGATAGGCGCAAGCAGTTCCAGTAGCGAACCATAAGGGGAAGGGATTTAAAGACAAGGTACTGAGGTTCAAACCGCCATACTGGATAAAAAATACCAGAATGTTTACCATAACTAATCGTTGCAACGATAATTTTTTAAATTGCTGGTTCAGTTGAGGCTGTATTATTTCCGAATTCTGCTTAACAATGGTCATCATTTGATGCCATTTACTTGGGTGGGATTCTAAGAGCGACTTTTGTAAACCCATAAGAAGGTACCTGCTACAATGATCTTTCGAGCGTTTTCAACAGAACCCAGTATCAATGATACTGATACACTATGCCAACATTATTTAACTATTTTATATCATGAGGTTCAGCAAAAAAATCCTATTATAACCGGTAACCTTTGTGAAACCTACGGTGAGATTCTCTATCCCAGCGTTAATAAATTATTATCAGCCATTCAACTTTCCGATGCCGATGTATTCGTTGATTACGGTTCAGGTGTTGGGAAAATGTTAATACAAGTTTTTTTAAAGACTGTAGTCAAAGAAGCCTATGGCATCGAAATTGTTCCAGAACTACATCAGCAAGCTTTAAATGCGGCTCAAAGACTGCAGCAGGAGTTACCTGATTTTTATCAAAATAATCGAAAATTAACCTTTTGGTTGGGCAATTTTTTAGAGATTCCTATACCCTCTGCGACAGTGGCTATAATAGTTTCAACCTGTTTCTCCCAGCCGTTGTTGAACGCTTTAGGAAAAATCATTGAAGCCACTCCAAGCATCCATACCGTATTATCTTTACGGCCTGTCAGTACCTTGCAACGTCTTCCCTTTAAAAAAGCAATTGCTGTTGAATGTTCCTGGGACAGTGCCTTATGTTATATCTATAGTACTAAGACGGTCACTTAATGCGATAATTCCCCATTACTATCCACAAATTCTGTGGATAACTGTGTGTATTGCCTGATAATGATTGTGTACTACTCGCTAAGATTTATGAAGGAAAGCTGTTTTAGCTATATCTTGGCGGGCTGAATTTAACTACAATAGATCTTTTACAAAGTTAAACCAATTATGTTTAAGCCACTGGCATTTTTTATCGGATTACGTTACACACGTGCAAAGAAACGAAATCATTTCGTTTCTTTTATTTCCTTAAGTTCCATGCTGGGCATCGGACTTGGAGTCATGGTATTGGTTACCGTACTCTCCGTGATGAATGGTTTTGATGAAGAAATCCACAAACGCTTTTTTGGCATGGCGCCGGAAATTACCGTGAGTGGAAGGGATGGCAAAATTGCTGATTGGCAAAATTTGCAAAATCAGCTCAAAAGCACTCCAGGCGTTGTCGCAGTTGCTCCTTATATCGGTGGTCAAGGGTTGTTAACTCACGAAGGTCAGGTCTTACCTATCGTTCTTACTGGCATCGATCCACAGGAAGAACAGGCTATTACTCATATCCAAGATAAGCTGCTTATGGGTGATATTGCTGATCTCCAACATTTTGGTATTCTTCTTGGTCGCAGTCTTGCCGATAGCTTGGGGGTTATGGTTGGCGATAAAGTAACAATTATGATTCCTCAAGCCACAGTCACTCCTACAGGAATGATTCCGCGCTTTAAACGGTTCACAGTGGCAGGAGTATTTTCAGCCGGTAGTGGTTTTAATTTTGATGCCAAACTTGCGTTTATTAACTTGGAAGATGCGCAAAAATTAACACAAATAGGTAATAATATTACCGGCCTCAAAATGAAAATAAAAAATATCTATGATGCACCTAAAATTTCTGAGCAATTAGCAGACAAATTAGGTGAGCAATATGAAGTGGGTAACTGGACACAGCAATTTGGTCCGTTTTTCCATGCGGTTAAATTGGAAAAAACAATGATGTTTCTTATCCTACTGCTGATCATTGCTGTAGCAGCATTTAATTTGGTTTCATCCTTAGTGATGGTCGTGAACGACAAACAATCTGAAATTGCTATTTTAAGAACGATTGGTGCAACTCCTTCCACAATTCTTTGGATCTTTATTGTACAAGGCATGATGGTCGGTGTAGTCGGCACTATACTCGGTTTAATAGGAGGTCTAATCCTCGCCTCAAACGCAACCTCAATCGTTAATTTCCTACAATCGATTTTTCATACGCAATTGTTATCCTCGAATGTTTATTTTGTCGATTATTTACCATCGAAGATTATGATCAGCGATTTATGGATAATTTGTGCTGTAGCCTTGTTGATGAGTTTTGTTGCGACTATTTATCCGGCTTGGCGCGCCTCAAAAACTGTAATCGCGGAGGCCCTACATTATGAGTGATATTATTTTTGATTGCCAAAATCTAAGCAAAACTTATCATGATGGAACCGAGTCGATTGATGTTTTAAAAGGAATTAATTTAACGATTAAACGTGGGGAACGAATTGCGATTATTGGGCCTTCAGGCTCAGGTAAAAGTACTTTGTTGCATTTATTAGGTGGTTTGGATAAACCGACCTCTGGACAATTATTTACGCAAGATGTTAACTGGCATACGCTTTCCGAAAAACAGCGCTGTAGGTTGCGTAACAAGGAATTGGGTTTTGTTTATCAATTTCACCATCTGTTGCCGGAGTTTAGTGCTTTAGAAAATGTGTGCATGCCTTTGCTATTAGGAAATCAATCCGTAGCGGAGGCCCAAACGAGAGCACAGAAAATCTTAGAACAAGTCGGATTGGCACATCGATTAGAGCATAAACCCGCACAGTTATCAGGTGGCGAACGACAGCGGGTAGCAATCGCAAGAGCCTTGGTTCATCAGCCCCATTGTGTGTTGGCAGATGAGCCGACTGGTAATTTGGATAATACAACGGCTGCTAAAGTGTTTGATCTGATGCTTGATTTGAATGAGCATTTAAGCACTGCTTTGGTGATTGTAACCCATGATCAACAATTGGCAGGGAGAATGGATAGAATATTGACTATTCAAGACGGGAATTTAGCGTGATTGAGATGTTGCAGCGGATTTAACCCGAAGCGGGCTGAGTGTGGGTTGAACAAAGGCCCAACCTACACCGCGAATCCATCTATTAATAATCTGCATGCCCAGGAGTACGGGGGAAAGGAATCACATCGCGCACGTTGTTCACTCCCGTTACATAACTAATCAGCCGCTCAAAGCCTAGACCAAAGCCGGCATGAGGTACTGTACCGTAGCGACGTAGATCTCTATACCATTGATAGCTTTCTTTGTTTAAATTACACTCATCCATGCGTTGATCAAGGATTTCTAAGCGCTCTTCACGTTGGCTGCCACCAATGATCTCCCCGATTCCTGGGGCTAAGACATCCATCGCAGCAACGGTGTTGCCGTCGTCATTCAAGCGCATGTAAAATCCCTTGATATCTTTCGGGTAGTCGGTGAGGATAACTGGTTTTTTGCAAAGTTCTTCAGCAAGATAGCGCTCGTGTTCAGATTGCAAATCAAGCCCCCAACTGACAGGAAACTCAAATTTATGACTGGTATTTTCTAACGCTTTGATTGCATCAGTGTAAGACATGATTTCGAAGTCCGAGGCAACTATATGTTCTAAGCGTTCGATACAACCCGGTGCTACGAACTCATTAAAAAAGTTCATATCATCAGCACGCTCATCCAAAACGGTTTTACACAAATGACGTAACATCGTTTGGCTGAGTTCGCAAATATCATTTAGGGTTGCGAAGGCAATTTCAGGTTCGACCATCCAGAATTCAGCTAAATGTCTGCTAGTATTTGAGTTTTCAGCGCGGAAAGTAGGGCCGAAAGTATAAACTTTTGACATGGCTAGGCAATAAGCTTCCACATTTAATTGGCCTGAGACGGTTAAGAACGCTTCGCGCCCAAAGAAGTCTTTTGAAAAATCAATTTGTCCCTGCGGCGTTTTTGGGAGATTAAATAGGTTCAGAGTGCTTACCCTAAACATTTCCCCTGCGCCTTCGCAATCGCTGGCTGTAATAATGGGAGTATGAACCCAAAAATAACCGCGGTCGCTGAAAAATTGATGAATCGCCTGGGCTAAGCAATGGCGAACTCGGGTTACTGCGCTAATGGTGTTCGTTCTTGGACGAAGATGGGCGACTTCACGCAAAAATTCCAAAGTATGGCGTTTTGCTTGGATGGGGTAGCTGTCTGGATTGTCTACCCAGCCGATGACTTCAATCGATTCCGCTTGAATTTCAAAGGCTTGGCCTTTGCCTTGTGATGCAACCAGTTTACCACTGGCAATAATGGCGCAACCGGCTGTTAATTTAATAATTTCTTGGTGATAATTCGCTAAACTGTCAGTCGCTACGATTTGGATGGGTGAAAAACAAGAGCCATCATGTAAACTGATAAAAGATAAACCTGCTTTTGAATCGCGACGAGTTTTTATCCAACCACGGACGGTGACTCTTTGATCAACCGCAATTTCACCACCTAAGCATTGTTTTACTGTATAGACTTCTGTCATGATGTACTCCAAAACTTAATAAGCTGCTGTCCTCGTTTATATCACATATAATGAAAACGATGATAAAAACTTTGGATAATACACTAAATCAGATCACTGGGGGAACATATGCTGCGTGGAGTGTTAGGTTTTTTTGCATTGATGCTGTCGTTTTACACATTTGCAGAGGATACGGAGTTAAAGTTATATCGCCCTTTTGGGAATGGAACACCAGTCGTTATAAAAGAAGTCATTCCTGGTCAATGCTGGCAGCAATCGCAGCGCATTAAGCGGGAAGATGCTTGGCGTTGTGTAGCGGCAAATAAGGTTTACGATCCCTGTTTTGTCAAAGAATATGGTACCCATAAAGAAGCAGTCTGTCCTCAATCCCCTTGGCTTGGTGATAGTGTACAAATTAATTTATCCACCCCAGTCGATAATAGCCAAAATGTCGCTTTAGATATGGCCGAAGCTTATCCTTGGGCCATCGAATTAACTTCTGGAGAAAAATGCCAGGCTGTCGATGATGGTGAAATTTATGATGGTATGAAAGTTCACTATCAATGCAATAGTCAAACTGTCTTAATCGGAAGCGTTCAACGTTGCCAAGCAAAATGGAGTATTTTGCAACGTACTCCCAGTGGAATTTCGACCGCTTTAGTGGCAAAAGCGTGGTTTTAGCTAGCATATAAGATTTTTTTAAGTCATAATGCGCATAATTTGAATAAATTAATATTTTGTTAATAATTCCACAATAAAATCAACGAAAATAAATCAGGCTTAGAGTCATATGAAAATTAGAGAATTGGAGCGTTGGTTAACTGAATTAAGAAATTTAAATTTAAGAAATAAACGCTTACAAGAAGAAATTGACAATTTGCATTTGCTCTTAATACCTCCTTATAGACGCGATAATATTGCTAAAATAGAGGAAGGATTAAACCATATAATAGAAATAGCCGACCCTTATTTGCCTAAAGAAAATCTTTTAGCATTATCTGAAATGAAACAGCCTTTTGAAAAGGTTCTTTACCCGGAAAATGTGACTGCGGGTATGATGCTGGAAAACATTAGGAAAGACGAATGGAAAGAAGAGATTAATAATGAAAAAAAAATGGAGTTGAAAACAGCAATTGAGAATCATAAAGTTAAACTAAATGGTATATTCAGCCGATATAATCCATTTTTAAAATCTCCCGCCGCAAAAATTCAAGCGCTTGAGGTGCTTGAAGATTATCTCAACAGACCCCAAGAATTGGCTCCAAATGCTCAATCAATTCATGAGCTCATTGAGGCTTGGAAAAGCGCCAGCTTACCTCCAAAAGACGAGCTTATCGAAAAGGATGAAAATCACTCTCCGAAAGAAAGCGAAAGCTTTGCAGTAATAATAGGTAAGCATCGGAACATCTTTTTTAATGAGACACGTAATATAAATACGTCCACTCAAGATTTCCTCGACTCAATTGATAAGGACTATGGAAGCACGGTACTAGTAAGCGGACTTCAATAAATTCAAATAAAAAATTGTTGAAAGGGGGAGTGATAGAACAATCACTTCTACTTTCTTCTTAACCTTATGAAAAACATAAAGAAACAATCTCCCCATCATCGACTATAATTTATTTACAAACCTCGTTAAAGGAAGAACAAAATGATCCACACCTTTCTTCATGCTCTCATTATTGCGCAAATTGCAGGGTTGTATCTTCTTATCATGTCCATCATCATGTTAGTCAGACGAGACACTTATCGCCAATTTGTGGCGCATTTAAAGCCTAGTTCGGGTCTGATTATTATGACCGCCTCGTTTGCTCTAATTATCGGTTTGTTCATAATCGTCATTCATAATCGCTGGGTATTCGAGCCTGATGTAGTCATTACGCTTCTAGGCTGGATAATTACGATTAAGTCGATTTTGTGGCTAGCCATTCCCGAGCAAATGCTAGCATTTACGAGAGGCTTGTATCGAAGTAATTGGTATTACGTCTTTATTGTTATCCTGGCACTCATTGGAATTTTCCTTATTTTGAAAGGTTTTTATCCGTTCATGTATTAAGCAATTCATTGAGTAGCTTGATATTGTTGTTCTGGGGCGGCATCTTTAAAAGGCTCCAGAGCACAGCAATAATTATAAATCTCATTAATGAGAGGATAGTTTTCCATTGGAAAACGAAAACGGTGAGCATTATAAACCTGCGGAATAAGGCAGATATCTGCTAGACTAACTTCACTGCCATAGCAGACTTTATTTTTATGTGGCATGGCCTGCAAACGACTTTCTAGAGCATCAAAGCCTTGTTTTATCCAGTGATGATACCAAGCAGTCACTTGTTGCTCGTTGGCGTTAAATTCATTTCGTAACTGCTCCAAAACTCTCAGATTATTAATTGGATGAATGTCACAGGCAATCATAAGCGCCATACTTCTCACCTGTGCGCGTCCAAGAGGGGTTGGGGGCAAAAGTGGCGGGCTGGGGCTGATTTCTTCCAGATATTCAATAATGGCTACGGATTGACTAATGATATGACCATTTTCATTCAAAGTAGGGACTAATCCCTGAGGATTGAGTTTTAGGTAATCGGGATGATGATGCTCGCCGCCATTGTTAATCAAGTGGACTGCTAAAGTTTCATAACTAATATTTTTGATATTCAGCGCGATGCGCACTCGATAACTCGCAGAAGAGCGATAATAGTCGTAGAGTTTCACTTTTTAACCTTTATAGTTAGTCAGAGTTTGCTTAATAGCTCCAAAATAAGATTGTCCCTCGGGACCGAGCATTTCAATACAGATGCGATCACCATAACGCATAAATTCTGTTTTCGCTTTCCCCTCGGCAAGAATTTCCAGCATGCGTTTTTCTGCAATACAGGATGAACCTTTACTTTGATCTTTGTTTGAAACTGTTCCTGAGCCAATAATGCTGCCAGCAGCCAAATGCCTTGTTTTGGCAGCGTGGGCAATTAATTCAGGAAAGGAAAAGGTCATATCGATGCCCGCATCCGGTTGGCCAAATAATTCATCATTAAAATAACTCAATAAGGGAAGATGAACGCGCAGGCCATCCCAGTGGTCTCCTAATTCATCAGGAGTAATGGCAACAGGAGAAAAACTACTAGCAGGTTTAGATTGAAAAAATCCAAATCCTCTGCCAATTTCTGCGGGAATGAGATTGCGGAGCGAAACATCATTCACCAGCATTAATAATTTAATATGCTGGGCTGCATTTTTGCTACTGATACCCATGGGAACATCGTCAGTGATGATTGCTACTTCGGCCTCAAAATCAACACCGTAGGCTTCATCCGCAACCTCAATAGGATCATTAGGCCCTAAAAAACTATCAGAACCACCTTGATACATAAGGGGAATAGTCCAAAAATCTGCAGGCATCTCTGCGCCGCGCGCTTTTCGCACCAGTTCGACATGATTGACATAAGCGCTACCGTCTGCCCATTGGTAGGCACGGGGTAGGGGGGCTGTTACTTGGTTCGAGTCAAAAGGAAAGCAATGCTCTACCTGGCCTTGGTTTAAAGCAAGATAGACTTCATTGAGTCTTCCCTCTGTTTTATCCCAATGATCTAAAGCTTCTTGCATGGTACGGGCAATATAATCGACTTTGGTACACCTTGTTAAATCACGATTGACCACATAAAGTTCACCATCGCGGGAGGTAACAGATTTCTTACTAGCTAGTTTCATATTTGTTCCTAAAATAACCGTACGGATTGAGTCCTTCGAGAGGTCCAGAATGCGCGGAATGTTACGCCATCTCGAAGACCCACAGTTGCTTTTAATTTGGTTGTAAAGTACCCCGTTTGATCTGATCACGCTCAATGGCTTCAAACAGAGCTTGGAAATTACCTTCGCCAAAACCTTGATTTCCGTGGCGTTGAATAATTTCGAAAAATACCGGGCCAAAAATATTTTCAGTGAAAATTTGTAATAATAATCCTTTTTTCGGATCTTTTTCGCCGTCGATTAAAATTCGTTCTTGCCGTAATTTCTCTAGCGGCTCTTTATGCCAAGGAATGCGATCCCCGATCATTTCATAATAGGTGTCAGGAACATCTAGAAACGCAACGCCTTGCTGTCTTAAGCGATTAACTGTCTTGTAAATATCATCGCTATTTAAGGCCACATGCTGAATGCCTTCACCCTTGTATTCATGTAAGAATTCTTCGATTTGTGATTTATCGTCTTTCGATTCATTTAAGGGTATTTTAATTTTATCGCAGGGGCTGGCTAAGGCTCTACTGATCAATCCAGTCATTTTACCCACGATATTGAAAAATCGAATTTCCCGGAAATTAAAAATGGATTCATAAAAACAGGCCCATTTATCCATATTGCCGCGGAAAACATTATGGGTTAGATGATCAATAAAAGTAATCCCACAGCCCTGCTGTGCTTGTGATGTCGATGGAGTGTTTTGCCATTGATTAGCAAAGGGTTGGTGCTGGTCATCAACAAAATAAATGACGCTTCCACCAATGGCTTCAATAGCCAGCAAACCATGATCAGCATGTTGGCAATCTTGAAAAGGAGTTGCACCATGTTGGATAGCATGGTTATAAGCCTGATTGGCATCTTTTACGCGAAAGCCCATCGCACAGGCACCTGCGCCATGAGTTTTGGCATGTTCTTGTGCTTGACAATTACTGGCCGCATTAACAATGAATTGAATACCCGCTTGTTGATAGAGACTAATATTTTGGTATTTATGTTTGCCAATCTCATTAAAACCCAGTCCAATAAATTCTTTATCTAAAAAAGTCCTGTCGGGGCCGGAGAATTCCAGAAATGCAAACCCGTCTAATCCACAGGGATTGTTAGCAGCGTTCTCGTTCATTAACTCACTCCTTGTTGGCCTTTAGCAAATATCGAGAGAACTTAGGCTAAAGACGTGGTTTAACCAAAAATAATCCATCAGCTATTGCCAGAAGACTGATATCGACTCGCTCATCCTCTTTGAGAAAGGCATTCAAACGACGAATTTCTCGAGTTTGCCCGCCAGTTACTTGCGCATCAATTACTTTACCACCCCAAAAAATGTTGTCTATGGCAATTAATCCTCGAGGGCTAATTAATTGCAATGCTAATTCATAATAATTCATGTAATTTGTTTTATCAGCATCAATGAAAATGAAATCGAATTGATGTTTATAGCCTTCTTCCAATAAATGATGAAGTGAATCTAAAGCCGGTGCCAAACGTAATTTTATTTTTTTATCTTGCTTTGCCTGACGCCAAAAAGGTTGCGCTACGGCAGTCCATTCGGTATTGATATCGCAGGTGATCAATTCCCCATCGTCGGGTAAAGCCAGGGCCATTGCTAATGCACTATAACCAGTGAAGGTGCCCAGCTCTAAAACCTTTTTAGCACCGATGAGGCGAATTAGAAATTGCATAAACTGCGCTTGCTCAGGCGCAACCTGCATGATAGCAAGTCGCATTTTTGCCGTCTCTTCGCGTAAAGCATTTAAAATGGAATCCTCACGCAGGGAGATATCAAGCATGTAATCATACAAAGCGGGAGTGAGACTTAAATGTTTCATTGTGAGGCCTCAAAATTTCTTGCGCTAATCGTGGGTTGATTAGCGCTGATTTTGTCAATGCTTACTGCTAGCTTGGCAGCGGTGCAAGACCTAATTTTTCTTGAGCTAAGGTGTCAGCAATCTCGCTAGCTGGGAGATTTTCACGCATTGAGCGAGTAAATATCGCTAATAGAGAGGTATGAATACCATCAATTTGCTGATTAATTAAATGCTCAGGAGTATGTAGGTATTTGCTCGCAGCAAAAATTAAACCGCCGGCATTGAGCACATAATCGGCGGCGTAAAGAATTCCTTTTTCATGCAATAATTGACCATGGTAACTGTGAGCTAATTGATTATTAGCTGCTCCTGCAATGATTGAAGTTTGCAATTGGCCAATGGTGATATCGTTGATAATCGCTCCAAGTGCACAAGGAGCAAAGACATCACAAGGGACTTTATGAATTAACTCAGTCGATACAACCTCTGCCCCAAACTCTTTTGCTGCTCGCTCCACATTAGCGGTTTTGATATCGGCAACAGTGAGTCTAGCGCCTAGTTCATGGAGATGTGAGGCAAGTAGATAACCTACATGGCCAAGACCTTGAATCGCGACATGTAAACCTTCTAAGCTAGGCTTGCCTAATTTAAACTCCACAGCAGCTTGAATGCCTCGCAGCACTCCTTTTGCAGTCGAAGGGGAGGGGTCGCCATTGTAACTGGATAAACTAGCAACGTAAGGTGTATGTTGCGCGATAATATCCATATCGCTTAACTGGGTACCACTATCAAGAGCCGTGATGTAGCGGCCATTTAAATCATTCACAAACTTACCAAAAGAATGTAAATAAGCTTCCCGGTTAAACGGTTTATTTGGTTTAATAATGACGGCTTTACCGCCGCCAAGTGGCAGATTCACGGAAGCTGCTTTAAAACTCATTCCCCTTGCTAAACGCATGGCATCATTAATCGCGCTGATCGTGCTTGGATATTCTATAAAACGACAGCCGCCTAGCGCTGGCCCTAGTTTGGTGCTATGAACAGCCACGATAGCTTTCATTCCCGTCTCGGGATCGACTTTAAAATGCAGATCACCAAATCCGTGCATCATGGCATAATCGAGGAAATCTTCTTGTACAATAAGTGCCTCATTCGTTTTTATTTGTTCAACAGACTTCATTAATAAAGCTCCGGTGGAAATTCATGTTCACCAGTTATAAATCCATTCCCGATTGAAAGCAATGCAGTTGAAGGCAAAAATTAGATCGTAATAATTCCTTTAGATATCTCAAGTATAATTCATAGAAGCATTGGAAGCCCTCGCAGCCTAGTGTAAACTGCCTTTAGTTTATATAGGAGATAATGATGAGAAAACGAGCTGCAGTCCTGATGCTAGCGGCATTAAGTCCATTGTCAAATGCTGCTAATTTCCCTCACAAAACCCAGTTAGATAAGGTTGTATTTCAAGTTTCTGCTAAGCAATGGGTGACAACCCAATCAGCATTATTAACCGTTAACATCAATGCAACCTTAACCAATGCCGATTTGGTAAAGGCGCGTGCAGAGATTATGAATAATTTAAATAAGATTGCTACAGGCCAATGGCAATTGACGCAGTTTGATCGTTCCCAAGATAGTTCCGGGCTTGAAAAATTATACGTGGCTGCCCAGGCAAGGGTGCCCCAGGCCAGTTTGACCGACATTTATCAAAATGCCAAAAATGTGAGCAAGCCTGGTGCGACCTACGACATTAATGGTGTGGAGTTTAAACCAAGTCTCGAAGAGACACAGCAAGTAAAGGCACAGCTACGAGAATATTTATACCAACAAATTAACAGCGAATTGAACCGCTTGGACAAAACTTACACCAGTCAAAATTACAGTGTTAACCGCATCTATTTTTTTGAAGGTGATCAGCTAGTGCCTATGGCAAAAGCTTATCAACCGCGAGAAATGAACACGATGGCTATCACCGCCGCAGCGACACCTGCGCCTGCAGTGTCTGTCAGTAATGAATTGATCATGAATGCGATTGTCGAGTTAGCCTCAAATCGTCAAGAGGAAAATGCTGGTGCAAGTAATTGAACGAATAATTGGCCATCGAGGAGCCTCAGCCTACGCACCGGAAAATACGATTGCGGCCTTCGACCGAGCGTTGGCAATGGGATGCAGATATTTAGAGTTTGATGTCATGCTAAGTGCCGATGGCGAGCCATTTGTTTTTCACGACGAAATGCTTAAAAGAACAACAAATGGTCAGGGCGAAATTGGTTTAGTGACTGCCGAATATTTACAAAGTTTGGACGCTGGCGGTTGGTTTTCCAAGCGTTTTCGTGGCGAAAAGATTCCTCATTTTCGTGAAGCGTTGCAGTGGCTAACTTTTTCGGATGTCAGAGCCAATATTGAAATAAAACCCTACCCTGGAACATCTGAGCAGACGACCGTTGCTGTTCTTTCACATATTAATCGATATTGGCCCCAGAATAAGCCTTTACCGCTGATTTCAAGTTTCGATTTGGCTGCCCTGACTTTATGTCGTAGCCTGGCACCGGAAATGCCCATCGGCTTACTTCTTGATGAGTGGGATAAAGATTGGTTAGTAAAAGCAAAGGAATTGCAATGCTATTCCGTTCATTTCAATAAACGAGCACTCTCTGCCGCCCGCGCACGGCAAATTAAAGAACAGGGTTATCTGCTTTTTGTTTATACTGTCAATCGCCGACGGCAGGCTAAAAAACTTTTTGATTGGGGTGTCGACGCAGTGTTCAGTGATTATCCTGATCTCATCTCATGAAACGCCTTACCCTTTTATTGTTACTGCAGTTTTTCTTTACAATCCTCCAAGCGAAGCCTGTCGAACTCGTCCTGTGGCATTCGCTTGCCGGACAATTAGGCGAAGAGATTAATCAATTAGTTGACTATTTCAACCAAAATCAGCCCGATTATGTGGTCAAACTCGTTTATAAAGGCGAATATACGGAGTCGCTGACCAGTTTTGCAGCCGCGTTTCGCGCTAAGCAACCACCGGCAATGGTACAAGTTTTTGAAGTCGGTACGGCGACGATGCTTTATCCTAAAGGCATTATCAAACCCGTTCAAAAGCTGATGCAAGAGCAAGAACTATCTTTACCCGTAGACAGTTTTTTACCGGCGGTACGTGCGTTTTATAGCGAAGCTAATCGTCTGCTTGCGATGCCATTTAATACTTCGATTCCTGTTATTTTTTATAATGCAGATGCGCTAGCAAAAGTCGGGTACAGCGAAAAAAACTTTCCTCGTACTTGGGATGAAATGGAGATTTTAGCCGAGAAATTAAACCGTGCAGGCTATCCTTGTGTGTACACCTCGGCTTATCCAGGTTGGATACAAATAGAGTCTTTCTCGGCTATTCATGGTTTAGCAATGATAGACAGTCATCCAACTCGAGCTGTTTATAATAATAAGGCGATTGTGGGGCATCTTGAACGTTTAAAAAAATGGCAGAAAAACCATTATTTCGAGTACGGTGGTAGGGCAAGTGATGCCACTGTTTTATTCACCAGCGGTCGTTGTGCTTTATTTAGTCAGTCATCAGGAAGCCATAATAGTTTAGCCGATCTGGTTAAATTTCGATTGGGGGCGGCGCTAATGCCACTCGATACGCAGGTGAGCCAACAGCGCTACAATAATGTAGCTGGTGGTGCTGCGCTTTGGGCTGTATCTGGACAATCAACGTCCGTCTACCGAGGTATCGCGCAATTTTTTTCCTATCTTGCCCAACCTGAAACACAGCAACACTGGCATCAAAAAACGGGCTATTTACCCTTGGGAACAACAGGGGTTTATGCGGTTGCGGACAAAGATAAAAATCATCCTATTCTTGCACTTGCCCAAGCTGATCTAGGGAGCCAACGTGACGAGCAAGTGCGCCTACATATCGGACCGCAAAATCAAATCAGAACAATTAATGACGAAGCCTTAGAAGCCATTTTTGCGGGACTTAAAACACCCCAACAAGCCATGGAGGAGGCTGTTTCGCGAGCAAATTATGCTTTATTACGCTTTGCTCGTAATACAGGCGATAAGAGCTAGGATAGTTTGTAACGGTTTTAAGAAGGTGAACTCCCGCGAAAATGTAGCGGGACATAGGGATGGAGTTCAACTCTGTGACAATAAAAATTTAATATTTTCTTAATAAAAAGTGATTATATTAATCTCACTTAAATTTTTAGGCATTTCTATGACTAGTTCTTTTCGAGAAACCGATCTTCAAGCTTGCCTTGCTGCCATCGATGCAATTCCAAGCTCTGAGCTTAAGTATTATTTATTGCTTGCCTATCATTCCATAAAAAATGCAGATGCCGATAAATATCAGAATTTTCTCGATGAACTCATCCTCTTCAGCCAAAAATTGACTGAATTTCTAAATCCGGAAAGCGAGACCATAGCCCCAACCCTATTGGAAGAGATGCAGCAATCTTATCAAAGATTAGGTGATTTTTCTAAAACGAACAGCGTTTCTATTAAAATTGGCTACGCGCTAATTGATGTTGGTGCTGTGCTCCTTGCTGTGTTGACTGGTGTACTTGGCGGTATTATTGGCGGTGTAGCTGGGTTAGGCAGAGCTTTATTTACTTTTTCTAATCCTTTACGCCATTTTGCGGATGGGCTTATATTGGGCCTCGCTTTTGGCGGAGCAATTGGTTTTAGAGCACCTAAAAAAATATTCAAAGATGAATTATCAAGACAATTAAAATTTTGTTTGAATCACATCGATAGCTGTATGCAGGATCTGCAAGCACAGATCATAAAACCGCTGCCTTTTTATAGGGAACAGGTAAAAGGACGGCTTTTAAGGGATTGTTTTAATGGAGACCCAGATGCTTATGGGCAATTTTTAGGTGAACAATGTGAGTTCAAAATTGTAAGCCTGAATGCTCGGTTTATCAGCCCAAATCTAGAGCGCTATATAGGCCAACATTCTTGCATTGCTTTTTCATTACCAGGTCAGGAAGAGCAGGAGCTCATAGAATTTTCACTGGGTAAATCTGATGTGGAAAATCGCGAACTAACACAGGAAGACCTGCGATCAGTCACGGGTGAAAAGCTTGTTGAGATGATGGCTTTACATCAACAACTGCTAGTCACCCAAACCTGTACTTATGGATATGTCTTTACCAAAATGAAGTCAGGTGAAAATGATTGTTTACGCTATGTGGAAAAAATTTTGGTGGGCACTGGCCAGGAGACCACTACTGTTAAACGCTTTAGCGGTAAAGAAAATTGGATAGGAAGAAACATAGTCGGCTTTTTTGTGGAAAAACTGAGTCCTTTTAGCCAAGATGTTTTACAACCAAGCCTTGCTGTTCCACCCAGGCTAGAATAGGATAAAGAATTTCTCATTTATAAAACAATGAGCTAGTTGATGAAAGGACTCAAAAAAATAGATTTTCAACAACATCCTATTCTGTTGCTTTCACTGCTCACCTGTTTTGCTTTTTTTGTCAGATATTTTTTTGCTTTTCAAGAGCTGGCTTATCTCGATCGTTTATTTATTCCTGACGATGCTTATTATATATTGAGTATCAGTCGATCGATGGTTGCGGGTTTAGGACCTAGTGTTGATGGCGTGCAACTGACGAATGGGTTTCAACCGTTAATTTCTTTTTTTCAAACAGCTATTTTTCTATTAGGTTTTAAAGGCGATCAGGCTGTTAGTCTTGCTGTATATTTGACTGCTTTTTGGGGCGGGATATCAACATTTGTTTTAGGGTATTTGCTGATGATTTTAAGCAGTATCCGTGCAGCGTTTTTTGGTTCAGTTTTATGGATATTTTGCCCCATAATTATTCAAAATGACTTAAATGGGATGGAAACGTCACTTGCTGGATTTCTAAATTTATTAACTATTTTGCTAGTGCTGCTAATCGATAAAAAACTAACTTATCTACGCTTATTAATTCTGGGAGTTATTTGTGGGTTAGCCTATTTAGCTCGTGCAGATAGCTGTTTTTTGCTGATAGTCATCGGCCTTTTTGCGTTGCTACGCTGGGGATTTCATGCCAGTCTTTTTTTTGTGGCAATTGCGGTGCTTGTTGTTTTGCCTTGGTGGATATATTCCTATGCTCATTTTGCGACAATCATCCCCGAAAGTGTCCAAGCTATCAAACAACTTGTTAATTATATTCATCGATCAACTCAGTTTAATACGCTTGCGTCGCTCTATTCACTCATTGAATGGTTCCCATTTTTTAAATGCTTAGCCCTCACCGCTTGCTTAGGGATTATTATAACTTTTTATATAATCGCCAAAGGTGCTTGTCGTGCAGGTTTAATGGCTTATATTTTGGTTCCAAGCATCGCATTGCAATGGATTTTCTATACTTTTTATTTGCCGGCATTTTGGTTTTTTACTCGTTATTATTATTTTATTTATTCAGTCATTCTTATCTTGCTAGCACTCCTTCTTGATGCAAAAAAAGATAGTCAAGCGCAACGAAGATCACTGGCTTTTCTTTTGCTGATTTTATTGGCTTTTTGTATTTACTTATCGCAATTTTTAGGCAAGCCTCAACGTACCAAAGCAGCGGACATTTCTAGTTTAAAAGGCTATCGCGATGTTGCTTTAGAGCTAATCGCCCATCTTGCTCCGGGCGATAGAATAGGGGCTTTTCAGAGTGGTGCCTTGAGTTATTATGCCCCTGCGTCAGTGCGGGTTATTAATCTTGATGGCGTAGTCAATGCGGAGGCGGCAAAGGCTTTTAAAACTAAGACCATGAAAAATTATGTTGATTCCCAACATATGAATCGTTTTGCTGATTGGGAATATAATGCTTATCTGTTTAAAGATCTGTATGGCGCTCCTTTTCCTGCAGGCTGTTTTAATACAATCTATGAGACGCAAAAACAAGGGAGTCAGCGATTTACATTGCGAAATTATAATCCAAAATGCAAGTTCCAATAAGGGACTGCCAAACTTCTTTGTCACCGAGATTCTTCGCAACCTTTAAGACTAAATACTAATTATCTCTTCTAAAGGCTGCTCCATTGCTGCTGTTTTAATCTCATTGATTGCTTGTGAGCCTACTGACGGGGATTTAAAAACGCCAAAGGCAGTCAAACCGCCTATTAGTGCGCCACAGCCTCCACTCACAGTGACTAGAGTGACAGCAGCGGCGGAACCTGTCGCAATACCGGTTAGCAAGGCAAAGGGCCCGGACCATGCCCCGAAGGCACAACCTATTGCAAAGCCTACAGCAAAAGCAAAAAGAGAGACAAGAACTGCTGCCACAATACCCTCAATTGCATTGGCTACTTTTGATGGTTGCTCGTCTAAGATATCATGGCATTTTTTAGCAAAAGTCTCGAGAGCTTGATCTTTAGCTAAATAATAAGGATTCCGAAGATCATAGATTAGTTCATTGGCTTGTTCCCCTAGTTGAGTCAATTGAACTTCTGATAAATCCAGTTCTTCCAGTATTGAAATAAAATGATCAATTGCTTGGTATAGGCTTGAATCACGCGGTAATTTATTTCTAGCTTTTTCTAAAAGAAAAGTGGCGGGTTTCTCTTGTTGAATAGGAAATGATTGAAGTTGACCAACTAGTTTATTTAAATCTTCATTATTTTCGGCTGCAAAGCTGATAGGCTCGGCAAGACCTTCGAAACCTTGCTCTTGAAGCCGAACTTGTATTGTTCTATGGATTGAGGAAATAAGCTTTTCAGGATCGTCTTCGCATTGGTCTTTCTTTGTTCCCACCAAAACTATGGGCGCATCAGGGTTCTCTATTCTAAATTGGCTAAGCTCTTCTACTATTTTCTCTACATCATAAGGTACCGACAAATCAACGCAATAAAGAGCTATGTCTGCTGGAGTATAATAGAGAGAACTTAATCTCCTCTCGAGACGTCGATTAATAGTCCATATGCTCCATTGGTTTGAAAAACCATACTCTGCAAACTGCATAAATTGTGAATTATCATCTGAGCGGGAAGATAAATTAACAGGAATCTCAGGGTGAGTTAGTCGCTTGCTAAGTGTTGATTTACCCGATTTTTGGTTACCAAGAAGAACAATTTGAATAGGCATGAGTCTAATTTTAAACGTACAGGTTGCGCGATTATAATACATTTGGGATTAATAAAATAGGGATTTTTTTTATTCATGCCAAAGCAACTGTGGTTGGCTGCTTGGCACGAGGGCGCTAGTTAGCTGTTATTCCCGCGATGGCAGGGATTGTGCCTTTATTAAAACTATTAATTCCCAAGGATAAAGCCTAGCTCTGAATAAGCACTACAAAGGCTTCATAAACGAATGCAAATCAGGCTTTTGTTGTAAGCGGTATTGGTAAACCGCATAAAAGGCAATAATATTTTTTAAATAATTACGGGTTTCATGCCAGGGCAGGGTATCTATCCAAATATCCATTTCTTTAGGAGGATGATTTTTAAGCCAATAATTGACTTGGGTTGGTCCTGCATTATAAGCAGCAGCGACTAGAACCGGATGTTGATTATAACGAGTGGTTAATTGTTTTAGGTATGCGACACCGATATTAATATTTTTCTGTGAGGAAAAAAGTTGATCTTTGTTGTTGTAAGCAATTTTTTCACGTTTTGCGACCACTGAAGCGGTGTTTGGCATGACCTGCATTAAACCTCTGGCTCCAGCAGGGGAGACAACATCTTCACGAAAGCCACTTTCCTGGCGAATAATGGCGTAGATGAGTTCTGCTGGAACATGATAGTTTTTTGCATATTCTTTGACTGTCCCATAATAAATAATGGGGAAACGAAGCATTAATTGATTATTTAATTCTTCTGCACTACTTAGATAGACTGACTTGCCGTACCATTGAAGTCCTGTCGCTACCCAATAAATAAGAGCACTTTTTTCTTCTTTTGGCAGTTCACTGATAAAGTCGTTCAATAATCTAGACGCTTGCAATGATTGTTTAGAGTAATACAGCGCTTTAATAGTATCGGTAAAAGGTTGATAGGGTTTCAGTACAGCTAAATCGTTTACAGGCTTCTCATTTTCAAAGTTTGGCGTTTTATTCAAGCGCATACTGGCTAGGAAACCATAGTAATGCCTATTTTGGGCAATGGTTTGGTAGAGCGCTTTAGCCTTGGCTGTCTCGCCTTTTGCTTCCAGCGCCCTGGCTAGCCAATATTGCCAGCAAGGCTTGTCTTTATCGGGCGAATGATTCACCAAAAGCTCAACTTGATCCCACTGTTGATGTTTAAGATTAAAGCGAATCTGCCAATCAAGAATTGCTTCCGTATAAAAAATTGGTTTGATCTTAGCAAACCAGAGGGGTTCGTCTTCATGGCCACGCATTGCCTTATATAAAACAAGCTGAATAAGGAAAGCTTGTTGTTGGGCTTCATTGAGAAATTGCTTGGTTTTATTGTCCTGCCAAAAGCGTAGGGCTTGATCCATTTTTGTCGAGATCATGCGCTTTAAACCAAACAAGTAAAAATAATCATGAAGTTCGCCTGGTTCGAGTTGGGCAATACGGGCAGGATTGTGATAAATCGCCATTAATAATTGCTCATCGCGAAGGCGGGGTTGTTTGTATAATTTTAATAAATAGCGTGCTAGGCCAATATTTCGACTTTCTAAAGCAAGAATGATGCGTTGAGTGATTAAATGTTCATCAAAACCATCCTTTTTTACCATTAAATCAAACAGCAGATTGCAAGTCAGAGGCTGTGAATTACCAGAGAGCCATAATAATCGAGTTGTCTTCAACGCTTCGTCTATTCTGCCTTCATTGAAATTGGCAATCTGCGCGAAGCATTGCAAATTAATATCCGTTGAAGGTCGATAGTACTTAGAAAAACTAGCCCAATCTTTTTGGCGAGCTAATTGATACAACCATTTTTCACGTAATTTTGTTGCTAGTGGGCTGTCGCTATCAATGAAAGCAAAAAAATCGGCCCCAGGCTGCGGCGGTAGATTTTGGCTCCATTGTGTATAAGCCATAAAGCGATCTAAGTAGGCCTGCCCAGAAATTGCATAAGATGCCGTAGATATGCTCAGAACTAATAGTATTAATAATATTTTTTTCATAGCCTGTTATCGACAAAGTCATCGCTCTACTTTAGTAAATGCTGGAAGGGAACGGTTGCATTAGGGACATCATGCGATACATCGTAACAGCTCACTTCGTCCGTCATCCCGAGTGTAGCTCACCCAAACGTCATCCTGAGCTTAAAACGTTCAGGACGGACAAGCTGAGCTATCACTTATTTTAGGGCCAAATTTGCACGCATGGTTTTAATCGTTTTCGCATAATCATCGCTAGAAAATATAGCAGAACCAGCAACAAACTCAGAGGCACCTGCCTTGGCTAGTTGGGCAATGTTGTCTGTGTTGACTCCCCCATCGACAGCAATAGGCAGCTTGGTATATTTTTCTTTGATGAGCTTGATTTTATCGATGACTTCAGGAATTAAAGTTTGACCGCCAAAACCTGGATTAACTGTCATCACTAGGACAAAATCTAAGCGATGAATAGACCATTGCAGACAATCGATGGAGGTTGCTGGATTAAGCACTAATCCTGCTTTACAGCCCTGTTGGCGAATCAATTGCAAGCTGCGATCCACATGAATAGTGGCATTCGGATGAATGCTGATGCGATGAGCCCCGGCTTTAGCAAATTGCACAATTAATTCGTCAACAGGGCAAGTCATTAAATGAACATCAATTTCATACTGGGGAAAGCGTTTGTGCAAAGCCTGGCAAATTGGCGGACCAAAGGTTAAATTGGGCACATAATGGTTATCCATGACATCAAAATGAACCATGTCTGCACCAGCTTCCATTACCGCAAAAACTTCATCCCCCAGCCTTGTCATATCGGCTGAGAGCAATGAAGGGGCAATTAAGTATGTCATAGAGTTCTTTATCTATCCCTAGTCAGAAAAGAAATAATTAAAATTCAGGTTGAGTGTATGGGTTTGCAACCGTGAATGAATGTCCGATAGTGATTTGGTGGTTATGTAACGATAATCAAGGCCAATCGACAGATCATCGGAGCTATAATAGCTAATACCTAGAATAACTTGACCCACAGGCGAGCTTTCACTGTTTTTGGAACTAACGCTAAAAACTTGGGGGAAAAGATAAGGAACAGTATAGGTAACGGTGTTGCGCAGATAAGAATAACCTACCCCTAAACCAACATAAGGCACCCAGGTTGGATCCATTTCTTCATCATAAAAATCGTAATAACCGTTAATAATTCCTGCACCCAAAATGCTTTGCCCCCCTAAACGTACTGGATTAGTAAAGGATACATGCCGTGAAATGGAGGCACCAGCGACTTTGACATTCGACAGAGGGGAATAATTGAATAATAATTCACCTTCGGCACGAAAATTACAAATGCGATAGCCAAGGTGCCCGCTGAAATTACCGCCTACCCTATAGTTAATTGTTCCGCTAGTTAAAAGCGACAAAGACACAGTTGGATTAAACCCAAAAGGGATAGGTACTCTAGTCCTATAGTTATTGAGGATTGAATTGGCAACGACAGGGTTAGCAGTCATATTATAGTTATTATTAATAGCAATAAAAGGCAAAGGATTTGGTGCAGAAGCACGAACGCTGGAGGTATAACTTGCACCACCCATTAATCCCAAATACCAACCTTCAGCTGGAGTTGCTGCAAAAACAGAGTTCGTTAAGAATAGGCTAGCTAAGGCGAATTTACTCGAACGTTTCATGTTGTTCCCTTACTTATAGTTGTATTCATTAAAGCGATACACCACACCGACACTAGCTAAATTAGCCTGCAAAACTTTACCTAGCGCACCTATCCGCGTCGAGCCAATATAGCGATAAGCGAGATTAAGCGCATAGTTTTCGGTAAAATTGTAAGTTAAACCAGCTGTTGCTTGATAAACAAAAGCGCTGCTAGAGCTTGAATAGTGAAGATCTCGAAAAAGTGGATTTTGAAAAACAGTTGGATTACGGAAGAAAAAATTAGGATTTTCAAAAAAATGACGATTGTGATTAAAGTCATTACTAAAATGAATTCCAAACCAACCAAAACCGATACCCGCGCCCAGGAAAGGGGCAATACAGGGAACCATTTCAGGAAAATCGTAATAAAGATTAGCTATACCAGTCACGGTATTGGTTTGCCCATTGACATCCCGAACCCGCAATACGTTTTGAACTGCGAAGGGGAATAGACCGAAACGAAAGGAATTGACTGTTGTTCGCATGTAGGTGACTTCACCTTCATAACGCCAATGATTAGTTTGATAACCAAAACGGCCGCCGGCATTAAAACCATTGTTATAAACCGCATGGGTAAATTTAATACGATTATGGAATTTGCTTAAGTTGTCGGGGATATAAGTGTATCCTCCAAAAAAGCTACCATATAAGCCATCAATCGGAGTTGCAGCCGTTGCTAGACTAGATGCAAGCAACATGCTCGAAAAAAATGCAATTCTCATGAAATACCTTGTTATTATTATTTTGCAACTCAATGTTAGCGATTTACTTTTATTTTGCAAGCAGCTTTTGTGTTTGAACCTAAGCTCTTTTCTAAAAAATTTCACTTTACTGCTTAATCTGCCTTATCTCTTGTATCATTGGTCTATTATTATGCTTTTTTTACTTGTATTAATCAGATAATCGTTTAAGATGGATAACGTTTAGGATTAACGGAGCATGGACATGCTAACAAAAGATGACACAACGATTGTTGATGTAGAAGGAAAAAAAGAAAAAATTATCGATAATTTAAGAGGTTTTGCTGGAGCTTTGGTTGATTGTATTGCGAATGCCTCGTTCGATATGCCTTTAGAAGATGAAGCTATAAACTCAAATCAAAGCTTAGAACAAGAAAAAGTAGCGACTACTGAAGATGAAGAGCCCAAAAAAGATAATATAACTCAAGAGCAAGCTTCTGAAACGCTAGACAATAAAGAGGATAGCAGCGAATCTCATTCTTTTTGGTATTGGCTATCAAGTTTAGTAGGTTATGGCTCACCTACGCCACCTGGTTCACCCGATAAATCGCCGGCTCGTTCTTCGGTAAGCCCTAATAAATCTGAGAGTGCTAAGGAGCTGGGTAAAGACAGTAGGTCATTAATAGGCGTATTTGAAAGGGCAAGTAAGCACTATCTCGATAAGGACTCCTATTGGTCGTTGATATCCGGGTTTTTTCGTCAACGCTCATTTGAACAAACTATCAATGATTTAAAAAGCTTCTCGGATCCTATTCTAAGATTGCAAGCCTTTTACTTATTCACTTCTGCAAAGGGAGCAACTTGGCATAGCGGTTCTGCGAATGTTGCTGTATATACTTCTGCAATTAGAGTGATACCGGGTTATGAAAATGATGAGCAATCGGTTTCTGATGAGTTTATTCATCGAGTAATCATCCCAAATCTAAGACCGTTAGTCGATCTCGAAATCATTGCCCGCATTGAAGGAAGGGCTGAGTTTTTAGATCAAAAAGAAGTAGAAAGAAGAAAGGTTGAAGCAGAATGTCAGGTTTATCTAAATCAAGCGGCTAGTATTGAATTATTTAACGACGCAGAGCTAGCTAGAAAAACAGCAGTCGATAATCCTGAGAAACAAGTGTTTCATTTGAGCGCAAGAAAGTTAAGTGCAAAGGAGCTGGAATTAAAACAGAAGAGAACAAAGAGCAAAATAGACGAAAATGAACTCGTTTGGCAATTCACTTGGTACGATTCGACTGGTAATCCAAATTTGCTTGAAATGACTTCAGGGTTAGAAAGTTTATTAACTTCGTTCCACTTGATAGACACTCAGAAAGAGAGTGTAGACTCAGAGATCAAACTTAAATTAGCTGAGTTTTCGCGCTTGGAAAAAGAATACGAAGAACGGACCAATGTTGTGCTAGAACCTTCGGCTGAAGAGCTCGAAGACTTAAAATCAAGTTATGTTATCACCAAAAAAGATAAACAATATCAACTGACTTGGTACGACAATCAAGGTAATAAAGTTCCATTGGTACTGAGTCATCACTATTTGTTAGCCACGTGGCTTGCAACTAAAGAAAACCTAACTAAAGAAGACCTGCCAGTTCTTAGAATTTACTTGCAACCTCAATTTGCTAATCCGGAATTGAGTCTCAAAATCTGCTGCAGACAATTAGCTGAAGAACATCTTGCAAGAACTAAAGTGCTCATTAACCCCTCGTCTAAAGAGCTGCAAAATCTAAGCTTAACCTATGTAATAGCAGGACAAGATAAGGAATACGAGCTGACTTGGTATGATAGTTTTGGCAAAACTCATTCGGTCAATTTAGAGGGCTATGACTCCTTTTCAAAATGGCTGAAAGACAAAGAGGCTTTAAGCCATGAGGAGCTGCCTCGACTGCGGACTTATCTACAACAGGTCAAAATGCGTAATGAGGTTAACCAAACAGCCAAAAAAAGCTTGGGAAGAGAAATACTTGAAAAAAAAGGAGTCACTTTAATCTGTACTGATGATTTGCAACGAATTCCTCCCTATAAACTTTCTGTTGGCATCTACATCCTAACCCGTTCCCCTGATCCAAAAACAGGCGAATGGATTTTATATCAAAGACAAAAGGGAGGGGTGAATATACCTGTTAATGTCAAGGATGAAGGGTCTAACGATTGGGATGATTTTCATCGCTTTTTAGCAGAAAAACAAAGTCCTTTTTCTGCAGTGCAATTAACATCAAACGATCAAGCAAAATTAAAGAAAAAAATCATGGCTGCTATGCCTGTGCCAAAAGAAAAGAATTTGTGCAGGGCTGTCGAAGCATTTCAAGTAAAACATGCACGTGAATTTCCTGCTTGTACTTTTGTGGTAACAAAGAAAGATTCAGAGTGGCAACTGTTTTATATTGACACCCTACAACATGCTGTGGCGGTCTCAGTATCGAGCGATAAATTACCTAAGGTCCATGAGCTATTTAGTCAATGGAAGGAGGAGGAAGCCCAATCATTAGTAGATGAGCAATTAAAAGAACTATCTAGTCATTTAATCGATTATAAACCGGCTAATCAAATCAAAATGTCTGAATTTTCCTTGATTGCTAAGTGCATAGCAGGTCAACTTTCTAAGCAGAAAGAGTTAGAAGAAACTACAAAATCGCATGAATCGCTTGCGGAGGATTCTTCAACCCAAAGTTCTGATCAGGTTAGTGAAGAATCTACTTTTCCATACACTAGAATATCCATGCCTGAACCAGGAAGATTAAATCTAAGCGATTATACTAAAGTCAGCGAATGGTGGGGGAAAAGGACTGTTTTAAAAAACGGAGAATCTGCTTCTCCATGTCCTAGAACATCCATGCCTGAACCAGGAAGATTAAATCTAAGCGATTATACTAAAGTCACCGCATGGTGGGGGGAAAGGCCAGTTTTAAAACCTGAAGAGCAAACGCCTCCTAAGCAAACTTCTGAGGATTCCTCTGTTTCTCAATCAGTTTATAATCCATAGATTATTTCGGTACGTCATCCGGGCCTAACGCTCGGGATGACGTATTGATCTATTAAAATCCAGAGGTAATCGGGTATCGCCAATCACGTCCAAAAGCGCGAGTACTGATTTTAATACCAGGCGCTGCTTGACGACGTTTATATTCGTTGCGTTGAATGAGACGGACTACTTGATGAACCGTTTCGGGATGATATCCTTTGCGAATTAAATTAGCCGCAGACAAGTCATTTTCCATCAAATCTTTTATCATGGCATCTAAAACTGCATACTCGGGCAGGCTATCTTGGTCCGTTTGATTGGCACGGAGTTCGGCGGAAGGCGCTCGTTGAATAACGCGTTCTGGAATAACTGGCGCTAAACGATTACGATAATTCGCTAAGGCATACACTTGCGTCTTTAAGACATCTTTTAATACTGAAAAACCACCTGCCATATCGCCATAAATAGTGGCATAGCCCACAGCAGTTTCGCTTTTATTAGAGGTAGTTAATACAAGGTTACCGCTTTTATTAGATAAAGCCATCAACAACATGCCACGGATCCGTGCTTGTAAATTTTCTTCAGTGACATCCGGTGCTAAGTCTTTAAAAGAGGGGGCTAGGCTTTCCATAAAACGATCAAAAATGGGTTCTATGGCGATAAGGGTGCTTTTCACACCCATGGTTTTGATTTGTGATTCAGCATCTGTAAGACTGATATCAGCAGTATATTGTGAGGGCATCATCACGGCTTCAACTCTCGATGCCCCTAAAGCATCCACTGCAATGGCTAAAGTGAGTGCCGAATCGATCCCTCCTGATAAACCAATCAGCACACCAGGAAAATGGTTTTTTTCAATATAATCGCGCGTGCCACAGACGAGCGCTTCATAGATTAATTTTTCTTCTTCGTAGCTTGGAACAATTTCAGAGCTTAATTTTTGTCCTTCAATGTGAATAGTTTGTAGATGCTCCTGAAAGGCAGGCGCTCGGGCACAGACTGTTCCGCTGCCATCAAAGGCTAAAGATTGACCATCAAAAACCAACTCATCTTGACCACCCACCTGATTGACGTAAATAATAGCCACGCCCTGCTTTGCATAGTTAAGCAACAAATTTTCCCTCAATTGCGGTTTATTACAATCAAAGGGAGAAGCATTGATGCAGATAATTCCATCCACGCCAGTGGCGATAATGCGATCGACAGGTCCATTTTTCCAAATATCTTCACAAATACAAAGCCCTAAACGATAACCTTTCGCTTGAAATATACAGGTTTCAGCAGGCCCGGGTACAAAGTAACGGGCTTCATCAAAAACACCATAATTAGGTAAGGCTTGTTTTCGATAAATAGCAAGTTGCGAGCCTTGATAAAAAACGGTTGCGGCATTGTAGCAATCATTGCCCACAAGCAGGGGATGACCGACAATAACATGGCATTCACCTGTGTTTTTTTGAATAGTCTCTAAAGCTTCTTTTACCCTTTGATGTAGTTCATCACGAAACAGTAGATCTTCAGGAGGATAGCCTGACACCGCTAATTCAGGAAAAACAATAACCTCATGTTCTTGCTGCTGTTGCTGGATAATGGTAATAATTTTCTGCGTATTGGCTTCTATCGCTCCCACTGTTGGGTTAATTTGAGCCATAAGTATTTTTAACTGATGCATGGAGTTAACACTAATCTCACTAAAATAAGTTCAGAATAATACAGATACTCGTCGATTTTAGCCATTTTTATAATATCGAAATTCGTTTCGAAGAACGTCATCCCGAACGAAGTGAAGATCTCCGGCTTCCAAAGATCTTGCCGCTGCAGGTAGATCCCCCCCCTTCGTTTGGGATGACGGGGAGAGAAAGCCCAAAACAGTTGTTACAATTGATAAATGAGTATTACCTTAACCTTTAATTTGCTATAATCCCCCGTTGGACTGTTAATTTGTTGTAGGTTTTCTATGTTAAAAGAAGCATTATCACGGATGGCAGATGTTTTTTTACCCGCCGTGTTGATGCGTGGACAAGAGTACCAGCAAAAAGGGTTTGTTTTAAACATTCGTCTTAGCGATGGTTTATTAAAAGCCCGTGTTAAGGGGCGTTCGAGTCAAATTTATGATGTCCATATCGATCTTAAAACCTGGCCTGCCAATCCTGCGCGTTGCAGTTGTGCCTATAGTTTAAATTGCAAGCATGCTGCGGCAAGTTTGTTTGCTTTGCAGGTAAGGGAAAATTATGAAATTCCTGCTCCTGTTCCTAATAAACCTAATCTTTCTTTGAATGCCTGGCTTTCTTCTCTGCGGGAAAAAGAGTTTGACGAGAATAAACCCCAGAGCAGTCATGAAGTTGTTTATCTGCTCGAACCCCAATTTGGTGATTATGAACATCGAATGGTGGTCCGGCTTGCGATTGCCAAACGACTCAAAAAGGGAGGCATCGGTAAAAAATCCTTATTTAATACGATCACAGAAAGTCGCAAGCAATTTTTCCAAGACGAAGATGAAGCCATCATTGCCTCTTTACTGTTTAAAAATGGTTCCCGCGGTTGGTTCGATCGCTTATATCTACGCAATAGTGATTTACTAGAAAAAATTCTTGCGACCAATCGCGCTTATTTGGCGAACGATATTGAACCTTCTTTAGTGCTTGGTGACGAGTTGTCCGCCCAATTCAATTGGCAGCTCGCAAAAGATGGTACACAATTTTTAGTCTTAACGTCGGAAAAAGAAATTATTTTACCGGTTATGTTGGATAAGCCCTGGTATCTTGATCAAGAAGAAAATATTATCGGTCGTTTGGATCTTCCTTATAGTGCAAGCCAATTAAAAAATTTATTGAACGCACCGCCTGTCAAACTAGAAGAAGCGCCTTTAATCGTCAAACAATTGGCAATAACTCATCCAGAATTACCCGAGCCTAAGATTTTTGAACAGCGAATTGTGCATAAAAATAGGCCTCAGCCGATACTAAGTTTTGATGCGATTGAATTAGAGACTAGTGAATTATCTTCTGAAAATAATCGTTTATTGATTGTGGAACTTGCCTTCGATTATGAAGGGGTAGTAATTGCCCAAACGGAAACCTGCACTACGCTTTTTCGCAGCGATGGCAAAGACTTATTTGAAATCCAACGAGATTTAGCTTTCGAAGAGGAAAAAGCGAAGGAGATTAAAGAAATCCTTCAGATTCGCAGCCCTAATCTCTCTGAAAAATTGCGTGCCTATTATTCTTTACACGATGAATGGGTTTTAAACCATTATCAAGATGAAAATGATTTACCCCGCTTATATAATCAAGTCATTCCACTATTGAAAAATAAAGGCTGGCGCATTGAGTTTATTCATCCTTTTTATGAAGAATTAATTGATGCTGACGAGCTCGAATGGTTTTCCGAACTTGAAGAAAAAGGCAATGATTTTTTCTCTTATCAATTAGGAATTTTGGTAGAGGGAAAGCAAGTCTCTATTGTGCCTTTGGTGGCTGAGCTGATTAGTCGACTTGGAAAAGATAATCTTGATAGCCTAGCTGAAAATGAGCGAGTTAAATTACCTTTACCCGACGGTAAAGTACTGCAGGTTAGCCTTGGGCGAATTAAACCGCTACTTCGCTTTTTGCTACAGTATGGCCTGCGTCATCTTAAATCCGAAAAGTCGCTGCAAATAAATCGTTATCAGCTTGTTTTGATGCAAGAAACTGAACAGGCTATGGCCTGCATTTCCGCTCGTTGGCAGGGTAATACCGCTCTACGCAAACAATTACAGCAATTGATGAGTTTAATTAACCTTCCCGCTATCGAAATACCACGAGGCTTGAAGGCCAGCCTTCGCGATTATCAACATCAAGGGTTGAATTGGTTACAGTTTTTGCGCATCAGTCGTTTTGGCGGTGTTTTAGCCGATGATATGGGTTTGGGTAAAACAGTACAAACTCTCGCCCACTTGCAAGTTGAAAAGGAAGAAGGTCGTTTAAGTAAAGCGAGTTTGATTGTTGCGCCAACGAGTTTGGTAGGTAATTGGTTTGAAGAAGCGAAACGATTTACACCCGAATTAAAGGTATTAATTTTTCATGGTTTGGAACGCCATGCGGATAATTTTGATGATTATGATCTAATTATTTCAACCTATGGACTGATTCAGCGCGATAAATTGCGCTTTATCGATTATCCTTTTTATTATCTCATTCTTGATGAGGCCCAATCGATTAAGAATGCCAGGACGAAAACCACACAAATCATTCAGCAAATCCCAGCGGTACACCGGCTCTGTTTATCCGGCACGCCTTTAGAAAATCACTTGGGCGAACTTTGGTCGCTATTCCATTTTTTAATGCCAGGCTTATTAGGCGATGCAAAACAATTTCGTCAGTTTTTTAAGACACCGATTGAAAAATTGAATGATGCTGAAAAAAGACATTTACTCGCAAAACGAGTTCAGCCTTTCATGTTAAGGCGAAACAAAAATCAAGTGGCAAGCGAATTACCCGAAAAAACAGAAATGACTCGAGTTATTGAGCTAACCGGCAGTCAGCGTGATTTATATGAAGCTATCCGCATGAGCATGGAGAAAAAAGTTCGTGAAGCGATTGCTAAACAGGGAATTAACAAAAGCCATATTGTTTTACTTGATGCCTTGCTTAAATTACGACAAGTTTGCTGTGATCCCAAATTGCTATCTATGCCTGAGGCAGAAATTGCTCACGGTACTTCGGCTAAATTAGATACTTTAATGGAATTACTTGAAAGTCTGGTTGATGAGGGGCGCCGAGTCTTAGTGTTTTCGCAGTTTACTTCGATGTTGGAGTTGATAGAAAAACAACTTATTGAGTGTGATTATCCTTATTTGAAATTAACAGGCCAAACGCAAAACCGCCAAGCTCTAGTCAATACCTTCCAGGAAGGGAATACGCCCATTTTCCTAATTAGCCTAAAAGCAGGGGGCACCGGCTTAAATTTAACAAGGGCAGATACGGTTATTCATTATGATCCTTGGTGGAATCCAGCGGTTGAGGATCAAGCGACCGATCGCAGCCATCGGATAGGTCAAGAGAACCCCGTCTTTGTTTATAAATTGATTACTGCAGGAACAGTAGAAGAAGCTATTCTTGCGATGCAAAAGAAAAAGCGCCAATTATTTGATGGTATTTTATCGAATAATGCCAGTGGCATGATTAGCTTGACTCAAAATGATGTTGAGCAATTTTTTATGCCTTTATCAAATGAATGAGCACTGAATTGCAATACCGATTCTCATGACCTATCCTGTCGGTGAGCAATTTACGGAGAAAGACTCATGAGACAAATGAAAGCTTTATTGGCCTTTTTAATAACGCTGACAATGATACCAGTTAGTTTCGCCCAATCACCTGCTGGAACCTGGACTTCGATTGATGATGCAACAGGTAAGAAAAGAGTGGTTGTTAATTTTAAGGTATCAGGTAAGACCTTAAGCGGAACAATAGTCAAAGTATTTCCACAACCCGGTGATACGGGGATTTGCTCAAAATGCCCCGGCAGTTTGAAAAATAAGCCAACCCAAGGTTTAAGAATAATATGGGGATTAAAAGATAGGGGAAATGGAGTTTGGGAAGACGGTAAAATTCTCGATCCTAAAAGCGGCAAGATTTATCACGCGAAAATTACTTTAGAAGGCAATAAGCTGTATGTACGTGGATATATAGGGATTCCTGCATTGGGACGTACGCAGATTTGGGTGCGGTAAGAGGATTTTAAAAGGAGGCTTCGAGACGGCCTGCGGCCTCCTCAGCCCTAACGGACACGAGTTTATTTAATCTGTTCGGGCTAAAAGTTTTTTTATTCGTTCGGGCTGAGGAGGCCGCAGGCCGTCTCGAAGCCTCGGTGAATAGCACACAAACCCAACAAAAAATATCTACATTTAAAAGTTTCCCTTAGGTACAATAGCAATTAAGACTCTAGACTCTGCAAGTAATATGACTGAAGTTCAAACACGAAAAAAAACAACTATTGACCCCTTGAAGCGCCCGCCGCATTCAGCCGAAGCCGAACAATCCATCATCGGTGGATTAATGTTGGACAATCAGGTTTGGGATAAAATCAGCACCAAATTATGCGAAGCAGATTTTTATCGTACTGAACATCGCATTCTTTATCGTGCCATCGTTGACTTAGTTAAAAAAGAACAGCCTTTTGACGTAGTGACTTTACTCGATATTTTAAAATCTAAAAATGAACTTGATGACGCCGGAGGGGAGACTTATTTATTTGAATTAGCGAACAATACCCCCAGCGTTGCCAACGTCTCGGCTTATGCGGATATCGTGCGTGAAAAATCGGTACAGCGGCAATTAATTGCAGTTGCCAATGAAATTGCTGATTCTGCTTATAATCCAGGAGGGCGCGAAGTTAGCGATTTACTTGATTTTGCTGAAACCAAAGTATTCGCTATTGCCGAACAAACAGGTGGGGATGGCGGCCCTGAAAGTATTAAATCCATTCTGGTGAAGGCCGTCGAGCGAATTGATGCGCTTTATCATAACGGAGACGCAATTACCGGTTTGGCAACGGGTTTGTCTGATTTAGATGAAATGACCTCCGGTTTGCAATCCTCCGATCTGGTGATCGTCGCAGGTCGCCCATCGATGGGTAAAACAACGCTCGTAATGAACATGGCAGAGCATGCGGCCATTCATGCGAAGAAGCCTGTCTTAGTATTTTCTATGGAGATGCCTGCAGATTCTCTAGCCATGAGGATGATGTCCTCTCTTGGGCGAATTGATCAGCATCGCATTCGTACAGGAAAATTGGATGATGAGGATTGGCCGCGCGTGACCTCTGCTGTTCACATGTTATCTGAAGCGCCTTTATTTATTGATGATACGCCAGCCCTAAGTCCTTCAGAAATGCGTGCTCGTTGCCGTCGTTTAGCTAAAGAACATGGGCAATTAGGACTTATCGTCGTCGACTATTTACAGTTGATGCAAGTGCCAGGTTTGAAGGCAGATAATCGTACCGCGGAAATTTCGGAAATTTCGCGTAGCTTAAAATCCCTAGCAAAAGAATTGCAAGTACCAGTGATTGCCCTATCACAGTTAAACCGAAGTCTCGAGCAACGCCATGATAAACGACCTGTAATGTCCGATTTACGTGAATCGGGAGCGATTGAGCAAGACGCCGACTTAATTTGTTTTATTTATCGTGACGAGGTTTATAATGATGACAGCCCCGATAAAGGGGTGGCAGAAATCATCGTTGCAAAACAACGTAATGGCCCAATAGGAAAAGTGAGGGTAGCATTTCTTGGCAAATATACCCGTTTTGAAGATTTGGCGTTCAATGGTTATCAAGGGGTAGATTGACGTGGCAAGACCCACTCGAGTGCAAATTGATGAAAATGCACTCTTACATAATGTAAATAAAATAAAGCACTGCGCCCCGAACAGCAAAATTATTGCGATGGTCAAAGCGAATGCTTATGGCTGTGGCATACCCGCCGTGGTTCCCGTGCTTGAGGGGCAGGTTGATGCTTTTGGTGTCGCTTGTTTGGAAGAGGCTCTGGCAATTCGTGCCCTTGGCATACGTAGCGATTGTGTACTCTTTCAAGGGGTGTTTAGCGCCGACGAACTTCATGTGGTTGCCGAACATCGCTTTCAATCGGTGATTCATCAACCTCACCAATTACAATGGTTATTAAATACCCCTTTAGCGAACAAGATAAAAGTTTGGGTTAAGGTCAATACAGGAATGCATCGTTTAGGCTTTCGGCCTGATGAGATCGATGAACTCATCAGGGCGCTAAAAAATTGCCCTTGGGTTGATGATGATCTTGGCCTCATGACCCATTTAGCTTGTGCGGATGAGCCCGATCATCCCGCAAATCAAAATCAATTGCGCGCTTTTAAAGAACTTCATTTACCGGCAATTGAGCTGACTAAAAGTATTGCTAATTCCGCGGCTATCTTAGCCTTACCTGATACTCACGCTGAGGTTGTTCGCCCAGGTATTATGCTTTATGGCGTATCCCCTTTTGCAAATCAGACAGGGCTAGAATTAGGCTTAATACCAGTTATGCGCTTTGTTTCAGCAATCAGCGCCATTCATCATTATCCAGCGCAGGCACGTATTGGTTATGGCGGAACATGGCAAACCACAAAACCCTCGATAATTGGTGTGGTGGCAGCAGGTTATGGGGATGGTTACCCCCGACATATTGCTCAGAATACTCCTGTATGGGTCAATGGCTCTCACGCTCCCATTGTGGGAAGGGTATCAATGGACATGTTGACGGTCGATTTAACCGATTGCCCGCAAGTCAATATTGGTGATCCAGTGGAGCTTTGGGGAAAGTTTATTCCTGTGGAGACGATTGCTTTGTCCGCTGGAACAATCGCTTACGAATTACTTTGTCAGTTTTCTCCGAGAGTGCGCCAAGACAAGCCTTAACCAACATCCATAACTTATCTCACTGACATTAAGTTAAGGAATGCTCCTTAGCTCTACGTGCCAAGCAGGCATTGCTGCAGATTCCTGTCCTTATGCCTACGAACCACGACTTGTCCGCGGTATCCAGGTGAGCTCAGACCATAACTAAGGATCTCTTGATCCTGCGGACAAGTCGTGGTACGTAGAGCTAGGGGCTATAGAAGTATGGATAATATCTATACGTGATGGTAGAATGGCAACCGGATTTATGAACCATTACACAGGTGAATTTAAAATGAGAAAAATAGTTTTGGTGTCATCACTTTCTCTTTCAGTCCTACTTGCAAGCTGTGCTCAGGTCACAAATGAAGACGTAGGTACCGTAACCGGAGGGGTCGTTGGAGGTCTTTTAGGCAGCCAATTTGGTGGTGGTTCAGGTAAGTTTGCTGCCGCTGCCGGTGGCGCATTAATTGGTGCCTACTTAGGTGGTAACATTGGTCGTACTATGGACCGTCTCGACCGTTTAGAAATGCAAAAGGCGCTAGAAACTGCGCCAACAGGTCGTGCTGTTGTGTGGTCAAACCCAGATACAGGTAATCGTTACACCGTACAGCCCACCAGAACTTATTATACTAATGCACAACCTTGTCGTGAATATATCACCAAAGCAATTATTGGTGGTAAGTCACAACAAATTTATGGAAAAGCTTGTCGCCAAGCGGATGGCTCATGGAAAGTGGTAGGATAAGATTTTAGTCTGAGCTTGATTTATCTGGATGAAGATGTCTTCATCCAGATTTTTGAATAATTTCATAGACCTAAAAAAAAAAATTAAAGATGACGCATAATGCTGTGCACTTCAAAAAATCAAGTTGTTCTTATCCTCTAAATAATTGTGCCTAATTCTTAATAATTTCTTAAGAAATTATTGTTAATATGGCGCACAAATCCCGATGTGAGGATGATTTATGAAGCCTATAGAAATAGCTTCCGCACTGATCACTGGCTATGATTTGTTATCTGCGAATGTTCGTGATGAGTTTGAAAACACTGAGGCAGGTGCCATTTTTTATGCTGCGATTGCTAAGGCAGAAGGCCCTATTACTGAACTGGAAGCAATAAGAGATAACAGTTGGTTCTGGCAGAAGGGCACTTATCAAAAGCAAATTGATGAGGCAATAAAAGCACTAGCGGACAAGGCGTTAACGCCTGATGTTACGGATTCCGAAGAATATAAAGACCTCATCCGCCAAATCATTTTAAAAGTTCTCCCTAAAATCTATCCTGACATTAAATATTTGACGGCAGAAGAACAATTTCAACTGGCAAGTGCTGAGTTTTCAATAACTTTACAAAGTAAATATATCCAGGCTAATAACGACGTTGAAGCTTACCAAAGCCCGTTGATTCCTCGATCGGGCGATCCGTTGTTTTATGACCTGATAGAATACTATAGGTATTCAATAATTGAAACATGGAAACGGCAGCTGGCAACTGATGAAAACCTGTCTCTTATACGAACTAACATTGCGCTAGGGAAAGGGTTGGAGCGCTCTAGAGCATTAGCTGACTTTTTTCCCTTTCTTAGGGATCCTAGTTTGTCTAATCCTACTTCTGCCACTGACCAATTGTATAATGCTTATCAATTAGAAATAGAGGCTGCTGAGGAAGAGCGTCGCGTACCTAACACAGAAAAAGTAGAAGAAGATTTCTTAACTCAATTATTGTTTCAAGAGCTACAGGCGAAGGCCGGCCATTATATCGATGCTTTACAAATTGACTCCCACAATCTCCTCGATGAGTTTAACCAGACCCAAGCTAATCTTCTAGCTAAGAAAATTCTTGATGCCTTTAATAAGGGGCAAACCTTAGAGATGCATAATTGGCTTGAAGCTTACCGAGCGGAGTTGAGTAGTTACATCCGCAACAAGATAGAGTTAATTAATGGTAAAAGATGGTCTTCTCCTATCTTGGCAAGTTTAACAGACCTTGCTAAGCCTTTATCCGTTCTTTGGAATAATTGGGTTACTAATGGTTCAGCTGAGTTTGCTGCAAGAGTAGGTGATGCGCAGCAATTTTTACAATATATGGGCGCTGCTTCCCAAAATGATAACCCACTTTTTTGGGGCGTTGATGCTTATAACTTATTGCGTAATGCAAACCAAGTTGTGGAAACGAAGAATACCTTATTTAATTTATTAATAAAGCCGTTTAAGCCACTAATTGCCGAATATCAAGATATTGCTAAATACGAGAAAAGTTTTTTAAAGCAAATTTTTAGAACCGTGATGCCACTATTAATCGTCGCCGGTTTGCTTGTTTTAGTGGGTATGTTATTAACTCCTTTTGGTCTTCCAGAGTTAGCATTTTTGGTTCTCGCTATACCTACTATATTTATTGGACTCGCTTTAGCGACCAAATATGTCACTTGGAAAAATAGTATATATCAATCATTACGCCAATGGTGGTATGGCGGTCCTTTTGAAATTCCTGAACTTAAAGTCAGCGAGAGGATGATTTCTGTTTTCGGTGACCAAGCAAGGCTGAATGCAGCCCAGACTGTGCAAGAGAAAGACGACTTACTGCAAGAATTTCGACAAACAGCTGAAGCAATTAGAGCAATCTATATTGAAGAAATGCAGAAACTTAATGAAAATGAGGCTTATTTTGCTGAACATGAAGCAGGCTTAACTGAAGAAGAGCTAAAAGCAAGAAAGGCTAATCTTGCGGAAATATATGCCTTAGGCTTCGAATGGTATGACATTCATAGTAATACACAACTTGGAATTGATGTTGTAAAAGCAGTGGCAATAAAACGCTTATCTAAGATTGCTGATAAGAATTATGGAGCATTGCTAGAGCGTCTTCAGGATACTGAGGGTGTTTTAATTGATCAGGCTGTTAATAACTTGGTGGCTAATTTGAACACTAGTTTGTTGCCCGACCTTGACCAATCGGTAGAGCCGGAAAGAGACAATGATGAAGATGATAACCTTGTCTTTAACAATGGCAGAGCACCTCAAGTCAGTCTCGTGGCTGAGAGAGCCTCTTTAGCTGATGTTGTTGATCAAGCTAATAGGACTCAAAGACCATCTAGTGAAAATGCTCGCTCCGCCTCGGCGGCTCAACCCTCGGCTACAAATCCGTTGCGTCTTTTTTCATTAAATTGTGTAAAAGAGCACAAAAAGGTTGAGAAAATTAGCAAGCTGTTAGAGAAAATAAAGTATGAAAATAGGGAAGATGATGGTTCATCTCAAGCTGATGGGTCCTCAAATCAAGGAAGGCGGCCGGTGATGGGGGTAATGTAGATTATCACTTCCCACGTCAATCCTTAGCGCTGCGAGCAAAGCTGTATTTTAGCCGCTCGCTTGCTCCAAAGCCATGAAATAACATTATTTGTGCTATAGTTAAAACAGGTGGTTATGTCCATTTAGAGGCGTATCCACTTGTCTCTGCACAAGTATGCGAGACTTAGTAGCTTGAGAAAAAGTTATCGCAGGAGGGAGCATGGCCCACTTAATTTATTCAGCTTTATCGGAGCCTAGGCGTCCTATCGTTTATGTGAGTCCTAAGACTACGGTTTCTCAATGCATTAATCTGATGATCAAAGAAAACATTGGTGCTGTTATTGTACTTGAAAGAGAGAATCTTGTTGGTATGGTAACTGAACGTGATATTGTAAGGTCATGTTTGTCGCTTGATTTGGATCCTCATAAAACGACAGCGGCAGATGTTGCTTATTCTAAGGTTAGTGTATTGAATCTCTTCGACCCGGTCGAAAAGGCGATGGAAATAATTACTGAAACGAAGCGGCGTCATATTTTAATCGAGGAAAATGGAAAGTTTGTTGCCATTCTCTCAATTGGTGACTTATTGTTTCATTTACTTGAAGATAAAATCCGAGTTATCGAGCAGCTCGAAAATTATATCCATACCTACTAATAGGGAAAGCTATCTCTATGTAGTATCTTAGATATTGCTAAGCAATACTGATTCCTATAATTGATCATAAACTGTATAGTAAATAAATTAGGATATAGGGATACAAAAATATGCAGGTTATGTTAAAAAATACGTTGGCTGTTTTTCTCTTGCTCTTTTCCACTCTAGGTTGGAGTCAAGATTTATCTTCGTGGTTTAGTAAAGGCGAAAATAATCAAATTAAACTGCGAGTCGATTTATTTTTATCCTCTACCTGCCCGCATTGCCAAAAAGCCGATGCTTTCTTTCATAGCATTGAAGCCCAGACCCCCTGGCTTGATATTCACCGTTATATAATTAATAAAGACAAAACTGCCCTAGATACTTTTCATCAAGACTTACAACAACTCGATATCGACGATTATGCTGTTCCCGCCATCTTTTTTTGCAATTCACGCTGGATTGGCTTTGATGAAACAGGTATTACAGGACAAAATCTATTAAAGGGCTTGAATTATTGCCATCAACAGATTAGTCAACAGGGAACTCTTGAGCCTGAGACCGTTAGTTTATTGGAACAGTTATCTAATGCGAGTTGGTTTAATGCCAATATGACTAGCAAGCCATCCTTGGCGCTGTTTACTCTAACAATGGCATTAACTGACGCATTCAGTCCTTGCTCACTGTTTGTTTTTTTTGCCTTATTTTCTTTTCTCTGGTTACATAAAGAACCCAAAGAGATGATTGGCTTTACCGTCTTGTTTTTACTGGCTTTAATGATTGTTCATCATTTTCAACAAGATCACACAATATTTTTCTATCAAATTCTCAATTCATTACGCATTTTTGCCCTGCTAATTGGTTTAGGCTTAATCGTCTATATGTTAATTATTTATTCAAGAGGAAGCAGCGCTCATCCTAATTTTTCGATTCCCATCTTGGTTTTTTTAACGGCAGCTATAACTCAAGCTTATCAGCAAAATTGTATTCCTAATTTTGGTTTGGTCTATCAACAATGGCTCGATTCGCAAAGATTACCGACCTTGCAAGGAGAAATAGTTGAGATAATTTATCATTTCATTTACGTTATTCCGCTGGCTATTTTTGCAGCTTTATTTATCTATTTCCGTGAGCATCAAAAACTACAAAAAATTGCTCCACTTTTAACACATACCGCTTGGTTTTTATTACTCATTCTTGGTGTTTTTCTTGTTGTTTTGCCAGAGGGACTTTCCTCATTTGGTCTTTCATTAGGAGCACTTGGTTTATCGCTGTTAACAGGATGGTTAACAATAAGAAAATCTTCACGGTTAAATCGATGAAAAATACAGACTCACCACCTAATTTATTTCCCATTGCCTATGACGTTGAAGAGGGTAAAACTTATTATTGGTGTAGTTGTGGGAAAAGCAAAACACAACCTTTTTGTGACCGAAGTGATTGTGGTGATAAAGCAGTGGCCTATCATGCTGAACTCACTGAAACTCTGTTTTTTTGTGGTTGCAAACTAACAAAAGATCCTCCCTTATGCGACGGCTCACATGCCCAGCTACTTTTTGATTATTTAAAGAATAAATCAAAGAAATAACTGTATGACCCAGGACTTGTTCGGCGTTGTTTACTTAAATCAAATCGTATATCTCCCGATTTGTTGGTGTTGTTTGCTTAAATCAAATCGTATATCCCCGGATTTGTTTGGCGTTGTTTGCTTAAATTGATCCGTTCGGGCTCTGAGTTATCTCCACGAAATTAAATAGACTGTTTAGATCAATGCTCTTTTTGTTTATCCCGTTCGCACTGAGGAAGCGCGCAGCGCTGTCTCGAAGTGTGTCCCAAAAGCTCCCCCCTTCGAGAGCCTCAGGGCAGCCTTCGGGACTCACGCCATGCGCGTGCTTCTCAGGCTGAATTGAATTAATACACATTCCTTGGATACTTCAGCCTGAACTGATTAAGCAACAACAGGTAAGTTTGGTTGAAAAATACACGCATTTACACTAGGTTTTTTTGGAATTAACTTGATCTCCCCTGGCTGATTTGGGATTATCAGTGCATTAAGTATTATCGGTACTACTATGAGTAAATTAATAGATATTCCTGTAGTGATTGAAAGCGGGCACAAATACAAAACTGCACAGGGCGTGATTGCCATCAAAGACGGTGTAAAATCAACCGACGTTCCCTCCGAACGTTTGCCAAAACCAAAATGGTTGCGCATCGTCAACCAGACAACGGCAGCATACAGCCAAGTCAAAGAACAAGTAAGCAAACATCGTTTAGCAACGGTTTGCGAGGAAGCTAAATGCCCTAATATTGCTGAATGTTGGTCGCATGGTACTGCAACCATTATGCTGATGGGCGCCGTTTGTACACGTGCCTGTCGTTTTTGTTCGGTCGATACTGGTAACCCCCACGGTTGGCTAGATGCTCAAGAACCTGAAAATACTGCTAACACCGTAGCCTTAATGAATCTTGATTATGTGGTTCTGACATCGGTGAATCGCGATGATTTAACCGATGGTGGCGCGAAGCATTATGCAGATACGGTTCGCGCAATTAAAGCGCGCTGTCCCAAAACTAAAATAGAGGCTCTAACGCCAGATTTTCAAGGGGTAGAAAAAGATATTACTACGCTTTTAGATAGCGGAGTCGATGTTTTTGCCCAAAATGTAGAAACAGTAGAGCGCTTAACTCACCCCGTACGTGATAATCGCGCAGGTTATTGGCAAACACTGAAGGTTCTAGCCTTTGCTAAACGTTACCGTCCGGATGTTTTAACCAAAACTAGTTTAATGTTGGGGCTAGGTGAAACCGATGAAGAAATCATTAAGACTATGGACGAGCTAAGAGCACAAAATGTTGACATTTTGACTCTAGGACAATATCTCCAGCCAACTAAAAACCATCTACCTGTTGCACGTTATGTAACGCCAGAAACTTTTGTCGAATTACGCGAAATTGGCTTACAAAAAGGCTTTTTTGAAGTAGCATCTGGTCCCTTAGTACGTTCAAGTTATCGTGCTGATCGGGTTTTCAAGCGAGATAACTTAGGTTTGTAAAGGAAAAATAATCAATGCGTTTAATACCAACAATTTTATGTGGTGGTGCTGGATCAAGGCTCTGGCCCGTTTCTCGAGAATTACATCCGAAGCCTTTCATCCATTTAGCTGATGGACAGAGCTTATTACAAAAAACCTTTTTGCGTGGTGCTCATTTACCAGGTGTGAAAGAGATTTTAACGGTAACGAATCGTGATTTATTTTTTAAAACCACTGATGAGTATCGTGAAACCGATCAAACTGGATTAACATTGTCTTACATTTTAGAGCCTTTCGGCCGCAATACTGCAGCCGCTATCATCGGCGCTGCATTGCAAATTAAGCGTTCTTTTCAAGATGAAGAAGCGCTCATGCTTGTATTACCTGCTGATCATCTCATTACAGATCAAACAGCTTTTGCCCGGGCTATTGCAGAAGCAACTAAACTGGCCCAGCAAGGTAAGCTTGTTACTTTTGGAATTCAGCCTACCGCTCCTGAAACCGGTTATGGCTACATTGAAGCAGAAGGCAATCAAGTACTGCGATTTGTAGAAAAACCCAGTTTAGAGAAAGCGCAAGAATATCTAGAGTCAGGGCGTTTTCTGTGGAATTCGGGCATGTTTTGTTTTAGTGTCAAAACCTTATTGCAGGAAGTAGAACTTTGTTGCCCAAATATTCTTGCTGCCACTAAAGCTTGCATCGACGCTTCAGATACTGCGACAGGTAAAGATTTTATGCAGCTTGAACTTGATGCTGAAGCCTTTAGTTTAGTGCCAGAAGATTCTATCGACTATGCGCTAATTGAAAAATCTAAACAAGTTGCCGTCGTCCCTTGTCAGATCGGCTGGAGCGATATTGGATCTTGGAGTTCTTTGGGTGAGTTAATTCAATCAGATAATAAAGGTAATCGCATCGAAGGTGAAACCTTATTGCATGAAGTTAAGAACTGTTATATTCGAGGAAAAGATCGCTTAATTGCCGCTGTGGGCATTGAAGATCTCTTCATTATCGATACTGCTGACGCTCTTTTAGTTGCAGATAAAGCACGTGCCCAGGATATTAAAACCATCTATACCCAATTAAAAAAACAAGGCCATGATGCTCATAAATTACACCGTACTGTCCATCGACCCTGGGGAACCTATACAGTACTAGAAGAGGGCGCACGTTTTAAAATTAAACGAATTGAAGTGCGACCTGGGGCCAGCCTTAGCTTGCAAATGCATTACCATCGCAATGAGCATTGGATTGTTGTAAGTGGAATGGCTAAAGTGGTCAATGGCGACAAAGAGCTGTTTGTGAATACCAATGAATCGACGTATGTGCCTGCGGGGCATAAACATCGTTTAGAAAACCCCGGACTGACCAATCTGGTTATGATCGAAGTACAGAGTGGCGAGTACATGGGTGAAGATGATATCGTCCGTTTTGAAGACGTATACGGCCGCGCTTAAGCACAGATGGTAGGTTGAGCCAAATGTCTCAGCCTACACTAAACTAATCCCTTTTTTAGCCAATTTAAGCTGTAGCCAAAAAGCGAGGGCGACCATCATAAGTCCTAGCCCAAAAGTATAAGCCCCGATAATAAAATAATAATGCTGGTAGATTGCCAAACTTTCTATCGCTGAATGTAAATTGTTTGGAAGGGCAACATAACCTGCTAAGCGACCTGAAATAGTATTTGATAGAGAGGCTGCCAAATACCATACACCCATTGCAAAAGCGATCCCTTCGCTAGCGCAATAAAGACCGATCATACTTAAGCCAATCGCAGAAACCCATAACTCGGCAAGTGTAATTAATATATAAGTAAGGCCAATATAATTACCATTCACATAACCATTATTGGCCTGTGTACAAGCAAAGGCCATTAGAAGCAGTGCACAGCCTGCTAATAAGGTTCCCGAGGCAAATTGGTAGGGAATAGTAAAACGAGGAAATAAACGATAAAAACGTGGTAATTGGGTGCCAATCACAATAATCAGTAGGGGATTTAGAAGCTGGTATTGAGCGGGTGACAGGCTTAGGCCAAAAAGTTGTAAATTAGAGTTATTTTTTGCAAATAACACTAAAGTCGTATTCATTTGGTTATAAATAATAAAAAAAATAACCGCCTCAATAATTAAGAATAAGGCGACCAATTGTTTTGATCGAGTTGCCCCCCTAAGCTTCAAAGTAGCCAAGAAAAACCAAAAAATTCCGACTACGCAACCCACTCCAACGATGATACCTGCCAGATAAACATAAGAGTAAGCAAAAAGGGTAAAACAATAAATTCCTAAAATGTAGAAGATGAGCTGGGCTTTATTTTTAAACGATAGACGAAGCTTATCTTTCCCCCAAATGGCATTATTGTAAATTGAATAGCGTTTGGCAAAATTAAGAGCAGCTATCGATTTACCAACGAAAGTAAGTGTCAATACAGATAAAGGACCATAGCGACTATCTAGCAGAGCGGGGGAAATAATAGTCGCTAGCAGGCCGCCAATATTAATTGCCATATAATAAAAGGTCATCGCCGATTTTGCTTTAACTGCATCGTCTGAATAGATGTGCGAAACCATGGATGAGGTAGTACCCATTAACAGCGAATTTGTTGCGGGTAAAAGTGCATAAGCGGCAATAAATAGTTTATCCCCATAAGATTCAAGCGTATAACCGCTTAACATCACCAATAAATACGTTAAAGCAACTAAAAGACTGCCCAGCAAAATTGCTCGTCGGACACCTAATATTTTGTCTGCCATAAATCCGCCAAGAACTGGCATGAGATAGCCCGTTGCTTGGCTGACCCCTATAAAGGCATAAGCAGTTTTTTGATCATAGCCTAAGCCATGCATAAAGAGGGGACGTGTTAAAAAGAGAATTAAGATGGTATTCAGCGCATAAGATGCAAACTGACTCCAGAAGGTAATCATGACAATATTGTTGGTTTGCAACTGTCGAAGATCCCAACGAGGCAGGTAATTTTTAATTGTTTGATAAACCACCAGGCGATCTCCTTGCAAAGGCATAGGCGTCTTTCACTGAAAATGGAGTGGTATTTATATCTTATTTTTTAGCCAAGACGACGTCAATAATATGCGTGTCATGGTAAGGAAAGGTAAAAATCTGACCAAAAAGGCGTTTTAAACGCTGGATCAAAAAATTCTTTGGCAGCATGCGCATAGAGATACTATTTAAAAACCAGGTGCCATCGATGCCGAATTCGGCAAGTTCATCGATATTTTGTATGGTGACCGGAATCTCTAAACGCTGGTGCTCAATCACTTTAAATTTGTGCTGCGCAAAGATATTCATTAATTCTTCTTGGCCAGAAGCAACAGTGGTATTTTTTACCATCGCTTTGTAATAGTGACCGACCACGCTACTTAAAATAGTCCCTTCAGAAATAAATTTGGCTAAATGTTGTTGAGCGACAGGGAAGGATTCATAAGTCGTGGTGATGAGAGAAAAATGACCATTTGCGCGAGTTAGAAGATTAGCTTCATGAAACAAGGTATGAATAGGGATATAAGCATTAATAAAATGAGCAAGCACTAAATCCTGACTATGGTGAGGAAGATAGTGACTGGCTTCTGTTGCACTCGCTTCGATGGTTGTTAATGGGATTAGCTTACGCGCATAGCTTAGCATTTCTTGCGAAATATCAATTCCAGTAAAATTGGCTTCGGGCATGTAAGGTTTGAGTTTTTCTAAAAAAACACCGTTACCAACACCAAAATCTAGTACTTTATAATTGGGTCTTAAACCTAGATGATGTTTTCTAATCTGTTCTATTGCAACGAGATGGCTTTTACTGATTGAGCCAAACCGATCTGCAGTAGCATAATGTCCCGCAATTTCGTTATACATGGCCTTTAAGGACATGTAGCCTTCCGATTTATGAACATCAGAACAGTATATCTCCAATTGACCCAATTATGCGAATTTTCTTTCATTGAGTCATTGTAACTCCTTCATGTCATTCCGAAACTGAACTATCTCATGTTTTTTGAGCGTCAATTTGGATTAATTATTCTCATTAAGCTTTAATTTTCACCCTATCAAAGGGGCGCGATACTCAATTAGGAATGAATCCTGGCCTTCGAAGGGATTACAACCACTTCATTAAGGTATGCTAGAACCAAATTTCCAACACAGTTTCTACAGTTATTGTTTTGTGAAAAATAATGATATTATCCAGCCAGCCTAGTTGGATTAACCCTAAAATGAGGAGCGTTTAGAGTGGAAGGGCAGCAATTAAAGGAAGCACGCATTAATAATGAAATGACCTTGATTGATTTTCTACAAGCGATATGGAAGCAAAAATTATTAATCACTCTGTCAACCACTCTGGGTTTATTTTTAGGATTTGCCTGTATTTTGCTCGCTAGCCCTGTTTATGAGGCAGTAAGCTTCATCTCTCCACCCTCTCAGGGTGATATTGCCGCACTTAATCAGGGGCGATTAAGGTCCAAAAAATCGCTGTTGAATCCCTATGAAGTAAAAGAAGTTTATGACATTTTTACTAAAGAGCTCCAAGCTGAATCAACGAAAAGACTGTTTTTTAACAGGGTTTTTTTGCCTTCAATGAAAAATAAAACAGCGCTATCTCAGGCTAAACTTTATGCGAATTTTTCCAAATCATTAAAGATTAAAGAAATCAAATCGTTGCCAAATAGCTTCACAACCCCTCCTTCGAATTATATTGTTGCTATTCAGGGAAGGTCTCCCGAGCAAGATGCTGAATGGGTAACAAAATACATCGCTTTAGCTAAGCAAAAAGCGCTTGAGGGCATCTTAACGGATATAGATCATCAACATAAAAATGTCATGCGCGAGCTAGGGAAACAAATCGATTCAATTCGAGAAGTAGCAAATAGTCAGCGTCTTGATCGGGTCCAGCAGTTGAAAGAAGCCATTAAAGTTGCGCAAGCCGTCGGGGTTAAAGGAAATTCTATTTCGAGAATAATAACCGATGCCTCAGCGGCCAATGATCCCAGTTTAATGTATTTGCGCGGTAGCGTTGCTTTGCAGGCAGAGTTAACTAATATCGAAAATAGAGTGTCTTCAGATGCCTTTGCACCTTCAGGGCTTAAATTGCGCGAAACACAAGCCATGCTTGAGCTGTATAAAAAAATCACAATTAATCCAGCTAAAGTGATGCTGTTTAAACAAGACGGAGAGGTTATTATTCCTGATTTACCGATTGCCCCTCATAAAAAATTAGTTTTAATTTTAGCCTTGTTTGCAGGATTTTTTACGGGAGTTATTTGGGTGCTCACTCGAAGATCGCTAACTCTTATTTTTAAATAAGAGTCTAGCTAATGGGTGCATTTAACAATGAAAATTCTTCTTTTTGGAAAAAATGGCCAGTTAGGATGGGAGTTACAGCGCGCTTTATCCCCGCTTGGTGAATTAATTGCCCTTGATCGTTATGGTGATGGGGTGCTTTGTGGTGATTTGACTCATTTAGATGGCCTTGCCCAAACCATTCGTAGCGTCGCACCTGATGTGGTGGTTAATGCCGCCGCTTATACTGCTGTGGACAAAGCTGAAACAGAAACGTCGCTAGCAAGTCTCATCAATTCTCAGGCCCCGCAAGTTTTAGCGCAAGAAGCGGCTGCTTTAGACGCTTGGCTGTTGCATTACTCAACCGATTATGTGTTTGAGGGATGCGGTTCTAAACCTTGGGAAGAAAGCGATCCTACTAAACCAATTAATTATTATGGGCAAAGTAAATTAGAGGGAGAAAAAGCAATTCAGGAATCAGGTTGCAAGCATTTAATTTTTCGTACAAGTTGGGTTTATGGCTATCAGGGTAATAATTTTGTCAAAACGATTCTGCGCTTAGCGCAGGAGCGAGAGGTCCTTAACATCGTTGCTGATCAAATTGGTGCACCCACGGGCGCGGATTTACTTGCCGATATCAGCGCACAGAGTTTGAGTACTGCTTTCATAAACGCTGAATTAGGTGGGTTATATCATTTGGCGCCTTGTGGGGAAATTTCCTGGTATGATTATGCCAATTTTATAGTCAATACTGCACGAACTTTTGGGCAAAGTTTTTTAGTCAAAGCGATTAATCCCGTTCAGAGCAGTGATTATAAGACAGCAGCAAAGCGGCCATTTAATTCAAGATTAGCAACTGCAAAATTAGCGCAGAATTTTTCTTTGAATCTGCCTCATTGGGAGCCGGGGGTGGTAAGAATGCTTAAAGGAATTTTAGGAAATATACAATGAAGATTTGCCCAATATTTCTTAAGCAATCGATGGGAGTGTATGCATGAAATTAACGCAAACAGATATCCCTGAGATTGTTGTTATTGAACCGAGGGTTTTTGCCGACGAACGGGGTTGGTTTTTTGAAAGTTTTAATGAAGAGCAATTTCATTGTGAATTAAAAAATTTACAGCTCGAAATACCACCCAGCTTTGTGCAGGATAATCATTCTCTCTCTCGAAAAGGGGTTTTGCGTGGACTTCATTATCAATTACCGCCTTATGCCCAGGGAAAACTCGTTCGTGTTATTCACGGTGCTGCCTATGATGTCGTCGTTGATATTCGCGAAGGCTCACCCACCTTTGGGCGTTGGGTAGGTCATCATTTGAGTGCGGAAAATAAAAAAATGATTTGGATACCAGCGGGGTTTGCCCATGGTTTTGTCGCTCTCGAAGACGATACTCATTTTCTTTATAAAACCACCGATTTCTATAATAAAGAATCCGAAGCCTGTCTGCGTTGGGATGATCCAAGCCTAGGAATTGATTGGCAATTCAACGAAGAGCCCATTTTAAATGAAAAAGATAGCATCGCTCCGCTTATGGATAAGATTATTAAACTGCCTTATACAAAATCAGAGAAGATTAATGGTTTAATTGATATTAAGGTCATAGGTGATACGCGGGGAAGCTTAATTGCAGTGCAACAAGGCTCGAATATTCATTTTAATTTAAAGCGCGCCTACTACATTTTTGATACCAAATCTGGAGTAAGTCGCGGATTTCATGCTCATAAAACTTTGCGGCAACTTGTTGTTTGTGTTGCTGGAAGTTGTCGCATAGTCCTTGATGACGGTAAAATCAGAGAGGATTTTTGGTTAAACTCGCCAACAAAAGGATTGCCGATTGGCAATATGATTTGGCGGGAAATGCACGATTTTAGCGCCGATTGCGTTTTAATTGTATTTGCTAGTGAAGAATACAATGAAGCGGATTATATTCGTTCTTATCAAGATTTTAAAAAAATGGTGAATAAATGATCTCTTTCCTTAATTTAAAAAATATCAATCAAGCAATGCGTGATGAATTAGTTGCAGCGTGCACAAAAGTAATTGATTCAGGCTGGTATATAGGTGGAACAGCGTTGGCCGAATTTGAACAGGCTTTTGCGAATTATTGCAATACCGAATATTGTATCGGCGTAGGCAATGGCTTAGATGCCTTAACCCTTACTTTGCGCGCTTGGAAAGAGCTTAAGCGTCTAAAAGAGGGCGATGAAGTGATTGTCCCGGCTAATACTTACATAGCCAGTATCTTAGCGATTACTGAAAATCGCTTAACCCCTGTTTTTGTCGAGCCCCAGGCCCATAGTTTTAATCTAGATCCCGAGGAAGTTGAAAAAGCCATCAGCCCTAAAACGCGGGCGATTTTACCGGTCCACCTTTATGGACAATTGGCAGATATGCCTGCCTTATTGGATATTGCTAAGCGTCATCAATTGCTCGTGTTAGAAGATTCTGCGCAAGCGCATGGCGCGAGTATCGGCGGGCGCAAGGCTGGAAATTGGGGAGATGCTTCCGGTTTCAGTTTTTATCCGGGTAAAAATTTAGGCGCTTTGGGGGATGCTGGCGCCATCACGACTAATGATCCTCAATTAGCTGAAGTAGTGCGCGCTTTACGTAATTATGGTTCGCATGAAAAATATAAAAATCTTTATCAGGGAGTGAATAGTCGTTTGGATGAAATGCAAGCAGCCATGCTCACTGTTAAACTAAAATATCTGGATACTCAGACTGCCCATCGACGCCAAGTAGCTCAGATGTACCTGGAGGATATAAAAAATCCAGCCCTAAGTTTGCCTAAACTTCTCAACGAAGAGCAGCATGTATGGCATTTATTTGTGATAAGGGCAAGCAATAGAGCAGAACTGCAGCAACATCTCCGTCAACAAGAGGTGGAAACGCTGATTCATTATCCTATTCCTCCCCATAAACAATTGGCTTATAAAAATTTTAATCAGCGCTCTTACCCTTTAACCGAAAGTATTCATCAAGAGGTCTTAAGTTTACCGATGGGGCCGACGATTTCTTTTAGTGAAGTTGAAAAAGTGATTGAAGCTTGCAACGCATTTAAACCGAACGCGATGAGTTAAGGCTATGACCTTAATAAGAACGAGTTTAATTAATGCCATAGCAGTGATAGTGAGAATACTGACTTTGCTAGGCATTAATAAACTGCTCGCCGTCTATGTAGGTCCGGCAGGTTATGCAGCCTTGGGGCAGTTTCAAAATGCAATAACCATGATAACTACCTTTGCTAGTGGAGCAATTAATACAGGAGTCACTAAATATACCGCAGAATATTATGAGGACGAGGAAAAGCAGCAGGCCGTTTGGCGTACAGCAGGAACGATTGCGTGTTTCGGGGCTTTATTTACTTCCTTAATCATTATCTTATTTTCTAAGCCCCTGGCTTCTTGGTTTTTACATGATGAAGCCTATTTCAGTGTTTTTCTTTGGTTTGCCGCATCCTTAATTTTTTTTGTCTTTAATGCACTGCTTTTGGCCATTTTAAATGGAAAAAAGGAAATTGAGCGCTATATTGCAGCAAATATAGCTGGCAGTATTTTTGCTCTGCTGATAACTAGCCTTTTGGCGGTAAGCTATGGACTTTATGGCGCATTAGTCGCTCTAACTCTATTTCAATCCTTTGCTTTTTTTGTCAGTTTAGGGCTTTGTTATCGAGTTGAATGGTTTAAATTCTCTTATTTACTAGGCAAGTTCGATAAAAAAATTGCTAGAAACTTAGCGAAATATACGCTGATGTCACTGACTGCTGCAGTATCAATCCCTCTGTGTCAGATTTTTATCCGTAATCATTTGGGCGAAACAGAAGGTTGGGCTGCGGCAGGTTATTGGGAGGCAATATGGCGGCTTAGTTCTGCCTATCTTTTATTGGTGACAACAACCCTCGGCATTTATTATTTGCCTCGACTGTCGGAGCTAAAGAATTCTTCTGATTTAAAAAAAGAAATAATTCAGGGTTATAAAATCATCTTACCTGTCGCTGTTGTAGCTGCTCTATCCATGTATTTATTGCGTGATTTCATTATTAACATGCTATTCAGCAGCGAATTTTTTCCCGTCAGAGAGCTATTTTTGGGGCAGCTTATTGGTGATATCTTTAAAATTGGATCTTGGATGTTGTCTTATTTGATGTTAAGTAAAGCAATGACGAAATATTTCGTCCTAAGTGAAATCCTATTTGCTATTGGTTTTTATTTCGCAGTTGTTTTAATGACAGATAACTGGGGGCTTCAGGCAGCGACTTGGGCTTATGCGGCTAGTTATTTGGTTTATTGGCTGGTGATGTACCTTCTTATTTTTAGAAATCTTGAGAGTGATTTAGTCCTATGCGCCCAATCATAAGTTATTTAATTCCAAGCTATAATCACGAACAATATTTGCCCTTTCTTTTAGAGAGCCTACGCTTAGATATCGAGCAACTCACGGTTCCCGCAGAAGTGATTATCGTCGATGATGGTTCAAGCGATAATTCAATGAGGCTTATTCAAACTTGGGCTGCCGCAAATCATGATGCATTCGCTATCTTTTATACCACTCAAGAAAATAAAGGAATAAGCGCTGTACTTAATCGGATGATTGATAGGTCTAAAGGCGACTATTTAAGAGTTTGCGCTTCTGACGATATGGTTGTTTGCGGCAGTACGCAAATACTTTACGAACAATTTAAAGACCGACCGAATTTACGTTGCGTTTTGGCGGATGCCAAAGTCATCAATGAGTCGGGGGCTGTGTTGCACCCTAGTTCTATTCGCTTTCATGGTGGTAATATTAAACGATTAGCGGATCCCAAATTTTTAGCTAAGGAAATTATTCAACATTGGTGTGTAGCTGGGCCAACGCATCTGCTAAAGAAGACTCATCATCAAACGATGCGCTACGATGAATCTTGTCGCATTGAGGATTACGATTTGTTTTTATCCTTATTAGAAATCCCGGATGCTGTTATCTATATTGATGAGATTGTGAGTTTATATCGCATACATTCAACGAATGTTTCTAAAACTAAAAATCGTCAGCGAAGAATTGAAAATATAAAAACCTTTGAGTTGATTATTGAGCGTTATATTAATAGACAGATTTTAGCAAACTATTTAACCTCAGTAAGGTATAAAACTAGAGCTAAGATTAATTTTTTACAAAAACAATATTTAAGCTGTTTTTTTAGCTTGTGCGTGAGTGCATTTTTTAAACTAAAAACCGAGCTAAGATCTTGAAAAAATTAATTAACTCCATTGCATTTTATTTTTTACTACCTGTCTATTTTGCGCTTGTACTTTTATTTACTTTTTTCTATATCCCTGAAACCTATTATTTTGGTTTATTTATTCTTTATTCTATTATTACTGTCCCTGTTTTATTGTCTATGGTTCTAATACCGTTAAAGATGAGGATGAATGATTATTATCAATACCTAATTGCTCACCCCCGATATCGTTTTGTGACGCTTTCCTTATGCCTGCTTATTTTTATTTGTGGGCCGATAGATATCTATGTTAATGGCTTTAAATTACTTCATCCTGCAACTTATGCAGATTTTAATGGGGTGGGGCGATATGTCCGACACATCACTACGCTATGTTGGATTTTTATTCCTATCGCCTTTATTTTTCTTAAATCGTCTAAGCTAAAGGTTCTTTTTATCAGCTATGCGCTTTTATTTCCTATTCTTATCATTGATAGAAATCGTTTTTTTCTCTCATGCTATGCGTTATTTTTGTGTGTAATATTGATTTATGACTCCAGCAATACAGCAAGATCAAAAACAACAGGCAAATTGTTATTTTGCTTGATTCCGCTAGGCTGCTTATTTATTTTTTCAATTATTGGTTATTTCAGAAGTGGCTCAGCATTTATAGTGCCTTCTTCGGGAACGATGTTACAAGAAGGTTCTTATCCCCTAACTAGCGTATTTGCTAGTTTACCAGCGCTGTTGCAGCAAATTATCTTATATATCACTACGCCAATTTTTAATTTTGCGACAATTGCTGCTGAGCAGTTTATTAATCAAAATTTCTTGATTAGCCAATTTTCTCCTTTCAGCCGCGAGAACTTTGAAAGTTATATTTATGCACCAACTCTCGTGGCTCGCTATACCGTAGGTACTGAGTTTTATCCCTTTTTACTTTATGGTGGCTTGCCGCTTGTTGCCTGGGCTTTTGCTTTGATGTTACTCAGCTTTATTCTTGCTTTCCACTTGTTTAAAAAATGTCCCAACATCTATACTTTTCTCATTTTTATTAAAATATCTTACAATGCTTTATTTATGGGATTTGCACCGCAATTCTATATTTTATTGAATCTTATCTTTTTAATGATGATGTTTTTTTTATGGTTTTTTGCAGAACTGATGCGAATTTCAACCCTGCAAACTAATCTTAATAACTCAAATTTTGATGAATTGAGTCGTCAACAGACCTAAGCTAGGAGCGATTTATTTTGGTTTTAACTAATGTAAATGCGCCTAAATGTGCAGTACTTTTGGCTGTGTATAATGGTATGCATTATCTTGAAGAGCAGATTGAAACCATTCTTAATCAGGAGAATGTGAATCCTATTTTATTTGTGAGTGTCGATTTGTCGACCGATGGAAGTGTGCATTGGCTTAAGGAGTTAGCGGCGCGTGATCCAAGGATTAGAGTTTTACCTTATGGTGAAACATTTGGTGGGGCAGCGCGGAATTTTTTTCGCCTCATTCGCGATGTTGATTTCGCAGAATTTGATTTTGTCGCTTTTGCGGATCAAGACGATTGTTGGAATCTAGATAAACTCTCTCAAGCAATCCATTGTCTAAATGCCTCTGGTTGTGATGCGTATTCAAGTAATGTCACCGCATTTTGGCCCGATGGTAAACGTATTCTCATCAATAAAGCACAACCTCAAAAACAATGGGATTATATTTTTGAAGCAGCAGGACCTGGTTGCACCTATGTGATGACAGCTAAGCTAATACATGCTTTAAAAGCCAGGATGATTGAAGTTTGGAATCTGTTACAAGAAGTCAGTTTACACGATTGGTTTTGCTACGCTTTTGCTCGAGCAAATGGATTTAAATGGTATATTGATGAAAACTCCTCCATGCTTTATCGACAACATGCGCATAATCAAGTTGGCGTCAATTTAGGAGTAAAGGCTTATCTCAACCGGTTTAAAAAAATCAAGAATGGTTGGTGGTTTACGCAAGCACTTTTAATTGCAGAGTTGGTTGGCGTAGGTCAATGCAGTTTTATTGACAGTTGGTCTAAGCTAAGTCGAATCGCTTTATTTCGTTTGTCCTTTCATGCCTTCCAATGTCGTCGACGCCTACAAGAACAAATTTTCTTTTTCTTAATATGCTTATTACTTAGTGTTACTGGTGGGTTACGCAAATATAAACTGAATTTGAATAAATTATTATCTAATCCACCAGTTGCAATGTTGGTGGATTAACTATAATTGCAAAGTTAGGTAGCTATACTATTTGCCTTTGCTCAGGGTTTTTGACCGAGCTATAGGGGGGGCTTCTTTTTTATTATTACCCAGTTCAAGGATGGAAATAATTTTTTGATATAACAATGTTGTCGAGTCGCGACCTGATTTATCTTTTTGAAAAAAATCAACTTTTTTAGACCTGCGCTCAATTTTTCGTTGCAACTCTATTTGTATTTTATTGCTGATATCTTGGAATAAACGAGTATCCAATAATGGTTTATCCTTAACCTGTTCAATGAGTTTGCATAGGGCATTAATTCGTTGACTAGTTTTATTTTGAGTGACTGACTTGAATTCAGCATGAACAGTTTCCAATTTAACGCGATTTAATCTTTTTTTAATTAAAAGGAGCGTCATGTTCGAAAGACCCGTTGTAAGATCTTTAAACTGATCCTCTTGAAGCTTTAAAGAGAACCTGTTTAATAGTTGAGGGTCATTTGCAGTCATCACAAAATTAGAAATGAGTGGGTAAGCGTGCTTTTTTTTCTCACTAAGTTCCAGGGTTGTATCTTTTAGGATGGTTTGTAATATCTCAATTAATTTGAAGTATTCTATTTTTTTGTTAATTAAAGCTACTAGCTCATTCAGGCCAGGTTTTTCTAATCGTAAATATTGATAGTCTGGGTTACCTATAAGTACTGAAACTAATCGTTCTAAATGATCTTGTCTGTTCGTTTCGGTAATATAGTTGTGAATTAACGTGAAGCTGGCTTGATGTTTATTTTCAATTTTATCATTAGCTAATAGACGATGAATTTCAGAAAATAGCTGATCATATTTTTTATCATGGCTTGAAAGATTCGTAGATTCAATATTAAATTTACGACGCAGGGGGGCAATTGCATGGGTATCAAAAGCCATTTGCCCTTTTTTTGTTTTCTTGCTTAGCCAAGTATTATCGCAATGAGCTTCAATTTCAATCCCTGCAATATAACCCTTAAAATCATAATCAATACCTCCTTGGGTAACTCGTAATGTGTCCCAATCCCCTTCAGTTTTATTTGAACTAAGAAAGGACTCCATAGCATCTTCCATTACGTACGGCCCTGCTTCAATGGTTAGGTTACGTCTTATGTTAGGAGGTTTTATACCCTGATAGGGCATCCTTTTAGCATCCATTGTATTTGAATATAGTCCAAAGCGCTTTTTATACTCCTCAGGCAGAGAGGAATCGTCATAAGACTTATGTCTTTCCAGCATGAGCTTGACTGCCATTTCCATGACAGGATGATTTGGCGTTACTGCGATAATATCGCCATTTACAATACCTACACGCTTATCGAAAAAATTGCCATGTATTTTAATACCAAAAGGAAGTTCATCAGAAACGAGCTTTGAATTTTCATCAATAATAAAAATAATATCCGTATCAAAATAATTTCCACCTTCTTGGCGTAAAATCTCTGCTCTTAGAAAATCTGAGATGGCAGAAAAATTATTAAATCCAATCTCTTCTCTTTCAATGTATTCCCAAAATTTTTTGTATCTTTCAGGTTCGTTAGTATAAAACTCATCGGTTTGCATTTTATCTTTTAATTCATCAATATTTCTTATCCTTAAATTAGGTATATTTATTTCTTCTCGTGCTGAAGTTTTGTGGTAATTCAATTCATCATCAACCCATAAATTAATTTCAAAGCCACTTCTTTTTGCTACTCCCGCTAAGCCTTGAATTGAGCGTAGATATTTAGGAGGTATAGGCCCACCCACCCAGATGAAATGAATTTTCTCGGGTACTTTCCCGAAGGGGTTTTGTTCAGATCGATTGTCGGAGTTACTTTCGTCCTTTTCTTTCATATCTCAAGCACCTTAAAACAAAATTTACTATTCAAAGACGTCAAATATCCAAAATAAAATATATATGAACAATTATAGATCAAGTAGTCTAATTTAAATGTTGACTATTAATCAAGCATTGATTAATAATGTTTATCCTATTTTTTTGAAATAGGAGCTAATCTTGTCCGAAACAGCTCGGACGGATAAACACACTCTCCTTACTATGGAAATAATTTTTAGGTTTGCTTAAAGGACGAAAAATGAGATCAAAGATTGGCGATGTAAACAAAGCAAATAGTGATGCAATAAAAAAGGAGTTTAGCCGATTAGAAGTAGTGAACTATGATACGGTTTCAGAATTATTGCCAAAGCTTCTTGCGCAAGGTCAACTAACATTAGACCATTCAATTTATACTCCTCAAACTTCAAGTACCGGGCAAGGATCTCAAGTTGGCAGATATCTTATTTATGACCATCCCGATAAAACAAACCCTTTCTCAATATGGGCATTTGCGTTTTCTCAAGGACAAAAGACCTTAATTCACGATCATGAATATAAAGGAACGGTCATCGTGCTTGATGAGCCAATTTCAGAAAAATATTATAGGCCTCATGGCGATCAAGCCCGCTTAATAAGGCGAGTTGACAGATATCGATTCCATTCGAATAGCGATGATCTAACAACTAATTTTGTTCATCAACTCGAGCGCAGAAAAGATTTAGGTCCAGGGATTAGTGTTACTCTGCATATTTATAATATGGAAGCTCTGCGAATAAATTTAGAAGGCGATATAGTCGATAGACGAAATTTAAGGAAGATCTATATCAAGGAGAAGATTGACGATAAGAGTAGTATTCCTCCTTATGAAAAGGAAGAATACTGTGAATTGGGTGACAACGCTCGCAGTGTTTTTCGTAACTAGCCAGTAGTGGCTACAAAATAATGCAGTTTTACAGCTTAGCTTTCAGAGCTTTTTTCTGTGCTCAAATCCACAAGACCTTCAGGTTTTTCTCGAAGTTCAAGCCAAACTGCATTAACAATTGCAAAAACACAGGCTAAGCCTGTGCCTAAAATCCAGGAAAAATACCACATATAATTGTTTCTCCTAATAGGCTGAATCAGCGTTTTTGATTGAGCTTTCAGTCACTTTGCCACCTAATACGCGATAAACCCAAGCGGTGTAGGCAAGGATAATAGGTAAAAAAATGGCAGTAACAATCAGCATGATAAATAGGGTAAGCTGACTTGAAGAGCTATCCCAAACAAGTAAGCTAAATTTGGGATTAGACGAGGAGGGAAGTATAAAAGGAAACATAGACACTCCCACGGTCGCGATAATAGTACCCACAGAGATACCGCTCAAAACAAAAGCCAAGATAGTCTTTCTTGCAAAAATAAAAGCTAAAAAAGCTGAAAATAAAGCCAATAAAGGCACAAGCATGGTAATAGGGTAGGCTTTATAATTATTAAACCATGCTCCGGTTTGCAAAATAACCTCTTTATAAGTCGGGTTAGAAGGTCCATCATGGGCGGGAAGGGATTGTAGAGCATAGCCCTTGATTTGAAAATAAGTCCAAACCCCTAAGGCAATGAAAAGCAAGATAACTAAAAGGGCGGTAATGCGCGCCTGTTTTCTTGCTCTACTTTGCAAGGCTCCCTCTGTTTTTATCTGCAGAAAAAAAGCACCGTGCATCGCTAGCATCAACACAGAGAGCAAGCCACATCCGATAGCAAAAGGATTGAGTAGGTCTAAAAATGCTCCTGTGTAGAATATTCTTAAGCTTTCATCAAAATAAAAGGGAACACCTTGTAAGACATTTCCAACGGCGACGCCAAAAATTAAAGCAGGAACGAAACCTCCAATGAATAAGGCATAATCCCAGAGTTGTCGCCAAGCAGGATTATCGATTTTAGAACGATATTTAAAACCCACCGGCCTTAATATCAAAGCTAAAAGTACCAGCAACATAGCAAAATAAAACCCTGAAAACGATAAGGCATATAAAGTAGGCCAGGCTGCAAAAATAGCTCCAGCGCCTAAAATTAACCATACCTGATTTCCCTCCCAAGTCGGTCCTATGCTATTGATCATGATGCGTTTTTCGGTATCGGTTTTAGCTAGCCAAGGGAGCCCCATGGCTACGCCTAAATCAAAACCATCCATGACGGCAAAACCTATTAAAAGTATACCGATCAATAACCACCATATTACTCGCAGTGTTTCATAATCTAAAGGCATTAGGTGATCCTCCTGTTAATGGCTCATGTTGTCTGGGCCAAGGCGAATGTATTTGACCATTAAATACAGCTCAACTATTGCAAGCACACTGTAAAATAGTACAAATCCCGCAATAGAAGTTAAAACCTGACCTGAGGTCAAAGAAGAAACACCCATAAAAGTGGGTAATACTCCTTCAACAGCCCAAGGCTGGCGGCCATACTCAGCAACAACCCAACCAAGTTCGGCAGCTAACCAAGGAAGAGGTAAAGAATAAAAAGCGATTCGATGATACCAAGTAGTTTTTTCTAAGCGATGCCTGACCGAAAGATAAAAGCCAACGCCAAAAAGAAGGATAAAATACATCCCACAGGCAACCATAATTCTAAACGAAAAAAATATTGGTAAAACTTTGGGTTTGAGATCATTGGCTGCTTTATTAATTTGTTCCTCAGTCGCATCGTTGACATTTTCAGTGTACTTTTTAAGTAACAAGGCATAACCCAAATTGTTAACATGACCCTCAAATAGTGCTTTGGAGATTGTATTGTTAGGATCGGTTTGCAAAGTTTTTAAAGCACCGTAAGCGATCATGCCGTCTTTAATTCTCTCCTTTCCTTGCTCGATTAATTGCATGATTCCTTCGACCGGGGTGTTAAAAGAACGGGTAGCTATAATGCCTAAAAGAAAAGGAATATCGATCGCATATTTAGTAGAATGCGATTGTTCATCCGGTATACCAAAGAGAGTTAAGCTTGCTGGTGCCTTTTCGGTATGCCACATTCCTTCGATCGCGGCAATTTTCATTTTTTGGTTTTCGTTAGCAACGTAACCACTTTCATCACCTAGCACAACTACGGATAAAGCGGAAGCAAGTCCAAAAGAGACTGCAACCGTCATAGAGCGTTTGGCGAAGGGAATATTTCTTTTTCTTAAGAGAAAATAGGCGCTAACAGAGAGTACAAACATCGCGCCTGTGACATAGCCTGCGCTGATGGTATGAACAAATTTTGCCTGCGCAACGGGATTGAAGAGTAAGTCATAAAAACTACTGACTTCCATACGCATGGTCTGATAGTCAAAATAAGCACCAACAGGATTTTGCATCCAACCATTTGCAATTAAAATCCACAGCGCAGAAAGGTTAGTCCCCAAGGCCAGTAACCAGGTACAAATCAAATGCTGCAATTTAGATAATTTATTCCATCCAAAGAAAAATAAACCCACAAAAGTAGCCTCGAGGAAAAAAGCCATCATTCCCTCAATAGCTAAGGGTGCGCCAAAAACATCTCCTACGTAATGCGAATAGTAAGCCCAATTCGTACCGAACTGAAACTCCATGGTAAGGCCTGTTGCTACTCCCAAAACAAAATTAATTCCAAACAGCAAACCCCAATATTTGACCATCTGACGCCAGATATCTCGACCAGTCATCACGTAGACTGTTTCCATGATCGCTATCATGAGAGAAAGTCCAAGCGTCAACGGGACAAACAAAAAATGATATAAGGCTGTTAGAGCAAATTGTAATCTGGATAAATCAACAAGTTCAGCTGAAAAAGTCATGGAACGGCCTCTTTTTTATGGTGTGAATACCTGATGTTCGGTTTTGCCAAACAACCATTCTCTGCTATTAGATAAATTAGGATGCATATCTTTTACACAGAAATACCATAATAAAAAAAGCAACACTAATTTGACAGCAACAGTACGTAAAATATCTTTAGTGTAGGGTTTCATCATAAGCAAGCCTAATTTTATATCTGAGGTAGCGATATTTCATAGCGAGTCTCTCATATTTTTTATTTAAATAATTCCTAAATCGGATTTCAACAAAATGATGTGAAATGATGGAAATGGCAATTAACATAAAAAATGCAAGGATAGCTAAAATAACATTGTTAGAGAGTAAAGGATACTGAGTTATGATTTCATTATGCTTACTTACCATAGTCATTAATATCAATGCTTGAAAAGAATAAAATGAGTAGCTAATTCGTCCAAGATAGATAAAACTGCGCCGAGTCATGAAATTGTATAAGCGGCCAGAATTGAGGGAAGCTAGGCTAAAAATTAGAATGCTTATTAAGGGGACGGTTGCAAAATTTTGGGCGAGTGCGATATGACCATAGGCTGGTCCCCAGGTTAAATGGGAATAAAGTTGAATCATACAAAGAGTTGCACAGAGGCTAGAATGCGCCACGCGAATACCTCGCGCAAAAAGAAGACCGCAACCGGCACCAATCAAAAACTCAGAGACCCTAAATATGGGCAGAGAATAGAATACGATATTATTGGGGATGGGATTAAATAAGAGCAATGAAAACCCTGGCAGGGCTGAGCAAAAATATAGAACGATGAGCGCAATCCCGAGTTGTTTATTAGTCAAATTTTTTAAGTGGCTAATAAAAAAGGGGAATAAAGCATAAAAAAACATTTCTACGCTGAGAGACCAACTTCCACCATTATTCCAAGTTGTAAAAAGCTGGGGAATCCACGCTTGAAGCATGAGTAGATTGACAACAATGACGTAGACATAGCGAAAGCTTTGATTCGGTTCAGTGAAGGATAAAGAGCTGATTAGCCAGGGGATGGTAACCACAGCGGCTAAAAAATAGGCTGGATAAATACGTGTGAAACGATTGAAAGCATAGTTTTTATAATTTGAGACGCCATTATGAAATCGATAACCTAAGACAAAGCCGGATAAGATAAAAAATAGGCTCATCCCGCAGGCTCCTTCGCTTAAAAAGCGAGCAATATTACCATGGGAAGAAAAAGGAATATAAAGTTGGATATGAAATAAAAATACATAGAAGGCCGCAACAAATCTTAGACTCGTTAATGTCAAAATTTCTTTTTGCATATCTAGCCCTTGTACCTTTGGTAGCATGATTTTAAAGGATTAGCGCAGAAATAGAAATGGATTAATTCTTGTCACGAAGATTTAAAAATCGAATAAAAAAACCTATTTATTTTCACTGCAATTAAATTAAGGAGTTGCTTTTTTACTTTCCGTGGTTTGTCCGGCGTTGTTGCAAGCTCTACACTCTTGCCTACCTAACCTAACGCGGCTTGTCCGCGGTATCCAAGCGATCTTTTTTCTTACTCGGATCTCTGGAGCCCGCGAACAAGTCGCCGTACATTAACAAAGGAGCTTATGCCCCTAACATAATGGCAGTGATATTTACTTTGGGTCAATAAACTCGCTAAAATGCAATTTAGCTTAGCAAGTTATTAGGCTTAGATTCAGAAGATAAGATTTTTCTGGGCTTAAATAGCTCTGCTCAAATGATTTTAGCCATTATTTAGTAATTCGGGACTTCATGAAAATTCTTCATGTTTATAAGACGTTTTTAGGTGATGCTTTTGGTGGGGTAGAGCGTGTTATTGCGCAAATTGTCCGTAATCAACAATCCAACTTCCATCATACAATTTTATCATTGTCACCTGATCCTGAACCAAGAGAATTAGAATACCTTGGTATCAAAATTATTCGTTATAAAGAAAGTCTTAACATTGCATCAAATAGTATTTCCTTTTCTTTGTTAAAAGATTTTCGCAAAATTGCTGAGCAAGCTGATGTGATCCACTATCATTTTCCTTGGCCATTTGCAGACATTTTGCATTTATTTTCAAGGACTAAGAAGCCATCAATCTTAACCTACCATTCAGATATTGTTCGCCAAAAAACTTTATTTTATTTTTATCGTCCTTTAATGCATTGTTTTTTAAAGGCTATAGGTACTATTGTTGCGACCTCACCTAATTATTTTTCTACAAGCCCTGTGTTGCAGAAATATCATAATAAAGTGACGGTTATTCCAATTGGTCTCAATAAATCAAATTATGCAACCCCTCCTGAGGAACGCCAAACTTATTGGCGAAATCTTTATGGCGATAAATTTTTTCTCTTCGTTGGAGTAATGCGTTATTACAAAGGGTTACATATTTTATTAGAAGCTGCTAAAGGTACTTCATTTCCTATTTTAATTGTAGGAACAGGGCCTATTGAAGAAGAATTAAGGAAACTGACTCAAGAGTTAGGGCTAACTAATATTCACTTTCTAGGTCGATTAGCAGAAGAAGATAAAATTGCGCTCTTGCAACTATGCCTGTCGGTCATATTTCCATCTCATTTGCGCTCAGAGGCTTTTGGTGTTTCGCTTCTTGAGGGGGCGATGTTTTCGAAGCCTTTAATTTCTTCAGAAATTGGTACAGGTACCAGTTATATTAATATCGATGGCGAAACAGGACTTGTCGTACCTCCTGGAGATTCAGATTCCCTGCGATCTGCAATGCAATATCTTTGGGATAACCCTGAGCAGGCCAACGCTATGGGGCAAAAAGCTGGTGAGCGATACTGGGAGCTTTTCACTGCCGATAAAATGGTCGCTGAATATGAACGACTTTATCGGGATGTTGTAAGCAAGAAGCGAGGGAATTCTCTGTTGTTGAATAAAAATTCAATGACAAACCAAAATGTGTAAAATTATCAGCTTTAGGTAATATCCGTCGTTGTAAGCATTGTTAGTATCCAAGCCGCGGCTATTTGCCAGACGGTAGGTTTTGGCCTTGAGGAATCAGTAGTATTCACTGTCATTCTCGCGAAATCGAGAATCTATTTCTCAATAGCACAGGGCTTCAAAGGAGAATGGCTCCCTACCTTCAGGGATGGCAGTTTTAAAAACGGTTGACTTCCTCAGAGTGGGCCAAAGTCTAAATCAGGCAACAACATAGGTTTGCAATGACGGTAGTTTTGTTTTGATTATGAGACGCTAATGGCAAGTAGAAATAATTCTTTTGATTTGATTAGGCATTTTGCTGCAGTGTTGGTGCTTTTTAGCCATCATTTCGCTTTATCAAACTTAGCTGAACCAACTTTTCTCCATTGGGATACCTTTGGCTTTGTTGCTGTCGTCATTTTTTTTACGATATCGGGCTATTTTATGCCTGCAAGTTTTACTAGCTCTGGTAATTTTGCAGTCTTTATGGCAAAACGTTGTCGACGTATTTTTCCCGGTCTAATTGTCTGCTCTTTAGTGATGGTTTACTTAATCGGTAGTATTTTTACATCCAGTCCGACTATCAATTACTTATTTAGTTTATCCACTTTGAAAACTTCAGTTATGTATTCTTCATTTATGGCTAGACCCATTCCAGGTGTTTTTTCTGATTTTCTATGCAAAGACGTGATTAATGGCAGTTTATGGACTTTACCGGTAGAATTCGCTAGTTATATTATTATTGGTGTTGTGCTTTCCTACATCAACAGTTGGAAGTCGATTTTACCCTTGCTACTGTCATGTATCGTAATCACGATGATTTTGACTAAGACAGGTAAAAATTATGGGTTTTACTCAATTCCACTCAATTACTTAGCACTCTTTGGAATTGCTTTTGCCGGTGGCGCACTCATGTCGATGACTCAAGATAATTGGTATACATCGAGGGCTTATTTAGCCATTGCAGCCATAGCGTTGTTAACCGTTTTGCAGGGGCGTCCCGAAATGCAAGTGTTAGGTACTTTAAGTCTTGCTGCATTAACGGTAATCGTTGGTGTTTCTTTTCAAGAAAAATGGATAAATGGAAAGTTTGATATTTCTTACGGAATTTATATTTATGCTTTTCCAATACAGCAACTGGTTATTAATTTAATTACTCAAAGTTTTTGGCTTAGTATGGCTATTGCCATCGTGTTCACTTTTTTCGTAGCTTATTTATCATATCGCTTTGTTGAAAAACCTTTTTTATATGCGAGGACCCATCGACAATCTGCCAACCAACCACAGGTCATGGAGTTTTCAGCATCAATTCATTAATAAGGGAAATAATATGAAACCGAAAGAAGTCCTGTTAACGGGAGCAACGGGGTTTATCGGCGGGCAGTTAGTCAAACGACTTTTGCAGGATACCGAAGTTTCCTTACGAATAGTTCTACGAGCTGCTGGAGAGCAGTTTAGAGATCCGCGAATGACTGTTTTTTCACCCGTCGACTTATCCATCAATGCGGATTGGAGTGTGATGCTGCAAGGTTGCGATGTAGTCATTCACAGTGCTGCTCGCGCTCACATCATGAAAGAGACTGCCAAAGATCCTCTTAGCGAATATAGAAAAATAAATACAGAGGCTACCTTAAATTTAGCAGGTCAAGCTGCCCAACAAGGGGTGAAGCGGTTTATCTTTATTAGTACAATCGGTGTGAATGGAAACACGACAACCCGCAGCCAAGTGTTTTCTGCAGATGATTTGCCAAATCCTAGCAATCCTTATGCAATTTCTAAATATGAAGCAGAACGCGGGTTGCAACGGATAGCAAAAGAAAGCAACATGGAAATTGTCATCATTAGACCTCCCTTAGTTTATGGACCGAGTGCAAAAGGGAATTTCCATCGTTTAATTCACTGGTTAAAAAAAGGAATTCCTTTACCTTTAGGTGCAATAAACAACAAACGCAGTTTTGTATCGATTGATAATCTTCTTAGCCTCATCCTCACCTGTATTGAGCATCCTGCCGCTGCGAATCAAATTTTTCTAGTCAGTGACGGAGAAGATATATCAACGACGGTGTTATTAAAAAAGATGAGTCAGATCATGAAGCAACCTGCTCGACTATTACCCATACCACAGAGTATGCTCAGTTTAGTTGCTAACCTTTTGGGCCGGAAAGATGATTTACAACGCTTATGTGGATCATTGCAAATTGATATTACTAAAACTCGTGAAGTGCTGGGCTGGAAACCAGAAGTTAGCATGGAGGAGACCTTGCGTTTGATCGTAGAGCAGAGCCGGTTGCATCAATGAGGTTTGTTGGGTCAAGGCCTATAGCCGTCCTATTAAGGGGATTTATTTGATTCCATTCAGGCTCTCAGTAGCGTTGTAAATCATCTTTTATCTCCACGAAATTCTGTTCTTTCTGTTTATACCGTTCGCACTGAGGAAGCGCGCAGCGCTGTCTCGAAGTGTCGCAAAAAGCCCCTCTCGAGAACCTCAGGACAGCCCCTTCGAGAACCTCAGAACCAGGCATTCGCGTACCTCAAGCCTTTGAGACGCACGCCCTGCGTGCTCCTCAGGTTGAACGGAATAAAATGAATACAAATTCCTTAGATCCTCATTTCGTGGGATAGCTCAGTGTCCGAGCGGTTGATTGTTAGCCTAGAAGATCGAATTATAAGCTAAACAAGATTTAGCTTGACGGCTATCAAGCCAAGCTGCGTTGGTTGGATCTGGACCTTTCGTCTTTGCAGGAGGCAGAAGTGGATGTCAAATTTTTACAATACAGCCAAAGTTTCCCGTTGCTTCACTTGCTTATCAAAGATTGCTTTTTGACGTTTAGCGCTTTCAACCCCTGGTTGATCAAAAGAATTAATCCCCCAAAGTACGCTTTGGACGTAGACTTTATGCTCATAGAGAGCCACCAAGGCACCAAAGCTAAAAGGAGAGCAAGATTCCAGACTGATATGGCTAACTTGTATTCCCCCTGGGATATAGCCATTTGGATTATCGGGAGAACTTATCCCCTCGCTTAAAACTCGCATTTTGGCATCGCAGAAGGAATTAATTAGTTCGCCATTATATTCTTTGGTTGAAATAAAATCGGCTGCAACTTGATGAGTACCCTGACAGAGCAACTGATAATAACTATGTTGAGCTTGATTTCCCAAGCCTCCCCAAACAATAGGTCCTGTTGCATGGTTAACTGAGCGCCCCTGATTATCAATCGATTTCCCATTACTTTCCATATCAAGCTGCTGAATATAGGGGACTAACTGTTCTAATTGCTGGGCATAAACGAGAATGAGCAAACTTGAACTATGTAGGAAGTTAATATTCCATAATCCTATAAGCGCCATGAGCACAGGAATATTTTCGTGAAATGCTTTAGAGCAAAAATGTTCATCGATAGCATTCGCACCGGCAAGCAACTCCTTAAAACGATTATAGCCTATAGCAATGCAAGTGATTAAATTAATGGCAGAACAGAAAGAGTATCTTCCGCCTACCCAATTCCAGATAGGTAATACATTAGGAATGCCAAATTCTTTCGCTTTTTCTACGTTAGCTGTGACTGCGATAAAATGCTTAGCTATATCTTGATTGCGATTGAGCCAAGCCAGGGCTTTTTCCGCATTGTACAAGGTTTCTTTGGTGGTAAAGGATTTTGATGAGATAATGAATAAGGTAGTTTCAGGTTTAAGCTTAGCTACCGCATTTTCAAACGCTTTGGGATCCACATCAGATACAAAATGAAAATTTAAATCAGAGTTTACATATTCTTTGAGCGCGCTAAGACAAAATCGAGGACCAAAATCAGAACCACCGATCCCAATGTTCACTATATCAGAGATAGGTTTTCCTGAATAACCCAACCATTGCCCACTTCTAACTTGGGCGGCAATTTCACCCATTTTTTCCCGGGTTGTAATAATGTCAGGCATAATGTCATGCCCATCTACCCAGATTGGTTTTTCACCCGATGCACGGAGAGCACTATGCAGGGCAGGTCTGTTTTCACTCTGGTTAACCTTGGCACCTTGGAGGAGGTCATTAATTTTCTCTTTAAGATTGCGCTCATTGGCTAAGGCAATGAGTAACTCAAGAGTAGTTTCGTTAATGCGCTGATGGGTAAAATCGATGCTAAGTCCATCGGTGTGTAATTTAAGTTGTATATCTCGATTAATCGAGCTTTTTTTTAAATCACCAAGCGGGATTAAACGTAGTGATTCGGAATGTTTTTCTAAAGCTGTCCAAGAGTTTAGTTCTGTTAATTGCTTCATGCTAATTATTATAAATTTTTTGCCTAAGATATCACTTATGAATCTTCTTTGAAATAAGAAAATAAAAATTTTAAATAAGTTGCCAAATAAAACAGCAAAGTGGCTGTTAATCCATAAAATAATTAATCTAGATTCAATAATTCTTAAGGACTTAATGACAAGGATTTTGTTTGCCGTATAATTCAATATTTTCTAAGTATTGGGCTTAGCACGGCGGAAAGAAATGGTTTGGTTATATTATCTCTTTATTTTTGGTTTATCTTACAGCTTGACCTGGGGGTTACGCCGTTATGCTCTAGCCACTAACATGCTGGATATACCCAATCATCGCTCTTCGCACCTTATAGCAACACCCAGAGGAGGTGGATTATCCTTTGTAGTTTGTTTTTTAATAGCAGTGATTTTGCTCCTTTATTTTAAATTGATTAGTTTATCAATAGCGGTTGCATTACTGGGTGCGGGTTCTCTAATTGCGATTATAGGTTTTGTCGATGATCGAAATAATATTCCAGCAAAATGGCGTTTACTTGGACATTTTGCTGCAAGTTTTTTTGCTTTATATGCTCTTGGAGGTATGCCAACAATTCCTTTTTTTGCGTGGACATTATCTACTGGAATAATTGCAAATATTTTTGCTGTTTTTTATCTGGTCTGGTTGTTAAATTTATACAATTTTATGGACGGAATAGATGGGATTGCAGCAATAGAGGCGGTCACAGTTTGCTTCGGAGGCGTGCTGATGTATTACCTTCAAAGTGATACAAATGCAATGTATTTGCCGATTTGCTTGGCGTTTGCAGTGGCTGGTTTTTTATTCTGGAATTTTCCGCCAGCAAGAATTTTTATGGGGGATGCTGGTAGCGGTTTTTTAGGGCTTATTTTAGGAATTTTGTCAATCCAATCTGCAAAAATAAATTCAAATTTTTTTTGGGGTTGGATGATACTTTTGGGTGTTTTTATTGTCGATGCTACGGTAACATTATTAGGTCGTGGAATGCGAGGTGAAGTTATCTTCGAAGCACACCGTAGTCACGCCTACCAACATGCCTCACGCTATTATGGTAAACACTTACCTGTAACCTTGGGGATCTTAGCCATAAATCTACTATGGCTGCTGCCTATGGCGATAGTAGTTGGGCTTGGTTTTATCAATAGCGGTTTAGGGTTGCTAATTGCTTATCTACCGCTTGTTATCCTCGCTTTGAAGCTTAAAGCAGGAAAAAAAGAGTGATTTTTGCATTTTTAAGCTATAAGAATGCAAAAATTCAATTAAACTTAATATTACGTTAAGAATGGTTGTGTAAAATAACAATCGAGAGCTATATTTTGATTTTATTTTACGCAAAGTGTAGTTACCACGAGTACCATGGAAGATATCTATGGAATTTTAAGGGTAACTGTTATGTAGAAGGGAGATTGTGTTATGTTGATTTTAACTCGCCGTATCGGCGAAACATTGATTATCGGTGATGATGTAAATATCACTGTTTTAGGGGTGAAAGGAAATCAGGTGCGCTTAGGTATTAATGCACCAAAAGATGTTTCAGTACACCGTGAAGAAATTTATTTACGCATACAGCAAGAGAAAGAAACACCAGACACAGAAGAAGAAGCAGTATAACCGGATTTTATCCGCAGTCATCCAGTCCCGAGTCGACAGGAGGTCTAATGCTCGGGACACACTTTACCCTACCTAATCTACCAATTCTAGTCCGTTTTCAATGAAGTATCACCCGAAGAAAGATGATGTAATTTTCCATCGGTATCCCGAAGGCACAACTGGCCTAATTCATTCACACCACAAGCGTAACCGCTTATTAAGCCGGTGGGTTGAGATACTTTAATAAATTGTCCTTTTAGATAATCAGCCGCTTGCCAATCGGCTACAAATTTAGCAAAGCCTGTTACCAAAAATTTATTTAAATAGATGTCTAAATGAGCAATAAGATTGGCTAATAGTAGATTGCGGTCAAAATGTTTCCCAGTGATTTCATAGAGGGAACACCAAGGTTTATCAGGAAGTGATTGTTCTTGAGTTGCGGTATTTACATTCATGCCAATACCGATAATTACCTGCGCACAACTATTTGTTTCGGCGATAATCTCAATGAGAATTCCACATAATTTTTTATCACCCCACAGCAGGTCATTGGGCCACTTTATACGAATACCATGTTGAACTTGGATATCTTGCAAACTAGCTAAAATCGCTAGACCAACCACAAGGCTTAAGCCTGATAAACGAGACAAGCAGCAATTCAATTCCCAGCGACTGGAAAAATAAATATTTTCGCCAAAAGGGGAATACCATTGGCGACCAAATCGGCCTCGGCCATGCGTTTGTTTCTCAGCACAACAAAGGCTAATGGCCGCTCGGTTTGTCAGGTCTTTCAAGAAACGATTGGTCGAATCAATCGTTGCAAAAAGATGAACATCTATTTCCTTTGTAAATTGCCTATTTTTTAAATGCTGACGAATCAATGATTCATCAAGAGGAATAGTAGGTGTGGTCAATTGATAACCATGTTGTGGAATTCGGCGAATAGCAAGGCCAAGTTCTGCTAATTGCCTAATGTGTTTCCAAATAGCTGTACGTGAGACGCCAAGTCGTTCTCCGAGTATTTTACCACTGTGACAATTTCCATCAGAAAGTTGATGTAGTAGTTCTAATTGGATCTTACTAAATTGTTTCATCATGATATCCAAGACATGACTCTATAGGATTTCAGACTCGCCCATTTGGGATGCAATCTGTTTAAGGGATTGGAGTATAGCAGATTTTTTGAGAGGAAGAGATTTATAGATGTAGGTTTGACTAGGTCTAATGATACTTCCTTAAGGATAAAAAACCTTCTGCCCTACGTCCCGCGACTTGTTCGGCGTTGTTGCAAACGCTACTCTTGTCCCTACTTACCGTGGCTTGTTCGCGGTATCCATGCGATCTTTTTTCTTACTCAGATCTTTGGATCCGCGAACAAGTCGCGGGACGTCGAGATGGACTATACGATAGCACTACAAGCTGCGACGAATTCCGAGAGCAAGGAATATGTAAGTCCAGCCATCGACAATCATTTCAATCGCAATAAAGAGCCCGATAACCCATATACCACTTATAGGCCATTTTATTAAGATCAGAATACCTAGGATGAGAGCAGTGAGTCCTGCAAACAATAACCAAACCCACCCAGGAGAACCTCTAAGTCTTAGTGCCATGATGAAACGAGTAAGTCCAATAATAATCAATACGCTACCTAATAAAGCGGTAATTAAGGTTGAGGCTAAGAAAGGATCGTAAATAATAATGCAGCCGCCTATGATATATAGGGCTGCAATAAATGCATGCCAAGCCACAGCCTTCCAATGTTTGGCTTTAAACACATCAATAAACTGCGAGCAGCCGGCAATGATAAGCAAGACACCCAAAAAAAGCATGCTCGCTAAAGTGAGTCCAACAACCATCCCTAAGCCGATGCAACCTAAAATGACAAATAAAATACCCAAGGCTAATAACCAACCCCAGCTATGTCTTAATTCAGTTGCTTCAACTGCTAAGTCATTCTTTGTCTTTGCCATAAAATATCCTTATTGACCATCCCTGTTCAATTTGAGTATATACCCATTAACTGTCAACGGAAAGATACAATCCGAGTTGTTTAAAAGAGGATCGCAGGATTATCTAAGCGCGCATATCGCAGTTCTTTCACTTCTGGATGATAGCAGAGCGCGCCGCTGCAAGCGACTTGGGGCATAAAAGAATTCATTAACCAATCACAATGATGCACTGTGTCCATGATGCGTTCAGTGCTTGTAGAAAAAATTGGCACGGTAAAAAGTTTAGTAGGATAACTAAGTCCCAAACCACTTGCCTTGATAAACGCTTCTTTTTGTGCCCAGATTTGGAAAAAAACCTGAGGTTTTAAATGCTTAGGTAGCTTTAAAAAAAACTCTAATTCTTGTGGTGAAAATAAATTCTTTGCAATACCGTCATAAGGTCTTGCTGAAAAAAACTCCAAATCAACGCCTAGAGGGAACCGGCATCCTACAGCTAATAATGCAAGCTCCCCTGAATGACTGAGATTAAACTCTAGGCCATGAGAACCCTCAATCCCTGGTTTCCCATGTGAACTATATTGAAAACTCAATTGACTGGGGTCTCGTTGAAGATAACGGCCTAAAATAAGCCGCAAAGTTGCGCGAGCGATAGTAAAGCGGCGGCGATGACGTTCAAAATGATACCGATTGGCGCGAACTAATTCTGCTTCATTCAGTAATGAATTGGCTTGTTGGAAGGGATTATTTAGTGGAAACTCCCAAATATCGATGCGAGTTTTGACTAAATTACAGTCAGAAGCAGCAGAAAACTCAATGTTTATTGACATAGAATGCCCGGAACGGTGGCGTCAAAAAGCAGTTACAGGTATCATAGCGCATGAAAATAAATTCTCCAAACGAGTAAGTGAATGAGCCGACAATTTTTGGATTTTGAGCAACCCATTGAGGAGTTGAATCAAAAAATTCAAGCACTGCGAATGGTAGGCAGTGATAATGAAGTTAATTTGACTGAAGAAATAACCCGCTTGGAAACCAAATGCCAAGAACTAACTGCCAATATCTTTTCCAATTTAGAGCCTTGGCAGGTTGCGCAGATGGCTAGACATCCTCTACGTCCGCAGACTACTGACTATATCGAAAATATTTTTACTGATTTTCAAGAACTACATGGTGATAGGCATTATTCGAGTGCGCCTGCAATCATTGGTGGGCTAGGTCGATTGAATGGTGAGCCTGTAATGATTTTAGGGCATCAGAAAGGCAAACGAACCAAAGAAAAGGTTTATCGTAACTTTGGTATGGCTCGTCCCGAGGAGTATCGCAAAGCGCTACGTTTAATGAAAATGGCAGAGAAATTTAACTTACCTATTTTTACTTTTATTGATACGGCGGGGGCTTACCCAGGGATCGGTGCAGAGGAACGTAATCAATCGGAAGCTATTGCGAAAAATTTGCTAGAAATGGCTAAGCTAAGAACACCTGTGATTTGTACTATCACTGGTGAAGCTGGCTCAGGCGGTGCTTTAGCCATTGGGGTAGGGGATAGAGTCTTGATGCTGCAATATGGAATTTATGCGGTTATCTCTCCAGAAGGATGTGCATCCATACTTTGGAAGGATGCAGCAAAAGCAAGCGAGGCTGCACGAGCTATGGGGATTACCGCTCATAAAATTCTTGAGCTAGGTCTAGTGGATGACGTTGTGGAAGAGCCTTTAGGTGGGGCTCATCGAAATTTTGTTGATATGACTTCCCGTCTGAAAGAAATTTTAATCAGCGAATTGCGGGTATTAAAAAATCTTCCTATGGAAGAGTTATTAAAACAACGGTACGACAAATTTATGGCTATGGGCGCTTGTGACTAAATCACTCTTAGATGCTGATTGGTTAAAGAAACTAGGTCTCTATAAAAGAATATTTGTTGGTTTTAGCGGTGGGCTAGACTCCACCGTTTTGCTTCATAGTTTGGCAACATATCCTTCCTTGCTGAATCAATTAACTGCTGTGCATATTCATCATGGTATTAGTCCTAATGCCTTTGCTTGGCAACAACACTGCCAACAATTTTGCAAGGAATACAAAATTCCATTGCTCACTCAACAAGTCGAATTTGAGCGCCATGCAAATCTAGAAGAAAAAGCAAGACAAGCAAGATATCAGGCTTTTGCTAATTTACTAACCACTGAAGATTGTTTGCTTCTAGGTCATCATTTAAACGATCAAGCAGAAACATTGCTTTTACAACTATTTCGCGGAGCAGGTATTGATGGTTTGGCTGCGATGCAAACTATAAAAAAATTTGCTCAGGGAGTCTTGCTTAGGCCCTTTTTGCTATATTCCCGCGAAATTTTAGAAAGTTATGCCCGGACTCAGCAATTAAAATGGATTGATGATGAATCTAATCTCAATACAGATTTCTCCAGAAATTATCTTCGCCATAAGGTTTTACCTATTTTGCAGCAACGTTGGCCGGCAGTGGTGACTAATTTAGTACGTACTACTCGTCATTGCCAACAAGCACAAACTAATTTAGATGATTTAGCAAAAATAGATTGTCCTGCACTGAGTCAATCTTCAACGATGTTGCCGCTTAAATCGTTAAAGAATTTAAGTCATGCACGACTTAGCAATGTATTGCGTGTTTGGTTGAAGTTTAATCATATTAAATTGCCTTCTACCCTGATTTTCAATCGAATCATTAGTGAAGTAATAGAGGCAAGAGAAGATGCTAAACCAGAAGTGGTTTGGCAAGAAGGTTGTGTTAGGCGTTATCAGCAAGCTCTCTATCTATTAAAGAATGAACCACAAGGCGTTTTGCAGCCGCAGAATTGGAGTTCTTTTCCTCAAACTTTAGTGATCAATGGTTTAGGTAGGCTTCAAGTAAAAATGACGAATAAAGGTTTGGTACTACCTACCTCGGCGCAAATTGAAATTCGGTTTCGTCAGGGAGGGGAGTTTTTTCATTGGCATGGGCAAACTAAGCAGTTAAAAAAATTATTTCAGGAATGGCATATTCCTCCTTGGCAACGGGGTAGTATCCCTTTGCTATATGTGAATAGACAACTTGCAGTGGTCATTGGTTATGCAATTTCCGATCTTTTTTATGGGGAGATAGATTCAAATTCTTATCAATTATCAATGGAGCCAATTTAAGTTGATTTAACCAAAGTTTCAGTAACAACTTAGCTCATATCATGATAGATTAGGAATAATCAGTAGTAGCCTGCAAAGGAATGTACTTAGTGTTTAGGCCCATAACAAGAACTATTATTGGGATCATCTTACTCGCATTGTTTTTATCTGCTTGTATGGTTGGACCTAATTTTCGTACGCCTAGCGGATTTAGGGTTAAACATTATACTGAAAAACCACTCCCCAAAAAAACGGTTAGTGCTCCATCACGGGGTGGGCAATCACAAAAATTTATTAGCGGAAAGGATCTTCCTGAGCTTTGGTGGGAATTATTTCGTTCTCCGGCGATCAATTCCCTTATTCGTAAAGGCTTGGCCAATAGTCCTAATTTATCGTCTGCAATGGCTGCCTTACGCCAAGCCAAAGAAAATTTGAATGCTGAAATTGGTAATACACTTTGGCCGGCTGTGGATTCTCAAAGTTTTGCGCAAAGACAACGCTACTCTACAACAAATATCGGTGATGTGGGTGGCGCTAGGGCTTTTACTTTTAATCTTTTCAGTACTACTTTGAATCTATCCTATAATGTGGATGTTTTTGGTGGTTCCAGACGAAAAATAGAATCACTACGAGCAACTGTTGATAATCAACAATTCGAAGTGATAGCGGCCTACCTTACACTGACCTCAAATATAGTTACTACCGCTATTAATGTGGGTTCTTTCAGAGAGCAGATTAAGGTAACTCGTGAGCTAATTCGGGAACAACAAACCTTACTCAATATTTTACAGAAACAATTTGAGTTAGGTGGTATTTCAAAAGCCAATGTATTGACGCAACAAACCTTATTGGAACAGACAAAAGCGACCTTACCCCCTTTGGAAAAAAGCCTGGCGCAAAATGAGCATGCCTTATCGGTGCTCGCAGGATCGTTTCCTGATGAGCGTCTACCAATTATTGATCTCGATAAATTAAAATTGCCTGTTACTCTCCCGGTAACTGTGCCTTCTCTTCTTATTCGACAGCGCCCTGATATCCGTGCTGCTGAGGCTACACTTCATTCAGCTTGTGCTGAAATTGGCGTAGCTACCGCTGCCTTGTTTCCTAAATTGGATATAACAGCTTACTATGGCTTTATAAGTACCTCATTGGGAAATTTGTTTTCCCACCAAAATAGTATTTGGAGCATGATGGCTACTGTGACGCAACCAGTGTTCCATGGTGGTGCTCTGTTAGCTCAGCGACGTGCGGCGATTGCGGCCTACCAACAAGCCGATGCGCAGTATCGACAAACCGTATTACAAGGTTTTCAAAATGTAGCAGATGTTTTACGTGCTTTGGAAACCGATGCTCGAGCTTTACAGGCACAAGCTTTAGCAGAAGACTCCGCTCGGCTCTCATTAAAATTGACCATGGATCAATATCGTTTAGGTGGAGCTAGTTATATTAATCTCTTAAACGTGCAGCAGCAGTATTTACAAGCCCGAATCAATCGAGTTCAGGCTCAGGCAGTACGTTATGCTGATACGGCGGCATTATTTCAAGCATTAGGTGGTGGATGGTGGCATAAACCCTGGTGTGTTAAAGAGTGTTTATGATTTAATAGGAATCTTTAGTTAAAATAATTTTGTCTTTTAAGAGAGAGACTTTCTTGAAAAAACAAATGGTTATCATGTTAGTTTGTGTGGGGCTTTTGTTCGGGCTAATTTTCGGCTGGAAGGCATTTAAAACCCTTATGACCGATAAGTATTTAGAGACGATGCAAGAACCCGTCGTAACTGTCTCAACAATGCGCGTAGAGTCTTCCCTTTGGCAACCTCAATTAAAAGCTGTTGGGACTTTACGTGCTCGCGTGGGTGTGAATGTGACAACCGAACTGGCGGGCATGGTGCAAACGATATCATTTACACCGGGTACTAAAGTAGAAAAAGGAACTGTCTTAGTGCAGCTTAATGCAGGCTCAGAGCTTGGTTTATTACACGCGCTGGAAGCTCAAGTCGAGTTGGCCAAAATTACTTACAATCGTGATAAAGCGCAATATGCCGCACACGCAGTAAGTAAGCAGGTAGTCGACTCTGATGAATGGAATCTCAAAAATTTAGAAGCCCAGGTAGAGCAACAGAAGGCAACGACAGAAAAGAAAACGATAAGAGCACCTTTTACAGGCCAATTGGGTATTAATCTAGCCAATCCTGGTCAATACCTCAATGTAGGGGATACGGTCACAACCTTACAAGAGCTTGATCCAATTTATGCTGATTTTAATTTGCCACAGCAATCCATATCACAGGTAAAACTAGGCCAAATTGTAACTATTACTAGCGATGCTTTTCCAAAGAGAAAATTCAGAGGGAAAATCACTACGGTACAGCCAGCTATCGACCAAGATACACGCAACGTGCTTGTAGAGGCGACAGTTCCGAACGCTGACTTAGCCTTAAAACCCGGTATGTTTGTCCACGGAGAAATTGATACGAAAACACCACAAACCTTCTTGACTTTACCTCAATCAGCCGTCAGCTTTAATTCCTATGGAGATATTGTTTATATCGTTAAAAACAGTGGTAAAAAAGATAAGCAAAACCAACCCATTCTAGTCGTAGAGCAAGTTTTTGTAACGGTAGGTGAAACGCGTGGTGATCAAATAGCTATCTTAAAAGGATTAAATTTAGGGGATATTGTCGTCACAAGTGGTCAACTTAAACTCAAAAATGGAAGTCGTATTGAGATAAACAATAAAATACAGCCAAGTAATCAAATGGCGCCCAAAATAATTGAAAAATAATCAGCACTAAAAAGTAAGGACCGCAGTAAGATGCAGTTTACGGATATTTTTATCAAACGACCTGTACTTGCAACAGTAATAAGTCTGTTGCTCTTAGTATTGGGTTTGCGTTCGATAAATTTATTACCGATTATGCAATACCCATTTACTGAAAAAGCAATCGTTACCATCTCAACGGTTTATACTGGTGCTGATCCCGCAGTTATTGCTGGTTTTATAACCACTCCAATAGAAAATTCAGTGGCTCAAGCGAATGGTATTGATTATATGACTTCAACGAGTACGTCAGGTCTGAGTACCATCACCGTTAACCTTCTCTTAAACTATGATCCGCTGAAAGCCTTATCGGATATTACTACCAAGGTTAATGCGGTTCTTAACCAGTTGCCCAAAAATTCTCAACAACCCGTGATCACTGTTTCAGTAGGACAGACGATTCAATCAATGTACATTGGATTTTATAGCGAAGACTTGCCTATTAATAAAATTACTGACTATATAATTCGAGTTGTTCAACCAAAATTACAAGCGATAAATGGGGTGCAGAATGCTCAAATTTTAGGAAACCAAACCTTCGCCTTACGGGCATGGTTAGATCCAGTAAAATTGGCAGGTTATGGCATATCGGCTGCTGAAGTAGGGGCTGCTCTTGCTAACAATGATTTTATCTCGGCGGCCGGCCGTACTGACGGCCAAATGTTCATTCAAAATTTAACTACTAGCACCAATCTCACCAATGTTGAGCAATTTAAGAAAATGGTATTGAGGGCTCAAAACGGGGCGATCATTCGCTTAGGAGACGTTGCTGATGTGTCGCTAGGGGCGCAAAACTATAATTCGACAGTAAGTTTTGATGGTCGTACCGCCGTTTATATTGGCATTACTGTTGCTCCTTCAGCAAACCTTTTAACTGTTATTGATGATATCAAAAAAATATATCCTTCCATTCGCGCTCAATTACCCAAAGGTTTGAACTCGAATATAACCTATGACGCCAGCCTTTTCGTCCAATCGTCTATTAACGAAGTGATAATTTCTTTAATGGAAGCATTCTTTATTGTGACCATCGTTATTTTTCTTTTTCTTGGTTCTATACGTTCGGTCATTATTCCTCTCATAGCAATCCCTTTATCGATTATTGGAACCTTTTTCGTGATGTTGGTACTTGGTTATTCAATCAACTTATTAACCTTACTAGCTTTAGTGTTAGCAATTGGCCTAGTTGTTGACGATGCGATTATTGTGGTTGAGAACGTGCAGCGTCATATTGAGGAAGGGCAAACCAAATTTAAAGCAGCAATTCAGGGTGCCGGAGAGTTAGCAAGCCCTATTGTAGCAATCACCGTAGTATTAATAGCGGTCTATGCACCTATTGGTTTTATGGGCGGATTAACCGGGGCTTTATTTACTGAATTTGCGTTTACGTTGGCGGGTTCTGTCACTGTTTCAGCGATCGTCGCACTAACCCTTTCTCCAATGATGTGCTCTAAATTTCTTAAGTCCGAAAATGAAGCAGCAAAAGGTCGCTTTATGACTACAGTCGATAATTGGCTGAAAAAATTGGAAGAAGGTTATAAAAAATCCTTGGCTAATGCATTGAATTATCTGGCAGTTATTGTTGTTTTTGCTGTCATTATTTTGCTGAGTAATTATTTTTTATTTATCACTTCTAATTCAGAACTTGCTCCGCAAGAAGATCAGGGAATTATCATCGCGCAAGTCACTGGTCCTGCTAATGCCTCCTTAGCACAAACTAAACTTTACTCAAAACAAGTGAATGAGATATTTAAAAAATATCCTGAAACGGACCATGTTTTTGAAGTAAATGGAAATAATAATTCACTTAACCAAGCTATCGTTGGAATGGTTTTTAAACCCTGGGATCAGCGAAGGCGCACCTCAAATGAGATTCAACCTCTAGTTCAAGAGCAGCTCGACCAAATTGCAGGGGCTAAAATAGCCGCTTTCCAATTACCTTCTTTGCCTGGCGGAGGGAGTGGTTTACCCATTCAATTCGTGATTACGACGACAGAGCCTTTTGAAAAGTTAAATATAGTGTTGCAAAATTTCCTCGCTAAGTCACAAAAAGCCGGTATTTTTGCCTATATCGATCCCGATCTTAAAATTGATAAACTTCAAACTAAGATATTGATTGATCGAGATAAGGTATCAGAATTTGGATTAACAATGCAGGATATTGGTAATATCTTCGACTCAGGACTAAGTGAAGGATACATTAATTATTTTGATTTTGCGGGACGTTCCTATCAAGTTATTCCGCAAGTTAAGCGATCAACCCGGCTAAACCCTGATCAGTTACTTAATTATTATTTAAAAACAAGCCAGGGTGCATCGATACCGCTTTCAACTGTTGCAAGCCTAAAAAGAGAAATTGTTCCTGAATCCCTAACTCATTTTCAACAGCTTAATTCTGCAACGATTTCGGCAGTTGCTTTCCCGGGTGTCTCTATGGGCGAGGCCCTAGCGACTTTTGCAAAGATTGCAAAAGAAGTATTGCCGCAGGGATACAATATTGATTATGCCTCACAGTCTCGCCAATTTATTCAAGAAGGCTCAAGTTTAGTTGTTACTTTCTTCTTTGCTTTACTCATTATCTTTTTATCACTTGCGGCTTTATTTGAAAGTTTCCGTGATCCCCTCATTGTGTTAATTAGTGTGCCTATGTCAATTTGTGGCGCGATGATTTTTATTAGTCTGGGTGTGGGTAGTGCGACCTTGAATATTTATAGCGAAGTGGGTTTGGTCACCTTAATTGGTTTAATTTCTAAACATGGTATTTTGATCGTGGAATTTGCTAATGAACTACAAATCAGTGGTAAAAAGAAACGAGAGGCTATTCAAATGGCCGCGTCTATTCGTTTGCGGCCAATTTTAATGACTACCGCAGCGATGGTTTTAGGGGTTATCCCTCTGATTATCGCTAGCGGCGCTGGCGCTGAAAGTCGATACAACATCGGCCTTGTGATTGCAACCGGGATTTCGATTGGGACCCTGTTTACTTTGTTTGTAGTGCCGGCCATGTACATGTTGCTAGCAGAGGATCATACCAAAAGGAAAATTATGGGCAAATTAGAAGACGAAGAAATCCTGCCATAAAGTTTATTAACTTTTTGTTAACACAAATTGCCAATTAGCTATATTTATTAAATTATTGTTAATTATTATACTAGAACCATCATTTTTATACAGGAGACTGTCATGGTTTCAAATCTCCGAGTTGCATGGTTACTTAGTTATATTTCTATCGCTTCTTTTTCAGCGACAATTGTGACTCCAGCTCTTCCCTTTATTCAGTTACAATTTGGTTTACAAAGTGGGCAGGTTGAATGGGTCGTTTCCGCTTTTTTGATAGGCTATGTTATTGGCCAATTAATTTATGGTCCCTTAGCCAATCGCTGGGGTAGGGTTTATGCCTTACGCTTTGGTTTAGTAATTAATATGATAGGTATTTTACTTTGTATAACAAGCTTAGCATTTAATAGCTACTGGTTACTCTTAGTGGGTCGCATGATCTCCGCTCTAGGGGCCGCGGGTGGTTTAGCTTGTACTTTTATGCTAATTAATGAGTGGTTAGCTGCGGAACAACGTAAGACTGCCATGGCTTATACCATTTTGTCTTTTACCTTTGGAATCGGTCTAGCCGTAACTTTGGGTGGCCTACTGACGGAATATTGGAATTGGACTTATTGTTTTCCCTTTTTATTTGCTCATGGCGTGATCATGTTTTTGGGAACCTGGGTTTTTAGCGAAACGTTGCAAAAACCCCAAGCGATCAATCTTGTTACAATGATCCATAATTACAAGCAAGCACTTTCCTCTGGAACTTTAGTTTTATTCGCTTTAGTAGTAGGTCTTGGTTCTGCAATCGGTTATTGTTTTTCAGCCGCTGGGCCACAGATTGCCAATGATGTACTGCATTTATCCGCTGCGGATTATGGTTATTGGAATCTGATCAATATGGTCGGCATGCTGCTAGGAGGACTATGGGCTAAGAAACTACTTAATCAAATCAAGGCTATTCAAGTTATCAACGTAGGTTTAGGTGGTTGTGCTTTAGGGATTATGAGTATCATGGCGATGAACTATATACACTCAATGTCAGCCGCATGGTTTTTCCTGAGTACTTTCGTACTTTATTTGTTTACCGGCTTGTTGTTTTCAGGCGGATCGTTTATTGCCTCGAATGCCTTGGCTGATAAAGCGAATAGCTCATCAATGATGAGCTTTATCAACATGTCCACCGCTACCGTCGCGGTCGTAATTATGGGGTACCTTAGCGCTAGTCCGTTACAAGCCTTTGTAGGAATTCTTGGGGTTATGTGGATGATTGTTGCGAGCTTATTATTGTTGAATAGTTTATTGAGAAGAGCTCCCAGGCAAGTTGCTGAGCTCTAAAACAAATTCCGCGGCCTTGGCCGCGGGATTTATGTGTGGGTTTGAAGTAATTTATTAACACTCAGGTTGATTAACCGCCAAACCACCCAATGAGGTTTCCTTATAAATACTCTGCATATCCTCACCGGTTTTTTTCATGGTCTTAATCACTTTATCCAACGAAATTTGATGTTGACCATCACCAATAAGCGCCATCCGTGAAGCATTCACGGCTTTCACTGCGCCCATCGCATTGCGTTCAATACAAGGGATTTGCACGAGACCTAAAACTGGATCACAGGTCATACCGAGGTGATGTTCCATAGCAATTTCAGCGGCATTTTCAATTTGTGCAATGGTGCCGCCTAATACGGCTGTCAAACCTGCAGCGGCCATTGAGGAAGCAACACCGACTTCACCTTGACAACCTACTTCAGCGCCGGAAATAGACGCGCCTACTTTATAGAGGATACCGATAGCGGCAGCAGTTAGAAAATAAATATAAATATCTTCATCGCTCAGGCGATCATGCGCTTCCTGGCAATATTTGAGCACCGCAGGAATAATGCCCGCTGCACCATTAGTCGGTGCGGTAACGATTCGTCCTCCCGCTGCGTTTTCTTCATTGACTGCCATAGCGTATAAATTGAGCCGATTCATAATATCTGATTGCTCAAAAACACTTGGTACGCCTTTGTGCTCGATTAGTTTTTTATATAAATCGGGAGCTCGGCGTTTTAAATTCAATCCGCCAGGGAGTATGCCAGGGTGTTTGCAGCCATTTTCAATGCATTCATTCATCACTTTGGCTATTGCTAAGATGTCTTTATGAATCGTGGCTTTATCACGCCAGGTTAACTCATTAGTAATCATTAATTCGGCAATAGTTAGCTGATTATCTTGGCAAAGTTTTAATAACTCTCGCGCTGTAGTAAAAGGGTAGGGTGGTGGTCTAAGGCTTGAGGAAGACCTATCAAACTCTTCTTCTGTTGTGATAAACCCCCCACCAATCGAATAATAAATTTGACTTATTAGACTTGTTCCTGAACTATCGTAAGCGGTAAAGCGCATACCATTGCTATGTTTGGGCAATACTTCTTTTTGGAACAATAAAAAATCACTGGGCTCATGAAAAGGGATACTCTTTTTCCCGGCAAGAAAAAGGGCTTTCGAATCAATGATTTCATGCATGCGAGGTATCAGGCTTTCCGGTACAACTGTTTCAGGTGCTTTGCCTTCCAAACCATTTAAAATTGCTTTGTCAGTGCCATGTCCCTTACCTGTTAAAGCTAAAGAACCATAGAGTTCAGTTTTGACTCTTTCTGTTTTATCAAAATATTCTTCTTTTTCTAGCAAAGCTAAAAAAGCATTGGCTGCAAGCATAGGGCCTACAGTGTGTGAACTTGATGGACCGATACCTATAGAAAACAAGTCAAAGAGGCTGATGCTCATAATGAAAAATCCAGGGGTCAAATATGCTAATTTTAGAAGGAAAACACCCTATAAACAATATAATTCATCATAAGTTTTTTCTAATTATTATGAGGTAACATCTTGTAAATAACCTCTGATTCGATTTTGCTAATGTCGTCCTCTCTTTTAGAAGCTATCTTGATGAATAGTCGTTAAAAAGAGGGATGAGTTCATAGAGCTAAGCGGTGGGATGAATTGTCAACACGAACTAATTTAACCTGTAATAATTATCAGAATCCTTATCTTCTGAGGTCATCATTTCTGTGGCAATATATCGCATATTTTCTTTAATACAGGCAAAAAACATACTTCTTGATACACTTGCTGACTCAGTGGGGTTATTTGCAACAAACCTTTCATAGGTTTCAGATAAAAAAGACTCATCGACCCTTAAGGAGAAATGTTGCCGGAACTGCTTAAGCAATCCTAGCCAATATAAACCTAAAGTTGTTGTACAGGCTCCTTTCAATGCCGAATCAAGCAAATCCTGTACGGTTTTTTCTGCATCACTGTGGATATTCTTGGCCCACAACTGTTGTAATCCTTCTTTTTCTTTTTTAGTTAAATTTTCTGATAAGGTCTGACGCAATAATTCATAGCCATATGCGCTTAAACAATCCGTTAAACTATTAGCTGAGCTTGTATTTCTCAACCCACCTTTATGGCAGCTTAACATCAACATTATTTCAACGGTATCTAAGATAATATATAAGCTATTTACAGTTATTATTGTCGAGGACCCATCTTTAGGTTGAGCATCTAAATATTCTTGATAATGTAATGGATATCGTTTTTTTAACTGAGTGAGGAAGCGCTTTTGATCAGTCTTACTCATGGGTGTTAGTTGCCTATCATCATAACGTAAACCTGTTCGTAAAAAACCGTTATTTTTATTAGATAAAAAAATTGTTTCTAACGAAAAAGCTCGAAATTTGTTCTGGTATAAATTTTCGAGAGAAATAAAAATATCATCTTTAAGATAAAGTTCTTCCCAGCTTTCTAAAACATAAGAACAGTAAGTATCGTCGAAATATACTCCTGGCATTACAAGGGAGAGGGGATTTCCCTGATTAATTAATTTTGCCATTGAGTAGGCGGTTTTTGATTTTCTATCACAAGGATTATTAACAAGTAAATGTTGATGTGTAACCCAATTTCTAAATAAAAATAAAGCCTGCTGTAGTTTGATATGGTTTATATATATTTTTTTTTCTTCTTCTACCTTTCCTTCAACATTAGTCCGAGAGAGCGTTTCGTATTTTTTTTTCATATAAAATGTTTAACCTGTAAAGCTTATTTCTAAAGATTAGAAACAAATAAAACCATAGTGAATGACTAATGATTGTATAGAAAAAATATTAACCAATTATTAAGAATTGAAGGTTTAGCTTGAAACGGCAAGATTTTTCGCATCATGCTTAAATTTCTATCGGCATAACCTCTGTTTCTGCCTGTGTTTATGATTTTTTTAATGCAAGGATTTAATAAGCCTCTTTACATTCGCAAATTAACCCGAATAAACAAGGGTTAAAATCGTCGGTAATGAGTAGATGCAGCGTCCTCGCGAGGGTCCTTGATTGATAGAAAACAATGAAACAAATAAGTGTTTTACTAGTAATTTTATTTAAATTTAGGCAGAATGGGGATGCATTTTTTGCAAAGTTCTATTCGACGAAAGACAAAAAGGGGAATTGTTTATGAAGATGAGATTGGTCGCTGCTGCTGCCATGAGTTTGGCCATGTCAACGACAATAGCTGCAAATGCTACAGCAACTTCTACGCCATCAGCGGCATCATTATCTACTGATACGGATAAGCTGTCTTACAGCATCGGAGCGGATTTAGGTAAGAACTTCAAGAAGCAGGGAATTGATATTAGTCCTGCAGCAATGGCAAAAGGTTTACAAGATGGAATGAGTGGTGGGCAATTATTGCTAACTGAAGAACAAATGAAAGAGGTATTAAATAAATTTCAGAAAGAATTGATGATGAAGCGCAGCGCTGAATTCAATAAAAAATCTGAAGAAAATAAATCAAAAGGGGAAGCGTTCCTCAAAGATAATAAATCAAAAGATGGTGTTGTGAGTTTACCTAGCGGTTTGCAATACAAAATCCTTGAAAAAGGGGATGGCGCAAAACCAGCTAAAGACGACACTGTTACTGTTGAATACACTGGTCGATTGATCAATGGTCAAGTCTTTGACAGTACGGAAAAAACTGGCAAGCCTGCAACTTTCAAAGTTTCACAGGTTATTCCTGGTTGGACTGAAGCTTTACAGTTAATGCCTTCTGGTTCTACTTGGGAAGTTTATATTCCATCTGATTTAGCCTACGGTCCACGTAGCGTTGGCGGCCCTATCGGACCTAATGAAACCTTAATTTTCAAGATTCATCTGATTTCAGTTAAGAAAACTGATGCCTAATCGATTTTTTTACCCCAGCAAAGAATGAAGCTGGGGTAAATTCCACGTTCTGAGCATTTTGCATGAATAAACGCCTACTGATCGTTTTCTTGTTGGGTTTTTCTTCGGGGCTTCCTTTAGCACTTACGAGTAGTACCCTGCAAGCCTGGTTTGCAGATGCTGGAATGTCAGTGTTAGCGACTGGAATGTTAAGTTTAGTAGGTATGCCTTATGTATACCGTATTGCTTGGGGCCCCATACTCGACCGCTATTCACTGTTGCCTCTGGGAAAGCGTCGAAGCTGGATTTTAGTTATGCAGTTTGCATTACTGCTTGGCTTTAATGCCATGGCTTGGTTATCACCTACTCAATATCCTGAATGGATGGCTATTCTTGCCTTCGCTTGTGCGTGTTTTTCAGCGACTCAAGATGTTGCTATTGATGCGCATCGAGTCGAATATTTGCCTACTAAAGAACATGGTTTAGGAGCCTCGTTAGCCACTTTTGGCTATCGCTTAGCGTTATTACTTGCTGGTGGATTTGCACTCGTATTAGCTAAACACCTCGGGTGGTCGTATACCTATCGCCTCATGGGATTTTTAATGTTGGTGGGTGTGATAGCTACTTTATGGTCTAGTGAACCTTCCAGACCTGCCAATAATCAGACCCAAACAGGTTTTGTTGAGTCTTTTATTGCGCCAATTAAAGAGCTCTTTGCTCGACGCAGAATTATTCCCTTATTATTTTTTATTTTATTCTACAAACTGGGCGAAGCATTTACTGCAACGACCAGTGGGATTGTAATGCCTTTCTTGATTCAAGGTGTGGGTTTTTCCATCGATACCATTGGCTATGTTAATAAAATGATGGGCATTAGTTCGATATTATTGGGTGGTTTAGCGGCTGGTATTTTATTAATTCGTTGGTCCCTATTCCGCGCCTTATTTGTTTTTGGTCTCTTACAGGCTCTGACTAATGTTTTGTTTATCGCTTTGGCGATTGTAGGGAAAAATTTATTCCTGTTTGCTACAGCAGTAATTTGCGATAACTTTGCTGCGGGTATGGGTTCTACTGCCTTAGTTGCTTTTTTTATGAGACTTACTAAACAACCTTACACAGCAACCCAATTTTCTTTATTAGTAGCCATTGCGGCCTTACCACGAATTTTCTCAGGTCCATGTGCAGCAATGTTGCAAATGTGGTTGGGTTGGATTGGTTTATATCAACTGGCTTTTATACTGGCGCTAGGTTTCATTCCTTTTCTTATTTTGATTCGTGATCATACTAAAGTGACTATTGATCGGCTTATTGAGGAAAGAGAAGGTTTGAAAGAAGTTAAGATTTGGCAAGAAAATTGATGTCTATTTCTTAATATTCAATTAGCTTAGGGATTATTCGACAAGAAGCAAGGGGAGCTGAGATGCAGAAAGGATACCAACTCGAGTTTTTTATGGAACAAAACGAAAGGCAAGGAAGAACACCACTTTATGAATGGCTTATTGAAGCTGCGCGAGAGCGAGGTATTGCCGGAGCCACTGCTTTTCTTGGATCAATGGGATTTGGAGAGCATCGTAAAGTTCATAGTGCTCATTTTTTCGAGCTTTTAGATCAACCTGTTGAAGTGACTATGATTGCTTCCGAAGAGGCAGCCAATGAATTAATTAATTATCTTATCCAAGAAAAAGTGAAACTATTCTATGTCAAAGTACCTGTAGAATATGGGAGGATTGGCGAGTGATAACTAATAGTTAAAGTTTTCTTGCTTATAATTATCCCTATTACGAAGTTTTAGAGACTTTGAAATAGGGATAGCTAATAGAATCCTCAGCAAGTAAAGGAAGCATAGTAGAGATCCTCTGGAATAGTTGAAGGTTCAATTTCTTTTGTTAACCCTAAATTTTCAGCTGCTGATAAATAACTATATTTTGATTTTATTAATCTCATCACCAATTTCATTGCAGCGTCCTGACAGGCTAAATCCTGTACGGAAGTAGAGTGTAAACCAAAGATAGACTGTTCTGTGGTTGTATTGCAATTTGCTGCACGGATATAGCGATTACCACTAGGGTGCAAAAAACTGAATAAAGTATAGGGTTCTTGTGAGCCCAATAAATAATTCACATTCGATTTATAGGTCTCGAGATCCAAGTCTAATTTATCATGGAAAGGAATAATATGAACAAATAGAGGATAGTCATCAACAACTAATGAGCGTTTGTGCCATTGCTCTAATTCTTCTTTGATGGTCGCAAATCGAGGAGTGAATAATTTAGTTTTCCCAGATTGATTTTTAAATCGTGCATCAGGTACTCGTTTGTGCTCACCCAGGACATTGGTTGTATTCGGCCTTTTGCTTATAAAGGAAACAGTCTCTCCCTGTTCATTCGTTACCGAGGTAAAATTATGGCCAGGATAGATTGAATCCTCGTAACTACTAGTTAAGCGAGTGGTTGGTGTTGTCCAGATAAATAAGCTATTTTTATTTTTTCCGATTATTGTTGTTTGCAAAACCTCTAAAACAGTTTCTAAGTTAGTGTCTTTAGTATTAGAGTTTATTTTTATTAGCTGACCGCAAGTTTTCTCGGAAGATGGCTCAGAACTTTGCTCAGTTAATTTAAACTGTATGGCACTCATTGATATGCCTCTTGATTGCAACCGGTGCAAGCCTGAATGGGGTAATGCCCTATTTCGACAGAATAATTGGCGCATATTGTTCTCCAAATCTTGAATAAAAATGATGTTTTTTGATTCGCTAGAGCCCCCTTGAAGGGGCGCGTATCAAAAAACTATCCTCTTCAAGGGCGGAGAAAGGCAGATAAGAACCACAGTTACGAGAAGAGTAATTAGATTGAAATTAGAAAAAGAAACGCCATAAGCAGCTAAATTTCTTGAGATAGAAATTAGGTTAGCTTGCATAATGTCAAAAAAATGGCGGTTCATTGGTTTTTTAGTTCAAGTGATATATTTTGTATAAATTAGCACATTAATTAACCTTGGTGCAACAAAAAATCACCTTTTGTGAAAAATTAGTTTTATATGAAATCCTAAATGAAAAATGTTATAAACTTTGCTATAAATAACAAAAGAGTAACTGCATTGAAAAATATACATTTTTATACATTAGTTTTTTTTATTTTTAATCTGTCGTCTAGTTATTCAGCGAATTTCGCTACAGTCACTTGGAAAGGAACTTATTATGAAGCTATCCCTAATCGGCCTGGGGTGGATAAAGAATATTGTAAACAACATACTCCTGGCGGCTTTGTTCATGTGGTTAATCAAGCCTTGACCCAACCCATCACTACTGATAACGGTATTATCTTAGATCAAGCAAAATTTGCTATTAAAAAACTAAACGGTGTATATCTTATCAATGGCAGTTTTCGTTCAAGAGGTAGAATGAACAATCAAAAATGGGAAGAGCGAATTCATTATTATCTTTACAAGCTGACGGAGTTTGGTTTAACTCAAGGAGTGTGGAGTTCTAAAGCCTGTAAAGGTTTATATAGAGGGAAGGTAGTCAATAAATCATAATTTATATTTTGGTACCGAGGGTGGGACTCGAACCCACACGGTGTCACCACCACCGGATTTTGAATCCGGCGCGTCTACCAATTCCGCCACCCCGGCACACAGGCGGCCATTATAGCAAAGATAGGTTGTGAAACAATGGGAAAGTTAAATTTATTTGCTATGCTTGTGTAATACTTTCATTTAGTTAAAAATAATATCACTTTGCAAGAAGCTCTTGACTAAGACTCAATATTTTGGTGAGGTGGTAATGAATAAAAAATTATGGATGAGTGTAATACTGGCTGTTGTTAGTTTGGCTTGCCAAGCCGAAATGAAAACTTGTCCTGATCCTCAAACCTCCTCGTTGAAACTGGGAAAACTTCCTGAGCCTTGGGAAATCAACCCTTACTCAGCTAATCGTCCACAAGCCGACGAAAACACCCAATTTGTTCGAGCGAATATCCTAGTTGCTGGTATGGGGCAGGGGGTGGTTTGTACTTATAAAAATTCTATAGGTCTTTATTCGATATGGTGGCAGGTCAGGGTAATGGTTCCGGCACGAGAGGATTATAATTGGATTTATACACTAGGTGGTTTCGTTTGTAATGATTCTATTATGAACTGTCAATTTAGTGTGGCAGAGTAAGTGATTTTAGATAAAAGAAAAATATTTGCTTTCTAAAACTCGCAAAATTTGAATTAATCGGCTAGGCTGAAATATAGTGCAACGCAACAATACGGAGATAAATATGAATCAGGATTATTTTAAGAATTGGGCAGTCATGTCAAATGAGATGCAAAAACCATTTCGGGCGATGCTAGAACTTCAGATGAACACATTAAAGAATTTAAAATATCTAAAACCTGAAGACCTTTCAAATCTACGTAATCCTGCAGAGTTATTGAGCCGACACTTTTCTTTTGCGATGGAAAATAGCCAAAATATTTTTGCTTATATGCAAAAATCATTTCATATTTTTGAAGAGACTCTGTTATCTGTCTCTCAAGAAATGAGAGAAAAAGCTGAGAAATCCATGAAAGCTGCAAAAACCGAGCTAAGAACTAAGAAAAAAATGCCTGAGGTCAAAACTGCTATTCGAAAACCAGCAACAAAAAAATCGCCTTCTAAACTTGCCAAGTCTGCTAGTAAAAAGCCTCAAACTAAAACAAAGCCAGCTATGGCAAAATCTGAAATGAAATCAGCTAAAGCTAAAACTCTAAGCTCTAAAGCAAAGCCAGCCGCAGAAAAGAAGAATCTGACTGAGAAAAAAATAGCTAAGCCAATGGCTAAGGCTGGAAAAAAAGTTGAAGCCAAGTCTAAACCATCTCTGCAAAAGAAGAAAATAGCTTCTGAATCAAAAACGATGAAGCCAGAAAAAAAAGCGGCAGCTAGTCGTTCATCTACTACTGCAAAAAGGGTAATGCCCCAAAAGAAAACCGCGGCAGAACCTAAAACGAGCTTGCTCACCAAAAAAATGAACACACCAACAGCTCAGAAAACGATGGCTGAAAAAAAGATGATGCCAGAAAATAAGATGGGTATGCCTTTGCAGAATTCGAAAGCACCTCTTATCGATCCAAAAATGAATTTCACAGAAAAGAAAATGCCTGAACCTAAAATTAATATGCCACATAGTAAAACAAATCCCTTAGAGAACAAGGTGGAGTCTCTTGTTCATCGTTTTGAAGATAAAAACCCGTTTCATAAGTAAGAAGATTTTAATGAGTTAAGCCTGGTGCCGTGACAACGGTTATCAGGCTTTTTGTTATTTGCGTTTTCTTCTTTTTGTGCGCGATTGTCATTCTTGCCATTTTATGGTAATTCTGCGATTTTATTGTCATCCCTGCGAAAGCAGAGAGGATAGCAAATAGGACATTTGATAGTTTTATGACAAAGAAAGAGAATTCAACGATTATTTGCAACGAAAATCTATCACTAGATTACTTCCCCCAATTTTTTTCAAAAAAAAAAGCCGACAGCTATTTTCATACACTTTCCAATAGAATTGCTTGGCAGGAAGAAACAATCCTTATTGTAGGAAGAGAAGTAAAAGTCCCCCGATTAATGGCATGGTATGGGGATGAAGATGCTATTTATAGCTATTCAGGTGTGAAGCATGAACCTAAAAAATGGATTGAGCCTTTGTTGGAAATTAAGGCTTATCTTCAAAATTGCCTGGGTATTCAATTTAATTCCGTATTAGCTAATTTATATCGAAATGGGCAAGACAGTATGGGATGGCATGCAGATAATGAACCGGAACTTGGAAATCAACCGGTTATTGCTTCAGTTAGTTTTGGAGCTGAAAGACAATTTTCTTTGCGTCATAAAAAACAAAAAGCTGTTTTAAAGCTTCCTCTTGGTCATGGTTCTGTTTTATTAATGAGTGGAGAGACACAGCATTATTGGAAACATGCTTTGCCGAAATCAAAACTAGTTAATGAACCGCGAATCAATTTAACTTTTCGTCAAATAAAGTTCCGCGGCAAAAGAAGCTCAAATTAACCTTCAGCCGCTTCAGTAAGCAGCAAATTCGAGGTCAGCTCTTCGTGTGCTTTAGTATCAACAATTACACATTGAGAGAAATAAAGGATAATAATACTAAATGGTAAAATAATTAAAATATCGATAGGAAACTCTAAGCGATGAATACCGCCAAAAGAACCTAAATAAGAGATCAGCAACATGCTTGCCATATAAAAGGCAAACCAATATAAGCTGCGACTGCAATTGGTGATACCGCGTTTTTGGTAAGTCTGATTAATAATAAAGCCTAATAATAATGCTAAGTCGAGCTTCCAAATGATATCAAAACCACACCAATACAACATCAAATTACAGAAATAAAAGGCTGCATGACAAAAGAAGAGGCTGGCTGAAAGCCTAAACGGTCTTTCTCGATTAGGCTGCAGTTTGCGCATTGCCAATAAACAAATAGGACCGATGCCATAAGACAAAATACTGCAAGAGGAAAGAAAAGCGACCATTTTTTGCCAGCCCGGAAAGGGAAGGAAAGAAAACATCCCAACCAAAAGGTTTGCATAAAGAGTAATATAAGGAATTTTATGACGGTTTAATTTGGTAAAGAATTTAGGTAAGTGATTGTTTAAACTCATGCCGTAAACAATACGCGAGGTTGCAGCAGTATAAACGAGCGTTGTTCCAAAGGGAGAGAACGCAGCATCAAACATAAGTAGCATGGCTACAAAACCTAGGCCAACTAATAGAGTTAATCCAACTAAAGGACCGCTTTCGCCCGGAAAGCTTAAATTTTGCCAACCTTGGCTCACATAAGATTGTGGAATTGCTGCCAGAAAACTCAATTGCAACATGAAATACAAAACAAAACCGATAAGCACGGCGCCTAAAATGGCTATGGGAATATTGCGTTGTGGATTTTGTACTTCACCAGCGAGCATCAAGCCATTTTGAAATCCAGTAAATGCGAAAGCAATACCGCCCGCTGAAAGTGCGGTAAAGATCTGAACCCAAGAATTTTTATCGGTTAAATTCAACTGAATATTACTCATTGATGGTGCTGTATAAAGTAGAGCAACAATGGCAATACTTGGAACTAGGAATTTAATGATGCTGGCTATTTTATTACATTCAGCGAGCATTTTTATACCGTAGGAATTGACTAATACAACGAAAAGCATAATGATTGTCGCCGCAATATAGCCAGGGCCCGAAAGAGTGAAAGCAGAAGCATTTTGAATAACTAAACTAGGGAAAAAATGACCGGAGTATTGCAAGATAGCTTGAATCTCAATAGGGGTCATGACGACGTATGATAGCCATGAGGTCCAGGCAAATAAAAATCCTACATCATTACCATGCGTAAAACTTGGGTAATTAGTCATGCCTCCTGAGATAGGAAACATGGCACCTAACTCGCAAAGTGGTAAGGCAATGAATAGCATGAATAAGGCTGCAAGAATCCAACTGATTAAAGCATTTGGACCTGCCATTTGGGCACTAATAAAAGGGCTAAAGAGCCAACCTGAGCCAATCATACCACCGGCAGCAGCGACTAAGACATTTGTCCTTGAGATATCTCGTTTTAGCATGCTCTTTCCTTGTTCACGTTAAAGATATGAAGCAAACGAACTAGATTTATACACTTAATTTGCCATTTAACGAAGAAATAATCACTAATTCTTTTGCTAAATTAAATTAAGCTTCTATTCTAGCAAAAAAATTCTCCTGGGAAGAATTCAGGTCTTCTCTAGAATGAGAAAGAGATAATGTTCTTTCCTGATGTTTTGATTCTAAAGTTTGATAAATACTACTATGTTGGTCTGTTGTTAGATATAACAATTTGAAGCTCCTCCTGAGATTGATTTTTTTTCGTTCTAATGATAAATAATTTTGGAAAAAATCCAAATTTCAACGTTTAATCAAGCGGTGTCCTGATTTACTATAACTTATCTTCTGTGATATTAATCATCATTTCTAAGGCTTTTTTAGCATTATCAATAACCCATTGTTGGTCAGTATCCTGTAAGCGCTGACGGGAGCCTGTGAATTCATTCACCAAATCACCCGCTTTGACTTCGTTGTAGGCCATTGTTTTCCCCTGTCTTAAGAGATCAACTAAAGCGATTAAATGAGGTGGGTCATTTCTTGACATCGTAGCACAACCACAACCCATCCCTTTTTCATGGTCTTTTTTAGGTGCCTCAGCAAGGTTAACTACGTCGATTCCTAAGCCTTTGCAGTACTGCCTCACATTTTCTACCATGTGATTTTCAGTGCCAATTGCATAGCGTTGGGTGTTGGCTCTATCGTTGACTACATAATCCCAAATAAAGGCAGTTGAACCTGCATGCTGTGCCAATTTGATTACTGAGTTGCGACATTCAGGGTGAACGACGGTGGTGTAGCCCTGTGAATGCCAATATTCACACATTTCTGGTTGATAATAGGTGTGAACTGCACATTCACTAGAAAATAATATCAATTCGGCCTGGTCAAATCGAGACAAGACGTCTTGGGATTGATCAAGCAAGGAATACTGTGCACCTGCTGTACCGCCTGGCCAATAAGCTAAATTTTTGATGCCTAACCAGTAAGCGATATTTTCGCCCATGTGTTGATCAGGAATGAAAAGAATTTTTTTATTTTGTTTTCTCGCCCATTCAAAAATTTTTTTCACGTTCGAACTTGTGCAGACTGCTCCGCCTTGAGCGCCTGTCATCGCTTTCACTCGTCCCGAGGTGTTCATATAACAAACAGGTAAAATATTTTCAGCACCATAACGTTCATTAAGATCTAAAAAAGCGGGTTCCACCATAAAATCTTTAGCAAGCATTTCCATGGTACAGCCGGATTTAGGGTTAGTAATATAAACCTGCTGTTGTGGACTAGCCAAAATGCTAATTGATTCGGCCATGAAATGAACTGCTGATTCAATGATGACGGATTTTTCGGGATGATTTGCAGCCATTAATGCTAATTGATAAGAATCCCCAATTTGCCCTCCGAATTGTTCAACCAGTCTTACAATATCGCCTCCCATATAATAATGAGCAAGCAAAAGCAAGTTATCACCAAAATGTGCCTGCGCCTTTTTCATATAAGGCGTCATCCAAGCAAGAACCGTTGTCAATTTTCGATCAGCTAAAGCCTGGTATTCTTCAGCATAGGGAATAAAATCTTTTTGATACCAATCCAAAGGATAATCTGCTTGGCAAATACTCATGTCATTACGTACATGCATGAGTGTTTTTTCAGGTTGATAACTAGAGATCTGGCTATTAAACATTGATTACAACCTCATTTAAATGAAAGGGTTTTGCGGCGTAGTAAGACGTGCAATGCTTTCTTGAGCCTGAGCATTTTTGTATGGAAAATCTTCACGATAATGCCCACCCCGCGATTCTCTTCTTGATAAGGCCGCTCGCACGATGAGTTCAGCATTCAATACAATATTGCGTAGTTCAATAAAATCGCGAGTGATACTGTGTTTCCAATAATACTCTTCAATAATTTTTTTCCGTTTCATGATTAATTGTAGTAGATCTTGCAAGCCGGCTTCGGTGCGTACGATGCCCGCGTAGGAGGTCATTTCGCTTCGCAGTCCACGCCAATGAGCATTAATTTGGCTTGCTCGTCTTGTGTTGACTTCGCCAGGAGAACTCCAATTCGGAATGGTTTCAATCATTTTGGAGGGGCTTGCAATGTCTTTTAGTGAACAGCGAGCAGCATTGCTTGCCATAACCAGGGCTTCTAGCAGGGAGTTAGATGCTAGGCGATTTGCTCCATGTAAACCGGTAAAGGCGACTTCACCGATGGCATAGAGGCGTTTCAAATCGGTACGACCATCGACATCAGTGAGTACCCCACCACATTGATAATGGGCGGCAGGGACAACTGGAATCAGGTCCTGACTCATATCAATACCAATAGAAAGAAGGGTGGTGTAAATTTGCGGAAAATGTTTTTTTAGAAAGGATTTGGATTGATGAGTGATATCGAGATACACAAATCCTGATTGACTTTGCTCAATTTCACTAAAAATAGAACGTGCTACAACATCTCGCGTGGCTAATTCTAATTGTTCCGGTGCATAGCGTCTCATAAAGCGTTCGCCGGTTTCCGCATTTTTTAGTAGAGCGCCTTCACCACGCACAGCTTCCGATATTAAAAAGTTATTTAAAGAATGATGGTGTAACACTGTCGGGTGAAATTGATAAAACTCCATATTTCCTATCCGTGCTCCGGCGCGATAGGCCATAGCAACCCCATCACCGGTGGCAATCATCGGATTGGTTGTATAGCGATAAGTTTTTCCAGCACCGCCTGTAGCGAGAATCACGCAATGAGCAGCAAAGGTATCTATGCGATTACGCTGACAATCCAAAATATAAGCACCCAGCACTTCGCCTTGGTTATCGGTGCGATGAGGGTGGTAATGAGTAATTAAATTAACGGCAATATGGTGTTCAAAAATGTGAATTTGTGGTTGTTGTCTGACGGCTTTAAGCAACGCTTCAGTGACGGTTAAACCAGTATGATCGCTGCTATTGAATATCCGTCGATGGGAGTGCCCTCCTTCTTGGGCGAGAGAATATTCACCATCGGGTAGTTTGGTAAAGTGAATTGAGTAGGAAAGCAGTTCTTCAATTACCTGTGGTCCTTGGCGGATAATAAATTCAACTGCAGGTTCATAGCATAAGCCATCACCCGCTTGTAGTGTATCTGCAATATGTGATTCGAGTGAATCTTCGGGTAATACTGCAGCGGCAATTCCTCCTTGGGCATAGCGACTATTGCATTCACTCATCTCTGCTTTAGAGATCAACGCAATTTTTAATGCGGGTTGTATTTTTAGCAGTTGCAAACAATAGCTTAGACCTGCAAGGCCAGTCCCCACAACGAGTACATCAAACTCCAAAGCTTTGCCTTGTTGAGATAAGTTTGTGCTCATGAAAATGCTTTCACTAATAGGGCGGCCAGTCCGGTGTATTTTTCCGGTGTTAAATCAATCAATTGCGCTTTAACCTCTTCCGGGAGCTCGAGGGTTTTAATGAATTTTTTTAAACTATCGGCATCGATTCCTTGGCCTCGTGTCAAGGTTTTTAATTGTTCGTAAGCATTAGGCACATCATACCGACGCATTACGGTTTGAACCGCTTCTGCGAGAACTTCCCAATTGCTATTCAAATCATCTTTTAAAATGTGTTTATTGATTTGTAATTTATCATTGCCTTTGGCGATTGATTGATAAGCAATCAAAGTATAAGCAAAGGCTACACCGATATTACGTAAGACGGTAGAATCTGAGAGATCACGCTGCAAACGGGATTGTGTAAGTTTATGGGCAAAATGATCGAAAAGTGCATTGGCCAAGCCTAAGTTGCCTTCGGCGTTTTCGAAATCAATAGGGTTGACTTTATGCGGCATTGTCGATGAACCCACTTCTTCAGCGACTGTTTTTTGCTTGAAATAGTTGAGGGAAATATAGGTCCAAATATCTCTGGTGTAATCAAGTAAGATATTATTAGTGCGGATCATGATATGAGCTACTTCTGCAATGCCATCATGGGGTTCAATTTGTGTGGTATAAGCACTAAAAGATAGACCCAGTGAATTAACAAAATTCCCACAATGTTTACGCCAATCCACTTGAGGATAAGCAATCATGTGGGCATTATAATTACCTACTGCGCCATTAAATTTCGCTGGAATTAATACTTCCGCCAATTGCTGTTGAGGACGTTTCAAGCGGGCGACAAAATTCACTAATTCTTTGCCTATGGTTGTGGGAGTTGCGGGTTGCCCATGTGTTCTGGATAACATAGCCACATCACCATGTTGTTTACCTAATAGGGTAATGCTGCCAATAATTTCCGCCAGCGTAGGCTGGATGATTTGCGCTATCGCTTCTTTGATCATTAAGGCATAAGCAGCATTATTAATGTCTTCGGAAGTGCAAGCAAAATGGATAAATCCAATATATCGGCTTAAGCCTTCATGTTCCTGTAATTTATCTCGGAGATAATACTCAACTGCTTTCACGTCATGATTGGTTTGTTTTTCGTAGACTTTTACTTTTTCCGCTTCAGTCTCGTCAAAATTAACTAATAGATCAGCTAAGAAGGCTTTGTCGTCACTATCAAACTCACCTACTTCGGGAATTTCTTTATTGGCTCCAAGCGATTCTAGCCAGCGAATTTCTACCATAAGACGATAATAAATGAGAGCGAATTCACTAAAATAAGGGCTCAATGCACTTGTTTTTTTAAGGTAGCGCCCATCAATAGGAGAAATTGCATTTAAGGAAGTTAAAGTCATATCTAAGCCGCCACAATCAGAAAGTCTATATCATATTAGATGCAGCGACAGATGTGAATGAAACTAGCTATCAATTTATTTATTAGCAAGCTAAATGAGTGATTATGAGCAGTATTGATGCATAATTCCTCTTGATTTGTTATTATCCAGCTCCTATTGGACAGTTTAAAAAATTTAAGATTTATGATAGTAGACGATTTAACGAGTTCTCCGCTTGGTCAACGCAGTATTTATATCGATAATTATGATGATACGCTCTTGTTTCCAATTTCAAGGCAACCTAAACGAGAAGCTATTGATATTCGTCAACCCTTACCTTTTAAAGGCTATGATATATGGACTGCTTTTGAATTATCTTGGCTGAATGAAAAATGCAAACCCGTCGTTGCCGTGGCTGACATTATCATTCCCTGTGATTCACCGAATATTATTGAATCTAAATCCTTTAAATTGTATTTGAATTCATTTAACAATACTCGCTTTTCTTCCCCGGAATTAGTTCGCGAGATAATCCAGCGCGATCTGTCTAAAGTAGCAGGTCTTACTGTCGAAGTGCTTATGTATTCTCCTCAAGAATTTGCTAATTCCCCCATTGGCCAATTTGAGGGATTTTATTTGGACGAGTTAGATATTGGTTGTTCAGAATATAAAGTGAATGCTGAGCTGCTGCAAACAAGTCAGGTCTATGTCAATAATTATTCTGTTTATAGTCATTTACTTAAATCGAACTGCCCTGTGACTGGCCAGCCTGATTGGGGATCTGTCTTAATCAATTACTCAGGTCCTCAGATTGACGCTAACAGGCTTCTACAATATTTAGTTTCATTTCGTAACCATAACGAATTCCACGAGCAATGTGTCGAACGGATATTCATGGATATTAGGTCCCGTTGTCAGCCTGAAGAGTTAACCGTTTATGCGCGATATACGAGGCGAGGCGGTTTGGATATTAATCCAATTCGCTCTACTAATATAATTGCCCCCCCTAGAAACTCGCGCTTGTACCGACAATGATCCAGGTAGGGCTTCGGTTCAATGTTCAATGAATTTGTCGGGCCGATGCCCGACCTAGATCCTGGACGAGAACTTAATTTTCCTTTTTATCTCCATTGATCCAAGTTAGCTAGCTCTATTTTATCCTTGTTGTGAAAAAGGAGAGACGTTCCTTCTAATAACTCGATTCGTGCGATTTGGGTAAATTTGGCTAGGAAACTTCGTGGAAGTTGTGGTAATTCAGAGGCGCCAATAACTAAGTAGCTATCTGGATTGACGGCAAATAAATAAGCCAAATAATAAAGATTTCGAGTCGTTAACACCCTGCCTTCTGAGTAAAATTGAGCGGAGTATTCAAGCCGTGTAGCCCAATAAAAAAGTTTTGAACTTGGAGACAGGGGTTGTTTCTTCCATTCTGACACTATTAGTTTCTGCGATTTCGCGACCTTAGCTGGATTCAACATAAAAATAGTAGTCGCCACAAAGAAAGAAATTGCAGTTAGAGTGCTGAGATAAATAATTTTTTTGGCCCATTGTTCTCTAATCCCGGAGCGTTTCCATAATTCGGCAAATAATAAAGCAAAAGCAGGTAAACTAGGGAAAACATAGGTGTAGATAATATTTCTTGAAAACGTGAAAAAAAGGAAAGGCATATAAGCCCATAGAAGAAGATAAAGTAACCAGCCTTTATCATTTTGGCGTAAAAAAGAGGGTAGTTTTTTGCCATGATTAAGTAGCCAAAAGCCTGCAACAAGTGACCAAGGAAAAAGGCCGACTAAACCATAGCCCCAGATTAAGCCATAAGGTTTTGCATGGGAATAGCCATATTTATTCCCGGTCCATGAGGGGACATAAAACCGGCTAAAATGTTCGCCAATAATGAAATAATTGATCAAACCAGGTGTGCGAATCTCCGCTAAAATATACCAGGGTAAGGCAATAGCTAGGCTAAGCAAACTGCCTTTTATCCAGGGCAGATTATGCCAAAGAGCTCGCCATTGACCGCGTATTAAAGTCCAAAAGAAGATAGGCAGTCCTGTGAGAACTATGCCAATCAGTCCTTTGGCTAATAAATTCAGTCCTAAGGCAATAAAAAAGAGGTAGGACCAGAGTTTTGAAGGATCAATCATGCTTCGCCAAAAAGCAATCATCGCCAGCGTGGTGCAAAATAGCAGCGATGAATCAGTCATTATGGTCCCGGCGTTTAAATAAAAATATAAATTACCCGCTAGAAACACGATGCTGATCAGGGCTACGACAGAGCCACTTTGTTTTCGTGCTTGAGCCCAGACCAACCATAGAATAGCAATTGATAACAGTAAACTCGGTAATCGTAAGACTAATTCGTTGAGTCCGAATAACTGCATGCAAAAAACAGAAAGCCAGGTTGATAATGGAGGTTTTGCCATAAAAGGAACGCCATTATTGTGGGTAAGCGTAATCCAATTATGTGAACTTAACATCTCTCGAGCGATTTCACTGTATCGTGCCTCCGTAGTATCCATTAAGGGCACAAAATACATCGCAAAAAGTCGAATAATAAGAATAAATAGTAAGATAAAAGCCACTTGATAGTAGAAGTTTTTACTAAAATTAAGTTCGTTTTTTACATCTGTCATGAATAATAAAACCCCTTCTAATACTTAAATCGGGTTATTCTCTTTAGCTCATTGCCAATTGCTGGATAGATTCCCACCCGCGGGAATGACAAGCTTTTTTTAACTTAAAGAAGCCTTAAGTTGTAATTGACATTGTGCATCATTTAAATCGCTTAAAAACTCGTTACTCATGAAGTAATTCAACTCATAATGACGGTAAGGATGCAATGCATCTCGTCGGTCATTTGAGAGCACACCTGGATGGCACATAATGAGTCCGCCACTATCACTCTGCTCTAAAAATTGTTTAAAGTAATAACGATAATTTTTTGCTTTGGCAAAATTATAAATCCCGGCAAAACTTGAGTTGCCTGAGATGAGTTGTTTTTTTAATAACTTTTTGAAGGAAAAACCACCTAAGAGAGAAATCGCCTGAGCTTTAGGAAAATTAGTACAAAGTAAAAAGTCTCGCCAATGACTACTTGTATTACGACAAAAAGCAGTTAATTTTTTTTGCTTATAAATAGTGATTAACGCGTCGCGAACAATTGGTAATTGATGAATATGTTGATGACCATCGATAAAATCCGGAAGCATGCCGGTTGAATTGCTAAAAGCATCCAGCTGGGCAGAAATTTCAGCCTCAAGGCATTCTTTATCGAGAAAACCTAGATAACTTTGCCGAATGGTTGATGAAAGTTTATTAAAATGAAGAGAGTATTTTTTTTGCCATTTTGTGCTAAGCGCTTGACCCAAACTCAAATTTAAATGCAGGCCAAGATAAGTATCGTTATTCACCTGCTTTAATTCACGGTGAGTGTTTGCCCAATCCGGTAAATTGACTAAGCAACTGATAGCGTTGATTCGTTTTTTTTGCGCTAATAGTAGGATGCCTTCACTAATGGCTTCATTCTGCGCATAATCATCTGCACAAATTATCAGCTTTCTAATCATAAACTGCCTATAAAAGTCGGACTTTAGTGGATTTAAGAAAGATTTTCGAAAGTCTCATGGGTTATTTCTTGTTTAATGTAATATAAAGGTCGATTTTTGGTTTCTACTAGAATTCGACTAATATATTCAGAAATGATTGCCAAAAATAAAAACAAAACTGAAAACAACCCGGAAGTTAAAAAAATAATTGACGCGATACCATCTGCTAGCTGCTGATGAGTAAATAATTTTTCAATTAAAATGAATCCAGCATAGAGCATCATAATTGCACTGATGAAAATAGATAGGAAGGACATTGTCCGCAGTGGGCGAGCTGAAAAGGAGATAATTGAGTCTAAGGATAAATGAACGAGTTGCTTTAAATTATACTTCGATTTTCCTCCGGCTCTAGGAGGGCAGTGATAGGGTAGGATTGCGGTCTTAAAGCCCACGTAAGCGAACATCATAACAAGATGGCGGTTACTTTCTTTCATTTTTTTTAGAGATTCAACCACCTTACGGTTAAGAAGGCGAAAGTTTCCCGTATCGCCTTGCATATCAAAACCAGTCATTTTTCGCGTAAAGCGGTAAAAAACTCTTGCTGAAACTCGTTTAAATCGCGTTTCATGATCACGATTGGTGCGAGAAGCGCAAACTACGTCATAGCCTTCTTTCGCTTTTTTAACCAAGTCAGGAATAAGTTGTGGAGGATGCTGTAAATCCGTATCCATCAAGATAACGAAATCCCCTGTCGCATGATCAAAGCCTGCTGTGGATGCAATTTCATGACCGTAATTACGAGAAAATGAAATTAGGCGAATATTTTTATTCGTCTTAATATAAGGGGTACAACGCATCAGGGTATGATCTGTTGAGCCATCATCGATAAGAATTAACTCATAATTCTTATAATGCGCTTCCAACACCTCAATTGTTTCTTGAAGATAGGTTTCTATAACCATTTCCTCATTATACATTGGAGCGATTACTGAGATCTTGCTATGCTGAAACATAAGTAGGGGTATAAGTGGAAGATGTGGCCATCAATCTAGCGATAATCAATTGATTTTTCAAGTGAATGAGGAAGGTTTTTTAAAATCTCGCGCGCACTACATGCTAGGTCCCGTGACTTGTTCGTGGGAACCACAGATCTGAAGATGGAAAAAGATCGCCTGGATACCGCGGACAAGCCGTCATACTTAGGTATCAGGGTTAGAACAATGAGAATCTTATTACTAAGTGAGGTTGTCATTCACATCCCACTGTAATTTCAGTAGAATGAGGGTCATTTTTTAAGGATTAGAGGGTAACTTATGGCTGTCAGCGTACATACAATAGATTTACGGCATTTAGGAATGAAGGATCTAGAGCAGGTTGGAGGTAAAAATGCCTCCTTAGGAGAAATGATTAGCCATTTATCTTCTGCAGGTGTATCGGTACCAACTGGATTTGCTACAACCGCTGATTCTTTTCGTGAGTTTTTAGCGAATGATGGCTTGGATAAGAAAATTTATGAGTTATTGCAAGCTTTAGATCCTGATGATTTGCCCGCTTTAACTTCGGTTGGGAAAACAATTCGTGAGATGGTTATCAAAGCACCATTTTCTGCTGATTTTGAAAAGGCGGTGCGTAAATCCTATGAGGAACTAACAAAAACAATTGGCCATAAAGAGTTTAGCGTTGCAGTTCGCTCATCAGCCACTGCAGAAGACCTACCCGAAGCCTCTTTTGCTGGCCAGCAAGAAACTTATTTAAATGTGGATGGCATAGAGGATGTGTTAGTTACAATTAAACAAGTGTTTGCTTCACTGTTTAATGATCGAGCCATTACTTATCGTTCTCATCATGGTTTTGCCCATAATGATGTGGCTTTATCAGCTGGTATTCAGCAAATGGTTCGCAGTGACCTAGCTGAAAGCGGTGTTATGTTTACTATGGATACTGAATCAGGTTTCGACCAGGTTGTATTTATTACTTCTTCCTATGGTCTGGGTGAAATGGTCGTACAAGGGGCAGTAAACCCAGATGAATTTTATGTCCATAAACCGGGCTTACAAGCTGGAAAACCTGCTGTGATTCGCCGCAATTTGGGTTCAAAAGCGCTAAAAATGGTTTATTGCGATGATAAAACACAAAATCGTCGTGTAAAAACAGTTGATGTGCCTCCAAGTGAACGTTTAAAGTTTTCTTTAACTAATGCAGAAGTTGAACTTTTGGCCAAACAAGCGCTGCTCATCGAAGCACATTATGGCCAAGCCATGGATATTGAATGGGCAAAAGATGGAGAAAGCGGCAAACTATATATTCTGCAAGCTCGACCAGAAACAGTAAAAAGTCGGGCAAATAAGCAAGTTTTAGAGCGTTATACCTTAAAGCAAAAAGCGAAAATCTTAAGTGAAGGTCGCAGTATTGGACAGCGCATTGGCCAAGGGCGAGCAAGAATTATAAATGACATCAGTGAGATGCATCGTGTAGAACCTGGTGATGTATTGATCTCAGATATGACTGATCCCGATTGGGAACCAGTAATGAAACGAGCTGCAGCTATTGTCACTAATCGTGGTGGCAGAACTTGTCATGCAGCCATTATTGCAAGAGAGCTAGGAATTCCCGCTGTGGTTGGTTGTGGCGATGCAACCCGCCTGATCCGCGATGGTGATGAAGTGACTGTCAGTTGTGCAGAAGGCGATATCGGCTATGTCTACGAAGGTTTGTTGCCTTTTGAGCGAGTAAGTCTGGATGTAAATACCATGCCTGAATTACCAATGAAAGTGATGCTCAACGTAGGAAACCCTGAGCGTGCTTTCGCTTTCCAATCAGTACCCAACTCTGGTGTTGGCTTGGCTCGCCTGGAGTTTTTAATTTCTAATACTATCGGTATTCATCCCAAAGCCTTACTAGAATACGATAGTTTACAAGATAAAGAGTTGAAAAAATTTATCGCTGATAAAACTGCGGCCTATGCTTCACCAGTAGAATATTATATTGAGCGTTTAAAAGAAGGGATCGCTACTATTGCTGCAGCATTTTATCCAAAACCAGTGATTGTCAGACTTTCCGATTTTAAATCCAATGAATATGCCAACCTTGCAGGTGGTAGTCTTTATGAACCTCACGAAGAAAATCCTATGTTGGGTTTCCGTGGTGCCTCACGTTATGTCTCAGACAATTTTGCAGATTGCTTCGCTTTAGAATGCAAAGCTGTTCGCCGGGTGCGCGAAGATATGGGACTTAAAAACGTTGAAGTGATGATTCCATTTGTTAGAACTGTTTCAGAGGCCAAAGAAGTCATTCAAGTACTGAAAAAGCATGGACTTGAGCGTGGTAAAGAAGAATTAAGAATTATTATGATGTGCGAACTTCCTTCGAATGCTCTTTTGGCTAGCGAATTTTTAGAGTATTTCGATGGATTTTCTATCGGCTCCAATGATCTCACGCAACTTACCCTGGGTTTAGATAGAGACTCCGGTCTAGTAGCCGCGCAGTTTGATGAACGAGATGCTGCAGTCAAGGCTTTGTTGCATCTAGCCATCTCGACGTGCAAGAAAGCAGGAAAATATGTAGGGATATGCGGACAGGGACCATCAGATCATCAAGATTTTGCGCAATGGTTGATGAAAGAAGGAATTGATAGCGTATCCTTAAATCCTGATTCAGTATTAGAAACTTGTTTATTTCTTGCTGAGCAATAGTTATGTTGTTAGGTGCAAAGACTTGGGCATCCTTAGCAGGGTATATCCCTGCTGTTTTTACAGAAAGCCCAGCAACGCAACATCATGATCCAATTGCCCCTGTCATTCTATGGGTAACGCTTATTTTTTTGTGTGCACTGATTGGACGCTATCTTGCCGCGCACTGTAAGCAACCTGCAGTATTAGGTGAGTTACTCATGGGCGTCTTACTAGGTAACCTCTGTTACTTCTTCGGCTCCAATCTGATGATTGTTTTACGTGAGGGCTCAGCGGTTTTTAATATTATGCGCGAGATGTTGACTGGCTTTCCCCTCGCGCAAGCAGTAAGCGATAGCATTCATAATCCCTATTATGCTAACCAAGTCACCCAGGCTCTTAGCCAAGAAAATGGGATTGATTTGATGAAGATTGCTTATGTTTTAGATATTTTTTCCCGCTATGGCGTTATTTTTCTGCTATTTAAAGTGGGGCTTGAAACGTCCATAGAGGAGTTAAGGCATACGGGGCGAGAATCAGTCCAAGTGGCGGTTATTGGTGTCATTGCTCCGATTATTCTCGGCTATGCTGTCTCTTGCTTACTGTCACCTGGCTCCAATTATAAATCTCATCTTTTCGTAGCAGCCACTTTATCAGCCACAAGTATTGGCATTACTGCTCGTGTACTCTCCGAAATGAAAAAATTACGTACTAGGGAGGCAAAAACTATTCTTGGTGCGGCGATGATTGATGACATTCTAGGCTTAATCCTCCTTGCTGTGGTGAGCTCGGTTGTACTGAGTGGGGTGGTTGATTTCTGGATGGTAACGAAAATTATTATTTCAGCGATTGTTTTTTTTGCAAGTGCTGTGCTTATTGGACCATGGATCATCCGCAAGGCGATAAAGTTTTTTCAATTCTTAGAGCTCTGGGAGCTGAAGTTATTTATTGCTTTTATTTTTGTAATGATGCTTGCCTGGTTAGCAACGCTTGTCCAACTAGCGACAATTATAGGAGCCTTCGCCGCAGGACTTATTTTGCACGAAGGATTTTTCGAATCTGAGAACTACAAAGCCAGATCGGAGAGTATTAAAAATCTTATCGCACCTCTCGAGTCCATTTTAGCGCCTCTATTTTTTATGCTGATTGGTATCCAGGTTAAATTAGAATCCTTTTTTGATTGGCAAGTATTATTAATGGCGAGTGGATTAATTGTTGCCGCAATACTCGGAAAGCTTATAAGTGGTTTGGGAGGGGCTGCAAAAGATGATCGCTGGTTGATAGGAATTGGCATGTTACCTCGAGGAGAAGTAGGGTTAGTGTTTGCATCGATCGGTAGGACTCTTGGCGTGATGTCAGATCAACTTTTTTCAGCCATTGTCTGTATGGTGATTGTAACCACTTTTATAGCGCCTCCACTTTTAAAGGCACGCTATGTACAGAAAGGTTTAAAGCTAAGCAAAAGCAATCGAGGTGATAAAGAATGAAACCACAGCAAGCGGATATTTTAGCTGATGTTAAGCGCGCTTTGCATGAAGACCTTGGTTCCGGCGATGTCAGTGCAGCGCTTATACCCAGCACAGTGATTGCGGAAGCTGAAATTATTTCACGTGAACCAATGTTAGTTTGCGGGTGTTCTTGGGTTGAGGCTGTTTTTGCAGAAGTAGATGCAGCAATCAAATTAAATTGGTTGGTAAAGGAAGGCGAATGGCTAGCTGAGCCTGCAACCTTGTGTCAAATTAAAGGTCCAGCAGCGGCTATCTTAACTGCAGAACGTACGGCTTTAAATTTTTTCCAAACCTTAGCTGCCACAGCAACCCAAACTTATCGCTATCTGCAAGCGATTAAAGGAACAGGTACGCGATTGTTGGATACACGAAAAACGCTACCGGGATTACGCCTTGCGCAAAAATATGCCGTTGCTTGTGCTGGAGGGGTCAATCATCGCATGGGGTTGTATGATGCGATTTTAATTAAGGAAAATCACATTAAAGCCTGTGGCTCCATTAGTAAAGCGATCAAACAAGCCCGTTTACTGAAAAAGGATTTATTTGTTGAAGTAGAGGTGGAAAATTTTGATGAATTGCTGGAAGCCTTAAAAGCAAAACCTGATCGTATTTTACTGGATAACTTTCCTCAGGAAATGATCGCGGAAGCAGTAAAAATAAATCAGACTTATCATTGTGAATTAGAAGCCTCAGGAGGCATCAATTTGTCAACAATCGGGGCTATTGCGCAAACTGGAGTAGACTATATTTCAACAGGAGCAATGACTAAATCCATCCAAGCGATTGATTTAAGTTTATTAATTAGGGACATCCAATGAATCCACGAATTGTTTTTACCGGCGGAGGGACTGCTGGCCATGTAATTCCCAACTTACCCTTGATAGAGGCATTGCAGCAGGAAGGCTGGCAAGTTGACTATATTGGCTCGGAGAATGGTGTAGAGAAGGGAGTCATAAACCATTTAAATATCCCTTACCATACAGTAAACAGTGGAAAATTAAGACGTTACTTTAGTTGGCAAAACTTTCTTGACCCTTTTAAAATTTTTCTTGGTATTGGCCAAGCCTACTGTTTATTGCGAAAACTCAAAACAGATGTGGTTTTTTCTAAAGGTGGCTTTGTTGCTTTCCCGATTGTTTTTGCAGCTTGGTTAAATCGTATTCCGGTGCTTGCCCATGAATCTGATATAAGCCCTGGGTTAGCAAATCGCCTGAGTTTTCCTTTCGTTGATAAAATTTGTGTGACCTTTGCCGCAGCGAAACAACATTTTAAAAAACACCAAGAGAAAGTAGAAATCACGGGAACACCCATTCGCCAAGAATTGTTTAATGGTTCCAAAGAAGCAGGCTTAGCTTTATGCGGTTTTAAAGCAGAGAAGCCTTGTTTACTGGTTGTCGGTGGCAGTCAAGGTTCTATGAGACTGAATAAAGTAGTTAGAGAGGCTTTGCCTTTACTGAGCGGGGATTATCAAATTATTCATTTATGCGGCAAAGGAAAGTTGGATGCTAACTTATTGAATAAAAAGGATTATTGCCAGTTAGAGTATGCTAATACAGAGCTTGCTGATTTATTTGCTGCTGCTGACGTTGTGGTTTCGCGTGCAGGAGCTAATTCAGTCTATGAAATCCTTGCCTTGCAAAAGCCGCATATCCTGATTCCTTTGTCGCTTCAAGTGAGCCGCGGTGATCAAATTCAAAATGCTCGTTATTTTCAAAAACTAGGACTAAGCCAAGTGTTAGATGATGATACTCTGACGGTCGAGCAATTTTTGCAAGCTATCAATGAAGTCAATCAGCGAAAAGACGAAATTATCAAAAAAATTAAAGAGTTAAACATTGAATCCGCAACGTTGAAAATCGTAACCCTTATCAAGGAGCAGATGCATGTTGAATCCCCAAAAACTGTATGACTATATCAGCCGTGAATGGAAAGAAACCATTCTACCCAGTTTATGTGACTATATAAAAATTCCTAATAAATCGCCTCATTTTGATAAAGATTGGCAAAAACATGGTTACATGGATCAGGCAGTAGATCATGTGGCTGATTGGTGTAAGCAACACGCCCCAGCCAATATGAAATTGGAAGTGATACGATTAGCAGGTCGTACCCCTTTATTATTTATGGAAGTCCCGGGAGAGACTGAGGAGACCGTATTGCTCTATGGGCACCTTGATAAACAGCCGGAAATGACAGGATGGCATGCAGATCTTGGCCCCTGGAAACCAGTCATTAAAGAAGGTCGTCTTTATGGGCGTGGTGGGGCTGATGATGGCTACGCTGCCTATGCCTCAATTACGGCGATACGTGCTTTACAAGCGCAGCAGTTATCCCATGCTCGTTGTGTTTTAATTATTGAGGCTTGTGAAGAGAGTGGTAGTTATGATCTACCTTATTATATTGACGCCTTAAAAGACAAGATAGGCGAACCCTCCTTGATCATTTGTTTAGATTCCGGTGCTGGAAATTATGAACAACTTTGGATGACTACCTCATTACGCGGTAATGTTGTCGGTGAGTTGTCAGTTGAATTACTCTCAGAAGGAATTCATTCAGGTTATGGCAGTGGTATTGTAGCTGATAGTTTTCGCGTGGCTAAGCAAGTGCTCAGCCGCATTGAAGACGAGCACAGTGGTGAGATAAAATTGCATGAACTGCATTGTGATATTCCAACGGAGCGTATTCATCAGGCTGAAGCTTGTGCTGAGGTTTTAGGAGAGGAAGTTTATAGGGGACTCCCTTTTCACTCTGGTGTTGAGCCCATCACCAAAGATAAAAAACAGCTCATTTTAAACCGAACTTGGCGTCCGGCCTTGGCAATTACTGGTGCTGAAGGATTTCCCGCCCTAGCAGATGCAGGCAATGTATTAAGACCTAAAACGGCATTGAAATTATCTATGCGTTTGCCGCCAATGGTTGCACCAGAAAAGGCAGCCAAAGCACTACAAAAAGCGTTGATTGAAAATCCACCTTACCAAGCAAAGGTTAGGTTTCGCATCGATAATGCGGCTGCAGGTTGGAATGCTCCGCCCTTAATGCCCTGGTTAGAAAAAGCAGTCGAAGAGGCCTCCATGACGTTTTACCAGAAGCCTGCAATCTATATGGGGGAGGGGGGGACAATTCCTTTTATGGCGATGTTAGGTGAAAAATTTCCACAGGCCCAATTTATGATAACTGGAGTTCTTGGACCACATTCGAATGCTCATGGACCTAATGAATTTTTGCACTTAAAAATGGTAGAAAAATTAACGAGTTGTGTGGCCTATGTTCTAAATCGTCATTACGAGCAAACAAGGCTCGACAGTTAGAAAAAATACTGAGATACTTTGCTGCCTCTTCTCCGAGAAGAGGTAACAAACGTGGTTAGAAAACCACACTAGTCCAATCAATAAGGAGCTTCAAATGAAAGCAAATTTATTTGCTATTGTTCTATCATCATTTATAGTCTGTCTTTCTGTTTACGCTGCAAGCGAACCATTGAATAAATCCTCAACAGCAACCCTGCAAAAAACAAGAAGTCAAATTGATTTAAATAAAGCGGATAGTAAGGCTTTATTTAGAGTAATCAAGGGGATAGGTCAAAAGCGTGCCGAGGCAATTGTAAAATACCGGACTGAACATGGTCGTTTCAATTCAATACAAGACTTAGCGAAAGTCCCTGGATTTGGTGAGCGATTTGTTAAAAATCATCTCATTCAATTGCAAAAAGTGTTCACAATTAACTAATTTTTGCTACAGCAAATTTTAAGGCGGCAATGCCGCCTATTTTTTGATTTATAGGTATGAATAAATCTTTCTTATTATCTGTCGATTTTTATTTCAATATAGGTTAAAGTGTTCGCCAAAAAAAGAACGAGGTAATGTGGCTCATGTTCAGGAAATTGCGGGGCGTTTTTTCCAACGATTTATCAATTGATTTGGGAACTGCTAATACGTTGATTTATGTAAGGGATAAAGGGATAGTTTTAAATGAACCCTCAGTCGTTGCTTTACGCAATGAGTCAGGTCAGAAACGAGTAGCAGCTGTTGGTCTAGAAGCCAAGCGCATGCTTGGAAGAACCCCTGGAAATATTAATGCTATTCGACCAATGAAAGACGGCGTAATAGCCGATTTCTTCGTGACTGAAAAAATGTTGCAGCATTTTATTCATAAAGTTCACGAAAATCGCTTCCTCAGACCAAGCCCACGTGTTTTGGTTTGCGTGCCTTGCGGCTCGACACAAGTCGAGAGACGTGCAATTCGTGAATCAGCAATGGGTGCTGGAGCGCGCGAAGTATTCCTTATCGAAGAACCTATGGCTGCGGCATTAGGTTCTGGTATGCCAGTTGAAGAAGCAAGTGGTTCAATGGTTGTCGATATTGGCGGTGGTACAACAGAAGTAGCCATTATTTCTCTTAGCGGTATTGTTTATCACCAATCCGTCCGAATTGGCGGTGATAAGTTCGATGACGCAATCGTCTCCTACGTACGCCGTAATTACGGTACTTTAATTGGTGAAACGACGGCTGAGCGCATTAAACATGAAATTGGTTCTGCCTTCCCAAGTCGCGATCTTTTTGAAATAGAAGTAAGAGGTAGAAACTTAGCTGAAGGTGTACCGCGTAGCTTCACGCTAACCAGTGCAGAAATTCTGGAAGCCCTACAAGAACCTTTATCAGGAATAGTCGGCGCAGTAAGAGCTGCTCTTGAGTTAGCACCTCCTGAGCTGGCAGCGGATATTGCTGAACGCGGAATGGTTTTGACAGGCGGTGGAGCACTCCTGAAAAATATGGACACCTTATTGATGGAAGAAACAGGCTTGCCTGTGCTAGTTGCAGAAGATCCGCTCACCTGTGTTGCTCGTGGTGGTGGTAAAGCCTTGGAAACAATGGATCTACGTGGCGGTGATTTCCTCTCAACAGAGTAATTCTAAAAACAGGCTATTTGCTAAAGGCAAACATAGGGCGCTTAGTTTTGTGTTTGCTTTGATAATATCAGCCTCGTTAATGTTCTCAGACTATCACTATCGATATCTCGATAGTGTCCGTAGTGGCTTTGCCTTGCTGGTTTCACCTTTGCAATATGCTGTGGATTATCCTGTGCGAGTAATAGGCTGGGTTCAATCTTTAGTTAGTGCCAAAAGGGCACTGATTAGCGAAAATATGCAACTACGCTATCAGCAAGCCATGCTTGAAGCAGAATTACAAAAACTCTTAGTTATTAAAGAAGAAAACTCACAATTGAGAGAGTTATTACTTACTTCATCTAAAGCAAGTATGCGCGCAATGGCCGCGCAAATTTTAGCTGTTGATACCTCAATTTCGCGACAATTAGTTGTGTTGAATAAAGGGAAGCGAGATGGTGTTTATACTGGGCAGCCTGTCCTTGATGCGAAAGGTGTCATGGGGCAGGTTATTGACGTAGGCTATATGACGAGCACTGTTTTATTGATCTCAGATGCGAAATCCGCTGTCCCGGTAAGAAATAATCGCACGGGAGAACGAGCTATTTTGATGGGAACCAATAACATGAGTCAGTTGTCTTTGGCCAATTTACCTAGAACTTCATCAATTGAAAAAGGTGATTTATTGGTGACTTCAGGGCTCGGTCGCCTTTATCCTGAAGGTTATCCCGTTGGGCGGGTAGAAAAGGTTAAGAGTATTCCTGGAGAGGCATTTATCAAGGTTGACGTGAGCCCTATTGCGTTACTTAATCGAAATCGCTTAGTCCTTCTTATCTGGCCTGACAAAGAACAAGCTGAACTAACTGCTCAGATTAATGAGCGTATGGATGCAATAGGAGCAAATGCATGAGCTCTTTAAGTTTGCGTTTGTTTATCGCAACTATTTTAGTACTTGCGTTAACTATTTTGCCTTTCCCAGAGTTTTTTTTGGGGCTTAGGCCACCTTGGGTATTGATCCTTATTTTATATTGGCAGTTTTTTTTACCTGAGCATTTCAATGTTGCTATTTTACTGATTATTGGTTTAGCTCTTGATGTTTTACTCTCAACAGTTCTAGGAGAGCATGCCTGTGCATTGTCCTTAGTGACTTGGTTAGCAAGCTCCAAAGCTCGACGGTTTCGTTTATTTACGATGGGGCAGCAAATGGCATTGGTGGGTTTTTTCTGTTTACTCTATCAAACGATAATATTAATGATTGATGCCTCACTTGGTTATTATTATGGCTTCCTCATGTCTTTAGGCAGCACTCTGATCTCCATCTTACTATGGCCTTGGGTACGATTAATTGCAGACGATACTTTAGGGAGCAAAGTGCCTCGATTAGGGGGATAATTCGGGCACTTCAGATTTCTTTTTACCCGGTTCTTATTCCGTGCTAAGCAAAGTTTTCTTCCCCAGGGTTTACAAGGATGGCTTCATGCGTGTTTACAAAAGCCCCTGGGGAGGAAAACTTTGCTGAAAGATTGGAGTAGGGAACTTGTGAGGAAGCTTTACCAGCATCTGTGAAAGCGACTTGGTATAGGGTTGGTTCAGAGAATTATTTTAGCGCCCTCTCTTTTTTGTTTTTGCGGAATGCATCACCATTCGAGATTCACCAGGCTGTAGGTCTTCTAAAGACCAATTGGCAATACGATGTCGTACTAGGCGCAGTGTCGGAAAGCCAATAGCGGCCGTCATTCTGCGGATTTGGTGATTTTTCCCTTCTTGTAAAATGATTTCCAGCCAGCAAGTGGGTACAGTTTTGCGGAAACGTACTGGCGGTACTCTAGGCCATAGCAACGGTTCTTCAATTAGCTTAACAACCGCAGGCAAGAATTTCGTTTGCTGAATAACTAAACCTTGACGAAGTGGTAACAAGTCTAGATCACGAGGAATTCCTTCCACTTGAACCCAATAATATTTTTGTTTATTAAAGTTAGGATGAGTTAAGCGATGCTGTAATTTTCCATCATCGGTTAGGAGTAACAAGCCTTCGCTATTCTTGTCTAAACGACCTGCTGCGTAGAAATTGGGTAACTGAATATAATTGGCTAAGGTTTCCTCGTTAGCGTCACCGGTGAATTGGCTTACAACCCCAAAGGGTTTATTAAACAATAAAATAGAACTCATAATACCTTAAACCTTTTATATTTATGCATTGAAATTAGAAAAATTAACAAGAAATAAAAAAAATTTATTATGCATGCTAACGCATTTGGGACAAAGGGTTTTAGCATGCTATTATACCCGCTTTAATTTAGACGGAGTTGTCGATGACATTCGAAAAAATTCATGTACCTACTGATGGCCAGACCATTACCATTGCTGCCGATCAATTATTACAGGTACCAGATTTTCCGATTATCCCTTTTATTGAAGGGGATGGTATCGGTGTGGATGTGACCCCTCCTATGCGCGAAGTAGTTGATGCAGCCGTCAAGAAAGCATATGGTGAAAAAAAGAAAATTTTCTGGATGGAAATCTATGCTGGAGAAAAAGCAACCAAGATTTATGGTGCCGACCAATGGTTACCCAAAGAAACCCTCGACGCTTTGAGAAAATATGTCGTTGCCATCAAAGGCCCATTAACGACCCCAGTTGGCGGGGGCATCCGCTCCCTTAATGTGGCGATTCGCCAACAGCTGGATCTTTATTGTTGTTTGCGCCCAATTCGCTATTTTGAAGGCACCCCAAGCCCGCTGAAAGAACCTTGGAAAACAAATATGGTAATTTTCCGTGAAAATTCGGAAGACATTTATGCGGGTATAGAATGGCAGGCTAACACCCAGGAAGCAAAAAAAGTAATTGATTTTTTACAAAATGAAATGGGCGTTACAAAGATTCGCTTTCCTGAGAATTGCGGTATAGGAATCAAACCTGTTTCTAAGGAAGGAACCTCTCGTTTAGTAAGAACTGCGATTCAGTATGCCATTGATAACGATCGTGAATCAGTAACCTTTGTACATAAAGGGAACATCATGAAATTTACTGAAGGTGCGTTTAAAGAGTGGGGTTATCAAGTCGCTCGGGATGAGTTTGATGCAAAGGACTTTGAAGGTGGGCCTTGGATGCAAATAAAAAATCCGAATACTGGGAAGCCGATTATTATTAAAGATATGATTGCAGATGCATTTTTGCAGCAAATTTTGCTTAGACCGGAAGATTATAGTGTTATTGCGACACTAAATTTGAATGGCGACTACATTTCTGACGCCTTAGCTGCTCAAGTTGGTGGGATTGGTATTGCACCAGGTGCTAATATTGGTGATAAAGTAGCAGTTTTTGAGGCGACACATGGAACTGCGCCAAAATATGCTGGACAGAATAAAGTAAATCCTGGCTCAATCATCTTATCCGCTGAAATGATGCTACGCTATATGGCATGGTCAGAAGCAGCAGACCTTATTGTCAAAGGAATGGAAGAAGCTATCAAAGCGAAAACTGTGACTTATGATTTTGAGCGTTTAATGGACGGGGCTACTTGCTTAAGCTCTTCTGAGTTTGGCAAAGCAATTATTAAGCACATGTAAAAGGATTAAAAATAAAATCTTGAATTTGCCGCAGATTGCTAACTACTTCTTTAAGAATAGAATCTGCAGGCAAAAGGCTACCATCTAACCAGTAAATAAAACCAAATTTGGTCTTGCTCGAAGTGGTCGTCAGAAAGATCCCTCATAATGTTGTGAAAATTAGGCCCCATAGAAAGGCGCTTTGTGTATAACTGTCGTATTGAAAAGGATTTTTTAATTTAAGGACTAAAAAGCTGAGGTCTTTTTTTAACCATGTAATAAAACCAATTTGGATGTGATCTAATCAAGATGTCGCTGATTATCACAAGGTTTAATTTTTTCATGAATTAAATCATTTTTTTACTGGCCAAATGCTCGCTGTCAGTCTATAAAATTAATAAAGGGTATATGTTATGAGTGGGTGGTCATTAGAGGAGATAATTGAACGTAAAACGGCGGAGTCGGAAGCTCTACCGGCGCTCAAGCAGCCTAAAAAATATAAGGTTATATTGCTCAATGATGATTATACCCCTATGGAGTTCGTGGTAGATGTATTAAAGCGGTTCTTTCATTTCAATGAGGAATTGGCAACACAAGTGATGTTACAGGTTCATATTTTAGGAAAAGGCATCTGTGGAGTGTTTACAAGGGATATTGCAGAAACAAAAGTAGCCTTAGTTAACGATCACGCAAGATCTAATGAGCATCCACTGCTATGTACTATGGAACCCGAATAATTTGGTGTTTGTGGCTGGAGAGAGGAGCGACAAAATGTTAAACAAAGAACTTGAATTCACCTTAAATCTAGCCTTTAAGGAAGCGAAAGAGAAGCGTCATGAATTCATGACTGTTGAGCATTTGCTATTATCTTTGCTAGATAACCCTGCCGCTGGAAATGTACTCCAGGCTTGTGATGCTAATGTTGATTCACTACGTCGTGATTTACTTGAGTTCATTGATGAAACCACTCCAAGAATTCCTGAGGATGAGTTGGATCGGGAAACTCAACCTACGCTTGGTTTTCAGCGAGTATTACAACGCGCTGTATTTCATGTTCAATCAGCAGGAAAGACTGAAGTGACAGGCGCTAATGTTTTAGCTGCTATCTTTAGCGAACAGGAAAGTCAGGCTGTTTATTTCCTCCGTCGAGAGAATATTACTCGTCTTGATGTGATTAATTATATCTCTCACGGTGTTTCCAAATATCATAACAACGAACTGAACGAAAATATGAACTCATCAATGGATGAGGATTCTATGGGTGGTGAAGGTAATGAGTCTCCACTTGAAAGCTATTGCATGAATCTTAACAAACGCGCCAGACTAGGTAAGATTGATCCACTCATTGGGCGTCATGAAGAGATCCAACGAACTATCCAGGTTCTTTGCCGTCGCCGTAAAAATAATCCTTTGCTCGTTGGTGAAGCAGGGGTTGGTAAAACAGCTATTGCTGAAGGATTAGCAAGACGCATCGTCGATGGTGAGGTGCCCGAGGCAATTAGTTCTTGCATCGTCTACTCACTGGATTTAGGTGCTTTGCTCGCAGGAACAAAATACCGAGGCGATTTTGAAAAACGCCTAAAAGCTGTTTTAAAACAACTAGGTCAGCAAGATGGTGCCGTATTGTTTATTGATGAAATACATACCATCATCGGTGCAGGTGCAGCTTCTGGCGGCGTAATGGATGCTTCTAACCTGATAAAACCCTTACTTGCAAATGGCGAATTAAAATGTATTGGTTCAACCACATATCAGGAATATCGTGGTATTTTTGAAAAAGATAGAGCACTTGCTCGTCGTTTCCAAAAAATTGATATTAAAGAGCCAAGTATTGATGAAACTTTTGAAATTCTCAAAGGCTTAAAAGGACGCTTGGAAGAGCACCATGGTGTTAAATTCTCGATTCCAGCCTTGAAAGCCGCTGCAGAATTGGCTGCTAAGTATATTAATGACCGCTTCTTACCTGATAAAGCAATTGATGTGGTAGATGAGGCAGGAGCTTATCAAAATCTACTCACAGCGACTAAGCGTAAAAAGATAATCTCTGTAACTGAAATAGAAAGCGTTGTCGCAAAAATTGCACGAATTCCCGTTAAAAAAGTATCTGCACGGGATAAAGACACTTTACGTAATCTTGAACGCGATTTGAAATTGCTCGTTTATGGACAAGACGATGCAATAACAGCGCTTGCTTCCGCGATTAAGCTCGCTCGCTCTGGGCTACGAGATGCCGAAAAACCAGTGGGTTGTTTCTTATTTGCTGGCCCAACTGGTGTTGGTAAAACGGAAGTCACCAAGCAATTGGCTAATGTATTAGGCATAGAATTATTACGCTTTGATATGTCTGAATACATGGAAAAACACACTGTTTCACGACTCATCGGAGCCCCTCCTGGCTATGTAGGTTATGACCAAGGCGGCTTATTGACTGAAGCAGTGACTAAAAATCCACATGCCGTATTGCTTCTTGATGAAATTGAAAAAGCTCATCCAGATGTCTTTAATTTGCTTTTACAAATTATGGATCATGGTACTTTAACCGATACTAATGGACGACAAGCCGATTTTCGTCATGTCATTATGGTTATGACTAGTAATGCGGGTGCGAGCGAAATTACCAGAAATTCAATTGGTTTCAGCTTACAGGATAATAGTAATGATGGTTTGGACGCGATTAAACGCCAGTTCAGTCCTGAATTTAGAAACCGATTGGATGCGATTATTAACTTTGCACCGCTTGATAGTGTAACAATTGGTCTAGTGGTTGATAAATTTATCATGGAGTTGGATGAACAGCTCAGTAATAAGGGCGTCACTTTCAAAGTAGATAAAGCAGCCCGCGATTGGCTCATTGAACATGGTTATGATAAGGCTATGGGTGCTCGTCCAATGGCAAGGTTAATCCAAGAAAATGTGAAGAAACCTTTAGCAGATGAACTACTCTTTGGTAAGTTATCGAATGGCGGCCATGTGACCTTAAAAGTAAAAGATGGCAAATTACATTTCGATAGCCATGATCATAGAGAAGGTGTTTGCTAAGCTCTCTTAATTCATCTGTTTTTCGTGGAATGTTGGGCCTCGGCCCAACAAATTCATATAAAAGTATCTATCTAATACCCACAGTTTCTTTTATGCCTGTATCTGGTTAGAATAGGGCAATTTATTTAGCCGGCTAACCCATGCTTAGTGTTATCATCATTGCTAAAAATGAAGAAGCAAATATCAGACGTTGCCTTGCTTCAGTTCAATGGGCTGATGAGCTGATTGTTCTTGATTCAGGAAGTAGTGACAATACAATCGCTATCGCGAAAGAATATACAGACAAAGTGTACTCTACCGATTGGCAAGGTTATGGTATTCAGAAGCAGCGGGCCTTATCATTAGCGACAGAAGATTGGGTACTAAACTTAGATGCCGATGAAACAGTCGATGAGCAGCTCAAAGCAGCAATTATCAAAGCGATAACAAGTAACGACGCCGATGCTTATCGCATTCCTATCTGTATGAATTTTTATGGATTCCCTTTACGCTTCTCTTCAAGTCCTAAAAGACATGTACGTCTTTTTAAACGAGCAGGGGCTCGCTATAGTTCAGATATTGTGCACGAGAAAATAGTTTTGCCTCCCGGGCAAAGAATTAGCAAAATAAAAAAAGCAATCATGCATCACTCCTTTCAAGATGTCACTCATGCGCTTTATAAGATCAATCGTTATTCGTCTTACAGTGCCAAAATTAAAATTGAGAAAAATAAAAAACCTAGTTTTGCAAAAACGCTGCTTGGAACCTGTTGGATGTTTTTCCGTTGCTATTTTTTACAGCGTGGATTTTTAGATGGAAAAGCAGGATTCCTTTTAGCTGTTTTTAATGCCCAAGGGACTTTTTACCGGGGAATTAAGCAGTTGTACCATGATTCCCAATTGAGTAAATTACCTGCTACTACTGAGGATAATTAAAGAATGGATGCACTTGCCGGCATATCAACTAAATTTTCAATACAAAAATTGGTGCCTTTATTGTTAGCAGTGACGCTTTTTGTTTTGCCACTTAGTTCTTCTGCAAAAAGCATCTGTTTAAGTTTATCGGTCGTCGTGATTTTATTAATTCCTAAATATCGCGCTGAAATTGCTGACCTGCTCACTAAAGGCTGGTGTAGGGCAGCTATTATTCTTACTTGCTTAGCACTAGTTGCTTGTTTATGGAGCCCTGCTAGTTTTTCAGAAAAAATGCTTATTCTGGAAAAATATAGCAAATTTCTTTATTTGCCTATTCTGGTTGCTGGATTTCGCAGCGAAAGAACAAGAAGCTTAGGTCTACATGCGTTTTTATTAGCGATGCTGCTTACCTCTGGTATTGCGGTATTAAGATATCGAGGTTTTCTGCCTACTTTTAATATCAACCCCGATCACATTTTTCGCAATCATATTATGGTCGGTTATATGTTGGATTTTGCTGCCTATTTATCGGCCTTATTTGCTTATCGGCAGCGAGCTTTGCAGCGATTCGCTTACAGCTTATTATTTCTTTTGTTCAGTTATCATGCCCTTTTTATCAATGGGGGACGGATGGGATATATTGCCTATTTTCTACTAATGTCTCTTTTAATGGTACAGATTTGCTCTTGGCGATTAGCGATTGCTGGATTTCTAATGGTTTGTACCACCTTTTTCATGATTTACAATCAAAGCCAATATATGAAAGATCGGCTTAGTTTGGCGGTGACAGAAGTAAAGCATTATCAACAAAACGATAAGGATACGCCCGTAGGTTATCGTTTACAATTTTATCAATTCGCTTATCAACTTTTTAATAAGCATCCGCTGGTAGGGAATGGAACTGGCAGTTTTACTTATTATTTCCGCACGTTAAATCCAGTGCCTTCATGGCTAAATAGACTATTAGAACCCCATAATCAATACTTTTTCGTGGCTACTGAGTTTGGTTTAGTTGGTGTTATCATCTTATTAGCCTTCTTTTTTAGTTTAATTAAAGCAAGTTGGCGTTTAGATAAAATGCGCCCCATTGCTTTTGCAATGCTTGCTTGCTTTCTTTTAGGAAATTTGACTGATTCCCTGTTGTTATATTCCGGTTCTGGTTATTTCTTTATCTTGTTTATGGCGCTTTGTCTTGGAGAGCAAGAAAGAAAAGCAGCGATCTAGTAATCGGTGAAAGGATTCATCCACTGTCGTTGCAGAGCTAAATCCTGTAGAGAGTGGTCTTTTATGCCGTTGGTTTTAATTATTATCCCAATATTATTTCAGACTGATCAATTTTCGACTTATTTTTAATGAGAAAAGAATATTTTTTAAGTATAATCCCACTCTTTTATAAATATGAATTTAAGAAGGAAGATCGATGGGTAAAAAAACGACGTTAGGCCAACTTTTAGCAACCAATACTTTTGACGATCCATTTATGGCTGCTGCTATTTTCAATGAAGATTATCCAGTTATTCATGAAGTAGATACATTATTGTCGTCTGTCTTTAGTCTACTTAATGTCTCTCAAGACGTATTTATGCATCAATATAACTTGCATCGAGAGAGGATGCAGTTACCTGAGGTTGAAGAGGGAGGCTGGTGTCATGGTTTAACCTTAACATGGTTAAAGTATGCAGCTAGAAATCGGCAAAAAGAGTTTTTTGATATTTACAATATGGTTATACGAGGGATGGAAGTGTCCCAGATGGACTGCGAAAAAATAGAAGAATTTTATACGGAAATAGATAAAGCTCAGCATCCGGGCAATTACTATCCAAATACAGGACAGGAAAGTATCGAAGTCATTTTGGGTGTCCCTGAAATAAAAACCTCAGCCGATCCCAAACGCGAAGGATTTAAGGCCCGTAAATGGCAAAATATTCTTAGCAATTTTATGAAAAATTATGACATGATTCGTATCAGTGCTTTTTCTGGAAGAAGCCATACTATCGGCATCTTTAAAGATAAAGGCGGGTTTTATCTATATGATTGTAATAACGCATCGGAAAACGTTACTGAATTTAAACAATTTAGTTCTCTTCAAGCGATAAACTGGATTAAAAATAACTTGTACGCCAAGTTAAAGCTTGAAGCCACACAATCGACTCCTATGAAATTAACCATTACTGGTATTAATTCATCGATGCTTTTGGAAAGGGATGAGCAAAACATCTCTGATTCAACACCGCTTATTCCCGGGAATGTTCCCGAAGCTAGTGACAATCGATTATCATCCGAGAATCGGAAACGTAAGCGAGAGTTACCTGAGTGTAAATCGGTTAATCAATCAGCCCCAACTACTAATTCCTCTTCGAATGAGTTTTCATTTTTTAACACCAAGCTCGGTGAAAAGAGATGTCCTGATGTGTCTACGCTAACTTTTACAGTGTAAGTGCAGCCTGGTAGCAAGCGCTCAATCTAAGTCACATCGTTGCCTACGCCCTGTGGCTAGTTCCAGCGATGTTGCAAACTCTACTCTCGTCCCTACTTACCGCGGCTTGTCCGTGGTATCCAGGTGATCTTTTTTCTTACTCAGATCTCTGGATCCCGCGAACAAGCCGCGGTAAGTAGGGAATGAGTTCAACCATGCAACAACGCCGGACAAGACGCGGGACGTCGGAGCCGAGCTGGACAGGGTTGTCAGAGATGGACTAAGATTCAGTTGCAAGCAGTCAGGCTACCTATGTTATTAGACTCCAACAGTTAGGCTCTGATAAGCTTCTGATCTAGAAAAACGTTCTTGTATTTCAACCCCTCTTTCTTCGATAGGTTTAAAAAATAGAGTTTTTGTGTGATGTGGTGCTATTGTAGAGCGATGACCAATACTAACAATCGTAGTCTTTGATAATAATTCTTTTAATAATTGATAAATAAGATTTTCATTTTCTTCGTCGAGAGAAGAGGTTGCTTCGTCCAAAAATAGCCAATCGGGTTGTTTCAAGAGAACTCTTGCGATGGCGATTCGTTGTTGCTCACCGCCTGATAATTGAGTTGCCCAGGGACAGATTTTATCTAACTGTGGAATAAATTTATCCATTTTTACCTTTTCTAAGACAGAGATGTATTGCAGATCATCGTAAGTGTCTGCTGGCTCAGGATAGGCTAAAACAGCTCTTAAACTATCGCAGGGCAGAGTGGGTCTTTGTGGTAAAAAATAGAAACTTTTGCCCTCCGGGATGGACACTTTACCATTACCATATTTCCAAACCCCTGCGATTACTTTGAATAAAGTACTCTTACCCATGCCGGATTCGGCTTGTAGCATCACATGCACGCCTGGTTCTAGTTTTAGATTAAGATTACGAATAATATATTCTGAACTTGATGCTTGAGGTGCCAGAATATCCAAGTTTTTTATTTTGATGGTTTCTTTAGACCTTAGTTTCCTAGAAATGGCTTTGGGATTCGTTGCCAAACCCCCTTCTTTAAAAGCGTCTTGTAATTCAATAATGCGCTCGATACTGGCCTGATTAGTAGAAAGATTTTCATAAGCGGTAACAAACCAGCTTAATGACATATTGACCTCAGTGAAAGACATTCCAATTTGCATTAATTGGGCAAGATCAATAAGTCCTGTAAAGTAAAGCGGGGCAGCAAGGATATTGGGTAAAATCCCAGCTAGTTGAAGATAAAAACTCTGAAAACTAGTTAATTTTGCTTCGCTATTCAGTTTTTGATTAGAGGTTTTTTTGATTGCTTCAATTTTATTTCCTATCGACGTTTGATAATAAATTTCAGCATGTTCTTCAGCAATATTTTCAGCCTCTCCACAGAGTTGTGTTAAATCCTGCCTGAAATCTGCTTCCGCTTGCTCAGCCATTTTATTCACTTCAGGAAGTGATTTTCCTATAAAATGAGTAACTATTGTGGCTGTTATGGCAACCAATAATGCAACCCAGACTAAATAACCTGGTATAATAATATTCAGGCCCAAAATTGCTACAGTTAAGGCTCCGCCCACTACCCATAAAGTGCCTACAAAAGTTCCGAAGCTGAGCACGGATTGTAAAAAATCGGTGGCTAAACTCAGTGAAAAGTCCACAATCGTTTTAATGTCTTCCTGAATTCGCTGTGCGATATTATCAATTTCAGGGGAAAATCGTCTTAATTCTAAATAATTATTTTCACTGCCAAATAAATCAATAAGCATTTTTTTAGTTAACCAATTACGCCAAATGACCGATAATTTCCCAATAAGATAATTTTTTAAAACATAAGCTCCTACATAGGTGGTCAGTAACAAAGTAAATTGCGCCATGCTTATCAGAAAAGGAGTTAACGCTTTAGCGGTTAATACAGCCCAAAATCCAGCCGACCACCAAGATAAAGCTGCCATTATAGCGACAAGAGCGATGACGCAAAGGATGGCCCCTATTAATAACAGCCATGCTTTTAATCGTTCGTCCGAATTTAAAAAATAGTCTGTGATAAGAACAAACGTTTTTTTCCAGCTGTTTTTTGAATTTTCTTTACTCATTTATGTACCTTCATGACCGAAAATTAGACATTTATTTCTAACGAGGTTCGAATATATCAACACAAATTTAAAAAAACAAATATTTATTTTAATAAAATTAAAAATGGAGTTTGAAAAATGAAATAAGGTTGATATTATATTGTTTGTTAGTAAAATATTATGCATAGAAGATTTGAGAATCAGTATTTGAAGCATGGGAAAAATAATTACACAGTGCCCATCCTGTAAAAGTTCGAATTTAAATGTAGTCAAGATTGAGTGTGCTGACTGTAATACTAGATTTGAAGGGCAATTTGAAATATCGGCGTTATTAAAACTACCTGAAGACGATCTGCAATTTATTTTGGATTTTGTAAAATGTTCAGGAAGCCTTAAGGACATGGCTGTTATCCAAAAAGTCTCTTATCCGACATTGAGAAACAGACTCAATGCTTTGATAAGAACCTTGGAAAATATGGAAATAAAAGAGGAGGGGTCTAAAGAAGAAATTTTACTATTGCTTGAGGAAGGTAAAATTTCTGCAAAAGAAGCGGCCATTATGTTGAAACGTCTGTGAGTATGATGATGGACAAAGAACAAAAACGTCTTTTAGCAATGCGTGAAGAAAATAAAATTTCAGAAGCGGATTATCAGTTAATTTCTGCAGCCTTAACCAAGAAATCTATCTTTGCAAGTATTGAGAATTCAGTGCTCATCAATCCTTTTCAAAAAATTGCAGGATTTAAAGCCTTATTGTTGGGTTTAATATTGATGGTCATCATGAGTAGCGTGGGGATTGCTGCTAATGTCTATTTCGATGGCATTATAGGTTTTGTATTCGCCGATAACATTAAGGCGATGAAACCTAATTTTTTCTTATTGCTTTATCAAAATGCCGTAGTTATTTTTATTCTAGCCTCGCTTTTTTTAGCAGCAGCCCTTTTACTTAGGCAAAAAAGAATTCGTGCGATTGATTTTTTTGGCACGGTGGCTTTGTCGCGTTATCCCATCCTCTTTGTCCTCCCCATTGTAATACTACAAAAATATTTGGAACCTCATAAAGAAGATATTTCCAAGGGCTTTGAATTACATCTAACTCTGCTAGGTACAATCGGTCATTTTGTTTTTCTAATTTGTATTATTTGGCAAATTACAACCTATTTTTTCGCTTTGAAAGAGGCTTCAGGTCTTGAAGGAAGGAGCCTATGGTTGAGTTTCATTGTGACTGTCTTGTTGGGAGATGTTATAGGGCTAATATTAACGCGTTTCTTTTTGTACGTTTAAGTTCTAAGCGTAAGTTGGAGTGGTTTCGTGACAACTTTTCCATTATTCATCGAATAAATTGTAAGCTCATCCTTGTCAAATTGCATTTTTTACACAATTTACATATAATATGTATTGTTAAAGTAATTTTAATAACGGAGAATGTATGAAAAACAGTACTCACGAAACTATTTCTGCTACGGAGTTAGTTCGACACCTTTCCGCTATGATAGATAAAGTTCGTATCTCTGGAAGAAGCCTATACATTACCAAGGGTGTTCAAACTATTGCTGAATTAAGTCCTCCACCTAGATCGGGTTTTCCTATTAAAAATTTAGCAAGTTTTATAAAAACTTTGCCGAGCTTAGGAGAGGAAGCTCAAGGAATGTCGCAGGATATTAAATCTATTAAAAATGGGGCTAAATTACCGGAGAGCCCATGGGATTAGTAATAGATACAAACTTTTTTATTGATATTGAAAATAAACGATTAGAGATTGAAAAATTGAATGATTTTTCTTCTTACGGTGATGCCTATATTGCTTCAGTTACGGCTTCCGAATTATTAGCCGGAATTCATTTATCAAAAAATATATCAATAAAATTAACCCGTACCGCTTTTGTTGAAAATATACTTGAACAAATTCCTATTTTAAATTTTGATGAAAGGGTGGCTAGAACTTATGCTGAAATCTACGCCTATTTTTTAAAACCTAGATCTAAATCAAGCTCTAACGTCCATGATTTACAAATAGCTGCTACAGCACTAGCTCATGGATACTCATTACTTACTAGTAATATTGAAGACTTTGAAAAAATTCCTGGTATAAAAATTTTAACAATATAATAGCGTAGCCCGTACCTTGTTACGCACGTAGCGAGGGATGACGTACGGGTAGGTGAGCTATTACCTAACGTTAAGTTTAAAATGCTAACTTAAACTGCTGCCAGTATTTGTTGTATAACTCCAAAGTTTGTTCACCGAGATCGCGCTGAAGATAAGCGTGCTTCATCGTTTCTTCAGAAGGATAGACGATGGGATTATCATTAATTGCCTTAGGAAGAAGACTACGCCCTTTGGCATTGGTTATAGCTGCACCTTCTAAAATAGCAATTTTTACGCTGGATTCAGGTTTAAACATAAAATTAATAAAGGCGTAAGCTTCTTCCGGGTGAGGTGGATTTTTGGGAATGGCGAGACAATCAACCCAGATCACAAAGCCCTCCTGAGGATAATTAAAAGAAATTTGATTGTTTTCCATCTGAGCTTTGAGAGCATCGCCACTCCAGGCTATTCCTGCTATTGCATCTTCATCAATCATAATGGCTTGGATACTGTCGCTAGCAAAGAGTTTAACATTCGGTACCAAAGCCAAGAGGCGATTGTAAGCTTGTCTAATATGTTGTGGATCTTTATCATTGGGGTTAAATCCTAGACTCATCAGCGCAATAGAGAAAAGTTCGCGTGAGTCATCAAGAAGCATTAGCTCCCCACGCCAGCGTTTTTGCCATAAATCTTGCCAAGTTTTAGGCGCATCTTTTACAAAAGTTTTATTATAAAAAATGCCTGTCGCTCCCCAAATCAAAGGAGCGCTATATTGATTGCCTGGATCGTACTCATTATCATTGAAGTGACTCTCGATATTTGCAAGATTTGGCAACTTCTTATGATCAAGCGCTAGCAACAGACCTTGATTACGCATGCGTTCAACAAAATAAGCGGAAGGCAAAATGACATCGTAAATGCTTTTACCACTTGCCCGAAGTTTAGCGTACATCGTTTCATTACTATCATAAGTGGATAAATGAATGGTGATTCCCGTTTCATCTTCAAAGGCTTGTAAAAGTTCCTTGGGGATTTCTCCGCCCCAAATGTAAACATTCACTACTTTATTAGCAAAAAGCATAGTCGTGCCTAAAACCAGGGCAATAAATAATAGAAAACGATTCATGGTTTTTTACTCGATATGCGATCTGAAATAATGACCAAGGCCATCGATATAGCAAGGGTAATGGTACATAAAGCATTAAGTTCAGGTGTTACGCCTGTTCTTACTAAAGAATAAATGGTAAGCGGTAAAATATTAAAATCGGGACCTGCAACAAAATAGCTAATAATGACATCATCAAAAGAGAGGGTAAAACAGAGTAAGAAAGCGCTGAGTATTGCAGGCCATAACAGGGGTAGAAGAATTTTCCTTAACGCTGTGAAACGACTCGCTCCTAAATCGAGTGCAGAAAAATAAATATTCGGATCGAGAGTATAAATACGGCTGTTAATCGTTAAAATCACAAAAGGAATACAAAAACTGATATGAGCAATTAACAAACTGAAAAAACCCAGAGTAATATTCATTAGATTAAAGAAAATTAAAAGTGCGACTCCGAGGACGAGATCAGGAATAATGATTAGCAAAATTAAGATCGCATAGAGCGGACGATGTTGTCGATTGCGATAAAGAAATAAATGCACACAAGTTAATAACCCTAAAGTAGTTGCTACAATAGAAGCGCTGAGACCCAGAATAGTAGAATGCAAAAAAGCAGACCATAATACACGATCATGAAAAAGCTCAACATACCATTGCGTTGAAAAGCCCTGCCATTGCAATGAAAACTTCGCAGCATTTACCGAATAAATAACGAGTACAAGAATTGGGAAATAAAGAAAGAGAAATACTAAAGTTAAGAAAGTTTTTTGCGTCAAAGCTTTCATTGCAAGATCTCCTTGCTTTGACGACGAAAAAAGAACAATAAAATTAATAAAATGACGGTGAGTAATACAGAAGTGGCTGAGCCTTGAGGCCAATTTTCCAAAACTAAAAATTGATCTTGAATTAAGTTTCCCAATAAAATCGAGCGTGCCCCACCTAAAACATTAGGGATATAGAATAGGGTCATTGAGGGTAAAAGGACCATTAAACAGCCAGCAATAATCCCATTTGCTGTATTAGGTAAAAATACGCGGAAAAAAATGTTGAGTTTACTTGCCCCTAAATCTTTGGCTGCTTCAATAAGGCTAAAATCAAAGCGTTCCATGTTAGTAAAAATTGGTAAAACCATAAACGGGAATAAGTTGTAAACTAGTCCAGTTAGGACTGCAAAATTGGTATAAAGCAATGAAAGGGGGGTATCGATTAAATGCAATTTTAAAAGAATAGCATTGATAAGGCCCTTTGATTTAAGCAGCGCGATCAGGGAGTAAGTACGTATTAATGAACTTGTCCAGAACGGAATAATAATTAGTAATAGTAAAACGGATTTATGTTTTGATTTAATTAATAAAAAACTGAAAGGATAAGCGAGTAAAAGGCAGCAAGCGGTCGCAAATGACGCTATGAATAGCGAGCGAAAGAAAATTTTGATAAAAATAGGGGTGAGTAAGGCAGAATAATTACTTAAGCTGAAGGGTAAATCGACAAGGTGGTTGCTATTTTTGGATAGAAAACTAGCGATTAATACCAGACATAGAGGAACGAAGCTAAAAATAATTAACCAGATGTAGGTAAGATACACTGAAAGAGATCTAACTTTCATTAAGTCCCACTTGTTGAAATGAATGATTGGATTTTAAGATTCATAAGGCAATAATACTTCCCAACCAGGTAACCATTGTAACCACAGAGTTTCGTTAAGTGTATATTCTAAGTTATCATCATCTTCATCGAAAAAGGCGGTCGCATTGATAATTTTTCCAGAATCTAATTCGACTTTTAAATCAATCGTAGAGCCTTTGTAGACAATATCTATAATTTTTCCTGGTAACATGCCGCCCGTATCGTCTGTCTCTGATTCCTTCAACACACGAATATCTTCCGGGCGAATGATAAGATGCACTTTATCACCAGGTTGATAATTGCCAGTATTACGGCATTGGAGCTGAATCGATTCGATTTCGGTAAGCAGGTTTTGGCCGGAAACCCCCTTGATTTGAATATTAAAAATATTTGCTTCGCCAATGAATTTTGCAACATAAAGATTAGCAGGTGTTTCATAGACCTGCCGCGGTGTCCCAATTTGCTCTATGTGGCCGTGGTTAAAAATCACAATTCGATCCGACATGGATAAAGCTTCTTCTTGATCATGGGTGACAAAAATAAAAGTCATGTTTAGCGCTTTTTGTAATTGTTTAAGCTCATACTGCATGTTTTTGCGTAATCTATAATCGAGCGAACTTAAAGGTTCATCCAAAAGCAAAACTTGTGGGCGATTAATTACTGCACGAGCGATTGCTACACGCTGCTGCTGTCCGCCGCTTAACTGTTGGATATCGCGTTTGGCAAAAGACTCTAGCTGAACTAGGCGTAGAGTTTCTTCGACTCGTGCGGAAATGGTTTTCTCATCCATCTTTTTGCATCGTAAAGCGAACGCTACATTTTCATAAACCGATAAATGCGGAAAGAGGGCGTAACTTTGGAAAACAGTATGGACATCCCTTTTTTGTGGAGGCAGCGCATTGATACATTGGCCATTGAAATATATTTCACCGGAGCTTGGTTGTTCAAAGCCTGAAATTAACCGCAGTAGGGTGGTTTTTCCACAACCTGAAGGTCCTAAAAGGGTTAGGAACTCACCATTTTGAACTGACAGGGAAATATTATTGAGAATGAGGGCTGAGCCGTAAGATTTATTAACTTGTTTTATTTCAATGAGCGGACTAGTCATGAGAAGAGCAAACTACCAACTGGAAACGGGTTGTGGAGGGTTTTGCAAACTACAAACCTCAGAAATACTACCATTATTACATACCACGGCCCCTACAGCAGAAATAGTCATCACGCCACCTTGCCATAAACAGCAACCTGAGAGTTTTTGGATATCCATCACAGCATGACGTGTACAGTAGCAGCTGGAATAATACCCATTGTTACAAACATAGCGTCCAGCTACAGAATCACAATAGCTGATGCCGCCCATAGCATGGCAACAGCGCTGTTTATCGCAAAACGGAATGAAAATGGGATCACATTCTGCAGGAATAGTTGCATAGCTAATTGAAGAAACATACAAAGATAGAACAGTGATTAGCGAATAAGACAGAGATCGCATCTTTATTTCTCCGATGGGCGTGTTGTTAGCATAACATAGGTTCTTAATTAAAAAGAAGTTAGTTTTTAGATTACAAGGTTAGGCTTTAGTCCAGCATTTCCTTCCACACAAGTGTGGATGAATTTGTTGGGCCAAGCCCGAGTCTAATTCGACTCAGTAATCGTTTCACGCTCCTGAAAATCTAACTCGACGGACTCAATTTTTTGAAAACGCTGTGTTATTTTTTTGGCTGAAGTACTTACCTCGTTGACATCTTGATGTGCTAAATCAATATGTTTTGACAACTTGTCCATGCGTTTTTCAAAACGTTGGAAGTCATCGGCGAGGGAGTGCAGGTGTTTTTGAATAATATGAACTTGTTTGCGAGTTGCATCATCTTTTAAGACAGCTCTTGCTGTGGTTAAGACCGCCATTAAAGTACTTGGCGACACAATCCAGACTTTAAGCCGCTGAGAAAGGGCAATCATATCAGGATAATTAGCATGAATCTCAGCGAAAATAGCCTCTGCAGGTATAAACATGACTGCGCCATCGGTTGTTTCATTGGGGACAATGTATTTTTCAGCAATATCCTTGATATGTTTTTGCAAATCTTGTCGAAACTGCTGTTGTAGGGCTTTGCGGTCGCTAGAGACAGCGTCTGTGTTCATGAGTTTTTGATAAGTTTCCAGTGGAAATTTCGCATCAATGACCACATGTCCAGTGGGCTCGGGTAAGAAAAGAATGCAGTCGGCTCGCTTTTGGTTACTAAGCGTATATTGCGTACGATAATGCGTGGAGGGAATCATATTGGCAATGAGGGTAGATAACTGTACCTCACCAAAGGCTCCGCGAGCTTTTTTATCAACCAGAACATCTTGCAGACTGACTACGTGCGTTGAAAGTTCGGTAATTTTTTTCTGTGCTTCGTCAATAATAGTGAGCCGTCTCACGACGTCGGTGAAGGTTGTGGATGTTTTTTCAAAACCTTCTGTTAATTTGTGATTGACTTGCTGAGTTAAATTATGCAAATGATTGCGAATTTCTTCGGTTAAAGATTGCAAATGAGCAGTGAGCGAACTGGCGTGTTGTTTAAAACTATGATTCATTTGCTCTCGTACGTCTGCCATTTGGCTTTGAATAATTTCAGCGATTAATCGTTGGCTGTTGATTTGTCCCTGAGTTATTTTTTCATAGATCTGATGTTGGCTTGTTTGATAGGTTTGATGGAGTTCAAGATGCAATTGGTGAAGCTGCGTAGCGAAGGATTGTTGCAGTTTTTCAAATTGGGTTTCTAGCAAACTGTGCTGCCGCTGCTGGCGGCGCATCACAAAAAAAATCAACAGAGTTTGCAAGGCAATCGACAGTGCAATGCCTTCAATAAGAGAAATAGTGGGTAAGTAGTTCATTATTAACTTAATTTATCGACTTCAATCGGAGCATCAAATTCAAAAACAGGCTTCATTTGCCCAAAATCAGTCAGGTGGATATAACTCAAATAGTAAGGAGCTTTATAATCAGTTTTTAAGTTAGAATCAAATGAAAAATTCAAACGCTGCTGGCCGGTAGGCAACCAAGCAGCCGATTGGGTCGTTTGAATAGGATGAAGTTTGCCTTGTGTATCACTCCCTAAAAGAACTGCCTGCAAGGCATAACGACTGCCGGTAGCGACCTCCACTGTGGCAATAAAATCAAAGTTGTTTGCAGGACCTTTTGTGATGTTTACAACTGCGGCAGAAGGAATCGTATAAGAAAAAGCAGAATGAGCTTGCCGCCAGATTATATCGTCGCCAATAATGGTGGTCACCGTCGCGTCAACATACCAATTACCTCCACGGCTATTTTTTTCTGAATTTAAAATAGTTCTTGCTTGAAAAATGTTTTCAGCGATTGGCGTGGCCACAAGAGGAGTAATTTCTCCATCAGGGCTAACAAGTGACAAAGTTAGATCATCGATGGAATAAATCTGCTCTTTATCTTTTAAGATCAGAGTGGCAACAAACTCATCGCCAGAATAATAACGCGCCTTATTCGTTTGAATGGTTAAGGCAGTGGCTGCATAACGATCATAGACATGAATCATAAAAAGTTCATCGTCTTTGCTCCGATCAGCCTGAGAACTTGTGATTGTGAATTGACCAAAACCAAGCTCAGGTTTTAATTCAGCAAGCGCTAAAGTATTGCCTGCAAAAGGTGTATTTTTTAAGGCTTCTCTTTGTGAATATAAAGAAGAAGCTTCGAGCAAACTTAAATTAAGACCATGCTTGTTGCTGATACTAAATTGAAGTTTAACCGAGGTTTTAGGATTGACAGGCGCAATACGCACAATAGCCTCTGCGGCTGAAGTATGGATAGTTACCCCCTGTCTTAGTTCCTTTAAACTTGCTTTAACTTGATATTTACGACTTGTTTGCTCATGCATGGTTTGAGTTTGCAATGGGCTATCGTGAGTTGGCCAGCTCAGACTTAATTCTTCATGAGATAAAAGATCACAGCTTTTACAGTTATAAGGAACAAGGTGAACTTGTTTTGCTAAAGGGTAAGCTTGAGACTCTAAACACAGCAAGGATAAAAGAATTAATGAAAGAAATTTCATTGGACAGCTCCTTGAGTCAAAAGGTCCTTACGCAGAATTTTTTCTAAACCAAAACAACTATGACGGCTTTGATTATGGCTTAATGTGATGGCATGATTTGTTTTTTGTTTATCGTAAAACCAAAGTTGACCAGCAATACGTTGCGAGTTGCAGTTTAAAAATCCATCAGAGCAATGTTGTAAATAAGATTGGGTAATTTTTAAACCAACATTAAGGAAAAAGCCATTGCAATAGCTTGATGAGCTGAACGGCGAAGCATCCACATCGGTTCCGATCATTACGCGAAAAGGAAGTGGTAAAGAAGGCCGTCCAGCAGTTCCCAATAACATTTCAGAGTTAAAAAGAGCCATATCACCTATGCGTTGTTGTTTTACTGCGTTGTTGATATAACCCAGTAACCAGCCAACGGACTCTTCAAAGCCATTGCCATTGAGGATTTCATCGGCGAGTTCAGTGCCGCCACTCGAAGGGGCTAAGGCAACCACCTGTCGAATATGTTTCACCAAACTGAGATAACGCGCATCGAAGGTTGGATTTGAAAGAATCCAGCGAACGACATTTCCTCCATTTGAATGGGTATAAACGATCAGTTTGGTGATTTGTTTATTAGTGATAAATTCAAGCAATTGATTGGCCACGCAACCTGCAGCCTTTTCATGCCACATATACTGACTAAAATCGCAATGAACAACATAATAGTTACTTGGATTGGGAAGTCCTTCGATGACTGCGTGAATAAAATCCTCTTTCCAATAAACGCCTTCTGCGCCAGCACTATAATCATGAGTGCCATGCACAAAAGCGACGCCGAGATTTTCAGGCTGTTCTTCAGCTGAATAACTTAAGAAGGTACAAAAAAATAGGAGTAGGCAGATAATAAAACGAAAGACCATAGGTTTGTTCCGAGCTGACAGGGCGATATCAATACCATAAGAGAATTTATTACACAAGACAAGAAAACAAAGTCGACGGCAAGCCGAAGTTGTGGGTAGAATGATGCCCTAAAGGATACAATGCTAGAACAGGTAAAAAAAACAGATGAAAGTGGATGATTTAGTTAAAGAAATCGACAATTTACGTGAGCGTATTAGGCTTTATGACTACCATTATTACGTGCGCGATGAGCCTTTAGTTCCTGATAGTGAGTACGATCGTTGTTTTAAAGAATTACAAACACTTGAAACAAAGCATCCACAGTACATTAGCCCTGATTCGCCGACTCAGCGAGTAGGCGGCAGCCCTGCCGGCACTTTTGAACCCGTTGAACATAAACAACCTATGTTATCGCTAGGAAATGTTTTTTCTGAAGAAGAGTTACATGCTTTCATCAAGCGGGTTGCTGATCGCTTAGAGGCTGATGAAGAATCCTTGCAATTTGTTTGTGAACCCAAACTCGATGGTTTAGCAGTCAATCTAAGTTATGAGAAGGGGCAACTAGTTTATGCCGCGACACGTGGAGATGGTGCAGTCGGTGAAAATATTACCAGCAATATTAAAACGATTGCCGCCGTTCCTTTAAAATTGCTCTGTAATAATCCGCCTGCGTTTATTGAAATACGCGGTGAAGTGTATATGCCTAAAGCGGGTTTTGAGAGCTACAATGAAAAGGCACGTATCAAAGGAGAGAAAACCTTTGCCAATCCACGTAATGCTGCGGCTGGGAGTTTACGACAATTAAACCCTGCCATTACTGCAGCCAGACCTTTGGCTATCTATTGTTACGGTATAGGCGCTAGTGATCATTTTTTATTACCTGATAATCATATGGGGCAATTAGAATTGCTGCGTGAGTTTGGATTTCGTGTTTCTCCTGAAGCTAAAGTTGTAGTTGGTCTCTCAGGTTGTCTTTCCTATTATCAAGACATGTTAAAACGTCGGTTAGCCTTGCCCTACGAAATAGATGGGGTTGTTTATAAACTAAATAACATTGCTCTGCAACAGCGTTTAGGCTATGTCGCTCGTGCACCAAGATTTGCCTGTGCGCATAAATTTCCTGCAAGTGAGGAGATGACTGAAATTCATGCGGTTGATTTTCAGGTAGGAAGGACGGGTGCTTTAACCCCGGTTGCACGATTACGGCCTGTGAGTGTTGCTGGTGTTACGGTGAGTAATGCCACGCTGCATAATATGGATGAAATAAATCGCAAGGATATTCGTATAGGTGACACGGTTGTTGTTAGGCGAGCGGGTGATGTAATTCCTGAAGTGGTTTCCGTAGTGATGGAAAAACGTCCGTCTAAAACTGAAATTATCCACCTTCCTAGCCATTGCCCGGTCTGTGGCGCAGATGTTATTCGCGAAGAAGGGGAAGCGGTTGCTCGTTGCACCGGCGGTTTATTTTGTAGTGCTCAGCTTAAACGGATGCTCTGGCATTTTGCCTCGCGTAGAGCGATGTCGATTGATGGCTTGGGTGGCATGTTGATTGAGCAATTGGTCAACCAAGGCTTAGTTCGCGATGTCGCTGAGCTTTATGCCCTTGATTTAACGACCCTGGCCAGTTTGCCACGGATGGGCAAAAAATCAGCTGAGAATCTGTTAACCGCTATCGAAAAGTCAAAAAAAACCAGCTTTGCTCGCTTCCTCTATGCTTTAGGAATTCGTGAAGTGGGGGAGGTCAGTGCAAGAGCCCTCGCTTTAGAATTTGCTGATATTGAAGCCTTAAAAAAAGTTTCTGCAGAACAGTTAATGGAAATTCGAGACATTGGTCCGGTGGTGGCCTATCATATTGTTCATTTCTTTGCTCAAAAACATAATATCGACGTCATTGATAAACTTATAGCTTATGGCGTGCATTGGCCTCAGGAAAAACGCAAACAGCTTGATGAGCAACATCCGTTTTTTGCTAAAACAATGGTATTAACTGGTACATTAAACACGATGGGGCGCGAAGAAGCTAAAGCCTGCTTGCTTGCTGTTGGTGCAAAAGTAGCCGGTAGTGTGTCAGCTAAAACGGATTATGTGGTAGCGGGGGCTGAGGCAGGTTCTAAATTGGATAAAGCGCAAGACTTGGGAGTTAAGGTATTAAACGAAGAAGAATTTCTCAAGCTTTTAAAACAACGATAACTGATTATAGGACTCGTACTTTGAAAGGGCTTTGTAGACAAGGGATTGTCTTCATTATACTGCTGTATACTTTGTTTCCAACTTATGCAAGTAATTGGATTCTGAATAATCCTTATCCCGCCTCCCAAGCCCAGCAAAAAATTTATTATTCTTCTTTTAACGAGCAACCTAAAACCCTGGATCCTGCCCGTTCTTATTCAGCGAATGAATATCAATTCACCATGCAAATTTATGAGCCTCTATTGCATTACGATTATTTGGCTCGGCCTTATAAAGTGGTGCCGCTAATCGCCACAGCGATGCCTGAAATACGTTATACCGATAAGTTGGGTCGTCCCTTAACTAACTTGGATGGGGTTGAGGTTGCCTACACAGTTTATACTATTCATATTAAACCTGGAGTCCTTTTTCAACCTCATCCTGCCTTAGCGAAAGATAAAAAGGGTAACTACCGCTATCTCCATTTAGCAGAAGGTTATTTATCTGAACAGGGTATTAATAAATTAGCTGATTTTAAGTACAGAGGAACACGAGAGTTAACCGTTGACGATTATATTTATGAGATTAAGCGTTTAGCGCATCCGGCCGTGAACTCAGCAATCTACGGTCTAATGAGTGATCATATTGTTGGTTTTCATGAATATGCCAGTGCGTTACCTGCTAACTTGGATGGGTTTGTTGATCTGAGAAAATATCCAATGGTTGGTCTGCGAAAATTGGATAATTATAGTTTTGAAATTACGATCAAAGGGCAATATCCGCAATTTCTATTTTGGCTCGCCATGCCCTTCTTTGCACCAATTCCCTGGGAAGCTGATTGCTTTTATTCGCAACCTGGAATGGAAGAGAAGAACTTAAGTTTTGAGTGGTATCCCATTGGTACGGGACCTTTTATGTTAACGGAGAACAACCCAAATCGACGGATGGTTTTAACTAAAAACCCCAACTTTCGCCAAGATTATTTTCCTCAAAATGGTTCTCTAGAAGACGAGAAAAAAGGGTATTTGCAGCATGCAGGTGAATTACTGCCTTTGATCGATCGCGCTATTTATACCTTAGAAAAAGAATCTATTCCGCGTTGGAATAAGTTTCTGCAAGGTTATTATGATGTGTCGGGTATTAGTGCAGACAGTTTTGATCAGGCCATTCAAATTAGTCGTTCAGGAGTTCCCCGATTAAGTCAAAGCATGCTTGATAAAAAAATGAAGCTCACACAAACCACGGATCCGACTATTTTCTACATTGGGTTTAACATGCTCGATCCGGTAGTGGGTGGTAAAAGCGAGCGGGCAAGAAAATTACGTTTGGCGATATCGATAGCAGTGAATTATGATGAGCATATCGCCATTTTTTTAAATGGCCGTGGTAAGGCAGCTCAGGGACCAATACCACCGGGCATTTTTGGCTTTAAGGAAGGAGCGGCGGGAATAAATCCTTATGTCTATGAATGGGATGGAAGCAAGCCAAAAAGAAAATCAATCGAAGTAGCCAAAGCGCTTATGCGAGAAGCAGGCTACCCTGGAGGACGAGATTCGAAAACAGCTAAGCCACTCATTTTAAATTATGATGTGGCAGTGACTGGCGGTCCTGATGATAAGGCACAGTTGGATTGGATGCGAAAACAATTTGCACGAATTGGTATCGACTTAAATCTGCGTGCGACTCAATACAATCGTTTTCAAGACAAAATGCGTAGTGGTAACGTGCAAATTTTTAGTTGGGGCTGGAATGCGGATTATCCTGATCCTGAAAATTTCTTATTTATGTTTTATGGTACCAATGGCAGAGCAGAATATGGTGGTGAAAATTCATCCAATTATAAAAATTCTCACTATGATAGCTTGTTTGAGCAAATGAAGAATCGTGGCAACGATGAGACTCGTCAACGGCTGATTGATGAAATGGTAGAGCTGCTGCGCCATGATGCCCCCTGGATTTGGGGAGTGAATACACAAACCCTAATTCTAAGGCAGCAATGGGTTTCGCCGACAAAACCAAACACTATCAGTTCGAATACTTTAAAATATATTGCGATTGACGTGACGAAGCGAAATGCGCTACGAGAACTCTGGAATCAACCGGTATTATGGCCAATTGGCTTATTAGTTTTATTTATCTTACTCTCTTTACTACCCCTATTTATTGCTTATCGTAAAAAAGAAAAGCTGCCTGCGCCGAGAGTTAGATTATGATTTATTATTTATTACGACGAATTTTATATGCTATTCCCATTTTATTCGCGATTAATATCATCACTTTTGCTTTGTTTTTCATGATTAATACACCTGATGATATGGCGCGTATGCAATTGGGACAAAAATATGTAAAACCTGCAGCTATTATGCAGTGGAAAGCGCAACGCGGTTATAATTTGCCTCTTTTTTTTAATAATGAAAAATCAGGACTTCAACAGTTTTCTCAAACGCTTTTTTTCCAAAAATCTCTCCGTTTATTTGTCTTTGATTTTGGGCTATCAGACGGTGGAAGAGATATTGCCTATGACATTTCACATCGCATGTGGCCAAGCCTAGCCATCGCTATTCCTATTCTTATTTTTGGCATGTTAGCAGATATTGTTTTTGCTATGTCCATGGCGTTTTTTAGAACTTCTTATCTTGATTTAAGTGGCGTGGTTTTTTGTATTGTTTTAATGTCTATTTCTAGTCTTTTTTATATTATTGGAGGGCAATATATTTTTGGTAAATTGCTACGTTTGGTTCCCATTTCTGGGTATGACGGGGGATTAGAAAGTATTAAATTTATCTTGTTACCGGTCATCGTGGCTGTGCTAGCTGGATTAGGTGCCGGATCCCGTTGGTATCGGACTTTATTTTTAGAAGAACTTAATAAAGATTATGTCAAAACAGCACGTGCCAAAGGCTTATCAGAAGTAAAAATTCTATTTCATCATGTTTTAAAAAATGCCATGTTACCTATTCTTACGGGTGTGGTAGTGCTCATCCCTTCCTTATTTATGGGGAGTTTGGTCTTGGAATCCTTTTTTGGTGTTCCAGGGCTTGGCAACTACATTATTGATGCCATCCAGCAGCAGGATTTTGCCATAGTTCGGTCAATGGTATTTTTAGGATCAGTGCTTTATATTTTGGGTTTAATTTTGACTGATATTTCTTATACCTTAGTCGATCCAAGAGTGAGGTTTAGCTAGTTATGGAATTATTATGGACGGATAAATGTTTTTTTGCAGTCTTATTAGCAAGCCTTGTACTCTGCTTGGTGAGTCTTAGAAAGAGGCATATAAGGCGCGTGTTTCTGCGTATTTGTCATCGACCTTTAGCGGCATCGGCAGGGGTGGTTTTATTATTTTTTATTACTATTGGTATTTTAGATTCTATCCATTTAAATTCAATGGCAATGAATGATAATGCTCAACTTTCTACGATCCACAACAATTCAATTTTAGATCACATACTCGCCCCATTAGGCGAGACTTATGAGAAAACTTATTCTGCGCCGCTGGCACTGAATTTATATGGCATTGAAACTGTTTTTGTAAACGGCATTGCAAAGCAGATTTACCCACGGTTAAACTATCCGCCGCCTACCCTAAGAAATGAGACGATTAAACATCAATTCATAATAAAAAATCTCTATCAAGCTTGGCTTTTAAGTCTGTTAATTGTTGTTTCAGGTTGGTTTGTACTCGTCATTGCTAAGGGGTTTTTATTCGCTAAACCGCTAAAGTTTAAACCATCAAAAAGTGGTTTAACCGCTTTAATCACTTTATTTATTTGTTTTTTTGTTATTTTTGCCAGTTATTGGATATCAAGAGAGTTACATCTTTTAGGGACAGGGAAGATAGGGCAAGATATTTTTTATTACACCATTAAGAGTATCCGCACAGGGCTTATTATTGGTATTCTCACCACCTTATTCATGATGCCACTGGCTTTATTATTGGGGATCTCAGCCGGTTATTTTGGTGGTTGGGTCGATGATATCATCCAATATATTTACACGACTTTGAGTTCAATTCCCGGTGTTTTATTAATTACCGCGTCTGTTTTATCGATGCAAACTTACATCGCGAATCATCCTCAGCAATTTTCAACGTTGGCTAAAAGTGCTGATGCTCGTTTGCTTGCCTTATGCCTGATTTTAGGGGTAACCAGTTGGACGAGTTTATGTCGTTTGTTACGCGCAGAATCTTTGAAATTAAGAGAAATAGATTACGTTCTAGCTGCACGAGCTTTGGGTAGCAGCTCCTTTACCATTTTGCGTAAACATCTGTTACCGAATGTGATGCATATTGTTTTAATTACCCTCGTTTTAGACTTTAGTTTTTTAGTCCTCGCTGAAGCGGTATTGTCTTATGTTGGTGTAGGTGTTTCACCAATGACTATCAGCTGGGGAAATATGATCAATGGAGCTCGTCTAGAATTGGCAAGGGACCCTATTGTTTGGTGGCCTATGCTTTCCGCTTTTGCGTTGATGTTTATTTTAGTGCTCGCTTCGAATCTCTTTGCGGATGCTGTTAGAGATGCTTTTGATCCTCATCAGAGCGCTGGTTAATTTAAGACAAATTTTGCCCATATAGATTAAAATATTGCAATTCATTGATAAAATACGTATTATGCCCATTTTTTTTACGGAGCTTCGATATGTTTTTCTTTACAAGAGTTCATTTCCCACGTTTTTTTTCAGAGGATTCTGAAAAACTAATCAAAGAGATGTTGTCAAGTGAGATAGCCTTGCAGGGAGAACCGTATAAGTACCAAGCATTGTTAACATTAAAAAGGCATAACGCGAACCTAATTTCTAGCGTGTATCAATTAAAGGGGGTTATATCTAAAACAACGAATTTAGATGCATTATATCTGCAACTTCAGCAGTTAATTATGGCTGAGCTTGCTGGTGCCCACTTTGATCGTACTCCCTATAAGAACCTGATTACGAATTTGCGCGCTGCTGTAGAAGAAGATTTACGAGAAGAGTCTTGTAGAAAAATAACATCAGGTATTTTCCTGGCGACTAATTCCTTATTATTAGCCATAAGCGCACTTGCCCTCATTGGTAGTGTAGGAGCACTCGCTACAGGCCCAGTGGGATGGGCTCTTCTAGGCATAGCAGTGTCTGCCGTACTCTTAGCAATAGCAGCCTACAGCGTTTATGTTGATGGACGTACTCTATTTGATAAGCAATTAAAAGAAATAGATGAGGCGATACAGTTTTTAGAAGTTTATCCTGCACTGGTGCGAGGTGAAATACTTATTGCAACAACAGAAGAAGGTCTCCCTCCAGAAGATCTCCGTCTAACAACAACAGAAACTCCAACTATCTAATAATAACTAGCAAATGTAGTCTGGCTGCTTGCAGCCATATCTTAGTACATCGTTGCCTACGCCCCGCGGCTAGTCCGGCGTTGTTGCATGATTGAACTCCCTCCTACCTCCCGCAACTTGTTCGCGGGATCCAGGGATCTCAGTATGAAAAAAGATCGCCTGGATACCGCGGACAAGCAGTGGTAGGTAGGGACGAGAGTAGAGTTTGCAACAACGCCGGACTAGCCGCGGGATGTCGGAGCAGAGCTGGACTGGGTTGTCAGAGCTGTGACTAAGAGTTGCTTGCAGCCAGGACTGCCAGGTTATATTTGACCAAAAGTAGAATTGTCAGCAGCTGCACTTGCTCTCACCAGCCGACTTCGGTACAGTTCAGGCATTAAACTCTTGGAAGACTTAAGTCATGCTAGCGCGTTTTGTTCATCTCCGTGTACATACTGAATTTTCGATGGTCGATGGTTTAGTTCGCGTTAAACCCCTAATGAAAGCCACTGTAGAAAGAGGAATGAACGCAGTTGCTGTTACGGATTTCTGTAACTTATTCGCGGCAGTTAAAGTTTTTAAAGCAGCGACAGAAGCCGGAATTAAACCGATTTTAGGTAGTGATTTACCCTGCCATGATCCTGAAAATCCAGAACAGCTCACCTCTCTCGTGCTGCTTTGTCAAAATGAACAAGGTTATCGCAATTTAACTTGCTTAGTTTCAAAAGCTTACCAAGAAGGCCAATACCAAGGTCAGCCTAGAATCCATCAGACCTGGATCAGTGACTATGCAGAAGGGCTGATTGCTTTATCAGGCGGGCGGGCAGGGGCGATAGGTAAAGCCTTATTGGCAGATGACGAAGCAAGTGCTTATACTCTCGCAAAATCGTTTGCACAGATCTTTCCGCAGCGTTTTTATCTAGAAATTCAACGAACCGGGCGAGTCGATGAAGCGCTCTACAATGAGAAAATTGTTCGGTTAGCTGGGGCCTTAAATTTACCACTTGTAGCAACAAATGATGTCCGGTTTATCAATAAAAATGATTTTGAAGCGCATGAGGCGAGAGTCTGTATTCATGATGGTTATACCTTAGCTGATCCCCGTCGGAACCAACAATACAGCGCTGCGCAATACTTGCGCTCAGCGGATGAAATGATCGCTTTATTTAAGGATCTGCCCCAAGCTATCGAAAATACGGTGGAAATCAGCAAGCGTTGCACTTTAAAGCTTGATTTGGGTAATAATTATTTACCGAATTTCCCCCTTCCTGAAGGTTCTACTGTGGAAGAGTATCTTTCCAGTTTATCGAAGCAAGGTTTGGAAGAACGCCTGTTGCAAATCTTTCGCAATCAAAGTCCTGAACTAATTGCAGAGTCCCGAGCACCTTATGATAAGCGTTTACAAATTGAGTTAGATGTTATTAATACCATGGGTTTTCCCGGATATTTTCTGATTGTGGCCGATTTTATCCAATGGGCGAAACAAAATGGTGTGCCAGTTGGTCCTGGACGGGGATCAGGAGCCGGTTCTTTGGTGGCTTATGCGCTAAAAATTACTGATCTCGATCCATTACAGTATGAGTTACTCTTCGAGCGGTTTCTTAACCCCGAACGGGTATCGATGCCGGATTTTGATATCGATTTCTGTATGGAAGGGCGCGATCGTGTTATTGAATATGTCGCTGAGAAATATGGTCGCCAGAGTGTATCGCAAATTATCACTTTTGGTACGATGGCAGCAAAGGCTGTGGTGAGGGACGTTGGTCGAGTTTTAGGCCATCCCTATGGTTTTGTTGATAAATTAGCCAAATTAATTCCTTTTGAAATTGGTATGACGCTCAATAAAGCCCTTGAAGACGAAGCGGAATTGCAACGCCGTTATCAAGAGGAAGAAGAGGTAAAAGAATTATTCGATCTAGCTTTAAAATTAGAAGGTATCACTCGTAACGCGGGTAAACATGCTGGCGGTGTGGTGATTGCCCCTTCGCGATTGACTGATTTTACTGCCATTTACTGCGAACAAGATTCAAATCAAATAGTCAGTCAGTTTGATAAAGATGATGTTGAATCAGTCGGCTTGGTGAAGTTTGACTTTTTGGGCCTGAGAACGCTGACCATCATTGATTGGGCACTGGCCATTGTTAATCGACAACGTAAAGAACAGGGCGAGGAATTGATTGATATAGCAATGATTCCTACGGATGACGAGCAAACCTTTCATTTATTGAAAGCCTGCCAAACGACCGCCGTTTTCCAGTTGGAATCACGCGGTATGAAAGAGTTAATTCATCGACTGCAGCCCGATTGTTTCGAGGATATTATCGCCTTAGTGGCTCTATTTAGACCAGGTCCCTTGCAGTCGGGCATGGTGGATGATTTTATTGATCGTAAGCATGGTCGTGCCAAGGTAGAATATCCGCACCCTGATTTAGAACCCATCTTAAAACCGACCTATGGAGTCATTCTTTACCAAGAGCAGGTGATGCAAATTGCTCAGGTGCTCGCGAATTACACACTTGGTGCTGCTGACTTGTTACGGCGTGCTATGGGTAAGAAAAAACCGGAGGAAATGGCTAAGCAAAGGGCTATTTTTACCGAAGGGGCAACGGCACGAGGGGTTGAGGAACAAACAGCAACTTATATTTTCGATTTGATGGAAAAATTTGCCGGCTATGGTTTCAACAAATCGCATTCCGCCGCTTATGCGCTAGTCGCCTATCAAACGGCTTGGCTAAAAGCCCATTTTCCTGCAGCTTTTATGGCTGCGGTTATGTCTTCTGATATGGATAACACCGACAAAGTAGTGACCTTTATCGATGAATGTGAGCAGATGAAACTGAATGTTTTACCTCCTTCTGCAAATAGTTCCAGTTACCAATTTACCGTTAAAGATAATCAAACTATTCTGTATGGTCTGGGGGCAATTAAAGGAGTAGGTGAGTCAGCGATTAATTGCATCGTTGAAGAACGCAAACTAAATGGTCCTTATGCGGGCTTATTTAGTTTTTGCCAACGACTCGATTTGCGTAAAGTGAATCGTCGAGTACTTGAGGCTTTGATTAAAAGTGGTGCCTTTGATGATTGGCAGGTTGAGCGTTCTGTTCTTTTTGCCTCTTTGGAAAAAGCCTTAAAAGTTGCTGATAAAACCCATCAAAATCAATTAAGTGGCCAAACTGATTTATTCTCTTTACTCGATGCTGCTGCTGATCAAGAAGACTATCTTGATTGTAAACCCTGGCCCGAAAAGCAACGTTTAGATGGCGAAAAGGAAACCCTAGGTCTCTATTTAACCGGCCATCCGGCTGGTTATTATTGCAAGGAATTTAAAGGATTTATTCAACCCATCGGCCGTTTGAATCCTGCTTCCATGAAAAAAGCAGTGGTTTGTGGTTTGGTCACCGCGGTTAGGAGAATCTTGACCAAGCGAGGTAAAAAATTAACGATCATTGGTCTTGAAGACTCCTCAGCGAAACTTGATATTGTTGTATTTTCAGAGATTTATGAGGCACTGCAAAATCCAGTGCAGACCGGACAAATGTTGGTTGTCGAAGGAGAAATTGCAACGGATGACTACAGTGGTGGTGTAAAAATGACGGCTAGCCAACTGTATTCGATAGGAGAGGCCCGTACCCGCTTTGCAAAATGCCTCACCTTAACTTTAACTCGCGAGCAAGATTCGATTATTCCGGCGCTGCAGTCTATTTTAAAAGCCAATAAAGGGGACTGCGTCGTTCAGTTTCATTATTCCAATGCCTCAGCACGCGCAATTTTAAACCTTGCATCGCAGTGGTGTGTTTCACCATCTGATGAATTACTCCTTCTTCTTACTGATTTGTTAGGTCAATCCAAGGTAGCTTTAAGTTATTAATAAACACTGTTGCGTTAGAAAGATTAGCAATTCAAGCCCTTGCCTCCTTCCGTTCGCCCTGAGGAGCCGCCAAAGCGGCGTCTCGAAGGGTGTGCACTGTGTTTATCCTTCGAGACGGGCTAAAGCCCTCCTCAGGATGAACGGCTCTGGAGCTTAGTAACCTTATCTATAATTGATGTTGATAAATAAAGATGAGGCTCAATACTTCCTTTGCTGACGGCCATAGGCTAACATGTCAGATACGCGGTTAAGGAACTGTTATAATGACTTTTTTTTGGCGAACAATCTTAGTTTGCGCGTTGACAATATTGATGATATCGAACCCCTATGCGGCTAGTCGCAGCACGGATTTCTATCGAAACTTTTGGATGCCGACTTATCAAGGAGTCCGATTAAATTACTGTACTGTAGACGCTAAATTTTGTGGATTACCGGTTGCGACCCGCTATTGCCAAATGATGGGCTATTTAAAAGCTGATCAGCAAGTGATTGATTATAACGTAGGTCTTACTAATTTCATTTCCTCTGCGATGAAATGCCAAGGCTGGCGTTGTAATGGTTTTAAAACCATACGCTGCGTAGCACAGCTGACACACAGGCCGCCCAAACCCTATCATTATCGTTTTAGGCAATTTGTCTATCCACGATTTAATCAATTTCGTGTAGCCTGGTGCTATGATGGACAGCGGGGTTGTGGTCGAAGAGCGGCGTTTTCTTTTTGTCGTCGTATGGGGTATTTGCAAACTAAACGTTACGCTATTGAGAAAAATATTACAGCGACTAAGGCAGTGGGTAACCAGAAATTATGCTTCGGTCATCAGTGTAATGCCTTTAAATATATTACTTGTTATCGATAAATCAGTGGGTGTAATTATTTGAATAAATAATTATGACGCTTAGAAAAAAAATCGTCATGGATTTGACAGGGCATTCATTAGTAACCAATACTCAACATTAGATGACATGGATTAGGGATCGATTTATGAGCAGCAATGAAACAATTATTATCATTGATGACAATGAAGAACGTTGCCACAAGCTCAGCACAATTTTGAATTTCATTGGCGAGACCTGTTATCTCGCAAATTATAGTAACTGGCATTCTCTTCCTTATGATAAAGCCCATTTAGTAGTGGCTGGTGCGCCGGAGTCCTACAATGATTCACTCGGGTTTTTAGAGGAGTTGGTTAAGATTGCACCTAATCTATCGGTCATTCTGGTCGATTCCCCTTTACCTGAAAGCAGCTATCTAGCAAAAAATGTTCTTGCAAACCTTCACTTCCCTTTTAGCTACGCACAAATGCTTGAAGCCTTGCATAAAGGGCAAATTGCCCAAGAAGTGACTGAGGATAATAAAAAGAAAACCCCTTTGTTTCGTAGCTTAGTGGGTAATAGCGAGTCCATACGTCAGGTCCGTAAATTAATTGCCCAGGTGGCCGATACTGAAGCCAGTGTACTAATACTCGGAGAATCGGGTACCGGTAAGGAAGTGGTTGCACGCAATATCCATGCTCTTTCATCTCGAACCAATAAACCTTTTATTCCAATTAACTGTGGTGCTATTCCTGGGGAATTGCTAGAAAGCGAATTATTTGGTCATGAGAAGGGCGCTTTTACCGGTGCGATTACCTCGAGACAAGGTCGATTTGAGTTAGCAAATGGAGGCACTTTATTTCTGGATGAAATTGGCGATATGCCTTTAGCAATGCAGGTCAAATTGTTACGTGTATTGCAAGAACGTTGTTTTGAGCGGGTTGGTTCTAATAAAAGTATCGATGTGAATGTCCGTATCATCGCTGCAACGCATCGTAATCTTGAAGCAGCCATCAAAGAGGGGAAATTTCGTGAGGATCTTTTCTACCGCTTGAATGTCTTCCCCATTGATATGCCTCCTTTACGTGAAAGACGTGAGGATCTTCCCTTACTTGTTAACGAATTAGTTTCAAGGATTGAAGGGGAAAATAGAACAAGTGTTCGGCTCATGCCGGCAGCACTGGAGGTTTTAAGTCGATATAATTGGCCAGGCAACGTAAGAGAGCTCGCTAATCTTGTCGAACGTTTATCTATTCTATTTCCAAATGGTATTGTTGATGCGGATGAATTACCAAGACGATTTAAAGTAGATAGCGAAGTATCAGCTCATGGTGTAGTAGGCAATGAAAGAGAAACTTTGTTGGCAATGGTAAGCCAAGAGCAAGCTACGTCTTCGGGAGATGGTATTGATCTCAAAGAACATCTAGTGAAAACGGAGTTGGCTTTAATTAGCCAAGCTTTAGATGAATCTGATTGGGTCGTTGCTCACGCAGCCAGCTATTTAAACATGCGCCGTACCACTTTAGTTGAAAAAATGCGTAAATATGGTTTAACTCGTCCTGAACGTGCATAAAGAAAGAGCTTGCTTGTAGTCGATCCCGAGCCCCTAAGGGGCTGGGGATGTACGGCTCTGAGTTGACAGGGATTGCAGTGGAATGAGGCTGGAATTATCTGACACCTATGATGAGCTAGAATTATTCCTTCTCAGATTCGTCGGTTTTTGGAGCTTCTTCTATTTTTTTCTTCGTTTTGACCTTAGTCGTTTCCACTTTTTCTTTTTGAGGCGCTGTTGATTTTTTTGTAACTTTAACTTCGGTTTCTTTTGTTTTTACTGGAGCTTCAGTTGTCGCAGCTTCCTCACGTTTCTTCTTATAGTCTTCGATTATTTCGCAAACGCTAGTTTTAACGTCTTTAAATAATTTAGTTGCCATTGAGGTCACTTCTTTAAAGTCAGGCAGCTTAGATTTGAAATCGCTCATAACTCACTCCGTAGTTTAGCTGATTGATGTTGTTACCCTAAGTATATACCCATATCTCAAGCCCACGGATGGATTAATTTTGTGACAGGTTTAAATAATTTTTCCATCAGGGATTTTTTCGCTTGAACTGAAATTTTAAACATATTGAATTCTGTCATTTTTTCAGCGAGATAATCATCACTTGTTTTTAAACTATCCACAAGATTTAGGTCAAAAGCATCTTTGGCTAACCAATGCTCCCCAGTAGACACTTTGTGAATATCCAATTGATTGCGATTTGAAAGAACAGATGAACGAAAGGCATCATGTATTTTTTCTAAATCTTCTTGGAATTTTTCACGTCCTTTCTCGGTGTTTTCACCAAACATGGTTAGTGTGCGTTTGTATTCGCCGGCAGTTAATAATTCAATATCGATATTATGCTTTTTAAGCCAACGATGAAAATTGGGGACCTGGGCAACTACGCCAATTGAACCAATAATTGCAAAGGGTGCAGCAACAATATGATTTGCTACACAGGCCATTAAATAGCCACCGCTGGCAGCGATCCTATCAATACAAACAGTGAGGGGAATTTTTTTATCGCGCAAGCGTTGTAATTGTGAGGCTGCTAAACCGTAGCCATTCACTGCGCCTCCAGGACTTTCTAGGCGAACAAGGACCTCATCTTTTTCACGGGCTATTGAGAGAATAGCATTGATTGCCTGGCGTAATTGCTCAACCTGTGAAGCTTTTATATCCCCATAAAAATCAAGCACATATAAAGAAGGTATTTCTTTTTGTTCTTTTTTGTATTGCTTCGTTTTCTTTTTCTTCTTTAATTTTTCATCTTTTATTTCTTGCGCCATGCGTTGCTGTGTTTCTTCGTATTGTTTATTAAGCGAAGTGATGTCTAATGCTGGTTTAGGTTTACGGTTCAGAGCAAAGATACCTGCAATGACTAATAAAAATGAAACAACAATAGTTAACGCTTTTAAAAGAAATAAACCGTATTGAGCAAGAAAATCCATTGTTTACCTTAGCAATAATAAAATAACAATTATCTCCATGAGAGCGTAGTGAAGCAAGAGAATTAACGTATTTGCCTTATCCTTTTATCTCAGGTGAAGAGGGAGGGCTAGACATAGGTGGTACGTCTTTTCCAGTTGCACGTCCATGCTCTTCTACTTTAGGAAATATACCTAGTGTAGTCAATGACTTAGCAACCTCTTTTGGCGTGCGGATTAATTGTTTCTTTGATGCAAGGCCTTTCATATTAGGTGGGGGGACAGAGATATCAATTTCAGTCTCATCGTCTTCGTCCCAGTCACTATGCTTATTAGCAGGTGCTTGTTTATAGACTTTAAAAACGGGTGCGTCTCTGACAGAGTTTTTTGTTTTAAGTGTTAGATTCTGCAAGTTCATCGTGTCAGCTTTCTTGATTGCATTGAGCACAAATGGACTATCATTTGATTCTAAAATTAAATGCACTTCATGCTCTGGAAAAAAGTGATTGATAGTTTTATCGAATAGAAAAGGAGCCAGGTCTGTTTTATGTACACAACAGAGATTTAAATCCGCAGAAAAAATGATTTTTCCCTTTCCGCTGGTTTGTGCATCTCGCCTTTCAATTTCAGTTTTGATAACACTTAAGTATTCAAGCAATTTTATTTTTACCGTGCTGTTATCGTAAGTTTCGGGAAGTTCTATTTTCTTGTAGGTTAATAACTTTTTATCCCTTCCTACTAGTTGAAAGGCGTTACTTAAGGCTTGCGTTGTTTCATGGTAACAAGAAATGATAAATTCACCGGTCTTGGCATTCCTGCCATAATAAATATGCATTGCGTTTGCCATATTAAGTCCTTGAGTTATAGTATTTATTAGTCATCTAGTTTGCAGTTAGTCTAACATGAAATAGCACATTGTCGTGCTTCGTTTGCTTCATCTTCGCAGGGCTCGCATCCTTCATTTTCATCGTAAGGGGCACCTTGCTGTGATTTGGCATTTTCATATTGCTTTATAAATAAACGTTTTGCCTCTTCGGGCGAGTCCATAGCGAATGAATTACTCTGTCTAAGGCCACGACCTAAACTCGCATTGCTAATACTGGATTTGCTTTCCGTCAAAATTTTTTGCGCCCATTCTAGCGATACTAGAACTGCATAATAAGTCGTTTCAGCTTTTTCAATTTTCGAATTAGTGAGCAACCAAAAACAATAATTGCTTAAAGATTCTGCATAGATCATATATCCATAACTACCACCTGTTGGAATTGATTTTTTACTATTATCAATAAGCTTTTTATAAAGCTTCTCAGCTTCTCGGTTTGTGGCTTTTTGCAAATCGGCATAGATATAGTCATTGAATCGTTGTATCGCGTGGATTGAGCCAAACTGAATAGCAGTTTGCAGAAATTTTTCTTCAGAGACACTAAAGTCGCGGTTACTCGCTTTTTGCATTTTTTTCCTTGCCATTTGAGATTGATGGAAAAAATGGACTCCACAAACAAGTTCAAAATGATTTAAATTAGGATGCTCATAAAATCCTTTGGGTGGTAAGTTCATGTGGAGAGTTAGACCATATCCGGCATCACACCATAAATTTCGCCAATGACTAGTTAAGTTTTCATGATGACAATAGGAGGCAAAATTTGCATTATGAGTAGCAAGCGTTGTAACTATGTCGATAGAAATCTCTCTAATTATTTTAAGCCGGCTTTCAATGTCTTCTTCTGGAATTTCTTCAAACTTTTTAAGAATGAGTAGATAAACGCCCGGCAAAGATTTTTCTTTCTCCGCTAGCCCATTAAAGAAATGATAAGTATTTGTCATAGGCTAAACTCTAAGATAATTGGACAGGGTTTAAAAGGGTAAAAGCCTAGCAGGAACGTCATCCGAGCAGCGAAGGATCGCCGAAGGTTAACATAATGCCAAGTCCCAGAGATTGCTCGCAATACTCGGATGACGCGGGTGGAGCTGAGCTATTACATAAGGGCTCATAATAGCATTAGATTGCGAAATTCTCATCCTTAAATTGATCAATGTGCACCGGTAGCAGCTTCAGCGGAGTCGACTTTTTCGGGTTTCGTGATCCACACTATAGGAATAAGTAACATAAAGATAATTGAGGACACCCAAAAAACATCATTGAGACCTAGCATGCTGGCTTGTACATTTAATAGTTGATTAAAAAGTGCGTAGCTTTGGTCTAGTTGAATATTTAGTAAAGAACGGCTTGTTTCGATAAAGTGAGTAAAATTAGCGGTGTAAGGGGTTGATTGCTCGGTTAACTGAGAGTGGTGAAGAATAGAACGATTATTCCATACGGTACTGAAAATGGAAGTTCCTATTGCTCCACCGAAAATTCGCGCAAAATTAGATAAACCAGCTGCTGCTGGAATTTTTTCAGCTGGGAGTCCTGAAAGGATAATCATCGACAGTGGAATAAAAAACAGTGCAACAGGAATCCCTTGGATGAGTGTTGGTAGAACTAATGTCCAGGTATCAACGTAAGAGGTGTAAAGCGAGCGCATAAAAAAGACGAGTCCAAAAAGAAGAAAGGCTATGGTTGTCAGAATACGTGCATCGACTATGGGTAAAATTCTACCGACAATAGGCGAAGTTATGACTGCAAAAATGCCTAGAGGGGCCAAGACCAACCCGGAGTTCAGTACAGGATAGGCCAAATCTTGCTGTAGCCATTGTGGAAGCAAAACTAAGTTGCCAAAAAATACAGCGTATCCAACAGAAATAGCAATTGTACCACCGGTGAAATTTCTTCCTGCAAAAAGCCGTAAATCAATGATTGGATTTTTTTCTGTGAGCTCCCAAACGACAAAATAACAAAAACTAACCGCTGAAGTGATGGCTAAAGCAATAATAGTGCTGGAGTTAAACCAATCTAAATCTTTGCCTTTATCTAACATGATTTGTAAGGCGCCGACCCAGATAATTAGCAAAGCTAAGCCCATTACATCAATAGGTAAGATTTTTCTTGTTGTTTCACGGTCGCGATAAATGACCCAAGTGATTGCCGCGGCAATGATTCCCACGGGGACATTAATATAAAATATCCAAGACCAGCTATAGCTGCCTGTAATCCACCCGCCTAAAGCTGGACCAGCAATAGGGCCAACCGTTGCCGTCATTCCCCAAAGCGCCAAGGCAACAGAGCTTTTTTCTTTTGGATAAGAACTAAGTAATATCGCCTGTGATAGAGGGATTAAGGGACCGGCAACAACCCCTTGAAAGACTCGTGCTGATAATAATAAAGGCAAACTATTGGCCAGACCGCATAGCCAAGAGGCAATTACGAACAAGATGATTGATGTAACAAACAAACGGATTTGCCCGAGGCGCTGCGTAAGCCAACCGGTCAGTGGAATGGAAATTGCGTTTGCAGCCGAAAATAAAGTGATTACCCAAGTGCCTTCATCGACAGAAACACCCAGGTTTCCGGAGATCGTTGGAATAGCAACATTGGCGATCGAAGAGTCTAAGACAATCATAAAAGTGGCAAGTGCGACTGCGATGGTCGCAATAACAAGCTGCCCCCCTTTTAATGGAGGAGGATTGGAGTTAGTATCGCTCATCGTGAGGTGCCCTTTTTAGGAGCCGGCTTGGTTTTTTTAGAGGAAGCTTCTGGATCAAGATTAGCTGTTTTGCTGATATTTTCTCTGATAACTTTGTTGATCTCAGCATCCGCTTCTTTGCCTAAATTTTCAAAAATGAACGTTTGGTAAACAGGTATGGGGGCTGTTTGATCAATATATTTTCCCGTTTGATCATGCAGGTCAACAGTCACTTCCATGGATAAACCAATGCGTAGCGGATGTGCTTTAAGCTCTTTAGGATCAAGTCCAATACGAACGGGAAGACGCTGTACCACTTTAATCCAGTTTCCGGTTGCGTTTTGCGCGGGTAAAAGTGCGAATGCGCTTCCTGTGCCTGCGGAAAACCCGACAACTTTGCCATGATATACCACGGAGGAACCGTAAAGATCAGCAGTGAGATGAACGGATTGTCCAATACGCATATCGCGCACTTGTTTTTCTTTGAAGTTAGCGTCAACCCAGACTTGTTCTAAGGGAACTAGTGCCATCAATTGCGTTCCGGCGGTAATGCGTTGGCCTACTTGTGCTGTCCGTTTAGATATTTCCCCCGCAACCGGTGCTCGAATTGAAGTGCGCATATAATCGATATAAGCTTGCCGCAATCGAGCTGCTGCGGCCAAAACACTCGGATGTCGCTGTAAATCAGTATTTTCAGTTAAAGCGCGGTTAGATAATAAGGCAGACTTAGCTTGAGTGAAGGATGCATCAGCACTTTTTAGCGTTTCCTCTGCATGCACGAGTTCTTCTTTGGACACAGCGCCTACACCAATGGCTTGATTACGACGAAGTAAATCTTCTTGTGCTCTTGATTGGGAGACTTCTTGATTTTTGAGGTTCGCTTGTAATCCTTTGTTATTAATAAATAATTGTTGAGTATTACGTAGGGTTTCTGCCAGATTAGCTTTAGACAATTGAAAAGCAACAAAAGCATCGATGGGATCAATCTCTACAAGCAGTTGACCGGTAGAGACATACTGTGTGTCATCGACTTTAACAGTAATAATTGTGCCGCCTACTTGGGCAGTAATTGGAATGATATTGCCATTCACATAGGCATTATCCGTTGACTCATAAAAACGAGCAATAAACCACCAATATAAGCCGCAAAGTAGGGCGATAATTAAAAAAGTGACGGTCAAGAGGATTAGAAAAAATTTGCGCTTTTTTTGGGGTTTCTCTTCTTCTTCTGATGTAAGGGGAAGTTCATCCACTGTACTCATTTATTTCTCACTTTAGATTTTATTGGGGACTCGACAACATTCAAGCATAGAGGCATCAAAACCACCACCAAGTGCTTGAATTAAAGCTACTTGCAGATTACGTCGATTTAAAATAAGTTGCAAACGTGTTTGTTGTTCAGTGAGGTAACGTGTTTCGGCATCCAGTACTACTAATTGAGAAGCGAGACCTATTTTATATTGATACCTTGCCAAATTATAAGCTTGCTCTGCGGTGGCAAGTGCGTCTTTTTGTACCTTTAATTGTTGATTAACCACCTTAATATTCGTGACCTGGGAAGTAACATCTGATAAAGCCTCATTAAGCGTATTGTTATAGTGACCTACGGCCTCTTCATATTTGCCATACTGTTCTCGCAATTGACCGCGAAGCGCGCCGCCATCAAAAAGGGGTAAGCTAAGTGCTGGCCCAAAGTACTCCGCATTTCCTCTTGATTCGATATGAGCGAATTTTAAAGAGATAAATCCGACGCCAGCCATTAGATTCACATTCGGATAAAATAAGGCTTTGGTGTAATTTATTCCTTGGCAGGCTGATTCGACTTGCCAGCGCGCACTGACAATGTCTGGCCTTCGTCCTAAAAGAGCTAAAGGTAAATTGGCAGGGAGAGCAGGGGTTTTTACAATGGGTAATCGTGGGCGGGTGATTAATAAACCTCGGTCTGGTCCAGCGCCCACAAGCGTTCCTAACTGTTGTTTGGTTGTGAGAATTTGTCCTTCCACCCTAACTAAATCTGTCTTCGCTGTCGCTGAGGTATTACGCGATTGGAAAAGTTGCACTCGTGTGTCTAGTCCAGTTCGTAACCTAACTACGGTTATTTTTTCTAAGGCTTCGCGCTGGGCGACGGTTCGTCTTAGTACATCTCGCAAGTCATAATAATGAGCTAATTCGTTGTAAGTTGAGGCTACGGAAGTTGCGATTGTTAGTCGTGCCTGCTGTCCTTCTGCCTCAGTGGCTTTGACATCAGCTAAGGCTTGTCTTAACTGGGAACGGTTTTTCCCCCAAAGGTCCAAAGTATAATTGGCCCGAGCAATGAATCCGCTTTGGGTAAAAGTCCCATTATTCACTGGAGGAGGGATGAGTTCATGGGAAGAAACACGGGTTCGGGTGACTGCCCCAGAAAACTTGCCTTGTGGGTATAGTGTTGAAGCATTTTGCTCTGCCACTGCTCTGGCCTGTTGAATGCGTGCGAGGGCAGTTTCTAAGCTTGGGTTATTAGCCAAAGCTTCGTTAATTAAAGCAACTAACTGCGGGTCACCAAATTGCTTAGCCCAATTTTCTGTGGGCCAACAGCCATTTTGCTGCGGCAAACTCTTCGATGTTTGAAATTGAGAAGGGGGCGCTATTTTTTTATTGCTGTTAATACCAATGTAATTAACACAGCCCGCGAGAGCCATGAGCAGTAAAGAAGCAAAAAATGTTTTATATGTGCAGTTCAAGCAGTTGACCCCAATAGATACCCATTCATTCAGCTAGAATGGGATAGTTCCAAAATTGTAGACTTTGCTTTTTTAACATCTTGGAATAATAAAACTTTTTTCACCTATAATCGACAATAATTGAAGTCAGCGAAATTAGCTACACTTTAGAGCGGGAATCTAAAAAACATTTGCCAGCAAACTCATTTATCGATAGTCTGCGATTTTAACTTTAAAAATATCCTCTATGCTGGATGTGCGGGCTGTATCCTTTGATTACCAAGACAAACCTTTACTTGAACAGGTGAATTTTTCTCTAGCATCAGGGAAACTTTTACACTTACGAGGGGCTAATGGATCGGGAAAGACCACTTTATTCAAATTATTAGCTGGTTTGCTGCACCCCAATGAAGGTGAAATTTTTTATGAAGCTGAGCCCATTCACCGCGATTTGGTCACTTATCAACGTAAACTTTGCTATGTAGGTCATAAAACAGGTTTGAATCCTTTACTGACGGTAAAAGAAAATTGCTATTTTGATCTGCACTGGGAACGACGTATTTTGACCTTGGAGCATTTACTTGAAGGTTTTGGTTTACAAGCGCTTGCCGATGAGCCCTGTTATCTTCTTTCAGCAGGACAGCGCCGACGTGTGGGCCTATTGAGAGTGATGATGACGGATGCCAGTCTGTGGCTTTTAGATGAGCCGCTGGTCGCTTTAGATGCAATGGCAATTCAAACCTTGATGTCATGTATAGAAAACCATCTAGAACTCGGTGGGCAAGTTATCTTAACCTCCCATCAAAGTTTGCCTTTTCGTCAACCTTATCAGGAGTATGCATTATGATGAGTTTGACCAGTCTTTTTGGCAGGCAATTTAAACGAGAGTTATTATTACATCTTCGCCAACCAAGATTATTGCTTCACTCGGCCCTGTTTTTTTTAATGGTGGCTATTTTTTTTCCGCTAACTATGCCGCCGGAGACTAGGATTTTACATTCAGTAGGACCAGGTTTGGTGTGGATTGCGATGTTACTAGCCATGTTGCTCACTTCGGTAGGCCTTTTTCAACAAGACTATGAAGATGGCGTAATAGAGCAATGGCTTATTTCAAGTTACCCGCTTTCTGTGATTGTTACTGCCAAACTAATGGTCCATTGGTTAATTAATTTACTACCCATGTTAATTTTTTGTCCTTTGTTAGCTCTTTTATTTCAATTTACATGGTCGGAAATGGGTGTTTTAATGCTCAGTTTGTTGGTGGGTACTCCTGCGATTCTTTTTTTATGTGGACTAGCAGCCGCTTTTAGTGCGGGTATGCAACAAAAGGGTGTATTAATGGCACTGGTACTCTTGCCCTTAACAATACCGATCATGGTTTTTGGCAGTGGTAGTTTAACAGCGGCAATGCAGGGGTTAGCTGTTTTAGGTTATCTCGCTATTTTACTTGCTTTATCCTTGCTTGCAGTGGCGTTTTTGCCCTTTGCAATTGCTGCGGTGATTCGAATTAGTTTAGTGGATTAGTGATAGAGGTTAGAGAGTTATGGCAAGACTGCTCCATTTGATTAAATCAAAAAATTGTTTTTTTATTGCTTTTCTTATAATGCTCCTAGGAATTTTTATTGAAAGAATAACAATCGGTGTCGATTTATCCGATGAAGCCTATTATGCCACTCATTTGGATAGTTGGTTGAAAGAAGGAATTAAAAACTCTTCTAATCTGATGATTCACCAAAGTGCAGCGCTGTTATTATTTCCTTTTGTTTATGTTTATCAAAACCTAGTCAGTCATGAGCTAGGACTAATTTTATTTTTAAGATTCGTCTACATGTTGATGGCTTTAGGGGCGATGCTAAGCCTTTATTTTTTTATTAAGCCTTTACGCGGGCAATTATTAGCCGCATTAGTACTGGCCTTTGGTTTTTTATTTATCCCTTGGAGCTTACCCGCACCTTCTTATAACACGATTGGTATGTATGGAATGCTTGCGGCTATGTCTATTTTTGGAATAGCTCTAATGCAAAAACCAGGAAAGAAAAGTTTAAGCCCGATGCTGTCTTTGTTATCCGCTTTTCTTTGGACTTGCACCATTGTGGCTTACCCAAGTTTAATTATTGTTTTTAGCGGATTTATTGCTATTGCTTTTTCTTTATTAAAAGAGCGCAGGATTGTTTTTTATTACTTTCTTTTTTGTGGTTTCCTCTTTGTGGCGGCACTTGCTTCACTGCTTATTATTTTAGGGGTTGATCATTGTATTCAAATTTTCAAATTTACCAATGCTGCGCTACAAATTAGCGGAGGACTTTCTGCAAAATTTCATAAAATTTATGAGCAAATTTTCCAAAGTCCAATCTTTGCTATTTTATGTGCTACTTCATTATCATTGGGGGTGATTGTTGCTATATATCCTCGACTTTTATTTCTTGCTGAATTGTATTTGGCTGGGGTTATTTTTTACTTAACATTTTTCGGTCAGACTGTTCTATTTTTAATATCCCACGATATTATTTTAATTATCGCCTTGTTTGGGGTATTTATTCCCTTCACTGCAATTAAGCAAGCAAGGAATTCCTCTATTTATGCGATTTTAGCCCTGATGTATTGTACTAGCCTTTTTGCTGGCCTAATAACGACAATAACTGCCAGCAACGGGTTATTGAATTTTCCCATTGGGGGCTTACTAGCAGCCTGTTTGACCCTGGCATTTACTGGCTATGAAGAGACTCGAAAAAGCGGAAGCTACGCACTGATTTTTGTATTGATTTTGTCGGCTTTTAGCATGGGTTTTATAGTCTATAAAAATAATTACGGTGAGATTAATAATAGTTTTCCAACAGAAAAAATTAGCGAAGGTGTCTTTGCTGGATTAAAAACCTCAGTCCAGCAAGCCGATTTTATTCACAAAGTGAGTTCTGTTTTACCTCAAGATACGAAGGCTGAAAAAATTACCGTTTTGGGACGCTTATCCGGCTTTTATTTACTTACTTCGTTAGCTCCTAGTGCGTTGGCTACTTGGAATTATCAATTTTCTGAAACGAACCTAGCAGGTCAAATGATTTCGCAGTTTTATCAAGAGAAGAAAAATCAACCCTGTTTGATTGCAGCATATTCCGATCCTTGGACTGGGCCGTTAACGGATAGGGAAAAATCACTGCTAAAAAATTATAGGTTTAAAATCGCTGTTGAATCGGAAAATAGAGTGCTTAGAGTATTTCAAAACCCTGTCTGTAGTTATGAGAGATAGAGCAAAGCTATATGGTTTTGCTTGACAGATCCTATTTCTTGAATAAACTGCAGGATTTTGGATGAGATTTTGCCATGCCCTTTTTATTCGCGAATAAAATTAGAGATTGTGTAAGAGATCGCAATATTTTCCAGGAATTTCAGGATAATTTAAATGGAAGAATCCCTCCTGAAGAACTACCTAACTATACTGTTTCCGGTATAACAACAAATGGTACTTTTTTTCTATTTAGCATGGTTTTTAAACCAAAATCTAAGCAAGAGGACAATTTAAGTTTTCTCACTCTCATTGATAAATACGCTCAATGCACTGATGAACATGCTCGCAAAATATTGAAAGGAGAGTTAGAAGCTGCCTGTGGCAAGCAGGTAGATGGTTTAGCTTTGCTTATGTGGGACAAGACAGACCGAGGTACCACTTGGCCCTATGGTTTTGTTAGTGGTTCTCGGATAAAAGTATCTGACGTTGAGTTAGACGATGATGGAATGTTTAATTCTACAAGTGATGATTCCCAGAAGCGACTCTATAATCCCTATATTTTTATTTTAAAAAACGAAAAAAGTTATACAGAGGAAAGCATACAAAAATATCTCGCACCGAGAGATAATTCTAATCGAGAGATTGATCCCAATATCAATGCAGTAAAACGCCTTAGTTTTAGTTTTCAGTTTGAAAAAAATATGGATTTGTACCTTAAAAACATGGCCATGCAAATAAAAAATGAGCAACTGAAAGCAAAAATACAAGCTGTGTACGCTGCTTTGCAGAAGCTAAAATATAAAGATGAGGACATAAAATATCGCTGTACTTGCCTAACTATACAATTATTAAGTTCAGACTTAGGCCCAGAACGAGAAAGATTGCTTGCCGAATATAATATGCTAGCAAATCAACTATATGGCTCTAAGTTTCCTTGGGTGATGAGCCTGGGGCTAGCAATGATTGCTCTTGGCGCGGCCTGCGCCATTTTTTCACCCTTGCCCCTCACAATAATTATGCTTGGAGCTGTTCCTATTGCAATTACAGGGGTAATAGCAGCAACTTGTGGAGGATTTAGTTTTTTCTCCACTGAGGCGGTTTCTAAACGAGAGCAGGCTAATACGCTGTTTAATCTGAAAGACAGTATGGCGAATTTAGAGCTGGAAGATGAAGACAGGTTATCAATTCTGCAAGAGACTGAAGCCCCTAACTGGCGTCTTTAATAAGTCATTGCAGCGAAAGCACGGGTCCATCTCGAATTTGGCATTGTACTACTTTGATGGATGGATTCCTGCCTTCGCAGGGATGACAACTATTCGCAGCAAAATTGTCAATCTATTCTGATGCATGATAAAATCCCGCATTTTGTAATTCGAACTACCCCTATGTGGAAATTTTTATATCAAATGGCTTCGCCTAAAGCATTTTACCGATTGACAAAACCTTGGTTGAGTTGGTTAGGTTTTAGCGCTCTTTTTTTGCTCACGATTGGTATAATTTGGGGTTTAGTGTTTGCGCCGCCTGATTATCAACAAGGCGATGCTTTCCGTATTATTTATGTGCATGTTCCCAGTGCTTTTCTATCGATGGCGATTTATGGTTGGATGGGATTTTTAGCCTTACTGTTATTAGTTTGGGGCATCAAAATGGCAGGAATGATGCTCGGAATCGCAGCGCAACTGGGTGCCTCGATGGCTTTTCTTGCTTTGGTGACAGGATCTATTTGGGGTAAACCCATGTGGGGAACCTGGTGGGTCTGGGATGCTCGTCTCACTTCGGAACTTATCTTATTACTTTTATATTTAGCCATACTTGCAACGAAAGGCGCCTTTCAAAATAAAGAACAGGGCGACAAGATTTTAGCAATTCTAACCTTGGTTGGCTTAGTCGATTTACCTATTATTCATTATTCGGTGTATTGGTGGAATTCGCTGCATCAGGGTGCCACGTTGTCCGTTTTTGCTAAACCCAAAATTGCTGGTTCCATGTTATATCCTTTATTGCTAACTCTTGTGGGTTTTTCACTTTATTGTGTTTGGCTTATGCTGCATAAAGCGCGCACTGAAGTGCTGGAGCGTGAACGCAGGCAAAATTGGGTAAAAGATCTCGTAGAAAGAGGGGAAATATGAGTCAGTTCCAGCAATGGCTAGCGATGGGAGGCTATTCCACTTATATTTGGTCGGCTTATGGATTGGTTGGCCTGGTGTTTCTAATGAATTTGCTGAATATTAAATACCAACGCGAAAGGACACGGAAAAAATTGCAACAATGGTTTAAGAGGCAATAGATGAATCCTGTCCGCAAGCGAAAAATGCTAGTCTTGTTGTTTATTCTTTTCGTATTGACCTTAGTGACCAGTCTTGTCCTCTATGCTTTAGGGCAAAACATAAATTTATTCTACACACCTAGCCAAGTCGTGAAAGGCGAAGCAGCCAATAAACATTCAATTCGTTTAGGCGGCATGGTTGTAAAAAACAGTATAGTGCGTGGCGGCGATTTGTCCGTTCAATTTAAATTGACTGATTACAAACAAACAGTAACGGTGCATTATCGTGGCATTTTACCTGATCTCTTTCGGGAGGGGCAGGGCATTGTTGCTCTTGGTGAATTAAGTGATAACCAGCATTTCACTGCCAAAGAAGTGTTGGCAAAACATGATGCGAATTATATGCCGCCTGAGGTCAAAGATGCTTTGGCAAAATCGGTGCAATCGGGAGCAAAAAAAGCAAATGATCGCTGAAATTGGTTTATTTTCATTAATATTGGCCCTATTGTTTGCCTCCTTATTGGCTATTCTGCCAACGCTCGGTTTATGGCTTAAAAAGGACGAGTGGATTAACGCGGCCCCTCTTTATGTTTGCGGCCAATTTATTTTTGTCGCTTTAGCTTACTGTTCTTTAACCCTTTGTTTTTTAAATAATGATTTCTCTGTCGTTTATGTTTTAACGAACTCAAGCGTCTCACTGCCTTGGTTTTATAAGCTTTGCGCTGTTTGGGGGGGGCATGAAGGCTCTATGCTGCTATGGGTCGCCATTTTAAGTTTTTGGATGTTAGCTATTAGCTTTTTTAGCTCATCCTTAGATAAAGCAATGCGTGCTCGTGTATTAGTTGTTTTAGGGTTACTTAGTATTGGTTTTATTCTTTTTCTGCTTAGCACTTCAAATCCCTTCATTCGCCAATTTCAATTAGAGCAAACACAGGGGCGGGACTTAAATCCTTTGTTACAAGATCCGGGATTTTTATTCCATCCCCCCATGCTTTATATGGGTTATGTTGGCTTTTCCGTCGCTTTTGCTTTTGCAATTGCGGCGCTTTGGGTGGGAAAAGTTGAGTCTGCTTGGGCAAAATGGACTAGACCTTGGACGTTAGCTGCCTGGTGTTGTTTAACCGCAGGCATTACCCTTGGAAGTTGGTGGGCTTATCGCGAATTAGGCTGGGGAGGCTGGTGGTTTTGGGATCCTGTAGAAAATGCTTCTTTTATGCCTTGGCTGGTGGGCACGGCTTTATTGCATTCGCTGGCAGTCAGTGAGCAGCGGCAGCAATTCAAAGCCTGGACGATGTTGCTGGCTATTACCGCTTTTTCTTTAAGTTTGGTAGGGACTTTTTTAGTTCGTTCAGGTGTTTTAACTTCAGTTCATGCCTTTGCAGTTGATCCTCAGCGCGGCCTTTATATTCTTTGTTTTCTACTCACTGTCATTGGCGGTTCATTGTTATTGTTCGCTTTACGCGCACAAACCTTGCAGCGCATTGAGAATCCCTCCGTTTTTTCACGTGAGAGTGCCTTACTTCTAAATAATGTTTTCCTCGCAGTAATTATGTTAACTGTATTGATGGGTACCGTTTATCCACTCCTTATCGATGGTTTAGGTTTAGGTAAATTATCAGTAGGTGCGCCGTATTTTAATTCCGTATTTGTGCCGTTGATGATCCCCTTGTTAATTTTAATGGGGATAGGTGTCCATCTAAATTGGCAACGTGATAGCCTGCAGAAAATTGCTATTAAACTGAGTAAGGTCTTTTTGCTGAGTATCCTAGTTCCTGTTTTATTATTAATTGCCCTAAAACAAACGATTAATGGCTACAGCTTGCTGGGTTTGATGTTGGCGTTTTGGGTTATATTGAGCACTTTTAAATTAGTGTTAACACGCACTAAACAGCGTGGACTCCTCAACCTAGGCCAGGCATTTTGGGGCATGGTGCTTGCCCACTGCGGTGTTGCTGTAACGGTGATTGGTATTGCAGTATCAACCGGTTATGGTATACAAGATGATGTGAAAATGGCTCCCGGTGATAGGGTTAATTTGGCCGGTTACAATATTTCATTTATCAATGAATCGCCATTAGTGGGTGCAAATTATCGCGGGACCCAAACCCAATTTTTAATTAAGCGTCATGATAAAGAAACGGTGATTTATCCAGAAAAACGTATTTATAATGTTGGACAAATGGCAATGACGGAATCTGCGATTGATGTAAATCCTTTTCGTGATATTTATGTCGCTCTTGGTGAGCCTCTCGACGATAAAGCTTGGTCAGTTCGGGTTTATTTTAAACCCTTTGTGCGTTGGATTTGGGGCGGAGGTTTTATGATTTTAGCGGGAGGAATCTTGGCTCTTACCGATAGACGCTACTATCGGGCCCGGCAAAAACAGGCCACAGAGTATGGACAAGAGGTCAAGGCATGAAAGCTCTTTATTGGCGTTTAATTCCCTTCACAATCTTTGCCTTCCTAGTTTTTTTTCTCTGGCGTGGTTTGTCCTTGGAACCGAGAAAATTACCCTCTGCACAATTAGGTAAAACTTTACCCTCTTTTCAACTGCCGGCCTTGGACAATGGCGAGCTATTTACCCCACAAGTGATGAAAGGTCGAGTCGCCGTGTTAAATATCTGGGCGAGCTGGTGCGAAGCTTGTGTCGATGAGCAGGTATTCTTAATGCGACTTTCGCGAGAAGCGGTTCCGATTTACGGTATAAATTATAAAGACAAGACAGAAAACGCCCAACGCTGGTTAAAAGAATGGGGTAATCCCTATCAAGCAGTGGGCGAGGATAAAGAAGGTAAGGTAGCTATTGATCTAGGTGTGTATGGTGCACCAGAAACTTTTCTTATCGATAAAAAAGGAATTATCCGTTATCGACATATTGGGATTTTGGATGAAAAAACTTGGAATTCTGATTTTCTACCGCGGATCAAACAAATGGAAGGTGAAGCATGAAAGCTTGTTTATTAATTCTTAGCTTTTTTTTGTTGATGCCCTTAGCCTCAGCTAATACGATTTATCCACTGGCAACGGCAAAACAGGATGCACAGTTTGCTCATTTACTCAAAGAATTACGTTGCCTGGTCTGTCAGAATCAAGATTTAGCGGATTCTAATGCGGGTTTAGCTAAAGATCTGCGCGAACAGGTTTATGATTTGGTCAAACAAGGAAAGAGCGATGGCGAAATCATCAGCTATTTAACGAGTCGTTATGGTGATTTTATTTTATTTAACCCACCGGTTAAGCCTTTGACTGCTTTGCTGTGGTTTGGGCCCTCCTTGTTTTTATTTTTAGGTTTATTAATTTTCTGGCATACCTGTATAAAGCGAAGTTCTCATGAATGAATGGTGGTTATTAATTAGTTTTATCGTATTGGGTTTATTTGCTTTACCTTTGGCTTTATATCCTTTGCGGAACACTAAGCTGTTGATAGTTGTTGTGGTTCCGGTGCTTGTTATCTTTTCATCCTTTGCTTATTGGCGCTGGGGTGCGTGGCCAGCCTGGCAGGAAAATCAACATCGAGAAGCCACACAGCAGCAAGTTCAAGCTGTATTGCAGACGATTAAAAGCCCTGCAGAATTAGTTGAGCGCATGAGGGCTCGGCTTAAGCAAGATCCAAGCAGTGAACGAGGATGGTATCTACTAGGGCGATTGTATGCGAGCCAAGGCCAATGGCTTGAAGCACGCGATGCTTTTTTAAAAGCACTGGAATTAAAACCTGAGAATGAAATCACGCTAATCAATTATGCTCAAAGCCTTTTGCAATTAAATCAACAACAGTTTAATGGGCAGATTAGGACGCTATTAAAGAATTTGTTACAGAAAGATCCAAACCAACCCGATGCTTTGGCCATGCTAGCGATGGATGCTTTTACCGAAAAAAATTATCAATTAGCTATCGATTATTGGCAGCAATTGCTTAAACTAGCCCCGGAACAATCGGAAGAAGCTCTGTTACTGAGAAAGGCTATCGCTAAAGCGCAGCAGAAACTAATGTCTCCCTGATTAATTAACGAACTGTTGTAATTTATGAAAGTACTATTGAATTTGGCATGGAAAAATCTTATTATTATTGCTCAATAAATAACCACTTGCTCCTTATGTTTAATAAACTTCTCCTTGTTGCTATTGTTCTAATGCTGCCTGGTATTAGTTTTGCCTCCTTCGATAGAAAAATAACAAACCAATCAAATTACACCTGGGCTATTGTCGATTCATCAAGAATTTTTGCGAATCGAGGCTACATCAAATTTGACAATGCACCTGATAAAGGCCCCAAAGCTTGTCTGCCTGAAAATGCTCAATCGGGAGATGCTTGCTTTTTAGAGCCGGGACAAACAACCTACGTACGCTATGTTTTTACCTATGCCTCACATCATCGAGAGTGGGAAGATGTTTATAAAGTAATTACCTTCATTAATCCCTTAACCTACGAAACTGTATTAGTACAATTAGAAACAGACATTTTAGAAAGATCGCTTAAAATGGAGAGCTCTAATCCAAAAAAGATTAATGATTCACATGGAAATATTACTATTTTTAATACTAAATAAATTTGGCTCTTAGCAAATGTAGCCTGGCTGCTTGCAGCCAGGGATGACAACAATATAGTTAAAATAGTCCTGCCGCACTATAGTAAATTGAAATACAAGTATAAAGAATTAAAGGAATAAATTTTCCAAAGCGATGCTTTGTTTTCATTTTTAAAATCCTTATACACAGTTATGATTAGAAAACTAATTCAAAAATCATGCCGATTAATGGAGTATTTTTTGAGCAAGGATGGTGCTTATGTTACAAGAAACGCTTGTCCTTTTACCCGGTGTTTTATCTAATGAGAAAGTCTGGTCTCATCAAGTTAAGCATCTAAGTGACTTAGTTCATTGCCAGGTTATTCCCCTAATCGCCCAGGATAGTATGGAGGATTTGTTATCAATGGTCCTTGAAACCGTGAAAGGTCGGTTTATTTTAGCCGGGCATTCAATGGGCGGTTGGCTCGCTTTAGAATTAGCGAAAGCCGCACCGGAGCGAATTGCAAAATTATGTTTATTGAATACTTCTGCTAGAGCGGATCCACTTGAAAAAAGAAAAGATCGACTTGCTATGATGGAGAGGGTCGCACAGGGAAAATTTCAGTGCTTAGCCCAAGAAATCGCTGAGCGCTATGTTTATTGTTCGGAGTTAAGAAAAGAAGTGCTTGCCATGTTTCTAAGTGTTGGGGAAAAGTCTTTTCTTAACCAAGAAAAAGCATTATTAACCCGGAGAGAAACTGTTTCTATTCTTCCTCAATTAACAATGCCAACCATGGTGATTCATGCTCAGCATGATCTTGTTTTTTCCTTAGAAGCACATTTAGAATTGGCGCATAAGATTCCGCATGCAAAATTAGCTATTATCGAAGGTTCTGGGCATATGAGTCCCATGGAAGCCCCACAGGCTGTAACTGCATTGATGCGGTTTTGGATTGATTATTTTTAGCGGAAGTTTCGCTTAATTACAGAACCTACTTGGGTCGGTAACGGCAAGCATAATCAAGATCCCATTAATTAATTCGTGCCAACCGGCAATTTTTCGTCTACACTAAAATTCACTTAGGGACTTAAGTATGTAAATTTCAAGGAGAAGAAATGAACAATCGTGTTTATCAAATTGTGGAGCTGGTAGGTACTTCGGAAGAGGGAATTGAGGAAGCAATTAATAACGCGATCGCAACAGCCGCCAAACTTCATGGTAAATTGGATTGGTATGAGGTTCTCCAAACTCGCGGATTCATTGAAGGCTCCAAGAGTAAATATTACCAAGTACATTTAAAAGTGGGTTGTCACGCTCATTAGTCTATTTCCACTGACTCGCGCAGCACTTTTAAAAAATGCAATCCATAGTGACTCAATTTGTGCTGACCTACTCCAGAAATATCTAATAACTCATCGAGAGTCTGGGGTTTGTCTTTCACCATTTGATGTAACGTTGTATCACTAAAGATCATAAACGGCGGTTTATTTTCTTCTTCAGCTAATTTTCGGCGTAGGGCGCGTAGCGCTTCGAATAAAGGTTCCTCAGTATTGGTTAGGGAATTTCGTTCTTTTACTTTAGTGTTTTTAGTTTTTAATTCTGGTTTAGGTAAAGTCAGAGAGACTTTTTCTTCTCCTTTAAGCACAGCAACGGCTTTTTTAGTTAAGCACAAGACATTAAAACGGTTAATATCTTGATAGCAATAATCCCGATGAATTAATTGCCAACCTAATTGTTTCCAGTAACTAGCTGTTTTGTCTTTACCAATGGCAAAAGTACTCAATTGCTCATGCCTAGCTTGTTGGATTTTCTCTGAAGTGCTTCCACGCAGCACATCAATGACATGAGTCATGCCGTAACTTTGGCGTAGGCGGTAAATACAGGATAGAAATTTTTGCGCATCTTGCGTAGCATCAATTGTTTGCGGCGGATTGTCGCAGATATCGCATTTATTGCAGCTTTGATCAGATTGCTCATCAAAATAGCGAAGCAAGATTTGCCGGCGACAATGCGTGGCTTCAGCAAAAGCCAGCATATGATTTAATTTGTTGGTTTCGATACGCTGTTGGGCCTCACTAGAAGTAGTTGCTATCCAACCGCGTAGTCTGCCACTATCTGCGGGATCATAGAGAAGCAAAGCAAGGGCCGGTAAGCCATCTCGTCCGGCTCTTCCGGTTTCTTGATAATAACTTTCAATGGTTTTAGGTAAATCATAGTGAACCACAAAGCGCACATTCGGTTTATCAATACCCATCCCAAAGGCAATAGTGGCTACAACAATATCAATGTGATCATAACGAAATAAAGATTGCACCTCTCGGCGTTCACTGTGTGCAAGGCCGGCATGATAGGCTCTAGCGCGATAGCCTAATTCTTGTAATTTCAACGCTAAACGTTCCACACTATTGCGTGTACCACAATAAACAATACCCGATTGTTGATTTTGGCCGAGTAGAAACTCATTTAATTGTTTAATCGGATTATTTTTAATAATGACACTGTAATGAATATTAGGTCGATTGAAAGAAGCAATGAATTCTTTGGGCTGATAATTTAATTTCTTAACGATGTCTTGGCGTGTTTGCTGATCAGCCGTCGCTGTGAGCGCAATCACTGGAATCGTAGGAAAATGAGTTTTTAATAAACCCAAGGCCGCATATTCAGGGCGAAAATCGTGACCCCATTGGGAAATACAATGGGCTTCATCGATAGCAAATAAAGAAAGTTCGCATTCCTGTAAACGTTCAAGAAAAGCTTGGCTTAATAAACGTTCCGGCGCGATGTACAGTAAGTCGAGCTCGTTGTTATGCAGCTTAGTCAATACCTGTCTTGCTTCGTCACTTTTCAGTGAGGAATTATAATAAGCAGCACGAATACCCTGTAATTTGAGTGCGGCAACCTGATCTTCCATCAATGCAATTAAGGGTGAAACCACAATAGCAACACCATGACGTACTAAAGCTGGAATTTGGTAACAAAGTGATTTTCCCCCACCAGTCGGCATAAGGACTAAGACGTCATTGCCGTCAACGAGTTGATCAATGATGTCTGCCTGAGGGCTGCGGAACGAATCGAAGCCGAAATAATCCTTCAAAATACGATTAGTTTTGTTGTGGCTAGCTTGAGGATGTATTACAGTTTCCATGTGCTTTTCTTTTTATTTTTAGTCAGTTACACCTAAAGTCTTCTACCTAATTTTGCTAGGAGAGCGGCAATAATAGCATCTTTTAAAAAAACATCATAAGTATTGTAGGGATAGTGATAATTAAGTTATGTTAGAACCTAAGTTCGCTAGTGTTTAAGAATAAATGGAAGAAGGTTATGGATTTCAAATTGAGTGAAGAGCATATTGCTTTTCGAGACATGGCTGCAGAATTTGCACGCAATAAATTGGCGCCTAATGCTGAAAAATGGGATGAAAATAGTTATTTTCCAGTTGATATTTTGCGCGAGGCAGGAAGTCTTGGGATGGGAGGGATCGTCTCTTCTGAGGATATCGGCGGGTCGAATCTAAAACGTCTTGATGCTGCAATTATTTTTGAGCAGCTCGCAGCAGGTTGCATTACAACTAGTGCTTATCTTTCAATCCACAATATGGTTGTCTCCTTAATTGATCACTACGCTAATGAACATCTACGTAAAAAATGGGGCCCTCGTATTGCTTCACTAGAAGCGTTAGCCAGTTATTGCCTCACTGAACCTGACTCCGGCTCCGATGCAGCTTCCTTGAAAAGTCGTGCGGTCCGCGAAGGTGATTATTATATTTTGAATGGGGCAAAATCGTTTATTTCAGGCGGTAGTGTCAGTGATATTTATTTGTGCATGGTGAGAACAGGGGATGATTCGCATCATGGCATATCTTGTTTATTGGTTGAAAAAGATATGCCAGGGTTGAGCTTTGGCAAATTGGAAAAGAAAATGGGATGGCGAAGTCAGCCCACCTGTATGGTCTATTTTGAAAATTGCCGTGTCCCTGTGAGTAATCGAGTCGGTGAGGAGGGGATGGGATTTAAAATCGCTTTAAACGCATTGAATGGTGGGCGTGTTAATATTGCGTCCTGTTCTTTAGGCGGAGCCACCGCTTGTCTGCGTCTTACGCAAAAATACCTTCAAGAGCGAATCCAATTTGGCAAACCTTTATCCAAAATACAAGCCTTACGCTTTTATTTCGCCGATATGCTAACTGATTTTGAAGCAGCCCGATTGATGGTCTATCGTGCCGCTGATGCTTTAGATAAAGATGATTCCCAAGCGCCGATGTATTGTGCAATGGCTAAACGCTTGGCAACCGATGTGGCTTTTCGCATCTCTGATAAAGCGATGCAATTACACGGCGGTTATGGATATCTCCACGATTATCAAATTGAACGCTTATTCCGCGATCTTAGAGTCCATCAAATTTTAGAAGGCACTAATGAAATCATGCGGGAAATTGTTGCTAAAGCAAGTTTGGATGATGAATATTTTATTGATTAACAGGAGTTTTAAATGAATTTTATCGAACAAGATTTAGATAGTGACGGCATCTTAACGCTCACTCTAAATCGCCCCGAAAAACTAAATGCCCTAAGCACTGAAGTGTTGCATGCCCTAGATGAAATTTTTGACTCGGCTAAAGATAATCGCAAGGTTAAGGCCTTGTTGCTGACTGGTTCAGGCAAAGCCTTTTGCGCGGGAGCTGATATTTCCCGTCTTGCCGAATGTAATGCAGAAACGGGCTACCAATTTGCCTGCCAAGGGCAAGCTATTTTTAGAAAATTAGAAATGATGGGTAAACCTTCCCTTGCAGCAATTAATGGCTTTGCCTTTGGCGGTGGCTGTGAACTATCGATTGCCGCAACCATGCGTATTGCTGCTACTAGCGCTCAATTTGGTCAACCTGAAGTAAAACTGGGGGTAATTCCTGGTTATGGCGGTACACAACGCTTGGCACGATTAATAGGTAAAGGACGCGCGATGGATCTCTGTTTAACAGGTCGATTTATCGATGCTGAAACGGCTCTGAAGTGGGGATTAGTCAGCGAAGTCGTTGCTCCTGAAAACCTGCTAGAGCATGGAAAGCAAATTTTAAAAGGCATTCTTTCGATGGCGCCTTTAGCGATTGCTAGTGTTATGGAAGTTATTGATCGCGGTTATGATCTGTCTTTAACCGATGCGCTACATTTAGAAGCTGTTCATTTCGCTAAAGTCTGTGCCAGCGAAGATAAAAAAGAGGGCGTCTCTGCATTTTTAGCTAAGCGCAAAGCAGAGTTTAAAGGGGAATAGGTGATGACAGCAGATATCGCTTTCAGGCAAGAAGGTCAGATAGGATTAGTCACCTTAAAACGTGCTCAAGCTCTCAATGCGCTTAACTTGCCCATGATTAAAGCTTTTCAGCAGCAATTACAGCTATGGCGATCTGATGCCCGAATTCAGGCGATTGTAGTGCAAGGTGAAGGGGGCAAAGCCTTTTGCGCTGGTGGTGATGTGCGCTGGCTCTACGAAGCAGGATTAGCCAAAAATCCTGAACAAATGCAGTTTTTTTGGCATGAATATCGTTTAAACCATTATATTCATCATTATCCTAAGCCTTATATTTCCCTGATGGATGGGATAACGATGGGGGGCGGAGTAGGGATTTCCCTCCATGGTTCCCATCCAGTGGCTACAGAGCGCTTTATTTTTGCTATGCCAGAGACGGGAATTGGTTTTTTCCCTGATATCGGTGCGAGTTATTTGCTCGCACGTTGTCCAGAGCAAATTGGCATTTATTTAGGATTAACTGGCAATCGCTTAAATGCCAAAGATGCTTATTCAGTGGGTTTAGTAAATCAGGTCATTCACTCTGAGCAACTTCCAAGCCTCTTAGCTAGCCTTATTAAATCGGATTTATCATCTAATGCACATCAGCAAGTTAACGCCTGTTTGCAACAATTTGCAGTGCCAATTACTGAGGCAGCGATCGATAATGATAAAGCAAAAATTAAACCCTGTTTTTCAGGAGAAACTGTAGAGAAAATTATTGCTGCGCTGCAAAATCGAGGGGATGACTGGGCAAAATCTATTTTGCAAAACTTAGAACAAAAAGCGCCACTCAGTTTAAAAGTGACCTTAGCACAAATTCAAAAAGCAAAATCCTTATCAATGGGAGATTGTGTAAAAATGGATTATTGCTTAGTAAGTCAATTCATGAAGGATTCAGATTTCTATGAAGGGGTGAGAGCATTACTCGTTGATAAAGATAAAAATCCACATTGGCAACCAGAGAGTTTATCTGCTGTGACTAGCGCGAAGGTTGCAGATTATTTTGAGTGTGGACAGGAAGAGCTTGAGTTGATTGAGCAGGATTCGTGATTCATTGACATGCAACAACGCCGGCTTCACCGCGGGGTTCATGTCAATCTTTTTCATACGATGAATCTCATACACGTCTATACTAATTACGAAACAAAATTGTCTGTTCCTGTCATTTCCCTTAAAATGCATGATCTAATTCATCATAGGTTTGTTTATGTCTGATTTTTACCAGGATTTCAATAAGCGGCGAACGTTCGCTATTATTTCGCATCCCGATGCCGGTAAAACTACCGTTACGGAAAAATTGTTGCTATTCGGAGGTGCAATTCAGCTTGCGGGGACGGTGAAAGGGCGTAAAGCCGATCGGCATGCTACTTCTGATTGGATGGAAATGGAGAAAGAGCGAGGGATTTCTATCACGACTTCTGTGATGCAGTTTGTTCATAACCAGCATGTCATGAATTTACTTGATACCCCAGGGCACGAAGATTTCTCTGAGGATACTTATCGTACTCTAACGGCTGTTGATTCTGCTCTGATGGTAATCGATGTGGCAAAGGGGGTTGAGGAGAGGACGGTTAAGTTGATGGAAGTTTGTCGTTTGCGTGACACACCGATTATGACTTTTATCAATAAATTAGATCGTGAAGGTCGTGAGCCTATTAGTTTATTAGACGAAGTGGAAACAGTGTTAGGTATTCAATGTGCCCCCGTGACTTGGCCAATAGGCATGGGAAAACGGTTTAAAGGAATTTATCATCTTTACCAAGATACTGTTTACCTCTATCAAGCCGGTAAAAATGCACAGAAGCAGGAAGCAACACAAATCAAAGGTATAGCTAATCCTGAATTGGATGCTTTGCTTGGTGATGTTGCACAAGAATTACGTGACGAGATTGAGCTAGTCAAGGGGGCCTCTCATGAATTTAAGCTTGAAGATTATTTATCTGGAAAGATGACTCCAGTCTATTTTGGCTCGGCGATTAATAATTTTGGTATTAAAGAATTATTAGATGATTTTGCTGAATATGCACCAGGACCACTGTCACGAGCTGCACTTGAACGTCAAGTGAGTCCAGGCGAAGATGCATTTAGTGGTTTTGTCTTTAAAATTCAAGCAAATATGGACCCCAAACACCGTGATCGCATCGCTTTTTTACGCATCTGTTCTGGAACGTTTAAAAAGGGAATGAAATTAAACCATCTACGCCTAGGCAAGGAAGTTCAAATTGCTAATGCGCTTACTTTCATGGCAGGCGATCGCTCCCATGCAGAAATGGCAATGGCGGGTGACATCATTGGTCTCCACAACCATGGCACTATTCGTATCGGTGATACTTTTACTCAAGGAGAAATTTTAAAATTTACTGGTATCCCAAATTTCGCACCGGAGCTTTTCCGCTTGGTTCGTTTAAAAGATCCACTAAAAAGTAAGGCATTACTTAAAGGATTAATTGAATTGTCTGAAGAGGGGGCAACCCAAGTATTTAGACCATTGAATAGTAATCAATTAATACTCGGTGCAGTAGGGGTTTTGCAGTTTGATGTTGTTGCTCATCGATTACAGCATGAGTACAAAGTGGATTGCATTTATGAGGCGGTTAATGTCAGTTGCGCACGTTGGGTTTATGCTGAGGATGATAAAGCAATGAGCGAATTTCGTATCAAAGCGCATGATTATCTGGCTCTAGATGGAAGTGATACTCTGATGTATTTAGCGCCTACCAGAGTGAATTTAACGATGGCCCAAGAGCGCTATCCTAAAATTCAGTTTTCAGCAACGCGAGAGCATTGATATTTAGCGTACATCATTCCAGGGTGTGGTAATCGGAGATCCTGGGCCCCCTACGTCAATCCCGAGCATAGCGAAATATCTAACACATACAAAATTGACATACGCTTTGCTCGAGATAACTTACTCAGTGTGAGCAAGAGCTATTACATTAAATTGTACACTTTGCAGTAATGTCGCTTGGGCCTTTATTAAGTAGTTTTACTACTGCTCTACCATCAGCCTCGAGAATAAGTTTGGATCCAGATGCTATGTTAAAGGTTCGAGGAGGCTCTCCACTATTGACCGTTTCATTGTTTACTTTGCTTGATTTAAGAACCATTTCAACAACAATGTCATTACTCTCATCTTCGCTGAAAATAGTACAAGTTGCGGTCATTTTGTGATAATAAGGATTCCCAACCATGATGGGGCTATTAGCAAGAAGCTTATATTCAAAGCTTGCTCCGGGTCCGGGCATAAGATTGTAGGTCATTGCCAGCACGTTTGTGCAGAATAGTGAACCTGCGCACAACAAACTATAGCCAATTTTTCGCAGCATTAAAATCTCCTAGTTAAAAATCAGGAGTTAAGATACCGTTATTTTATACCTAAGGCAATGAGTGTTTTTTAAAGAGCATTCTCTTATTAGCTTATCTCTAAGTATTTTAGACTGAGATTAATAGATACTTTGATGAAGCAAGCGTTTACTTCATCAAAGCCTAATTAAATTTCTGCTAATGCTTTGGCAATTGATTCAGTCATTATTTTCGCATCGCCGAAAAGCATATAGGTATTATCGTGGTAGAACAAATCATTTTCTACACCGGCATATCCAGGGGAAAGACTTCTTTTTACAAACAAAATAGTTTTGGTTTTCTCAACCTCAAGAACCGGCATTCCATAGATAGGAGAGCTCGGGTCTGTCTTCGCCGCCGGATTAGTAATGTCATTTGCACCGATAACAAAGGCAACATCGGCCGTAGCAAAATCACGATTAATTTCACTCTGCTCAAAGACCCGATCATAAGGAATATTGGCCTCAGCCAATAGCACGTTCATATGTCCTGGCATACGACCAGCAACAGGGTGAATAGCAAAACGGACACGAATCGAGCGCTTCTCTAAGGCATCCACTAATTCTTTCACGGCATGTTGAGCATGCGCCACAGCCATACCATAACCGGGAACAATAATGACGTCTTTCGCATTAGAAAGTAAAAAGGCAGCGTCTTCGCCATTCGCTTGTCTAACTTGTTGATTTTCATGATGGCTACTACTACCTGCCGCGCCCGATGCTTGTATGCCTCCAAAAATGACATTAAAGATGGAGCGATTCATCCCTACGCACATGATGTAACTCAAGATGGCCCCGCTTGCACCCACTAAAGCACCGGTGATAACGAGCAAATGGTTGCTTAAAGTAAATCCAATACCTGCAGCAGCCCATCCAGAATAAGAGTTTAACATGGAGATAACAACGGGCATGTCAGCGCCGCCGATGGGAACAATCAGCAAGAATCCGATTAAAAAGGATAGTGCAGCAAGAAGACTAAAAACAGAGAGAGATTGTTTTAGAACAAAGAAAATGAGTAAAGCTAAAATAGCTAATCCTATCAACAAATTAACTACCTTTTGTCCACCGAAACGAATAGGTTGACCCGTCATCCAGCCTTGTAATTTCAAAAAGGCGATGATAGAGCCAGAAAAAGTAATCGCCCCAATAATCAATCCAAGACTCATTTCAATAAGGCTTGCCGTTTTGATATCTCCAGGAGTCCCTATATGAAAAGAATTAGGTGATAAAAAGGCACAAAAAGCGACTAATACAGCAGCAAGACCAACCAGCGAGTGGAATCCTGCGACTAGTTGTGGAATTGCCGTCATATTAATTTTAAGCGCTATGAAGGTTCCAAGCGCACCGCCTGCAAGAATAAGAATGATTAATAGCCAATGATGGTTTATAGAGGACATCATTAAAGTGGAAACAATGGCAAGCGCCATACCACAGATACCCAATAAATTACCCCTTCGTGAAGAGGAAGGACTGGCAAGTCCCTTGAGCGCTAAAATAAAACAGATTGCAGCTATAAGGTATAAAAAGGGAACTGATGAGGTCATGTGATATTCGTCCTATAACAGGTAAGGTCCAAGGTCTTGCCAAATTTATTTTTTATACATGCGTAACATTCTTTGTGTTACCACAAAACCACCAAAAATATTAATAGCGGTAATAAAAATTGCGAGACCTCCTAAATAGGTGATAGGACCTATAAATTGGGTGCCTGTAGCAATTAAAGCACCTAAAATGATGATACTTGAGATTGCATTGGTTACCGACATCAAGGGAGTATGCAAAGCAGGCGTTACTTTCCAAACCACGTAGTAACCTACAAAACAAGCAAGTACGAAAATTGTTAAAATAGCAACATAAGGATTTCCTAGAGTCTCGATACTAGTCATAGCGTTTCCTTAGCTTCTTGGAATGGTAAATAATTACCCTCATAGCAGAGCAGGGCATGTTTAATAATTTCATCTTCTTTATTAAACACAAGCTCGGAAGAGGGACCGACTAACAGCGTAATGAGATGCACGAGGTTATTCGCATAAAGTTCACTTGCTGTTGCGGGGATGAGCCCGGCTATGTTGCCATTACCTACTATGGTCACCTCGCCCTCTTTGACAATTTTATTGTGCTGACTTAGCTCGCAGTTACCGCCGCGAGCAGTTGCCAAATCAACAATGACGGAGCCGGGCTTCATTTTCTCTACAGTTTTCTTAGTCAATAAGATAGGTGCTTGTCGACCCGGAATTAAAGCTGTGGAAATAACAAGGTCAGATTGCGCCGCGTATTGATCAATCAATTTGGCTTGTTGGTGTTTGTACTCCTCACTGGTCTCGCTCGCATAGCCGCCACTGGTTTCATTATCTTGGTCATCGCCTACTTCGATAAACTCAGCGCCTAAGCTTTCAACCTGTTCTTTTGCTGCGCGGCGCACGTCAAAGGCATAGACAACGGCTCCTAAACGTTTTGCTGTAGCAATGGCTTGTAAGCCAGCCACTCCAGCACCAAGGATCAGTGCTTTTGCAGGTTGAATCATACCGGCAGCTGTCATCATCATAGGGATAGCCCGATTGTAATGAACTACAGCCTCAAGAACTGCGCGATAACCAGCAAGGTTGGCTTGAGAGGAAAGGCTATCCATACTTTGAGCTCGACTAATTCTGGGAATAAGGTTCATCGAAAAAATGCTCATTTTTTCTTTACAACCCCAGGTAAGTAATTCACCCTCTATGTTATTATCGATAGGCGCAATAATGAGCGCTCCAGGGGCTAAATCTTTTAAATCGGAAGCGGAGGGCTCACTCACACAAACCAAAATGTTCGCTTTTTGTAATAGGGATTTGCGATTGGCAATTTTAGCACCAGCAGCTTCATAATCTGCATCACTAAACCCTGAGGCATGGCCGGCGTTTTTTTCACAAACGACTTCAAGCCCCAATTTTAGATAATGTTTTATTGCATTGGGTGTGATTGCAACACGAGTTTCATTCGAACTATTCTCATTTAACGCAGCAATAATCATAGAGAAACATCCATTTCACCTGAGATTCGCTTATCCTATTGTAATCTGATTGATATTTCTAGCGTTTTCTAAAGATTCAAATAAATTGCCTGCGAATTAAACTTACTGTATTCTAAAATCACTTTGCTAAGTCCAACACAATATATGGAAATTCTCTGTTTTTTTGCAGGGATGGCTTTTGTTTATACAAAATCGTTTTATCCCTTGATAATGCTTGCTATTAGTTTGTTTTTACGACCTAGATATTCAACGCCTCTAGCATTTTTGCTGGCTCTGTTCTGGGGAGCGATGCATCTTTGGTGGGTTGCGGATCGAGGTATGCCTGAAGTTCCTGTTATACCAAAAGGCAAATTAAAAGGCACAATCACTTCACTGCCCGTCAGTAATTTTAAAAAAACTCAATTTGAATTTTCGGCTAACCAATTAGATGGCAAAAAAGTCAATGCTGTGATTTTAATGTCCTGCTATCAGCATTGTCCTGCGTTCAAAGTAGGCCAAACCTGGTCTTTCGAAGCAAAGTTAAAAAAGCCTGAAAATCTAGCTAACCCTGGCCATTTCGATTTCGTTGGCGGATTAAGCGCGCGTCATATTCACTGGACAGGGTATATTAAACATCACCTCAAATTGTATCCACTAATAAGCAAGCCTCAACCTTTGCTAATTTTTCGTGAGAAACTGGCTTCAACTTTTGCACAAGCCGTCCCCGACCCCCCTGTATTAGGTATTTTACAAGCATTAACATTGGGCCTGACTACTCATATTGATAAGTTGCACTGGGATCTGTTTCGGCGCACAGGTACTACTCATCTCATGGTTATTTCCGGTTCACATATTGGTTTAATTGTAGGATTTAGTTATTGGTTGATGAGGTGGTTATGGTCTCGTTCCAGTCGTCTCTCTTTATTTTGTCCCGCAGCTAAAATAGCCACAGCGGCAGGTTTGTTTATGGGGTTTGTTTATGCCTTACTCGCTGGTTTTGCTCCACCGTCTCAGCGTTCGTTGTTAGCTTGTTTTTTTCTATTATTACGAAATTTTTTAAACTGCCGATTCAGCGTTTGGCAAGCTTGGCGCTATGGTTTGCTAGCGGTGCTAGTCTATGAGCCCCACGCGGTATTACTGCCCGGATTTTATTTATCATTTGTTGCTGTTGCTATTTTAATTTTGATTAATCAACGAGTGTCGGGGAACAAGCTTAAGAAGGCCATCTCTATTCAGTTAGCTTGTTTAATTGGGCTAATGCCGCTCAGTTTATATTGGTTTTCTTATGGGGCTGTGAATGGTTTACTGGCTAATTTATTAGCTATTCCTTGGGTCGGTTTAATTATTGTACCCTTGGCTTTAATTAGTTTGTTTTTGCTACATTGCTTTAATTTACATTTTCTAGTCTTTCCTCTTAAAAAAGCAACGGAGGGGTTGCTCTGTTTTTTACAGTGGGTTGATTCTTTTTCAGCGCTTAATTTGGATTTTTCTTACACTGAATTATTACCACCACTCGCTCTCATGTTGTTGATGTTAATTATTCTTTTTCTACCTATTAAAGCTATTTTTCCTGCACTAATCGTTTTATTTTTTTCTAGTCTTTTCCCTGGTCATCTAAAAATCAAATCGGGTGAGGTAAAGATTGATATCTTAGATGTAGGGCAGGGCTTAGCTGTGGTAGTGAATACTGCAAACCATAGGTTAATTTATGATACGGGAATGAAATTTTACCAAGGCGGAGATATGGGAAAGCTTGCCATTATTCCCTATCTTAATACTTTGGGTATTAATAAAATTGATAAAGTAATTATTAGCCATCCAGATTTAGATCATCGGGGTGGCTTAGCCTCACTCGAAGAAAAATTCCCTATTGCCGATCTTTTAGTGGATAAGGTATCGTTTTATCACCGCGGTAAGCCTTGCCATCGCTATCCGGCATGGCAATGGGATCAAGTTAGTTTTCGATTTTTAGCAATTAGCAAACAATTTAGAAATAAAAATAATAGTTCCTGTGTCTTACAAATAGAAAATGCAGCCGGAAAAGTATTATTAACTGGGGATATTGAAAAATTAGCGGAGGACTATTTGATTGACACTTATGGGAATCAGCTTCGCTCAGCGGTTCTACTCGTGCCTCATCATGGCTCTAAAACCTCTTCTTCCCCGGCGTTTATTGAGCAAGTGGCACCCCATTATGCTGTCATTTCCTCAGGTTTTGATAATCGCTATCATTTTCCACATCAACAAACTTTAAGTACTTTTAAGAGGCAAAAAATTGCTGTCTACAACACGGCTGAATGTGGCATGGTTTCAGTAAAATTTGGCAGAATAAATAATGAAATTTCAACAAGTTGTTATAAAAAAACAAAATAATTAAGTGCTGTTTTATTCTAATTCTCATTGACAATAAAATAGTCACAGTGTATCATCTGGCCATCTTATGCCCTCTGAGTTGTGAATTATGGCGGTACGCTTGTTGGGATTTTTGGCACTCTTTGTGAGTATTGTTGTTAATGCCGCAAGTTCTGAATGCCAACAACATCAATGTATTGGTATAGTTGATGCCGGTAGTACCGGATCTCGTTTGCATCTTTATGCTTACGATATTGATCAAACCAAAACCCCCGTCAATGTAAAAGAGCTTTGGTCTAAAAAGGTTAAGCCCGGTTTAGCAACCATCGAAGCTAATCAAGCAACTATCGACGCCTACCTGACAAGCTTGTTTTCTGGAGCGACTGAAGACAGGATACCCCTCTATTTTTATTCCACCGCAGGTATGCGGCTGTTGCCTGCGCCCAAACAAAAGCAATTTTATGATTTAATACAAAATTGGTTTGCCAATCATTCCCAGTGGCAATTGCAAAGTTCTAAAACCATTACTGGTAGTGAAGAAGGACTTTATGGATGGTTAGCCGTCAATTATAAGCTCGATACCTTAACCTCGAATATTAAAGCCCCAGTTGGTGTGATGGACATGGGTGGGGCGTCGGTGCAAATCGTTTTTCCCGTAACAAAAACTGAGGGAATAAAAAATTCTGACATTCAACAATTCGATCTTTATGGTCGTCATCTACAACTTTTCATACATAGCTTTCTAGGGCTTGGACAAACTGAAGTCACTCATCAATTTCTCGATGAAAGTTCTTGTTTTGCGAACGAATACGAATTACCAACTGGTGTAACGGCAGAAGGGGATGCTACAACTTGTAAAACAGAGGTGGCTACCTTAATGAATAATGTGCATCGAGTTAATAGCATTATACAACCTGTAATGAATGCTAATCCTATAAACGATTGGTATGTTATAGGTGGAATGTCCGACCTGGTACAAAGCCAACCTTTTCAATTTGCAAACAACCAATTTACCAATGAGTCATTATTAGAACAAGCTAATACACTAGTCTGTCATCAACAATGGTCTTCTTTGAGTTCACAATATTCAGGCAATGAATACCTCTATGGCTATTGTCTATTTCCTGCCTATTACTATGCGTTAATGGTAGATGGCTATGGTATACAATCGCAGCAACCAGTCAACTATCTTACAGCCAATCAGACAACGGATTGGACTTTAGGGGTTGTTTTATTACAAACCACAAAAGCATAGAATAACCTTATTTTCCTAACTAAGATCCTATATGTCAAAAGAAGCAATCTATAAAGGCTGGTTTCAAGATTGGCGAAGAGAGAAAGCAGACAAGGAGGACAATTGTTTAAATACCGCGATCTTGATCGGTTCATATGTAGAGAAAGCCACTTTAGACGAGATTAAAGCAGATTTCCATGATCATGATTCACCTTTGTTCGCAGAGTTTGCTAGGTATGGTAAACGCACTTATGGCGCTTTGGCTTTTGGGAGACTTGGGGTTTATGAATACATGGAGTGCCTTCAAAGCTCAGCGGTAGAAGAAAAAGAATTACTCAATAAAGTAATAGAATCTATTGATGGACTTTATGACAATCCTACCAGTGGTACTTTGGAAAAAATTGAAACTTTAATCAAGGTATTTAATGATTGGATTGAAAAATTTGCTGAAAAAAATCCGAATCGAGAACAAGTCATCAATGCGTTTAAATCCATTTACATGGTGTTGAAGATTGCTGATCTCACTCTAAATAATCTTCCTACGCTTTTGAAAATGACAGTGAACCGAATTGTTAATATTAATGTTTTTCATGAGCAAGTGAAGGACTTACTTGATAGAACTGAAAATAAAATTCGGTCGTTAACGGTTAAAGCGGCTCAAGAAGATTCATCTTCAGGCGTTATTGGTCCGGCCACGATTGCAGAACATCTGCATGCAATTAATCTCACTATTTTGAAAACCAGAGAGATTCCTCTGATGACTAGAGTTATGCTAGTCCAGCAAAGAACAAGCAATATGGTTAAAGCTCTTGCTTCTTTTGATGAGTTAAGAGGTAGCTTGGAGTTATTAGCTAAAAAAAAGGAAAATGCAGCAAAACTATTGCGAGCGCTCGTTGAAAACAATCAAAAACCAACGGGGAGATTGTATTTTTTAGATTTTATTGCGAAAAATAAAGCCAATTTTGATGAGATGATAGCTTATGCTGATGACGATCAAGATAAGCAAGAATTAATCGCGATATGGAAAGAGCTTTTAAATCCAACCGCCTATCGGAAAACAGTCTCTTTTTTGCAATATGCAACCAGCATAACAACATCGATACCTGGCTGTTTTTTCCGCTATACAGCACCTGGCTATACCAATGCAGTATCCAAGTATTTACCTGCCACAATAGATAGTGCCGCTAAGAATAAAGTTGAGAAGTTAATAAACAGCTACCTTGCCAAGTTGTCAGAGCAAATCGACAAAGTAAAAAAAGTCGTTGAAGCCAGTAATGATAAAATTGCTCATGGGGATGAACGAGTAAAACTATTAATTTTAAATTCCGCTTCAGTCGATCTTGATCAGGCTGGTCTAGATTTAGCTAAATCTCAAGATGCTGAAATTTTGGTCTATGAGTTAATTGAAGATGTAGAAAATAAAAGAAAAATACTTCAATCGGTAGAGGATTACGAAAGAGAAGTCGAGGCCTTAGATAAAAAACTTAAAGAGCAGTTAGCAAAACCACAGAATATAATGATTAGTTTCTTTGGTTATGACTCAGAATTAGCGAAAATTGCTGAGAAGATAACACGACTGAAAATAACTTTGACAAATCTTAAAGTAGAATACACTGCAGCGATCCTTGAAGATACAGACCAATTATCAACCAATGAGGGAATTAGCGAGCAATTAAGGGAATGTATACTTGCAGAAATAGCTTGTTCTAAAGCACCATCCTACGCACAAACAAAGGAAATTGATGGGAGACTACAATTTCTTAGCGTCCAAGATCACTACAATCTCATTGATAGAGAGTTTTCCAGTTTCCTAAAAACCCGCGTAACTTCACAAGCCTTCTTAATTAGAGAAGCACAGAAAGCTGAGCAAGAAACACCAAGCCCAACACATTCTGACTTTCCCCCAACTCATCTAACTACATAATTATTTAAAATACCTGCAAAGCCAAAATCTTGCACGCAAATCCTCCACAAGTATATACTCCCCAAGTTTGCCGTTGTAGCTCAGTCGGTAGAGCAATTGATTCGTAATCAATAGGTCTGCGGTTCGATTCCGCACAACGGCATTAGTGAAATCAATGAGTTGCGAAATTTTATCGCGGTAGTGATTTTTTGTGTCGCAGCTGTGTCGCAGTTATAAAATTAAATTCCGGCCTATTATTTATAAAAAATTAAGTGGAAGTAAAAACAAGAGTGGTCTGGTTGTGTACTAGATCAATCAGTTATTCTCAGATGTCAGGAGATTAATATGGAATTGGATAATAATAAATCACTTTTGATAACTAAATATCCAGTTCCTATGAAAAACGGCATAACAGAAGACTTATATTCTATAGTTTGGGGTGTAACTTCTAATCCAAGCACTAAAAAATTTTGTAATGTAGAACAAAGTGTTAAATCAACTTGGCCAATGCCTCAGGAACAGAACATCACAAAAATTGATAATACTATCAAATTTATAGAGTTTTGTTGCCAAATTATCGAAGAAAATCAATGGGATAAAAATATTTAACTTCAAGCCAATACCTATTTTAAAGCTCATCTTGATTTAAATCTTCACTATTAAGTAAATAACAAACCTCATCATTTAGCTCAGGGTTATAATTTGGATGTCTTGTTAACTTACTGAGAAATTCATATATATCACTATCTCCTATTATCATATAAATCTGACTATTATTAAGATAACAATTAATAATGTTTTTTATATGTTCAAAATTAAAATTTGGATAAAATTGATTTAATTGATGGATTAAATAGTGTGTTGTGCTGAAAGAGTCACTGGTAGCTAAAGAATCAATTAATAAACGAATATTATCAGCAACTTCTGTTTGCTCTTTCAATTCAAATTCGGGTAAATACTTTTTTAAAAAACTAGAAAGATCTTTAAAAAACTCAATTGAAGAATTTGTTTTGCTATGCCACTCATCTTTTAAAAATGGTTTTATATTGTTTGCATCTAAAAGACTTGCGAAATCTCCATCCTCTGAAATTATTACTAATTTATTATTGTCTTCTATTTTTAATAAAGACTCCCAATGAACTCTATCTCCTAATTCATTTGGTTTTCCTGGTGGATTTTTTAGCCGCATCCTAGTTACAGATTGTTTATAAATCGCTGGTGTAAGGTCAATGGTTTTGGCATTATCAAATATGCTTTTAATTAAAATATCTGGTTTTAAATTATTAACTACAGCTTCCTTTTTGATATTATCAATGATTTCTTCACATACTATACCAAACTGTTTCGATGCTTCCTTCAGAGCTTTTAGGGATTTTGTGAATTTTTGGTGTAAATCTGAGTCATTTGAAATTAATGTAGGAAAGTTTTTTTTTAAAATCAATTTTAAAACTTTCATTAATAGTTTGTTTGATATAGAACTCCCTGTTCCGATAAAACTCGTCTTTTAATAGAGGAGTTATTACTATTTTAAAATGTTTATCATTTAACTCATGCGCAATTTTGGAAAGTGTTTCTAAGTCAACTCCGGAATAAGAATAAAATTTTAGATAAATGTTGGCATCCATAAAAAGATAAATATTATGCTTAGTCATCACCGTCCTTGTAGAATAATATATACATTATAGAAGATAAAATTTAGCTTCCGATTTGTTCACATAACTATAGCAAGCCTTGATGTAGATTCATTACAGTCATTTAAAAAATAAAATAATAATATAATCAATTTTTTGATGAAAAATGACTCATTTTACATCTTATTAAATATTTTTGGTGTTTAGTTGGTGTTTAACTCTACCGAAACTCCATCTTCTGTTTCACCGCTGATTTGACCATGACCACTCCACTGTCCAGTAAACTCAACGGAGTTACCATTCTCGTCTGTAAGTTCGCCACTTACATCTTGTTCCCCATTATTTGAGTAAATTGTCCCTTCAAGCTCGTTACCATTTTCGTCTTCACCTGTAACGTCGTAAGAGTAATCTGAAGCAAATCCTGCCAAACTAATTGTGCATAGCAATACAGCCATTATTTTTTTCATTGTTAACCCTTAATTAATAATTTAAAAATTGACACACTTTGTTGTATCTTTTTTTGATTTTTAACTGTTTATTTAACTATAGTAACGCTTTAATATTGTTACTATATTTAAAATGTGCTGAACTAAAAAAGCCACCACACTTATATTTAATTGAACAACCATTACATTCAGGCATATACTCATTTTTCCAGTCAGAAATACTTTTTTTAGCAAAGCCCCAAAGTCTTTTATCTAGCAAACATAGCTGGTGATTATAGATTGAAACATTCATACCGAATTTTTCTAAAATTTGAACTGCTTGGACAAGCTCTAATTGATAATCGATAGGATCGATCCATAGTGAATCAAGATTCGCTTTAGTAAAGCCAATCATTTCAAGCCCCATTAAAGCCACGTGATCTACGAATAGCAAGTTACGTGTAATAAACTCAGCTAGCTGTGGTAAGCGTTGATAAGTTTGTTTATGTAGGACAACTCGAATTTCAACTTTCTGATTAACTGATTTTAAATTAATTATGCCTTTTAGTGTCTCATTGTAGGCATTATTCGCTTGTACAACATAGTCATGAATACTCGGTACATCTGAATAAAGTGGAATGCCAAACATTAAGTCAGGATGAGCTATTTCAGCAATACTTTTTACTAACTGTGTATCTATGAAGTTTCTACCGTTCGTTAAAACATGGATTGCGGTGCTTGGTAGGTAATTTTTAAATCGTTTAAACATAGTTACAAGATCGTTACCTAATAATGTAGGCTCACCACCGGTAATGCCTATTTCAGTTGCGGATGGGCTTATTAGTGGGATCATAGATAGGATTTCATTCACCAAATATCTATCGTTGATATTTCTTGGAGGCTGTGAACACATTAAGCAAAAATTATTACAATTTTCAGTAACCAAAATTGAATTAAATGGAGTGTTTTTTCTGAAAACGACCTTGATAGAATTTTTTTCTGGATTAATAACAACAATGTCATCTGCTTCAAGATAGTTAAAATCTTGGGGTATGGAAAAGATATTATCTAATTGATTGTCTAAGTTACTGATATGTTCATTATCAAAAATAAGATAAGCTTTAAAACCTGTTGGTAGATTCGCTAAGTTAGTTTTATTGACGAATACCAAATTAGCTCGAAGCGCATTTGGTATAGAATGGTTATCTGTGATTTTCGCAACAAGACGCTCGGTGATATTCATTTTCGATAATGATTTCATTCGAGAGTATAGTTTTAACATATTTTAACCTCTCACCCAGCTCAATAAAACATTGCGTGTATCTTTATCATCCATCAGTCGTATCAAGTGCTTAAAAATCTCCATGTTCTTATAACAAAATACACTTTTAGGCTTGTTGCCAACCATATCGCCTTGGGTTGCATGATGAAAGACCGGATCACTTCCACAATAGGGTTGAAAGGCACACTCAGAGCAACCAGGCACACTTTCTGACATGGTTTGCTCGAGAATATCTAGTAACTTATCTGAACCAATAATTGCTTCATAAGAATCATGATGCAAATTACCCAGTTTAAAAGTTTCATCTTTCATCTCAGCTAACATTCGAGCTTCGTCAGAAGCATAAACATTACCATCGTAGTTGAAAACAATTGCACTCAATCCAATACCTGCTGGTGATTGGAGATCCACATATCCTGGTTCAGAGGGAGTGAACATTTTGGTTAAAATAATCGAAGCGTATTGCTCGGCAAAATAATGTCCATTTTTGTTAATTTCAATGATGTAATCGAGTCCATCAAAGTAAAACTTGAGCCACTCTTGAGTATCGTATTTTTTGTAATTTTTTGTTTTAATTGCAAACCCATAAGGACTTAGTGGCCTTAAAAAAATTGAATTAAATCCATGTTTAATATATTCATCGATAATTTCAGTTCCTCTGGTGAGGCTTGATTTAGTTGTTGTCATTAAGGCAGAAACATTCTGATGACCTAAAACTTCTCTGCTCTTATTTATTCCCTGTATGGTTATCTGGTGACTATTTTTACCAGGTCTAGGGCGATTCTTATTATGTAGATCCTCTGGGCCATCGAGAGAAGTAGAAATTAGGATATGGTGACTGTTACAAAAGTTTAAAATCTCATCATTTATAAAAACAAGATTGGTTGCAATCACAAATTGGATGTCACGATTTTCAGTTAGATTTCTTTCTTCAACAGTCAAAACAATGTATTTGATTAAATCAAAATTAAGTAGGGATTCTCCACCTTGAAATTCAAACTTTAAGCTACGAGAAGGACTTTTAAAAGCAAATGCTATTCCTTTATCTGCTGTTTCAGTGGTCATGTCGTAACGTGAGTTATCGACTATTTGGCGTGATACTTGGCAATATGGGCAAGAATGGTCACAACGTAAACTAACAACAAATATGTGTAAACTAGTAAACTCAGACAGATTGTTTTTTTTAGTGCGGTATTTTAATGCAAGTAAAGGAATAGCCACGTCTGAATTATGATCGTAGATAAAATGTTTTGTAATCAGATTATTATAAGTTTCAGAGCCCGCTAAAAGTTGTTTAGTTATTAAATGATTTAATTCTATTTTGGTTAGAACAACGTACTCGCCAGCTAGATTAGTCACTACATATCTGTTGGAATCAAGAGATGTAAAATTAAAGGGTAATAGGTTATAAGGAACGTCTTTTTTAGTATCATAGTAAGACAATGGTTTAAATTTAAGTCGCTCATCAGTCATGGTAACTATGACTCAATTAATGTGGTTTTTGAAAAAGCATGAGCTAAAATCAAGTTTCTAACATTTTCCGTTTCTTTAAAGACGATTTCTCTCAGATCCTGATCTAAAAGTTCATTTTGAAATTGACGAATTATCTCTGATTTATTTTCAGGATTAATTGTTGGGTTAAAATCAAAGCAAACTTTAATTTGTTCATCATCAATTTTTTCAAAATTAATTGAAAATTCAGAAGAAAATTTATAGGCAGCCTTCTTGATGACGTTCAAACAATATACCGATAAATTGAGAACTATGTTGTCATTATTCGATTGTTTATTAATTTCTTCTGTATTCATTTTCAATACTCTTAGTAACTACTAGAGTAGTGAGATGAATGGGATGAGTGTGATGAGTGAGACGAATGCGAGCTATGTGAATAGTGTCCTATTTTTGAAAATTTGGCATCAGCGCGTTGTATTAAAAGTGGATTATCAATCACTGAAGATACATTAGATTGTGCTTCTGTGGTTTGGATTGTAGGAGTGCTCATAGCATTAGGCATAGCACTAGCAACTAAGGGACTAGTTGTGGCTATTAAAGTCAATACAGCTGTCATTGGCTTAAGAAAGCTTCTTTTTTCTTTAGAATCTGACATAAATCCTCTCATTCAACATGAATTATATAAAGATAGACCGTTTAGTGACGCCTTTCAAATGATCGATAATTGCTCAAAAGAACGCGATGGTAGGATATGATTAAAATATTGTCAAGCAAAAAAAGGTCATGAAGGTTGAATTTAGAGCATGTTGTCTTTAGAAATTTAAATGTAAACAATTACCTAAAAAATGGGGCAATCGGGACAGCGGGGACAACCTTATAAACATTAGATTTTATGTGTCCCAATGTGAAAAGTTCACTTGGGACAAATGGGACAAATTCCGTAAGCAAAATTTTTTTAATAACAAACAATATCATTTAATAACAATCAGATCACCAGGCTTTAAAAGGCTTGACGGCCTTTTAAATTCCAAGCAATACTTATCGCGAGCAGTAAACTTTTGCAGATCCACGGTTCTGTAAAAGTAACGGAAAATGAAATATCACGACTATTATCCGGCCGGACAGTCAACTGATATTCATCTAGCAGGATGCATACCGTCGGCATTAAGCTGAATGAATAATCATTTGATGAGGTTCCATATGAATAAAAAACCATCTCGTTTACAACTGTTAAACGAATTTGAATCCGCACCAACTTCTGCGTTGTTTAATCAACACACTTTGGCCGCTGTTTTAGATTGTTCCACCCAACTATTGGAACGCAATCGTTGGGAAGGAAAGGGCGTTCCCTACCTTAAAATAGGTCGTAAGGTTTTGTATCGAAAAAGTGACGTATTGTCTTTTCTCCAACAACAGAAAATCTATCGCTCTACTGGTGACGTAGGTGAATTTCTTTCAATGGTCAACGAATAAATTCCATAGAAATAGATTGTTCAAGGATCGATAAGGTTTCTATCTTCTATGAACACTGCGGGGGAAAACAGTGATGTTGCAAAATCAAATTATTACCTTAAAGAACAAAAACGGTCATAGTCCTATAACTTGCGAATACGCAGGAGGCTTTTTTAAATTAAATGAGCAGGGTGTGTCTTTCCTTGGAAAGGATAAAGACGGTAATCCAATGCCGCCAAAGTGGATTTGTTCTCCGTTGTATGTGGTGGCGAAAACGCGTGATGCTAAAAGCGGTGAGTGGGGTCGATTACTCGAATGGCAGGATGATGATGGAGTCATTCATCAATGGGCAATGCCATTAGCCTTGTTACAAGGAGATGCATCCGAAGTTAGACGGGAATTGGCTAGTCTTGGTTTAACCATTTCACCTCATAGAGTTTCTCGGGATTTACTGGCTACCTATTTGCAGGTGTTCCCTGTTGAAGATCGGGCACGTTGTGTCGAGAAATTGGGGTGGCATGAAAACCTTTTTATCACTCCTTCGCAAATCTTCGGACACTCCTCTGAAAAAATTGTTTTTCAAAATAGCCATGCGATTGAATCTGCTATGTCTGTTTCCGGTACTGTAGATGATTGGCGAGAATCAATAGGCCGTCTTGCCTCTGGCAATTCTCGGTTAGTTTTCGCCATATCCGCTGCTTTTGCTCCTGCTTTAGCAAAGATTGCTGGTGAAGATTCAGGTGGATTTCATTTCAGGGGTGCTTCTTCTAGTGGTAAAAGCACCGCTTTAAAAGTAGCTGCTTCGGTTTGGGGTAATCCACAGGCTTATTGTCGATTATGGCGCAGTACCACTAATGGGCTTGAAGGACTGGCTGCTTTGCATAACGATGGCTTATTAATTCTGGATGAATTAAGTCAGATGGATCCCAAAGAAGCAGGGGAGGCGGCTTACTTGCTAGCCAATGGTCAAGGTAAAACACGAGCCTCACGTCATGGAACAGTCAAACCATCGTCTCGATGGTCATTGTTCTTTCTCTCTGCTGGAGAAGAATCCTTGATGTCTTTGATGGCCAGAGTAGGGCAGAAAACCAATGCTGGTCAAGAAATACGGTTAGCAGATATTGAAGCTGATGCTGGTTTGAATAAGGGGATTTTTGAAAAAATCCATAATCAACTCAGTCCAGCTACAATGTCCTTATCCTTAAAGGAATATTCCAGTAAGTATTATGGTGCAGTTGGTATGGCATGGCTGCAAAAGGTGGTGGCAAATCAACCAAGTATTGCAACTAACATTGCTGATGCGATGCAAGAGTTTGTGAATAGTACTGTCTTACCGGATTCAACAGGACAAATTATTCGCGTAGCCCGGCGGTTTGCCTTGGTTGCTGTAGCTGGCGAATTGGCTAGCCAATATGGATTGACCGGATGGCAAGAAGGCGAGGCTACCTATGCAGCTTACAAATGTTATAGAGCATGGCTGGATCATTTTGGAATAGAGGGTAACAAGGAGGACAGAGCGATATTAGCTCAAGTCAGAGCATTTTTTGAATCTCATGGTGCCAGTCGGTTTGATAATATCAGAACGCCAAACAATGAGAGGATTCAAAATCGTGCTGGATTTTACCTTACCGATGATGCAGGTTTTCGCGTGTATATGGTATTAACGGAAGTCTTTAAAAAAGAGCTATGCATGGGGTTTGAGCCTAGAATGGTAGTCCGTATATTAATGAATGAAGGTTGGCTAAAGCCAGCAGCAGATGGATCGCCCTCTCATAAACCAAGAATTAAGGGAGTTGGAACACCCAGACTATACATGTTTACAGATAAAATCTGGGGCGGAGAGTAACCTTATTTCGATAAATCAGAACTATTTGTCCCATTATTTTGTAATCTTGGGACATCTTGGGACGGCTACAAGCCAGTATTTACGGGTTGTCCCTCATGTCCCAATTGTCCCAGATAAATTTCTATTCTTTAAGATATAACCAAAGTGTATTTCGAGATTTTATTCCCATCTCATCACGTATCAGCAAGCAAGTCCTATAATTTTCATGTTCAGGCAGAAGGTACGCATACATTTGCGTTGCATACAAATAACGCCAGCTTTTGGTACTGGATAAACGGTGCTTTGCTAATGCACTGCGCCAGATGATGCGGATTTCTTCGTAAGATTTTAATTGAAGTAAGTTACCATTTTGTTGAGTGAGCCAGTTAAAAAGATTGAGTACCGCTTTCTGGTTTCCGGTTCGTACAGGTATGGTACGGTCAGTGGAATTAAAAGCAATATCTCGAGTTATCCAAAGTGAGTCTTCTCTAACTTGGATATGTGGCTTAATCAGAATTGCCTCTTTGAAGGTGAGTCCAAATTCTGTTTGTAATCCCATGATTACTCTGGCTATAGGATCTTGAAGCGACTTCCAAATATCTGGAGAGATTGTTTTCTTTCTCTTTTTTCTTGCTTTAGGTCTTGAGAGTTCGAGTGATTGATTATCAATATTAGCAATAGGACAATTGTTCATCTGCAAAAAACGACGAATGATGGTCATGTATCGCATGATAGTGATTGGATTAATATTCTGTTTTTTCCAATAACGCACCAACTTATGAACCTGCTCAGATTGCAAAGCCTGCCATGAAGGTGGCATTTGCCGAATAACAAACAAGTCATCAATCATTTTATGAATGACATAAGCACGGTGTTTTCGATATAGGTACTTGCCTTGCCCATCCTGTTTAATTGGTCGATTAGCGAATTGTCTTAAGGATTGTGTACGCATCTTCCTATCCGCAAAAATTAGTTAAAAAAAAATTTGCCCTGTGTATTGTTTAGTGTTGGTCGAGCGGTTCACTCTCTGTTGAAACCCGGTAAAAACCGTAAAGCTCGAAGAAGGGGGCAAATCAATCGTTATAAGGCAAACGACCTCGCCTGTACTGCTATAGTTTTTTTGGTGGGTTTTTCTCCTTAATAAAATAAAGTAAACGAAAGTGATAAAGCAGGGCTTTATCTCTAATCCATGGTCAAATGAAATGACTTAGAGTTCCGAAGAACTCCCCTTACCGAACGGTAAAGGTTCCTGAAGGGTTTCCCGACTATACGTCCAGCCACAAGGTTAGGGAATGAGAGTGGCTTAGCATAAGACGCCTAAGCGTTTCATCGGATTTTCACCGATTCATCAGTCATGCTTCATCTAAAAAATAGCAAAGTGCAGATCTGGGGGCAAGAGCATTTCAGGAATATTTTGTCCTATCATATCTGGTGCGTCAGGACAAATAGTCTTTTAATGCTTGGTGTAGGCGAGTTAGCGATGTCGAATATTCCTGCGTCACTGCTGGAAAATGGCAGTGACGCAGAAAATATCGTGTTGGGTTTTGACCATCATTAATTTGAATAGTTTTCAAAAATCAATCTAAAGAAGTTTTTGGATTTTGTATTGTTTTTGATATGGAATGGTTAAATTTCGCATGGGAAGCAATCCCTCTTGAAATATAAAAAATCGACTCCATCTAACGGCAGTTAAACAATAAATATATGTACATACGGAGATGTTTACTATGGCGAAAAAGCGTGTTTTCATTAGCTTCGATTATGACAATGACGCGTTCCTAAAAACGGCATTAGTTGGGCAGTCCAAATATTCTGACAGTCCTTTTGAATTTGCCGATCATTCTATTAAAGAGCATTTAACAGGAGATTGGGTAAAGAAGGCAGAACCGCGAATTAAGGGGGTTGATGTTGTGGTCGTGATTTGTGGGGAAAAAACTCACACTGCTTCTGGGGTTAGTGCCGAACTTAGGATTGCTCAACAACATAAAGTACCTTACTTCTTCCTCTCAGGATATTCTGATAGAACATGTACAAAACCAATTGGAGCGGCTCAATCCGATAAACTCTACAGGTGGACTTGGGACAACTTGAAAGCTTTAATTAATGGGAGCCGCTGATGCGTAAAGCACTTGTTATAGGAGTTGATAATTATCCATCTTCACCATTACGTGGATGCGTTAACGACGCAGCTGCAATTGCTGGTGTGTTAGAAGCAAATGGTGATGGCTCGCCTAACTTTGATGTACGGCTGATAACATCACCGAGCAATATGGTGGATAGAGCTTCCCTTCGTAAATCAATTCAAGAATTATTTGCCTCGAAGTGCGATGCTGCGTTGTTTTACTTCTCTGGTCATGGGCTGATTAAAAGCACCGGTGGTTTCTTGGTAACAACGGATTATGCTCAGTATGATGAAGGCGTTTCTATGGATGAGTTACTGTCTTATGCCAATCAGTCGCCTGCACAAGATAAAATAATCATACTCGATTGCTGCCATTCTGGTGCAGCTGGTACACCGACAATGAATGAAAATAATATGTCTCAACTGAAGGAAGGTTTATCTGTTCTTACTGCAAGCAGAGATTCTGAGTCTGCGTTAGAAATAAATGGTCGTGGAGTTTTTACTTCGCTTGTTGTTGATGGTTTGAATGGTGGTGCTGCCGATCTACGAGGTCATGTCACTCCTGGTAGTATCTATGCCTATGTTGACCAAGCCCTTGGGCCATGGGATCAACGACCTATTTTTAAAACCAATGTGACACGGTTTACTTCTTTGCGCTCAATAACACCTAGGGTGCCTTTGGAGAAACTGCGTAAGATAACAGAGTATTTCAAAACCCCATCGGATGAATTTCAACTTGATCCTAGTTATGAGTTTACTTCTGATGCTCCGAACGATGAGCATGTTAAAATTTTCCAAGACCTGCAGAAATTCTTTAGTGTGGGGCTTGTTGTTCCTGTCGGAGAGGAGTTTATGTATTTTGCTGCAATGAATTCGAAATCCTGCCGTCTAACAGCCAGTGGTTACCAATACTGGCGGCTTGTGAATGATAAGCGTATTTAGATGGTTGTTTAAAGTGCCAATTTTATAGCAGTATAAATAATCTTGGCTGCTAGGTTTTATTTTGAACTTTCCGGAAATCCCGGAGAGTTCAAATGATTATAATTTCAGCCAACGACATATTGGTGAAAAATCTGCGCAAATTGTCGAGAATAAGATAATTTCTTTATTTATTGTTGTTTCTTGAATTTGGCACTCACTGTGTACCAAATTAGTTTTAAATATGGACCGCGGTGCGGTCCATAACTCGATTCGTAATTATATCTGCTCTGTGTTTATAGCTTGCATATGGATAACTTAAGCAGAATCAATTAATTCCATATACATTTAGAACATTGTGTGTATTGTATTCAAGTATTGCTAATTCTACTCATCACAGCCAGGTAATTCATTTAAAATAGCACGCTCACGTTCTAATTCAGATCGAAGCTCTTCTTCTGTTGGTAAATAATGCAAATACTTGGAAGCAAAGAGCTGTTTGCTTTCGGTTAATACCGAGTATTTAGCAACAGCCTCACTTTTCTCACTACATAAAATTAAACCGATGGTTGGGTTGTCGTCAGCGTCTTTGCGATGTTGATCATAAATTCTTACGTAAGTATCCATTTGCCCTACATCTTGATGAGTCAGTTTACCTATTTTTAAGTCAATAAGAAGGAAGCATTTTAGTTTATAGTTGTAAAACACTAAATCGATGTAAAAATCTTGATCTTCTGTGGCGATTCGTTGCTGGCGTGCTACAAAAGCAAAGCCTTTTCCGAGCTCTAGTAAAAACTGTTGAAGGTTATTGATCAACGCTTGTTCTAAGTTACTTTCTAATGTTGAAGCGTAGGGTAAATTCAAAAATTCTAAAATATAGGGATCGCGCAAATAATCTTTTGGGGTGTTTTTTAATTCATCGGTACGGGCTTTCGCTTCATCAATTACAGGCTGTTTTTCTTTACTAGATAATAATCGCTCATAATACAGTTTATCTATCTGTCGTTCTAGTGCTCTGGTACTCCAAGACTGTTCTATCGCTTCTTTCATATACCATTCACGAGCTACTTTATTTTCTACACTTAATAGAGCGCGATAATGTGTCCAGCTTAATTCGGACCGCACTGCGGTCCAAATTGGATAGGCCAAGTAAAAGGTTCGCATTCTTCTCAAATTGCGTTCATTAAAACCTTTGCCAAACTCAGATTGCAATTGTTTAGAAAGATGTTTTAATTGATATTCTCCATAAGTAGCATGTTTTGCACCCTGTTGCTCATGTTCAATAATTAAACGACCGACATTCCAATAAGCTTGCACCATAGTATGGTTAACTGTCTTCTGTAGATGGTCTCGTGCTTGATTCAGTATAGAACGAATCGCCGTAAGCAATTCTGGCATTTCAAGCATACTCATTTCAAAAACTCCGTTTTTGTAGGTTGGATGGCAATAACATCAGCTGATTTTACTACACCCATGCATTTTAAAATATAATCTGTAATAAGCTGCATAGGCTTTCGTAGCCGCTCAACATCAACAATAATATATCCAGCAGTTACATCATTACTCATCTTATGGTTCATTAAACGCTTCAATGCATAAGCAGGGATATCCAGACTTTCTGCAATGGTGATAAAAGTACGCCTCAAATCATGTACAGTAAAATGAACACCGGAATTTTTTATCACATGCGCCATTGTCTTACGCGGTTCAATAATATGACCTGCAGCCCCCGGTCCTGGGAAAACATAGTCGTTGGTTGCTTTTCCTTTTCTGGCAATCAGCAAATCATAAAGAAAGTCAGAAAGGGGGAGGGTGTGGGATTCATTATTTTTGGTTTTATTGATAGTAAATGATTTTGCTTTTAAGTCGAGATCAGACCATTTCAAAGTCGCTGCTTCTTGTCGGCGTAGACCTGTTAATAAGATTAAAAGCAGATAGTCGCGTAATGTATCATTTTGGATTTGTTGTAGCCCAGCATACCATGCGGCTAGTTCATGAGATTTTATATAGGTTTTTCGTCTTTCGATGTGGTACCAGGCGCGTGTTTGTGAAAGGCGTTTTACTGGGTTATCGATGAAAAGAGAGTGACCACTATTGTCTTCATACTGGCCAGCTGCAAAATTGAATAAAGCTCTTAGAATTCGCATGGCTAAATTAGCATAGGCTTCTCCATGCTCATTGCCCAGCTTTTCGTGGTATTTAGCTATGCGATCTCTAGTGATCGATAACATAGGTTTACTCTTCCAGCTCGTGAAGGCTTTATCTAATATGTGTTTGTAATTGTCTATAGTTCTGGGCTTTAAGTTCTTTCTGGTTTTTAGGTAGTCTTTAAATACTTGATTCAAAGTTATATCTCGAACCTCAGTTGCCTTCTTCTCAGCAACTGGATCAATGCCCATGGCGATTTGCCCTAAAAGATGAAGGGCTTTGTTTTTTGCCATTTCAGCAGTCAATTCTGGGTAATGCCCTAAAGTAATGCGACAACGTTTCTTATTTATAAATTTTTCAACGAAAAAGGCTTTTGCTCCTCCCGAGGTCACACGTATGCCGAAGCCTTTCAGGTTGTCATCGTAATATCTTTTTTGTGTGGTTTTTCCTACTTCCGTTGCTTGAGGAAGAGGGAGGTTTTCTACGTTTGTTTTGGTTATTTTCATAATTAACTTTACACTCGTTTTTGAATGTGTCGCACAATTATTTAAAATTCATTAATAGAACTTATAACGTAATAACGCTGTAACATCAAGTAAATAAAAGGAAATTAAAAGAATTTAAAAAAGTATCTAATTGGCTAAAACCCATAATTTACTAATTCGTAATCAATAGGTCCGCGGTTCGATTCCGCGCAACGGCATCAGTGAAATCAATGGGTTAAAGAAAAAATTTATTACCACGGTTTGGACACGAATTGCGACATCCTCTGCTTTTGGGATTATGATTGATGTTAGCCTTTTTTCGTTAGTGGCGTTTTATGGCATTGTACCAACTGAAAAACTTGGAAGCGTAATCTTATATGAAGATGCTTATAAAATATCCTACGAAGTACTATTAACCCCCGTTTCAATTTTGCTCATTTACTTCCTTAAAGTAAAAGAAAAAGTGGATATCTATGATGAATTATCGAACTTAAATCCGTTTAGAATCAATACCAATTATAAATTCAGTGCAAATAAATTTGATGAAAATTATACGAAACCCAAAGGGGAGTAACAATGGATAAATACATTTTTGATTTTATGGCAGCAACAATTGAAGTAGCCTCATCAAACCCTATTGCGCCTTTCGGCGCAATCATTGTTTATGATAATAAAGATATTCTTTTGAAATCCGTAAATAGTGCGCACCATCACCCTCTAATGCATGGTGAATTATCAGTTATACATACCTTGTTTAATAATGGTTTTAATAGCGATGTGAGTAAATTAAGTCTTTATACAACAGCTGAGCCATGTCCTATGTGTGCTGCTGCAATTTATTGGGCGATGATTCCTAAAGTAATTTATGGGACATCTATCTCATTTTTGCATGAATTGTTTGGGCGACAAATACAAGTTAGTGCGGAAGAAATTTTATCAAAGACACCTGATTTTTATAGTTGCCATCTAATTGGAGGGATAATGGAGGATAAATGTAATCAATTGTTTGTTGAAGCAAAGAAATTAAGAGCATTATGATCAATATCACCGGAAAACAGTAATAAGGATTTGCGTGCAAGCAATTCTCGAAACTTGTGGTCATCCTTTTTTTCTGAGCTTCTCAGCAACCCACAGCACTTCAATATATACTGACTCGGTATCGAAATGGGCTTGTATACCGCCGAAAATTTGCCCCTAGCCATTTTTTAAAAATACTGAGAATTCTTTGTCTCTAGGCTCGTTATAATAGGTTATATTTGGTTATGATTGCAGTGGCAATATGTGTATTGATTTTAGTGGCAATCTAGTGGCCCGAGATGCCAAGAAACTATGGTTTACGGCAACAAGCGGTTCAACTATTGATTTAAGCTAACCAATAAATTTTATTATCCTTATTTGTCAAATGTAGAGATCTTATGGATAAAGTAAAAATTGACAAGAACTTAGTCCAAAAGCTGATTTCCGAGCAATTTCCGCAATGGGAATCATTGCCAATACATCCAGTTGCTCAAAGTGGTTGGGATAATCGAACCTTTCATTTAGGCGAAGAAATGGTGATTCGTTTGCCTAGCGACCTGCATTATGAGCCACAAATAAATAAAGAATATCAATGGTTGCCTTGGCTGTCTAAACAACTCTCATTTCAAATCACGCAACCTATTGCACTTGGAAAACCATCACCCGTTTATCCCTTGCATTGGAGCATCAATCGTTGGATTGAAGGGGAGTCTGCTTCTAGACAGAATATCCATGATATCAAATCATTCGCGGAAGCATTAGGAAACTGTTTAAGACAATTTCAATCTATAGATGCGACAAATGGCCCTTTAGCTGGTGCACATAATTTTTATAGGGGCAGTTCGTTAAAGGCTTATGATCATGAAATGCAACTTGCGATTCTTAAAATTAAAAACGTTAATGAACAAAGCCTGGCAAAATCATTATGGCAACGGGCACTCTATTCTGAATGGCGTTTAAAACCTGTGTGGGTTCATGGAGACATAGCCGTCGGAAATATTTTAGTTCGTCATGGAAGTCTGTGTGCTATTATCGATTTCGGCCAACTTGCTGTCGGTGATCCTGCCTGTGATTTGGTAATCGCGTGGAATTTTTTTTCTAGCGAAGAACGAAAAGTATTTAAAAATGCAGTTCAATTGGATAATGATACCTGGATGCGAGCCTTAGGCTGGGCATTTTGGAAAACCTTATGTTGGCCAATTAAAGAAACTGATGTAGAACAGGTTTTGCATGAAATTTATACGGATTATGATGCGCTTAAATAAACATGTCGGAAGTATTTATGGGATAGACACCAGTACAAATCAATGTTTTATAGCAACCCTTTGAGTTTTTAATCAATGATAAACATGAAAAATGAAAACCGATTCCATTTTAAACCTATGAATAAAACACAAGAAAGGCTTGTTCTTGACTGGATTAGTCAGCCCTATATTAATGAGTGGCTTCATGGCGAAGGTTTAAGTAATACAATAAAGGACATTCAAGAATTTTTAAACGATGGGGAGCCCTGGGCAATTCATTGGATAGCCTATGATAATGAAATCCCATTCGCTTACTTAATTACTTCTGAAATAGAGAAATCAGAGGAATATCCCGATGGGGCAGTTACGCTGGATTTATTCATTTGCAGGTTAGATTATATTGGTAAAGGATTGTCCGTACAGATGATTCATGAATTTATCTTAAGTCAATTTTCTGATTCTAAAATTGTACTTATTGATCCTGAAATTGCTAATGAGCGTGCTGTCCATGTTTATAAAAAGGCAGGATTTAAAATCATTGGGAAATTTATAGCCTCATGGCATCCCGTGCCGCATTATAAAATGCAATTGTGTATTGACGACTTAGCGAAGGAGAATCAGTAGGTTATGTTCTCCCATGCTTAAACCTTGATCTATGCGTGAGACAACAGAGGAAACATCAACTGATTTTCATCGAATAAAGCAGTCTTGTCTGCCTCAATAAAAAGCATTTCATCTTTTTCTTTTTCATCGATAAGAGTTATCTCGTAGGATGAGCAGTCTTTAGGAACAAAACCAAGTCGTAGCGTATCTATAGTTTCGTCACTTAAGGCAGGGATGATGTCGTCTATATTTGGCTCTTTTTTGCTAAATACATCTAATAAATGCAATTGTCGACCAGTTATTTCGGCGATGACGATCGTATCCAATTCAGGGAGAAAAAAAACATTATCTTTGTAGATTGTGATGCCATAAAACAGGATCAAATCGGCATTTTCTTGCATGGAAATCTTGCTCAGTGGATAGGGGTTTTTGGCATAATCATGAAGTTTTTTCCTATTTTCTTTGTTATCCATATCCAATTTAACAAAGTGAGCAGAGGCTGTAGGTGTTATTGTTCGCTGGTATTGATACTCTTTAACTGACTTAAATCCAAATCTAGGATAGAAGTCCCATACAGTTGAATTAGCAAAAAGATAAATCAAATTGTTTCCTACTTTCCAATCTTCAAATATCTTTTCCATGAGCTTTCGGCTTAAGCCTTGATTTCTGTAGGCTTCATCAGTCATCACAGTGCCTATCTGGATAGCTCTCTGTTGATGTCCAAAGAGGCTAAAATCCATGATGTTTACTGAAACATTGGCAACCGCTTGCTCCCCGTCAAATAAAGTGTAGGGAATGTATTTATCTCGCCAATAGCCGGATTGATACCAGGCTTCAAACGATAAACCAAAGGTCTTAACGGAAAGCGCGTCAAAAGAGGCCCGTTTTTTATCTTCTTGTTGATAACCTTTTAAAAAAAGGAGTTCTTTCATTTGGTCACCTTGTAAACTATTAAATTAGGGTTTAGGGATAATTTGATTGGGTCAATTTTCTGTAGTATTCAATCTATGCAAAGTTCTAACGGTGCCTTGAAGAAGGTTAGGCTTTTTTTAAAATTAGCGCTATCTTGAAATGCTAGGCTGTAGGGAAACTTCATTTTATTATTTCACCTTTTTGGTAAACCATAATATCAAATCATCATCCAAAGAAACCATTTTTCCTGGAGTAACCGGTGTATAGTTATAAGTGACCCCTAGCCCATCAGGAATATAGCCGCGTTGGATGTAAAGGCGTTGCGCCTGGCCATATCCACCATCAGAACCACCATATAACCCAACACCAATACCTACACGATCATGCTGACTTGCTGCTTTTTCTTCAGCAGCTATTAGTAAAGTACTTCCTATTCCAAGTTTGCGAAAAGAAGGTAATACATTTAAGTCCATAATTTCTGGGATTTGTCTATGGGCAAAGGGTTCATAGAGTGATGTCCATTTTAGCGTCACATAGCCGGCAATTTGGTCTTGAAAATAAGCTAACCATACTACTCGCTCAGCCTGTTGTTGTTCTTGGTAATACTTTTCAAATAATGATGCAGGCTTTTGCCAATTTGCTTTTTGAAAGGCATCAACCAGAAAGGGGATATCAGATAACGCTAGGGCTTTGATAACAATTGCAGGTTTTCTTAGTGTCGATGATTCAAGCTGTTTCATCATATACGTCATATTCCACTCGTATCCAGCGGGTTTTAAATCAAAAAGAGCTTTAAAACCAACCGCCTGATAGAACCGATAGGTTTTAAGATAATTCTCTTCTGATTCAGAAGGACTAAGTGTTTCAACGGTCATGGTTTTAGCTCCTCGCATTATAGCAAAATGACAAGCGGTATCAATTAATTGCGTTCCAATACCTTGATGGTGAAATTCAGGTCTTACTGCCATCCAATAAATGTTGGCATTATTCGAATAAGGAAAATGAATGGAAATGAGACCAATATAGTTATCATCCTTTTTCGCAGCAAAATTGATATGGTGTGTAACCCCTATTGCGTAATGTTCGTTTGCTTCTGGTATTCCGAAGTACTCTGGTAACTCCGTGGTTATTGTTCGACACAAGTCTTTAGCTAGTTCAACCGTTATTTTTTCAATTTGAATCATAATATTTTCTCTGCCGCAGTATTTGGAGTATTCCTTTTATATGAGTTGAAGGCAATGGGAGCATATTCTAGATAATAGTGCATTTTTTTCAGAGGGTTGATTTAGAAGCTAAAAAGGAAATGTGCCATAATGGAAGACGGGTTTAATCAGTTAGTTATTGAGGCAAAAATTAAGAACATTGAAATAAGGAAGAAAGATGCTGCCTAAAAAGGCGAGCTTACGACACGTAGCGCTTGCTGTGAACAAGCTCGATGAATGTGAGCAGTTTTATAATTTATTGGGAATGCGTACAGAGCTTAAAACAACTGATTATGTTTATTTAGCAGGTTATGGCGATAACATTTCATTGCATAGGGTTCAGCATAAATTTGGAGCAACCCAGCGGTTAGAGCATATTGGTTTTGCTCTAGATTCTGTGGAAGCAGTAGAGCAATTATTTAAAGACCTGCAAAAATATGGCTTGAATATAGCTCATCCACCTAAAGTATTTGGTGTGGGAACCTGTTCATTTAGTGTATTTGATCCAGATGGAGTCGAGGTTGAATTTACTTATCATCCGCCAATGTGGGAGCATTCATGACAAAAAGGGGAAAAGGGGCTAAAAGAGTTATGAGTAAGCCACAGGGGTATGTTGATTACAATATCTGTCCATTTTAAGTTTTATAGCGAGGGGGGAGATGAAATTCTTCAGCCTCAAGAAGGCAATAATGAGAATTTACGATCAGGGGCCGTTGCTCGCAATTAGGGTAGTGCTAAATAAAGCAAGACAGCTAATAACAATACTCACCTTCTGCCGCAGGAGCTAGTTTTCCATCAGGTAAAACCGAGCAAGCTAAGCTTTTTGCATTTTTTAGCTGTTTATTTGTTAGGTTAGAGCCAATCAATATCGCTCTTTTAAAGATTGCTCCTTGAACATTGGCATCGCTAAAATCACTGCTTGATAAATTGGATTTGATAAATTTAACCTTTTTTAAGCTTGTATTTTTAAAGGAAGATTCACTGAGATGACTAGCTAAAAATTCAGAATAATCGAGTTTTGAGTTTTGGAAGTTAGTATGCATAAAGTTGGAAAGTAGGATTTTTGCATTAGAAACTAAGCTATTGGTTAATTTAGAGCTTAAAAAATTACATTGCGAAAAAGTACTCTGGCGTAAATCAGAACTGTCTATGATTGCTCCACTAAAATCGTCATTAAACCAAGAACAGAAATAATGCTTAGATAAATCACAAGCCTGGCATTCTTTAGTCTCGTCAAAATGCTTAATGTCCGTTGGAGAACTGTAGCTCAGACCTGTTTTTAATTTTGCCTTGTGGTTTTTCGAGCTAGCTTGGGTCACCGCTTCTTTAATTGGAATTAAGCAATTAAACTTGCCATTATTATCAAAAACCTCTCCATTCGGAAGGATTGCACAATTATAACTCTTTAAGCTCTTTAGCTGTGCAGATGAAATGTTTGAATTAAATAAATTTGAGTAAGAGAGACTAGTCTGATTTAAATTAGCATTGGTGAAATCAGCATTGGTAAAATTAGATCCAAAAAAATCGGCATGATCCATCGCGGCATTGATAAAGGACGCATGAATAAATGATGTTAATATAAAGGTTGAATAGTTCAATGTTGCATTTTTAAAATTAGCATTATTAAACTCGCTATTACCGATCGATACATATATGAAGTTAGCTTTTACAAAACTAGAACCATTAGCTTTAATGCCTGAGATACTCGTTGAACCAGTAAAAAAAGAATAATCATAGTTAAAATTAGAAAGATCTTCGGGAAAAGATGACTCCGTTAAATCACAGCGTGAGCAGTCTCCCGGTCTGTGAAAGCGTTTATGGTCATTGATTTTATAAGCTTGTAAGTTTGAACATAAAATGCAACTAGCAAAAAGAACAGACAATTTTTTAATCACTTTTCATTCCTTTAGTATTATACGCGGTTGGAGGCAGCAAATTATAAGCTAACTTCTATCCTTAGTTAACTTATTGGTTGAAAAACAAAATAGCCACTATGTATGTGCTGATTAATTTGGATAAAAAACAAACTTCTTGGTCATTTTAATAATCCCTTAAGAAGTTTTTTTTATAATTGAGACCTGAATATTATACTAATTTTAGGTGTCAGCTATGCAAGCAAAACATGATAGCACCTTAGTCCCCGAGGTTCAGGAGTGGGAAAAGAAGTTAAATCATATTATGTCTATATGTGATTCGATGGCGCAGAGGCGTAATGGTTCAAAAACTAAGGCAGACATCCAAGCTATAGTCAGTGAACAGATTTCCGGATTCCAAGCTAATTTAGACCAAGCAAAACGAGAGTTAAAAAAAGAGATAACGGAAACAATTGAAGAAAAAATAGAGGAAAAAGTACAGGATATAGTTGTAGGAAAGATAAGCGATACCTTTTTTGCTCCGGTTGAAGAGGGCGCAGGTGCATTAGATCGTAAGATCCATGTTGCTCAAAATGGTTTAAAAGCGTTAACAGCAATGTTGGATACACAAGATAAAAGTATTTTTGAAAGAGCCAAGGAAAATACCACGCACTTCATCAAGGAACAAGGAAGATATGTAAGACAAATGTATGAGCAACTTAAAGAAACAGGCTCTACTAAGACAAATTCCCAGCAATTGTCGGAGAATATCCCTGAAACAAAAACAAATGCTCGGGCTTTCTTTCAGAGTCCTAGCAAGGAAAAGTTAGAAAGCACCCTGACCTCTGCTAGTAACACAGCAAACTCTTTTCTGCGTTATTTAGACGATAAGTCGGAAGAAACTGCAAGTATTTTAGAAGAGGGGGAGCGAACCATTGAAAAAAGCATAGAAAAGCATGGCGGGGTTGTCAAATATTCTCAGAGTCTTATAGACAAGGCGGATAGAGCTCTCGAGAGAGAAGCTGAAAAAATAGATCGATTAGATAGCATATATTCCTTTTATCAAAATGTGAAGAAACAAGTGAAGAACACGTTTAGCTGTTTATCGATAGAAGATGAGGAGTTAGAGGTTGAGCCTCCAAGTCAACAAAAGCAAGCTGCGGAGGAAAACATGGATGAAAGTGGTGAATATGCACCTATCGTACTCAATTAAAGATATGGCCTTACTATTGCAAATAAAAGAGTCAATTTTCAATAATTCGGCATTCAAAAGTGATGTTCTAGTCTAAAATAATTAAACGTTTGGCCTCCTCAGCCCGAACTGAGGTACCCCACGACATTAAATAGACTGTTAAGTTCACTGATCGTTATGTTTATCCCGTTCGCACTGAGGAAGCGCGCAGCGCTGTCTCGAAGTGTCGCAAAAGGTCTCCCTTCGAGGAGCCTCAGGACAGGCCTTTGAGAACTACAGGACAAGCCTTCGAGAACTTCAGGACAAGCCTTCGAGACGCACGCGATGCGTGCTCCTCAGGCTGAACGGGATAAATTAATACAAATTCCTTTGATACTTATTTCGTGGGGATACCTCTGAGCATGAACGGAGCACTGATAAAACATGGAAAAATCTCCTTAGCCTGGCAATAGACTAAGACCCAACATTTTAAGTCAGATTCACAGTAATCATATCCTCATCAATACGGACGGGGTAGATTTTCAGGTTTTTAGGTTTACTAATCTTACCCAGTACTGTACCTACTGCTGGTGGCCATGGAGACCAGCATTCGGGTTTTCCTGTGTCTAGGTTAAAGGCACTTTTGTGAAAAGGACAGACAATTGTGTTTTCATCTGTAATCACACCCTTAGTCAAGGGTAATTTGAAATGTGGGCATTGAGAGGCAATGGCATGGACCGAGTTATTATTCCAGATTAATAAAATTTTATGGCCATCGATGGTTTCGCAGTGGCGTCCTTTTTGTTGGAGCTGGCTTAGCGTAATTGTTTGTTTCCAAGACATAATAAAAATTCCTTTAGTTTTCGTTCGGCTATACAATAAATTTTAACTCGATTTAATACAAGACAACCACAGCACTAAATCGTCATTTACATACTGTTTTAAAGCTTCGCTTTAACAAATCCCGACCTATCGTCAGCAAGTTTTGTTATTCTCTAAGTTTTTGGGTATAGCTGCCTTTTTGATATCGTACTCAAGGGAGAAAGAAATGCATATCAAAGCCAAATCAAATAAAGAAATTACACAAGAAAGCTATCAAGCGAGAGCGCGGCTATTTGCTAAGAATGTTGCATAGCTTGTGCCCGCGGCATTAATAGAAAAATTTATTAAACTTCTCCCTCCGCTAAAGCTCATGATTTTGAGTTGTACCGATTGGCATCGGTAACAACTCTTTCACCCTAGATTATGGATGAGTTATATTTTCAGACCCTTCAGCAGCTGCAACTCGTCGTCTAGCATCATCACAGATTGCTTCGAGCGCTGCGATAGATGAGGTTTTAATTCCGAACATGCGAGTAAATCTATCTTGTCCTGCAGCAAGTATTTTATATTCAGGAGTTACTTCACCTCCAATTTCTTTAAAGTCCTTAATTGTTTCCTCAAGCTCATCAGCGTTATTTATTTCACTTAATGAGTCTTTAAAATCACAAAGTAGGGCAGTTTTTAAAGCATCGCCTCTCAGTTTTTGATATTTAACGTCCATATCATTAGATGGTTTCGCTTCATAGCTATGCTCTCGAGAAATTGAAGGCGTGGCAAATTCATAGTGTAAGCCTTGGAACTGTTTAAAATAAGCTAAATGCTTTCTAAAAAGCTGAGATAAATAACTAAATAAGCCATGTGCTTTTAACTCGGTACGGGCTAGATCTTGTCTCTCTTCCGTTTCATTGGTGGCATCTATTTTGTCATTGCCGTATTCAGTTTCAACATATAGAAGCCGCAGGTTAATTTGCGGTGTTATCCATTCCGCCACATTAGTTTTATTTCCGCTGTCAATAATTTTATGTTCAGCCATATAAGCTGTTAATTGATTGCATAGCTCGTTTATTTTGGATTTTGAATAGATTTTAGGAACATAAAGGGTGAATTGATCGCCGCCAGTTTTATTAGCCACTCTAAATTCAGGGATAGTTTCTTGATGCTTTTCAAGAATATCTATTATTCTATCTTTATGTTCTTGATAGTCTTGAGTACTTAGAGAAATATGAATTATGATGTTGCTCAAATCCTTGCGAAGAGTCAGAGCTTCAGGATTTTCATAGATTTCTCTTTCATGTGCACTTAAAGGTTGAGAATTATTTTCTTTTTTATGGTGGCTGACTTGTCGAGTTTTTCTTGAAGTATCAATATCATTGGTCATTTTAAATTGCGTATTTTCTTCGCGTGTAGACCCCGATGTGCTACATACTGGGATACCTAGAAGTTCACAGAGACTCTCCTCAGAAACTACATTCCAGTTGATTGTATCTTGTTGTTCAGGGGAAATTTCTTGTGTGATTGTCTCGATTAAAGCCTCATTGGCTTGCTGCCAACTTAGTAGACCATCCTCTGTCTCATCAAAGGTCTTGCGATTTTCTATAAGCTCATGAATTTGTTCTCGGGTCAGTTCGATGGCGGGTTCTTTTCCTTTAACTTTGATTTCTAGTTCTTGAGTGTTGTCTTCTTCGTGTGCAATATTTAACGCAGGTTGAGTAGCGTGATGGGCATTTCGCAGCGTCTTTTGGGGTAAAAAATAAGTAATAATTGCTGTTGTTGCTCTCTGCGTGTTTGCTTTCCCAGTTAAATGTTCAGTAATTTCATCAATTGACTCAGTATATGACAAATATCCAGTTGAGGAGTCATAGCTATAATAAACTCCATCTCGTTTGGTAAGCGATATCGTATGTCCTTGTAATCTTATGGTGATTCCTTGATTATTTTCCAAACGATTAACGACATCTAAAAAATGTCCCTGTAACGAAGGGTCTACTTCTTCTCGGAGGTGGAGCATGTCTAATAGTTCTTTTTCTTGAATCTTAGACCATACGATGGTTTTACCAGCTTCTTTCTCAATAGCGTCTATCGCATCTAAATTTGCAGTAAAAAAAACGGGGTCTAGTTCACCGGAAATAGAAAAACTTTTCCGGTTATTTAATATATCTTTAACCATTTGTACAGTAACGGCTGCTGTTAATTCCTGCTGATGGGGTGCAGCAAAAAAAGTGGGAAAACACTTTTCCCAGGCATCTTTTTCTAAAACGCCTTGTCTATCTTCGTCTTTAGCTGTGTTAAGAAATTCCGTTTGGTATTTTGTTTGATAGGTTGTATGAGCTCTGCGGATGTTCCAAACGAGCTTATCTTGGTTTTGGGCAACTAAAATTGCCTGAATCACAGCGACACTAATCAATGTGCATGCATTAAACTTTTGAGGAGCGTTGATTTGTATTGTACGCATTTATGAATTTCTCTGTTTTAAATAGTCAATAATTTGCCCTATTGTACGAATAAAATCCAGAGAATATTTTTGTTTTTACTATTCCAACATGGAATGAGAGTTTGCTATCGGCCAAATAATAAACAATTGGCTATGAACTTATGTGAGCGCGATTTTGAATAGGAGTAGTTTAGAATGGGAGAATAGTTTGGTAAGTTGCAAATTTAACCTCCTGGGCAAACGCGTCCTTGCGTATAATCCATCTGAGAACAAATCCTTGTTCTGCTCTAAATTTGCAACTTCCCAATATCTATACTTTAGCGAATTTAAATGAAAAACACATTAGGCGATTCGCGCACTGGACTCCAAGAGATTTCTTATAACCCATAAAGAATAATCTTTTGGCAGAAGATTTTTTGATTATTTAAGCCGATTATTAATGGAGCAATTTGTTGTAGAGATAGTATTATTCAAAATGGAACGCCTGTCTACTACTAGCGTAACCTATTGACTATATGATGAAAATTTGTGTTAATTGTAACCCCTATTAGCTTTTAAAAAGGATTTAATAATGTGGTCAAAATTTTGGGAACCTCTGACTATAGCTACACCATCGTCATCGGAAGCACATCTTAATACTCAGCTTACTAATGGAGCCATTGAAATAGCGGGGCAGGTTGTTCAAGGTGTTGCCGGATCTGCAAACCCTTGGGCTAATATAGGCCCTTCATTCGGTCAGGCCTTCGTATCATTTTTTTCAATCTTTCGTAACGGTACTCTTCCTTATGAAAAACTAATTCTATTATGGCAAACAGCGCTATCGATTACGGAAACTGGTTTGTCTATCTATTTAGTGTTTGATGGTGAGACTTGCGGTACTGATTTTACTAATAATGTGTGTACTGCTTTCCTTGTATGTAAAACCTTATCTAATACTACCTTAGTTGTATCAGGTACTGTCGCCAAGCTCTTAGGTCCAAATTCAACCTCTGCTTCAAATACCTCAACGACAGCTAGAGCAACTGCCCAAGTCCAAAGTCAGGGGCATGAGGAGGGAGAGAAAGAGGAGGAAGTGGAAGATGAGAGTGAGGATGAAGATGAAGAGAAGGGGACGCGGCTTAACAAGATGGGATAGTAAGATAAGAACGATTATCCTGGATGCGAACATCTCTATCTTAGTTACCTCTCTGATAACTCAGTCCCGCTCTACTCCAATGTCCCGCGGCTTGTCCAGTGTTTTAGCGTAGATTTCTGAATACCGCGGACAAATCGCGGTACGTAGGGACAAGAGTAGAGTTTGTAACAACGCCCGACTAACCGCAGGGCGTTGGCAACGATGTGACTACGATACAGATGCGAACCTCTAGGCTGTCGTATCAAAGCTAACGACTGACAATTCCCAATTAGTTAAAGCTAAGGCTCCTTGGAGTTGGTTCTTCTTTTAGTAAATTTTCAAACTCAGCAACACTGTGCGGTTCTGCCCAAAAATGGAAAAAATTTCTTCTTCTTGCGCAAACCTCTTGAATTTCTAGAATATATCGTTGCTTAGCTTCTTGAGGTAGTTCTGTTTCTTTTTCCAGGCGATCGGAAATGGATTGGAGTAAATCTGTCTTCCAATCGCTGTATCGTACCGTTTCGCGTCCATTTTTTTGATTGCGTATATTATCGATAAGTTTTCCTATTATCCCTATTAATTGATCCTTGGGATTAAATCCCTCTTTAGTTTGTAGAGCAGGCCGTGGTAGATGCGATGATAAGCCATGTTGTTGCAGCTCTTTTCTTTGATTCAACGGATTATCAAAAGATCTGTTAGAAAATGTTTGTTCTGCATTTTGGGGTTGTGAATCATTTCGTTGCTGTTTCTTTTGGCTCGATGGTTGGCGATCCTCAGAATTAACTTCCTTTTTAGCTTGTTGAGCAGGCTGTGGTAAATGCGTTAAGTCACGTTGTAGCCTCATTCTTCTTTGTTCTAACTGTTCACTAAGAGACTGTTTGACTGCTAATATTTGTTCTTCATCTTTCGGTTGCGGATCTTTTTGCTGCTGGTTCTTTTTTTTCAATGGGTGGCGTTTGAACGGATTATTTTCTCTGAACGTAGGAGTTAAGAAATTCATTGTTCCAAGAGTTGGAGGTGGTATAGAAGCACTTGCAGCCATTCTAGAAGTTAGCAGTGCAACGATCTCTTTATTGCCTTTACGATTTGCAATTTCAAGCGTACTGACAATATTACCCCTGCTACAAACACCAGATTGAATAATGGCGCCATAATCAAGAAGCTTTTCTACAAGCTTGATATCTTGCAAAATCACTGCTAGATGTAATGCTGTTCGCCCCCTGTCATCAAAGGTAATATTCGGATCTGCCCCTGATTCTAGAAGAGTAGATGCCATAGCAAGATCTTTATTCCCTACCGCGATGTTAAGTGGTGTTTTTGAATTTCTACAAGCTAGATTTGGCAAAACTTCTTTTTGGCAATCAAGTAATTGTTGTACAATTTCCTTATTCCCTTCTTCCACTGCGATCGCTAGTGGAGTATAACCTTCCTCATCAAAGTCATTAATAAGTTTTTTTAAATTAATCCCACGTCCATTATCTATCAACAAGGCTAAAATGTCTTTTCGCCCATAAGCTGCTGCGAGATGAAAAGGATTTCTTCCATCATAAGTACATTTTACAGGTACGCCTTTTCCCAACAGCTCGGTAACAAAATCAATCTTGTCTTCTCTGATTGCTAAATGAAGAATAGCAGGGAAAAGATGCTTATAATCATTCCAATTATCAATATGCTTTAGAAGCTCAATAACTTTTTCTACGTCTTCTGCGGCAACAGCTATACTTAGCCATGATAAGATTTTTCCACTAATGTTGATTACTTTGAAATTTGCTGTTTCATAAGTCGACTTACTTAAGCTTTTCATTACTGAATTTTGGCGCCAAGCATTGAGACAGTCTTCAACTTTATCTGCATGAACAGTAGGCGCATAAAATTGGCAAGAAAAAAGAAGTTGTGATTCTTGGCGGCTATGAGGTAAAGATTTAACGATTTCCGGGCCAATTGCCTCATCACTAAAATTGCGCGCATTACCTCGATTAATATTGGCTAATTCCCATCCTGTATCGGTAAATCGGACATTGATCATATGTGTTTGATCAGAAAAACAGATGGAGAGACCATGTTTTGAGTTGATCTTAGCTTCTCTTAATGTTTCACTCAGGGTGCTAAAAAAAGTACTTAATTCTTCGGTGGGAAGCACATGAGGGTAAGAGGCAACTCGTTTTGTTTTTCCTACTAAATCGGGATTGAATAAATACATTAATTCTTGATGAATATCCCGAGTTTGGTTGCGCGGGAGTAGAAGTGCTCCTCTGATTTGGTCAGATGCCTGATGAAGGATAATTTTATCTATAATATCAACGAGTCCTCGTAACTTTTCAACGGAAAGCTGATGAGACGGCCCAGTAAATGGAAAAGGAAGTTGTTGATCGACTTTAGACTTAAGCCGTCGATAAAAATCTGCTTTATCAACCATATTGATTCTATTAACTGATTTGATTTCACGAAGCAGTTCCGCCTTAGCGTTTATGAATGCTTGGCGACGTTCTTTTAGATAATTCTTAATAACATCAAAAATGGGATCATGTTCTGGTATTGAATTAATTTCTTCTAAGAAGTAGTAATATAAGTCTGACTGACCATATTGAAAATTGTAATCAATTTTTGTGAAACTTGCGCCAGTACACAGACCACCTAGTACGCTTCGCAAGCGAGAAAGTAACCATTTTTGACCACTAGGTAACATAATTGCCTCAAAAGATTAATTATTGGTCAATTGTAATCTCGTGCTGCATTTTGTCAATAGATTATTTTTCTAAGTTATTTTCCGATTTGGAATCCAAAGGTGGATGCTCAATAAAAGTCAATAATGGTTAAAAATAAAACAAAAAGTTTAATGTTTAGTTAATGTTGAAATGATATTATATTCATATGTAGCAATTAGAGAAAAATATTACTCCTTAGGTTAAAAATCACTCTATATTTTTGTCGGTTGCTACTACATTTTTTAAATCTTAGGCTCTCCAGCTTAACCAGTAAGCATAAAGCGCATCAACATCTCCCGTGCACATAAGTCCCATCGCTGCTGTTAAACGGTCAATAGGCCAATCCCACCAAGCCATTTCAAGCAAATTTTGAATCGCTTCTTCAGCAAAACGTTTCCGCACGACTTTAGCAGGATTTCCAACGACAATTGAATAGGGTTCAACATCTTTGCTAATCACAGCTCGAGAACCAATAACTGCTCCATGGCCTATATGGATGCCTGGCATGATCACCGCTTCTGTACCAATCCAAACATCAGAACCAATAACGGTGTCGCCTGAGGGTTTATAACCATCTTCAGCGCCAGAAAATTCGGGTTCACCGGCATAGAAGAAGGGGAAGGTAGATATCCATTCCATGCGATGTCCTTGATTCCCAGCCATCAAAAAAGCAACTCCACTACCGATTGAGCAAAAACTACCAATGATCAGTTTATCAACTTCAGGTGAATCAGGAATGAGATAGCGAGCACAGTCATCAAAACTATGGCCGTGATAATAACCTGAATAATAACTATAAGATCCTACGATAATATTGGGATTGCTTATTTGATCTGCAAGGGGGATACCTTTGAAGGGGGTTTCGAAGTAATTTTTAAGCATGGCCTTCTTCTTTTTTTTTTTGATTTTTTAAGATGAAATCTAAAGTAGCGGTGGAATTATAGACCAATCAGAGTGTATTGTAATCTGATATATCTTCATTCCGACAGCCAAATGATTTTGTAGAATTTAATGAAGTTTATTACAGATATTTTATAAGCTGTTATGCTCCAGGCATAGTCATTGGCCCGTCCCAACTTTCATCATCATGATCTTCATCTCCCCATTTGTCTTCAGAGGCTTCCCAGTCGTTTTCTTGTTGATTTCTAGGCCAGGTTAATTTCATCTTTGGTTTTAAATCCAATCCAATAGCCTGGAAAAAAGAATTCGTTTTATTCGCATAGCTGTAGGCAACCTGGTTTACTGCTAGAGTGGAGGTATGCTTTATATGAGTCATTAAAGCGGGAGCAGAAGGTGTATTATCTACCTGTTGTGATTTTTGAGCTTCCAAATCAGGGTCTTGCTTCTTAAGAGAGGATTCTTCCTCCCGTCCTAATTGGCCAAATTTGTTATTACCCATCCCGTATAGTTTACAGGCACTATCTCTCTGTAAATAAAGAGTATGTCTATCATTAGCATCAAAAATTGCGACATCGGTTGCAATGGTTTCAAATTGATAAAAGACGCCATTTGAAGGGGCAAGTTGTCGTTCTGAATTGGTTCCTGCGGCCTTTAATTCATGAGCTTCGGTCAAAATAAGACTTCCTAAGGCAGTCGCTTTGATTTTACGCACTTTTTCTTGCAATAAGGGAGTCCACTTTGTATATTCTGCTATTGCCTGTCCTGCTCCTAATTCACCCGATTGATTAGTACCAAATCCATAGGCTATACCTTCTTTAGTAAGAAGAAGGGCATGCTCTTTACCTACTGAGATATCAACAATGTCCAGATTTTCATTGGGCAGAGGAACCCAAGCTGGCAATAACCTGATTTCATTAGCAAAAACATAGGGCTTTAATTCCGCTGTTTTACCTACCTGATGTATGGTCCCAGTTTCATCTATAACAGCGGTCATAAAATCGGAGGCTGTTATTGTTTTGACATTTTGGAATTGAGAAACTTTTTGCAAAGAGAGGGGAGCTGGATCTTTTGTCTGAAATGCCAGTTGTTGATCGGCGTTATCTCCCATAATCCAAAGTTCGTTTTCTTTACTTAATAGAACTGAATGTTTAAAACCAGCGACGATAGTTTCTATTCGATTTATGCCAATAATTTCGGTAGGGAGGGTCCGATTCTTAAGATCAACAAAACCTGATTGTTTTTGTTCGTTTGAACCCATCGCAAATACACGTCCACGTTCCAATAAAATCAGGGTATGGTTTTGCCCGCAAGCGATTTGTTTTACCTTTAGTTCACGTGAAAGATAATGTTCTGCAATTGCTTTTAAATTTCCGTTAACTTTGCGAAGTTGAACGATTGAGTTTATGGGAAGTTTATCAAACATTTCATAATAAATTTCCAAAGAAAATTGCAATAAAATATTTTCAGAATTATCCTGAGTATTATTTTCTCTTTTTTCATTATCCGTAACTTCCTTTCCCATATTACCTACACTTTTTAAATAAATAACTTCCAATTATAATCTAATTTTTAAGCCTTGTTCAAATTTTATGTTCCATTTTGCTATTTGAACTAAATTCATGATCTTCTGTTTTATCTAATGAATTGACTATTTTTTCAATCATTGCAAGGTCTAGAGGATTTTTAACTTGTCCTTTTTTCGCGTCAGTCCCAGTGGAATCAGAAAAATAGGTATACCAATATTTGAGCATGGATTCGCTGTTAACTATAGGCAAAATAGATTCATCATCTATAGATGTTTTGCCTTTCCATGAATACCCATGTTCATTTTTTTCTATCGATCTTGCATAAATAGCTAGAGTGGCTTGATTTATTGCTTTTTCTGGAGATAAATCCTTATTTTTAACTGCGTCAATAAGCTTTATCATTAAGTCTTTTTTAATCGCATTCCCTAAAGTGTTGTCAGCATATTTCATCAGTCCTGTTAAATATTCAACGGCAGTTCGTTGCTTGAAATCTAATTTTACTTCGGTCTGGTTTCTTGAAGTTGATCTTTGAAAGAACCGGTCTCTTGATAGAGTATGGCTTAGCTCTTGGACAAGAGAACTCTCTTGTTGATTCGATACAACAGGTGCTTGATTATCGTAAGAACACTCTAATTTGGTTGTCATAGCTAGGTAGGGGTAATTTGTTGTAGTAAAAATTCCGTAAGTGTCTCTATATCCCATAGCTACAGCCCAGGGATCAACAATCAGGGCTCCTGAGAGATCAGTTAAGTCGTCAGAATTATGATTAATTAAAAGAAAAGTGTGTGATCCTAAGCCTTCTTTATGGCTGACAATTTTGATGTGCATTGGGCTTAGTTTTCCTTGTTCAATTAAGCTGAGTAGTTCATCAGCTGCTAATTGAGCAAAGGTATGACAGGCTCCCATTTGCATCTTTTTGACTTGAGTTGCGGTTTGGGCAATGGACTTCCTATCATAACTTGATTGTACTCCCATCCCAATTATTTGGGGTCCATGATAATTTTTTTTGGATTTTTCTATGACCTCAGCTTCAAAATCGGGATTGATGCATTGAGTAAACCTTAACGCATCCGTAGAACCATAATCCTTAAGTTTTAATTGAGCCATATAAGCGGTTAGCGGAGTATAAATAAAGCTGTTAGAAGGCACTATACGATTGATAGAAGGTAGTTTATTGAATACAGGATCATTAGCAACAAATTGTAAAACTTGTAACTGATGAATCGATAAATTGGAGTGGCTTTCAATATATTTCTGTGGGTTGCTAATAAAGGAGTTAAGTTCAGTGTCTGTGTAAATAATTCCTAGAAGTTGTTTTAAATGCTCTACTGAAACCCTTGATGGAATCTCATATTTTTTTGCTAGAAACCTTGCTAATCGCAGAGCCTTTTTTTCCAGGCTAGTTGATTCATTTTTCCAAGTTGAAAGTATCCATGATTTTTCTTCGCTTGTTTCTGCACTTTGATGTACTTTCTTAAATACGGCAAGGAGTTTTTCGGCATTAAAGCCTGATTTATCTGAAGAATTTATTTTGATTTTTTCTAAAAACATTTTAACAACAAGATGCTTTTCAAATTTGATAAATGCCCCAAGGTCATTAATTAACTGATCTACTTTCGGATTGGCCCTGGTTATTGATTGAGTTTTTTCTTGGCCTTTATCTGCTTTATCTATTTTGGCTTTCATTTATTTCTCGTTATACATAATGATTATCTTTAAGTATATCGAAAGAAAATTAAGCAATTATTACTTGTTTATTAAGGAAAAATTAAGTAAATAATTCGTTAAAATCACTAACTAAAAAATAGAAATTTGCTAGCAAATTTCGCATATTTAAAGCTAATATTTGCTAACAAATGAGATTAAGCAATCAAGGGTGTAAGGGCGTCGAGCTCGTTGTATCTTCTAGTGGATTATCTGCTTTAGAGGGAGAAGTTAAGCCCTCAGTGTCAGGACGTGTACTAAAAAAGGTTAGAGCTTGTTTTATTGATTTTAAAGTGTTGTTGCCCAACATGTGATCAAAAGATGCAACAATTGCAAAAACAGTTCCGGTGGCACCTGCACGAAGAGGGGCTTGTTTTGCTGCGTTGGCTAAGAACGATTTTCCCATTTCAGCTGGATGTTGAAAGAACGCTTTCCCTAATTCGCTTAATACAACAAAGGTACCTTTATTTACTAAAAGGTTTTGCTCGTTTACTTTTGCTTGTATAACAATATAGTCTTTGCAGACCGCAAAAGGATAAGAGACCGTTCCTGCAATGATTCCACTGATTAATCCTGAGCTAAGATGTTGCCACTTACTGTCTTTAAAGGGTATTTTTTTTGCAATTTCATCTTCAAGAATACATAAGGCGCCGAAATTGACTAGTCCTGAAGCGTATCTTGGAATGAAGCCATTGGTCATTAGCTGCGGAATATTTTTGTACCATAAGAATCCTTCAGGTAAAAGTCCATGCACTTTTCTCAAGGTTGACAGTGTTTCTGAAACTTGAGTAGCGACAATGTCGCCGAATGCTGCACACACCACATAGCCTGCTTTTTTCAAATTGACTTTGCCGAAAGTTTCATAAGGCGTTTCTTTGCCTTCTGCTGGTTTACCTGTTTTAGCAGCAGTGACATAAGCTGTTCTAGCGCTAGAGCTGGCAAGAGAGGCTGCAGTACCTGCATACAGTGCACGAAAAAATCCGAATGACCCAATCGATGAATAATTAGGCATACCTCCACCATTGGTAAGATTGACTTGCATAGTTTTAATGGGACTCTGAATTGCTATTACAGCGGCAGTTGTAATACCGGTTTTTACGAGATAGTCTAAAGTCTGTAATAGACCAGAGGATTGTTCCGATAAGTTTTCAGTTTGCTCTGTTGATTCATCATTTTTTGTTTTCATATACGGCTACTATTACGTTAATTCTGGCAAATACAGCTTCCCAATATTAACAAAATATTAAGGAATAGTATTTAAAATTTGCCCTAAGAGAGTTTAGGTGGACTTTTTATAGAAATGGAATAGTATAGTGAAAGGATAACTTTTAAGGAATATCTTGTGTTTAAAGCTTTTCGCAAATCACTTAAAGAGGTTGGCGACCTTACTTTTATGACTGTAGCTTCTAGTGCAGCAGGCTACACTACTTATAGCTTTGGTTCGTCAATCTATGAGTTTTTTAAGCACCAATCTGAAGAAAAGCCTTCAACTGGCGAGCATAAAGAAATAAAAGATGAGAGCTTGCGCTATTAGAGCTTTTCAAGTAATTATTCTCCCGCTTGGCGGCATTCATGTTTAGCATTTTCTTCACAGGCTAGAGAGCAATTATTATCGTTTGCTTTTTCGCATACCTGCAGGCACTGTTTAACACGCTGTTGAAAGCAAAGTCCCTGGTCATATTTCTGATCTTTGATTTCTACCTGAGTAGGGTCGTCCATTGCTTGTACAGGAAGAAAGAACAAGAGTAGCAATATTAGAGTGATTTTTTTCATGAATAACTCCTTATCATCGCTCGCTTTGATTCGTGTAATCAAAAGTGAAGACGCCATCTTGATCAGATGGACGCTGAAAGATTTGGGGATGTTTTAAAGTATGTAAAACGTCACAATAACCCGCTTTCCAGTGTTCATTCATGGTTAGGCGAGAAAATTCATAATCTTTGGAGTAACTTTCGTATTGTTGTGAGCGATAAATCAATTGAACAATATTATATACTTTATGGTCAGCTATTTGTCTCAAAGTTTTAACTTCCTCCATTTCTTGTAATTCACTAGGTAATTTTTTGAGAAGTTTAGACAAGGTATAACGAGCCTGTTGTAGGCGTTTAAATTGAGTCGTTGCAGCGCGCGTTCGACTAGAATATTGAATTTCTTTCTGACGGGTCATGGCTCCCCGAAGATTACGCGGCATTGTGCCTCGAGCACTCCAGAGATCAACTTGAAACACTAATGTATCTTGACGAGTATCGCCATCGACAATCCACTGCAGAGGCGTATTGGAGATCAATCCGCCATCCCAGTAAAATTCCCCATCAATTTCAGTTGCAGCGAATCCCGGAGGTAAGGAGCCGCTAGCCAGGACATGTTCGGGACGAATAATATCCTTATCATTGTCGAAATAGATAAAATTCCCTGAGCTTATATTAACAGCTCCTATGCTGAATCGAGTCCCTTCTTGATTGATACGATCAAAGTCAATAAAGTGCTCAAGGGTGGTTTTAAGTTTTGTAGTATCATAAAAACTGGTGGCTTCAATAGTTCCATCCGGTTGGAAGAAGGGAGCAGGCACGCGCGGGGCAAAAAAGTCAGTAGTACCATTCATGAGTGTATAGATGGCACTCATATTATTAAATAACCCCCGAGCCAAATCACCTCTAGGAGTTAATTGCGACGATAAAGTCGTCCAGTCAAGTAAGGGGTTTGCTGTAATGGTTTCCCAAAAGCGTTTTAGCTTATCAGCTCGTTCTTTTGGGGGATTGCCCGCGATAATTGCTGCATTGATGGCGCCGATGGAGATTCCTGCAACCCAGTCGGGGTGCAATTCAGCCTCTGCAAGCGCTTCATAGACGCCGCCTTGGTAAGCGCCAAGTGCGCCCCCTCCTTGCAGCACCAGTGCAATACATTCAAAGGGGGGGCGATTTTTTCCAGTAAAGATTTTATTTTTTCGGCGCGAAGGTTTAGATTTATTATCCTTCATTTTGGCTTCTCCTTTTCCAATAAATATAAGTATAAACTAAGCATGCTTTATTAATGGATTCTGGCGATAAAATTGCGACAATAAGATAAAAACTTCAGGATAGTAGTCCTTGAGAATAGCCGGATTTTTAAAAAATAATTCACTAAATACCGCAAAAAATTCACTTGGTGAGGTAGCAGCATAAGCATCAATAGGAATGGGGGAGTTTTGTTCGAGTCGCTGCTCCAAATCAAGGTAGGCTTGATTAAACACCTCAGACCACCGTTCCGTCGACATTTCCTTATGCAGAGGTGGATAACCATTGGCGTGACCGTTTAACATGTCCAATTTATGAGCAAACTCATGAATTACTACGTTACGGCCGCCATTTTCTCCCTGAGACAGACAAACCTCATCCCAAGAAAGAATGACCGGCCCTCGCAGCCAGGATTCGCCGCTGAGGTTTGCTCGGCTTAGATGGACTATTCCATACTCATCAATTTCTTTTTGAGTATATGAAAAATTACCGGGGTAAATAATGACAGAGATCCAGCCTGCATACCAATCTAAGCCCAGATTCAGAATAAGTAGGCAGGCTTGTAAGGCTATATTCAAACGCAGGTTGGTTGTTATTTCTAATTCACCGATTCCCTCAATCGATTTGTAATGGAGAAATAAGGTAGCTAAGCGTTTAAGTTTTTCTATTTCTTGAGTATTTAAGCGTTGTAATAGGGTTAAAGGCTGAATAGCAGCTTGCCACTCGGCTTGTGAAATTGCGGAGTTCCTCACGATTCGATTTTGGTGCCATTCTTTTAGCCAGTGAAACATGAAGTATCCTGCTGGTACTCCGATAAAAAGAAAGTCTATATTAAAATTAGCATGGTTGTAAAAAGTTAGGCGTCGTAATTCTCGTCTCCCTCATGTAGTGATTTTAGCCTAAGCGCTTTGCTTAAATTTAGATCCATTGTATAGTCAAAATAAAAAAGGATTTTCAAAAGATGAAAGAAATTATTCAACAAACGACTTGGTCAACAAGCCAGGAAACGAGCGCTAAGTTTGGGTCGTTAGGAATGGCTAAATTTACTGAAACCGCATTTATTTATGGAGAAGGGAAGGAAGAGCGGATAGTTTACTCTGTCAATCAACAGTCCGCTTGGGCACAAGAATTTCTAAGCAATTTATTTATCGGCAATATCTATTCACTCTATGGCCATTACGATCTTCGTTCGGAATATTCTAAGTATGATTTGATTATTGATCTGTCTGAATTTAGTGAGTCGCACCCGTTTATTGAGCGATTTAAAGGGCACCACACTATTGCTGTAGAAGATAATGGGAGAAATTTTTCCCAAATTTTAGCCCATATTCAAGCAACAAAGCTCTTTGAAAAGATAACTAAAGCGAGAAAAGACAATAAAAAAGTCTTAATTAATTGCCAAATGGGCATGTCAAGAAGTGCTACAGTCGCCATTCTATACATGATGGAAACTTATGAGGTCAGCCTAATTCAAGCTTATCATCATTTGCAAAAAAGCCGTCCCATTGTTGAGCCTAATCCTGGTTATTTTTCTGCACTCTACCATCATCAAATGACCTTAAGCGTAGAAGCGGCACCTTGGGCTGCAGCGGAGTCTTGGCTTAATGAGTTTTTTAAGAATCAAGATGAGCTAACTATCACTGGAGAGGGAGAGCAAGTTACCCTGACCGTTAAGAGGGATATGAATGATTTTGGGAGTGCTTTTATTGATTTTGTGTCTTTTTTAGAAATGCTGCACATCCCGTTTAATTTGTTAAATTGCGATTCCAGAAGGGGAGATATCCAAATCAGTTTGGAAGATTCTCAGCAAATTACTTATCTTTTAAAGCATAAAACACTCCATAAACTGGATAATGAAAGCTGCGATCAACTCTCTATAGCAATGGAAAAAGCGCTTAATAGTTTAGATTCTACGGTTAATAACAATGAGCAAAAAAGAAGAAAATTAACAAAGTTATTGGATTGTTTTCACCAATATTGTGCGAAAAGACAATGGCATAATGCTTTTGAAACGGTGATCCAGTTTGTAACTTATGCTTCTACTCCAGTTGCGGATAATAAAAGTTTTAACAAGACGGAATTTGGGCAAACTTCACCTGCCCTTGCATTCCATCAATCGCTGGAAAGAGCAGGGTTAAAACATTTTGTCACTTTAATTAAAGACAGGATAGAACCAACGGTAGCAATAACAGCACCTTGTATTGAGAGTAGGTCTAGCTATTGTTTGGATTAAATTGAGTGCCTAAAAAAGCCCGCGTTCAATATAGTTTTTTGCTAATTCAACTGCTTGATTTTCAGCTTCTTCTTTAGTTTCTGCAATCTCACTTACAGATTTTTTTATGACATAACTGTATTGATTATTATGGAAAAAAAAGGCACAAAAACCTCGGTACATCCCGTTGTCTTCTAATGCTGAACACTCAAATGCAATTCCATGATAAATTTTTTTCATAGACTTCCTTATCTATTCAATATATCAACTATTATTATAGTTTAAATAGTTTAATTTCATTTATAAATTTTTTGTAAATAAGTCATAGTTTAAGAGGAATTTTCGTTGAAAATTTGAAAGAAACTAATCGTTAAACTAGTATAATAACAAGGCTAGTATTTTACTGATTTGCCTAATGATTTAGTTTCATAGAAAGAAACTATTGAGTTATAAGGAGGTAGGTATGGGTTACATAATCGGCTGGTTATTAGGTGTACCGATAAGTATATTGATATTGATTTGGCTAGTATCTCATCTCTAATTCGATCTGGAATTTGATAGACAATATAAGGATATTTATCATGCAAAATGAAACAATTATTACAACGCCAAATGTCACGAATTTAAATCCCTTTAAGCGCTTATCATGGACTGCAATCTTTATTGGTGCCATCGTTGGAATTGGCCTAAGTTTTCTTTTGGGTCTCTTTGGTGCAGCGATAGGTCTGAGCATGTTTAGTATGGGTGCGAATGGTGATATTACATTGGCTGTTGGGGGATTAATCGGTATTGCTATCTGTATTATCGTTTCTATGTTAGCAGCGGGGTATACAGCGGGTTACCTAGGCCGTTTGTACTGCCCAAGACGTAATTTAGGGATTTTGTACGGTTTTAGTGCTTGGACTGTTGCGTTGATGCTAAGTGCTATACTCACTACCCACATGAGCGCTTATCTCTCATCGTTTGGGGCAGGATCCTCTGCACAAGTGAATGTAGGTGCTCCACAAGCGTGGTCATCTTCACAAGCAACGATGCCAAAAGCTCCAGCTCCTACTCCTAAAGGAACTAATGCCACAACAGGGGTGACAAACAATACTACTACAGAAAATACAAGCTCTCCATTGAGTGTTCAGACAAGTGCTTCACAATCATCTAATGGTAATCAGATCATTACTGTGCAAGCCTCACCCAATGCTTTAGCTTGGGGTGCTTTCATCTTCTTTGCCTTCTTCTTTATTGGAGCATTTTTTTGCTGTATAGGTGCTTGCTGGGGAATGAGTTGTAAACGAGAAGATTAAAAAAACTGAATTACCCCGGCTATTAGGTTCCGGGGTAATTCGATTTAATGATTGACTCTCGGTTTACGATTGCGTTTCATTTTCTTAATTGCATCTTCTGTTATGGATTTTGCTGTTTCCGATGTAGCAGACCTCGTTGTTGATAGGACAGTTGATTTGAGTATATCGAGAGGATCGGTATCAATAGCAGGAGAGAAAACTGCCTTGGTTATATTGCCGACGAACACATCTGGTGTTGTCAAAAAAGTGCTTACTACCTTTAAAAAATTAGTCCCTTGTTGAAGATCTGAGGTTTCTGAAGTGGATTCTGGTATCATACGAGCAAATATTTCCCAAGATTGTTTTATATACTCTAAAAATAATATGCTGTTACTAATCGCAATTTTAATTTGATTTTCTAATAACTTATCCGGTTTGTTAACAAAATCAGTAATCTCAATCTGAGATAGATTTTTTATTATTTGAAGATTAAGATTAAGCAATGAGTTTAACGGCGATTCCGATTTATTTCCAATATTTCCTTTGGTTGCCATGAGTTGTCCTTAGATAACAATGGTATTTAAACTATAGGTTATAATGAATAAATTACCAATAAATTTTCTAATTAATTGCAGTTTTATAGCTTAAAATTTATATTGTTAATAATCTAATTTTATTAAAAGAAAAATTACTGTTAATTATCTGTTATATTTATAGATATATTGTGAGTATTTTTCCTGGATTTTTTGGGAAAAATTTATTTCTCAAGGAGAGCCATAATGAATGAACTAAATGGATTTAAAGTGGCGATTTTAGCGGCAGATGGTTTCGAAGAAGTTGAATTAGAAAAGCCACGTAAAGCTTTAGAGAAGGAAGGAGCAACAACCTATCTAATTTCTCCTGAAGATGAGTTTGTCCAGGGTTGGAATCACCTCGAAGTAGGCGATACTTTTACAGTTGACGTACCACTCAATGAAGCAAATGCGGCAGATTATGATGCTTTATTATTGCCGGGCGGTGTAGTAAACCCAGATAAATTAAGGATAATTCCAGAGGCAATTTCGTTTATAAAAGAAATCAATAAACAGAAAAAACCGATTGCTGCAATTTGCCATGGTCCTTCGTTATTAATTAATGCTGGAGCGGCAAAAGATCATAAAGTCACCTTCTGGTCATCTATCAAGTTAGATTTAATCAACGCAGGTGCGAATTGGGTCGATGAACCTGTTGTATCTGACGATAATTTAGTAACAAGCAGAAATCCGCAAGATATACCTTTATTCAATGAAGGAATGATTAAGCTGTTTAAATTATGGAAAAAAAATCATCATCTATAATGATAGCTCTGACATACGGGGCTGGGATTGACATAGAGAGATGAGGGATTACCAATCCATTGCTTCCAATGAGTTGATGTATAATTTATCGATAAGTTCTGTTTTTAAAGAAGCAGGGCCGCGAGCTCGTGTAGACACAGAGCCAACACAATTTCCATAGAATTCTACTGCGGACCGGGCCGCAGTAAATCGGTCTTTTTCAACGGTATGAAAACCACCAATAATTGCGGAAAGAAGACTATCTATACCAGCGACTTTTTGTAGAAGAGTTGAGTCAAAATTAAATTTGTCTATTTTATTTGAATCAATCACTGTATTGAACTTCCCGCTAACGACTACGACGAGGTCATATTTTTCTGATAATTTTTTCGCATTTGTCAGCACTTGTTCATCCAAGGGATTATTATCATTTGGTACAGTGATTTTTTCGGTCAATAAGCTCTCAAGTTCGTTTGAATAACCTCGAACAACAGAAATTTTATGATTTTTAATAAAACTAAGCGCAGTATCTGTTCTGTAATGACTTACACCAGTACCCACTGGATCCAAAATAATGGGTTTATTATTAGCATTTGCCGATTGACAAATGTGATAACAAAGTTTGATAAATTTGTCATCTAATTTACCTATGTTAATTACAACTGCACTAGCTAAATCAAGCAGCTCATCAACTTCTTGCTCAGCGTTACTCATGAAGGGATGGATACCAATACTGCGTAATCCACTGGCTATAAGCTCCATTGGATAATAATTAAGAATATTTAATACAAAAGGCCTTTTTTTGCGAATTGCCTTCAGTATTTTTTTAACTTCACTCACCATAATTTATAATCCTAACCAACGAATAAATTCGTTAGTCGATCTAAGTGTAATAGATGGTTTAGCTTCAAAATCAACGGTATAGTTTTTAGAGGAAGGATCCGAAGGAAGTCTAACATCCTTGATTTTCCCTAAATCAACAATATGCATTTCAGTTGCATAATAACCGCGTTCCATTTTTACCACTGGGATAACAAAATTAACGCTGCTTAACGCATTTTTATTATTGGTAATTAAGTTTTCAAGTTCTGCATTGGATAGAGCAATATATTCTACATTGTTAATTTGTCGGCGCAGCATCCGCTCTAAAGGGACTTTAGTATGAAATAGTTGTTCATAATTATCAGCAGTTATCACCAAAATTGGTTCAGTTCCTAAATTTTTACTGTTGATATGGGCAAAAAGGACAGGCTCTCTGTGTTCCTCTGCTGACTTGATTTCTGTATCTTTTGTTGATGCATAACGTGTTGGGGAAAGGTTATCGCAATTAAGAAATTTTGATTTTAAAAACCAATTATCACTTGGATAATAACTGACAAATAGAGACTTGTCTTTTATGGTGTTAATAATGTCTGAAGTAAGATTTTCTGGCAGTGCTGGGCAGCCCCAACTGCGGCCGGCCCTTCCATATTTTTTAATAAAACTTTCATCGACATACCATCCGCCGTGCATTACCACAGAACGATTAGAGGCATTATCATTAAAACCGCGATCTAAGCCATCTAATTTTAAAGAAAGACCATGTCGACCATAGTAAGTATCTTCAGTTTGATAGACGCCAATACTGCTCGATTTAGAGTTAAATTTGTTTGAAAAACTTGTTGATAATAGAGTACCCGATTTAATACCATGTGATACGTAGGTGTGGAATAGCAATTTTTTTGAATACAAATCAAATACCCATAAGCGTTTGTCGCTCGAAGGGATTGAGTAATCGATAATTGTTAAAATATTATTGTGGTCGACATTATATTCACTTGCGCATTTTAAGGTTTTTAATACCTTATCAATAACAAGCTTATTTAAGTTGCTTGCTAAAAGCATGTCTTCAATTTCTTTTAATGACGAATTGGTTGTTTTTGGAGAAATAAGATCAGGACTGATTAGCGCCATGATCTGCAGAATTTGATTATTGTCTTCTTTTGTCACTGCTTTTTCATGCACATGTTTGTGAGAGGACTGGGAAAAACAAGTTGAAGTGACTGCTAACATCCATAGCAGAATTTTTCTCATGGCATTTCCTTGATTAATTTTTTATAGTTTTATTGTCCTATATAAGGTATAGCTCAATTTTAAACAAATGAGATATATTTTAATCATAATGAACTTAAATATCATGAGCTTGTGCAGTAGCACATCTTTGCAGAGGATAAAAAACCCTCTCACTTAACACTCGTCGCTTGTTCTTGGTTTCCATGCAATCTTTTTTAATATTGAGATCTCTGTAACAAGTCGCGTGACGTAGCGATGGGGTAAATGCAGTCAACAAATTTCTTAAGACAGTACAATGCTTGCCTTGGGAGTAAGCAGGAGGTTTCAGTTATCTTTTTCAGATTCTTCAATCACTTGACCGAGATATTTATATTTAATAGAAGAAATTTCTTGTTCGATGGCAAGGTCTATTTTATAGAGCGCATCGTTAACTGCTTCTACCATTAGTTCACAAGTTCTTATATGGTTATCCCAATCTGGATAAGAAGGATCAACGCTAAGTTCGAGCAATTGATGATTACCATTTACTTTCGCTTTAATCAGTCCGGCAGTTGAGAATCCTTCTTTCTCTAAATATTCAAGATCTTCCATTTTAGCTGCAAGTTCTGCTTCCATTTGAGCACTTTTTATTCGTATTGCTTTAGCTGCGCGAGCACCAAGTGCTTTTAAAATATCTTCGTTAATTACAACTCCACTTGATGGTTTCATTAGAATAGCTCCTATGAAGTTTAGTATCGATAAATCACAGCTTATTACTGGATGGGGGAGAAGATAACTCATCTTTTTTCAATAAGCCGCGAGCTTCTAGAATTTTAGGTATCTCAGAATGCAGCTCAACGCTAACTACTGGATTATTACTAACTCCGCGCCCCAGATTGTCTGTCGCAACTTTTGATAGTACATTGGCAACTGCCTGGATATCTTTATTGGCTTTATCCGGATCTGCACTCTTATCTTTATGAAGGATCTTAATTAATTCCCCTGTTCCATAGATTGAAGCCGAATAGCAATTAGAAACATAAAGAGTACAATGTTGTGGTTCACAAATAGTCTTATTAATACGGTCAAAAAGCTTTTTGGCTTGTTTTCCGGTTATTACAACCGCATCAGGATTCGCAGGTCTTTCGTCACTCACACGCCTGAATGCCAAGGAAGAATGATAAAAAGGGGATTGTTGTGTCCTATCCGCAAAAGCTTGTTTTTTTGCAAAACATACCTCAAATTTTTCATCGTCTCCTATTTCATAAGGTTCCATATTGAGCATTTGAGCAGGTTTTATAAGCACTTTAGGTGCGGTTTTATCGTTGGTCATGGGTTCGCTAATAAAATCACTACCTTCAAGTAAGTCATAGTGCTTTTCATTATCTAAATGGGTACCAAGCGCTTTAAATACCAAGGGACTTTGCGTTATTTTATTTAAAAGATTGTCTTTTGGATTTGTATTTCTCGCATAGTGTGGACTTTGTCGTCCAACTACTAACCATTCTTTGTGCTTTGCCTCAACGATCTCTCTTTTAGGCGCTGTTTTTTCTTCAGGTTCGGCGATACTTTGCATAGTATCTTTTAATTTTTTGTATTTATAGGTTTCATCCGCTAAATAATATCCACCAACACCTACAATTCCACCTACTATATGAGGTTGTTTAAAAAATACAGATACTGCTCTCCAAGCCATCATTAACCCTCTTTAAGTCATTTAAACAAAGTATATAACTTAAACATTAAGGGTTTATTATGGTCGTGGAATTTCTAAATTGCGCATAGAGAAAGGTTTGTTGCATTGACTCGACATCTTACAGTCTATTCATGACCCTGTTTTTCTAAAATTGATTGATAGAACCTGGCTTATGTGCAAAAATAAAGAACACTAAGCTCAGTTTATAATAATTGCTAATAAGAGGTTTAAAACCGGCTTAGTTTTATTTGAAAAGACCATATTTGTTTTAAACGGAGTTTTATACGCTAGGAATATGGAGTCCGCAAACAATTTACCTAGGAGAAGGATAGTGCCATTGGAAAGATTTTTTGTACGTGGAACCTTAGGGCTAATTGGGAATCAATCAGTAAAATTATCTACCACCCTTAATCGCTCTTTTCTTAATCGTTCATTATTTTTTGCTGCAACTCAATCGACCAGCACAGCGTCAAAGACCTTCAGTTTAGACCCAGTAGAAATACCCCCAGAAAAAATGAAATCCTTGGATGAAATGCCGAATAATGGACAATATGAATTAATGTTTGCCACTAAATCAGGGCTTCCTATTCCAATGCTTCCTATTAGCCATTCAGCAGTTGCCTTTAAAGATACACAAACCGACAACATCTTTGTTTATGGTCGTCAAAGTCCCTGGGATTTTTTCAATTGGGTACGAGATGGGATTAGTTTCCGTACTGAAATGGATAACGAAAGAAAATACCTCAATAAAAATTATCCCTTCACTGCGTACCCTACCGGTGCTTTATTTGCGAAAGACGAGATTGCAGCGTTTTTTAATAAGACAGATACCCTGATTAATAAAAAACAATTTTGTAATATGTTTAACTCTAATTGCTATTCTGCTTCTGTTACCGTATTCGCGCTAGCTCTTGAAATCTTAGCTAAAAGAGAAAAGTTTGTTGCTGAAGAGATCAATAACGTCTTAAAAGTATTAGAAGGTCATCCCTTACAAGATCATTTATCTTTAGGGGTTATGAATAACTCGGTAGTGCAAAGCAGCTTGAAATCAGCTGTTTCTTCAGTGCAGGCACGGGTAACTTCGATAAAAAACCCCACCGCAGCAGAACAGGAATTGCAACAGCAAACTGAAGAGTTGCTTAGAACCTTGGCTCATGAGGGAAGTGAAAAGTTGACGAGAGATTGTTTTTCAATTTAATTTCTGCAGATCCGCAGGTTGCATGCCTAAATCAACTTGTTACTTTTTGTGAAGCTTAGGGATGATTAAAAGACGGATACCCCATTTGGGGCATCCGTAGTACCATTAATATTAGCTTTTGCAGCCGTTGGCGCTTTTGCATTTATTGTAAGTTTTGCAGTTATGGGAGCTTTTGCATTTATTGTAACTTTTGCAGTTATGGGAGCTTTTGCATTTATTGTAACTCTTGCAGTTGTGGGAGCTTTTGCATTTATTGTAACTCTTGCAGTTATGGGAGCTTTTGCAATGATTGTGACACTTACAAGAATTTTTAGCGTAATTAGCACCTGGACTAACCTGAGTGCTTGAACCTCCAGTTCCGGAATTAGTGCTTGCGGCATAAAGACCAGATGCGAAGAGGGCTGCTGCTGCGGTTGCGATAATGCGGGCTTTCTTATCCATATCAATCTCCATTTGTTATAGACAAAAATCTCTTTAAGAATAGATGGCTGACTAACATTTTGCAAGGTACATTAAATTTATTGCTGGCTGAGTGTTTATTGCTCATCACAAGCTTGTGCCTATTTTCGTTCAAAAAGATGATCATTTAACCATGAGTGAAGTTTTTGTACTATATAACTTGCTACTTCGGTTTCAGGTATTTTATGGCTGAGCTGCTCACAAAGTTCCATAAAAGTCGCTTGAGATTGGATTGCCTGTAGTAGAGTTTGCTCTAAGTGATCAAGTTTATAATAGTGCACTTCAAGTTGACGTCGCCAAATGAGTACAAATTGCGGGTTTTTAAGTTTTCTAGGCTGAGGTATTGCAAGACCTCGTCGTACCGCTTCAATAAGCGCCAGACTATTCCAATGCATACAAAGAATTTGGCTGGAAGGATGGAGGTATAATCTAAGCTTAGGCCAGGCTTTGGGGGCTAAGTCCCGTAAATCGGATTCTGAAAGCAGTTCGGCATTAGGTCTAACAATTGCCTCGGATTCAGCCCATTCAAAGGCGGCAATTTCACTTAAATAAGTTTTTTTCCTAAAAGCTGGTGTTTCTAGGAGAAATTGGCTGAAATGTTGACCGAATGAATTAAGTGAATAATGGTAGGAGGGATAGGCGTCGATGTATTTTCGACAAACCGTATTAAATTTTGATTCGCCTAATACTGCAGCTAAGGTTGAGTAATCATTCGCCAATGTTTCTTCGAGTCGACCATAGAATCCGTGGGCATAAATAGCAACGCGGTCGTCAATAGAGCCCCGTGGCGGTGGGCAAAGATAAGGCTCGATCAAAGGATCTAAAGTCAACATCGAATTTTGAAATAAACTATGTAATTCATTGAGTTTCATGTTCCAAGCTCGCTTCTATAGTAGCTAAAGAATTTTGTTTAATCATTTTTGCATAATCTAATTCTTGCCATAATTCTTCAAAAGGGGGGATATGATCATCGCGTTCTATCATCGTTGATATATCGCCAAAGCGTTTGACCGCTTTAGCATAAAGCTCCCAAACCTCAGTAATAATCGGGTGATCGTGAGTATCAATAATATAGTTTTCACAATTCAAATGACCGGCTAAATGAAATTGCTGGACGCGATTGATTGGAATTGAATCAATGTAAAGAAGCGGATCAAAGCCATGGTTGAAGGCACTGACAAAGATATTATTAATATCCAATAGAATTAGACAATCAGCACGATTCGCGATTTCAGTAAGAAATTCCCATTCTGTCATTTCCGAGGTTTTATAAGTGATATAACTGGATACGTTTTCGAGTAGGATTTGCCGTTGATAAAAATCCTGTACGTATTTTACCCGCTCTACAACATGTTCAATTGCTTCTTCGGTGTAAGCTAAGGGTAACAAATCATGCATATTCCTTTGATGAACGCCTGTCCAACAGAGATGATCGGAAATCCATTGTGGTTGAATACGATCCGCTAATTGCTTGACCTGTTTTAAATAATCAATATTGAGCGGATCAGTGCTACCAATCGATAAGGATACACCATGCATAACAAGGGGATAGTTTTCACGTATTTTATCTAGATAGTAAAGTGGATTTCCTCCATCAACCAGATAGTTTTCAGTAAGAATTTCAAACCAATCGATCGTTGGGTTCTGTTCTAAAATAAACTGATAATGCTCTGAACGTAAGCCTAATCCCATACCTAAAGATAGGTATTTTCTTTCTTGAATGTGATTATTGTTTTCCATCGATTATCGGTTCCTAAAATGGATAAATAAGTTGAAGACAGATGCCCCAATTGGGGCATCTTAGTGTATTAATAAGAGTCGCTAGAGCTTTTGCAGCTATGTTTGCTCTTGCAGTTGTTGTAACTTTTACAATTGTTATGGCTTTTGCAGTTGTTATAACTTTTGCAGTTGTTTTTGCTTTTACAGTTGTTATAACTTTTGCAGTTGTTTTTGCTCTTGCTTTTGCAATTGTTATAAGTTTTGCAATTGTTGTAACTTTTACAGTTGTTTTTGCTCTTGCTTTTGCAGTTGTTATAACTTTTGCAGTTGTTGTAACTTTTGCAGTTGTTTTTCCCCTTGTTATAACTCTTGCAGGAGTGTTTAGAGCCTCCAGAATCCCCATAACCACTATCGGAGTTTCCTCCATAGCCACTATTGGAGTTTCCTCCATAACCGCTATTGGAGTTTCCTCCATAACCACTATTGGATTTGCCACCGGAGTTTCCTCCAGTAGGAGTTCCGTAAGTACCACCGCCTGGACTTGTTCCCCAACCTCCGGATGTTTTTCCTCCAGAGCTATTATTGGAGCTGTTTGATCCCCCATAACCACTATTGGAGTCAGAGCCTCCGTATCCGGAAGAGGCATAAAGACCAGAGGCAAAGAGAGCTGCTGCTGTTGTTGCGATGATGCGGGCTTTCTTATCCATTTCAATCTCCATTTGTAATAGACAAAAATCTTAATTAAGAATAGATGAATGATTAACTATCTTCAAGGTGTATAAAATTTGAATGGCCTGAATGTTGCTAGGGGTTCAAGGGTAGCAAAGCTTATCAAGATTAATCTTGATAAGCTTTGCATTTCTGTCGTTTAAATTTTCAGTGCTCAAATAGCAACTCTTTGATTTCACAGTACACTATTTGCAGCGAAAGGAGTTTTTTCGCGCTCTTGATAAGAAAGCGCAAAGAAACCAATCACGGCTAGGGCTAAAGTCAAAGGGATAACACTTAAGCCATAAATGAATGCACTTGATAGACTAGGGCCACCGAAAGTATTGATCAAAAGTCCTATTGTGGTGTGAAAAGCGTAACCAAAACTCATGATGATCATATTGGCAATCGCAGTGGTAATCCCTGCAACACTCTCAGGTAAATAGGTTGATGCTTTATAAATAGCCAAAATCTGATAAGCAGAACAAACGCCAACTAAAATAAAGCCAATAGCCATGGTATTGACTGTCAATTGTTGCGAAATTAAAGCGAGAAATACCAGCATCATAGCTATCCCAGCGCCAATAATAACCGCAAGATAATTATTCGCTTTTTCCGCAATAAAACTTAAGACGGGTGCGCCAAAGCACATACCAATAAAAATCATTGACGGTAAATAACTGGCAAGAGTTGGATCAAAGCCATAAACACGTTTTATAAACGCTGAGCCCCAGACATCGGCAAAACCTTCTAATGGTCCGACCATTAGACCTGATAAAAGGCATAAAGCAATAATTTGCCGATTAGTCAGTACCCGCTTGATATCAGCCATAATCGAGTTTGATTGATTAGTCTTGTCAATTTCCGGCACGATGAAGTAGGTGAGAGCTGCTAATAAAATGCCAAAGAAAGCAAAAAGTTGCACGACAGTCTTATACCCTAAACTGCTGCAGAGATAGCTCACTGGCCCACCGCCGTAGATCGCTCCGATTAAGCCTATAGTGACTGAAAAGCTGAGCATGCGCGTGAAAAGTTGCTCTTTAAAGGCCATGCGAATTATTTTGAAAGTGCCTAAGATTGCTGCGGAAGACCCAATGCCAATTAAAGCACGGCCAATCATGGGGTAGACCCATTGCTCAGCGAAAAGAATAGGTAAAAGACCAATGACTGTCAGCAAAATGCAACCGGTCATTACTTTTTTGGGGCCAAAACGATCGAGCATAATGCCAATAGGCAAATGCATTAAAGAATAACCAAGGTAGTAAATACCAGAAAATTGGCCAAACACTGCCGTGTCGATATGAAATTGCTGAATAAAATTATCCAGCATAATATTAGGCATGACGCGCAAAATGTATTGATAAGCATAGAATAATGAAGCAATGATCCATATTCCCCATGCCGCAATGCGTGTAATCGATTTATTCATAAGTTATCACTTCGGTTGTTTATTTCTTTGAAAATTAACTCTGTGTTTTTTAAGAGTTAGGGATTTAAATTGTGGATGCTAGATAATACTCCGCTCAGCGGAGAAGATTGCTTAGAAGTGACCTAAAAAAATGTTCGCGAGTAGACATCTTTGTTTTCTCACAAAGAGTAAAAATCATTGCCATAAAAAGCATAATATGTTCATTCTTGAAAGATGTCAACACTGAAGAAATATTCTCCTCAAAACAAATTGGATGAAAATTAATTTTTTATAGCCAAAAATTGCAAAGAAAGCATAAATTTTTTTTGCATATTGTAATTATATTTGGCAATTTATGTGGAAATTGTTACTATATGCTCAGTTGGGAACTTCTTTTTTAGTAATTATTCGGTTGCTATCTTACTTTGTGAGAAATTTATTATGGGTCAGGTTAGTAAAGCAGAATTAGAAGATGGGTATGAAGGTTTAGGTAAAGCTTTTTTAATTCTCGAAAGTGATCAAAGAACTTTTGTTAGATTACGTGAGCCAATTGTTAAATATTGTCTAGTTAAAGATATACCCTTGTACAATCTAAGCGCCGTAAATTACGCAACCGGCCAAAAATTGCTAAAAGAGTTGATTGATATTTTCTCAGTACGTGCGTTTCAATATACGGAGATGCGATTAAGGAAATGGGAAGCTGAATTTAAAAGAGCGATTGAACTTAATGACTTAGCAGTTCGTAATAGCCGTCAGGAAATTTATAGCTCTGTAAGGGATCAACAACAAAAAACCAACGGCGTTACTAGCGATACTTTATTATGCGAGAAAGACCTGGACTCTCTTCTTGGTGTTGAAGACTTTAGTTCTACTAAGATACTAAAATCCAAGTCTTTTGAGTTGCCAGATTTTTCCACTGAAGAAACGGATTTATCGAGTGTAGTTTTGAAGAATGATGCATCGGCAGTTAAGCAACTGAAGAGAGGGGATGACTTCTTAGCTAAACGGTTGCCGGATAGTGTGGAAAAATCACTCACTGATCTGATTGCTCAAGAAAAGGATATATTTTTGCCCATTGCGCATAAAGGGCACTGGGTTAGTTTGGTTAGAGAAGATGGCGATTGGACTGTTTATGATTCACAGCCTTATAATGAGAGAAAACCCTTAGATCGACAAGTTTTTATTCGAACTAATTGCGCCCTTTTATTAGCGGCGTATGTCGATAATTTTAAAGGATTAGCCTATAAGTCGACTAATAAACAATCCGCCTTTTTTGATTGCGGTACGCATGTTGTTAATGATTGGCGAAAAAGAGTTAGGAAAGATTATGATGAGAAAACTCATGAGGAAATGCTAAAGGAAGCAGGTGATATACAGGGTGTCGAAGTAAAGATTGTACCTCCTCGTCCAGTTAACGCCACTACATCTAGTACTAGCTATCGAGCATCAGTTGGGTTATTTGATCGTAAATCTGCTCCCCCTAAGGAAAGGAAGGACAAGGAAAAAGAGCGAGATGATAATCTTGATTGGGGTTGGGAAGACCACTCTAGTCTAGAACCGATTGTAACTACTAGACGTTCAGTACATGTACCTTTGGACACTTCTGATTCCCCAGATTATTTTGATTCTTTAGGCATTCCTGATGATGCTTCGGGCCGGTTAGACTTTAGTTGGGGAACGCGTCATCCCATAAAGGGTCTGCGCTGGAGAGAACCTGTGTCTTCAGACTCCACTGTTCCTGAGGACTCTTCTTTTAAAACCAAAAAATATGAGCCAATTCCACCACAAATTAGGCAAATTAATGAGCAAAACAAAAACAGAAATAAACAAATTGATGAACAAATTGAGAAGATAGAAGCAGTTTTAAGAGAGCTTAAAGAAAAAGAGGAAGAATATAAGAGCAAGAAAGGATTGTTTGAAAAGAAAACAAAATTTGCTAATGAAGAGGAACGTGCTGAATATACTAAAGAACGCGATGAATATATCAATAAGTATGAAGTTGCTGAGGAAAATGCGAAGGGTTTGCATGAAGGAGTTCAACAGGCATTAAATCTCTTTAAACAAAGTTCAAGAGAGTTTAGCGATTATAATACTTTCAGAAATGAAACAAATCGTTTAATCATAAAGCATAAATCGCCTCTTTCCACTCACCGTGATCTAAGTAATATTCGCCTGTGTAATGCTATTGTAGGCTTTCTCCTAGGCATCTATACGATTTATTTAGCCATCATGGCGACGAGTTACCTATGCTCGAATAGAACCTCTTATTTTTGGCGTACTGATGCTGAGAGAAAGATCTATGATTTAGAAGATGCGGTAGAAGAGCTGGAGCCATTCTGTCCTAAATAAATCGAAAGGTTTATCTAGGCTACGAAAATTAATAACTCATTGGGTTTTAGGTTCACAATGAGTTAGTATTTTTTGTATTTCTTCCCGCCCTAGTTGCCGCATAGACTCAATATTAAGTGCAGGGATTTTTTCTGTATCCCCGTAAAAAGCAATGGCTTTTTCGACAGTTTCCTCACGTAAAAGATGAATCATTGGATAGGGCGACCGGTTTGTATAATTAGAAACCTCATCAAACTCAACATCCGCAAAACAATAATCGGGGTGAAACGTAGCTAATTGATAAATTCCTTCGTAGCCTTGCTCATTCATCAGTGCTTCTGCTAAATCAACAAAATCTAAATAATGAAAAAAGTCTCTAAATAAAGAAGGAAAAATGAGAAGCGTTGTTTCCACGCCTGGTTGCTTGTCTAAGCAATCGATTTCTGCCATGAATTCTTCCAGTGCTAATTCTATTTTTTTTGCATGACTCACTTGAAATCTCACGGTGCCTCTGGTGATTTCACGTTTAGCAAAAGGGCAAATATTTAGTTTGATAATAAAAGAGTGAATCCAATTTTGTGTGTGTTGAATAATAAATTCATCGGACTGTGACATAGCTAATTTTAAGGCCATTTTATTGAATTGGCCATACTATAATAAAATGAGCCTCTTACCAAGAAAGGAACAAAAATGATAAGTCAGCGATAGGGCTTCGTCGTTTTTTCTTAGGGCTCTCCTCCAGTGACTTTTGCTTAGAAGCAGGTTCAGTAAAAGGAATTTATTGATGCTAAGCAGTTGTAAAAATATTGAGTGTTGCGCTTGGGGCGATACCGGTGGTTTGGTATCTTATAGCATTAGACAAGCAGTTTCGCGGGTGTCTTTTTATAAACCGCAGTAATTTTTTCACCTGTCCAGACATAACTATAGTGAGCACTTTGAATGCAATGGTGAATGTTTTTGGGTTTGAAGAGGGCAAAGTTTCGGTCGTCAGGGCTTGCAGTGCGAACAGAATGATAGACTAAACCTTCGGTTCCTCGTTGTTTTGCCTCAGCGCCCAAAGCTTGGCTTGCGTTGTAATTAGCCAATGCATAGATGGGATGTTCCGCTTTATTTAAAGCTAATAAATCATACAAACTAGCGCTGAATTCCGCGATCAAGGTTCGCATATCAATTTCTTGTGCCGGTTCTTTGGTATAGCTGAGAAAGCGTTCTCGATGATAAACTGTTTCAGCAATCGCTGTATTTAGGGATTCCGAAGCATAATAAACCCCAAAGTCCCCATTCGAAAAGCGACTGCCATCTGGATTAACGTGAGTAAAGGCTGCCATAACATAGCCGGAGCCGGGTGCAGAATAGAGACGTTCGCCTTCAGGCACTAATGAAAGCTCGCCGATTTCGTCTTGAATTCTGGGATTGGTCAGTGCTTGTATTGCATACAAAGCATCAAAGTCTTCTTGATCAGCCACATCTTCAAATAAATAAATAGGGGGAAATTTAGAAGGAATTAGGCGATAACATCGTTGATTTATAAAAACTCGTTGTTCTAATTCGTTACAGAAAGTCATTATGATTTACCACCTCGTTCCGCATTGAGGCGACTAGCAACTGCCCAAAGATCTACCACTCGTCCTTGTAACATAATATCCATCGCCGATTTGCCATTAAAAAATGGCGCATAATTAGGTTTCCTAACCCAGCCATACACTGAATCTGGATTTGAGAAAAGAATTCTTAAAGCAGCATGGATATTTAATAGATAAGATAAACGTTCAGTTAAATCCGGACTGATAGAGGCTTTCTCTGGCATGCTTTTATATTTAAAGAGGGTAGAGCGCTTTAGCCCAAGCAAAGTTTGCATTTCTTCAGTGCTGCAACGCCATTTATGTAAAATATTAAGCACGGCTTTGAAGGCAGTATGAACTTGCCCAGTACTGATTTCCGTTAATTTAGCGTGGATCATCGTAAATCCCCTTGCTTTATACCTAAAACTCTTTTCTTTAATCTAAATATAGACTAAAAAAAACATAAAGTCTAGATATGGACTTTATTGGTCTTGCTATTTCTCAGTATAAAATTTAATTTCATCAATCATGGCATTAATTCTTGCTTGCAGATAGGCATCATTTTTAGCCAGAATTTTAGCTTGTTTTAATTGACGAACCGCATCGCGATGCCGTCCTTGCAGCAATTGACATTGGGCTTGAGTAAAATAAGCATAACTTTTGCGATGAGAGGTTGCTTGAGCGCGAGCGAGTTCCTCACACAAAGGTAAATCTCGTTTAAATATTCTGGATCCTTTGAGTAAGATTGATGCCGCGCGTTCTGCCTGTCCTGCAGCCAATAATCCCTGGGCATAAGCCATCAGGGCTGCATAGTTTTCAGGATAATTTGTCTGTAAAGCGTTTAATCTATTGAGTGCGGAGCTATATTGTTTAGTGCCCGTTTCTGCCTGTGCCATAGCAATTTGGTAAAAAAGATTATCATGATCTCGGCTAAGCAAAGGACTTAAATGTGTTTCTGCGGGTTGAAATTGATTAAGACTCATGAGGCTAAGTGCATAACCGTATTCGCAGGTGGAATTATTTTTTTTCGCACAATGATAGTGATAATAATCAAGTAATTGCTTGCTATCATTGGTCACCGAGACACGAATTAATTCTTTGAATAATCGATAATCTAAATTATCAGGATATTGTTTTTTAGCAATGCGATCACTACGATTTTCTGCCTCGGCAATACGATCCTCATCTAAGGGATGTGTTCGTAAGATTGCCGGAATATTTGCCGTATAATAATAACGCGAATTTTCCTGCATTTTTCTAAAAAAACTCGCCATAGCTCTCGGGTCTAAACCAGACTTGATGAGCATATCAATACCAATGCGATCGGCCTCTTTTTCATTCGCGCGTGTGAAATTAATACTGTCCTGAGCAAAGCCGCTCACTGAAGCCATGAATGCACCCGAACCCAGAGTAGGATTAATCACACCTAAAGCAATGGAAGCCAGCATGGAGGCTATCATTGGAATGCGCATTTGCTTTTGGTGCTCGATCATATTGTAAAGATGATGAAGGCGAACGTGAGCAATTTCATGCGCCATTACAGCGGCAAGTTCGCTTTCATTTTCAGTGGCAAGGATGAGGCGAGTATTTATACCTATGTATCCACCAGGGCCAGCAAATGCATTAATTTCATTTGATTTTACAATAAAAAAATAAGGGGTAGGGATGTGTGCTACACGTGCTAATCGTTTACCTAGATGGTTAATATATTGAGTCGCGAGTGGATTACGTTCCAGGCTATCAGATTGATTGATAAGTTGAACAAATTCTTTTTCTAACTCTTCAAGTTCACGCGTTGAATAGGGAGAAAATGAAAACGCATTAGGAGAGAAAAATTGTAAAATAGCGAGCAAAAGCCCTAAACTTTTTTTAAGAAACCTTTGGCGTTTAGAACGGTGCAAGAGGCCCATAAGCTTACTCAATTTGTTGTATCTTTGGTAAAAACTCAGTCAGTATAACATAGACGAGTTTTCGTATATATCGGATTGCTGATGAAAACAGGGTAACCCATATTTTGCTGAAAGCAAACTCGCCCGTGTGCCTATCCCGACGGACTAAAACTTAAACTTTAGCTAAAAACTATTTTATTTACCTTGAGTTGTTGAGTAAGATAGCATTCTTGGATTATAGGCTACTCATAAATTGAATAATTTGTTATCATATTTGCATTTTTCACCAGTGATTTAACTATGCACGAATACTTTATGCTGGCTGCTCTGGAACAAGCCTGGCTCGGACGAGGTAGTTGTGCACCAAATCCAAGTGTTGGCGCTGTCGCTGTTCATAAGGGCGAAATCATTGCGCGTGCCTGGCATCACGGCGCCGGAACAGCGCACGCGGAACAATTAGTCCTACAACAAATTCCAAGCGGTATGCAAGAGGTTATGCTGTATGTGACTCTAGAACCTTGCAACCATTGGGGAAGAACACCGCCCTGTGTTACAGCAATTATTCACTATGGTATTTCTCAAGTTGTTTATGGCTATAAAGATCCTAATCCACTTGTTGCGGAGAATAATACCACCGAGCTTTTAGAAGAAAAGGGAATTAAGGTGCTGCATTATCCATTGGAAGAGATAGCTGCTTTTTATCAAAGCTACAACCATTGGACCTTAACAAAAACACCTTGGGTTACTGCTAAATTGGCGCAATCTTTGGACGCTAAAATAGCTGGGGTCAAAGGGCAGCGTTACTATTTATCGAATGCGGAATGTGCTGAGTTTACTCATCTGAATCGCTTGCATACGGATGTAATATTAACAACTGCACAAACCATTAAACTGGATGATCCCCTATTAAATGCTCGTTTGCAGGATAGAGAGGACGCTAAAGTTTTGGCAATTATCGATAGTCGTTTGTCCATTGATAGAACTGCAAAAGTATTTACTACGGCGAAACATTGTCATATTTATCATGATGAAATCTACAAGGTGGATAATTATTATCCTAATTGCAGTTATCACGCAGTACCAAGCCAAAATGGTTTATTGGATTTAACGAAGATAATTAATCATTTAGGCTACCTTGGATTTCATGATGTTTGGGTTGAAGCAGGCGGCCAACTTTTTTCAGCGTTGCATCGCGAAAATTTAGTGCAGAGAACTTATCTTTATATGGTTCCCACACTTTTAGGTAATGAAGCAATCCCTGCATTTACAGGCGAGGGAATTTTTAAGCGTACACCGAAAGTAAGCTGGCAAATAAAAACCGATAACGTAATAGCATGCCTCGATTGGCAGGAGAATTGATGTTTACAGGAATAGTAGAACAGCAGGCTATAGTTCTTGCTAATACCTCCAATAAAGGGGCAAATCGCTTAGAACTTAAGTCAACTTATCAGGATTTAACTATAGGTGAAAGTATTGCTGTAAACGGGGTATGCCTAACCTTAGTGTCAGAGCATGGTGAAAATCTTGTTTTCGATGTTTCCCCAGAAACCTTGAGTTTGACCACCCTAGGCCAATTAAAAGTAGGCGATAAAGTCAATTTAGAGCGTGCTATGCAGGCCACAGCACGCTTCGGCGGTCATTATGTCAGTGGCCATGTCGATACAACCGCTTGCCTTAAAGCAAGAAACTTTTTGGATGAATTTGTAGAGCTTATCATTGGAGGTTTTGCAGTAGATGCTAGTATCTACCTTTTGCCTAAAGGCAGCATTACCCTTGAAGGGGTCAGTTTGACAATTAATGCGTTAACTGAAACTGATATTAAACTGATGTTAGTTCCCCACACTTTGGCGCAGACAACATTAGGCCAATTAACTATTGGCCAACGTTTAAATGTAGAGTTTGATTATTTGACCCGAATCGTTGCGCATCAGCTCAAGATAACGGGACAGTTGAAAAATGAGGTTGAAATTGCATGACAAAGCCTTTTGCAACAATTGAGGAAGCGATTGCAGCATTAAAAGCTGGTCGTATGATCATATTACTAGACGATGAAGCACGCGAAAATGAAGGCGATTTAGTCATCGCAGCAGAATACGCCACTCCCGAAGCGATTAATTTTATGGCTCGTTTTGGCAGAGGATTAATCTGTTTATCCATGGCAAGTGAGTATATCGATAAATTAGAATTGCCTATGATGGCAAAAAATAATCGCTCACCCTACGGTACGGCTTTCACCGTTTCTATAGAAGCTGCTAGCGGAGTATCGACTGGGATTTCAGCCCAAGATCGAGCGCACACCATTTCCGTAGCGATTTCTGCAGATACTCAACCTAAGGATCTCATTTCTCCAGGGCATGTTTTTCCTTTGCGGGCAAGAGACAAGGGAGTACTCGAGCGACAGGGCCAAACAGAGGGATCTGTCGATTTAGCTCGTCTTGCCGGTCTTAAACCGGCCGCAGTCATTTGTGAAATCATTAATGAAGATGGCACCATGAGTCGACGTGATGAGCTTGCTCTTTTCTCGCAAACACATAACTTGCCCATGGTTACCATCAAAGATCTGATCGAATATCGTATCCGCCATGAGCGTTTAGTAGAGGAAATAGCAACCACACAAATTCCTTTGCATGGGCATGGTGATTTTGCGATGACAGTTTTCCACAATAAGCTGGATTCGGCCGAGCATTTTGCTCTTATTAAAGAGCCAGTGCACAAGAATCAAGTCCCCTTGGTTCGTATTCATTCCGAATGCATCACCGGCGATGTTTTTGGATCTTGTAAATGCGATTGCGGCAAGCAATTGCAGCAATCCTTAGCTCAAATTGGTAAAGAAGGGGGGGTTCTTATTTATTTGCGTCAAGAAGGGCGCGGGATAGGACTTGCCAATAAATTAAAGGCTTATGCTTTACAAGAAAAAGGTTACGATACAGTAGATGCCAATTTGCAATTAGGTCTTCCTGCCGATAATCGTGATTACTCCGTAGCTTTTCAAATTCTAAAATATTTAGGTGTCGAAGCATTAAGACTTCTGACGAATAACCCCAAGAAAGTAGAAGCCCTGGAAAAATATGGTTTGAAAGTGACTGAGCGCTTAGCTTTATCGATTCATCCTACCCCTGAAAATAAAGCTTATTTAAAAACCAAACAGCAAAAACTTGGGCATTTATTAACGATAGAATGAAGTAATTCTTATGAGCAGTTCTACAGGGAACTGCTTATCGATGATTTAATTTGCTCGTAGAGAGAATTCTTTATGCCGATTTGAAAAAAACCATCAAATCGATGCAAGGGTATCTTCATGACTTGGGCAAAAGTGTGATAAATGGAATTACTATTAATTGTGTCCAAAAAGGGAAGTCTAAATCCACCGCGAGGATAATCAAGGTCCAAATGATTGATTGCCCTAACGGCTTCGAGGGCTCCCAACCATAGTTGGAGCGTATCCTCTTTCTCATAGACTGTGTGGTAAGCGTGTATAGTGAGAGCAAAACTATCAACCTGCAAGCCATATTGTTTAGCAAATTGAGGATCATAGACAAGGCAATGAGCCCTTAAACTATGATCACTTCTATAACCAATCGGCACAATTTGCCCACTCGTTCTCGAAGTCGCAAGACCGTGTAATTGCGCTATCACTTTATTCGTTTTAACTTCTCTTAAAACCCAAAAATTATGGCTAAAGCGAGCAAAAAAAGGAATGGGCAATTTAAACATTGCTGCTTGAATACAATATTTGGGCATAAAAATCTCTCAAAAAAGTTAGCACAGCTTATTGCCAATTTATTATCCAGTATAGTTCTCCACTTGATGTAAATAGACTAATATTAATAAAAACAGAGGGAGACTAATTATGACCAAAAAAGTGATCGAGGTACCTGAGCTGCTTTCTTACGATAAATATGGATTTACTCAATGCGTTCGCTATAACGATCTAATCTTCGTTACTGGACAAGCTGGCGAAGATAAAAATGGTAATTTAGTGGGAAAGGATATTGAGTCGCAAACACGCCAATTATTCAAAAACATAGAATACGCGCTCCGCGCAGCGAATTCTGATTTATCACAAATCCTTGCCATGACTTCCTATATTGTTGATATGGAAAAAAATGGCTTGGCCTATTTTACTACTCGAAAACAATGCATGCCGGTTTCTTCTTATACAAGCACGTCCGTGGGGGTTGCGGCCTTGGCAAACCCTGGCCTGCTAATTGAAGTCACTTGCATTGCGGCCTTAGTGAAATAGTCTATTATTTATGAGATTAAGTTAAAAGCAGGGGGTATTTTTTACAAAAATCTTCCCAGCTATACCATTCAATTTTGTCGGTTAAACAGTGTTCTTTTGCGACTTCTTTTTGTATTGGTAACCCTAAAGCCGCTGCATTAAAGGCGGTTTGAGAGGGATTTACTAGCCATTGTGCTTTTTGTTTTTGATATTTCTCAATCATTAAGCGAGCACAATAATAACTATTAGAAAATAATCCCGGCCAGATATAATCGAAATTATCAAAATTTAAATTATCCGTGTAATAATCATTTAGCTTTTTGAAATCATTAATAGTCTTAAATTCTTTACTATCAATAGGATAATCAATCTTAGGGCCTGTATAGTAACTAAATTCAAAATTACCGCTTTCAAGCTTTAACTTAGGGTATAGGGCTTTCAATTGGGTAATACATCGTTTGACTAAACGCGGATCATCTGCCAATTCTTCATCTAAAGGAACAGAGTCTCGGGTTACTTCTAACCCTTTGAGATAACTCATAATGGTATAAACCTCTCCTTTACTCTTTCTTGAAGCCATTGTGATATCGTAGGGTAGGTAAGCACCTGTGAGAATAGGTGTTTTGCCCTTAAAGACTAACATTGGAATGAGTCTGACACTATTGTGGGGGCAGACACCTTTCAATTGATTATCTTTATAGAGATTTTCTAAAAGAGCTTGGGTATTTCTGCCGGTACAAAGGAAATATTGCTTAGCTGTAAATTCAATCGGCCCTTCTTTAGTCTCTATTTCTACCTTTTTAATGGCGGTGTTAAATTCATTACAAATTAATTTCCGCAAGGAACCGTGAATTAATTGATTGTAATTATCCTTGGCGAGTGCTTTGATAATCCCATGCCCACTAATATGACCTTCAGCAACAGTGAATAATTTTTCATTTGCCCTGAGCTTATAGCCTAGACTCACTAAATCAGAAGGTGGTTCTTTTATTTCATGATAGGTGAAAGCTCTTGATTGCCAGGACTTGAGTAATAATTGCGTATCTACTTCATTGGCAAGTGCATAGGTTTGATCAATCGATCCGCATTCTCTGCCATGCAGTTTGAAAAATTTATCCCACCATTCATTACTTTCAACTGTCGCATCAAGGCTATTAAAAAAGCCTCTATTGTAGTAGCCGTGGCTGTGGGTTGTTTCACCTTCACCCAATTGTTTATCAGTAACCAAAGCAAGCGATTGAACTCCCGCTTGTTTGAGAAGATAAAAAAGAACAAAACCTTGAACCCCACCACCTATAATTAAGCAATCGCAGGTAAATTTTTTCATATAATTCTCCAACTTTAGGGCCATTTTTCATGCTCTTATCCGTAGATTTTAACTTTATTAAGTTAACTACGGGTGGTTTTTATATCCATATATAAATCTTATACTATTAAAAGTTTAAAAGGTAAGCAAAATGATGTTTGAGGATTTAAGTATGAATTTTCCTCCAGTTTTGTTAAAATTGAATCCCGTTCACATGCGTTGCTTTTTTTACCGCTTGGCGGCGGTTTTGCATTTCAAACGGGACTCCTTATGACAAATTATATTTTTATCACTGGCGGAGTGGTCTCTTCGCTAGGTAAAGGCATCGCTTCTGCCTCTCTTGCTGCAATCTTAGAAGCGCGAGGTTTGCGCGTCACCCTTATTAAACTCGATCCTTATATTAATGTCGATCCAGGTACAATGAGCCCTTTTCAACATGGTGAAGTATTTGTTACACATGATGGGGCTGAAACGGATCTCGATCTTGGCCACTACGAGCGTTTTGTGCGAACCACAATGACCAAACGTAATAATTTTACCTCGGGTAAAATTTATGAAACCGTGATTAAAAAAGAGCGTCGCGGAGATTATTTAGGGGGCACAGTCCAAGTTATTCCGCATATCACGAATGAAATTAAGCGTTCGATTAAACAGGGTGCGGATGGCTATGATGTCGCAATGATTGAAATTGGCGGGACAGTAGGAGATATTGAGTCCTTACCCTTCCTCGAAGCAATTCGTCAAATGCGCATTGAGTTTGGTGCTCAGCGTTCTTTGTTTATTCATTTAACCTTAGTTCCTTACATCGCGACTTCAGGTGAAACTAAAACCAAACCCACTCAGCATTCTGTAAAAGAATTGCGCTCGATTGGTATTCAACCTGATATCTTAATTTGTCGCTCAGAAAAACCTTTATCCTTGGGAGATAGGGCTAAAATTGCCTTATTCACTAACGTTGAGAAAGAAGGTGTTATTTCCCTAGAAGATGCTAAAAGTATTTATCAAATTCCGATGATTCTCCATGAACAAGGATTAGATGAAATCGTAGTAAAAAAATTAGGCCTAAATTTAAAACCAGCAGATCTCAGTGAATGGCAGCATGTGGTCGATGCACAAGCAATCCAAACGATGACGGTAAAAGTAGGTATGGTCGGTAAATATACCGAATTAAACGATGCCTATAAGTCAATTAATGAGGCTTTGCTTCACGCCGGAATTCATACCCAAACCAAAGTTGAAATTGTTTACATCGATGCTGAATTAATCGAAAAACATGGTGTAGAGTTATTGGGACCTATTGATGCTCTATTAATACCCGGCGGCTTTGGCGAACGTGGCATTGAAGGGAAAATAAGAGCCATTCAGCATGCGCGGGAAAATAAAGTCCCTTTCTTAGGTATTTGCCTAGGGATGCAAACTGCAGTCATTGAGTTCGCCCGTAATGTGGTTGGGCTGACTGGTGCCAACTCGACTGAGTTTAATAAAGCAACCCCTTATCCGGTTATAGCCTTGATTAGCGAGTGGTTGGAGGAGAATGGAAGGGTCAACTTCCGCGATGAAAACTCTGATCTTGGTGGCACAATGCGTTTAGGCGGACAACTTTGCCGAATCGATAAAGATTCTTTGGCTTATAAAATTTACAACAACACTGAAATTATTGAGCGTCATCGCCACCGATACGAAGTAAATAATCACTTCCTCGATGCTTTAGTAGAGCACGGTTTAGTGCTTTCTGGGCGCTCCTCAGATAATACTTTAGTTGAAATGATTGAGCTCCAGGATCATCCTTGGTTTATCGCTTGTCAGTTTCACCCTGAGTTTACTTCTACTCCGCGTGATGGCCATCCCTTGTTTAAACAATTCGTTTTAGCTGCACGTGAATATCATCAAAAAAAGGATAAATCATGAAGTTATGTGGTTTTGAAGTGGGGATCGAATCCCCCTTATTTTTAATTGCAGGGCCTTGTGTCATCGAAAGTGAGGCTCTGGCTATTGAAACAGCGGGCTATCTTAAAGAAATTTGTTCACAACTCAAATTGCCTTTTATTTATAAATCTTCCTTTGATAAAGCGAATCGCTCCTCCATTAATAGTTATCGCGGTCCTGGTTTTGAAAAGGGGCTGACTATTTTAGAAAAAGTAAGGGAGCAGGTAGGTGTTCCGGTATTAACTGATGTCCATGAAGATACCCCTTTATTAGAAGTTGCTTCAGTGGTCGATGTTCTGCAAACGCCAGCTTTTTTATGCCGTCAAACCAATTTTATTCAACGCGTTGCAGCAATGAATAAACCGGTTAACATAAAAAAAGGTCAATTTTTAGCACCTTGGGATATGAAACACGTGGTGGCTAAAGCAAAGGCTTGTGGCAATGAGCGAATCATGGTCTGTGAGCGTGGGGTTAGCTTTGGCTACAACAATTTAGTTTCCGATATGCGTTCTTTGCAGATCATGCGCGAAACCGAATGCCCTGTTATTTATGATGCAACACATTCTGTGCAGCTGCCTGGAGGCAATAATGGGGTTTCTGGCGGTCAGCGTGAGTTTGTTCCCGCTTTAGCAAGGGCAGCAGTTGCTACAGGGATTGCCGGTATTTTTATGGAAACGCATCCTCAACCAGAAAAAGCGCTGAGCGATGGACCCAATAGCTGGCCTTTAGCGCAGATGAAACCGCTATTAGAAAGTTTAATGGCGATTGATAAGGTATTTAAGACAAGTACGCTTTTTTAAATATCAGGTTGTGATTTTATCCAACCTTTCTTTAATTTCTGCGAAAAATATCATCTCCGCGAAGGTGGGGATTCATTCCCAATTGAAGCACTGTGCTAAATTGATGAATAGATTGCTGCTTTCGTGAGAATGACAGATAAGATCTGTCGATGCGTAAGTATTGTATTCGCTGGATATAATCAAGTTTTATTATTAAAGAGATATTTTTAAAATTGAGAAGATCTGAAATGGGTATTTGGCGGAGAGGCAGGGATTCGAACCCTGGGAAGGTTGCCCTTCAACGGTTTTCAAGACCGCCGCTTTCGACCGCTCAGCCACCTCTCCGACAGAGCTGAATACTATCTCAAGGTTTCGTTCTTTGCAAATCTTTTTATTAGAAATTTATCCTTAGCTTTTTATTAGCAAAATTTTAACGGATGGGTATAATGGGCGGCATTTGCAAATAGTTGTTTGGCCATGGGTGTTGATATGAAACGAATTCAAATGCTAGTCCTCTCGGGTTTTTTACTTTCTCTAACAGCGTGCAATAGTTGGTGGAGTAAAAATGATGAAGATAACAGCCCTTACCAGGGAGTACCTGCTAAGCAGTTATTTACTGAAGCAGAGCAGGCCATATCGAAGGGACAATATGACAGTGCCGCAAAACGTTTAGAAGCTTTGGAATCTTTGTACCCTTTCAGTGATTATGCTGAGAAGGCGCAAATGGATTTAATTTATGCCTATTACAAGAAAGGGGATTATCCTTCAGCAGCGGCAACAGCAGAGCGCTTTATTCACCTTTATCCGCGAGCGAAGAATGTAGATTATGCTTACTACATGAAAGGCTTAGCTAATTTCCAACAAACTCGAGGTACCTTAGCTAGTAGTTTACCTATCGATGAGTCTTGGCGGGATCCGGGTTCGCAATCACAAGCTTATTCTGACTTTGCTACGCTAGTGCAAAAATTCCCGGATAGCCGTTATAAGCCCAATGCATTGCAGCGTATGATTTACTTACGCAATATGTTTGCTAAGCGCGAACTTAATACGTCTAAATATTATTATGACCGTAAAATGTATGTTGCTGCGTCGGAGCGTGCAAGTTTCTTGATAGAGAATTACCCTCAGGCTCCAAGTGCGCGAGAAGCTTTAGCAATTCTATACAGCGCTAACAATATCTTAGGATTGAAAAAAGCTGCTGATGATGCGTTAAAGGTTTATCAAGCCACTTATCATAGTTTTCCGCCTGCTGTCTCGGTGTCATAAAGGATTCATATTGGTATTGAAACAGCGCGGCCCACTGCCTACGTACCTGCGGCTTGTCCGCGGTATCTAGGAGATCTCATTCCATACCAAGATCTCTGGATCCCGCGAACAAGTCGCGGACGGAGGGATACAATTAGTAAAAGTAGGTTGGGCTTTGGCCCCAAATGGTTTGGATTCATGAGGAATTTGTTGGGCCAAGGCCCAACCTTTTTGAGCCCTAAGCTGGGAGCTCTTCTTTCTCAACCTCAACGTTCGCTTCTTTTTGCTCCGTACTCAAACCAGCCAGTAAATCATTAGTTAGACCACGCAACTCACCACACAACAAAGTTAGTGCCGCATCCCGTTGCTGATACTCTTCCTCAAGTTCACGAATTTCATTAAATTCATCAATTAAATACTCGAGGCTTTTTAAGCGTTTGAAAGTCAGATCGTGGGTTAGAGTAAATTGAATACGTTCATTCCAAATGAGTGAAATTTCAGCGGCCGCTAGACCTTGGGATAAAAGCGTTAAGATTTCTTCGGCAGGAAGTTCATAGCCTTTGCAATTGACTCTTTTCTTTTCATCATCCAGAGAAAACAATAAGCAATCGGAAGCGAGTTGAAAGCTGGGTGGAAGAAGAGAGGGATCACTCAGCCATTGCGCAAAGCGTAGCGCTAGATTCTCATTACAGGCAAGAGGTTCGATTTGGATTCCAGGAATTGATTTTCTCAATAAAGAGGTAAGTTGTGAGGCTTGATTATTACTTGAAGCGTTAATAATTAAACGCTTGGTCATATTATCCAATAAAGCGGGTAATCGCTTTTGAACGCAAAACGATTTTGGTAAAAGTTCAAACTCTAAGTCTTCAGCCATCTGTGCTTTTTCGGCTCGCTTAACAGTTCTACCTTGTTGCGCTTCGAGCGTTTGGATACGTTCGGCAAGTAGGCGCTTGATAACCCCGCTCGGTAGAATTTTTTCCTCTTTCCCAAGACAAATTAAAGAGCAGCCTGCGACTTCTTGAATTAACTCATCCGCATAAGCTGGCAGCCAACCATAGATGAATCTTGCATGAGGCGGGCAGGGTTTGAGTTTTTCTTCGGCGAGTAATTGACTAAAATCGACCGATTCATTGAGTTCATATTGATAAATAAGAGCATTGTTAAACCACATGTTTCATCCTTATTTTTAAAAAAACTGATGCTAGCATGTTTCTCAAAGTGTTGCGATTGCTTAAGAAAGATGAATATTTTTGCGTTCTGGTGTAAATTAGCCAACTTTGTGTTTGAGAAAAATTGAAACTATGAAGGCCGCTGTCTTTTTACATAAAACCAAACAAAATACTGTTCGCCGGGGACATCCTTGGATTTTTCCGAAAGCAATTACTAAAACAACTGGAAAATTACTTACCGGCTCATTAGTAGATGTTTTTAATGATGAGGGAGAATTGCTTGGCGTTGGTGTTTTTAATGAGCATTCACTATACCGTGTTCGAATTTTAGCTTTACAGCATGAAACAATTGTTAATAAACCGCTCTCAGCAATTGTGGCGCATCGTTTAAATCAAGCGTTAATGCTTAGACAGGCATTAAATCTTCCTAATCAAAGCACGACAGCTTATCGTTTGTTTAATAGTGAAGCCGATGGTTTATCGGGCTTGACTATCGACCGCTTCAATCAATTTTCAGTGGTTGCGAGCTCGGCTTATTGGGTAGAAGCAAATAAGACGATGATTCAGCAAGCTATTCAGAATTTATTACCCCAGGAAGAAATTATTTGGTTACCACAACTGAAGCCGCTTGCTCAGGATGGTTGGAAAAAAGAGGCAGAGCCTGTGGCCGCCAAAAATGCTCAGGTATACGAAGCAGGAGTGATTTATCAAGTTGATTTCTCCCAAGCTCAGAAGACGGGATTATTTCTTGACCAGCGTGAAAATCATCAGCGCATTGCTGCCCTGGCGAAAGGAAAACGGGTATTGGATCTTTATTCTTATACCGGCGGTTTTGCCTTACATGCGGCTAAAGCAGGGGCGAGTAAAATTACAGCCGTTGATAGTTCTGCTCAGGCAATTGCCCAGGCCAAGGAAAATGCTGTATTGAATCAGCTCAATACTATTGAATTTATTGAGGCAGATGCCCGTGATTATTTAACCCAGGCCGGTGGTTATGATTTGGTTATTTTAGATCCGCCAAAATTAGTCCCCTCTCAGCAGCATCTAGAGCGCGCTAAAAATTATTATCGTTTTTTACATCGCGAAGTGTTTAAAGCGATGCAGCCTGGTAGTTTATTGATGACTTGTAACTGTTCATCCGCTTTAAACGCACAAGAATTTAGCCTATTAGTAAGTAGCCAAGCAGCTGTGGCAGGAAAGCAAGCACGATTATTGGGTATTTTTGGACCAGCAAGTTGTCATCCTACCTTGGCGGCTTTTCCTGAGGGGAATTATCTAACTGCAGTGTTGTTGGCGGTTGTTTGAGTTCTTGCTTGATTGTTGAGGATGGTACAAGGCCTATAGCTGTCAGGCTATTTATCTGGCTCCGTTCGGGCTCTGAGGTATCCCCACGAAATTAAATAGACTGTTTAGTTTATTGATCGTTTTGTTTATACCGTTCGCACTGAGGAAGCGTGCAGCGCTGTCTCGAAGTGTCGCATCGAGAGCCTCAGGATGAGCAGACGCCGAAGTCTTGCAAACCCTGAGAGGCTTCGAGACGGCGTAAACGCCTCCTCAGCCCGAACGGAGCCAGATAAATAGCCTAAGAGCTATAGGCCTTGTCTCAACAAATTCCTTCTCTTCCTGCTCCCAACTACGATTTATCCCTGGCCTGCAAACAGTCCAACAAATCATAAAAACTAAGCTCACAAGCTTGCAACATCACTAGTAAATGAAAAACTAAATCCGCTGCCTCATTAATCAACTCGTCACGTTGATTAGTCACTGCCGCAATCGCTGTTTCGACGGCTTCTTCACCAACTTTTTGTGCGCAGCGGTTTATACCGGCTGCGAGTAATTGAGCAGTATAACTCTGAGCAGCGCCTTCTTTCGCACGATTTTCAATAAGTTGAATCAAGCGATCTAAAAAGCCAAGCTTTGTGGTTATTGACGGTTGAAAACAACTGACAAAGCCGAGATGACAAGTAGGGCCCTTGGGTAAAACTTGAATCAATAAACTATCACCATCACAATCAGGAGCGATCGCTTGGAGGTGCAGCGAATGGCCAGAGGATTCGCCTTTCGTCCATAAACGTTGTTTACTGCGGCTATAAAAAGTGACTTGGCCTTTTTCCAAGGTTAGTTCTAAGGCTTCTTGAGTCATATAACCCAGCATGAGCACTTCACCATTATTAGCATTTTGGATAATTGCTGGTATAAGGCCATCCATTTTTTGCCAAGCTAATTGATTGATTTCTAAGTTATTCATAATCTGACCTCAATGTTATTGGCTTTAAGTTTCTGCTTCACTTCGTTGATTGATAAAAATCCATTATGAAAAACTGAAGCAGCTAGAGCAGCATCGACTCCTGCTTGTTGGAATACCTTTACGAAATCGTCGGCATTCCCCGCACCCCCTGAAGCGACTAAGGGAACTTGAATGCGATCGCGAACGAGTTGCAATTGCTGGAGGTCATAGCCCTGACGTACGCCATCCGCTTGCATGCAGTTGAGAACGATTTCTCCGGCACCACGGTCTTGTACTTCAGCAATCCAATCCAAAGTTTTGCGTCTGGAATTGATTGATTTAGTTTCATCACCCGTATATTGATAAACGTAAAAATCATTCGCTAGCCATTGACTATCGATGCCGATGACGATGCATTGATTACCAAATTCTTGACTAAGCTGATTAATTAAATCGGGATTTTCTAAAGCCGGACTGTTGAGCGATAATTTATCTGCACCCGCCTTAAGTAGGGCTCTAGCCGTAACAAGATCACAGATGCCACCCGCCACGGTAAATGGGATATTAATTGCTGCTGCAACCTGATTGACCCATTGCGGACAAACTGAGCGTTGGTCGGAACTGGCTGTAATATCATAAAAAACCAGTTCATCCGCGCCCTCAGCCGAATATTGGCTGGCAAGCGCTAAAATATCTCCGACAATCCGATGGTTACGGAATTTGACTCCCTTCACAACTTGATTATCACGTACATCAAGGCAGGGAATAATACGTTTAGCGACCATTTGCTTGCCTCATTAAATAAGAAGAAATATCAAAATCACTCTCGTAGAGCATGCGCCCTAAAATGGCTGCTGCTAAACCAAGAGTAGCTAATTGTTCCAAATCGGCGACATCACGAATTCCACCTGAAGCCTGCCAATTAATTTGCGGAAAACGTGCTAGGGCTTCTTGATAAAGCGCAAAATTAGGACCCTTCATCATGCCGTCGCAATTAATATCAGTGCATAACACTTGGCTGATTCCCAACTGTTGGTAATCATCTACTAACTCCCAGAGACTGCGTTCAGTCGTTGTTTGCCACCCATGAATGGCTGGCTTGGGTAGGCTGTTGTCAATTTGTACATCTAAGGCCAAAACAATATTTTCTGGTCTAGCGAGCTCAATAATTTTAAGCGTGAGCGCTGGGTCGGTGACAGCCAGACTGCCAATGACCAATTTATCGATGCCGGCTTGTAAACAATTTTCAGCAGCATCAAGACTGCGAATTCCACCACCTACTTGCAAACACAAACCTGGTGCGTGCATCGCTTGAATCAAGGCCAATTGTTCGATTCGTCCTGATTTGGCACCATCAAGATCAACCACATGTAAGCGCTCTGCGCCTTGTAAAGCGTAGCCTTGGGCCAGGGTGATAGGGGAATAGTCATAGATGGATACTTGATCAAACTGACCTTTTCGCAATCTAACACATCGACCTTCCTGCAAATCAATTGCTGGAATAATGATCATGATTCCTCCAATTGTAAAAAATTATTGAGTAATTTAAGCCCAGTTTCTGCCGATTTTTCGGGATGAAATTGCATGCCATAAACATTTTCATATTGAACTATGGCGGTAAATTGTTCACTATATTGGCAACTAGCCAAGGCATTTTCATCATTTAACAACGCATAGCTATGTACAAAATACACATAATCTTCTGGGCTTAAACCCTGTGATAGCGGGCTAGGCCTAGCCCATTGTAGTTTTGACCAACCCATATGCGGCACAGGATAGTTAGGAAGTGCAGTGAAGCGCTTTACCTGCCCGGGTATTCGATTTAAACAATTGACTTGACCTTCTTCACTATATTCAAGCAATAGCTGCATCCCCAGACAAATACCTAATAGAGGCTGGGTTAACTGCTTAAGCAGGTCGACTAGCTGATAGTGCTTGAGCGCTTCCATGCCAGCGGCTGCTGCACCGACTCCGGGTAATATCACATGACTAGCGCGGAGGAGATCCTGGGCTTCATGCGTCAACTTATATTCGTAGCCTAAGCGTTGAAGCGCGTTGGTGAGCGAAGTTAAATTATTACCGCCCACATCAATAACAGCGATCATAAAACCCCCTTAGTTGATGGCAGACTACTATCGCAGCGTGCGCAGGCTTGACGTAGTGCACGACCTAAAGCTTTAAAACAGGCTTCAATCATATGATGATGATTTTGGCCTTTGACTGAGATGTGCAAAGTAGCTCCAAGGCTGCTAGCAAAGGAGTTAAAAAAATGTGGAATCATTTCAGTCGCCATGCCACCCACAAATTCACGCGTAAATTGCCCTTCAAAAGAACAATAACTGCGTCCGCCTAGATCGATAGCTACCGAAGCAAGCGATTCATCCATGGGTAGAGTAAAGCCATAGCGCGCAAGCCCCCATTTGCTACCCAAGGCTTTTTTAAAAGCCTCGCCTAGGGCGAGCCCTGTATCTTCAACTAGATGATGCTCATCGACTTCGGTATCGCCTTGCGCATTCACTTGTAAGCTGAAGCCTCCGTGTTTAGCGATTTGCTCCAGCATGTGGCTAAAAAAACCAATGGGGGTGTTGATGCAATTCGCTGCTTCACTATCGAGATTTAGAGCAACTTCTATAACTGTCTCTTTGGTTTGTCGTTTAATAGAAGCTGTACGTTGCTGAGCTAAAATGGTTTCAGCGATAAGTTGCCAATTATGTTCTAGCGAAACAGGAAGAAATGGAACGCCAATATTTTGGGCTAATTCTCTATCAGTTTCTCGATCGCCAATAACCCAGGATTGAAGGCGATCAAACTGATTTTGTATTAAAAAAGCATCGAGCAAGCCTGTTTTGGGTTTGCGACAATTACAATTGTCTTGGTCTTTGTGCGGACAAATAAAAATATCGCTGAAGCAAATCCCCTGGGAAGAAAATAAAGCAAGAATAAAATCATGGCTCTTTTGAAAAGCGCTTTCAGGGAAACTACTTGTCCCCAAGCCATCTTGATTGGAGACCATCACCAATCGATAACCTGCTTTGACTAAGGCTAAGAGAGCCGGAATAACCCCCTGGCATAAGCGAATTTTGTCAAGCGCATCGACTTGGTAATCACTTGGTTCTTCAATCAGGGTACCATCTCTATCAATGAATAATAGTTTTTGCATTTAGCTCTCCGGCTGAAAATCATTTAATGCGGTTAATAGCCGTTGATTCTGTTCTTGAGTACCCACGGTAATGCGCAACATATTATGCAAAGGGTCAGCTGTAAAATGGCGTACAGCAATGCTGAGCCCGGCAAACCAGGTGGCGAGTTGCTGTGCGTAGGGTGACGCGACAAGAATAAAGTTAGTGGTACTCGAATAGATTTTTTCTATCCAAGGAGATCGTTGCAACAGAGCAGCGAGTTTTTCACGCTCATTTAAAATATAAGAAATATTGTGGCTAAACCAGACTTTATCTGCTAACGCATGTTGAGCTAATTCAATGACAGCACTGGATAAACTGTAGGGCGGAAGAACGTTCTTGATCGCGTTAATCAATTGAGGCTGGGCAATGACTGATCCTAATCGTAAACCAGCTAAACCGTAGGCTTTAGATAAAGTGCGTAAGACAATTAAATTATCAAATGAGGAGAGAAGGGTCGTTGCGCTGGGCATTTGGGCAAATTCAATATACGCTTCATCGACTACAACGACTGCTTTAGATCTAAAAAAGGCGCAAAGATTGGCAATACTGGTTAAATCGAGCAAATTAGCTGTCGGGTTATTGGGGCGGCAAATCATAATGAGCTTGCAGTTGGGTTGCCAGAATGAAAACAGTTTTTCAAGCGACCAACTAAAATCATTGCTAGCATCCAACGGGCAATTAATGATTTCTGCTTGTTGTAAACGGGCATAAAAAGCATACATAGGAAAGGTTGGTGGGCATTGCATGAAGCTGTCTTGACCGGCCCGTAAAAAAAGTCGCATTAATAAATCGATTCCATCATCGCTGCCACGAGTTAAGACAAGTTGTTCAGCGCTAACTTGGTAATAATTAGCAATTTGTTGTTGCAAGCGTTGAACTTCTCGTGCATCAGGATAGTGATTGAGCGGTACTTGTCTTAAGGAAGCCGGTGACCAAGGCAATTCATTAGCGTGCAAGCGACAACTTAAGTCATCACCTCCTGGAACATAACCTTGTAGAGTTTTTAAATCGGGGCGAATCAATTCTAATACGGACATGTTAAGACTCCATTGCTTTTAAACTGTTTAAACGTAGGGTCACTGCATTCGCATGCGCATCTAAGCCCTCTATAAGGGCCAGTGTTTCGGCTGCTTTGCCTAAGGAATTAAGACCTTCTACAGAGATTGACTGTAGAGTTAAGGTTTTTAAAAAATCCATAGTGCAAAGACCGCTGTGATTGCGCGCATAGCCATTAGTAGGTAAAACATGATTGCTGCCTGTGACATAATCACCCATCGTTTCAGCAGCCCAAGGTCCTAAAAATACTGTCCCCGCCGCAGTGATAGACGCAACCCAGTCTTTTGCATCACTACGATTGATAATTAAATGTTCAGGGGCATAAGTATTGATAATCTCAAGTTGTTCAATCGGATCGCTGCAAATTAAAATAATACTATTTTGCAGGGCCTCCTTGAGAATGGTCTGTCGTGAAAGCGACAGCAATTGCTGTTGAAGGGCTTGATTTACTTTAAGGGCAAAATCACGGCCTTCAGCAATTAAAATTACTTGAGAATCGCTCCCATGTTCTGCTTGAGCAAGGAGATCAGCAGCCACAAATTCTGGGTTTGCTTGATTATCAGCAAAAACCATCACTTCGGAAGGGCCTGCTGGCATGTCGATCGCGGCTCCAGCGGGATCACTGGACACTTGAGTTTTCGCCTCCGTGACAAAACGATTGCCGGGTCCGAATAATTTATCCATCTTAGGAATTGTTTCTGTCCCATAAGCCATTGCGGCAATGGCTTGTGCACCGCCAATTTGATAAATCGTTTCAATGCCACAAAGGCGGGCGGCGACTAAAAGATGGGGGTCTATTTCTCCTTGAGAATTGGGCGGGGTACATAAGATTTTTAAGGGGCAACCGGCAACTAGAGCAGGAATAGCTTGCATGAGCAACGAAGAAACCAAAGGGGTATTATTACCACCAGGAACATACAAACCAACGCGGTTTATGGGTCTATAAACACGTTCAATACTAACTCCTCTGGCCGTTGTGATTTGCTTTGGCTGAGGAAGGATTGCTTGATGATAAGCACGAATCGTTTCTATCGCCTGATTGAGCGCTGAATTGGCTTGAGCACTAATTTTGGCTTTTTGTATTCTGTCGGCAGACACGTTTAATTTCTTCAAATCAACGGCATCAAATTCGCGTGTTAAGGCAAATAAAGCCTCATCTCCACGCGTTCTAACCGCCTCAATAATCGCCTGAACCTGCGGTTTAAAGGACTTAGTTTGTTTTGGCCTAGACAGTTTTTGCTGTTTTTCCTCTATGGATAAATTTTGCCAATCATTAATGGTTAACATCGAATTACTCCAGCATTTTTTCAATCGGTAATACCAAAATGGAACTTGCGCCTAAAGACTGGATGGTTTCTAAGGTGTTCCAAAAAATTCCTTCACTGGATACAACATGCACTGCCACCTTGTCAGGATGGGCGGGTAAAGGCAAAATGGTCGGTGATTCAGCGCCTGGTAAGCGTTCACAAATTCGTTCAAGCGCAGTTTTGGGGGCATGAAAGAGAATGTATTTACGCTCTGCCGCTTGTTGTACTGCTTGAATGCGTCGTTGCAGCATATTGAATAATTCTTGCATTGCCCGGCTAATAGGCTTGGCCGTTTGAATGAAGACCGCCTGGCTTGTTAAAACTGTATCTACTTCTATTAATTTATTATCTTCCAGCGTTTGCCCCGTGGAAACAAGGTCGCAAATGGCATCTGCCATGCCCATACGGGGGGCAACTTCAACTGAACCTGAGAGCACTAAACTTTCGGCACAAATTCGTTGTGCTGCAAGGTATTGGGCAAGTAGGAGAGGGTAGCTGGTCGCAATTCGTTTACCATCTAATGAGCCTGGACCACGATAATCAAAATCTTCAGGAACAGCAATTGCAAGGCGACAGCGACAGGATCCGAGATTTAAAAGGCTGTTATAAGGTTTATCCGGTGCGCCGAGGGATGCTTCCAATAAGACATTTTCTCCGACGATGCCGCCGTCACATAAACCATCAAAAATCAAAGTTGGAATATCGTCATCGCGGACAAAGAGTAAATCAATAGGGAGATTATCGACATGAGTTAGTAAGCTATTGTCTTTAATACGAAATTTTAGACCACAGCGTTGTAATAAATTTAGCGATTCTTGTGCTAAACGACCTTTTTTCTGTAAGGCCAAACGTAGGCGTGTTTTCACGATTGCTCCAAACGATCTGCAATTAGGTTATAGCCCCCGCTACCAAAGCTAAGACAGCGGGCGACGCGAGTAATAGTAGTTACACTGACTCCAGTTTGTTCATGAATGGTCCGATAAGGAATTCCTTGGCGCAGCAAGGGGATTACTTCCCAACGATCAGCCATTGCTTCAAGCTCGGCAGGTGTACAGAGATCAGTAAAAAAAGCTAAAGCTTCTTCCAAATTATTAAGCAAGCTGATGGCATGCATGAGTTGATGGACTGATTGTTGTTTAGGATTATGTTGTTTCATAGTAATGTATTAATGTAATGTAACATTGTTGCAGTCTAACGAGATTTTGTTTGCCCGTCAACTCTTAATCTCTATTTTTTTCTTGACAGCATCTTCGCTTTACGTTGAGATTGTCTTTTTCTGTTGGAGAAGGGAATGCTGCTGGAAAAAGATAAGTCCTGTTTATTGCTTATTGATGTACAAGATAAATTAACTCCTCATGTATTACATGCAGAAGCGATGGTAGAGCGCTGCCAATGGCTAATGCAATTAGCCACCGAATTTGATGTGCCTTTACTAGTCAGTGAGCAATATCCCAAAGGTTTAGGTGCAACAGTCGAGTCTTTACGCAGCTTAGTTCCTCAAGATAAATTTATAGAGAAAGTGCAATTTTCTTGTTTTCGTGCTCCCGATTTTAGGCCGAAGCTACAGTCTCTGAATAGAAAGCAAATGGTGTTAATTGGCATCGAAGCTCATGTTTGTGTCTTGCAGACCGCTTTAGATTTGCAAAAAATGGGTTATGACGTATTTGTCGTCGTTGATGCGGTAAGTAGTCGATTTGAACTCGATTACAAATATGGACTTAAGCGCATGAAGCAAGTCGGCGTTCATCTAGTCACCTCAGAAATGGTGTTCTTTGAGTGGGTCGGACAGGCGGGGACGACGCAATTCAAAGCATTGAGTAAGGCTTATTTACAATAATTGGAGCAAGGATGAATTTAGATAATCAAATCGCCATTATTACTGGTGGTGCATCGGGTATGGGTAGAGCTTGTGCAGAGCTGCTCATTGAGCAGGGCGTGAGAGTGGTGGTTTGGGATAAACAAATTGAAAAAGACAGCGCGCTCAAGTTGGCACTGACTATTGCTTGTGATGTTAGTTCTGCTGAGGAAGTCGAGCAGGCCATGGAAAAAACAATTGCGCAAGTAGGCACTCCTCGAATTTGTATTAATTGTGCTGGAGTTGCACCTGCTAAGCGCATGTTCGGTAAAGACGGTGTCATGCCTCTTGCAGCCTTTAAACAAGTTATTGATATTAATTTGGTCGGAACCTTTAACGTGATGCGAGTTGTTGCATACGCGATGTCAAAACTTGAGCTTGAAATGAATTCTCAAGAGAGGGGAGTGATCGTTAATACCGCATCGGTTGCGGCTTTTGAAGGGCAAATCGGGCAAATGGCCTATAGTGCTTCGAAAGGCGGTGTCGTGGCAATGACTTTACCCGCCGCACGTGAGCTTGCTCAGCATGCAATACGAGTTAATACCGTTGCTCCTGGTTTAATTGCTACGCCTTTACTGTTGAATATGCCACAAGAGGTACAGGATAGCTTAGCGGCGACAGTAACTTTTCCTAAGCGTTTAGGAAAGCCTGAGGAATTTGCAGCGCTTGTTTTGCATCTTATTGAGAATGGTATGATTAATGGCGAAGTGATTCGGTTGGATGGGGCCTTGCGTATGCAGGCGCGGTAAATGTATCTACTTTAGCTGTTCGGGCTCTGCGGTATCCCTACAAAATGAGTATCTAAGGAAATTGCATTGATTTTATTCCGTTCAGCATGGCGTATGTCTCGAAGCTTGTCCTGAAGCTCTCGAAGAAGGGAGCCTTTTGCGACACTTCGAGACAGCGCTGCGCGCTTCCTCAGTGTGAACGGTATTAACAAAACGATTGTCGAGGAATTCTTGTCGACATCAAGCCTCTTCATGACAACTGGACGCTGTCGAAGTTTTTACATCACCAGTCGCTGTGTAAATATTAATGGCATTTGAGGAATCTTGGCCCGTTAAAATGCTAATAAGTTCTTGGCGATTGTTGATATTAGATGAAATGACTTGGCCATTTATTGAATTCAATTCTCTGCATTCAGCAATTTTTTCTGCCAGTTGATTATTTAATTGATTAACTTCATTGGCTTCTTCTATGGAGCAGGGTTTTAAAAACGCTTGGAGTGCAAGCTTAGTATCATTGCCATAGGCTGGTAGTTCGAGGAGTTGAATGCGTTTATTAGCACTTCCTTCTAGTTGATTCGAAACGGTTTCTTTTTGACTTGCGATGGTTTCTAGTGTTGTAAATTGGCGTTCAGCTAGTGCTTTTTTTTCTTCAGACAGAAGGTTAATTAACTCATCAATCCAATTGATCTCTTGTTTTAGTTGATTGATTAGCTGGCTAATCTTGCTATTAGTCATGAAAGTCCTTTGAGATTTAAAAAACAATGATATTTTTTGAGTTACCCGTATTTCCTAGGTCCCATACGGGTATTTGGTTTAAGCTAATTCGATGTCGGCGAACATCTTTGTTGCAATTTGGTCGCTTACAATTCGATAGCGTCCGCTAGCAAGCTCTTCTTTAAGAAATTTTATTTTTGCCTGATTGACTTCTGGTGTGTTGAGAATCACTTCTTTCAAGGCGGAGAGCTGTTTTGAGGTACTACTAATACTTACATGATCGGTATCATCAGTAGGCAGATCGCTAGAAGCAGCAGCTTGTGTGCGCTGTTGCTGAACACGATTATCTGTCTCTACACGCTTGATGTTATTCATATCATTAAGTGGATTTACCATAACATTGCTCTCAATTGCACTCATCATGGTTATCGGCTCCTATCATAAAATCTTTAGAATTTATCGTCCAATTCTCAAGCTATATCATATTTAAAAAGCCTTGTCACTATGATTTTAAATAATTTTTTAAATAGTGACTCTCACTTGTTTATTTGCACTAATTCTTGCTTCTATTATTCGCTTAGAAGATAAATTTTGCACTTTAATAGTATCGCCGAGTGCACCATCATTTAAAGCGATACCATTCATACTGACATTAATTGTCTCATTGACTGCTTGAATGCTAACTTGCTCACCGCGATGGACAAGCAAAGGAGTTTGCAGATTATAAGGTGTCAGGATGACGCCTTCAGCCAAATTTTGTTTACAAACTTGATCTCGAATCTCTCGGGCATCGGAGAAATATCCATGTTTTAATTGGCTTACGTCGACTTTTAATTTATCAAAATCATTGTCAGCAAGTTGTGTTCCTTTGGGTAAAGGCCGGTTAGTGACGAGAACCCATTTTTTTAGAACAATTTTGAGTGGTATATAGAGAGTCCAATGCGTGTCTCGTTCGCGGCATCGAATGCCAACGGTCGTAGTATGTAATATTGGTGTTTTATAGGGATTAAATACTTCCAGCTCACTTTCTTTACAGGCTTTCAGATTTAATCGCGGATCGAGCTTTTCGGCAGATACTTCGATTTCGTCATGATTTTGCGTTGATAATTCACTTAATGCATAGTGCTCTACTTTTTGTTGCAGTAGCTCTAATGATTGCATAGGTGCAGCCTGTAATAGGGTTGATGAAAGAATGAACATTAGACCCAGAAAGACAGATTTCAACATAGACTAACCCTCAATCCATTCTCCTTTTGATAATCTTTAAAGAGTTTAGAACAGAGTAAATTGATTAAGAACTATCGTCAAGCTTCGTTACCTCACAAAAATCCAGCTAAAAACCGTTTGGGCGGAGCCCTTCGAAAACCTCAGGATGCGCGGAGTGCTTCCCTCGAACTAAGCTATCCCCATGAAATGAGTATCTAAGAAATTTGTATTCATTTTATCCCTTTCAGCTTGAGGAGCACGCATGGCGTACGTCTCGAAGCCTGTCCTAAGGCTCTCGAAGGGGGCTTTTGAGACACTTCGAGACAGCGCTGCGCGCTTCCTCAGTGCGAACGGTATCAATAAATCGATCAATCAACTAATTACTCTATTTAATTTCGTGGGGATATCTCAGAGCCGGACGGATTCGTAATTTACGCATAAACAGTACCCAGTAATTACAGCTTTTCTAAAAAGAGAAATAAAACTTATAATTGCCCACCAAAGAAGTTGTAAAGGAGCATCCTTATGCTGAAACTTGGATTCATTATTGTTTGTTTTTTGTCTTTTAATTTTGCTCAAGCTGCTAATCATCATCCGCAAGAGTTCCTTCAATCAATCAAAGGCGCTCAAGATGAAGGAGCACAAATTGTGCAGCATTTCTGTTCTAGCTGTCATGCAGAGAAACCTTTAATTCCACTTGGTGCACCTAAAATTGGCAATGAAAATGATTGGGCCCCACGAATCAAAACTGGGATTAGGAGTTTGTTTAAACATACGGAGGAGGGATTTAATGCAATGCCAGCACGTGGTGGATGTTTTGAATGCAGCGATGAGCAGTTGGTTTTAGCCTTATTGGCAATGCTTCCTGAGCCTCTCAAAAAAGAAGTTTTAAGCACAGAAAAAGTCAATAAATAAACAAATAGTAAAAATAATTTATAAAAAGATCTAAATTTATGCAAAATCCTTCCGATAATATAAAAAAAAAAGAGGGAGGAAACACCCATGAAGAAGCAACTAGTCATAGGCTCGTTGTCAGTATTGGCAGCATCATGTGCGTCAATGGATAGATCGTTTCCCATTGTAGATGATGCAGGACATACGCATTACACAATGAGTGTCGATTCAGATCATAAGGGCGCACTTAGTTTTCCATCAAAGCGTGAGGCTACGGGTAGAAAAGTATTTATTTTCGATCCTAAACTCACTGCTTGGGCGGCTTATGATGCCCAAGGTAACCGCATTAAAACTGGAAGTGCTTCAGGTGGTAAAGACTTCTGCGAAGACACCGGTCGAGGTTGTCGTACAGTCACTGGTACTTACCATATTTACTCTAAGAAAGGGGAAGATTGTACTTCAAGCCTCTATCCTATTGAGACAGGGGGTGGGGCACGTATGCCATACTGTATGCACTTCAGTGGAGGCTATTCTATCCATGCTGCCTATGATGTACCTAACTACAATGCTAGCCATGGCTGCATTCGAGTTTTACCAAGTGCTGCAAAATGGCTAAACCAAGACTTCTTGGATATGGGTTCTACTGTAATTGTTAAACCCTACTAAGAAAAATAAGAAGACAGAAACCTGGTTGTCGCTTTGCGACACCAGGTTTTTTTCTATAAGTATTTCTTTAATAAGGAATTAATCTGAGCTGGATTAGCCTGCCCTTTAGTTTCTTTCATCACCTGGCCTACAAAAAAACCGAGTAATTTTTCTTTACCTGCGCGGTAATCAGCGGCTTGCTCGGGGTATTGTTTAATGATTGCCTGTACGAGCCCTTCAAGCAAGGCATTATCGCTAGTCTGAAGGTAGCCCTCTTTTAGAATAATTTCCTCGACTGTTCCCTCGCCAGCCCATAATTTGGCAAAAATTTGTTTAGCGATTTGTGTTGAAATTTTTTGTTCTGCAAGCTGATTTAATAAGGGAGCGAATGCTGAAGGTGAAACAGGGGAGTTCTCAAAGCTAAGATTTGCTTCATTGAGTGCTGCAGCAAAATTTCCTTTCAGCCAGTTTACCATCATTTTTTCGTCAGCTTGAGTAAGCTGTTTTAGCTCGCTAAAAAATTGGTAATTGGCTGGTGCTGAAAGAAGAAAGTAGATATCTTCTTCATTCAAACTCTTATTCTTCCTGAGATTTGCTTTGAGTTCTTCAGGTAGGGGAGGCATTGATTGTTTAATTTGTGCTAAATCCTGGGTAAGAATTTGAATAGGCAATAAATCGGGATCAGGGAAATAGCGATAATCATTTTCATTTTCTTTCGAGCGAAGAACCTGAGTTGTGTTGCTATTGGGGCAATAGAGGCGAGTTTCTTGATAAATTTCTTGTCCGTTTTCAAGTAAGTCCTGATGCCTGGCTTGTTCATAACGAATCGCTTTCTCGATGAAGCGAAAAGAGTTGAGATTTTTTATTTCGCTGCGGGTCCCTAATTTCTCTGAGCCCTGGGGCTTTAGTGAAATATTTACGTCACAACGGAAAGAACCTTCTTGCATATTACCATCACAGATCCCTAAAAATCGCACTAAAAGATGTAGCGCTTTAAGATAACTGACTGCCTCTTCTGCTGAAGATAAACAAGGGGCAGTCACAATCTCAAGTAGTGGCGTGCCTGCTCGATTGAGGTCGATGCCTGTGTATTGCGCGTGCGCTTCGTGTAGAGATTTCCCTGCATCTTCTTCTAAATGGGCTCTAACAATTTCCACTCGTTTTTCACAACCCTCAACCTCAATGTTCAAATAGCCATTGGCAACGATAGGGCGCTCAAATTGACTAATTTGATAACCTTTAGGTAAATCGGGATAAAAATAATTTTTGCGTTCAAAATAAGAATGGTTATTGATCGTCGCATTAATGGCTAAGCCAAATTGAATGGCCATATGCACTGCTTGTTGATTGAGGACAGGCAAAACACCTGGAAGGCCCGCATCAATAAAACAGGTTTGTGTATTAGGTGCTGCGCCGAAAGCAGTCGCTGCACCGGAGAACAATTTTGATTTTGTTCGTAATTGGGCGTGAACTTCAAGACCAATAACAGTATCCCATGCCATAAATCACCCTTCGAAGCTTGGTCTGGCTTGGTGCCAGTCAGTACATTGTTGATAGTGGTGAGCACAGTTAAGCAACAGTGCTTCGCTGAAAGGTTTGCCAATGAACTGCATGCCAATAGGCAAGCCTTGACTAAATCCTACTGGAATAGAAAGAGCCGGCATGCCTGCCAAGTTTGCAGCAACGGTAAACACATCTGCTAAATAATTCTGAATTGGATCCTCTATTTTTTCTCCGATTTTGAATGCGCAAGTCGGTGTAGTAGGACCTAAAATAAGATCGACCTGATTTAAGTTCTCTTGTAGTTCATTTTGGATTAATCGCCTAATTTTTAATGCTTGTAAGTAGTAATCATCAAAATAACCGGAAGAAAGCACATGAGTGCCAGTCAGGATGCGACGTTTGACTTCCAGGCCAAATCCTTCGGTACGTGTCTTGATAATTTGTTCCTGTAGGCTCGCTTGGGTGCTGCGATAACCAAAACGTACACCATCATAACGCGATAAATTCGAGGAAGCTTCCGCGCAGGCAATGACATAGTAGCAGGGAACCCAAAGAGGTTGCAGCTTTAAATCAAGTTCAAGGATTTCAGCACCCTGCTGCTGGAAAATTTTTACAGCCGCATGAATAGCTTGTTGGATGTCCTTATCCACTTCATTGTGGAAGAAACAAGAGGGTATGCCAATACGTAAGCCTTTAATTGGGTGGTTTAGAGTCGCTGAATAATTGGGGATAGGTTGATTAACTGAGGTCGAATCCTTGGGATCAAAGCCTGCCATAGCTTCTAAGATTAGGGCCAAATCCTCTGCAGATCGAGCAAAGGGCCCCCCTTGATCGAGGCTCGAAGCAAAGGCAACCATTCCAAAGCGAGATACCAAGCCATAGGTAGGTTTTATTCCTGAAATGCCACAAAACGCTGCGGGTTGTCTTATTGAGCCGCCGGTATCTGTACCTGTCGCAAAAGGGATCAAACCTGCGGCTACTGCGGCAGCAGAACCGCCAGAAGAGCCGCCGGGAACGCGTGCTAGGTCCCAAGGATTTTTGACTGGGCCAAAATAACTATTTTCATTGGCAGAGCCCATGGCAAATTCATCCATATTGGTTTTACCCAATAAGATCACCTTTTGTTCGGCTAGACGAGTAACGGCGGTTGCTTGATAAGGGGAATAATAATTTGCAAGCATTTTTGAGCCGCAAGTGGTAGCTAGCTCTGTTGTGCAAAAAATATCTTTATGGGCTATCGGTATACCCGTTAAAGTTTTTGCTTGCCCTGCTTTGAGCAATTTATCTGCTTCTTTAGCTGTGCTGAAAGCCTGTTCTTCATCGATTACAGAAATAAAAGCATTCAGTGTCTGATGTTGATGAATGCGATTAAGGTAGTGTTGGGTTAATTCTAAACTTGAAAATTGGCGCTGTCGTAGCGAACGGATTAATTCTGCTAAAGAGAGCTTATGCATAGTTATTGTCCTGAATCAGAATCGATCACTTTTGGAACTTGATAAAGTCCGTCCTCGAAAAGTGGAGCAAGATCCGCCAACTGTGTTTCACAATTTTCCTCGGTTACTGCGTCAGGTCTCAAACGCTGCTGCAGATCAGAGGGATGAAACAGGGGTGCTGTATTTCTAGTATCGACTTTACGCAATTGATCTACAAAATCCATGATGGCATGAACTTCTTCTGCTAATTGGCTATGCTCATCGGATTCGCAATCCAAGTAGGCTAATTGTTCTATCTTTTTTAAGTGTTGTTCGGTAAAAGACATAATGAATTCCAAAATAATTGAGGAAAAATTATACCTTGCATTGTAAACCTGGGGAATTATTTTTGGATATTTTAGAAATTAATGTAGGTCGGGCCTTCGCCGACCAGGTTAAAATTCCTTAGCCACCTCTCGATAATCCAGTCCAACCCTGCCCGATGTCCCTCGGCTTGGCAGCACAGGAATAGGCAAAGTTGAGACAGCTAGAATGACTAGGTTATTGAATTTCTGGCCCTGAAATAGTTATTGCCTGGATTTTCGCTTGTAAGGCATATACAAATTCGGTAACGGTAGTAACAGGTTGACCGACTATACAATCGGCATGTCCTTGTTTGATAAATGCTCTCAAGTCACTTCCTAAGCGCCCATTTCTAAGAGTAGGTAAATGAGCGATTAAATCGATGAGAGCCCCTCCATCAAAATATTCCCCTCGCAATACTTTCTTTAAGGCAGCGATTGCTGCGGTTTTTTGTGTATAGCTTTTTTGAAATAAACTGAGGATATTGAGGTGTAGATATTCTTTGGTGTAACCGTTTTCATCTTTTTGTTCTCTGCGCTCATGGTGATAATCATCAATGAGGCTATTTAATTCGTATAATCTATTTTCTATTAAAAATTCTGAGCCGCGTTCATCTACAAACTTGTCGAGTGCTTGAACTATCGCTTGATTATTATTGTTTTCTGCAATTTGCCTAGCAGAGCGGCGAGCCCCCTGTTTTTCACAAACATTAACATTGAGATTAGGTACCTGAAGTAAAGCCTCTACTGTGGCTGTATCATTTTGCATGACTGCGTCGATGAGCGCTACATAGCCATCATTACTGCAAGCATTAACATCAGCTCCAGCTCGAATAAGTGCTTTAATATTTTGTTGGTCACCATTTTGGACAGCACGCATGACAGGGGTATAACCCTGTAAGTCGCGAGCATTTAAATCGGGATGTGGTTCAATGGCGACTTTCTCTTCATCCCCATCCTCTTTGGAGGATGGTTGAGTTTGTGCAGTGAGACCAAATGTAGCTCTAAAAGCTTCAATTCCGCTTGCGTCGGATTCCACCACAGTTGTAACTGCCTGAACTTTATCCCCAATAAAAGCAGCTAAGCTTAATTCGCTAATTTTTAAGACTTCTTGTGCTTGTTTTTTATCGGCTCCCTTAGCAACTAGAAATTGAGCTATTTGAGATTTTTTATACTCGATTGCTACTATGAGAGGGGTTATTAATTTCGTTTTAGCTGATAGGGGAGGCTCAATATAATTGACGTCTGCTCCTTGCTCATCCACTAAAAATTCTACGGCTGGCAAGTTTCCTGCTGATATGGCAAATAGCAAGGCAGCATTATAATCAAAGGCTTCTTCGCTTGCTGCAATTAACTCCTTGGCAAGGTCTAACTTCCCTTGTGAACAAGCTTTTTGAAAGTCGACCTGAGAGGGAACTACCCCGGCTTGGAGTAATAATTTAATCGTATCTAAACTACCGTTAATAACAGCTGCTGTTAATGCTTTTCGAGCAGAAGTAGAATGAGGGTTAAACCCTTCGGCAGCAATAAGTATTTCAACAAGTGCAGACTTATTTTGTTCCGCAAACATAACTAGCGCATTTTTTTTAGTCTGCTTAAATACATGGTCAATAATCTTAGGCTCAGCTTCGATGAGTGCTTCTAAAAGCTCATTATCATTTTCACGAATTGCAATGTTAAGAATGGGTTCTAATTCATCTAATTTAATAGCTACTTTTAACGTTACTAGTCCGGATAATTCTATTTGATGAACTAAATGACGAATTAAATGACGAACTGAATGATTAACTAAATCAGGTTTTTGAATGTTAACTGAATGCTCAGCTAATTGCTTAAGATAATAATGGAAAACGATGGATTCAGCTTGATTTTCAAAACGCCCGTTTGCGCCATGGGTTTTATGCAAACGCTGCAGTCGTGCATTAATTTTATCCTTTAGATCTGCAAGTGACTGAACCATAGAGAATTCCCTGAGTAAATAAAAATACATCTTAGCAAAGGATTCTTAAGGGAAAATTAGTGGTTTCTTAAGGAAAAATTAAGAGCCACGGATTGAAATTAAACCAAGCTTGCTCTGCTTTAGTTTTAAAGTAGAATGGGGAAATGTCTTTTTTTCTTGGTATTATCGATGTTACAGCAGGTTAAAACCGCGGGTGGTGTTCACATAGAATACGAACAACATGATTTAGTGTATGAGAACGCCATCGAGCCGCTCCTTGAACGGCTTGACACTCATCGAGGCGCATTATTTGCATCGAGTTTTGAATATCCCGGCCGATATACTTGCTGGGACATCGGTTTTTATAATCCTCCTTTGGCTTTTATTTGCAAAGCAAAAGAAATTCATATTCAAGCATTAAATCGGCGCGGGGAAGTTTTATTAGCCATTATTTTTCCCTTATTGCAAGAATCTAATCATCTAATCATTAAAGAACATAGTGAACGCTTATGCCAGATTGAGGTGAAACATTCGCAGGAAATTTTTAGTGAAGAAGAGCGTAGTCATCAGCCTTCAGTTTTCTCACTGCTGCGTTCTTTACTTGAGTTTTTTAAATCGGATGAAGATTATTTGGGGTTTTATGGAGCTTTTGGTTATGATTTAATTTTTCAGTTTGAGAATTTAACCCAACACAAAGAGCGATCCTCGGAACAGCGCGAAATGGTTTTATACCTTCCCGATGAAATCTATGTGGTCAATCATCGCAAAGAAATTGCTTTTATAAGACGTTATAATTTTCAATACCAAGGTAAATCGACTCAAGCCCTGCCGCGAGAAGGCGATTTTAATCCCTATAAACCCACGCATAAACCAACCAAATCTTGTGATCATGAACCAGGCGAGTATGCAGGGCTTGTCGAGCTAGCCAAACAGCGTTTTGCTTGTGGGGATCTGTTTGAGGTTGTTCCTAGCCAAATTTTTTATGCACCATGTCCAGAGCAGCCTTCAGCAATTTTTCGCCGAATGAGGGAGGTTAATCCTTCACCCTATGGATTTTTTATTAATCTTGGGGAGGATGAATATCTCGTTGGTGCGTCGCCAGAAATGTATGTTCGTGTGCAGGGTAAGAGGGTGGAAACCTGTCCTATTTCTGGAACGATTAAACGAGGAACAGATGCCATTGAGGATGCGAAGAATATTCAACTTTTATTGGATTCCGAAAAGGAAGCATCGGAGTTAACGATGTGCACAGATGTGGATCGCAACGATAAATCCCGTATTTGTGAGGCCGGATCTGTACAGGTAGTTGGTCGTCGACAAATTGAAATGTATTCTCGCTTGATTCATACCGTCGACCATGTTGAGGGAACTTTGCGCGAAGGTTTTGATGCAGTCGATGCATTTTTAACGCATATGTGGGTTGTTACAGTGACAGGTGCGCCTAAGTTATGGGCAATGAATTTTATCGAAAAACATGAGAAATCACCGCGTAAATGGTATGCCGGTGCGGTGGGTTGGTTTGGTTTCAACGGCAATTTAAATACAGGGCTGGTTTTAAGAACGATACGTATTCACCAGGGTATTGCTGAGATACGCGTCGGCGCAACCTTACTTTTTGATTCCGATCCACAGGCTGAAGAGCAGGAAACGCATTTAAAAGCTTCGGCATTTTTGGATATTTTGCAAAAACCGAATTTGAAACCTGGTTTAGTGAGCTCCGTACCGCAGAAGGGGGCGGGTAAAAGGGTGTTGTTGGTTGATCATCAAGATTCTTTTGTTCATACTTTAGCTAATTATCTGCGACAAACTGGTGCCCAAGTCGTTACTATTCGCAGCGAATATGTGCTGGATTATTTGCAACAACAATCCTTTGACTTAGTTCTGCTTTCACCAGGGCCTGGGCGGCCGGTTGATTTTAAGCTGGCGCAAACAATTGATGCGGTTTTGAAAAAGAAAATTCCTTTATTTGGTGTATGCCTGGGTTTGCAGGGTATTGTGGAATATTTTGGCGGCGTCTTGGATATCTTAACTTATCCAATGCATGGCAAGGCTTCTAAAATCGAGGTTAAGGATGAATCTGGTTTGTTTGCCGGTCTAGGCCAATCGTTTACAGCAGGCCGTTATCATTCGCTCTATGCGCGAACTGCAAAACTACCGCAGGAGTTAAAAGTAACGGCTTTAAGCCAAGATGGAATTGTGATGGCTGTAGAACATAAAACTTTACCCATTTATGCCGTTCAATTTCATCCTGAAACAATTCTTTCGCTACCTAATCAAGCAGGATTGCGAATTATTTCTAATTTAATGGGAATGATTGAATAAATGCGCAATAAATTATTGATAATTTATGGAGTATCGATTCTCCTAGGTCTCATCACAGGGCTTATGGGCTCTTTATTTCAACTTGCCATTTTGCATTTGGATGAATTCATTCAGCAAGTACTTAGTTTTGTGCAAACAAAAGGTGGTTCAGTCCTACTCACGTCTGTGTTAATTTCCATGAGTTTTGTTTTTATTGCTTGGCTCATGGTTCGACATATTTCTCCAGAAGCTTCAGGAAGCGGGGTACAAGAAATAGAAGGGGCTTTATTGCATGAAAGACCTATTTTTTGGCGACGTTTAATTCCAGTTAAGTTTGTTGCGGGGATTTTGGCAATCTCCGGGAAATTAGTGCTTGGTCGCGAAGGTCCAACGATTCAAATAGGTGGTAATCTTGGTGATATGTTTGGAGAGTTGCTTCATTTATCCCAAGACAGACGTGATACGCTAATCATGGCAGGTGCAGCCGCCGGTCTTACAACGGCATTTAATGCCCCCTTAGCTGGAGTGCTTTTCGTACTTGAAGAGCTGCGTAATGAGTTTAATTTCACCTTCACCAATTTTAAAATGGTAGCTATTGCTTGTGTGATGGCGACAATTACCTTGCACTATTTTGTCGGGCCACAAGCAGACATCCCGATGAATGTTTTTGAATTGCCTAGCCTAAGATCGCTATGGCTCTTTTTCCTTTTGGGAATTATGGTCGGTTTTGTTGGTTTGTTATTCAATCATAGTTTGATGCTGAGCTTAAAACTCACCGATAAATTGAATTTCGGATTACGAATACTCTATGTGCTAATGATTGGCGCAGGGGTTGGGGTTCTTGCTTATCTTCAACCTGACTACGTGGGTGGCGGCTATCATATTATTAATCGAGCACTAACACTTACCTCGAGTGTATCAATACTCACCCTTATTTTAGTAATTCGCTTTTTTACGACAATGCTCTGTTACTCAACCAATGTCCCTGGTGGTATTTTTGCCCCGATGCTGGCCTTAGGCGCTTTATTTGGTACGGCCGTGTCACAATTATTACAAGATTTAATGCCCGATATAACACTTCATCCTGGTATGTTTGCCGTTGCAAGCATGGGCGCTTTATTTGCAGCCTCTGTGCGGGCACCGATTACTGGTATTGTTTTAGTTGTTGAGATGACTCAAAACTATTCTTTGATTTTGCCATTAATGGTGTCTTGTCTGACTTCTACTACTGTTATGCAGTTGGCGCGCAACCAGCCGATTTATACGCAGCTATTGCGTAGAGCGATTCGGAAAGAGCGTTTAGAGGTAGGGTCCGACCTACGTTAAATGTAATAGCTAATCTTCTCCCCCTAAGTCACATACAAGGACGGCATAGGGTTTGGCATTAGCTATGAGCTCAGGAATATAAGCCATTGCTAAGGATCCGGCTTCTCAATGGTTGTTGTCATGAATTGCTTTGAAAAGGCTTGCGGCGACTCTGATTTCTGCAAATTATCCAGATAAATAAGTTTAAAATAGCTTTTATTGGCTTGAGAATTAATATCCGGATTCTCAGGAAAATACTTAAGAAGCGGAAGAAAGGCCGACTGACCTATGATATAGCGTTTATCTCTGTTTTTAGGCGTAAGTCCCCAGACATTTTGATAGCTAATTGCTTCTGTTTCTTGGTTATCTAATTGTTTATTGCCGACATACAACATTACATGACCGCCAATATAAATTAAAGTCATTAATGGATGCCCCTGCGATTTAAGTGTTTCTAGACGGTCATCAATATTTTTCTGCGATAAATCGATAGCAGAATTCAATTTCCCTTGGGCTCCTGAATTTCGAGGCAGCCAAATACCGAAAGGCGCAAAAATACTTTTCATTTCTTGTGAGCAATCATTAAAAAAGAAAGTACTGCCCCAACCATAGGGTCGATTTTTTAATTGCTTTAGAATTTTCACCAGGTTTTCTTTAGAAGCGGCTAAAGGCATTAGAGTTGCCGCTTGCGCAGAGATTAAAGCTGTTTTAATGATGGCTTGATTGTACTCATTTTTAACCGGGATAAGAATAGATGTTTTTGACTCATCTTGTTGAGCAAGCGGGAAGACAGCGCCAATATAACCGGTAAAGCGAAAATTATTTTTGCTGTCGACAATAGGTGTTTCTGTTTTAGTGATTGCGACCAGATTTTTTTTGGCAGCTTGTTGCCATTGCTTAATAAATTGGGGAGAAGCATAGGCCAGATCATTGGTTTTTATCCAAGCAAAATAAGCATCTGGAGTCAGAACTAATGACCATGCCTTATCTTTAGAGGTTGTAAAAACATAGAGAGGTGTACCTGCCCAAATTGCTGATTCTTGCAAATTATCAAATGGGAATCCTTGCCCTGGTATACTAATATGATAGAAATCAGGCGCCTGATCCGGTAGGGCACGTGCAAAACTATTGTCCACGGCGATCGCTCTATTTTCTTCCTTGAAATAACTCGCTTGTATCGTATCAAGGGCCATATTGTGTTTTATTTTATTCCACCAAATGGCATTTTGTTCTTTAAAATTTTCTGCATAATGGCGATCATTAGGCGCTTTATTGAGGTTATTAAACTCCTCCAATACCTGTAGTTCAACTGTTTTCATAATAGGCAAAACTGACTTAACCATTTGCTCACTCCAAGGAGAGAGCGCTTGTGCATCGCTTGCATAATAATGATTATAAAATTGCTGTAACTGTGTTTTTTGATATTTTTGGCTTAGTAGTGGGGTAGAGTAATCATTGCTGTTTTCCGGTAAATAGTCGTTAATATTTTGACTGTAGTTATCGAGAGGAAAGTCATAAATAGGTACTTCAATGGCGAAAGAGACAGTGTCAGAGAGCATTAAACTGATTGAGAAGATAATGTTTTTATTTAGCATAGATAATTAGCTCAACAGAAAAATGGGTCAGGAAAATATATATTTTATCATAAATTAATTAACCCGGTAACATTCATGGTCAATGTGTTCCCTTTTTTTTGTTTTTGTTCATTGGTAAATCAGTTCGGTAGCACAACCGACCTAATCCATACGAATCACAATTTTCCCAAAATGCTCACGACTTTGCATACGAGCATGAGCCTGCTCAATATCAGAAAAACTAAATTCGGAATCAATAATGGGCACAATATGTTTGTTGAGTAAAGCGGTAGCCCAATGCATCTGGGTGGATTTCCACAACGCTGCTTTTTCATTAATGGATTGAGCACGTAAAACAAAGCCAATAAGCTGCAGGCGTTTTCTTATCAAAGTGACCAGGTTGAAATCAACTTTGGCGCCTTGCATGCAAGATATCTGTACTAATCTACCCTTTGTTTGCAAAAGCTCTAAATGCTTTTCAAAGTAATCTCCGCCAATAAAATCAACGATCAAATTAATGGAGTTACTCTCGATAAGGGTGTAAAAATCTTCAGATTTGTAGTTAATAACCTTCGTTGCACCCAATTGCAGCGCCTTATCAATTTTTTCTTGAGTACTAGCAGTAGTAAGGACTTTGGCGCCGATGTGTCTGGCCATTTGAATGGCAAAAGATGAAATGCCGCTACCAGCGGCATGGATAAGCATCGTTTGACTTTGATTTAAATGTCCGAGTAGAAAGACTGTAGCATGAGCCGTGACTAAAGCTTCAGGAATAGCTGCAGCATCGCTAAATTCCCAGCCTTTTGGTATGGGCGCTGCCAGTGACTGATTTAGACAGCAATATTCAGCATAGCCTCCGCTGCCTACTAGCCCGTAAACACGATCGCCAACACTAAACTGTTTAACATGACTACCGATTTCCACAACCTCACCAGCAATTTCTAAACCTGGAATATTCGATTCACCTGGAGGAGGAGGGTATTTCCCTTGTCGTTGCATGAGGTCAGCGCGATTTAATCCTGCTGCTTTGACGCGAACAAGCAGCTGATCTTTATGATATTGGGGTGTTTCCTGTTCTTTTATAATGATACGGCTTTCTGGTCCAGGAGCGTCAATTGCTGCATAGCGCATAAAAATCCTCATGACATGTTTAGCTACTATTCATAACTCATTTATTAATCGGGAACAATATATTCGATTCAAAATTCTCTGATTTAAAACAACCAGCATGGCTGCAATTTAAAAAAGCTCGCTAAATAGAAAAACTTCGTTATACTTTTGCACATTGCTAGCAACCTGGTTGTTTGATGGCAAAATACACTAAGCATAAAAAAATAGCGTTATTTTTTATATTTTTCCAACTATTGGTAACTCTTTTGTTTTTCATTTGGCCGTCATGTTCGGCATTAATTCAATCGTTATTTTTCAGTGACTCTTTTGGTTTGCATAATCGCTTTGCTTCACTGACTAATTTTCTCGATTTATTACGCGATCCGGATTACGGAAAAGCTATGCTCATTACCTTAGTTATCGCTTTTTCTATCACTTTAATAACCATGAGCTTAGGTTTATTACTTGCAATTCTTTTGCAAAAGCGAAATAAAAGCCAAAAGATTTATAAATCCCTGCTTCTGTGGCCTTATGCTGTTGCCCCAGCAGTGGCCGCGATTTTATGGCGTTTTTTATGTCAACCAACGATAGGTTGGTTGGCACATGATTTTGAACTACTTGGGATAAATTTTAATTATCTTACTCATGCTAATCAGGCATTGTTAGTTGTTATTCTGACCGCTAGTTGGCAGCAATTCAGTTATAATTTTCTTTTTTTCTTTGCAGCGTTGAAGGCCATTCCCCAGTCTCTCCTTGAAGCAGCTATCATTGATGGCGCATCCCCTTGGCGACGTTTTTGGCAAATTATTTTTCCTCTTTTATCACCCACCACCTTCTTTTTATTAGTGATGAATTTAATTTACGCTTTTTTTGATACCTTCGGTATTATTGACGTCATGACGCATGGCGGGCCTGGTAATAGTACGACGACCTTAATTTATAAAGTATATAAAGATGGTTTTGTGGGAATGGATCCGGGAAGTTCCTCTGCGCAATCGATATTGTTAATGCTGATTGTGATCAGCCTCACGCTAATCCAATTTCGTTACCTTGAAAAAAAGGTGCATTACGAATGAAAATGATAAGACGATTATTAGCTCATAGTGTGTTGATTGGATTTATAACGGTTCTATTTCTACCACTTTACTTAGCACTGGTTGCTGCTAGTCATGAAGGTGCTGCAATGATGCATGCCCCCTTGCCGGTATGGCCGGGCACGGCTTTATTTCATAATATAAAGAGCGTACTCACGGAAGGATTGATGGCTACCGGAGGGCAGCCAGTAGGGCAGATGTTAATCAATAGTTTATTAATGGCAGTGTTAATCGCGGTAGGTAAGATTATCTTGGCTTTATTCTCGGCTTTTGCGCTAGTGTATTTTGAGTTGCCCTTAAAACGAGTTTTCTTTGCGCTTATTTTTTCAACGATGATGTTGCCTGTTGAAGTGCGTATTGTGCCTACCTTCCAAGTCATTGCTTCCTTTTCATGGTTAAATACCTTTGCAGGGCTTAGCTTACCATTGATGGCCTCGGCAACTGCGACTTTTTTATTTAGACAATTTTTTAAAACAATTCCACCAGAGCTTGTTGATGCTGCAAAATTAGATGGGGCCGGACCAGTTCGATTCTTTCTTGATATTCTGCTTCCCTTATCGAAAACACAAATTGCTGCTTTGTTTATAATTCTTTTTGTCTATGGTTGGAATCAGTATTTATGGCCTTTGGTTATTACAACAGAGACTAATATGGCGACCATCGTGATGGGTATTCGTTATTTAGCCGGTGTTGCGGATCAAATTCCTCAGTGGCATTACATCATGACAGTTGCGCTCATTGCTTTATTACCACCCTGTCTAGTCGTAGTGACGATGCAACGTTGGTTTGAAAAGGGGTTAACTCATTAAATGTCAACGGTAAATTTAGTCAAAGTCAGTAAATATCAAGGGCAACAGCTTATTCTTGATCAACTGAGCTTAACAATTGATAAAGGTGAATTTGTTGCTGTTGTAGGGCCTTCCGGTTGCGGTAAATCAACCTTGCTTCGTTTGGTTGCGGGATTAGATACGGTCAGCTCCGGAAATATTTTAATTAATAATCAATGTGTTAATGAAATACCTCCCGCAAAACGGGACATGGCGATGGTATTTCAAAATTATGCACTTTATCCTCATATGACTGTATTTGATAACATGGCCTATGGCTTAAAAATGCGAGGGATGAAAACTGATCTTATTCGTCAAAAAGTGGCTGAAGTTGCCGCTTTATTGCATTTATCGGATTATTTGACGCGTAAACCCTCAGCACTTTCTGGTGGGCAACGCCAACGGGTGGCGATGGGAAGGGCGATTGTTCGCTCACCGGCGGTGTTTTTATTTGATGAGCCGTTATCAAACCTGGATGCAAAATTACGCAATGAAATGCGTCAAGAAATAAAAAAATTGCATCAACAATTAAAAACAACCTCTCTTTATGTTACCCATGATCAGACAGAAGCAATGACCATGGCTTCCAGAGTTCTTGTTTTAAATAAAGGAAGGGTAGAGCAAATTGGTACCCCGCGGAATTTGTATCAACAACCTGCCTCCCTCTTTGTTGCCGGTTTTACCGGTCATTATCCAATTAATTTTTTGGCGGCAAAAGTTAATCTGAGTTCGCAAAAAGTCATTTCTGAGCTTGGTTTTGAGTTAGCTTTGCCTAAACTCAATGAATCAGTAACCTGTGGAGAAGAGGTGATTTTAGGCATAAGGCCTGAGCATCTTAATATCGTAGCCAATAATAAACCAGGGGCAATTTCAGTAAAAGTAGAATATATTGATGATATGGGTGCAGATAAATTAATTCAGACTCTGAGTTTATGTGGTAAGGCGCGTTTTTCTATAAGGACATCAGCCGATACGGAAGTGATCAATAATCAACTTGCTTTAGACTTAGTGATTAAAAAAGCAAATTTATTCCATAAAAAAACAGGTTTGCGTTTAGGAGGATGGCATGACTAACGACAGTAAAGCGTTACGCGAGATTGATAAACCCTTCTATCGTTATTGGCAAGCTTTATATCATTCATTTTTTAATAGTGAGTTATACGTCGATGTAGGGAAACGTTGGAGAGGGCTTGCCCTAGGTTATTTACTGCTTTTAATGTTTGTTGTAACACTGCCGTTTTCTTGGCGGGTCAGCATGGATTTCCGGCAATTTTTTATGCAAGACTTGATTCGGCCTTTGGAGCAATTGCCAAAATTATATATTCAAAATGGTACCGTATCACTCAATGAGCCTATGCCCTATGTGATAAAAAACAAGCTAAATCAGGCGGTCGCCATTGTTGATACGACAGGTACAGTCAAAACTATCGATCAAACTTACCCTTTTTTGAATATCTTAATCACCAAGGACAAACTGTTTTATCGCTTTCCCTCACCGCAATTCTTTTTTAATCTGGACCATGTTCAGAATCCAGTGAGTCCCATTTATGTTTATCCATTTAGTGAGCATAGTAATGCGGTATTTGATGGCAAGGAATGGGTTAAGTCGTCTGGAATACTACATTTAAAAACCTTTTTTGGATTTTTGATTTACCCAACTATTGCTCTCGTATTTTTTGCAATGTTCCTTATTATCCTGCTGGCCTTTGCATTGATGGGGCAATTTATTGCAAAATTATTAAAATTTTCAATCAGTTATAAGCAGTCCTCTCGTTTAACAATGGTGAGTATAACTCCATTTATGATAGTCTTATGGATCCTTTTAACCTGTGGGTGGTTTTCTAATCGCGCCGGCTTTTTTATGCCCCTGCTTTTCATCCTCTATTTTTGTTATGCTGTAATATCACTTAGAAAAGAGAGCCAAAAGCTGGTGGTTATGTGAGGGACTTGATTCATTTTGCTCATGGTAATGGCTTTCCATCTCCATGCTATAAGCAATTATTTAAGGGATTAGAAGAACGTTATGATTGCTGTTATATCGATAGAATTGGCCACGATCATAAGTTTCCAGTGACGGAGAATTGGCATTTTCTAGTTGATGAAATTATCGATAGTATTAAACAACAAGCTAAGCAACCCGTTATCGCTGTCGGACATTCATTCGGTGGGGTTTTAAGTGCTCTGGCAGCGATAGAGCAGCCGTCTTTATTTAAGGCAGTCATTATGCTCGATTCGCCGCTGATTGGACGCTTTAAATCAAGTATGGTGCGTCTGGCTAAAGCTCTGGGGGTGATTGATCGCGTGACGCCAGCTTTTCGCACGCGAGAGCGAAGAGAGCACTGGCAAAATAGGGAGCAGCTGATAAGTTACCTGCGCGAAAAGGAGTTGTTTAAATCATTTACCGATGAATGCTTACAAGATTATATTGATTATGGTTTAGAAAAAACGGGCGAAGGCTACGCGCTCCGCTTTAATCGGCATATTGAGTATTTAATCTATCGTACGATTCCCCATCATTTAGCGGAATACGAAGGTAAATTAAAGACTCCAACTGCATTGATTTATGGTGATAAGAGCAGTGTTGTGGATCGATTAGACCTTCGCTACATGAAAAAAAATTACAACATATTGAGCTACAAAACGGAGGGAACTCATATGTTTCCAATGGAGCATCCCACCGAGGTAGTGAAGCAAATTTTCTACCTCTTGGATGCTATACTAAAAAAATGAGTTAATGGTATTGTTCAATACAAAGGACCGTTTTTTAATAAGGAGAAACCCGTGTTGCAAAGTCTAATTATTTTAGCCGTTTTGTCAGTAGCCCTTTTATTATTTTCCCGTCAAGCATCTCTTGCGGTTTGGGCTATCAGTTATGCAGTGTTTGCCTTATTAATTGAACGTTATGGCTCACCAGGTATGCTTGCACAAATTTTCTTATGGGCGGTATTCGCAGTCCTTGTCTTGGGTTCAATAAAACCATTACGTCGGAATTTATTATCGCGTCATCTCTTTCCTATAATTAGCAAAACAATGCCCGCGATGTCTGCAACTGAACGAGAGGCTTTAGAGGCTGGAACGGTAAGTTGGGAGGGTGATTTATTCAGCGGTGCGCCAGATTTCAATGTTTTACTCAACGCGCCAGTGGTGAAATTAACCGCTGATGAACAAGCTTTTATGGACGGACCAGTCAATGAATTATGTCGCATGATTGACGATTGGGATATTACTCATGTACGTACTGATATGCCTCCCGAAATGTGGCAGTTTATCAAGGAGAAAGGTTTTTTTGGCCTGATCATTCCCAAAGAGTATGGCGGCCATGATTTTTCTGCGACAGCGCAAATGTCTATTTTAGCAAAAATATATGGGCGCTCAGTGACTGTTGGCAGCACTGTTTCTGTGCCTAATTCCTTAGGCCCAGCCGAGCTGCTATTAAAATATGGAACGAAAGAGCAAAAGGATTATTATTTACCCCGCTTAGCGGATGGACGAGAAATTCCATGCTTTGCTTTAACAGGACCTAATGCCGGTTCGGATGCGGCATCGATTCCCGATAAAGGCGTTGTCTGTCGCCAAACTGTGAATGGTCAGGAAGTTTTGGGTGTCCGCTTAACTTGGAATAAACGTTATATTACGCTTTGCCCAGTAGCAACCGTAATAGGCTTAGCCTTCCGCTTATTCGATCCTGATAATCTCTTAGGCAAAGGATCTGATGTGGGAATCAGTTGTGCTTTAATTCCTGCTAATACCCCTGGCGTCATTAAAGGTAGGCGTCATTTCCCTTTAAATACTGCCTTTCTAAATGGTCCAACTCAAGGCAAAGATGTGTTTGTTCCTATGGATTATTTAATTGGTGGGGCCGATATGGCCGGACATGGCTGGCGCATGTTAATGGAGTGTTTAAGCGCCGGACGTGCTATTTCTTTACCTTCCAGTTCTGCGGGTGGTTCGCAAGCCGGTGCCCTTGCAAGTGGTGCTTATGCTAGAGTCCGTAAACAATTTAATCAAGCAATCGCTAATTTTGAAGGAATAGAAGAACCTTTAGCTCGTATTGCCGCCAATACTTATATGATTGATGCAGGGTTAACAATGACTGCTGCTGCAATCGATCATGGCGCAAAACCCTCTGTGGCTGGTGCTATCTTGAAATTCCACACGACTGAGCGTGCTCGTCAACTTGTTATGGATGCAATGGATATTCACGGTGGCAAAGGAATTTGTTTAGGTCCCAACAATTATCTAGGACGTGGTTATCAAAATGCACCTATTGGTATTACTGTTGAAGGGGCAAATATCTTAACGCGTAATTTGATTATATTCGGACAAGGTGCGATCCGTTGCCATCCTTATGTATTCAAAGAATTAGAAAGTGTAAGAGAAAAGAATCTGAACCATTTTGACAAAGCGTTTTGGGGGCATATTGGATTTGTCTTTGCTAATTTAACCAAGTCGTTCATCTTTGCATTTACTGATGGACGCTTTACAGCTACTCCGCCAAGTGCAGCTAAGCGTTATTATCAACTGATTCATCGTTATAGCGCGAACCTTGCTTTTCTTGCTGATTTCTCCATGGCAGTGCTGGGCGGTGAGTTGAAACGAAAAGAAATGATTTCTGCTCGTTTAGGTGATGTTTTATCTAAACTCTATCTAAGTTCCGCAGTTTTAAAACGTTTCCATGATGATGGTGAACAACTTGCTGATTTGCCCTTAGTTGAGTGGTGCTGTCAGCAATTGATGCATGAAAGTGAGTTGGCGATTCGGGGCGTGATAGCGAACTTCCCAATGCGCTGGGCACGTGTGGTGCTGAAATTATTTTTACAACCTTTTGGTAGCCAACGGCCTGAGCCTTCGGATAAATTAAGTCAAAAATTGGCGCACATGCTCACGGAACCGAACGAAACTCGCAACCGGTTAACCCGTTTTGCCTTTTCAGAAGCACTCCCTAATTGCCCGCTTGGACGGCTAGAGGAAACTTTCAATAAGTTATACGCAGTAGAAGAGTTGGAAAAGAAAGTGAGTCGTGCAGCCAAAAAAGGCCAATTACAATCATTAACCTTGCTTGAGCAAATTGATGAGGCTGTGCATGCAGGTATTTTAGATACTAAGGAAGCTCAACAATTGAAAGATGCTGAATATGCAAGGCAAGAAATTATTGCTGTAGATGATTTTGCTGATGAAGAATTACGTAGACAACCAGTCGTGAGTAAAGCGAAAAAATCCAGCAGTTATGACGATTTAGCTGAAACGGTCTAACCCGTGGGAATTCTCCTCTCTACGGATGTTATTGTCATCCTGCCTGCGCAGGCATAGGGATGACAATAACAAAATACCAACCAACGTATTTTAACAAATGCCCCGATGCCTTTAGTATGAGATGTTAGGTTAAGCTTGAGAATCTGAGAACTAACTTATTTCTCTTCTAGCACTTCATCAGGCATGGTGACATTGAGCTCAAGAACTGCATTATCACCCATGCGCTCAAGATTCACGCTAACTTGGTCTCGGTTAATGCGAATGTATTTTGCAATAACCGCCAGAATTTCTTCTTGTAACTTTGGCAGATAGTCCGGTGTATTACGCTGAGAACGTTCATGTGAAATAATAATTTGGAGACGCTCTTTTGCCACTGAGGCAGTATTATTACGTTTCCTCAAATAATTGAATATGCTCATGCTGGTGCTTCCTCCTTGTTTTTACCGAACAGGCGACGTAGCAATCCTTTACGCTCGCTGGTAATAAATCGCATGGGTCTGTTTTCGCCAAGAAAACGAGCAATAGCATCTTGATAGGCAAGACCAGCGTCACTGGCTTCATCAAGAATAACCGGTGTTCCTGTATTTGAGGCTTTAAGAACAGCCTTTGATTCAGGTATCACCCCAATTAGAGGAATTGCAAGAATTTCTTTAACATCTTCAACAGAAAGCATTTCACCTTTTTCTACTCGCTCGGGATCATAGCGAGTTAACAAAAGATGTTCTTGAATGGGCGCAACATTATCAATTGCCCGTTTGGTCTTAGAGGCTAATATTCCTAAAATGCGATCAGAGTCTCGCACGGATGACACTTCAGGGTTAGTGACAACAATGGCATGATCTGCAAAATACATCGCCATGTGTGCACCTGTTTCAATGCCGGCAGGTGAGTCGCAAATGATGTAATCGAATTCATTTGCCAAATCGGATAAAACTTTTTCTACCCCGGCTAAAGTCAATGCATCCTTATCACGTGTTTGTGAAGCGGGTAATATAAACAGATTAGGAATACGTTTATCTTTGATTAAAGCTTGATTTAAACTCGCTTCCTGATTGATTACATTGACAAAATCATAAACCACCCTGCGTTCGCATCCCATAATAATATCAAGATTCCTAAGGCCAATATCAAAATCAATGACTACGGTTTTGTGACCTTGCAAAGCAAGACCTGAGGAAAATGCTGCAGAAGTTGTGGTTTTGCCCACGCCACCTTTACCAGATGTTACAACAATAATTTTAGCCAACGTAGAACCCTTCCATTAATCGTTAGATTAAAAATTTTATTCAGTTTACACGGTATTGTTTGCTCAGTTCAAGCTCAAAGAATGTCCTTAAGAAATTAATTTTATCGAATGGGAATTAAATGCTTTTTTTAAGGTCCAATTTATTAAAATCGAGCCCCTTAAAGCCAAGTATTTCGAAATAAATAACCGAATGGATTGTTATGACAAATTTGTTACAAAGTTTTTTATTGCTGTCATAAGTGCATTACATAGTTTGGCTAATCTTAGCTTGTATCTACTAAAGAGGAGATTAACCATGTATTTAAAAAAGCTTATTATGACAACAGTACTTGGCATGTCAGTGCTGGGAGCTTCGGTAGTATCAGCGGATTCATCGCTTAATGCTGTTAAGATTGTTCCAACAAAACAGATCCATCAAAAACACGAATTTAAGGGGTTATTAACTGCTGAGCAGCGTAACGAACTAAAAGCAATAAAGAAAAATTTGCATGAGCAATTGGTTCCATTATTCAAAGAGAAAATGGCTCTTAAATTGCAATTAAAGGGCAAGATGGCTGCTCCACAAACTCAGTGGGCTGATATTAGTAAACTAGTCGAGCAACTTAATGAAAATAATGCAAAAGCAACGACTTTAATTGCTCGTACTCAACTATCAACCTTTCAAAAATTAGGTGTTTTACTCCCACTACAACACCATCATCATCACCATGGGTTTAAAGGGTGGAGATAAAGACTCTTTCTCGCGGTAAGTTCAACTATTATAGCAACTGACTTGCAAGACAGTTGCTATAATCTGCACTTAGATCTTAGTACCATCCATTAGAGCCACAGCAACCACCATAATAGCTAGTGCTACAGCAGGAAGTACAAGTTGAATAACCGCAATTAGAAAATCCACAGCCTGTTAATGCTGCTGAGGCAACGAGCACTGCAATTATTAGTATTTTTTTCATGACGGCGTCCTTGCTTTTAGTTATTATCAATAATTATACACAAAGAGCGAAAAATAAACAAAAAAATAAAGAAAAAATTATCCCTTTAAGCTTATAACAGCATATTTAGTGCCTTTCTCTAGCGATATTTGAAAAAACTTAGTGACTAAAATAGAAACATTCTGTATGATATGAGTAATAAAAGAATTAACGGTACTCATTAGTGACTGACTTCTTTGCGTAGAGTAGTTGTAGAATACAGGGATATAGACAGAGATGTGCCGACTTAATGCTTGTTTAATTAATAACGAGCTGTATCAAAGTCAATAAAACACAGAGTCTGTGAAAATATTTTAATACTAAACTTGATACTGCAAATTTAATGCTTCACTATGCATACTATAAAAAAGGATAGTCTAGATGAAAAATTCAATACACATTCTCGTAGTCGAAGATTCTAAGATAGCGCAAATGGTCATTGAAACCAATTTAACCCAATGTGGCTGTATTGTTGATATTGCAGCCGATGCTCAAGGCGCTTTAGAAAAAACACAAGGTCATCATTATGATGTGATTTTGATGGATATAAGTCTTGGAAACGGCCCCGACGGATTTGATATCGCAGCGCAAATAAAAGCGCACAGTACCTTGAATAAACAAACATCGATCGCTGCTGTCTCTTCACATGTCGAGCCCGAATACCGCGATAAAGCAAAAGCAGTGGGTATGGTAGGGTATTTCAATAAACCCTTTACCCAAAAACATGCTGAAAAAATCATTGGTTTTGTCAAAAATAATCAATTAGCTCACATTATAAATCACATGAGATAACTCATAGAGTTTGATAGGGAAATAGTAAGGCAATCTTTTTTTCCGCTCTTAAATCACCTCACATGGACTACGAGAAATTTATTGATCTGAAAGAAAAAATAACTCATTATAGCGCCCGGGAAAATAGCCCACAGAACAAATAAGTGGCCTGTGCGTATTATAAAACCTCCTTTGACATTTATATTGTGATAATTGATTAATACGGATAGAGCCGCTACCTAATGCAACTTGCTATAAGGAATAATAAATGAAGTATGCACTAGTAGCGACACCAGGTTATTTGCTTTGCATTAATTTGGAAACCAAAGAAGTCACACCAATTGAAAATCATCGACGGGAATATTATGGGATTTCCTGGTTTCCCGGACAAAAAGAATTAATTCTTTCTCACTCTAATCTAGACAATAATTCTCTTATCGATATTCATGGCTACAGTCAATCTGAAGTAGGCTATGTTAGTGAAGGTACTCAAGTAAGCCAACAATTTTTGTCTCAACCACACCAACTTTTATGTGCTCCAGATAAGCGTATTATTTGTACAAATACCGGTAGAAATGCTATTTCAGTGATTGATCTGGAAAAACCAGGTTTATACCATGAAGCTCGTGTCAGTTCTGCGCGTTGGGATCGCCTTTCTTTGACAGAATACAGCGGTGATCATATAAATTCGGTCTTTTTAAAAGATGATCAATTATTCGTTATCTGCCATCGTTTCAAAAAGGGCTCTATTTTAGCTACCTTCGCTTATCCCTCTCTAGAATTAATTGATGTCAAAAATTTATACGAAAAAACAGGCTTACATAATATATGGGTTACTGATGAAGGCCAACAAATCAGTTGCGACTCGGAAAATGGCTCTATTATAGATTTATTATCTGGCCAAATACTCTGGCAATCAGAAGTCAATATTATGACGCGTGGCATTGCGGCAAATAGTGAATACTTACTCGTGGGGGAAAGCAAAATAACGGGGCGTACTTCACGTATGGCGTCTTTAAGTGGTTTGTGGATCTTAGAAAGAGAGAGTTGGAAAACAGTCGATTATTTCTGTCTCGGACCTTTTGGTTGTGTTCACGAAGTACGTCTACTTGATGTTCCTGATGAAGCACATCATGGACATATTTATTATGGTTTAGAAAGCTTACTCCAAAAAAATATGTATCGTGATATTGAGCGTCAATCGATAATAGGCACTTCATCTGAAGTTTATAAATTCTGGAAAAATTATCGCCTATTGTATGGCGCTCCAGAAATACTCCCTGATAGCTCGAAAAAAGTAGATGATGCTGAACTTTGTTTAGCAATTACCAAAAATCCTTCTGAATCGTCAAATAGTTCCTTTGCATTTGATTATTTTTTATCGACTGATACCAAAGAGTCACATGTCTCAGCAGTGCTTGGCTATCATGGAAACGCTAGAGACACTCACATGCATGCTATTTTGCTGCAGCGCACAGAGGATATTGCCTGGCTATCAATTTGGATGAATGATGGTAATTCATGGAGCTTAATTCCTGGAATAAGTATTAGTGGGCTGCCTATATCGGGAATCATGAAAATTAATATCGAGGAAAACAACATTCAAGTATTGATAAACCAAAAAGAAATTTTAAACTTAAGCCCTGAGTCGATAAATTGTCCTAATTACCAAAGAGGATTTGGTATCCGTTGGCTTGGTGCTGCAGTGAGACCCTGTCCATGAATCACCTAGCCGCGCTTGAAGCAGAAAGTATTTATATTATTCGTGAGTTGGCTGCAGAAGCAGAAAGACCAGCAATGCTTTATTCTATTGGCAAGGATAGCTCAGTACTTCTTCATTTAGCACTGAAAGCATTTTATCCGGCCAAACCTCCCTTTCCCTTGGTACATGTTGATACTACCTGGAAATTTAGGGATATGATTCGTTTTCGCGATCGCCGAGCTCAAGAATTAGGATTGGAGCTCATCTCTTATACGAATCAAGAAGGTATTGATGATAAGATCAGTCCCTTTACTCATGGCTCATCTTATTACACTGATGTAATGAAAACGGCTGCATTAAAACAAGTATTGGATAAATTTCAATTTGATGCCGTGCTAGGTGGCGCGCGTCGTGATGAAGAAAAATCACGAGCCAAAGAGCGTATTTTTTCTTTGCGTAGTAAAAATCATCGCTGGAATCCTAAAAATCAGCGGCCGGAATTGTGGAGTTTGTACAATACCTGTATTCATCCTGGTGAAAGCTTAAGAGTATTCCCACTTTCTAACTGGACAGAATTAGATATATGGCAATATATTTATCGAGAAAATATTGAAATTGTCCCTTTGTATTTCGCAGCATTACGTCCAGTTGTTGAGAGAGGGCAACAATTAATCATGGTTGACGATGATCGTCTGCCGCTCGAACCAGGAGAAGAACCTAAATTGAAGAGTGTGCGTTTTCGTACTTTAGGTTGCTATCCATTAACTGCTGCGATTGAATCCACAGCACAAACCCTGCCCGAAATTATTCAAGAACTATTATCAAGCACCTATTCGGAACGACAGGGGCGCATGATTGATCACGACAGTACTGCCTCAATGGAAAAGAAAAAACTAGAAGGATACTTTTAATGCAGGTTAATAGTTTAGTCACAACTGATTTTACCTCGTACCTAAACCAACATGATCAAAAAGACTTGTTGCGCTTTATTACTTGTGGCTCTGTCGATGATGGTAAATCGACATTAATAGGACGTTTACTCTACGAATCACAACTTATTTACGATGACCAATTAGATTCGCTAATCACAGACAGCAAAAAATTTGGCACTATTCAGGATGGGCTGGATTTGGCATTGTTAATGGATGGTTTGAGTGCTGAACGAGAGCAAGGAATAACTATTGATGTAGCTTATCGTTTTTTTAGTACAGACAAACGAAAATTTATAGTAGCAGATACCCCGGGGCACGAGCAATATACCCGTAATATGGCAACTGGCGCCTCCACAGCTCAAGCAGCTGTGCTCATTGTTGATGCGCGTAAAGGCATTGTTACGCAAACACGCCGTCATAGTTTTATTCTCAATACTTTTGGCGTAAAAAATATAATTTTAGCCATCAATAAAATGGATCTGGTTCACTATGAACAATCCATTTATGAAAAAATTAAAGAAGATTATCTAGAGTTTGCACACAGCTTAGATTTTACTCAAATTATTGCTATCCCTATTTCTGCGCTAAAAGGTGATAATATAATTCAACCTTCCGTACCAATGCATTGGCATAAAGGATTAACACTCCTTCAACATTTAGAACAAATAACAATACAGCAACCTAACCAAGAACAAGCCTTCCGTATGCCAGTACAATGGGTAAATCGTCGGAGCCATGACTTCCGAGGTTTTGCTGGTCTTATCACTTCTGGCTCGATTAAGCCCGGGGACACTATTAAAGTTATACCAGGCAATAAACAAGCAACCATTAATCGTATTGTAAGCTATGATGGCGACTTACCTATGGCTGAGGTCGGCCAATCAATAACCCTTACTTTAAATGAAGAAATAGATATCTCACGGGGAGTAGTATTGTGTGATGCGGATAAGCCCTGCGCTACTGCCGATCAATTTATGGTTACTCTATTATGGATGCATGAATCACCAATGATTGCCAGCCGCCAATATTTATTTAAAGGCCATACAGTAACGAGTTTGTGCTCTTTAGGAAAACCGCAATACCGTATTGATATAAATAATGGAGAACATTTGGCTGCACAGGACTTTCAGCTGAATGAATTGGGAAGCTGTGAATTATTTCTGGATAAAGCTATTGCATTTGACACTTATAAGGCAAGCCCTCGCTTGGGAAGTTTCATTCTTATTGATAAATTAACCTATGAAACCGTCGCTGCGGGACTAATTCATTCCGAGTTGCGACAATTAACTCATTTATCAGAACAAAATGTATTAATAAAACCAAGTCACCGTGCCGCAATAAAAGGACAAAAACCTCTTGTACTTTGGTTTACGGGATTGTCTGGTGCTGGAAAATCTACTATTGCTAATTTATTAGAATATGAGCTTAATTCTCGAAGAAAACATACCATTTTACTTGATGGAGATTTAATTCGACATGGTTTAAATCGTGATTTGGATTTTTCTGTTTCGGGACGCGCTGAAAATATTCGCCGTATTATTGAATTAGCTAAAATAATGACTGAGGCAGGGTTAATCAGCTTAGTATCTTTTATTTCTCCCTTTAAAGCAGAACGTGAAATGGCTCGCGAGCAAATAGGACGCGAACAATTTTTAGAAATTTATGTCGATGTTCCTTTAAATATTGCTGAAACTCGGGATGTTAAAGGCTTATATAAAAAAGCTCGAGCAGGGGAGATAAGTAATTTTACAGGGATTAGTAGTCCCTATGAGGCACCTGAAAATCCCGATTTGCATTTGGACACTAGTGTTTTAAGTCCAGGGCAAGCAGTGCATGCCATAATTGATTTGTTAGGTTTCTAGCAAAATTTGAATGAAGCTAACTTAAGGCCAAAGTGAGATCATTAAAAAATCTAACCCCCTATGGCATGGTTGGTGATGCGTTTCTTATTTATTTTTATATTGAAAATTAAAACAAAAGTTTTATACTCATAATTTCCAAATTAGAAAGGAATTTGCAAGGTGATGAAACGTTCAATAATAGCTTTGGGAGTTTTGTTGAGTAGTTCCAGCTTTGCTGATTCACTTTCTTACGAAGAGATCCAACTTTGTACTAATGCCTACAATCATGTTTGGTTTTCCTTTGAAACACTAAAATCCACTCTAAAAGAAGATCCTGCCGAGCAATTACCACAACTTATCACCGAATTTACCAAAGCGGTGACTTCAGATATTCATTTTGAGGTTCAGAAGCTTCCTGTCCCCCCCGATTTTACAAGCACGATTTCTATCATAGTGGATGGTATTCCAGATTTAGCGAATACAGCGGCATTCGGAATAGAAAATTTTGGCGAACATCATATTACATCTCCATTTAGCATTAAAAGACTTCCTAATACTGATGCGGGCCACGTTTATAGTATGACCACTCGCGATATGGAGTTTAGCCGAGATGCGAGCGCAGAAGGTGGATGTACAGTATATCTGTCGCAAAAAGATGTGATTTGTACCGTGCAAAAAGGAGAAACAGGTACGAAAGCCTTATTGAGTAGTATCATTGATAATGTTGTTACTGCCTATACAATCCCTGCGCCCCAATGTGCAATGTGGAATGCTGCGCCCATTACTCCCTATGTTTAAAATGCGTGATATATATGAAGTTAAGCCTTCCTCATTTCCTATAATTGTTGTATAATATTCGGTTAATTTAATTATAGGAGTGTGGTATGTCACTTTCAATTGTGCAACAAGCACTGACTTTTGATGATGTGTTGTTAATCCCTGCCCACTCGACAGTCCTACCGAAAGAGGTTTTGCTAAAAACCCATCTTACTCGTGAAATTGAATTAAACATCCCTTTAATCTCAGCTGCGATGGATACAGTGACCGAAGCGCGATTGGCAATTGCTATGGCACAGGAAGGAGGAATCGGAATTATTCATAAAAACATGAGTATTTCCGCTCAAGCCGATGAAGTGAGAAAGGTAAAGAAATTTGAAAGTGGAATGGTAAAAGATCCGATATCCGTTACCCCTTCCATGAATGTCCAAGAATTATTGGCAGTGATGGCTAAGCACAATTTTTCTGGGGTTCCAGTGGTTGACGGAGAACTTCTGGTAGGAATTGTGACTAGTCGAGATATTCGATTTGAAACAAATTTAGCCTTACCCGTTTCGGCAGTAATGACCCCTAAAGAGCGTTTAGTTACTGTCAGAGAAGGGGCAAGTCGAGAAGAAATTCGCAGTCTTCTTCATAAACACCGCATTGAAAAATTACTGGTTGTCAATGAGGCATTTAATCTTCGAGGCTTGATCACGGTAAAAGATATCCAAAAGGCCAAAGAAAATCCCTTTGCTTGTAAAGACAGTGCCGAGCAATTAAGGGTGGGTGCTGCGGTTGGTGTTAGTGAAAACACCGATGAGCGAGTCATTGCTTTGATTGAAGCGGGGGTAGATGTCATAGTGGTTGATACTGCTCATGGCCATTCACAAGGTGTATTAAACCGAGTGAAATGGATAAAACAGAATTTTTCTAATGTTCAGGTTATAGGCGGTAATATTGCTACTGCTAGGGCTGCTCTAGATTTAGTTGAGGCAGGAGTGGATGCAGTGAAAGTAGGCATAGGTCCTGGTTCTATCTGTACTACACGAATTGTAACCGGTGTTGGTGTTCCACAAATTTCTGCGATTGCTAATGTGGCACACGGGCTTAAGGGCAGGGTCCCTATTATCGCTGATGGCGGTATTCGTTTTTCTGGTGACGTTTGTAAAGCTTTAGCTGCCGGTGCAAATACGGTGATGCTAGGTGGAATGTTTGCCGGCACAGAGGAATCGCCTGGTGAAATAGAGCTATACCAAGGCCGTACTTATAAAAGCTATCGTGGTATGGGTTCTATCGGAGCTATGGCACAAGCTCAAGGCTCCAGTGATCGTTATTTTCAGGATGTCAGCCAAGGTACTGAAAAATTAGTCCCTGAGGGAATAGAAGGGCGAGTACCTTACAAGGGTCCTGTACAGACCATTATCCATCAAATGATGGGCGGACTGCGTTCTTGCATGGGCTATACTGGTTGTAATACTATTTCAGCCCTTCATGAAAAAGCTGAGTTTGTTCAAGTTACCAACGCTGGGATGCGCGAATCGCATGTACATGATGTGAGTATCACTAAACAAGCGCCTAACTATCAGGTTGATGATTAAAATGAGAGATATTACTCAAAAACCTCTTGTTATTCTTGATTTCGGTTCCCAGTATTCGCAGCTCATTGCTAGACGCGTCCGTGAAATGGGGGTGTATTGTGAAATACATCCTTATAATATCGACGTGGCAAGCTTACAAGCACTCAGACCTTGCGGTATTATTTTGTCGGGTGGGCCATCCACTGTAACCGAAGTTTCTAATCCACGAGCACCAGAATGGTTATTTGAATCCGGATTGCCCTTACTCGGAATCTGCTATGGCATGCAAACGATGGCAATACAGCTTGGTGGCCAGGTGCAGTCGTCGACGATTCGCGAATACGGTTATGCAGAATTGCGCTTACACAGCCATAGTCAATTATTAGACAATATTGAAGATAGAACAACGCCCGAAGGCGAAGCTTTATTAGATGTATGGATGAGTCATGGCGATAAGGTAACTGTTCTCCCTCCTGGTTTTGAAATCATTTGCGAAACACGCAATGCACCCATAGCCGGTATGGCTAATGAAGCTCATCATTGGTATGGCTTGCAGTTCCATCCTGAAGTAACTCATACCGTGCAAGGATTACGAATTCTGGAACGTTTTGTCATTGATATTTGTAAAGCGGAAACAACCTGGACGGCGGATAATATTATCGAACAAGCAATTAGCGCTATCCAAGAACAAGTAGGTGATCAACAAGTCCTTCTTGGTTTATCCGGAGGAGTGGACTCTTCTGTCGTTGCTGCTTTATTACATCGAGCTATCGGTGATCAATTAGTTTGTGTCTTTGTGGACACAGGGTTACTGCGTTTAAACGAAGCCGAGCAAGTGATGGCTATGTTTGGGCAACACATGGGGATACGCATTATTGCTGTTAATGCAGAAGAAAAATTTTTAAAAGCCTTGGAAGGCGTTGATTGTCCAGAAACAAAACGCAAAATTATTGGCCGAACGTTTATCGAGGTTTTTGATGAAGAAGCACAGCACATTCCTAATGTGAAATGGTTAGCTCAGGGTACCATTTATCCTGATGTCATTGAGTCGGCTGCGACAAAAACAAATGGTGCTGCTGTAGTGATAAAATCCCACCATAATGTGGGTGGTCTACCAGAAACGTTGAATTTAAAATTATTAGAGCCGATTCGTGAACTGTTTAAAGATGAGGTTCGCAAGATTGGTTTGGAGTTGGGTCTACCTTATACCATGGTTTATCGTCATCCTTTTCCTGGTCCTGGTTTGGGTGTGCGTATTCTCGGCGAGATAAAAAAAGAATATGCAGAGATTTTACGTCATGCGGATGCAATTTTTATTGATGAGTTGCATAAAGCTGATTTATATCAAAAAGTCAGCCAAGCCTTTGCCGTTTTTCTACCGGTAAAAAGTGTAGGGGTCATGGGTGATGGGCGGCGTTATGATTATGTTATTTGTCTGCGTGCTGTGGAAACAATTGACTTTATGACGGCCCATTGGGCTCATCTACCCTGGGATTTTCTGGCTCAAGTCTCTAACCGTATCATCAATGAAGTGGCTGGCGTATCTCGGGTCACTTACGATATTTCCGGAAAACCGCCAGCAACTATTGAGTGGGAATGAGCCATCAGTTTTGGATGAGACAAGCTTTCGAGCTTGCCTTAAAAGCAAAGGAGCAAGGCGAAATCCCTGTGGGGGCTGTGCTTGTTTCTCAAGACCAGCAGTTGCTAGGCTGTGGTTGGAATCAGGTCATACAAACCAATGATCCCTGCGCTCATGCTGAACTTCTCGCCATTCGGACTGCGGCGGCCAAACTTGATAATTATCGGTTATTAAACACCACGCTCTATGTCACTCTAGAACCCTGTTCCATGTGCGCAGGAGCGTTAATTCACGCACGTATTGAGCGTTTAGTTTTTGCCACCCGAGATTTTAAAGCGGGAGCTGCAGGTTCTGTTTATAATTTACTGCGCGGTTATCCTTTGAACCATCAAGTGCAGATTGATGAAGGAATTATGCAGCAAGAATCTGCGGATTTATTGGCTGATTTTTTTAAAAGGAGAAGGAGTTAGCTGCTAGCTAAGGTATTCGAGCAAAAAAGTAGAAAAAATAAATAAAAGACCTAAGATTAAATAAAATAAAAAGCGGTCCTGAACAAGCCGTTGCTCTTTTGCTTTTGGACGCAGCGTATTAAAGGCGATAAAAAGAAAGACGGCGCCAATGATTATGCATAAAATTTGTATGAATAAAAATATGGCCATTTCAAATTCCTTAATTTAAGTACGTCAACTCCGCAATTAACGCTTGCTTTAATAGCTCTTTTCTCTTTTGACTTAAAGCCTGCCCATTTAAAGTTGAAATAAAAAACATATCTTCCGCACGCTCACCCGCTGTGGCAATTTTTGCATTGTGAAGATGAATGTTTTGGTTTAAAAAGACACGGCTAATACTAGCCAACAAACCCGGTCTATCGGGTGTCACCAGAAATAAGCTACTCACTTGATCATCCTCTTCGCTAAAAGTAATTTGCGGTTTCAATTTAAAATGAGCTTGAGTGCGTGACAATCTACGTCGAGTGATAGCAGGTATTTGCGCTGTGTTGGCTAAGTGTTTTTCAAGTGCTTTTTGAATATTTTCAGTACGCCGCTCATCAAAAAACACTTGCTGCTGCTCGTCCAAAATGATGTAACTATCTAAATCATAATTGTTGTCGCAGGTAAGAATGGCTGCTTCTTGGATAGTTGTATAATGATTGCTGAGAACAGTGGTGGTGATAATAAAACGCTCATCACGATGAGGCATATAAATAAAAACTTCAATCCCACCTCCGCTGTGATGCGGCATAATCAGGACTAGAGGGTATTTTTTACAATTGATAATTGCTTTAGTATGTCTGGCGATCACTTCAGGCGGCTGATGAATAAAATATTTTTCCTTAAAATTTGCCCATAAGCTTTGAATTGTAGGGCTATAAAGGCCCTCACTAACTAGAATAGCTAATGCCTCTTGTTGGCGAGAATAAAGCAGTTCAGTTTCATCAACTGATATTTTCTCTTGATGCATCAATTGGTGGGCTGCACGATATAACTCTTTTAACAAGGAATCTTTCCAAGCATTCCAAAGGGTGTGATTGGTTGCACAAATATCTGCGACGGTCAGTAAATAGAGATATTCAAGATAATCTGCTTGTGGTAATTGACTGCAAAACTGCTGCACTGTTTTAGGATCATAAATATCTTGTCGTTGAGCCGTTTGTGACATGAGTAAATGATTGTGCACCAGCCATATTAATAAGTTCGACTCTTCTTCGCTGAGTTTATGACCTAGGGCAAATTGTCGCGCTTCTTCGGCACCCAATTCAGAGTGATCGCCGCCGCGCCCTTTAGCGATATCATGAAAAAGAGCGGCTAAATATAAAATTGCTGGATTCGCGATTTTTGACATTAATTGAGCAGCTAAAGAAAATTGTTTTGCATATTCTGGTTTTAAAAAACGAGCCAGATTACGGATAACAAATAAAGTGTGTTGATCAACGGTATAGACATGAAATAGATCGTACTGCATTTGTCCCGTTACGGCTGCAAAACAATCCAAATAATGACCTAAAACACCATAGCGATTCATATGATGCAGAGCATCGTAAGGATCTTTTTCTTTAAAAATGGCAAGAAAAGTTTGAGTGGCAAATTTACTGATGCGAAAACGGCGACTGATTAAATAAAGATATTGTCGAATCAAGCGAATTGTGCTGGCGCGTACTCCTTTAATGTCAGGTATTTTGGCAATCCAGAGAAAGATTTCCAATAGCGCCTGTGGTTTATAAGCAAATACTCTAGTATTTTTTACTTCAATGTAGTTATTTGATAGCTGAAAATAACTATTGAGTGGGATAAGGCGTTGTTTTTGATGATGAACAATCTCTTCAGCAAACCATTGTAAAAGCATTTCATTCAATTCGCGACTGCGTTTAATCACTTTGAAATAGACTTTCATGAATTGTTCGATCGCGAGAGATTGCTCGTTATCAACGAACCCGAAGAGGGCGGCTAATTTAACTTGATTATCAAACAATAATCGTTCTTCCTGTTTTTCAGCTAACAAATGTAAGGCAAAACGAACTCGCCACAGAAAATGTTGGCAAGCGATGAGTTCTTCATATTCTTTATCGGTAATAAAGCCGCAATTAATACCATCAGCTAATTTTTTAATACCAAAATGGCGCTTACCAATTGATAATAAAATTTGTATATCACGCAGTCCACCGGGACCATATTTTACATTGGGCTCCAAATTGTAGGCGGTTTCCCCGTATTTCGCATAGCGTTGCAGTTGCTCTTGCTGTTTAGCAAAAAAATAATCATGGCTGGGCCACATATGCAGTGGATGAGTCTGATAAATTAATTCTTCCATTAAGTTACCGCGACCACAGATTAGATGCATATCGAGGATGCTTGAAATGACACTTAAATCCGTCGAAGCTAATTCGGCACAGGCATTCACCGTAGTAATTTGATGACTCACTTCTAAGCCGATATCCCAGCAGTCTTGAACGAAGGATTGCGCATTTTGTAGCTGTGTTTTGGAAAGATTTTCTGTATGGAGTAATAGTAAATCAACATCAGAATACAGTTGTAATTCTCGGCGCCCATAACTACCTAAAGCAAGTAGGCAAAATTTATTGCCCTTATGCAAATGGTTTTTATGAAAGAGATTCGTGAGGATTTCGTCTATAAAGCTGACTAATTTACGAGTGAGGGGACCGATATTCGTTTTTTGTTTAAATTCTTTACACAGCTCATCCTTGAACTGCTGAATGGATAGCTTGAGATGGTGATTATCGTTCTTCATTGCGTAAGGTCAGTATTTCCACTCCGCTGTCAGTGACTAAAAGCGTATGCTCCCACTGTGCGGATAGGCTGTGATCTTTGGTAACTACCGTCCATCTGTCAGGGAGCAGTCGGGTATGATGTTTCCCGACATTGACCATAGGCTCAATCGTAAAGGTCATACCAGGGCGCAAAACTTCTCCGGTACCAGGAGTCCCGTAGTGAAGCACTTGAGGATCCTCATGGAAAATACGTCCGATACCGTGGCCACAATATTCGCGAACGACTGAGCAGCGATTTTTTTCTGCATGCGTTTGAATTGCATGACCGATATCACCTAAACGAACACCGGGTTTTACCATTTCAATGCCGATAAATAGACATTCATGGGCAACATTGACAACATGCTTAGCTTTTATGGTTGGTTCGCCAATAAAGAACATTTTACTAGTATCCCCATGGTAGCTATCTTTAATCACAGTAATATCAATGTTAATAATGTCGCCTTCTTTGAGCGCTTTTTTGCCTGGAATACCATGACAAACGACGTGGTTTATGGAGGTGCAGATCGATTTAGGAAAACCATTGTAGTTCAAAGGAGCAGGAATAGCCTGTTGTTCATTGACGATATAGTTATGACAGATGGTATTCAATTCATCCGTTGTTACACCTTCGCGTACGTAGGGGCCAATCATTTCTAAAACATCCGCTGCAAGCCTTCCGGCTACACGCATTTTTTCAATTTCATCCGGGGTTTTAATGGTTACTGACATGATTTGGGAATCCACAAAATTATAAATACTAGCATAAGTGATTATAGCGATAAAAATTAGATGCTGTCGCGAATTTGTTTTGATTTGAAGCGATTAATTGCAGCAAATAGTACTGGATTGATAATAATAGAAATGATTGCTGCGGCAAGTATCAGATCTTTCGCTTGTTCAGTTAACATATCTAACTTATACCCAAGTTGCGCAAGAATGAATGAAAATTCTCCAATTTGTGCGAGACTTACGGAGATAGTGAGTGCTGTGAATAAAGGATAGCGAAATAGACGCACGATAATAAAAGCAACAAGTGATTTGCCAAGAACGATTATTAATACACTGATGAGTACCAATAATGGCTGGGAAATCAAAATTTCCGGCCGTAAAAGCATCCCAACCGAAATAAAAAACAGTACCGCGAAGGCATCTCGTAAAGGCAAGGTTTCCTCAGCGGCACGATGGCTAAATTTTGATTCCCTTAAAAACATACCCGCAAAAAATGCTCCTAGGGCTAGAGAAACACCGAATAAATTCGCGGCGATAAAGGCAACCACTAGAGCAATAGCAAGTACAGCTAGTCGGAATAATTCATTTGAGCCATTTTTTGCAACAGCAGTAAGGATGAGCGGAAGGTAGCGTCGGCCAAAAAACCACATAATAGTAAAGAAAGTAATTGCCTTAAGTGTCGTTATGCCCACTAGAAAAAAGGGGTTGGCATTTACCGTAGACGTTTGCTGCGTTGCCGTCGTGTCGGCAAGGGAAGGTAGAAAAATAAGAATAACTATAATGGCAAGATCCTCAACAATTAACCAACCAATAGCAATGCGGCCATTTCTTGTCTTAAGTATCTTCCATTCTTCTAAAGCACGAATTAACACCACAGTACTTGCTACAGAAAGGGACAAGCCAAACACGATGCCTGTATTGATGGGCCAGCCTATTCCATAAGCGAAACTGAAGCCTAGCAGAGTCGCGATGATCATTTGAGCGATCGCCCCTGGGATGGCGACTTTTTTAACTGATTGTAAGTCAGCAAGAGAGAAATGAAGTCCAACACCAAACATTAATAGAATAACACCAATCTCAGCTAGTTCAGCAGTGAGGTTATGATCAGCAATATAACCCGGTGTTGAAGGGCCAATAAGGACACCTGCGAAAATATAACCAACAATAGGGGAAATACGTAAACGATGAGCTAGATAGCCAAAGATAAAAGCTAATCCAAACCCAATAACTAAGATAGTAATGAGCGGAGTGTAATGCGTCATACTCCTCCTAATCTAGCATTCAACACGGCCTGACTGCCTCCTCAGCCCGAATGGTTTGCAAGTTATCCAAGGCCCAAATCTATAGGTTCACATCCATTCGGGCTCTGAGGTATCCCCACAAAATTAAATAGACCAGACCGTTTAGTTCTCATCGATCGTTTTGTTTATCCCGTACGCACTGAGGGAGCGCGCAGCGCTGTCGCCAAGTGCCGGGAAAGCCCCCCTTCGAGAGCCTCAGGACATGCCTTCGAAAACCTCAAGCCTTCGAGACGCACGTCATTCGTGCTTCTCAGGCTGAACGGAATAAAATGAATACGAATTCCTTAGATCCTCATTTCATGAGGATATACTTCAGTTTGGACTGTGCCGTCTTGAAGCCTCACCTTAGCCCGCCTGAGTACTGCAAGCCCTCAACCAGCCGAGAAAATTATCTCAATTTGAAGGGATTATAGACTTAGAATTGAGTTTTTGCTTAAAAATGCACCGTAACATCAGGATTTATAAGCTTTTGAGAGTGAAGGTCATTGATGATTAAAGCCTATTATGGTATAAATATCGCGCTTTAAATACACACACGTTTCGTCACATACGGCTGGGTCCCATGAGGGTGCTGTATGGGGGACGTGGAGGCCTAACCCTGGAGAAATAAAATGAATGTTAGTATGCGTGAACTGCTTGAAGCGGGTGCTCATTTTGGGCATAGAACCCGTTTTTGGAACCCTAAAATGGCTGAATATATTTTTGGGGCGAGAAATAAAATTCATATTATCAACTTAGAAAAAACAATGCCTATGCTGAGTGATGTCGTTAATTACGTCGGTCGTTTAGCGTCTAACAAGGCAAAAATCCTATTTGTTGGTACAAAAAGAGCGGCACAAGACAGTATTCGTGAACATGCTAAGCGTTGCGGCATGCCTTATGTCGATCACCGTTGGTTAGGTGGTATGTTGACCAACTACAAAACTGTACGTCAATCTATTTTCCGTTTAAAAGAATTGAAGGAAATGCGCGAGAAGGGTGCCTTTAATTCGATGATCAAGAAAGAAGCGTTAATGCTTACTCGAGAGCTTGAAAAATTAGAGCGCGGATTAGGTGGTATCGAAGACATGGGTGGTTTACCTGATGCCTTGTTTGTTGTCGATGTTGGCTTTGAGCATATTGCTGTCGAAGAAGCTCGTCGATTAAAAATACCTGTTATTGGTGTTGTAGATACAAATAACAGTCCAGATAATATCGATTACGTTATTCCAGGGAATGATGATTCAATGCGCGCTGTCGATATTTATGTACGTTGCGTAGCAGACGCTATACTTGATGCTAAGCGTGGAAACACTGTAGGTGGTGTTGCTTCTGATGCTGAGTTCGTAGAAATTGCCGCTGATAAAGAATCAGAAAAAGCGGGTGAATAATATTTTTAAAGGGGTAGGCATCATTGCAATTTGATAATGGACCTACCCTTTTTGCTATGTGGAGGATTCAATTATGTCAATTAGTGCTTCGTTAGTTATGCAACTTAGAGAACGTACTGGCGCTGGTATGATGGAATGCAAGAAATTCCTAATCGCTACGAATGGTGATATTGAGCAAGCGATTTTAGAAATGCGTAAAGCAGGACAAGCTAAAGCCGATAAGAAAGCTGATCGCGTTGCTGCTGAAGGTGTTGTAGTACTCGCCCGTTCTGCTGATGGTCGTTCTGCAGTAATGCTCGAAATCAACAGCGAAACTGATTTCGTCGCACGTGATGAGAATTTCACTGATTTTGCTGGCAAAGCAGTCGAAACAGCACTGCAAAGTTCTGTGGCCGATGTTAACGCCTTAGCAAACGAAACCTTAGTGGGTGCTAACATCACTGTTGAGCAAGCAAGACAAGAATTGATTGCTAAAATCGGTGAAAACATTAAGTTACGTCGCATGGTTCGTATAAGTTGCGATGGGGTCGTTGGTTCTTACTTGCATGGTGCGCGAATCGGTGTAATGGTTGCGTTAAAGAATGGTGATGAAGCCTTGGCTAAGGATATTGCTATGCATATCGCTGCTAGCCGTCCTATGGTCATAAACAACGACCAAGTTCCCGCTGAAGCGATTGAAAATGAGCGTGATATTTTCACTGCCCAAGCTCGTGAAAGCGGTAAGCCTCAAGAAATTATTGATAAAATGATTGAGGGCCGTATTAACAAGTTCCTTGATGAAGTTAGCTTGATGGGACAGCCTTTTGTTAAAGATCCTAATAAGAAAGTTAGCCAATTATTAAAAGAAAAAAATGCTGAAGTTGTTTCTTTCATTCGCTTTGAGGTTGGTGAAGGTATTGAGAAAAAAGAAGATAACTTCGTAGAAGAAGTAATGGCTCAGGTTCGTGATCAATGATGGACGAGAATCATCCAAAGCTAAAGTACAAACGCATTTTATTAAAATGCAGTGGTGAAGCGTTGATGGGTCAATCTCAATTTGGGATTGATCCATCTGTTCTCGACCGAATCGCCAAAGATGTTGCAGAACTTATCCGTATGGAAGTAGAGGTCGGTTTAGTTATTGGTGGTGGCAATTTATTCCGCGGAAAAGCTTTATCTGAAGCGGGTCTCGGGAGGGTAACTGGCGATCATATGGGTATGTTGGCTACGGTGATGAATGCTTTAGCCATGCGGGATGCTTTAGAGCGAATTGATTTACCATCTCGAATCATGTCTGCGATTCCTATTTTAGGAATTGTTGATCCTTATCATCGCCGTAAAGCCATAACTCATTTACGTAATGGACATGTCGTTATTTTTGCTGCGGGTACAGGGAATCCTTTCTTTACTACCGATACGGCTGCCTGTTTACGTGCGATTGAAGTAGGTGCGGATGTAGTTTTAAAAGCCACTAAAGTGGATGGAATTTATTCAGATGATCCGGTCAAGAATGCTAACGCGACACGTTATGATTTTTTAACTTATCAGCAGGTACTGCAGGATGGGTTGGAAGTAATGGATGCTACGGCTATCTGCTTATGTCGAGACCAGGGCATGCCTTTACAAGTATTTGACCTAGCCGCACCAGAAGCCCTAAAGAAAATTGTTTTGGGTGAAAGGGTTGGAACCATAGTAGGAGCAAACCATGATCAATGATATTAAGCAAGATGCTGAAAAGCGGATGAAAAAGGCAGTTGAAAGTCTACGTAATGATTTAACTAAAGTCCGCACAGGACGAGCAAACGTCGGTCTTTTAGATCATGTTATCGTGGATTATTACGGTAACCCAACACCAATCAATCAGGTCGCTAACATTACCAGCAGTGATGCACGTACTTTATTAGTAACACCTTGGGAAAAAGCGATGGTGGCTGCTATTGAGAAAGCCATTTTGACTTCTGATCTGGGTTTAAACCCTGCAACCTCAGGCAATGCAATTCGTGTCCCCATGCCGCCCTTAACTGAGGAGCGCCGAAAAGAATTAATTAAGGTAGTTCGAGGTGAAGGGGAGCAGTCTCGTGTTGCTATTCGCAATATTCGTCGTGATGCGAACTCTCATTTAAAAGATTTGGTTAAAGATAAATCGATTTCCGAAGATGATGAACGTCGTGCGACTGAAGTGATTCAGAAAATTACTGATAAATACATCGCTGATGTAGATGTTGCGCTTCAAGAGAAAGAAAAGGATTTGATGGAAATTTGATAAATAACTCTTTAAAAAAACGCATTCTAGGATGCGTTTTTTTTTTGCTAATAGAAATTTTGATCTAAGTCACTCCTCTCCTTCGTTAGGCCTCAATTAGCAGCTGATGGACATCCATTGGGAGCATTGAATCAAATCAAAATTGCGAAAAAGGATTGTATTGATGATCAGATTATCCTGTTTGGCATGTTGGTAATTCAATAGTAGTACTTATTAATAAAAAAGGGGAAATTTCATTACACAGTAGTGAAAAAGCTAAAAGTGGAGATTTCAACTCGCCCCGTAGCCTGGTTGCTTGCAACTGTCTCTTGATTACATTTTTGCCTACGGCCCGCGGCTTGTCCAACGGTGTTGAAAATTTTAGCCCTCCTGCCTATGTACCTACGTACCGTGGCTTGTCCATCGTATCCAAGCGATCTCTTCCGATGTTCAGATCTCTGGATCCCACGAACAAGCTTCGGGTCGTAGGCGGAAGGGAGCAGAGCCATTAGGCCAAGACCCAACCTAGGCGTCAACTCGCAAATTTCCTGTAAAACAGTTAGCGAATTTTAGCGACATGACCCCATTTATTGTTCCAAGTTAGCTGTTTCAATTGCTTATGTTTTTTAAGAAACTCTAAAAAAGGAGTAATTGAATCGCTATTTTGCGCAAGGATTATCATATTGGGAGAATCTAAAACAGGTAGGGCGAGGGTTGAAAGTCGAAACTGTTTTTGGATGAGTTGGAAAATAGGCCATTGCTCATGTCTGTTGGCTAGGTTTACCGCAAGAATACCATCGGGTTTTAATAGTCGTTTGCATTGAGCAAAAAAAGCTTCGTTATTGCAATCGGCAGGAAAGACATTCGCATCAAATAAATCAACTAAAAGATGCTGAAATTGATGAGTACATTGATGCACGAAAGAGTTTGCATCTTGATGCACAATACTAAGGTTGTCTAACTGATTTATCATAAAAAAACGAGAGGCGATGTCTATCACCTCATCATTATTTTCTACAATTAGAAGTTTATCGGGACTAAGCAAGGGGGAAAGTGCATGCGCTGCACCGCCTCCTCCAAGGCCAAGCATGCAACATTGGGCTGGCTGCAATCGCACCGCAAAAATCAGAGTCTTTATATAACTTAATCCGGGTCGATGAGGGAAATAACGATTAATTAAGGTTTGTATAGCTCTACTTTCAAATTGCAGCCAACGAAAGAGGGGATTTTGGAAAACGCGTATGCCGGTAGGTGATTGATAAATGCAGTGTCTAGCAAAAGTTTTCCACATAAATTAGCCATTGATTTCGCATTGAAAGGGATAAATCGCACCTAGCTTAAGCACTTTACTGAGCTCATCTAAGGCAGATAAGCATTCATCAATTAAATTAGGATCAGCCAAATCAGCGGCATTCAATTGACTACGATAGTGGCGCATGACCCAAGTTTCTAAGCGATCCAATAATAAATCCGTCACCAAAATGTTTTGATGCATTGCCATTAACTCTTCTTCCGTTAAAGCTATTCTTAACCGAAGGCAGGCAGGACCACCGCCATTTCGCATGCTTTGTTTGAGATCAAGATAATGCACGCAGGAGATAGGATTGTCCTGGTTCTCAATGATTTCATCAAGCAAGTTTTTGACTTTAGAGTTAGTTTGGCACTCCACCGGCGCAATAAAGGCCATTTTTTGAGGTTCCTTGGGTAGGGTAATGACCTGAGAGTTAAACAAATAAGTTGCCACTGCTTCTGTCAAATTAATCCGCTGACTATCAACGCTAATCACTTGCACAGGAAAATCTGCTTTGAGTTGGATTTCTTTAAGCACGTCGGCTTGGAGAACAAAGGCTTCCTCATGGAGGAATAAAAGAGATTCATTGGCAACAGCAATGACATCATTATGAAAAACTCCTTGGTCGATTGCTTTGGGATTTTGCCGCGCAAAAACAACTTTATCGGGATTTAATCGATGAGCACGGGCGATTGCTTGTGAAGCTTCTAAGGTTTGGCGAGCGGGATATTTAAACGGGCCTTCAATCGCCGAAGTTTTTAAGCTTTCTTTGCCATAAACGAATAGATGAATTCCTGGCGTATTGTGAGAGCGGCATAAACGACTATGATTAGCCGCTCCTTCATCACTGGTTGTAAAACTTCTGGGAAGAGGCTGATGATGGCTAAAAAATTTCTCGTTGTTGAATATTTTTTTCAGCAATGTATAAGAGAAATCAGCTTCTTGATGACGATGTAGATTGGAAATAAGATTAGCTGCAGTAAAATGCAGCCGATGATCTACGGTATCTAAACTAGGAGAAACGGTGGCCGCATTAGCGGTCCACATCGCAGAAGCGGAATAACAAGCCGCTAGAAGCTCAGGGGCTGTACGATAAGCTTTTTCAACCTGTTGTGTTGGTGAGCCGGTAAAACCCAATTGATAGAGTAACTCTAAGTTAGGGCGCTGCTGAGGGGGTAATAAACCTTGTTTTAGTCCCATGCGGTGCAGTAAGCGCATTTTAGCAATCCCTTGTAAGGCTGCTGCCTGCGGATTTGAAGCGCTGAGCGCATTACACGCGGAGGCAAGATTGCCTGCCGACAAGCCGGCATAATTGTGATTAGGGCCGACTAGACCATCTAGATTTAACTCATAAACCTGCATTATTATTCCAAGTGTATGCCAGGCAATAATTCTTCTGGCGTCGATAATTGAGCTTGTTCCAAGCTGGCAATAGGATAGGAACAATAATCCGCCGCAAAATAGGCACTAGGGCGGTGATTTCCGCTACAGCCCACTCCGCCAAAAGGTAGATTACTGACTGCTCCGGTGGTTGGCCTGTTCCAATTAATTAAACCGGCACGGATATGCTTATAGAATTGTTGATAGCGCTCTGGGCTATCGGACAATAAGCCGGCCGATAAACCATAGCGTGTTTGATTCGCTAGGGCGATCGCGTCATCAAAATCATTGTAGCGATAGATTTGCACAAAGGGAGCAAAGATTTCTTCATCTGGAGCTTTGGATGCCTCGGTCATGTCGATAATCCCCGGAGTCAGGAAGCCCGTATTTTCTGCCAATGATGTCATCATTAATAGCGATTTACCTCCTAGGTGAATAAGTTTTTGCTGAGCCTGCAGATGTGCTTTTGCATGTTCAAAGTTAATAACTGGCCCCATAAACGGCTCTGGTTGGTCATTAAATTTGCCCACGCGCAGTGCTTGGCAACTTTTAATAAACTGTTTTAAAAATCGCTCCCCCTTGGGGGTGTTGGGCACAAAAAGCCGCCTGGCACAACTGCAACGCTGTCCTGCAGTTATCATGGATGAGAGTATGCTGTGGTAAACGGCGGCATTGAGGTTTTTAACTTCATCAATAATGAGTGGATTATTCCCTCCCATTTCCAACGCGAGGATCACCTCGGGTTTAGCACTAAAATGTTGATGAATTTGCTGACCTGTTTTATAACTTCCTGTGAAATAAACGGCTTGTACATCGGAAGCTAAGAGTGCTTTTCCGCAAGCGCCATCGCCCTGTACACAATTAAGAACCCCTTTAGGAAGGCCACTTTCATGCCAGCATTGCATAATAAATTGCGCGACAGCGGGAGCAAGTTCACTAGGTTTGTAAATGACCGTGTTACCCGCTAAAAGGGCGGGCACAATATGCCCATTACTGAGGTGAGCAGGAAAATTAAAAGCGCCAAGTACTGCTGCAACGCCATGGGGCTTGTAACGTAAACAGGCGTTGACTTCTTGAAGGTTAGCTTGCTTTTCTGCATTCCGCTCTTGATAGGCTTGGATTGATAAAGTCACTTTACTAATGACAGCACTCACTTCGGTCTGGGCTTCCCATAAAGGTTTGCCTGTTTCTAGGGCGATGAGAAAGGCTAACTCTTTGCGTCTCGCTTCGACTTCTTGTGCAAAATGTTGCAAGTATTGAGTACGCGCTTCGAGCTTAAGCGAAGACCAGTAAGGAAGGGCTAAATGAGCAGCCTCGCGGGCTAAGGCTACTTCTTCGCTGGTTGCATTGCGGCCTCGCCATAGAATAGAACTATCCGCGGGATTTTTAGAAATAAAATTTTCACCTTGACCGTTAATCCACTGGCCATCGATATAATGATCCGCTGTTTTGCTCGGTTGTTGAGGAATGTTCATGTTTTACTCACTTGGTCGCTGATGTTCGAGATGCTCAACTTGTAGAGGGGCTACTCGTAAGCAATCGCCTGGCTTAACCTCTAAAAGCTGTGCGGTTTTTTTAGAGATAATACAAGAGCCTTGCAACTCATTAAAAATGACTTGACTGATAGTGGCACGGTAATTGAGTTGAGTATTCGCAAGCAAATATCGTTTGGAGCTCACCTCGTCACTGATATTCTTGATGGTCATAATGCGACTTGCCGAGATTGTTTTTATTTGTGAACGCTGAGCTTCGATGGTAGGTCCGGCATCAAAAATATCAACGTAGCCATTATGACGAAACCCTTCATGGAGTAAGATGTTCATTGCCGGTGCAGTGGATTGATGGGGTTTAGCAATCACAGCTTGCGCAGAAGGATCTAGCAATTTTATATAAAGAGAATTCCTTGGCATTAAATCAGCAATGAATTGTTTATTAGTAGAAATGGTTAAACGATCCGCGTCAGGAAAAGGCATGTGAAAAAAATGTCGCCCCACATTGTCCCAAAATGGAGAATGGCCCGAATCATCAGATACACCGCGCATTTCTGCTATGACTGTTGAGGCAAAACGTGTTGGATAATTTGCCATGAATAAAAAACGAGCACGTGATAACAGCAATCCATTATGGCAGTGGCGGAAGTTAGGTTCTAAAAAGAGGGTACAGATTTCACTGACACCTTGATAATCGTTTACTAGCGTTAGGATTTCATAATCGCTACGAATATTGAGCGCGTGAGAGATGCGGGTGCGTTTTGAGAGTTTATAAGAATAAAAGGGCACTTCATAACCTATTGCCGATTCAATGGCAGAGGTACCAACCACTTTGTTTGATTCGGGCTCTTCTAAAACAAATAAGTAGTATTCATGGACTGGCGAATTCACAACTTTCTTAAACGATTTGCAAGCCCAGTCAAGGCGAGCAGCTAGTAATTCTTTGTCTTTAGGTAGGGTTGTCATCCCAATACCGCAGTGCTCGGCTAAATGAAAAATAGCATCTAAATCCGACTTTCGAGCGCTGCGTAGGAGCATCATTTTTTGAGATCCTCAAGACCACCAGCGGCTAAATCCATAAGTAAAAGTGCAGTGAGTGCTGAGCGCTCGACTAGACTATCTAGCAAAATAAACTCATTTGCACTGTGGATATGACCGCCACGAACGCCCAGAGTATCAAGGACAGGGAGACCATGACGGGCTAGATTATTGCCATCACAACAGCCGCCACTATCTTGCCAATCAATGGAGAGTCCTAAGACCTGTCCTAACTTTTGAATGCGTGAGAATAAGCGTTCGGTAGCCGGGCAAACCCGTTTAACAGGTCGGCCGAAATGACCATGAATAGTTAAAGTATAACCTTCGCGTTTCATACTATTGAGGATTTTATTAAGTTGTTCCCTCACCCAATGTTCATCTTCAGTTTTAGAGACGCGCACATCTATTTTGACCACCGCTTTATCAGGAACCATATTGATGGCGTCACCGCCTGCAATTTTACCTACGTTGATTGTAATACCCTGGCTATGGCTGTACTGATTGAGTGCATGAATTGCGGTAATGACTTCGGCTAAATAGCAGATTGCATTGCGGCCTTCGCTGAAATCTCGTCCTACATGCGCCGATTTGCCTGTTGCTACCAGGGTAAATTTGCCGCTGCCGCGCCGATTTTTAGCTAAGATACCACTGGCAGTCATTGCAGGCTCATAAACCAAAGCCGCTTGGTAAAGATTCGCAAATTCGTCAAAAAGCGAACTAGATGCTAGAGAGCCAATTTCCTCATCAGCATTGATTAATACATCCCAGCCAAGGTTTTTTACCTGTTGGGTTTCTTCAAAAGCGGAGAGCGCATGCAGTATAACGAGCAAGCCACCTTTCATATCCGCAACACCGGGTCCATTAATCTGATTATCATTAATATAAGTCAGAGTTTGAAAAGGGTGATTAACGCCATAAACAGTATCCATATGGCCAGAGAGTAGAATACGTCGCTTCAACTCAGGACGTTTGCGAATAAAAAGCGCATCGCCACATTGTTGTATACTGATTTCACCTGCCATATTCATCGTGGTGATGGAGGGAAGTTGCAGTGTTTCAACCTGATCAGCAAGAGGGGTGAATACCTCTTTTAAATGTTGGTGCATTAGGGCTAGGCCCAGTAAATTTTCAGTGCCAGAGTTAATTTCGCAGAATTGGTGTAATTGCTCCACCATGGTTTGTTTACGGGGATTTAAAAAATGCAGAACGTCCTTTGTCATAGCGGATCACTTTTACTCAAAAACTATCTATGACATTAGCGGAAATTAGCGGCATACGCAACTTTGGTTGTTAGATTAGTTCAAGTTGTGATCTCAAGCCGTTAACTTTGAATCGAAAACAGAAAAAATAAATTGATTTAATTGCGCAAGCTGTTGGTGAATTTCTTGTTCGTATTCAGGGGTCGAATGCTCATCGGCATCTTTCAGGAATAACAAGTATTCTGGGTTTTCTTTATTTTTCCTGACAAAATTTTTACGGCCATTAATGCTTGCGAGTTCTTTGAGAAGTTCGGCTCTTCGTTTGTCAAAAATTCTATCGATATTATCATTAACAACTGAAAAAAATTGGTCATAGAGTTCGATATAACTAAAATGGGGATTGTAATTTTTCTGCAGTTTCAAATGGTTTAACTGATAAGCAAGAGAGGGGGCTAGCATATCAAAATTCTCAAATACTGAAGCTGGTATTTTCAGCATGTTTAAATAAGTGTAGCAAGAGTAATTATAGATACCTTTAGTTCTTGGTTTTGCTATTTTATAGGTATTCATCAGCATAATTTAAGCCCGTTGAATAGGTTAAATAAATTATTCTATCGAAGAAGGCTTAAGAAAATATGAAGTTGAATTATAAACGACCAAAAACAAATGTTTTTAACCAACTAGGATGCCTGGCCTTTATCAGTTATGATGCTTAGCTCATTTAGATTTAAGGGAGAGTTTGTGCATCATCTTATTGAGAATACTCATCCAGAATGGCATGAATTACTTAATCAAGCGTTGTTGCATGTGGAACAGGAATATTTGCGGCAATTAAAAAATAGTCAACACTGGCTGCCAGGCTATTCTGCTTTATTTGCTGCATTTAGCCAGCCATTAAGTAAAACGAAATATATCTTACTTGGCGAATCACCTTACCCACGGCCAGAATCCGCCAATGGTTATGCGTTTTGGGATGAAGCTGTTCATGCCTTGTGGAGTAATACTGGACTTAGTAAGCAAGTCAATCGTGCGACTTCTTTGCGCAATATAATAAAAATGCTGCTTATTGCTCGGGGGGATTTACAACAAGATTGTTCCCAACCAGCAATCGCTGCTCTCGATAAATCTCAATATTGGCAGACTTCTGAGCAATTGTTTGGCAACATAATTAATAAAGGGTTTTTACTTTTAAATGCGTCGCTAGTCTATGCTGAAGACAAGGTGCGGTTTCACGCACGCCAATGGCAGCCTTTTATGCATAGTCTACTTTGTCAATTAGCTAAGAGAGAGCAAAAGGTAGAGTTGATTTTATTTGGACGAATTGCAGAACAAATTCCTGAATCTATCTTTTTTCCTTGCTTAATTGCCGAGCACCCTTACAATTTAAGTTTTATTACTAATCCTAAAGTGTTGGAATTTTTCAAACCTTTAGATTTATTGAGTTGCCATGAATAAATCAACAGTAGATCCTCAAGAAGTTGCTAAATTTGCTCAACATGCTAGTCATTGGTGGAATAAAGAAGGCCCTTTAAAAACTTTGCATGATATTAATCCTGCTCGTCTTGAATTTATTAAAAATCACCTTAAGCTTGAACAGAAAACCGTTCTCGATGTGGGTTGTGGCGGAGGTATTTTATGCGAGGGAATGGCAGCAGAAAAAGCGCAAGTCACAGGTTTAGATGTTGAAATGGATGCACTAGAAGCTGCGAAAGCGCATGCAAATCTCAGCAAACTCAGTATCAATTATGTTTGTTCACCTGTGGAAGACTATGAGGCAAATGCTTTTGATGTCCTAACCTGCATGGAAATGCTAGAGCATGTTAATAATCCCCAATTGGTAATTAATCATTGTGCGCGTTTGTTAAAACCAGGCGGCTATCTTTTCTTATCGACAATCAATAGAACTTTAAAAGCCTATGCAACCGCGATTGTTGCAGCAGAATACGTATTGGGAATCTTGCCAAGGCAAACTCATGATTTTGCAAAATTTATTAAACCCAGTGAGTTAGCAGCCATGATCAGAGAAGCGGGGCTTGAATTCAAAGATATCGCAGGGATAGCTTACAATCCTTTAAGCCGTACAGCTAGGCTTAAAGAGTCGGTGGATGTCAATTATTTGCTTGCTTGTTTTAAACCCGTCTCATGCGATTGAGTTGTCATCCTTGCAAAGCCTGATAGCAAAATTGCAAGGATAACAACAGTGTCTGAGAGGTATTACTCTTGATTTTTCTTTTCAACATAACGTTGCTGATAGCGTTGATGAGCGTATTTTGCTTGCTCTTCTGTCACTACATCCACTTCATTACCAAAAAGATCAACACGAGCGGTGTTGGCTTTCTGACAATTTAAATAAGCAGGGGATGAGCTATAGTAACTCAGTGCTTCTCGTAATGCTTTTTTACTAAAAGGTGGGCTATCTAAGCGTTCATAAAAATCAATAATTTCGTCAAATATACCGATCTGTAATGGCTTAACCTGGCTTCCTTTTTTAAAAAAAGCACAAGGAAAATGCTCAATTAACCAATCGATAATTTGGAGCTTATCTTTTTTGACGATTTCACTCTGCTGGGTCATGCTTGTACTCCATAGCAATGAATGTTGTTAAACTACCACAATCAATATGTTTATCAAGGGCTGGTTTACCCTAGTTGGTGACAATTTTGCTACGAATTATATGATTAATTGTTGTATAAACCATAGTATTTATTTTTCAATCTAGCTTTTTTCGATCTTCGTGTCTTAGTTTAGTCCAAGAGATTTCTCAAATTACCTCAAGAAATCAGTAGTTATAGCTTGGTAATTATTCTTTTAGAATAACTAACCTATTGAATTATATTGATTAAGCTATTTTATAAGAAAAAGACATTTCGTCTTAACCGTGACATACTGTCTTGCAAAGCAGCACTCTAGTTGCTAAATTTTAGACATGGCTTCAAGGGATTTGAGGCTTTTTAAAAGGATTTTTAATCATAGGGATATGATAGTCAAGGATGATGTCGGAACAGGATGTTCTGACGGAAGACTGCGAAAAGCCAGGTTTAATACCCTGGCTTTACTTTTTTATAGTATAGCCCAGCGCGAGTCAAAGCAGGGATGACAATAACTTCGTGGAGATGCCTCAGATTTCGAGCACAGAGAAGAAGGTCCCAATATTGCCGAAGATCCTTCGCCATACTTGGATGACTTAGGCTCAGGAAGCCGGGGTGCTGAGATAGTGTTTACGTTGACAATGAGATAGTTTCTCAAGAAGAACAAAGAGGATGCAAATCATCCTCTCTCCGTCAGGATTTATACAGTGGCAAAGCCGGAATGGGATAGGTAATAACTGTCAGGATAATAAGCAAAAACTACAGAGCCGCCTTTTAACGTATTAATCACAGGCTTAGCTAGGGTTTTAGCAATTGAAGGACAGCCCCAACTGCGGCCAGCGCGGCCAGCTTTTTTAATAAAATCAGGCTCTACATACCAGGCACCATGGATAACCACACGTCTGCTGTAAGCGTTGTCATTAAATCCTCGCTCCAGGCCTTGTAAATTTAATGAATAGCCTTTAGAACCTATATAAGTATCGCTGGTAACATAGGTACCGAGACTTGTTGCTTTACTGGAGGGGGCGTTTGAGAAATGAGTAGGAGTGTCCATTCCTGAATTTCTGCCATGAGCAACATAGGTATTGTATAAAAGTCGCTCGCTATTGACATCAAAAACCCACATACGTTGCTTATTAGAAGGCAGGGAATAATCAATAACAGTGAGAACGGGTTTTTTTACAGCCCCTTTGTCGGCTGCTTTTTTATAGGCTGTTAATGCGAGCTTAAGAACTTGTTTGTTAAGCTGTGGCGCTATTTGACTCAGGTGCTGAACATGTTGGTTAACATCAAAGCCCGTTTTAGTGGGAATTGCATTGTGTGAAAGACCTGTCGAAAAAAACGCTGCAGAAAGTATGCTTAATATTGTACTCATAACACTCCTTTTTTCTTGTTAAACGTCGGAAATAAGGTATACATACGGATGGTGATTATATTTACAAGTAACACAAATGTAAAATTACAAGAGAAGTGATTGCCCATTAGGGTGAAATATTATCCAATTCAGAAAGTTAGAAAAAGATAAGCTTATAATCTCAGAATAAATATTACACAAAAAGTTTGTAAAAAAATCTATCTAGTCTTAATTCCACCGATTTAACAGTATTAAAAAAGTGCAATATTAACACAAATAGATCTGTTTTGGCTATAAATTGATCATTTATTCTGCGAGAATAGGCGACATAAGGGCTATAGATTTGGTAAAATACTTACCGGTACATTTCAATTAGAGATGTTCTGAATTATTATCGCCTGATATTTTTTGACCTGTTGGATTGGAGATTACACCATGCTTGAGCGATACTCAGCACAACTTCCGCAAGGTGCTCGCGCACTAATAAATAATGCTTACCGTGTTGATGAACTAACCGTACTTACCGAACTAATAAAAAATGCTGAGTTAGATAGTGAACAGATCAATGCTACTCGCAATCAAGCAACAATTCTCGTTGAACAGGTACGCGCAGAGCGTAAAAAAAGCACGGGTATCGATTCTTTTCTTACCGAGTACTCTTTATCAAGCGATGAAGGGATTGCATTAATGTGTTTGGCAGAAGCGTTGCTGCGCGTACCTGACAATGCAACCATCGATAGTTTAATAAAAGATAAATTGACAACTGCTGATTGGAAATCGCATCGGGGTCAGAGTGATTCTTTTTTTGTGAATGCAACAACCTGGGCTTTAATGTTAACAGGAAAAGTGCTCACGCCAGAAAAAGCAGATTCCATGTTATCAAAAACCTTATTTAAATTGCTCAACCGTAGTGGTGAATCCGTCGTACGTAAGGCAGTAGACAAGGCAATGCGCATCATGAGTAAACAATTCGTGACTGGGCGAACAATTGGCGAAGCTTTATCGCGCGCAAAGAAAAAAGAAGCTATAGGTTACCGTTATTCCTACGATATGCTTGGCGAAGCAGCCCTCACGATGATTGACGCCGACCGTTATTTTGATGCTTATAAAGAAGCAATCAAAGCAATCGGCGCCAGCGTTGATAAAAATATCCATATCTACCAACGTGCTGGTATTTCCATCAAACTTTCTGCTTTGCATCCTCGTTATCAAGAAGCACAGCGTGTGAGAGTTATGGAGGAGTTGCCCCCTAAATTATTGGAGTTGTCTCAATTAGCTAAAGAATATGATATTGCTCTTACTATCGATGCAGAAGAATCCGAACGACTTGAGCTCTCGCTCGATATTATAGAACGCGTATTCAACGATGATAGCTTGCATGGTTGGCAAGGCTTTGGAATGGCAGTGCAATCTTACCAAAAACGAGCATTCTATTTGTTAGATTGGATTGCTGATTTGGCGAGAGGAAAACAGCGCCGTATGATGGTGCGCTTAATTAAAGGAGCCTATTGGGATAGCGAGATTAAAAAAACGCAAATGCAGGGATTTTCTGAATACCCTGTATTTACGAGAAAAGTATTTACCGACGTCTCGTTTCAGGCTTGCGCTAAAAAGCTGCTGACGATGACTGATGCGATTTATCCTCAATTTGCTACCCACAATGCTTATTCTGTGGCAATGATTCTCAATATCGTTGGTAATTATCGCGATTTTGAGTTTCAGTGTTTACACGGTATGGGTAATGAACTTTATGAGCAAATTGTACCTGCGAATCGTTTAGGAATCCCTTGCCGGATTTATGCACCAGTTGGCTCTCATGAAGATTTATTACCTTACTTAGTTCGCCGTTTATTAGAAAATGGCGCGAATTCTTCTTTTGTAAACCGAATTGTCGACGAAAAAGCACCCATCTCTACATTGGTAGAAGATCCGGTAAGCAAAGCGAGTCATTTATTGGGTAAAATCAATCAAAATATTCCTTTACCTGCATCTATTTTTGTCCCAGGGAGAAAAAATTCGAGTGGTATTGATTTTACTGATCGGGAGGTAGTTGCCAAATTACAGCAACGCTATATTGATATGGATCTTTCTCATTGGTTTGCTAAACCACTTTTAGCCGGTGGAAAGCAAGGTGGAGAAGTGGAGCGCTCAGTCTTATCACCACAAAACCCTGAGCGGCCAATAGGTCGGGTGAGTGATTCCACTCAACAGGATATTGATTGGGCTTTATCCCATGCTGAACGCGCTTTCCCAAGCTGGTGTCAAACCCCAGTCATTGAGCGAATAGCTTGTATTGAACGTTTTGCCAATCTTTTAGAAGAAAAGATGCCTGAATTACTGGCGATGGCTTGTTTAGAAGCAGGTAAAACCTGGAGTGATGGTGTTGCAGAAATTCGCGAGGCCGTCGATTTTTGCCGTTATTATGCAATGATGGCAGAAAAATTAATGGCCAAGCCTATGAAACTTCATGGTTATACCGGTGAATTAAATGAACTTAGTTTACATGGTCGTGGAGTCGTTCTCTGTATTAGTCCATGGAATTTTCCTTTAGCTATTTTCACGGGGCAAGTGGCTGCAGCTTTAGTAACAGGGAATTGTGTGATTGCTAAACCTGCTGAGCAAACCTCTTTAATCGCTTGTTTTGCTGTGCAGTTAATGCATCAAGCGGGGATCCCTACAGAGGTGGTGCAATTATTACCTGGAAATGGTGAAACCGTAGGTGCTGCATTGGTCGCTGATCCGCGTATTAAAGCAGTGATCTTTACTGGCTCAACGCAAACGGCTGCTCATATTAACAAAACACTGGCGACTCGCGGAGGAGAAATTATTCCTCTTATCGCGGAAACTGGTGGGCAAAATGCAATGTTAGTTGATTCTTCTGCTTTATTAGAGCAAGTTGCGATTGATACAATTACTTCTGCCTTTGGTAGTGCTGGTCAACGATGCTCTGCTTTACGGGTTTTATTTGTACAAGAAGAAATCTACCCGCGCATGATTCATTTATTAAAAGGGGCAATGGCTGAATTACAAGTCGGAGATCCTCGTTGGCTTTCTACTGATATTGGGCCAGTTATTGATAATGAAGCTTTATCAGGGTTGAAAGCGCATGTAAACGCGATGAAACAAAAATACGAAATTATTTATCAATGTAAACTGTCGGAGGAGTGTGAATCTGGGTATTTCATGCCTCCTACTGCAATTGCGATAGATAATATGGCTGCCCTGGAAAAGGAAGTTTTTGGTCCTGTTCTACATGTTATTAGTTATAAACGTAAAAATCTTGATGACGTTATTGAGCAGATCAATAATACAGGTTATGGTTTGACCTTGGGGATCCACAGCCGAATTAACCATACTGTAGAATATATTAGAAAACGAATTCATGCAGGAAATTGCTATGTAAATCGTAATATGATTGGTGCTGTTGTTGGTTTACAGCCTTTTGGTGGAGAAGGCTTATCGGGCACAGGACCAAAGGCAGGAGGACCCTATTATCTCCTGCGCTTATGTCATGAACGAACTTATACTGTTGATACCACGGCAGCAGGAGGTAACGCGAGTTTAATGTCGTTGCCAGAGGGATATTAGAAGGTTGGGCTTTGGCCCAACAAATTCATTTTTATTTTATTCACAAATCTTCCCAATAAAGCCTATTATTATAATAATTAACAAAATCTCCCGTATGTCATCCCGAATGTGGGATGAGGTATGAGAATAGTTTATAGGTTCAAGAAGTAGGTAGTAGGGCAGTTAATACACGGAGCTAACAACAAAAGGCCGAATAAAATGAAAGCATTCTTTTTGAACTCCTTGGCGTACCTCGTCAGTTTCCTAAGAATATGTATACTTCTTTTCGTTTTTCTTTTACTTATTGCTTTTATCTCTCAATTCGTAGAAAACATCGGGCAATATCCCACTTTAGTAAAAATAAATAATCTAGAGCAACAATTAAGTAAGCCATTCACCGACCAAATTAAAATGGCAATGCCCTATCGTTATAAAGAGGCGGATTACAGTGAGATTATCCTTATATTCCTGATGCTTATCTTGGCTCATATTTGTGTAGTGCTGCGATCAAAATTACAGGGAAAGTTGCGACGTATCCATGAAAAAGAAACCTATTACAAATGGCGTAACCAGGTCAGTCGCGTTGTATCAAAGGATAAAATGAAGGAGATCGATAGCAAATTTGAAGCTTTAAACACAAGCAAAGCTAGCGATAGGAAAAAAATACTTCGCGAGTTTGCTATTTTAAAAACGAAGCTTGATAGTATGGGACAGCAACTTGCGTTTCTTGCCATTGATGTTGTTGACTCTACAGGTATGAAGCGGGATGAAGACAAATATATTGCTGCTTACGATTTTGATCGTTACAACCACCTTGTTAATGAAAGCCTTAATGAAAGTGGGGTGTTGAAATTTGCAATGACTCCTGATGGAATTATGAGTTGTTTTCGCACCGTTGATGATGCGGTCAAGGCAGCAATCACTCTACTTGATAAGTTAAAAATATTTAATGCTAGTGAAAAAAAAATCAAGAGGGAATTTCAAATTCGTTGTGGTATAAACGCCGGTTTTGTTTATTTTGATGAAGAGATGCCACTTGAGCAAGTCAGCGATCGGGTTATTGATATAGCCGGACATATGCAAAAATATGCTAAACCTAATAGTATTAATATTGCTGCTTCAGCAATAGAGCCCCTAAAAAATCGCGGTGGATTTAGTGAAACAAATGATGTAATTGACGAGCAAAAAGTGTTTGAATGGATAGCTAATAAGTAATTAAACAGAAAATAAGGATATTATCATGAAGAATAGGGATAAAATAATCAAAGCTGCTGTAAGCGCTTTTCTCGCGATGGCAGCTACTCAAGTCGTCGCTGATACAAATGCTCAAAATCAGGGAGCACAGAATTCGGTAAAATGCTACGGAGTAGTTAAAGCAGGTATGAATGATTGTGCTACTGCAACTGCTTCTTGTGCCGGCTCTTCAACAAAAGACAATCAAGCTGATGCTTTTGTGTTCGTTCCTGCAGGTTTATGTGAAAAACTAGTAGGGGGCAGTTTAACTGCGGGAACAGAAAAGAAATCTTAGTTTAGCCTTTTAAAATTCATATACTTACATGGAGTACTACATGATTAGGACTATAGCGCGTTTTTTGATAGCATTATTATTCATTCTACCAGTCTCTTTTCTGCATGCTGCAGTTGAAACCTTAACTCTTGATCCACAACATAGTTATGTTTTGTGGGAAATTGAGCATCTGGGATTTTCAACACAAGTCGGTAAGTGGTATGTCACTGGGACCGTCACTTTAGATCAGGATCAACCACAAAACAGCAAGGTCGAAGCGACTATTAAAGTATCTAATGTAATCACAGGTATACCGGAGCTTGATAAGCATTTGCAAGGACCGCTTTTTTTCGACACTGCAAAATACCCTACAGCGACTTTTGTTTCTAACAAAGTCGATGTGCTGAGCAAAACGAAAGCAAAAGTCGAGGGTATGTTAACTCTACGTGGAGTGACCAAACCAGTTACTTTGAATGTGACTCTGAATAAAGTGGGTAAAAGTCCAATTACTGACAAAATGACAGTCGGTTTTACTGCGACGACTACCCTTAAACGCTCTGATTTTGGAATGAAAACCTTGATACCTGATGTTGGGGATGAAGTTAAAATTCAAATTGGTGCCGAAGCATACAAATCATAAAAAGGGTTAAAGGAGACTTAGGCCATGAAAATAAATGCCAATAAGGGATTAGTCTGTTTGCTATTTATACTCGTACCACTCCTAGGGCGAGCTGCACCACCAGAATGGCAAATCGAGCCGAATCAAAGCAGTCTTTCTTTTACTGCCACTCAAAATGGTGCGCCGGTTACTGGTCAATTTAAGACTTTTACAGGAGAAATTTTTGTTGATCCTGCTAATTATAAAGCGAGCTCGGTACATATTGTCATTGATATGAATTCGATTTCTACCGATTATGCTGATGTTAAAAATACGCTGCTTACAGCGGATTGGTTTGATGTGAAAATGTTTCCAAAAGCGGAGTTTAAGTCCACTGATTTTAATAAAACAGGGGACAACAGTTATCAGGCTATCGGAAATCTCACAATTCGTGATAAAACAGTACCAGTCACTTTGACCTTTACTACAGAGCAACCTTCTGCCGATACTGGGGTAGTCATTGGTAATACCATATTGAAACGAGAGGCCTTTGGTGTTGGGCAAGGGGAGTGGTCGAGTACTGATCAAATAAAAGATGATGTGAAAGTTGATTTTAAAATTACTGCAAAAAGAAAAAATTAAACTTCATTGCTACCGAGGCAGGAAGATTAGAATCTGTAACAACGCTGGTTTGATTGAACAGGGCTTAAATCATCTTTGTTAGGAGAAGATAGCAAAAGGACATATAGTGATTAGGCGCTCAAACTTATATTTATTTATTTTCCTTGGCATTTTTTCCAGCTTAGTTTTGGTAGGGGGTATACTTTCCCCTCTACTGCTTCATTATATTCGTGCAACCTATCTTTCTATGAGCACCATGGTTCATCAGCATGAAGCAGAAATGTTTGGTCGCTTCATATCCAAATTAATTGAAGAAGGCGAGCCGAAAGAAAAGGTTATCGATGCCTTTCAACATTCGCTCAATAATACGGAAATGTATCGCGGCTATCTTTATTTAGTGAATGAAAATACGGGCGTGTTTCTTGCCCATCCCGATAGAAATGTTGTGGGAAGAAATGCCGGCGAGCTTGATGCAGATTTTTTACCGATTAATGATCATAAAACCATGAAATGGTCTACTGCCATGAAAGAAAAGAAATTAGCCCAGGGAGGCATGCTCAAAATGCCTACTGGCCGCGTAGAGATTTTCAATTCTTTTCTCGTTCCTTCCACTGATTTTCGTGTTTTCTCTCATGAAAATTTAAAACGCTTAAACAGAGAAATAGCTAAATTACAGCGAATTACCATCTTAATTTTCATATTACTGGGATTTTTAATTGCCCTACCTGCTTCCTATGCGGCTTTGAAAGTAAGTCGTCGTTATGAAAGAACAATTGAAGAAGAGCAAGACAAGTCCGAACGATTATTATTGAATATCTTACCTTTAAGTATTGCTAAACGATTAAAAGCACAGGAAACAAATATTGCTAACCGTTATGAAGACGTTTCAATATTATTTGTTGATATAGTCGATTTTACCTCTCTTGCGGCACAGATGAGCCCAGAACGATTGGTTGAAATACTGAGTTATGTCTTTTCTCAGTTCGATGCAATTTCAGTGAGACATGGTTTAGAAAAGATTAAAACAATGGGAGACGCTTACATGGTGGCCGGAGGCGTTCCTGAGTTTAAAGAAAATCATTTAAAATGCTGCATAGAAGCGGGGTTTCAAATGATGGAACTAATTACTAAAGAATTTAATGCGGATATTCAATTACATGTTCGCATGGGTTTACATGTGGGGCCGGTTGTTGCGGGAGTAATTGGTACTCATAAGTTTACTTATGATCTATGGGGTGAAACGGTGAACATTGCTTCTCGACTTGAAAGTATGGGTAGCCCGGGCTATATCCATTGTTCTGAAATGGTTTATGAGCGCATGAAGGACGAGTACAAATTTCTACCTAGGAAAAAAATGGTATTAAAAGGAATGGGTGAAGTTTCTACCTATTTTTTAGTTCCCCGAGGGGCATAAAAAACTATTTTCTTAACTTTGCAGAATCTCTTTTCCTTGCCTATGCTTTAAAGAATTTAATAATTTTAAAAATAGGGAAGAGGGCACCATGGATCGATCAAGCCTATTTAAAATTATCCTTGCTGTTACATTCTGCTGCTTAGTCGTAGTGGGTTTTGCGCATACTAAGGATATTTTTGCACAAGCGGTTATTGCCAATAAATTTGGAAATTTTAGTCAAGCTAAGCCGATGCAGTAAATGCATAATAGCTTCATCCCCTTTATTACATAAATGCCCAGGATAGCTGGGCATTTACTGACACCCAATTGGCTAATTATTACTGGAAAGAAGGAGCATCTGGCTCTGGCTCCATTCCGTTAGCTAAGGTTTTATGGTAGATAGCTGCTGCAATAAATAAAATAGCTGCAATAGCCATAATAGCGGCAATAGTTGGTGTGACAAAACCCAAGATTATACAGGCTACACCTGCAGTGGCTCCTAATACGAACTCTGCTTTAGCTAGCTTATTGTATTGATGTTTAGTAAACAGAGTATTTGTGCCATTCAAATGGGATTGTACCCCCCCAGCGAATACTTTGGCAGATGGAACGAGATGGTTTTTAAAACCATCTGTTAGCGTATGCCACATACCGGCTAGTAATTCACTGGACTGAAATTGTTCATTAGATGTTATCTGCTCTTGAATATGCGCAGTGTGTGAAGCAACATAGTCATTGAGCTCTTTCCTTTCATCCTCTATCCTTTCCTCAAAATAATAGTGAAACTCAATCTCAGCGTCTTTAATACTAACAAGAGGGCGATCTCGTGGTGGAATGAATACACTTGCTGTAGTAATGTGTAGTTCATGTTCTCCATCAGGTAGCGGATGAGCGGTGAGTAATTCTTTAAGTGCAATTCTTTTCGTTTTAGAAGAGCCTGATAAAACGAGATTTATACGCATAGTTTTTCCTTAGATAAATAAAGTGAGTGAAAAAATTGCTAAATAATAATGGTGACCTCAGATTGATTAGCCTGTGCCTTTTCAAGTAAACCAGCCGCAAGAAAAAGAGCTGCTGCTAAAAGAAGAAAGCTAGCGGTAATCGGTTCTATAAAAAAAATAGGTATGCTGAGCAATGACAACGCAATTGCCGTTCCAAATTCAGCCCTAGCTTTTCTTTGATGATAATCATCATATTGAGGTCTGAAAAGAACAGCCCTACGCGGGTAACCATAAGTTGAATGAGGGTTCTGGTATTGTTGATTGCTCCATTTGTCTTTTTCTCTTTTTATAAAGCGGTTCAGTTCACTTTGATGATGACGAATAGCACGGAGACCAGATTCAGAAACTCTATCCATGTAATCTGCAGAGCTTCCTAAACAATGACGGACAAATTGCTCGTAGGACTGAGCAAACTCTTCAAGGTTATTAAGATCACTTAACTCATTTGAGGGAGAGTTGTTTGCAAAGCTGTAACTCAGATTAAGATTAAAGGCTGGCTGCTGCGGATAATAGGGACTGGTTGTGGAGCGGCTGTCATGATGAAATTGACTCGGCTCTTGAGGGATTAAATGGAGCTGATAATGTCGATATTTGGGATAGCTGCGCAAAAAATTTTCTAGATTTGATTCGAATAACTCTGCTAATTCATGACTGGCATCAAGGTTTTCTGCTTGTACCCTAATATTTAGTTGGCGCATGATCTTTCCTTAAATTTAAACAATAAATCAAAATCAGGGGAGCTGAATGAGTTTATTGACTACCGTGAATATCAAACTCCTCTGAAACAATCCCATGTTCACGATCAAACATTTCTTCATGCTTTTTAGCAAAAAGCCATGGAAGAACAACAAAGAGCAATAATCCACCAATCAAAAAGCTTTCAAAAAAGAACAGGTTCCCTACTGGAATTTGAGTTGGTGGAACAAAACCAATAAACATTGCAGAAAGGCAGCAAAGAATGCCTAGCCCAGCAACTAGCCACATCACTGGCTTTCCTCCGGGAATGGTATAGCTTCGAGGTGTATTAGGCTGGCTGTAGCGTAATTTTATCGCTGCAGAAAACATGAAAACATAAACTAATAGAGCCATTTGTGCGCATAGGTCACTTAAAAGCCAATAGGCAGCATTAATTGAATCAAGCAGGATAAAAACTGAACTTAAAAGCGTGAAGATTATACCCTGGGTGATTAAGATGGCAACGGGTGCGCCGTGGCGATTAACTCTAGCGAAACATTCGGGCAGCGAACCATCGCGTGCAGCAACCAATAACCCTTTTGTTGGGCCAATAATCCATGCAGAAACACCGCTGACACCACCGAGAATAATTAAAATGGCAATGAGCTTAGTCATCCAAGGAAGATGGTAGCTATTAAAAAATATAGCGTAGGCATCAATTAAGCCTGAGACAACGCTTAAGTCCTTGTTGGGTACAACAAGGACAATGGCTAATGAACCTAAAACCAAGGTAGAAAAAATAAGGATCGTTGAGTATAAAATGGCACGAGGGTAATCTCTTTGTGGATTTTTAACTTCCTCAGCGTGCACGGCTGACATTTCCATGCCGAGTAGACCAAATAGAACTGCGGCGAAAAGCGATAAGTTACCAATAGAATTAAAATCAGGTACCCAAGATCTGGACAGATCAGCAGGAAGAGGTTTTCCTTGAAAAAGCCAGATAGCTCCTAAGATGCTGATTAAGAGCATCGGTAAGATGGTGCCTAAGCTGGCGCCAATAATACTCACAATACTTGAGACCCTCATTCCAAAACAATTGAGGAAGGTAAAAAGCCAAAATAGCCCAAGGATGGTAGTCAGTAAATAAAATTTATCGTTAGCAAGCTGTGGTGCAAATAGATAAGAAAGCGTCGCTGCAATAAACGCTAAAATAGTAGGGTACCACACCACATTATAAATCCATTGTAACCAGATGGTAATAAATCCAGCACGTCGGCCAAAAGCTTCACGTACCCAGACATAGAGGCCGCCCGTATTGGGAAAAGCAGTCGCTAATTCAGCAGCGACTAGCGCAATGGGTATAAAAAAGGTTAGCGCAGCAATCAGATAATAAGAAATTAGAGGGAGACCCAGCTTTGCGCTAATTGGTAAAGTTCGCAGACTATCAACAGCAATGACATTGATCATAACCAATGAAAAGACTGACAATACTTTTTTAGAGGGATGCATGCAAACTAGTCCTTATTAATGAGAGGGTTACCAATGATAAAATTGGTGATAGATAAGTGAGAACCATGCATCTAAGTTATTAATTTATCAAGCGGCAAAATTTAGCAGTTTAGCTGAATAAAATCAATCAATGGATTAGCAAAATGAAATGAGATCGCATGGATACCGCGAACAAGTCGCGGTAGGTAGGCACGAAAACAAGATCTGCAAAAGGATGACATTTTTATAAAAACTGTCGTAGTGGATCCCTGCAGATCTAGGTTGGGCCTTGACTCAACATTAATTCTCTACAGCAAATTACGTAATACATACTGTAAAATCCCGCCATGGCGATAATATTCCAGCTCATCTGCTGTATCGATACGACAAATTACCTGGATTTTATCTTCCTTGCCATTGGAACGAAGAATGCTAAGGTTTAGCTTGGCACCTGGTTTTAGAGAATCATCCACAGCGATGCTTATTTGCTCACTGCCATCTAAATTTAAGGTTTTTCGAGTAGTTCCTTCTTGAAACTGTAAAGGTAATACACCCATACCAATCAGATTAGAACGATGAATACGCTCAAAGCTCTCAGTAATGACAGCTTTAACGCCTAAGAGGTTTGTGCCTTTAGCAGCCCAATCACGAGAGGAACCCGTTCCATATTCTTTACCAGCAATAACAACGAGCTGATGATTTTCCTTTTGGTAAAGCATTGATGCGTCATAAATTGACATTACTTTACCAGTTGGAATGTGACGAGTTACTCCGCCTTCGATATCAGGAGTCATTTCATTACGAATACGAATATTGGCAAAAGTTCCTCTCATCATTACTTCATGATTACCGCGTCTTGAGCCGTAGGAGTTAAAGTCAGCTTCAGCAACCCCTTTGGATTTAAGATACAAGCCAGCAGGGGAGTTTGCTTTAATAGAACCTGCTGGTGAGATATGATCGGTCGTAATGGAATCGCCTAAAAGGGCTAAAACATAAGCTTTAGTCACCGGTTGTATACTCTGTGGTTTGATAGACAGATTTTCAAAGTAGGGTGGGTGTTGAATATAAGTAGAATCGGCATTCCAATTATAAGTCGAACTACTGCTTGTTTTTATGCCTTGCCAATGGCTATCGCCGAGGAAGACTTCAGCATATTCTTTACGGAACATAGAGCCCTTGACTTTGGCTACTTCACTAGCAATTTCCTCGTTGCTTGGCCAAATATCCTTCAGATAAATATCTTTGCCATCAGCGCCTTTTCCAAGCGGTTCTTTTGTTAAATCAACTCGAACAGTTCCTACTAACGCAAACGCCACAACAAGTGGGGGAGAAGCTAACCAATTAGCACGGACTTGGGGATGTACACGTCCCTCAAAGTTACGGTTACCTGAAAGCACAGAGCAAACAACCAGATCGTTATCATTGACGCTGTGAGCAATCGGGTCAGGCAATGGACCAGAGTTGCCGATGCAGGTGGTGCATCCATAACCCACTAAATTAAAGCCTAGCTGATCTAAATAAGTTTGTAATCCAGCATGTTTTAAATAATCAGTCACTACTTTTGAACCGGGAGCTAGTGAGGATTTAACCCAAGGTTTACGCTTTAATCCTTTTTCCACTGCTTTTTTAGCAACTAAACCCGCTGCCATTAAAACACTTGGATTGGAGGTGTTGGTGCAACTAGTGATTGCGGCGATAACCACAGCTCCGTGCTGCAGTTCGTAAGATTCATTGTTTACAGAAAAGGTTTTATCCATTTCATCGATTTTGTTTACCTCTTGCATAAAGTGAGTAAATTCTTGCGAGAGGGTATGTAAGTTAACTTTGTCTTGAGGGCGTTTGGGTCCTGCAAGGGAGGGTTCAACTGTGGACAAGTCGAGTGTTAGAGTATCGGTAAATACAGGTTCTTCTGCTTGAGAGTCATACCATAAACCTTGTTCTTTTGTATAAGCTTCAACTAGGGCAATCGTGTGTGCATCGCGGCCTGTCAATTCCATATAATGTAAAGTTTCTTTATCGACAGGGAAAAAGCCGCAGGTTGCACCGTATTCTGGGGCCATATTTGAAATGGTTGCGCGATCAGCTAGTGGAAGTTCAGCAAGTCCTGGGCCGTAGAACTCAACAAATTTACCCACAACTCCCTTTTTACGCAACATTTGTGTGACGGTTAACACTAAGTCGGTTGCGGTAATCCCTTCTTTCATTTTGCCAGTCAGTTTAAAACCAACTACTTCAGGAATTAACATGGAAACCGGTTGGCCAAGCATGGCTGCTTCTGCTTCGATACCACCAACGCCCCAGCCTAGAACACCTAGACCGTTGATCATTGTTGTGTGTGAGTCAGTGCCTACCAGTGTATCAGGGTAGGCATAGAGGGTTCCATTTTGCTGATTAGACCAGACCGTTTTACCTAAATACTCTAAGTTGACCTGATGGCAAATCCCTGTTCCTGGCGGCACTACTTGGAAATTAGCAAAGGCTTTTTGTCCCCAACGTAAAAATTCATAGCGCTCGATGTTACGTTCTAATTCAATTTCGGTATTGACTTTAAGTGCATCCGGGGTAGCGAATTTATCAACCATTACGGAGTGATCAATAACTAAATCGACGGGTGAAAGGGGCGAAATTTTTTCTGCCTTCCCGCCCATTTTTTCAAGTGCTGCGCGCATTGCTGCTAAATCGACCACTGCAGGCACCCCTGTAAAGTCTTGCATTAATACGCGAGCAGGGCGATAAGCAATTTCATGCTGAGAAGTTTTTGTGTTAAGCCAGTCAGCGACTGCTTTAATGTCCTCCGTGGTAACTGTACTGCCGTCTTCAAAACGCAATAAGTTTTCTAAAAGGACTTTAAGTGAATAGGGTAAGCGATTGATGCCCTTGAAATGTTTTTTCTCTACTTCCTTGAGACTATAGTAATGGTAATTTTTACCATCAACTTGTAATTGGCATTCAGTTGAGAGACTGTCTTGACCCACTTTCATATACCGACTCCATTGAGTTCAAAAGAGTTATGATAGCTCAAATAAATGAAGTTTTCATGGGTCAAAGACAGCTTTGCTCGTTTTTTTCAGAAAGCCGTTGATCTCTATTGCAGGCTTGCACTTTCTCTATGATCACCATCTTCGTTAGCAGCCACGGAATCTGTTGCAACTAATGCTTTAGCTGCAGTAAACAATTTCTCTTCTTCTGCGTAAACTGCGTTTTCATTAGGACGCGTGATTACGGCAGAGTAATAGGCGCTAGGGGCTAGCATGGTTATACCAACGCCGATGGTGATTAGTGCTGCAGGTAAATTGACTGGAATAAGGAACAGCCCTAATAGCGTTACCAGAACACCTGCGTAAAAGGTTGCTTTTGATTTGCTATCTGCAGAACTATAGGAATGGTCTGGATCCGCACCTACATAACAATAATAGGGAGAGTTAGTGTAAACGCTTAATGGATTTGGCATGGTCTGTGGCGCTTCGAAGTAATCCTTTAAAGTTTTAGCAAAAACATAAAAACTATCAACATAGGGTTGCTGAGCTTTTTCAGTGGCCTGCCTATTGCTGTTCCTTGATGCATTAGGAGAGGCTACTTTTTGTGAGACAATTTGCGTCTGGAAAGCGAGCTCTCTAGCGCTAATTAAGTCTAATAGTGTTCTACTGTTTTCCTCATCATACTTTTCTGCGATTATCCTTTTTGCCTCTGCTAAAGTATCTTCAGCCTGTTTTTGAGTATAGTGGGGAGTTGACTTAAAGAAAAAGGTCATAGTTTTCTCTCGCAATAGTTTTAATTGCGCTGAGACTATCATGTTCAAACCGAGGCCAAAAGAATCAATTGTTAATCTTTACGAGCAGGAAATAATTATTAACAAAATATTATGAATGAGTTAAGTTGGTATGTATTTTGCTTAGACTTTTCCTTTGAGTTAGTGAAGTGAATTAATAAGGAGTTTTCTTAGGGATGATGAATTTAATTCAACTTTTATTTTCTCAGCCAATGTCAATGGACACCTTGAGTTCAGAAGAGCAAATTGATAATGGTGAAGCTGAAGGTTCTGCTTTTTTAGCACTCATAGAACATTTTTTTGCTGAGGTTGATTTGACTCCGAGTGAGCAAAGTTTAGCTGTAAAAGAAGACGATCAACTTATTGATATTGAAGATAAAAATAGAGGGGTTATAGATCCTGCGGTGACCCTAATGACTAATCCGGAGCTTCCTAAAAAGGAGAGTTCAGAAGAGGAAAGCGCTTATCCGCTAGTCGATAAAAATCAAGATGAATCATTAACAATTAATAATAGCCAATTGGCTTGGTTTGATGCTGATTTCTTCATACCGCCATCTGAAAAAATGAGACAAGAATTAAATCAGACCGATAAAAATTTGGAGCATATTTTGCTTCCAACGACGCTTGATAATAAAGAATCTTCTGTTTCTCAAGAAATTATAAAAAATGCTAATGAAATTGCGGAAATTGATGAGCAAAATAAAATTGAGCAAGAATCAGAATGTCAATTTGAAGCTCTGCCTAAGGTCAATGAAAATTTATTAGCGCTAAAGATGCCGGAGTTAGTGCAGGATAGCTCTTTTCAGAATCAAATTGCACAAGCAATTTCGCATAATTTAACTCAAAAAATCACCAGCAAATCGGAGATAGTTAAACCAAACGAGAACCCGGAAAAAGTTGAAAATACTCAAGTTCAAGCTATTTTTAACAGTAATGAAAGTCCTGTAACGCCAAAAATAGAATTATTAGGCGATTTTGGGCAAAGCGATAAGGAATTAGAACCAGAGATTGAAAATAAGCTAACAAACGATCCCGCTTTTCCCCTACAAAACAATCCTAAATTTGCTTTAGAGGAGCAGCAGCTAATAACAGCAAAAACGATAGAGTTGCCTCAACATTTGGAGCATCCTGACTGGAGTGAGCACTTTAATCAACAGATTGTTTGGCTAGGACAGCAAAACATTAAGACGGCAATTATTAAATTAAATCCACAAGAATTAGGTCCGATTGAAATCAATATTAACGTTAAACAAGAGGATGCATCAGTCAATATTACCCTTCATCGATCTCAGGTCCATGAGATCATTGAAAATGCAATACCACGGTTACGAGAAATGATGGCTGAACAAGGATTAAATTTGACTCAAGTAAGCATCGAATCCCATCATCAGCGACAGAATCCACAATCTCGGCAATATGAGCATTCAATAGAAAAAAAACAAGCTAATAGTGAGCTGTTTGAAGAGCAACCTTTGGAAATGAAAGTAAAGAATGGCTTGATCGATTATTTTGCTTGACTAAAGGAAAAATTTTATTGAGTATTGTAATAATGATGAACAATAAGGTTATAACATGGCTCTCGATTTCCTTACTTGGTTTAAACAAAATCAAACTTTCCTAAAAGAATCAACAGCTTCCACCTTTTGGGATGAGCAAATTACCGAGCCTCGCATACAAAAAGCAATTGTAAAAAAGCAAAAAAATCGGATGTTTTACGCTCATATTGAAGCAAAAATTGCATCGGATCATGCACAACTCATCAACTACTATTTAAAAGATGCCTTTAAAAAGCTTAATTCTTCTGATTTTGAGAAGCCAGAGGGTTTTGCTAATAAAGAAAAGGCGAGCTTTGTCTTGCAAAATTTTCATGAAACGAGAGATAAATTAGCATTTTTAATTAAGACTGATATTAGTCAACATAGGAATAGAGATTCACAAATTAATGCTTTTCGTCGATGGATAACCACAGCGGAAATTCTTCTAAAGCATAGGTCCTATGAGGGTTATTTTTTGGTAATCACCCTATTAATGCAAATCGACACAGAGCAGAAACTTAGTATTGAAACGCCAGTGGTTTGCCAAGAAATTTTTAATAAATTATGCAACCTAACTGATCCTTCATTAAATTTTAAAGCCCTTCGCGATAAGATTAAGAACAATAAAGCACCTCAGGATTTTACCCCGATTTTTATATGGTCAAGAGATTTGACTGCCTTAAACTCTGCCATAGAACAGGCACGGGATACTACCAACACTCTTGTACAGCAGATTAGGAGAGAAACTGGAAACAATGAGGGATTTAGTTCAGAGGAAAAAAAAGACAAGATTTTAGGGGAAATTCGCTGTGAGCAGCAAGTTCCGCTCTCACCTATCCCTACTCATCTTATAGCCAAATATAGAACCAGTGAAGAAAAATATTTTGATAATAACTTAGCTACTCTCCGTGAGTTAGCTATAAGAGAGCAGCATCAAAACTTAGCTATGGAGCAAACAGATGATGCTGAATCTTCAACTCTAGAAATACCAGAGACAACTGAAGAAATTCTGAGTAGTATGGAAATACCAACTTCTTGCGAGTTAAATGAAATAGATCAAAATTTAGGGTTAATTACTACAGAAGCAACAAATTTAGATGAAATGCAACTTAGAACAGATTCATCTAAGCAACCAGCTGCACCCTCTAAATTATATGCGCAACTACTTCCGAATTTTTGGAAACGGGGATGTAGCAGTGAAAAGGCTCACTGGGAAAGCCTTTTTTCTTTATCAACCGAATGCAGCATCTAGTAGCAACCGGTTTTACAACCTAGAACAGTGCCGTATTGGTTAACAATACATCGTCTAGTGCAAACAGGCCCACCCCAAGTGTTTGCTCTAGGCTGAGGCCCATACCACCAACCTGGTTTAAGACGATAAACACGAAAATAAGCTAATTCAGTATTTTTTGCTGTAATTATTGTTGATGAGGGAGTTTCATTGGCTTGAGGAAAAGCAAGAGTCCCCCAAAAAAATAATGAAATGAATAAGATAAAAGCGGAATAAGTAGTTTTTTTCATCTTGTTATTATACATAGAGCTTCCTTGTTCTCCCCCGCATGCTTAAAATTATAGACAGGTGATTTATATTTAGCCACATTTGGTTCCACGTATTTTATATCGCTCCGTTCGGACTCTGAGATATCCCACGAAATTAAATAGACTATTTAGTTCATTGATTTTTTTTAGTTTATTCCGTTCGCACTGAGGAAGCGCGTAGCGCTGTCTCGCAAAATGCCTCCTTCGAGAACCTCAGGGCGCAGCTTGAAGTACAAGCCCCCTTCGAGAACCTCAGGACAGGCTTCGAGACGCACACTATGCCTGCTCCTCGGGCTGAACGGCATAAAATGAATACAAATTCCTTAGTACCCAATTTCGTGGGGATACTTAAGAGTCCGAACGTATATTTATTAGCCAAATAAAGCTTGGGTTGACTGCTATAGGCCTACGTTCAACCTACATTAATTTTCCCAGATCGCGTATTATTCTCCACTTTGCTTACGAGGAAATCCAAGCAATGGTTCATTTTGCAGATCTTAATCAAGAAACTTTTTTATCCCATTATTGGCAAAAAAAACCTCTCGTTATTCGCAATGCTTTGCCTGGCTTTGTCAATGTAATCGTTCCTGACGAATTGGCAGGTTTAGCTATGGAAGAGGAAGTAGAAAGCCGCATTGTTTTTGAAACTCCCGATAAAGCGCCGTATTGGCATTTAAAACGAGGGCCTTTTTTAGCGAAAGATTTTAAAAAATTACCCTCAAGTCATTGGACCTTGCTTGTACAGGGAGTAGATCGTTTTGTACCAGAGGTGAGTGCCATGCTCGACTATTTTAATTTTATTCCTCAATGGCGAATTGATGATGTCATGATCAGTTATGCGGCAGATGAGGGTAGTGTAGGTCCGCATTATGATAATTATGATGTATTTCTATACCAGGCTAAGGGACGGCGTAAATGGTCATTAACAACTAAGCATTGCCATGAAAATAATTACTTAGCCAATGTTGAATTGCGTATAATGAAGGAGTTCCAGATAGAGGAAGAATATATCCTTGAGGAAGGCGATATGCTTTATCTTCCACCTCATGTTGGCCATTACGGAATCGCTAAATCTGGGGAATGCATGACCTATTCCTTTGGTTATCGTAGTTATGAAGGACGTGAGTTATGGGATAGTTTTGCTGAATATCTAGCGGAGAAAGGACAAGCTAGCTATTACCGCGATCCCAACTGGTCAAATATCACAGGAACTTCAGAATTACCTCAACAAGCCTGGCAAAATGCAAGGGATTTAATGCAGCAAATTCTCGAGGATGACAGTTTGTTTAAGTCTTGGTTTGGTTGTTTTGTTACCGATTTAGACCAGCAAGCGCAAACTTTATTACCAGATATTACTGAAGAGGACAGAGATTTCAGCGATTTCATCAATGAACTGCTTCATTGTCAAAAACTTATTCGTAACCCAGTCTGCCGTTTTGCTTACCAAGAACAGCAGGAGGAGCCTTTTATTTCTTTGTATATTAATGGCAGTGTCTGGAACGTCAACCAGGTTTCTAAGGATCTAGTAAAATTAGTTGCCAATTCGCGAGTATTAACTAGCCATGAGTTGACTCCTTTTATTCATACAAAACCTAATCAGCATTTTCTTTTTCAATTATGGAGTCAGCAGTGGTTAGAGTTTCTTGAGCCTTAGCTCTGGCAAAATTGTGCGGGCAGACCTAAACAAACCCTGGTTTAACTTTCAACAAAGTGGTTGTAATTCAGCTCTATGCAGATGAGCATGATCTAAAAAAATTCTCTATGACCAATATCTAACCTAATGTTTTAAATGAAAATCCCTCATTTTATCTGGTATAAATTATGCAATCAATAGGTATTCAATTAAATGGTAATGAGGGATAGGCAATGAGCAAAAAATTCATTTTAAGTCTTGTTTTCTTTGGATTTACTCTGGTTAACTCTGCGTTTGCTTTTGAAAAAGAAGTTGCTATCACTGTTGATGATTTACCTTTTGTCGGTTTTGCTGGTAATGATCCCAAAATATTAAAACGCGAGGAAGAGCAAATTTGGAATATTTTCCAAGCCCTTCTTGATAATAACATTCCTGCCACCGGCTTTGTTATTGCAGGGAATATTGAAAATGGTCAGTGGGAATTATTAGAACGTTTCCAACAAGCAGGGTTTATTATAGGTAATCATACTTATGATCATGCCAATTTAAACGCAATGAATTATAAAAAATACATCGCTAACGTTGATAAGGCAGATAAAATTTTATCGCCACTTATGTCATCACCAAAATATTTTCGCTATCCTTTCTTGGCTGAGGGTAGAGGGGAGAAAAGGACGCTGGTTCAAGATTATCTGACTGCTAATAATTATGTTGTGGCGCCAGTAACTATCGATAGTAAGGATTTTGTTTTTAATGCTAAATTATATACGATGTCTTCGAAGGTTCGTGCAAGAAATCTAGATCGCATTAAGCAACAGTATCTATCTTATCTTAACAGCCAGATCCAGAAAGCAGACAGAATTGCTAAAAATAAGAATCGCCCCGTAAAAGAGATTTTGCTAATTCATTCCAATTTACTGAATAGCTATTGTATGAGGGATGTGATTGCCTTGTTTAAAAAGAATGGATATCACTTCATTAGTTTGCCAGAAGCGTTACAACAATCAACAGATACTACCATTATAGGATCTAGTGCTAAAAATGGCTCAATAGCTGAGTCATCTTTAGCAGCTGGAGTAGAAAGTATAATAGAAAATACTGAACCATCAGGCTCGGATGAACAGCAATGGATGTTTTAAGTAATTCATATTAGTATGCGGTTTTTATGTTTTGTCGAGTCAAACTAATATGGAAAACGATTTTTCTACAAAAGAAAAGCTAAAAATCTTACAAATTACAGATATGCATCTTTTTTCTACAAACCCTTGTTTATTTGGTATCAATCCTAATAAAAATTTTAATGAGGTAATGAGAGCGGTCTTTAATCAAGAAATTAAAGATACAGATTTCATTTTATTAACTGGCGATCTGTCCCAGGATGAGACAGCGGATTCCTATCAATATTTAGTAGAATCATTTAAGCACTGTGAAAAACCTGTTTTTTGGATTTCAGGTAATCACGATAACGAAAAGCTTATGACAGAGGTTTTTAGCCAACTAGCTTCATTTAAACGAGGAAAATTTTTAGAGTTAAACGATTGGATCTTTTTATTTATCAATTCAAAACTTGAAGGTTCTGAAAACGGCTATCTTAGCCAAGATGAGTTAAAGGAATTAGAAAAAAAACTGAAGCTTTGTCATAAAAACGTTGCGCTAATCATGCATCATCATCCCACTCCTGTTAATACGCCATTAATTGATAAGTATATTTTGAATAATCGTGAAGAGTTGTGGGAAATAATTTCTAACACCAAAGTCAAATTGATTATTACAGGCCATGTCCATGGAGATTATACTCTTGCTAAAAATGACATTAAAATAGAGTGCTCGCCAGCAACCTGTTATCAACTCAAAAAGGGTACTTCCACCCTAGAAATTGACCATGCAGTCGGCTATAAAATTCATTATTTTGATAAGAGTGAGTATTATTCTAAGGCTGTGGTATGGGAGTTTTCTTGAATTATTGGGATTTGCCTGTTTGGACTCCAAGGTATCCCCAGGAAATTAAATAGACTATTTAGTTCATTGATCGTTTTGTTTATCCCGTTCGCACTGAGGAAGCGCGCAGCGCCGTCTCGAAGTGTCGCAAAAGGCCCCCCTTCGAGAGGGCCTCAGGACAGGCCTTTCGAGAGCCTCAGGACAGGCTTCGAGGCGTGCGTCATGCCTGCTCCTCAGCCCGAACGGAATAAAATGAATACAAATGCCTTAGATACTCATTTCGTGGGGATACCTTAGTCCAACGGAAGCAGGTAAATAAGGAAAACTTATCTTGGTTCAACCTATCAGGTCTATTTTTAAGTAAACTCTTTCTTCAATCTTTCAACAGTATGGTTAGGTAATAATAGCCAATAATGTCCCGGGTTTTTCATATGACCTGCGATGAAAGTTGCTTTTTCTCCACCACCCCAAAAGACATCCCCGCGTACTAAACCTTTAATAGCTCCTCCAGTATCCTGGGCGATCATTAATCGTTGGAATGCTTTGTCTTGATCAGGATTAATTTCCGCTGGTCTTGTGGTATTGAGCCACAAAGGAGCTCCCATAGGAATCCATTTTTTATCAATTGCTAAGGAGTAACCTGGTGTTAAGGCAACACCTTGAGAACCTAGTGCAGAATCATCTTTAAGATAATGGAAGAAAACGAAGGATTTATTTTTATTTAAGACCTTATGCATCTGATCAGGATTTGCTTCAAGGTAACGCTTAATATGCTGCATAGAAGCATTATCTCTAGTCATGACACCCTGATCAATAAGAATACGTGCAACAGAAGTATAGGGGGCACCGTTTTCTGCCGCATACCCAAGATGGACACGTGAACCATCATCAAGCACGACCGTACCTGAACCTTGTATTTCTAAAAAGAGTCTATCAATATCACTATTTACCCATAGCAACACAGGTGCTTTTTGATTAATTGCCCCATTATTTATTTCAGCTCGGGTATAATAAGGAAGGATCTGGTTACCCTCTACTCTGCCAACCATTCGACGATTTTTTAGAGAAGGATCAAAAAGCCCTAAATTAATCGACACGAGGTTTGTTGGCATACCATAAATAGGCACATTATATTCTTTGCTTTTGGTGCGGCTGCCATGTAATTCCGCCATATAATAACCAGTAAACAAACCTCGAACAGGTTGGTTATCGTTAAATTCAACAGGAGTAAACCATTTTTGGAAAAATTTTCTTGCGGCTGTTTCCGTAATTGGATTTATTGCTAATGCAGCACGGCAAGCGGGTTGCCAATCTTTCGCTTTTAAAGCGATATGCTGACTACCTACGCGTTGCTCTGGATCTTGATTTAAAAATGCTTTGCAGGAAATTTGAAAGGTCTGTAAAGATTTCCTTACCTTCGTTGTTTTCCAGCCAGGCAATTGAGCAAATGATCGCTGTTTTAATTGGACTGCTTTTGGTTGTTTAGACCAATACCACCACGAGAAAACGCCAAGTAGTGTAAGCAGAGGAATAAATGTAAGTAATAGTAATTTTCTTTTCATAACTGGGCAAATTTTACACTAATTGAGATTAAGTGCAACTCCTTTTTTCCACTTAAAGGATTAACTAATTGTTTTATATGATAAAAAAATTATTGATTCATGATACCAGAAGCTTGGTGAAAAACCATGATAATTCGCTCTTGCTCCTTCATTATTCTAATTAAAGTTAAAACTTTGCCCGCGAACTAGAAAGCCTCGAAACCCGTCTTTTTTAGCATCGGGTAGTGGGCCGCAATTATAGTCATAGAGCCACATCTTTCCTCGAGTTTTGCTATCGAGGGTCTTTAGCTCTTTGTAATGGGCATGTTGACCACTCCATTTCTCAGAAGTTTCACAATCATGAAAAATGATATCTGCTCGGTCATATATCGGTTGTAAGGAGTCGGGAGAGAAGCGGGTATCGGTTGAAAGAAATATCTTTTGAGACTTAGTGGTGATTAATAATCCATAACTAGGCATGATTTCTCCATTTGAAATGGAGTGAATTGTTTTAACCAATTGAAAACGATAATTCTCCCAGATAAACCGGTTATGAATTGTTTTAACATTAAAGAATGAAGCTAGATTAGCTTGTTTATCTTCAATTGAGCACATGCCGCCACTCAATACATTGTTCCATAATCTATCTGCCTGATCGTAACTTATTAAAAGTTTGGTTTTTTGACCGTCAATGAAATTCTTAGAAAAACCTAGCCATTCGAGCCCGCCGCAATGATCACTATGTAAATGACTGATATAAACTGCATCGATATCACTAAAAGTGTATCCCTCAGCAAACAGCGAATGCCTGGCATCACTTCCACAATCGATAAGCAATTTGTAACCAGAATCGCTTTCAATCAACATATTCGATTGAAAGTTGTTGTCACCTACACTAAAGGCAGCTGAAACACCAAGGAATAATAGTTTCATTAACTATCCTCTGAGCCATTTGTCTTAATTTCCATTAGTTAAGAAATAAGACCTATATATTAAGCATAGTCATGCTTTTATAAATAATATACCAAAGGACGAAGGAAGACAGGTGATTAATGTAAATCACTTATCTTTTTTCCATTTAGCCAAGAGCGAATTTTCTTATGCTGATCCAGCTCAAGCAAGGCCGGTGCATGTCCGGCATCTTCTACTTCAAACACCTCAACTTCCGGGTGCATTCGTTTCATTTTTTTTATATGCTCAGGGAGAAGTAAAGTAGAGCGACTGCCGCGAATGACTAAAACAGGGCAGGTAATTTTTTGCCAAAAATCCCATAAATCAATGTCAAAAAGAATGCCTTCAAGTGCTCTGTGAGGATGATATAAAAATTCTTTGACCGATTGCCAACTAAGCTTGAAATCATGAATGTTTGGATCAAATTTACTAATAAAAACACCTGGAGAAAGTTCTGTCACACTGTGTTCAGTAAAATTAATCCATTGTTTTTCAGTAAGATTACCGAATTCAGCGTAAATTTTTTTATAATGTTCTTTTGCTTCTTCCTTACTAGAAAACTGAGGATCTTTGCCTACATATTTTGCCATATGCCATAACGTTTGAATGGGAACTTGAGGACTTACATCATTGAGAATTAGGCGACGAATAGGCGTATTCGGTAGGGAGGCCATTATAATACCCAATAATCCTCCCATAGAAGTGCCAATCCAATCAATTTCTTTTGCACCTGTCCTACTGATTAGATTGCTCAGATCTATAATATAACGCTTAAAGTTATAATCATGAGCGTTTTTGAGCCAGCTACTATCCCCGCGTCCAACTACGTCAGGGCAAAAAACATGAGATCCCTGTGTACTTAAATAATCTGCAAGAGCATCAAAATCGCGGCTGTTACGTGTCAGACCGTGGACACAAATTACAGTAGGCGACTCCGAATTGACCTTACCCCATTCGGTATAGGCAACGCGATGGTAGCCCTCATCAGAGACACAAAGAACATAATCCCGTTTCATAGATTCACTCTTTGATTAAGTAATTAGAATTAACTTGACTATAGTATAGTCGCTTCCTGCGTCATCTATGATACCTGTCATCCCTGTATGATGTTGATGTGGTAATTGGCGTATCTGGTTGATTATCTAGCTTGGAGCCATTTGAGGCCCTAAGCTAGATATTTTCGCGTTTTAACCGATTAAGCTATAAAGAATTGCTGAAATAGCAACTAAGCCTATAAAGGCAATAAAAGTATTTGCGACTGGCTGGCGGAATTTTTTCATCGCTGGCACTTTTAAGATTGCATACATCGGCATTAAGAAGAGGATAATTGCAATAACTGGTCCGCCTAAAGTCTCAATCATGGTTAAAATATTGGGATTAATCGTTGCTGCAGCCCAACAACTGATGATCATAAATCCCTCAATTAAAGAATATAATTTGAAATTATTTATTGTCTTACCGCGAGAGCGCAACGATTTAACGATTAAACCATGCAGACCTTCACTGGCTCCAAGATAATGACCAAGAAAGGATTTAGCAATAGCGATAAAAGCAATTATTGGGGCAATATAAGCAATAGTTGGTGTATGAAAATGATTGGCGAGATAAGATAAAATTGAAATATTTTGCTTTTTAGCCAAAGCAAGATCTTGTGGAGATAAACTAAGGACACAGCTAAATACAAAAAACATGACGGTGACAACCATCATGATATGACTATATTTGAGAATCCATGAGCTTTTTTGATCCGCTTTTTCTCTATAAGTTCGTTTTTGATTAACAGCAAAAGAAGAAATAATTGGAGAGTGGTTAAATGAAAAGACCATGACAGGAATGATTAGCCACAAAGTCATTAAAAAGCCATTACCACCTGAAGCCTGGCCAAAATTACTTTGTTGGAAAATTGAATCATTCCAATGTGGAATCAAATAGATTGATAAAATCGTTAGAATGCTAACAAAGGGATATACCAAGATACTCATTGATTTTACAATGATTTCTTGACCTAAACGTACAATCGCCATTAAAGCCATAATCAGTATAATCGCTAGAAGTGCACGTGGCGGGGCTTCTATACCTAATTGATGGACTATAAAACTGTCAGTGGTATTCGTTATAGCGACGCTGTACATCAGTAGAATCGGATAAATAGCAAAGAAATAAAGAACAGTAAGCACTTTTCCTGCGATGCTTCCGAAATGTTCTTCAACCACTTCGGTAATATCATTATGTCCTGCAGAACCAGAGAGTACAAAGCGACATAAGGCTTGATGGGAAAAATAAGTCATAGGAAAGGCGAGGATGGCCATAATGATCAAAGGCCAAATGCCATGTAATCCGGCATTAATAGGTAGAAATAAAGTACCTGCACCGATAGCTGTTCCATACAAGCTTAACATCCAAATAGTGTCTTGTTTTTGCCAGCTCGATACAGAATGCTGTGCTTCTTCGGCTATTAAGGCCGAAACTCCGTCTTGGGACATAAACATCTCCATCTGCAATAAAAATTAGGTTGACCTACCTTTACAAAGCCATAATTTCCATACTATGACCCTTTTTTAGCAAAATCTGCTTTCATGTTATAGAAAGTCATTTAACAAATCAAGTATGCATTCTGTTTATTAATTGATCATTAAGACTAATAAGAGATTAAATAAAAAATTAAAATCGCTTATTACAAAGTTATTTTTAAATTGGTAATTATCAGAATTTAATTCTAAATTTCAAGTGGTTAACTGCGTCACTTGTATTAATGAATGTACTATACTTCATTAAAGTACTTCCTTTGGAGAAGAAGCATGTCGCGCTCAATTAAGTCTAAGAGCCCAGAAAACGCTATAGATATGAATCAATTTTATCTTGATGTGATTGATTGTATGCCAAATATAGTCTACCTATTAGATAAAAATTGTTCTTTGATAGGCTGTAATCGTAATTTCCGCAGTTTACTTGGCATGGACCCCAATGAAGAAATTATCGGCAGCAGGCCGTACAAAAAACTCACTTCACACGCTAATTGGTCAGCAGAACGAAGTGAAATGCTTAAGCGTGATGATATCAATACTTTGTTATCTAAAGAGCCAAGCTATGATGTACAAGAATCTCCAGTTGTTAATAAAAATAGTGACATTGTTTATTATCAGTCCACAAGAATTCCTTTATTTGATAAAAATGAAGAAGTCATCGGCCTAGTATGCATCTTGACGGATATCACCGAAATAAAACGGATGAAAGAGCAGCTAATAAAAGTCAAAAACCAATTGCAAACATATAACGAAAAACCAATTACTGTAACGCCCACTCCAGAGAATATAGAGAATTCTCCTGATAAAAAGCCGCCCAGGGTACTCATGGTAGAAGATAATTCAATTGCTCAAAAAGCGGCGCAAGCTTTATTAATGCAGCTTGATTGCCATGTTGATGTCGCTGATTCGGGTGATAAAGCAGCCCTATTATTTGAACCAGGAAAATATGACCTCGTGTTTATGGATATCGGCTTAGAAGATACTTCAGGCTATGTAGTATCTAAAAAAATACGTCAATTGGAGCAGGGTACGGAATATCATGTACCTATTATTGCATTGACTGGTTATCAAGCAGATATTGTCAAATATGATTGTGATGACTACAGCATGGAAGGTGCACTGACGAAACCCCTCACTACTGAGCAAGCTAAACAAATCATCCAACATTATATCTATCATATTGATATACCCATTCACGGATTAAAGAGTATCAAGGGGCAGATGGAGTAATTGATTGCTCATTGATATATTTATCGTTAGTATGTAGCGATTTGATATACCTCCTGGCAAAGCAAGGGAAGAGAGAATTATGGTTTTAATGAGTGAGGTAATTTTTCAACACTTACAACAGCAAAACTATGTACAAGTTCCATTTCCCATTTCCTCAGAACTCTTACAACAGGCTATTGAATCTTTTTTCAAATTTTTAGAAGAGCCTGAGGAAATTAAGCGTCATATTGATTTTACAATTGCCCCTCAGCATCGTAGAGGAGATGTAGGATTTAAACAGCGGCATGCAGAAGATCATATTTACAACGACTCCAAAGATTTTTTTCATTTTCATCCTGCCTTATTTAAAAAATATGAACAATTCCTTGAGAAAAATCCGGTCGTTAGTGATTTTATGTTAAAGGCAAAACCCATTTGGGACTTAGTGTATGAAACGGTGTATGCCATTTTGCAACTGTTTGAAAAACAATTTTCTGGGATTGTAGACAAAGTTTTTGCTACCGAAAATGTACATATTCTTTTGCGTTTTTTAAAATATGAATGGTCAGAATCAGGGAAATACCTTGCAAAACCACATTTTGATGCTGGATCCTGCACTTTGGCTGTCGCTGAAAGTTGTCCTGGTTTAAGAATAGGCTCTTCTCCAGATAATTTAAGGATTGTAAAACATAAACAGAAGCACGCTATTTTTATGCTTTCCTCAAATTACAAGCAAATTATCGATAATAATAAATTTTCAGCCGGCTGGCATGATGTAATTCAGCTTGATGAAACACGTATCGGAAAACCCTTCGCCAGATGGGCAATTGTGGCCTTTATTGATGCGCATGGAGTGACTGCTCTGCCGAGAACAGAAACCCATAAATGGTATGTAGGAACCGCATGAGCTTTTCGACCAAAACTACTCAAGAAAATAAATTTTCTCGATTATTATCACTTGATGTTTTCCGCGGCATGACGATTGCTTTAATGATTTTAGTTAATAGTCCTGGAAATCGTACGGCTTATGCTTGGCTCGAACATTCCTCATGGAATGGTTGTACTTTAGCTGATCTTGTGTTTCCTTGGTTTATTTTTATTGTTGGCGTTGCTTCGGTTTTTAGTTTGTCAAAGGCGAGTGAGTTGGATCATTTATCCTCGCAACAACTGTTTGTAAAAATTTTAAAACGCAGTCTGCTTATTTTTTTTATAGGTTTATTGCTTAATGCGCTTCCTTATTTTCATTTTTCTACCTTACGTATTTATGGTGTCTTGCAGCGAATTGCCATCTGCTATTTTGTGGGCTCTTTGTTATTTTTAACGACAAGAATGGAAACACAAGCATTGATTATGGCCTTGTTGCTCGTAGTCTATTGGTTAATCCTGATTCTTGCTAAAGTACCGGGATATGGTGCTGATAATTTAACCATAGAAGGTAATTTTGCTGCTTATGTTGACCGCTTGATTTTCTCTCCAGCCCATTTATATGGGAAGTTTTATGATCCAGAAGGGCTTTTAAGTACTCTTCCGGCCATTGCTACAGCATTGCTAGGAAATTTGACTGGTTATTGGTTACGATCCCGTTATGCACCCCGAAAAAAATTGGAAGGTTTGTGGGTTAGTGGTTTTGTTCTATTAATACTTGGTTGGTATTGGGGCATCTGGTTTCCAATTAATAAAACTTTATGGACGAGTTCCTATGTATTATGGACTGGGGGCTGGGCGCTGGTGATATTGGCGTTTTGCTATGGGTTGATTGATATTAAAGGGTGGAAGACCTGGTCTAAGCCTTTTGAAATCTTTGGCGCCAATGCTCTGGCAGTTTATTTTTTACATATTCTGTTCCTCAAAATACAGGCAATGATTATTGTTCATCGTGCAGATGGTCTATCTGAAACGTTAAAAATGGCAATTACTAATACGCTTTTCGATTGGGCATCACCGGAAAATGCTTCTTTACTCTATGCTCTAAGTTATACGCTTTTTTGGTTGTTTATTCTTTCAATTCTTTATCGCAAGAAAATTTTTATCAAAATATAAGAGGTCAAAGTCTCCTTTTGAGTATCAAATATTGCACTATACTTAGGTTGTAGTAAGGCTAGTCAAGCGACAAGCTAAGTCTTAGTGAGCTATATAGGGAGGCAATTATGAGCTTGCGAAGAGAATATGATGATCACCATTCTTTTTCCGAATATTCCTATGAAGATGAAGAGGATCAAGAAAAATTAAGCCATAAAAGGCAAGTACGAAAGGCGCTTGAAGAAAAACTTGAGCGTAAACGCTTAAAAGAAGAATTCGATGAATTAGATGGTGAATTTGATTGGGATGAGCTTGATCGCTAGTTAAGATCAAGTCAGTCCTCAAATTAGCTAGGTGGCAAGTGATAATTCGCAGCTAAAAGCGTATTTTGTAATAAAGTAGCAATTGTCATTGGGCCTACACCGCCGGGCACTGGGGTTATCCAGGCAACAATATCCTTAGCCCTTTCGAAATCCACATCCCCACGTAATTTTCCGTCAGCTAAACGGTGCATGCCTACATCGACGATAATTTGTTTCTCGCTTAACCAATTAACATCCAGAACATCTTGAACCCCAGTAGCAACGACAATGATCTCAGCAGCACGTACATATTTTTCCAAGTTTGAGGTAAACCGATGACAAATACTCACTGTTGATGCGGCCAATAAAAATTCCATTGCCATGGGGCGGCCAACAATATTTGAGGCACCAATAACTAAGGTGCTTACACCAACTAGAGGTATTTGGTAGTAGGATAATAAATGAATGATTCCATAGGGAGTGCAAGGTCTGAGTAGAGGATTTCGTTGTACGAGACGGCCGATGTTATAAGGATGAAACCCATCCACATCCTTTGTTGGGCTGATGCACTCAATTATTTTGTTGGAATCAATGGAATCAGGTAAAGGTAATTGAACGAGAATGCCGTCTACTTCCTCTGAATGGTTTAATTGGTCAATTAACTCAAGTAATTCGTTCTCAGAAGTGCTTTCCGGTAAATCATAGTCATAGGAATTAAAGCCAACCTCAAAGCAGGCTTTACGTTTGTTAGCGACATAAATGTTCGAGGCCGGATCACTTCCCACTAAAATGACTGCTAAGCCGGGTGCTTTTTTCCCTTGTTCTAATCGATTGGCTACAGCTTCTTTAATAGCCTCTTTAAGTTGTGCTGCTGCTTTTTTACCATCTAAGAGTAATGCTGTCATTTTTTATATGAAGAAAGATTTTGAGTGTAAAATTATGAAATACTGTGACACGATATGCAATGAAATTCGCATCTCTTTATGGTCATGTCTATATATTAGCCACTTTTGCGCTATAAATAGCGTATGTGCTCGAAGCCCCATTCTAACTAGCCTCTTTGAAAAAAGATAGTTTAAACCAAAATACCCAGCCCAACGCTGCAATTGTTAGCGGAGACATCGATAGGACGCAGGAGCAAGTCCCAATTGTTTTATCTAGTACTATGAAATACCAAGAGAAATCTAGACAAAACTATTGGGGTGTTATACATTGGCCATTTTCCAGCAGGAAATGCTAATGCGTATTGCCTTAGGGGTTGAATACGATGGTAGCCAGTATCATGGCTGGCAAGCGCAGACTGGCCTGCACACGGTTCAGCAAGTTTTAGAGCATGCCTTAACGAAAGTAGCGGACTCTGAGACTAGTATTGTCTGTGCTGGCAGGACCGATACAGGTGTTCATGCAACAAACCAGATTATTCATTTTGATTGCGAAAAGGAACGGACTATCCGTTCATGGATTCATGGGGCTAATTCATTTTTACCTAAGGATGTTTGTGTAAAATGGGGTCGTGAAATGCCAGATAATTTTCACGCGCGCTATTCCGCTTTATCACGGCGTTATAGGTACATTATATATAATTCGCCTATTCGTCCGGCGCTGTTGCGATCTAATGTGACTTGGCAATATCGGCAATTGGATCACAAAACAATGCAAGAAGCTGGTCAGCATTTAATAGGTGAAAACGACTATACCTCTTTTCGTTCAGTAGAATGTCAGTCAAATACACCAATGCGCAATGTCCATCAACTACAGGTGACGCGCACAGGTGATTTGGTAATGATTGATATCACTGCGAATGCTTTCTTACATCATATGGTAAGGAATATTGCAGGTGTATTGATGGCAGTGGGTTCTGGAAAAAGGACCTCTAGCTGGGTGCAAGAGGTTTTACAGGCAAAAGATAGACGACTTGGCGCGGAAACGGCGCCCCCCTATGGTTTATACTTAGTAGGGGTTTCCTATCCAAAAGATTTTGGTGTAATACAAACCAATCCAGGGCCTCTATTTCTTTGGGAGCGCTAAGTGACTAATACGCGAATGCGAATCAAAATGTGTGGGATGACCCGCGAAGAAGATATTGCCTATGCTGCAGAACTTGGAGTTGATGCAGTTGGACTTATTTTTTATCCGCAAAGCCCACGTTGTGTTTCGCTTACTCAAGCAAAAAAAATATTACGTCAACTCCCTTTATTTGTGGACGCCGTGGCGGTTCTAGTCAATCCTTCATCTTTGCTAGTGGATGAAATTGTTAACGAATTACCCATTGTTTGGCTACAGTTTCATGGTGAAGAATCCCCAGAGTTTTGCAGCCAATTTAAAAAGCCTTATATCAAAGCGTTACAGGTAAGTACTGCGGCATCTATTTATAAATGCAGCGCAGACTATACAGAAGCGTCAGCTATTCTTTTAGACACGCCATCCGACCATAGTTATGGTGGCACAGGGAAGACCTTTGATTGGGGACTTATTCCACGAAATCTTGATAAGCCCTTTATTTTATCTGGTGGATTGAATCCAACTAACGTTGGCCCAGCTGTCAATAAATGTTTTCCTTATGCAGTGGATGTCTGCAGTGGGATTGAATCATCTCATGGAATTAAGGATCACGACAAAATGAGTCAATTTGTATCTGCGTTACGGGGGGAAAAATGACTGAGAAAGAACTTCCTGATGAGCATGGCCATTTTGGGCCTTACGGGGGTATGTTTGTAGCCGATACTTTGGTTCATGCGCTGGAAGAGTTAAAAAATGCGTATCAGCATTATAGCAACGATCCAGATTTTTTGGCTGAATTCACTGCCGAGCTATCAGACTATGTTGGTCGTGCTACACCGCTATATCACGCCGAACACCTCTCGGCTCGCATAGGTGGTGCGCAAATTTTTTTAAAGCGAGAAGATCTGAATCACACTGGCGCGCACAAAATTAATAACACAGTGGGGCAAGCTTTACTTGCTAAGCGCATGGGGAAAACTCGAATTATTGCTGAAACTGGCGCAGGGCAGCATGGTGTTGCTTCAGCAACGGTTGCTGCAAAGCTGGGTTTAGAGTGTGTGGTTTACATGGGTTCTGAAGATATTAAACGGCAATCTTCGAATGTTTATCGAATGAAACTCTTAGGCGCAGAAGTTGTCCCCGTCACTTCAGGCTCTAAAACCTTGAAAGATGCTTTAAATGAAGCAATGCGTGATTGGGTTGCTCATGTTGACGACACTTTTTATATTATTGGCACAGTAGCCGGTCCGCATCCTTATCCGCAAATGGTTCGCGATTTTCAATCAATTATTGGTCGTGAAGCGAGAGCGCAGATTTTGGAAAAAACAGGACAGCTTCCCGATGCCTTGGTGGCTTGTGTTGGCGGTGGCTCGAATGCTATTGGCTTGTTTTATCCTTTTTTACAAGATAAATCAGTGGCAATTTATGGTGTTGAGGCGTCTGGTAAAGGCTTGGAAACCGGGCAGCATGCCGCTTCATTAATTGCAGGTAAACCGGGTATTTTACATGGTAATCGTACTTATTTACTCTGCGATGAGCATGGTCAAATTATAGATACTCACTCCATCTCAGCAGGGCTCGATTATCCTGGTGTGGGACCTGAACATGCTTATCTTAAAGATATTGGCAGAGTAAGTTATGTGCCAATTAATGATGAAGAAGCGCTGGATGCTTTTCGTACCCTAACTCGAGTTGAAGGAATTATTCCAGCATTAGAATCTAGCCATGCGGTTGCTTATGCTATGAAGCTTGCTAAGACGATGGAACCATCGCAACGAATTATCGTCAATTTATCCGGTCGGGGCGATAAAGATATGCATACTGTTGCCAGTATCGATAATTTATCACTGTAGTTTAAAGGGTATTCTATGAATCGAATTGATAAAACCTTAGCACAATTGCAGGCGAGTGGTAAAAAGATGTTAAGCCCCTATATTACCGCGGGCGACCCACATCCAGAAATGACTATTTCATTGATGCACGAGCTGGTCGCTGCGGGTGCAGACATTTTGGAAATTGGAATTCCTTTTTCAGACCCTATGGCTGAAGGCACAGTAATTCAGGCAGCGATGGAGCGGGCTTTAGCTTATAATGTGAGTTGCGACAATGTATTGGAAATGATTCATAAATTTCGCGAACGCAATCAGGATACTCCGATTGTATTGATGGGTTATTTAAATCCAATTGAACAATATGGTTATGAAGCCTTTGCCAAACGAGCTAAGCAAGTAGGGGTTGATGGTACAATACTTGTGGATTTACCTCCAGAAGAAAGCGATGCGATAGCCCCCATTTGGAATGCCTACGATTTACATAGTATCTACTTATGTTCACCGACCACTTCTGATGAACGCATGGCGATGATTGATCAATATGGAAATGGCTATCTTTATTATGTGTCCTTAAAAGGGGTGACGGGATCAAGTGATATAGATTTAAACAAAGTAAAAGAGCTGTATCGCTATAGAAAATCTCAAACTCAATTGCCGCTCATGGTGGGTTTTGGGATTAAGACTCCAGCAATGGCTGCAGATGTAGCTGAATTTGCGGATGGAGTGATTGTGGGAGCAGCCCTGATTAGTCGCATTTTTGAAGCTTATAATGCTTCAGAAAATGCTTTAGCAGCTGGCGCTTCTTTAATACGTGATATGCGATCAGCGATGGATAATTAACGGAAACGATTATGACAGAAAGCAGTGAGAAAAGACCCCATTTTATACGTCAACTAGTCATAGATGAACTCGCAAGTGGTAAGCATCAAGAGCTAATCACCCGGTTTCCACCCGAACCAAATGGTTATTTACATGTGGGGCATGCAAAATCAATTTGCTTGAATTTTGGCTTGGCAGAAGAATTTAAAGGACGTTGCTATTTACGTTTTGATGATACAAACCCAATTAAAGAAGAAGAGGAATACGTCAATGCCATCATCGACGATGTCCGTTGGCTGGGTTTTGAATGGTGTGAGCTAACCCATTCGTCTGATTATTATCAGCAACTTTATGACTACGCGGTTGATCTGATCAAGCAAGGTAAAGCCTATGTTGATAGTTTGAGTATGGAGGAAATCCGTGCCTATCGGGGCACTTTGCAAGAGCCTGGGCGTGATAGTCCTTATCGTAACCGTTCGGTAGAGGAAAATCTTGATTTATTTACTCGTATGAAAGCAGGTGAGTTTGCTGACGGAACGCATGTCTTACGTGCTCGTATCAATATGCAGTCAGCTAATGTGAACCTGCGTGATCCGGTGATTTATCGTATTCGCCATGCTTATCACCAACGTACAGGTGACGCTTGGTGCATTTATCCTATGTATGATTATGCGCATCCCATATCAGATGCTTTAGAAAAAGTTACCCACTCGCTTTGTACTCTCGAGTTTCAAGATCATCGACCTCTATATGATTGGTTTGTTGATAATTTAAGGGTACCCGCAAAACCAATCCAAACGGAATTTGCACGTCTTAACTTATCACATACAGTTACTTCTAAACGCAAATTGCGAGAACTAGTGGAACAAAAGATTGTTGAGGGTTGGGATGATCCACGCTTACCCACTTTGCGTGGCATGCGCAAAAGAGGTTATCCACCAGCAGCAATTAAGCACTTCTGTGAACTAATTGGCATTTCACGCAGTGATTCAGTGATTGATATGTCCCTGCTCGAAGATTGTGTTCGTGCTGAATTAAACAATAACGCAAAGCGGGCAATGTGTGTACTTGAGCCTTTAAAAGTGGTTATCGAAAATTATCCTGAAGGGAAAGTTGAAAATTTAGTGGCACCATTTCATCCCCAGGATCCAAATGCCGGTAGTCGCACGATTCCTTTCAGCCGCGAAATTTATATTGAGCAAAGCGATTTTATGGAAGATCCACCTAAAAAATACTTCCGTTTATCGCCCGGAGCGGAAGTGCGTTTAAGACATAGCTATGTTATTCGTTGCAATGAAGTAATTCGTGATGCGCAAGGTCAAGTGGTTGAGCTTCGTTGTAGCTATGATGAAGAAACTTTAGGAAAAAACCCCAGTGATAGAAAAGTGAAGGGCGTTATTCATTGGGTGTCTTGCCAGCATGCTTTTCCAGTAAAAATTTACCAATATGATCGTTTATTTAATGATCCTAATCCGGGGCGTGAAAAAGATTTTCTCCAGTTTTTGAATCCAGATTCCTTAGCGGTTCAGCAAGGATTTTGTGAACCCTCATTGTTAGCAGAGGCTTTGTATGAAGTGTTTCAATTCGAGCGTCTTGGCTATTATGCGGTTAATCAAGTGGATAACAATCAGGTCACTGCTTTTCACCGAGTTGTCGGGCTTAAAGATACCTGGGGAAAAATGAGCTAAGGGGAAGGCATGTTAAATCTTTATAATTCATTAACTCGATCAAAAGAGGAATTTAAGCCAATCAAACCTGGTAAGATTGGCATCTATGTTTGTGGCATAACAGTCTATGACCGTTGCCATTTAGGCCATGCACGATCAATGGTTTGTTTTGACGTGATGGTAAGGTTTTTGCGTGCTCAAGGTTATGAGGTAACCTATGTACGTAATATTACCGATATCGATGATAAAATTATTATTCGTGCTAATGAGCGAGGGGTCTCGATAGATGAGTTAACGGCTCAATACATCAATGCCATGCATGACGATGCTCGTGCCTTAAATATTTTGCCTCCTGATATAGAACCTCGTGCAACAGCTCATATTGACTCCATCATTCAACTCATCAAGCGCTTAATTGATAAAGGTTATGCTTATCTGAGTGATAATGCTGATGTTTGTTATCAGGTCGACCAGTTTAAAGATTACGGCAAATTAGCCCATAAAGATCTTGATGGATTAATGGCGGGTGCCCGTGTTGATGTAGTAAAAGAAAAGCGTTCCCCACTTGATTTTGTTTTGTGGAAAAAAGCAAAACCTGGTGAACCCAGTTGGCCTTCGCCCTGGGGCAATGGACGACCAGGATGGCATATTGAATGTTCCGCTATGGCTATGCATGAGCTTGGCGAGCAATTTGATATTCATGGCGGTGGCCTAGATTTACAATTTCCTCATCATGAAAATGAAATTGCGCAAAGTGAGGCGGCCAGTGGTAAATGCTTCGCGAATTATTGGCTTCATGTCGGTATGTTGCAGGTTAATAATGAAAAAATGGCAAAATCTGTAGGTAATTTTTTTACAATTGAAGATGTTTTAAAACAACATCATCCAGAAGTAGTACGTTATTTTCTCCTGAGTAGCCACTATCGAAGCCCTCTGAACTACTCTGAAGAAAATTTACTTAATGCCAATAAAGCACTCACGCGGCTTTATCAATCGATTAAAGATTTTGCTGAGGTGAAAACAGATGCTGAATTAGCTAGTCCTTGGCTTGAACAATTTAACTCAGCAATGAATGATGATTTCAATACGCCAGTTGCTTTGTCTATTTTGTTTCAGTTAAGTCATGAACTTAATAAGAGCAATTCCGCGCAACTCGCCTCTACTTTAAAACATCTCGCTGAAACTTTAGGACTACTACAAACCTCGCCCGAGGCTTTTCTACAGGCTGGTTTGCATGATGAAGCTAAAAATCAGATAGAAAAATTAATTCAAGAACGGTTAAAAGCGAGAGAAAGCCGAAACTGGACTAGAGCCGATGAAATCAGAAATCTATTGACCCAGCAGGGAATTGAATTAGAAGACAGTGCCAGTGGCACGACTTGGCGTCGGCGGGCTGAGTAGATCTGGCTAAGCAGACCCAATAATAAGTTGAAATCAACAGAGCATTCAGATTTCCCGCGTAAGCGTCATGCGAGCGCAAGAGAAATCTCAAGCAAAAATCCTGATGGTGTCCAATTATCGATTAAGAAGGATTTCAATTTCAAAAAACGCCTCTTCTATTTGTTCTTTGGCTTCCGCTGTTATTTTCTGAGAACTAAAAAAATCAGGAGTGACGGTTAAAGAGGCTGCTGATTTTGCAGCATAATAGCTCAAGGGCTTAACCCCTCGGGGCTTATGTTTTTCATTTTCTTCTAAAATTGTATTTAGAGCTGATTCTGTTAAATAAGTGCACTGGCCTCGTAGTTCTATAAATTTTTCACGGCTCATAAAAATTTCAGTAAACTGTATGTTCTTAGGTTCACAGTTCACAGTCTTAGCCAAGGATAAAGCTATTTCTTTAATTTTAGGTAAGGGCAAAACTAGCCCCCCCACAAAATACTCTGCTTTATTAACTTTTTCAGTAGAGGCTTCCTCAAGATGTCGTGGCCATTTAAACATATAAATACGCATAAGATTCCATTTGCACAAAAAATAAATTACATGTGCAAAATTATAACTAAAACTTCTTAAGAAAATATTAACTCCTTTTCCAATAGGCTCGTAAATAATCCCCTGCCGGTAAAAAAGACAAAGAGGGGGTCAATTCGGTAGAAATCTGTTTGTCTTGTGCTGATAAGGCTTGTTTTAAGTAAGTCTTGGCAAGTTTTATCTTGCCTCGCTGTTTCGCATCCTCTGCTTGAATCTCAAATTTAGCAATCTGGCAGGCTTGGTGGATATAAGGATCAGTTAAAGTAGTCGTATATTCAATTAAAGTATTAAGCCGAGTTAAGGTTTTTTGAATCGATTTTCCTTGATGAATCGCTAAAAAGCTGGCTGCTTGTAAGGCTCCACATTCCGTATAAGCTGACCAATATAAATTTTCATTCCTCTGGGCAATAGGTTGAATTTGCACAATAGGCATCTGCCAATCTTTAGTTGTGAGAACTTGGCGTGCCCACATGCGATAGTACCATTCTTTATACTGTAGTGCGGGATCTGACGCACTAATTTCGGCCATTTGTTTCACTAACAGATAGGCTTCCTTATTACGTTGCTTTTTCAAATAACCTTCTTGTAACCATTCCAAGGAATGATATTTATTTTCAGCATTGCAAGCATACAAAGGTTGATCATTTAAGAGTCGGCATAACTGATCGGCGGCTTTAACAGAGATTTGGTTTGCCAAAATATAATCATCCCAAAGTTCAAAACGACGATAAATATGTGCAGCCATGTGAGTAACATGAGAAGAAGAGCGCATTAATTTAAGCGCAATCTGAGCGGCAGGGAAGGCTTCCCTAGCAATCTTGGGAGAAGGGTTATCGTGATAATGTAAGTAGTAATGAACAACTCCCGGATGAGTAGGATATTTTGTGAATAAAAGATTAATTAGTTTTCTTCCTTTTTCAATGTATTGTTCACTGAGTTCGTAATTAGGAAAATCAGAAGCAATTCCTAATAAAGACAAGGCATAAAAAGAGGCTACATCAGGATCCCCAGGAAAACGTGCGTAAAATTGTTCCATTGCAAGCATATAGGCCTTATCGCGCTCAAATAAGGGATTAGCGCTAAATAATTGCTGAGCAGCCTTTAGATAATATTGCTCTTTCTCGGTGATGGGATAGTGAGTTTTATTCGCAGCATAGCGGGCAAGTGTTTTTTGAGCGGCAATTAAATTTTCCGAATTCCAAATAGGCTGTTTATAGGCCATTGCTTCGCCCCAGTAACTCATTGCAAATTCAGGGTCGAGTTTTTGCGCTTGCTGGAATTGCTGGATTGCTAGATCGTACATAAACGAATGTAGGAATGCAGTTCCCAGTAAAAAATGTTCTTTAGCAAGCTCATTCTTGCTAGTCACCTGTAAATTAACCTTACCTAGCACAATGGATTGTCTTAGGCTGCGAATATCTTTAAGGGCCTCATTAGCGTGGCCTAAATTATAAAATGCTATAAAAAATGTTAGTAACAATAACCAGCGGTGCATTGAATATTCCTATTGATTTAAATATGGTCAAATTGGCAAATTATACTTGTATATAAAGAAGAAGTGCAAATTATCTAGATCTCGTAGAAATTTTTTCATCCCTAACTCGTTGATTTTAAAACAATGGCAAAATTTGAGCATAATTTATGCATATTTTAAGTTGTAAAACTCAGAAATTGAACTAAGTTTAAAATAATGAGGCAAATATTCCAGAAAGGAGCCGTGATAATGGACCCTCTAGGCGAATTAGAAGACTCTCTGGCATACATGTTTGAGTTGCAGGCCAAAAAAACAGGTGGTTATATTGAGCCCTCGGTTAGTAAACTGAGAGTGGCACTAGACAGTTATCAAAAAAATTCTTCTTCCAATTCGCTTAAGAATCTAGTTATTGCTATTAGAAATGCTTTTCCCGTCATTGAAAAATACTATATCGATTCCTTTAAAGTAAGACAAAAAATCGAAGCTTTAGCAGGAACTCAAGGGGAGTCAATCAATTGGTATACCACAAAAGAAACGAATCGTTATCCTTTCTTCCAACCGTCTAAGAATGTAAGAGACTCCAAAACTGATTTTATCCCCTGGCTTTCCGCACGTACGGGCAAAGATTTTAGTAGTCTTAGCGGTGAAGAGCAGGTACAAATGCTTATTGATGAAAAATCTGATAAGGACTTTACTGTAAAACTTAAGTTACATTTACATGCCAAGCCAGATTTTCTCGCTAATTTAGCAATGGAGTCGCCGGAAGCATTTATCAAATTAATGAGTTCTAGTCTTGGTTTTCAATTAGAGAAATATCAAATTGCCAAAGCGATTTATCATCATGGTAAGACGATCATTAACAAGTCACTCAAACTGGATAAGTCTTCGGAGCCTATCGAAAAAGTCATGCAGTTGGTAGACTATCTTAATGAACAATTATCTTCCTTGCATTCTATTGAGAAATTATTGCAAGACCCTAAAGCGAAGGCGGTATTAGATAAGTCAGAATTATTTCAACTCTACCAAAGCGAAGAATATAAGGAGCGGCATCAGGCACCTGCCGCTCAGACAATTAAGGTCTATTAAACATTTAATCCAATACTTTCTTGTTCTTCACTGGTACTTTGAGGTTGCATTATTTCGCCATTTTTTCTCTTGGTTGCTTGTTTTATAGAGTTTAAGCACCCATTATGAACCGATTGGTAATCGGTCTCTGTGAGATAATCATTTAACTGTAGAAATACACGCTCTGTAATTTGAGCAACAGAGATTGCATGAAGGTTTGGTTTTTCTTCATTCCAAAATTCGTTAATTAAATCAAATAAATAGATCTCATTTTTATCATGAGAAGTCGGAAGAAACGGCTTTAACTGCGCAGCATAACGCTTTGAAAGGTTTTGCAGGCCCAGTGCGAAGCCAGTTTCAGATTGATACGATGGATTGGCTTCTGCCGATTTTACTAATAAATGTACTGCAATAATAATGGCTGGGTTTGTATTTAAGCCAGACCAATCGCCATTATTTTTTTGTAGCTCACCTGCTTCTAGTAATAAGGCATGTGCTAATTTTTCTAAGGCGCAAGATTTTTTAGCAGAAGCTCCTGCTTCCTTGTTCTTAAAATATGCCGCTTCCCAGGCTTGTAAAGCTTCTTTAAGATCCTGAGTTCGCGTAGAAACTGTCCAAAATCCTTGAGGAGAATTTACAGTGGTTGCAGGTGTAGTAATTGTTGGTTCACTCGCTACCCTTTGCTCAATAGAGAAGCTAAGTGAGGTTGATGTTGTAGGAGGTAAATAGCTTGTTGATGCCATCTCTTCAATGGGGGGTGCCACAAACTGTTGTAAAACAGTTGCTTCTTGCTCTGCATAAGTGGGAGCATCAAAGGTAGTTGACTGTCCTAGCATGGGGGCCTCAGCAGCAACTGGCAATCTAGCAGCATTTGCTGCATCTGTAGCAAGCGCCTGTAGAAGAGATGTATCTGTATTTAATTCTGTCTGTGAAGCTTCATCTTTTTCTATGATGATTCTTCTTCTTTTGGCTCTGACCGGCTTTGAAGTTTCTTGGGAGAGTTGTTTTGGTTCAGGTTTTGATGACTTGGAATGAGTTAAACCTTTGTTTTGCTCCGAAGCTTTCTCCTTTCTAACTCTTTTTCTTTTAGTGTTGACCTGCTTTGAATTTTTTTTGGAGTTTTGTTTTGTTTCAGATTTTGAGCTTGAAGGAGCTGGTTTTTTGCTTTTTTCCGATTTCGACGCTGATGGATTTGTCTTTGTAGAGGACGTTGAGCAACTAGCTTCATCTTGCACAGGTTTTCTTTTTTTCAAAGGCAAGCTTAAGTTCGGTCTTGGTGATTCTGCTGAGCTATCTGTTTGGGGCAGTTGCTGTCTAGCTAACAAGCCTTTAGCGTTGATTAACGCTTTTTCAATCTGTTTTAAAAGCGCTTTGGTTTTAAATTGTTTCTCGAACTTACGATAACGTTCTTCTAGTTCGAATTTAAACGCTTCTAGTGTTTGAATTATATTGTTAAGAGATTCTTCTGAGGCACTAACTTTATTTTTGTTAATAAAATATAAATTAAGTAGAGCGATATGGTATTGGCTTTTAAGTAAATAGAATTCCCCTTTAAGAGATTGATCAGTAAGCGCTCCAGGTAAATTAAATGGAGGGAAATTTCCAATCGAATCACAAATAAGTTTGTAACAAGCAGAGGCTTCTCCTATATAGCTTAAAACATTATTTTCATTTTGGGTGTCTTTTACTGCATAGGCATAGCTGATAAAATTTTGCGCTACTCTGAAAAGGATTTTGTTAAGCTTAAATAATTCTTCTGGTAAAGCAGAATGAACTTCGTTTTCTAAGTTTGTAACTTTTCTAAATAATTCAATATTTTTATGTAAAAATTCGATTTTTTCTGTTTTTGTGCATTTTTTGGGTATACTTATGAGTTTTTTTTCTATTGCAGCAAGTTTAGTCATTGAAAATCCTATAAAACAAATTAAAAATATATTAATAGTCAATTAGTTATAAAACCATGAGAGTTTTAATTCAAATGAGACTGTCTAATTGTGCGCATATATTGGACTAATATGGCTATATTTGTCCAGTAAATAAAGAAGAATTTTAGGATTAGCTGTATTCCTGATAAGAATACAAACAATTTATCAATATTTAATGCTGGCTGGTTACGCGAAGAATTTCGGCTAGCGACGTGTCACCAGCTAAGACTCGTTTAAATCCATCTTGGCGAATATTTGGATGGGCGGGGCGCAGATAATTATCAATCACCTGCAGGCTTTCATTACGATGAATCATCCCTCGTAAGGTTTCATCGATTGGAATTAATTCGTAAATACCGGTTCGACCACGATAGCCTACTTGATTACAATGCTCACAACCTTTGGGTTCTCTCACGTTTGAGGTATCAACCTCAGCACCAATACCCATTAACTCGCGTTCATCCTCTCTTAAGTAATGCGGAGTTTTACAATGGTTGCAAAGTTTTCTCACTAAACGTTGAGCGATTAACCCCACAATACTTGAGGATAATAAAAAGGACTCCACTCCCATATCATGAAGACGAGTTAAAGCCCCCAAGGCACTGTTAGTATGTAAAGTTGACAAGACTAAATGACCGGTCAGACTTGCTTGAACGGCGATTTCGGCAGTCTCAAGGTCGCGAATTTCCCCAATCATAACCACATCGGGATCTTGACGTAAAATTGCCCTTAAACCCTTGGCAAAAGTCATTTGTACCTTAGTGTTGACTTGGGTTTGCCCGATTCCAGGTAAATCATACTCAATCGGATCTTCGATGGTTAAAATATTGCGACTTACTTGATTGAGTTCGCTAAGCATCGCATATAAGGACGTTGTTTTTCCTGAACCCGTTGGGCCTGTGACCAAAATAATCCCATGCGGCTGGGCAATCATTTTACGCATTGCTTTTAAGTTAGCCTTGGGCATTCCTAAAAGGCTTAAATCGAGTTGCGCTGCTTGTTTGTCTAAAATTCTCAAAACCACACGTTCACCGTGATTAGAGGGAAGGGTAGACACGCGGACGTCGATATTATGGCCACCAATACGCAGTGCTATACGTCCATCTTGAGGAACACGTTTTTCCGCAATATCTAGTTTAGCCATAACCTTCACACGAGAGATAACTAAAGGTGCAATGGCGCGTTGGATTTCTAATACTTCGTGCAGTACGCCATCAATACGATTACGAACTAGTACACGACTTTCATAGGTTTCAATATGAATATCAGAGGCTTTTTGTTTGATAGCTTGAGTAAATAAGGCATTAAGCAAGCGGATGATCGGTGCATCATCTTGGTTGTCTAACAAATCTTCACTTGTAGGTAATTGCCTTGCAAGTAAAGAAAGGTCCATATCTTCTTCCATGCCCTCTGCTGCATCAAGAATAGAGGATTGTGATTGATAAAGATGGGCGAGTTGTTGTTGAAATTCAGATTCATTCACTTCTTTAAACGTTAATTTTTCTTGTAATAAACGTTTTACCTCGGTTAAAACAGGCAAGGGAGGGTTGGGCAAATGATAAACAATTAATCCCTCTGTATCAGGCACGGCAACGATACCTTGGTTTTTAGCGAAGGCATAAGGAAGACGTTTTGATCGGTCATGGTTTTCCATAAGCATTATTTAGTCATCATTATCGGTGGTTTTGCTGCCAGTACCGGTGGTTTCTGCCGAGTAAAAGGTCTGGGCAATTTTGCCTGACTTAATGGAGGTAAAATCATGTCTTCGTTTTCTTTATTGAAGGGTTGCTCCCGTAACCATTTCAGCTCGTATTGGCGGATATCATTATATTTACCATTGGTAACTTCTAAGGCATCACGCTCAGTTCTTAATATTATAGGACGAATAAAGACCATAAGCACGCGTTTTTCATGGTTGTTAATATTGTGTTGAAACGCACGACCCATTCCAGGTATATCGCCAAGGATTGGGATTTTATTGTTGTCATTACCCAGACTATTTTGGATTAATCCCCCAAGTACAACAATGTCACCGCTCTCGATATGCACAGAAGTTACTATGCTACTTATATCAAAGGTAGGGTTCGTGGAGTTCGTTGTTGAGGCTGGATCAATCGTGTCATTGCCCTGATCGATTTGCAACTGAATACCTTTGCCTCGTGTAATTTGTGGTCTCACATACAGATGAAGTGCGACGTTGACGCGATCAAAGGTGACATAGGGACTGGCAGTTGTTGTTCCGCCTGCATTATTGGGATAGGTTGTTGAAGCAACAGAAACTTGCTTACCGACCAAAATTTTCGCTTGTCGATTATCTAATACGACGACAGAAGGCGTGGACAAAATATTGGCTTTGTGTTGCTGCGCGAGAGCAAAAATTTCTGCCTGGAAATCATCAATTGAGGTTTTTGAATTAACGATCGCAAAACCAGGTCTGAAATCACTTGGTCTACCAGTTTGCTGATTTGAGCCCCATTCAATGCCTAAACTCTTCACATCTGCTTCATTGACTTCAGCAACTAGTGCTTCAATCAGTAACTGTGCAGGGCGAATGTCTAATTGACGAATAACGGCTCGTAGAATGCGAATAAGGCTTGCAGGTGCGTTAATAATGATCGAATTCGTATTAGGTTCGGCGATAATTTGGACAGTGGGTTTAGTCGAGCCTTCATTTTGTGTGCTGGCTGAAGCCGTATTTGGTGCAGCAGCGGAAGAGTTCGCACTGGCCGGTGGTGTTTGAGCAGCTGTCGAAGAAGAGGAACTATAGCTACTGCTACTACCCGAAGAAGAATTAGTCACTAAGTTTGAGGCAGGGTTGGTGCTATCTAATTCTGGACGAGTAATGGTGCCAATGGTTGTCCCGACATTACCACTAAAATTAGCCTGGGCAATACCTGCCAAAATAGGTACTAAGTCCTCAGCGCGTAAGTAATTAAGGTAAACAACTTGGGTATTGCTATCGTAACCATTGAGATTTGCTCGATCCAACCGATTAATAAGTAAGCGTAATTTTAGGCGCTCTGTCCGCGTTCCGCTCAAAATGATGGCATTACTGCGGTCATCCACCGCGATCATTGTTTGAGCATGGTTGCCACTTGTTTGTGATTTCATTAAGTCTTTCAAGGTGCTGGCTACATCCATGGCTAAAGCATGCTTTAAATGAACCATATCAAGTCCGTTAGCAGAAGAGGTATCGACTTGTTTGATAATGCGCACTAACTGTTTAATATTACTCGCGCGTCCTGACAAGATAAGCATGTTAGAAGGACCATAAGCTGAAACGCTGCTCCATTGTGGCATCAATGGGCGTAATACAGGAACAAGTTGTTCCGAAGGCACATAATGTACAGGGATGACTGCAACCATCATCTCGTCACCATGCGGTGGATTTTTCGATAACAGCGGATCAGGGGAAATAGTTTTAGCATCAATGTTGGGCACGATTTTAATCACATCGCCGCTTGGAATAGCAGCATAACCAGATATTTGGAGCATCGATAAAAAGACTTGATAAAGTTCATCATCGGACATTGCGGTGCTCGAAGTAATTGAAATTTTCCCTTGAACACGAGGATCAATAATAAAGTTTTTACCTGTTACTCGCGAAACCTCACCAATGACTGCGCGGATATCCGCATTTTTTAAATTCCATAATTTTTTCTCGTCGCTTGTTTGCTTTGGTGCCTCTTCAGCAACGGTGTCCTTAGCAGTTTCTTTTAGATTGTCTTGGGCAATTGTTGGTGTATTTTGGTGCTGGGCCGGTGCTGGTGATGTATTTTCGGTAGGCTGGACAGTTGTTGTTTTCGTTTTAGCTGTGGTCTTTGCCACAGATTTTGTCACTGTTTTGGTTTGTGCATCCACAACTAATTTTCTTTGTAGCGTGATCGCCGTTTTATAGTCATTGATGGGACCGATATTAACAAAATAGTTTTCTTGATTTGCGGGGTGATCGATAGTTATAGGTTCTTTGATGAAAGATGATAATTTAAATTTTAATTGCAATGCATTATTTTCATGTGGAAAGGCGCCAACATAAAGCATATAAACCGGTTTACCATCGACAGTCACTCGCTTAAGGGCGACATCAGCGGCATGGGTATTGATTAAAGAAAATAGTGTTAATAGATAAAACGCAATTTTTCGCATTAAACAACCGTTAATCATTTATCAACATTAAAGAGCGTACAACATCATAACTAAATTTCTGAAGATACCCTAGTGTTTTCTTACCCTCTTATCAGCAAGCCACTTGCAAAGTTTGGGATGAAACCAACCTTTTTTCTACATATCTGATTTAATTATTCGAAGCCTCTAGAGGCTGCCCAGGTTATTGGCGGGCAAAAGAATTAGAATGCGAGTCACAAGCTTACGTTTTTAAAATCCTCCACCAATCTTATTGATTAGTGAAAAAGTGAGTTATTGGTAGTAAGCGAAATTGATTGTTTTAGGCCTGAAGAACATACAAAAACAGCCTCTCTGAACTAAATTTTGATAATAAAAATATCTATTCGCCTATTAATTTGCGCAATAAAAAACCAATAATAAAATTATTTCTGATGATATTCTATTCGCTTCTTTCCGGTGTTTAACATGCTGAAAATATACTATATTTAAACTGTTGATATTTTAATAGAGTTTTTATCAAGCTTTCATTATTTATTTGGGGAACTTGTTGGTTTAACAGGAGGATGTTTACTTGTTAATTGTTATCAATTTAAGTTCTTTGACCATCGGCGGGCATAATTAATCAAGGAGTGATTATGTTAAGTACCATTCTCATAATACTTTTAATTTTAGTTCTTATTGGGGGCCTCCCTAGATGGAGCTACAGTAAAAATTGGGGCTATGGTCCTAGTGGATTAATTGGTTTAATATTAGTAATATTACTCATTTTGATTTTGCTTGGAAGAGTTTAACTTGTATTGTCCTTCAGTATTTGATAGATAATGGACTGTTGTTTATACTATTTCCACCCTAAAGTGATTAATGAAAATATTTGCCAAAAAGCTCTAAAAATCCTTACAAGTAGAAAACCCATGAAGCTGCAGCTTTATGGGTTTTCTACTTGTGTTATGCGGATGTAGAGCGATTACTGTTTGGCATAGCTGTGCATTTTTTCTTGCAAGCCATTCCCCAACAAGCCCCTATACAACAAGATAATGCTCCAATGAAGAAAAGAATAAAGAGTAGCCAGGAGCTTCCTATTAAAGTGGTAGGGGTAATTTTTACCTTCGAGTGAGCTTCGGTAGGTTCATTCTTGGAAATAGTGTTGGTATTGGGTTTTATTTCGACTGGTTGAGATAATGCGTTTGTAATTTCTACATTAGGGGATAAGGCTTTGACATAAGAAGAGGTATAATGAGAAAAAGGAAGCCACATAATGGCGCTTAATACTAAAGCCATGCTCCAGGTTAGAAAGCCATAAATAATACCCCCGTGGCAATGATTGTAGTGAAACCGCCCCAAATAACCAGATACAAAGCCTGCAGCCACAAAAGCAGCAATGGTGCCTACCAGGAACCCAAGGAAACCTCCAATTGCAATGGTAGTAACACCAGCAGATGAAGAGTTATAAGCACTTAAACTGATTGCCATGCCATAAATCTGCAATAAGAAGCTCAATCCTAATCCAATAAATGCACCGGCAAAAACAGCAGACCAACAGATATGAGAAATAGATTTTGATTTTACTGCATCATATTGATTATCCATACTTAAGATCCTTTTAAAGATGAGAAAGCAGCCAGATTAAAACCAAAATACTAATTGGAATTCCTAATAACCATCCAATAATATAGCCCATGATCGTCCCCTTACTTTTTCTTTAAAAACAGAGAGGTCTTAAAAAAAAAGAAGAGCTTGCTCACTGGAGCAAGCTCTTTATAATTAATTTGAAACTTCACATGTAATTTTTGTGCAATCTCTGCAATTTTGCGCAGCTAAGCTAAATGCATTCGCTGCAGAGCTTTTATTGTTAGCCATATTGTTGTCAGCAGCTTTTTCAGTATCTGTGCTAGCGCTGCTTGCGTTTGTAGTGCAACTCCATTGAGGCTTATTAACATCGGTAGGCGCATTGGAGGATGAACTTGAAGCGAAACTTAAAGAGGTTAATAATCCTAAACCAATTCCAATAATTATTTTATTCATGATAAATTCCTTTTGGTAATGAGTTACTGATTTATCCTATTCCATAGGACCATTTATATTAAAGTACATATTCAGTAGAAAATCTAATTATTAGCTTCAAATTGTTTTTATATAATTAATAATCCTCCCAATTATCCATTCGTTGGGCCTGGTTAGTAAATTATTAACTAATAGTTGTTCTTGCTACGGAGCCTATACCAAGGTTCTTCTATCATAAGCCTCTATGCGATATATCATAGTTACTACTTAGTGGAAGATGCTGTGCTGTTAGTGGGTTAGTGACCCCATAATTGGGAAAAACTCGGTAAACGTAACTTATTGATTTAATGGTGGCTACGGGTGGACTCGAACCACCGACCTCAGCATTATGAGTGCCGCGCTCTAACCGGCTGAGCTACGTAGCCACAAGAGGTCGTGATTTTGTCGTTTAATGGGATTGATGTCAAGAGTACTAAGCTAATATTTTTTCAGAAAGTTTTTATTTTTCTTGTTCTTCTTAATATAGGTTTGGCTTTGGTTCAAAAAAATTAATAAATGTTGGGACAAGGCCCAACATTTAAGGAAGAGGAGGGTAATCTTACCCGGCTACAAATAACCGGCTTTGTTTACACAATTAATAAGTAGAGCGCGCCAATACCACGCAATACCTGAACTAACATCTGTTGTTTTTGCTGCTGAGCAACGGTCTGGAGTGATTTAACATTAGTCGTTTGTGTCTTGTTAGCTGCAATAATAATATCACCTGGCCTCAAACCAGCTCTCCAGCCGGCACTGTTCTCAGAAGCGCCTACTACCTGAACACCTACCACGTGACCATGTAAAGGAGAATCTTGCTCAAAATTCTTCAGCGCTAAACCATATAAGAAAGGATTACTCGCTTGCAGCTTTTGCTCATGTTTCTTAACATCAGTGACAGAAGCATTTAAGGTGATCTCTTTACCATCACGCTGCAATAGAATTTTAGCATCACTACCTACACGTAAAAGCCCAACGGTCGATTTGACCTGTGTTGCCTCTGTTATCTTAGTGTTATTGATTTGAGTAATGATATCTCCAGGTTTTAAACCTGCTTTCTCAGCCGGAGAGTCTTGATTGACTTGAGCAACAAGAGCGCCCTTGAAATCTTCCGAATAACCCATTGCTTGAGCTAATTCAGGAGTAAGATGTTGAACGAAAATACCCATTAATCCACGATGGATAGAACCATATTTAACTAATTGTTGGGCAACATCTTTTGCCATATTAATAGGAATTGCAAAGCCAATACCGATATTACCACCATAAGGAGAAATGATAGCCGTATTAATTCCAATGAGTTCACCGGCTGCGTTGACAAGAGCGCCTCCAGAATTTCCTGGGTTAATTGCTGCGTCAGTTTGAATAAAATTCTCAACGCCTTCGATATTTAAATCACTGCGTTTGGTAGCACTAATGATTCCGAAGGTTGCTGTTTGGCTATTACCAAAGCTGTTCAGTCCAAAAGGATTACCGATAGCGACCACAAAATCGCCTACCTCAGCTTTATCTGAATCGCCAATGGGAAGGCTTTTAAGATTTTTTGCATCGATTTTTAAGACTGCAATATCGGTTTCGCTATCACCGCCAATCAGTTTTGCCTTCAAACGACGACCATCATTTAAGGTAACAGTAATGAGGTTGGCATTACGAATAACGTGATCATTAGTGATGATCACACCATTTTGTGGGTCAACAATTACACCTGAACCTATGCTTTGAAATTTTCTCGCTTTTTCAGGTACTTGGGGTTGCGGTTGTGCTTGTGCTTGTTGATCTTGCGAATCGGCATCATCGTCTTCAGCATTTGCGTTTGAGTTAGGTAAAACACCTTGTACCGCTACATTGACGATAGCCGGCATCGCATTTTTTAACACCGGTGCAAGAGTAGGGGGTACTGCTGCATTTTCCATGGGTACTGCAGATGCTGCGAAAGACAGCATAGATAGCAATACAATTCTAATGAGAGTGTGGATTTTAAAAGCCATATTAGTTTTCCCCATTGATTTTGTTGAGCCAAATGAGAGTAGCCATTCTACCTGTTTGCGCCTCGCGGCGATAGGAATAAAAGGCATTTTCTTGCTCAAAAGTACATATTTTTGATTGATACACAGCTAAAATGCCTAGCGAGTTGAGAACTAACTCAGCTAGCAGTGACAAATTAGCAAGCCATTTTTCTCCTTTTGGCTGGAATCCTTTGGATGCAAAAGAATAACGATTTTGATAAGCATCCAACACCTCACCACCGACCTCATAACAGGATTGACAAATTGCAGGACCAATCCAGGCCATGAGTTGTTCAGGAGAACTTTGCATCTTATTCAGCGTATTTTCAATCACGCCATTAACTAAACCGCGCCAACCGGAGTGGATAGCCGCGATTTCAGTACCCTGCCTGTTACAGAGCATAATTGGTAAACAATCAGCCGTCATGATTACCAGTGGATGAGCCGTCGAACGAGTTACGGCAGCATCTGCTTTGCGATTTTGATCTTCTTCGACAACAACGCAGTGATTGGAGTGAATTTGTTCTAACCATTCAGGTTCTTTGGCAAGCTTGAGCCTAGCGACAAGATTTTGGCGATTGGCCTGTACTGCGATTTCATCATCACCTACATGAAGACCTAGGTTATTCGCATCATAAGGTGCTTGACTGAGACCAGGAGTTTTCATTGTTGTCAGGGCAGAGACATTAGGAGGCGCAGGCCAATTAGCATATAGGTTAGTCACTATGATTATCCAAAGCTTGTATAAGGGATTGGAAATCATCCGGCAAATTGGCTTCAAATGTCAATGTTTCTTCAGATTCCGGATGAGCAAAGGATAATCGCCAAGCATGCAAAGCTTGTCGTTGAAATTGTTTAAATAAATCTCTTAATTCCTCGGTCGCATCAACAGGAAAGCGCATTCTACCGCCATAAAGCGGATCGCCGACAACGGGATGATTGATATGCGCCATATGAACACGGATTTGATGTGTGCGACCAGTCATCAGTTGTACATTAAGAAGAGTAAAATCATGGTACTGTTTGCGAATCGTATATAAAGTGATTGCTTCTCTTCCTTGTGCGCAGACAGCCATTTTTAAACGATTTCTTGGATGCCTCCCATAAAAGGTATTGATTTCACCCCCAGAGATTAAATGACCTTGAACAAGCGTTAAATAGTTACGTTGTATTTCACGCGCTTGCATTTGGCGAATAAGATTGGTGTGGGCGGTTAAGGTTTTAGCAATCACCAGTAAACCTGTTGTGTCTTTATCCAATCTGTGGATGATTCCTGCCCGTGGCAAATGTTGTAGGCTAGGAGCATGATGAAGTAGGGCATTGACTAACGTGTGTTCACGATTACCTGCTCCTGGATGGACAACAAGGCCTGCAGGTTTATTGACCACTAAAACTTGCTCGTCTTCATAAATAATATTCAAGGGAATTGCTTCAGGAAGATACGAATCTCCAGAGTCGTTGAAATCTACCTTTAGTTCAATTTCTTCGCCACCCATTACCTTATCTTTGGGCTTAGCTGATCTATGATTGAAAGTGATAGCGCCTTCTTTTAGCCATGCACTTAGTTGGGAACGAGAGTAATCAGGAAATAATTGCGCGAGCACCACATCTAGCCTTTGGCCATGATATTCGCGCGGGATAATGATTTGTTTCGAAATAGTATCAGTCATATCAAGCTGTGATTAATTCATCCTCAGTTAATCTGCCACGCAGAGAATTAGGTAAGGATTCGTTAATATGAACCTCCACAAATTGGCCAATCAGCGAATGGGGACCATCAAAATTGACTACACGATTACATTCAGTACGACCGGATAATTGCTGTGAATTTTTTTTCGACTTACCCGTAACTAAAATTCGCTGAGTGCTGCCCACCATGGATTGGCTATAGCGAGAGGCTTGCAAAAGCAGTCTGTTTTGTAAAATTTGTAGTCTTTGCTTTTTTACCTCCATGGGTGTTTCATCAGGTAAATTAGCAGCAGGTGTTCCGGGGCGTGCACTATAAATGAAGCTGAACGAGGTATCAAAGCCCATTTCATGGACTAGATCCATAGTATCTTGAAAGTCTTGGTCAGTTTCGCCAGGAAATCCCACAATAATATCAGTTGAAAGACGAATATCCGGTCTTACTTTTCGCAATTTACGAATTTTAGATTTAAATTCCATTGCAGTATAACCACGTTTCATCATTGATAGAATTTTGTCTGAACCACTTTGTACTGGAAGATGAAGATGATTTGCTAGTTTAGGTACTTCAGCATAAGCGTTAATTAAATTATCGGAGAAAGCGAGTGGGTGGGAAGTCGTAAAACGAATGCGCCCTATATTGTCTATAGCTGCTAAATATTGGATTAATAAAGCCAGATCAGCAATATCGCCATTATTCATAGTACCGCGATAATCATTAACGTTTTGACCGAGAAGATTAATTTCGCGCACACCCTGAGCAGCCAATTGGAAACATTCAGCCAATACATCATCAAAAGGACGGCTTATTTCTTCACCGCGGGTATAGGGAACGACGCAATAGCTGCAATATTTACTACAACCTTCCATAATTGAGACAAAGGCAACCGGACCTTCAGCACGAGGCGCGGGTAGATGGTCAAATTTTTCAATTTCAGGAAAACTGATATCAACTACGGGTTTTTTTGTATCTAAACGCTCATTAAGTAAGGCTGGTAGGCGATGAAGCGTTTGTGGACCGAAGACAAGATCCACAAAAGGCGCACGTTTGATGATATCTGCACCTTCCTGACTCGCGACACAACCACCGACACCGATGACAACATTGGGGTTGTTCTTTTTAAAGTCACGCCATTGCCCTAGTTGCGAAAACACTTTTTCCTGTGCTTTTTCGCGAATGGAGCAAGTATTTAATAAGATGACATCTGCTTCCTCGACCTTGTCTGTCTTTTCTAAGCCATGAGATTGCAATAATACTTCAGCCATTTTGGATGAGTCGTATTCGTTCATCTGGCAGCCATTTGTTTTGATAAAGAGTTTTTTTGCCATAATTTTCTACTTCTAAAAATCAACAATTGTTTATTTAGGAACTAAGTTCATGTGAAAAAAAGTTGAGGCAAGGCCCAACATAGTCTTTTTAACTGAACTATTATTTTTTCATCCTTGCACACTTTGACAGTAAGTCTCTTGGATACGAGGTAAAATCAGTAAGGAAACCAAGATACCTAAAGGCAGTATAGCCAATGCGATATGATAAGCTTCCAGTGGGTATACCCGTACTTTGTCAATGACTTCACCTTTCCACATGGTATCCAAAATTAGGCCAACGAGAGGTTGGGCAAGCGCGATACCAACCATATTCATCATGTTCATAAAACTTAAGCCAGTGGCGACATAGCGTTTGTTACATAATTCTTTGGCAACTGCAAAAGCAGGAAGAAATGCGGCTGAGAAAATACCAAAGAAAAAAAGTAACAACTGCATTATCAAGCCAGATTCCAGTGGCGCATAAATAAAAAGCAAACTTGTTATTAGAGCACCAATACTAGCGATATACATCGGTGGCTTTCTAAGGCCAATACGGTTAGAGAAAATCCCCCATAACGGGCTAGCGATTGCCCAACCAACAAAAACTAGAGAAATATAGTTAGCTGCAGTTGCTTTTGCCAAATTCATTTTAAACATTAAAAAAGGTACACCCCATAAACCGCAGAATACCGGAGTAGACATGTACATTAATCCGCCGTAAACCGCAACCAGCCAGAGCTGTTTATTTTTTATTAAAGTAAAGAGACTGCTTAAAAGTGGTTCTTCCTCGATCTGATGAGTTTGATTAATCTTATTAGGAGCATCTTTAGCGATCAGAAGAATAAGAACGGCAAGAAAAAGACCGATGATTCCCATGATAATCATGCTTTGTCGCCAGCCTGTGGTATCTACTAGGAAAGCGAGGGGACCTTCTCCCCCAATAGCGCCAAGCATACCAATAGTGACCATCATCCCGGTAAGCAGAGCAAATCGTTGGGGAGGAAACCAATTAGCAGCAAGTTTCATAGAACCTACGGCAGCAAATGCTGAGCCAAAGCCAATCATCAGGCGTGCAATACAGGCCATAAAAAAACTATCAGTAAGTCCGAAAGCGATTGTACTAATGGCACAAATTGTGGTCGCTATAGTAAGCAAGCGATGGGGGCCGAAGCGATCCATTAAAACACCGCCGGGCAATTGCATGGCTGCGTAAGAATAAAAATAAATACCCGATAAGATTCCTAAAGTACGGCTGGTAACAGAAAAATCCCGCATCAACTCAGTACTCATGACAGAGGGGGACACTTGAAGCAAGCATTCATAAAAATAGAAAAGACATCCTAAACCCCATACTATCCAGGGTATCACTCCTTGGGAAGTCGATTGGGTTTTTGTCGAAGATTGCTCGCTGCTGTAACTCATTGACTTTAATGCTCCCTATTTTTATTTGTTCAGACTGTGTGTAAAAACGAATAGGAAAAAGTAAAATTTTAACATCTTGGCTACTAATTGTCTATTCTGTGTTCAAGGTACAGAGGAGAATATACGCTATTAAAAACAAGGAGGAAATAAGTCTAGGCAGTTTAAATCGTTTTTTTTCATTTAATTTCCAACATAGAACTTAGATAATACTTTATGCATTATTCAATGCCAAGCTATCCCCAATAGCTGTAAATAGGTGTATGATAAATCTTGACTTATTAAAAGATGACTTAGGTACTGGCTATTTAACAATAAAATTGGTTTCCCTTGCTAAGGAGATGATATGATTGTTGAGATTTTATCAAGAGTACAATTTGCTTGTAGCATTGGGTTTCATATCCTTTTTCCCACCTTCAACCTTGGCTTGGCCCTTTTTTTAGTCATCATGGAAGCGACCTGGTTAAAAACTCGCAACCCTGTTTATCAAACAATTTGTAAGTTTTGGACTAAAATTTTTGCACTTACGTTTGGAATGGGGGTAGTGTCGGGCATCGTGTTGGCCTATCAAATAGGTACCAATTTTGGTCCTTTCATCGCTCAATTTGGTAATGTGCTCGGCGCCTTATTCGCATATGAAACTTTAACGGCGTTCTTTTTAGAAGCAGGATTTCTCGGAATCATGCTTTTTGGCTGGAAACGTGTCCCGCCAACATTACATTTTACCGCAACTGTTTTAGTAACAATTGGCACAACGATTTCAGCTTTTTGGATACTTGCAGCCAATTCTTGGATGCAAACCCCGAGTGGTTATGATCTTGTGAACGGGCGTTACCTTGTTGCAGATTGGTGGGATGTTGTTTTTAATCCCTCTTTTATTCCCCGTTTTCTTCATATGGTTTTAGCCTCTTATACAACAACCGCCTTTGTTGTTGCTGCTGTTGCAAGTTATTTTTTACTGAAAAATAAACAAGTTAAAGTCGCAATGACTTGTTTATCCTTTGCTATGTGGGCTGCTTTGTTCCTCGTTCCTTTACAGATTTTCATGGGGGATACGGTTGGTTTGCTGGTCAACAAATATCAACCTCTTAAAACTGCTGCAATAGAAGCTAACTGGACAACTCAAAAAGGTGCACCTTTAGTGTTGTTTGCCTGGCCTTCTCAAGAAAAACAAAAAAATGAATATGAAATATCTATTCCCAAATTGGCGAGTTTAGTCAATACGCATAAATGGGATGGTGAATTATTAGGTTTAAACTCCGTAGCTAAAGACGACCAGCCTCGTGTGGCACCTGTGTTTTTTTCGTTCAGAATTATGGTGGGGATTGGCTTATTAATGCTAACCGTTGCATTGCTTGCTCTGTTCCTGCGTATGAGAAAAGCGCTTTATTCCTCACGAATTTTCCACCAATTATGCCTGGCGATGGCCCCCTTAGGATTTGTTGCCACCATTGCTGGATGGTTGACCGCTGAAATAGGTCGGCAGCCTTGGGTAGTATATAACCTTATGAAAACAAAAGAAGCAGTCTCTGCTGTGGGTATGGAAGAGGTGATTATTTCCATGGTGTTACTTGCCTTAGCTTATGGCGTCGTATTTAGTTTTTATTTGTATTATCTCTTTAAATTAATTCGTCTTGGTCCTTTAGAGCTTGATAAGCATGATATTGAGCATCATCTATTCCAATATATGACTACTGATGAGGGAGAACACTAATGCTTCCGTTAATATTTGCTGGTCTTTTAGCTTTTATTGTCCTCATGTATGTTGTTCTTGATGGTTTTGATTTAGGAATCGGCATTTTGTTTCCTTTTACAGGGAGCGAGAGAGAGCGTGATCGTATGATGAATTCTGTCGCTCCAGTCTGGGATGGTAATGAAACATGGCTAGTCTTTGGGGGAGCGATGCTCTATGGTGCTTTTCCCTTGATTTACGGCTTATTATTACCCATTCTCTACATGCCTATCATGTTAATGTTAACGGCATTAATTTTTCGTGGTGTCAGTTTTGAGTTTCGCTTTAAAGCCGAGACTTCGAAAACCTTGTGGAATTGGCTATTTTCAATTAGCTCAGTGGCTGCGGCTTTCTTTCAGGGAGTTATCTTAGGTTGTTTCGTGAAAGGTTTTGCAATTAATGAAGTTTCTTTAACCATTAATGATACGAATTGGTTAAGCCCCTTTAGTTTTCTTACTGGTATCGCGTTAGTCTGTGGTTATGGGTTGCTTGGGGCAACTTGGATGATCATCAAATCAGAGGGGCGTCTGCAGCGAAAAATGGTGCATTATGCGAAAGGTTTGCTTGTTTTAGTGAGTTTATTTTTGGTGTTTGTCAGTATTTGGACTCCCTTGCACAGCACAGAAATATTTAATCGCTGGTATAGTTTTCCGAATGTATTATTACTCTCTCCCTTACCACTTATTACTGCAGTCATGGTTTTTTTAACGTGGAGAAGTTTAGAAAAGGGAGATGAGCTTAAGCCCTTTATTTTTAGCATTATTATCTTTTTGTGTTCCTATTGTGGAATTGCCATCAGTGTTTATCCTTATCTAATTCCACATAAAATTACTTTATGGGAAGGTGCGGCACCTAATTCTACGTTGATTTTTATTTTAGTCGGTGTGGCAATTATGTTGCCTGTTTTACTTGCTTATACAATGTACGCCTATCATCTTTTCCGAGGTAAAACAGAGGGTGAAGGTTACCATTAATAGAATACGCACCGACTGCTGATAGTTAATGTAGCCAAGGGAATGATCACTTAACTTAATGGCAGTAAGCCTCTAGTTAAATGTGTCTGTTTTGTGGTATATAGCATTTTTTAAATTACGATCCAATTTTCACGTTAGGATGTTGAGGTTATGCAGACCGGAGCGGTTTTTTATACCATTTTTTTAATTTTTGCTGGAGCAGCTATTTTCTCTACTTTGGTGCTTTACACCAAACAATCGCTGCTGGTTGCATATATTCTTTTGGGAGCAGCTTTAGGTCCCTGGGGATTAAAACTCGTTGCCGACGTCGAAGTGGTTCAGCAGGTAGGGGATATTGGTATTGTGTTCCTACTGTTTTTATTAGGTCTGCACTTACAACCACAAAACCTAGTGCATATGTTAAGAAAAATTACTTGGATTGCGGTTGTCAGTTCCATTTTATTTGCTGTTATTGCTTATTTGATTGGGCGCTGGTTTGGTCTCGATGTGACAGAATCGTGGATTTTGGGTGCGGCGATGATGTTTTCGAGCACTATTATCGGACTTAAACTATTACCCACAACGATCCTGCATCATCAACATACCGGTGAGGTGATGATCAGTGTTCTGTTGATGCAAGATGTTATTGCGATTATCGTTTTGATCCTTATTAATGGCGCGCAGCAGAGTCACGGATTTTCCTGGAATGACCTTATACTAGTTGGCATTGCTTTACCTTCTCTGACTCTTTTTGCTTTCGCTGTCGAGCGATATATACTCGTCAAATTACTAGCTCGCTTTGATAGGACACAAGAGTATGTCTTTCTTCTCTCGATTGGCTGGTGTTTAGGCATGTCATTTTTAGCGAAAAAGCTTGGATTATCTGAAGATATCGGCGCGTTTGTAGCTGGTGTTGCGTTAGCTGCCAGTCCAATTTCTCTTTATATCGCTGAAAGTTTAAAACCCTTGCGTGACTTCTTCTTAGTGATGTTTTTCTTTTCAATCGGCGCTACTTTTAATTTTGGATTTGCGGCCCAGGTGGTTATACCTGCGTGTATCTTATCTTTTTTAATGTTATTAGTTAAACCTCTACTATTTAGATTCTTACTCATTCGTGCAGGTGAAAAAAAGCCTGTGGCCAAAGAAGTGGGATTTCGCTTAGGGCAAGCAAGTGAATTTTCTCTTTTGGTAGCAAGTATAGCGATGAGTACTCAATTAATTTCCGAGGTTGCATCAAATTTAATTCAAGCAACAACCATTTTAACTTTTATCGTCTCATCTTATTTAGTAGTGTTAAAGTATCCAACACCAATCGCCTTGTCTGACAAAATGCGTAAGGATTAAAAATGAAACTGCTTGTTATTCTTTTAAGCTTATTAAGTGAAAGGTATTTAGTTCATGCAGTATCGCATCTGCGCTTTAATTGGTTTCCTGCTTATTTTAATACCCTCTATCAGCGGCTTCCAAAATCCCATCAACTCTTAAATCAGACATTAATTCTACTGGCTGCTGTCTTACCGATAGCTATTATCTGTGCTTTACTTCTTTATATTTTTAACCATGTTTTATTTGGATTTATTGGCTTTTTGCTGAACCTAGTTATTTTTTATTATTGTATAGGCCCCGAAAATCCCTTTTATCCAGTCAGAGAAGATACGGATGCAGAGCATAGTGAGCTTGTTGTTGGCGATTATTTTGCGAAAGCCAATGGTCAATTATTTGCAGTTATTTTTTGGTATATAATATTTGGTGCGTTGGGTGCTCTCGTTTATCGTTTGATTTCTCTATGCCGTATGCATGGTGCAACTGCTCAATTAGCCACTCAGATAACAAATATACTTGATTGGATTCCAGCTCGAATTACTGTAATTCTTTATTTATTAGTAGGGAATTTTCAACGGGGCTTGCATTTCTTCATGCAAAAATTTCTATCTTCCCCTGAAAATAATGATATTTTTTTGAGTGAAGGCGGATTATTAGCTGCACGTACGACAGAGGCAGAGCCAGTGCAAATGTCCTACGCTGAAAGTTTAGTAGAACATGCAGTGATTGTTTATTTGGTTTTTATCGCGTTATTTACTTTAGGTGCTTTATTATAGCCACTTTATGCAAAAACGGGCGGGAATCCATGTTAGATAACTTGCTTATTGGTAAGAGTACCTGGAAAGCAGGTTAAATGTTGATTATAGTAAAACAATCGCAGATCATCCTTATTTATAATATAAGAGCTAATCATGATGAATTTCGTAGCCCGAGTAATATGCCCCCTGGGTATTGTATGCTTTAGTTGCTTATTTTTTATCTCAGGATGTATGCATCGGATGAATCCCTCGTGCACAGCAACCTGCGAAACTAGATATCAAACTTGTAATAAAGTATGTCGTAATACTTGCTCACAATGTACGGCTGCGGCAGGGCAATCGCGGGATAGGCATTATGATTACTATATCAATGAACAATATGTAAAGGGTGGAATGATTGCGCTTCAGTTGAATTCCTTCCGCGATCCACTACAATGCCGCAAAGTAACTTGTAGTTGTCAGGAAGATTATCGAATTTGCCAACAATCATGCGGGAGTGGTGGTAGCGGCGTAGTTAAGAAATATTTGGAATATGCCCCACTATGTAGTTAAGAGTTGTTTAGAAAATGAATTTCAAAGCAAACTCATAAGAGTTTTAGAGGAACAAATTCATGACAGATGAAAATACTACCGATATTGATCCAGTAGAAACACGAGAATGGCTTGACGCACTACAGTCTGTACTCGAAAGCGATGGCAATGAACGGGCAGCTTTTCTTATTCAAGAAATAATTAATAAGGCAAATACGGAAGGTGTTAAGCTGAAGAGCTCTACCAATACGCCTTATCGCAATACCATAAAAAACTATGAGGAAAAGCAACTTCCTCCTGATGAGGGCCTTGGTAGACGGATTAACGCCTTGCTTCGTTGGAATGCAGTCGCCATGGTTTTGCGTGCGGGAAAATATGCACCTGAACTTGGTGGACATATCGCTTCTTATGCCTCAGCTTTGACTTTATATGAAACAGGATTTAATTATTTTTTCAAAGGACCCAATGGTCCACATGGTGGGGATCTTGTTTATATTCAAGGCCATTCTGCACCAGGTATTTATGCTCGCGCTTTTCTTGAAGGTCGTTTATCTGAGCAACAGTTAAATAATTTTAGACAAGAAGTTGAGGTTGACGGTTTATCCTCTTATCCACATCCTTGGTTAATGCATGATTTTTGGCAATTTCCTACCGTATCAATGGGATTGGGTCCGCTGCAAGCCATTTACCAAGCACGATTTCTTAAATACCTTGAAAATCGTGGTTTAATCGAAGCTGAGGGGCGTAAAGTTTGGGCTTTCCTTGGTGATGGTGAAATGGATGAACCTGAATCAGTGGGTGCTTTATCCATCGCAGCGCGTGAAAAATTGGATAATTTAATTTTCGTAGTAAATTGTAATTTACAACGACTCGATGGACCTGTGCGCGGAAATGGCAAAATTATTCAAGAGCTAGAAGGCTTATTCCGAGGCGCAGGCTGGAACGTAATTAAAGTGATTTGGGGCAGCCGTTGGGATCCTCTTTTTGCTCGGGATCAAAATGGTCTAATGCAAAAACGCATGCAAGAATGTGTTGATGGAGACTATCAAGCTTACAAAGCAAATGATGGTGCCTACGTGCGTGAACATTTTTTCGGCCAATACCCTGAATTGAAGAAAATGGTAGAGAATATGTCAGATGATGAAATCTGGCGATTAAACCGTGGCGGCCATGATCCTCAAAAAGTTTATGCAGCCTATGCTCAAGCGATTGAGCATAAAGGAAGCCCTACTATCATCCTTGCCAAAACAATTAAAGGTTATGGTATGGGTGCTGCGGGTGAGGGACAAAATATTACTCACCAGCAAAAGAAAATGACAATCGAACAGTTACGCGCGTTCCGTGATCGCTTTAGTATTCCAGTTAGCGATGACAAAATTACAGAAATACCTTTCTATCGTCCCGATAACGATAGCCCGGAAATTCGCTTTATACAAAAACAACGCGAAGCCTTGGGCGGTTATTTACCAGAGCGCAATACGAAGTTCACTCCGATGAAGGTGCCTGATTTGTCCGCTTTTTCTGCGGTCACTAAAAGTTCAGGCGATCGCGAAATTTCCACCACTATGGCTTTTGTGCGCATACTCTCAGTTTTGTTGAAAGATAAAGAATTGGGGCAGAGAATTGTTCCAATCGTGCCTGATGAATGCCGTACATTTGGTATGGAAGGTTTGTTCCGTCAAATTGGTATTTATTCGCCAGTGGGGCAATTGTATACCCCGGTTGATCATGAGCAAGTGATGTATTATCGGGAAGCCAAAGACGGTCAGATTCTTGAAGAGGGCATTAATGAAGCTGGCGCATTTTGTTCTTGGATAGCTGCAGCCACTTCTTATAGTTCCAATAAATTAGCGATGATTCCTTTCTATATTTATTATTCGATGTTCGGTTTTCAGCGTGTCGGTGATTTAGCGTGGGCTGCTGGCGATATGCAGGCACGCGGTTTCTTGTTGGGAGGAACGGCTGGTCGTACTACCTTGGCAGGAGAAGGATTACAGCATCAAGATGGACATAGCCATCTTATGGCCTCAACTATTCCAAATTGCAAAGCTTACGATCCTACCTATGCCTATGAACTTGCTGTCATTATTCAAGATGGTTTGCGTCGTATGTATGAAAAGCAAGAAAATATGTTTTATTACATCACTGTAATGAACGAAAACTATACCCATCCTGATATGCCAGAAGGTGTGGAGGAGGGCATCATCAAGGGGATGTATCTTTTACAAGAAAAGAAAAAGAAATCCAAAAAACATGTTCAATTACTAGGAAGTGGAACTATTTTACGTGAAGCCATCGAAGCGGCAAGAATGCTTGAAGATGATTATAAAGTAACTGCTGATATCTGGAGTGTTACCAGCTTTACTGAATTAAGGCGAGATGGTTTATCGGCAGAGCGCCACAATCGTATGCATCCTGAAGCTAAGCCACGTCAAGCTTATGTCACTGAACTTCTAGCTGATCGTAAAGGACCTATTATCGCAGCAACTGATTATATGCGGCTGTATGCAGATCAAATTAGGCCTTTTATTTCAGCTCCATTCACTACCTTAGGTACTGATGGTTATGGACGCAGCGATACGCGTAAACAATTACGTCATTTCTTTGAAGTGGATGCGAAGTTTATTGCTTTAGCGGCTTTAGAAGCTTTAGTACGACAAGGTGAAATGCCTAAATCAACGCTCACTGATGCGATGAAGCGTTACAAGATTAACAGTGAAAAAGTAGATCCTGTGAGTCACTGATTAATTAGAGGGACCAGGGATAAGACCCTTAGTTTCTGGCTAAGGCTTATCTAGTTAATTAAATCCCGTTCGGACTGAGGAGGACTTTACGTCGTCTCGCAGTCCCATTTTAGGATTTGGCAAGGTTTCTAGACGGGCCTTGGGGCTTCAGCCCGAACGGTGTTAGATAATAAATAGAAAAAATGATACTAGATTAAGGTGTTGAGACCTCTTACGATTATTTAAGACACTGCAATGTGAGTCCATTGCAGGTTACCTGTTTGCTGAGGATAAATATGGCTGATGAGATTAAAATTAAAATCCCTGATATTGGTGGCGCGACCGATGTTGATGTTATTGAAATTATGGTTAAGCCCGGGGATGAAATAAAAAAAGATGCTTCCTTGCTTACTCTTGAATCCGATAAAGCAAGCATGGAAATTCCCTCACCTCAAGCGGGTAAAGTGAGCTCTGTAAAATTGAAGGTAGGTGATAAAGTTTCTGAAGGTGATGTTATTTTAACTTTAGCTGCAGAGAAGTCAGAGGCAGAAACAATCCCTACAAAGGCGGCTGAAGAGAAAAAAGCGGAAAAAGAACCTGAGAAAAAAACAGCGAAGGAATCAGAAAAACCCGTTGAAAAAAGTGATGGAGCTCAACAACGGCTCGAAGTACTTATTCCCGATATAGGTGGGGCAACCGATGTTGATGTCATCGACCTTATGGTAAGTGTTGGGCAGGCAATTGACAAAGATCAAGCACTGATCACACTTGAAGGCGATAAAGCAACTATGGATATCCCCGCTCCAGCAGCAGGGGTTATTAAAGAAATTTTGGTGAAGGTTGGTGATAAGGTTTCAGAAAACAGCCCCATTTTAATTCTCGAATCGGAAGAAGAAATTAGTGGGAAACCTGCTAAGCCAACCCCAGAGCAAGCTGCCCAAGAAGAAAAACCAGTCAGTCAAGAGCCTGTATCGACAACCCCAGCCGTTGAAAGTGTAGCAGGTGCTCAAGTTTCTGCTGGTCCTGCTGTCCGACGTATAGCCCGTGAATTCGGTGTTAATTTATCGGAGGTGAAGGGTACAGGCCGTAAATCAAGAATAACCAAAGAAGATGTTCAACTTTATGTAAAAACCAAACTTAGTGAGAAGCAAGTTGGTGGTGGATTTTCATTGCCCACAGCGCCTACTATTGATTTTAGTAAATTTGGTGAAATAGAAGTTAAACCTTTAAATAAAATCAAACGGTTAACTGGGGTGAATGTCCATCGATCTTGGATCACTATTCCCCATGTCACTCAATTTGATGAAGCAGATATTACAGAATTAGAGGCGTTTAGAAAATCTGAAACTGAGAGCGCTAAACAGGCTGGTTATAAGTTAACCATTCTAGCTTTTGTGACCAAGGTAGTCGCAAAAGCATTAGCTGTTTACCCTCAGTTCAATGCTTCTTTGGATTCCTCTGGAGAAAATCTAGTTTATAAGCAGTATTACCATGTAGGTATAGCAGTTGAAACGCCGAATGGTTTAGTTGTTCCCGTTATAAAGAATGTGGATCAATTATCTGTAGGCGATATAGCGCTTGAGATGGCAAGGTTGAGCGCCAAAGCACGTGAAAAAGGATTGATGCCGGCTGATATGGCTGGTGGCTGTTTTACCATATCGAGTTTAGGTGGGATTGGTGGTACCGCGTTTACGCCAATTGTAAATAGTCCAGAAGTGGCGATTCTTGGGCTCTCACGCTCAAGTATGAAACCTGTCTATGAGCAAGGCGAATTTAAGCCGCGCTTAATGTTACCTTTATCACTTTCTTATGATCATCGAGTCATTGATGGTGCAGAAGCTGCTCGCTTCGCGCGATTTATTAGTGAGTCGCTGAGTGATATACGACGAATATTATTGTGAAGGATATTAGGCTTAAGCCCCTTGAGAGGGTTGCTTAGGCATTCTGTAAGTTGAGCTTAGTAATTTAATGAGGCATGTAATGACTGGAAATATTAAAACTGAAGTAGTGGTCTTAGGTAGTGGTCCTGGTGGTTACTCTGCAGCATTTCGCGCTGCAGATTTGGGCAAAAAAGTCGTACTAGTAGAGCGTTATGATTCATTGGGCGGTGTTTGCTTAAATGTTGGCTGTATTCCTTCAAAAGCCTTGTTACATATCGCTAAGGTTATTGATGAAGCTCATGAAATGGCTGATCAAGGCGTTAGTTTTGCTAAGCCAAAATTAGATAGTAAAAAAATCGTTGCCTGGAAAAACTCTGTCGTTGGCAAACTGACTGGCGGTTTAAAAATTTTAGCTAAACAGCGAAAAGTGGAGGTAGTCACAGGTGTTGGCAAGTTTTCAGGAACACATCAGGTGACAGTCCAAGGAAAAGAGGGAATAACTACTATCGATTTCGACAATGCTATTGTTGCAGTGGGCAGTGAATCAATTCATTTGCCGTTTATTCCAGAAGATCCACGTATTTTTACCTCAACAGGTGCATTGGAGTTAGCCGACATCAAGGGCAGTTTAATGGTCTTAGGTGGTGGAATTATCGGCTTAGAAATGGCCACGGTTTATTCAGCTTTGGGTGTTGAAGTGACTGTTGTTGAGTTTATGGATCAACTTATTCCAGGAGCAGATGCTGATTTGGTCAATGTCTTACAAAAGAGAATGACTAAACAAGGGGTAAAATTCCTATTAAAGACCAAAGTGACTGCTATGGAAGCTAAAAAAGATGGCATTTATATCTCAATGGAAGGCGAACATGCTACGGACAAGCCTACCTGTTTCCAACAAGTGTTGTACTGCGTAGGTAGAAAGGCAAATGGTGGCGCAATTGACGCAGAGAAGGCTGGTATTAAAGTTGATGAGCGTGGTTTTATTAAAGTTGATAAGCAATTGAGAACCAATGTTCCTCACATCTATGCTATTGGAGATGTCATTGGTCAACCCATGCTAGCGCATAAAGCGATTCCTGAGGGTCGTCTTGCAGCAGAAGTGATAGCCGGTAAAAAACACTATTTTGAACCTAAATGTATTCCATCTGTTGCCTATACTGATCCAGAAATTGCTTGGACGGGTTTGACTGAAAAAGAAGCAAAAGAAAAGGGAATTAGTTATGAAAAATCAGTCTTCCCTTGGATTGCAAGCGGACGTGCTTTAAGCATGGGACGGGAAGAGGGGATGACGAAACTTCTTTTTGATCCAAAAAGCAAACGTATCCTTGGCGCAGGTATTGTAGGAGTGAATGCAGGTGATTTAATCACGGAAGCTTCCTTAGCAATCGAAATGGAATGCGATGTTGAAGATATTGCTTTAACTATTCATCCGCATCCAACCCTATCTGAACCCATAGGCTTAGCTGCAGAGATTTTCGAAGGTACAATCACTGATCTATATATGCCTAAAAAGAAAAAAGAATAAACTTTCCTAATAGGTAATCAAATAGGTTGGGAGTAGTCCTGGTTGCAAGCAACCAGGCTATGCGCAGTAGTTAGTAGGAGAATTTGAGACCAAATGTTGCCTAAAATACGCCCAATGTTGCAGAATGATATCGATCAAGTGTATGAGATTGAAAAATCAACACATCGTGCCCCGTGGGGACGAGATATTTTAAGCGATTGTGTATTAGTAGGTTATGATTGTCGTGTCTTAGAGTTAACTAGCAATAACAGCAGCAAAATTATTGGCTATATTATCAGTCGCTACAGCTTTAATGTTTGTCATATTTTAAATTTGTGCGTTAGCCTTGCTCAACAAGGTAAGGGCTATGGTCAATTGCTTTTGAAATCAGTACTTGATCCACTAAGTAATAATAAAGCGATCAACACGGTGATTCTGGAGGTACGCCCCAGTAACAACGCGGCGATTGCTTTATATGAAAAGTTTGGTTTTAAGCAAGATTCCATTAAGAAGGGCTATTACAATGATGGTGAAAAACTAGAAGACGCAATTTTGCTGAAGAAAATGCTTTGAATAGGTTTTATCAGGATGTCCAAATTTTACACTGCTCTTCAACAACTTTGGGAAAAGAATTAAATTGCTTCAACAGTTGTCTTAGGATAATAGAGTCATCCTGTTGATTCATTGCATCTTGGGCCATCTGTAAGATATAGGGCATTGAATTTAATTTATTGGCATAGACCTCGATTTTCCTTACAGTTTCTAAAATATCATCCTTAATGAGGCAACTTCTTTGAGTATAGGGATTAATAATAGCTCCGCCAAAGCCATAGCGACAGGCTTGAAAACGATTATAACCATAGACATAGTAGAGATCGGGTATAATTTCATCCGGTTTTTCTTCTATAAGATAAAGTGACAAAGCCTGAAGATAAGCTGCGATGACTACTGCTTTTTTAATAGTGAGCGGGGTATCGCATATTCTTATTTCGACGGTACCATACTCAGGCTTAGGCCGAATATCCCAATAAAAATCTTTCATTGATTCAATGATGCCCAGTCCTTTCAATTTATAAAAATAAGTTGAAAACTCTTGCCAATCAGTAAAATAAGGAATCACGCCACTTAAGGGAAATGAATTAAAAACAGTGGCTCGAGAAGAATGGAACCCAGTATCTATTCCTTGATAAAAGGGAGAGGAAGCAGAAATAGCTAGAAAATGCGGTATATAACGCGATAGTGCATGAGTTAGATAGAAGGCATCATCGCGATTAGCACAGCCAATATGAATATGTTGGCCAAATACGGTCGACCGTTTTGATAAATAACGATAATGTCGGGATAAATTTTTATAGCGCTTTGTTGGAAATATTTTTTGTAGTGACCATTTATGAAAAGGATGTGTTCCTCCACCACAAAAAAGCAAATCAAATTCTTCACCAAAATTCATTAATACGCTTTGTAGAATGTACAATTCTTCAAGTAAAACGTTTACCGAATGATGAATCGAAGAATTGATTTCAATCATTGATTGAGTAATTTCAGGTTTTATTTGTTTTTGATAAGTATGCTCTTTAATGTTTCTGATGAGATCTTTGGCTCTGGATGCCAGGGCGAAACTGTGGGGATCGATGATTTGTAATTCTAATTCAACGCCAATTGAACCTGCCATCGACTGCTTAAAGGATAATGTTCTCATAATAAATTCCTAAAAAGGTAATTCTAAACATCTTAAGCAGATAAGGTATCATATTTAAAGATTAGTTCATTTTTGCTAAAAACTCTTGTAGATGAGGTTTATGAGCTTCGCTTTGTAAATAGCGCTGTAAATGCTGCAGCGCTAGTGCGTAATCCTCGTGTGTGAATATTCCTCGTATTAATTCAAAGCGCAGGTATACACAGTAAGTATTTAAAACATCCGTTTCACAATAATCGCGGATGCTTTTAAGATTTCCTGAACAAAACTGATCCCAAACTTTGGCACCACTCATGCCCATTTTCCCGGGAAATCCAAGCATAGAAGCAATATCATCCAGCGGAGCAAAGGCTTTACTTTGATAAGAGGCTAAAACGTCCATCAGATCGAGATGTCGATAATGAAAACGATTGAGATAATTGTTCCAGCGAAAGGTTTGCTGATTTTCGCCTGCTTCCCAGTAAGTTGAAGCAGATACACCATGAAGTAAGGCACGATAATGGAGGACGGGTAAGTCAAAACCGCAACCATTCCAACTCACTAAAGTCGGGGTATATTTATCAATACCTGAAAAAAAACGTTGTATTAAATCTTTTTCATCAGAATGTTCATCGCCGAGAGACCAGACTTTAAGATTCGAACCTTGACTAAGTACTAAAGAAATGGCGACGATTTTTTGTAGGTAATGGGGTAGGAATTCATTGCCAGTTTTAGCGCGACGCAGTGCAAAAAGCGCATTTGCCGTATCCTCATCGGATAAATTTTGCAGATTATATAAATTTCGTCCCGCTTCTACGTCAGGGATCGTTTCAATATCGAATACTAAAATGCTCATTAGATAAAGTCAGGTATTGATTTATCAGCAAGTTAGCACAGCTTACTGAATTTGTGAATCTGCAACCTGCATGCAAGAAAAACAGATTGTTATAAACAGTGGCAAATAAAACTAATTCTCTAAAAAAATATTTAATTTTGTTGCCATTTTTGTTACTAATACGTGACCGATTTACCGCGATGAATAAAAATGAATGTTAAATCATTAACGCTTTTTATATTTAGTTTTTTACTTGCATCCTGTGTTAGTAAGCCGCCCACTGATGTCAATAATATATGCCAGATTTTTAAGCAATATCCACAGTGGTATCGCGATGCTAAGGATGTTGAACGGCGTTGGAAAGTTTCTGTTCCCATTCAAATGGCTATCATTCATCAGGAATCAAAATTTGATGGTAGAGCAAAACCACCGCGGACGAAACTTTTGTGGATTATTCCTTTTAAAAGACCTTCAACCGCTTATGGATATACGCAAGCACTGCGGACCACCTGGCGACAATATAAAAAAGCAGAGAATGGTGGCGGTATGATGGCTTCACGTGATGCCTTTGATGACGCGGTAGATTTTATCGGTTGGTATGTTAACCAAGCGAATCAAAGAGCTCATATACCAAGAGATGACGCATATCGCTTATATTTGGCTTATCATGAAGGAATAGGCGGTTATCAGCGTAAAACCTATTTGCAAAAGCCCTGGTTGATTCAAGTTGCACGAAAGGTGAAGGCACGGTCTCAAATCTATCAAGCACAATTAAATCATTGTAGAAGATGAATGCTTGTTAAAATATGATATAAATAGGGGATTAGCTGATACGTCATCTATCGCTAGGCTCGGGATGACGTACGAGGGTGGGCCATTACGGTTATTCCCCTTTTTGCGGTAATGGCTTGCTATTGAAAATAACATATTATAAAAGACTGACATACTCAAAAAAGAGTCAAAGTCGGTGGTAAATAATTTAAGTAGGAGTTTATTGATGCGATTAATGTTATTGGGTGGTCCTGGAGCAGGGAAAGGAACTCAGGCACTTAAATTAATTGACTATTTTAACATACCGCAAATTTCTACTGGAGATATGCTTCGCTCCGCGATTGCAGCGGGAACTGAGTTGGGCAAAAGTGCTAAAAAGATCATGGACGCAGGACAATTAGTTTCAGACGAAATTATTATTGCTTTGGTCAAAGAACGGTTAAAACAACCTGATTGTCAAAAAGGCTTTTTGTTTGATGGTTTCCCCCGCACAATTCCTCAAGCCGATGCGTTAAAAGAAGCGCATATTAAGCTTGATCATGTGATTGAAATTGCAGTTCCAGACGAAGAGATTATTCATCGTATCAGTGGGCGACGAGTTCATGTAGCTTCTGGTCGTGTTTATCATATTGAATTTAACCCACCTAAAGTGGCAGGGACGGATGATCAAACAGGCGAACCATTAATTCAGCGCGATGATGATAAAGAAGAGACTATTAAGCATCGTTTGGCAGTATATCATCAGCAAACTGAACCCTTAGTTAAGTACTATCAAAACTGGGAACAAGAAAGTAAAAATGCACCTCGATTCCATCGTATTAATGGAATTGGTAGTGTTAACGATATTTTTAACCGGATTTTGTCTTGCTTAGCAACTTCAAGGAGCGCACATGCCGACTTACCCTCTGATGTCTAATCAATTTGATGAACTTATTAAGAACAATGAGATAGTTTTTATAGATTTTTGGGCTGAATGGTGTGCGCCTTGTAAATCATTTGGGGTCATTTACGAGCAAGTTGCCGATGAAAATCCCTCAATAAAATTTACGAAAGTAAATATTGAAAAAGAGGCAGAGTTTGCTGATTATTTCCAGATACGCTCAATACCTCATTTGATGATTTTTAAACAAGGAATCCTCATTTATTCGGAAGCTGGTGCTATGCCTGAATCCATGTTAAAAGATTTAGTCAAACAGGCTATCGATGTTGATGTCAGTGAAATTCGGGCGAAAATTGATGAGGAAGAGTAATAGTCTCTGCTAGGGATTGCTCTTACTAACTAAATACTCCGCTAAATTCTGCTTATCTGTGGAGCTGAAATCTAAGCCTAATTTAGTACGGCGCCAAAGAATGTCCTCGCAACTCTTGGCCCATTCTTCTCGACACAAATAATCTACCTCAATTTGATAGAGGCCATGACCAAATTCTTGGCCTAAATCAGACATTTTATTAGAGCCACCCAGAAGTAGTTCGGATCGAGTGCCATAGCTTGTCAAGTAACGCTCTTTAAGTTGTTCATCAAGCCAAAAATATTTTTCTCGTGCATGATGAGCGTATTCTTTATAGGGCCAGTTATCGAGTGTAGAACCAGGAAGTGGTTTATAGGCGGATTGAGAATCTTTTAAATAAGGGAAAATAGGCTGAAGTAGATTGACTGTTTCCAGCGAGGCTTGTCGATAGGTAGTAATTTTCCCACCATAAATAGTGACCGCGGGTGCGGGCACTTCAGTGTAACAACAGCTGTAATCGCGACTTAAGGTACTTAACTTTTCGTTAGTCGATGCCAGCAGCGGACGAACACCGCTCCAGCTATTAATCATGTTCTTTCGCTCTAAATGGCAATTAAAGTAGCCATTGACAAGCTTGGATAGGTACTCAACTTCCTCAGTTGAAATGGTTACTTTATCTAAAGACCCATTGAATGCAACATCGGTGGTGCCAATCATTGTATGACCATGATAGGGAATTACAAAGACGATGCGTTGGTCATCATTTTGTAGAAGATAGGCATGATTTCCTTCATAAAGCTTATGGACAACCATATGACTTCCTTTAACCAATGACAGCTTAAATTGGTTGGGCACTTGCAAAAGGTCATTAATCGATTCGACCCAGGGACCAGCAGCATTAATAATTGATTTAGCTTTGATCACGCGCTGCTGGCCCGTTTTCGATTGAACTGTTAAATGCCAAAGCTTATTCGATACCCTTGCTGCAATTAACTCAGTGTCTCTTTGAATTGAAGCGCCTTGCTCTTTAGCTTGCAAGGCATTAGTTATTGTTAAACGAGCATCGTCGGTAGCGCAGTCATAGAATAAAAATCCTTTATTGTATGACTCTCTTAATGGGGAAAAAAAAGCGGACGGAGCACTGCGGCGAATAAACTTCGACCTCGGCAGCTCATTTTTGCGGCTTAAATTGTCATAAACAAATAAACCAGTCCGTAAAAGCCAGGTTGGACGCATATTGCGTTGATAAGGTAAAACAAAAGAAAGTGGATGAACCAAATGTGGAGCTAAGTTAAGTAGTAGCTGTCTTTCATTCAGTGCCTTTTTGACTAAAGCAAAATCATAGTGTTCTAAATAACGCAAGCCACCGTGGATGAGCTTGCTGCTAGAGGAGGACGTTTTAGAGGCAAGATCATCTTTTTCGAGAAGCACGACGGATAGCCCTCGAAGAGCAGCATCTGCAGCCGCGCCACAGCCATTAATGCCTCCGCCAATAATTGCTACATCGAAAACATAGTCCATGTTCTTGTCTCCGCAAAAAGCGTATAGAATAAGTATCGGCCGCCATTATCCAAGTATTAATGGCCGGCCATCATGAACGCATGAAAATTTTCAAGATAAGACTCTCACTGTGTTCAGGAGAAATGCCTTTACCTTTATTATAATAGGGAAATAGAAACGAATGACATATCTTCTTGCTATCGATCAAGGAACAAGCAGTACTCGTGCAATGTTATATACGCAGACGGGCAGATTAATTTTAGCAAGTCAGTATCCATTGACCCAATACTACCCAAAGCCTGGATGGGTTGAGCATGATCCAGAAGAGATTTGGCAAAAAACGCTAAAAGCAATGCAAGATCTTATGTCGCAGGTGGATGGCAAAAAAGTTCAAGCTTGCGGTATCACCAACCAGCGAGAAACAACTTTAATTTGGGATAAGCAATCCGGTAAATGCTTGGCTCCAGCGATTGTATGGCAGGATAGGCGCACACAAGCTTTTTGCGAATCTTTATCCGATCAAGCTCCCTTGATACAACAGAAAACAGGCTTATTGCCAGATCCTTATTTTTCAGCCAGTAAATTACATTGGTTATTGAAGCAGATTCCAGAAGCGGCTGAGCTTGAAAAAAAAGGGCAACTCGCATTTGGTACCATTGATTCCTTTTTAATTTGGCGACTGACCGAAAACAAGGTTCATGCAACAGACCCTAGCAATGCCTCCCGAACTCTATTATTCAATATTTTTAAGCAATGCTGGGATCCTGATTTATTACAGCTCTTCTCAGTTCCCGATGCAATTTTACCGAAAATTTGTGCTAGCGACGCTAATTTTGGAGTAATTGATAAAAAGCATTTGGGAGTTAGCATTCCTATAACCGGCGTGGTCGGTGATCAGCAGGCTGCTCTCATTGGTCAGCGCTGTTTGAAAGATGGCATGGTTAAAGCGACTTTTGGTACGGGTGGTTTTTTATTGATGAACACCGGTAATAAGCCTGTGATATCAGATCATAAACTTCTAACAACTGTTGCTTATCAAATTAAAGGAGAGACTCATTACGGATTGGAAGGAAGCTTATATCAAGCTGGCACCACTGTAAAATGGCTAAGAGATGAATTAAAACTCATAGAAACGGCGGCAGATACTGAGATGCTAGCAGAAAATCTTCCTGGGAATGAAGGAGTTTATTTAGTACCCTCTTTTACTGGTTTAGGCGCTCCTCATTGGATTACCACTCCTGGTGCTGCAATTGTTGGGCTTACTCGCACAAGCAATCGCGCTCATTTTGCACGAGCCGCATTAGAGTCTGTTTGCTATCAAACAAGGGAAATAATGGCCTGTATGCGAGAAAATAGTTCTATGGATTTAATGCTCTTGCGTGTTGATGGTGGTATGGCAGTAAATAACTGGTTTTTACAATTTCTATCTTCGCAATGCAAATTAACCGTACAGCGACCTCAGGATATCGAAACCACAGCTCAAGGCGTGGCGTTGCTGGCAGCCTTAGGTTGTGGGCTTGTTGATTCTTTAGATTCAATACAAGAATCCTGGTCCTGTGAAAGAGAGTTTTTTCCAGAGGTGAATGAGCGTATTGAAGAAGATTTTTGGGGTTGGCAGAGAGCTTTACTGATGGTTAAAGCCGGTTGATAGCAGCAACTGTTTCAAGACCGTTGCTGCTATCTCAATTAAGCCTAGCGAACATCTCGTTGTTTTTCACCGGTATATAATTGACGGGGTCTGCCGATTTTAGACTTATTAGCAACCATTTCCATCCAGTGTGACATCCATCCTACGGTACGAGCTAAAGCAAAAATAACAGTATACATGTTGGTAGGAATTCCGATTGCGCTCAACGTGATGCCTGAATAAAAGTCGACATTGGGATAAAGTTTTTTCTCGACAAAATAGTCGTCTTCAAGAGCAATGCGCTCAAGTTCCATGGCTAATTTAAATAAAGGCGCGTCATGGGCTCCAACTGCGTCCAATACTTCATGGCAAGTTTTGCGCATCACTTTTGCACGGGGATCATAGCTCTTATATACACGATGGCCAAAGCCCATTAAACGAAAGGGATCATCTTTGTCTTTAGCCCGTTTAATATAATGATCAATATGTTTCACATCGCCAATTTCTTTAAGCATATTCAAGCAAGCTTCGTTAGCGCCACCATGGGCCGGTCCCCATAAAGCACCAATTCCTGCAGATATACAAGCAAAAGGATTAGCACCGGTAGAGCCAGCTAGTCGCACTGTAGAGGTTGAAGCATTTTGCTCATGATCAGCGTGTAAGGTGAAGATAGTGTCCATTGCATCGACGATGATTGGATTTGGAATAATTTCTTCAGAAGGTACGCCAAACATCATATGAAGAAAGTTTTCTGCATAGGACATTTTATTTTGCGGATACATATAGGGCAGGCCGATTGAGTATTTATAACTCATTGCAGCTAACGTTGGCATCTTGGCAATAAGTCGAATGGCTGAAATATAGCGATCTTCCTGATTATTTAAGTCCATTGTTTCATGATAGAAAGCCGATAGGGCGCCTACAATACCGACCATAATTGCCATTGGATGAGCATCGCGACGAAAACCGTTTAAAAAGTTGTACATCTGCTGATGAACCATCGTATGGTTATTAATTAGACTAACAAAATCTTTCTTTTCTTGGGCAGTAGGCAAGTCGCCATTTAGAAGGAGATAACTCACATCGAGGAAATCTTTTTTCTCCGCTAATTGCTCAATTGGGTAGCCTCTATAAAGTAATATTCCTTTATCGCCATCAATAAAAGTGATTTTAGATTCGCAAGACGCAGTTGAGACAAACCCGGGATCAAAGGTGAACATACCATTTGCACCTAATCTATTGATATCCACCACATCGTTACCAAGCGTTGGACTGTATATGGGTAACTCAATAGGCTCGTGGCCGTCTATACTCAGTCGTGCAATTTTTTTTGTCATCACGTCTCCTAATATGCTTGGGCTACATGTTCGCCTGAATGTAAGGGCTGCACTATATAAAAATGCCCTGTGACAGTCAATTTATCCATGCCTAAGAATTTCGATTTAATCTAAACATAAGTATGATCCAGTTTGGGACTTTTTAACAGGAATAAAATGAATAAAATTAGTGTTTAATGTTAAGTTGAACGACTCGATGTGATTCAATTAAAGCTGCCGTTATGGTATTATTTCAGATTAATTTTATTGCAAACACTAAATAAGGATGCGTCCTAGCTATGGTTTATTCAGCCAAAGAAGTCATACCCGTTAATATTGAAGACGAATTAAAACAATCTTATTTAGATTACGCGATGAGCGTTATTGTTGGCCGAGCTTTACCAGATGTGCGTGATGGCTTAAAACCAGTGCATCGTCGTGTTCTTTTTGCGATGAGCGAGCTGGGTAATGATTGGAATAAGCCATATAAAAAATCTGCGCGGGTAGTGGGTGATGTAATCGGTAAATACCATCCGCATGGCGATACCGCCGTTTACGATACGATCGTTCGTATGGCCCAGCCTTTTTCAATGCGTTATTTGCTTGTTGATGGCCAGGGTAACTTTGGTTCTGTTGACGGTGACCATGCAGCAGCAATGCGATATACCGAAATTAGAATGTCAAAAGTGGCTCATGCTTTACTGGCTGATCTTGAAAAAGAAACGGTAGACTTCAGCCCCAACTATGACGAAACTGAATTTGCTCCAGTGGTTTTACCCTCACGTGTTCCTAATCTTCTAGTGAATGGTTCCTCGGGTATCGCTGTAGGGATGGCTACTAATATCCCGCCACATAATCTTACTGAGGTGATTAATGCCTGTATCGCTTTAGTTGATAGTCCTGACTTATCAATTGATGAGTTAATGACTTATGTTCCAGGACCTGATTTCCCAACAGCGGCCTTCATTAATGGAAGAGCAGGAATCATTCAGGCTTACCGTACTGGCCGCGGTCGCATTATTATTCGAGCGCGAACAGAAATTGAAACCGATAGTCAATCAAATCGTCAAGCTATCATTATTACTGAGCTTCCCTATCAAGTGAACAAAGCCCGGCTTGTCGAAAAAATAGCTGAGCTTGTGCGCGAAAAGCGTATCGAGGGTATTTCTGGCCTCCGTGATGAATCTGATAAACAAGGTATGCGGGTTGTTATTGAGCTTAAACGTGGGGAAGTGGCCGAAGTTATTTTGAATAATTTATATGCCCACACACAGATGCAGAATGTATTTGGCATCAATATGGTCGCATTAGTTGATGGGCAGCCTCGCACCTTGAATTTAAAAGAAATTCTTGACTATTTCATCAAGCATCGACGTGAAGTTGTTACACGACGTACTATTTTTGAATTGAAAAAGGCACGTAATCGCGCTCATTTATTAGAAGGTTTAGGGGTCGCTCTGGCCAACATTGATGAGATGATTGAGCTCATTAAACAGTCCCCCACACCTCAAGATGCAAAAGAAGCTCTTTTGGCTCGCTTATGGCAGCCTGGTTTAGTGAAGGCGATGCTGAAAAATGCTGGTAGCGATGCTTGTCGACCTGATGATTTATCCAGTGAATTTGGTTTAACAGAAGATGGATATCGCTTATCCGCCAATCAAGCTCAGGCTATTCTCGAATTAAGGCTCCACCGATTAACAGCGCTTGAGCAAGATAAGATTATTTCTGAATATGAAGAGTTATTGGGGGTTATTAAAGACTTACTTGATATTCTTGCGTCTCCAGAGCGATTGATGCAAGTCATTAAAGATGAGATGCTCGAGGTTAAAACTCAATTTGGCGATGCCCGTCGTACAGAAATCATTGCTTCTCAAGAAGATTTAACCATCGAAGATTTAATTACCGAAGAGGATGTTGTGGTCACCTTGTCTCATCAGGGTTATGTAAAATATCAACCAATTACAGCTTATCAAGCACAACGTCGCGGCGGTAAGGGTAAATCTGCAACCAATGTGAAAGATGAGGATTTTATTGAGCGCTTAATTATCGCGAATACTCATGACACTCTGCTTTGTTTCTCTAATCATGGTAAGTTGTATTGGCTGAAAGCTTATCAACTGCCTTTAGCAAGCCGAATTTCACGTGGTAAGCCGATCATTAATATACTCCCGCTTGCAGAAACTGAAGCAATCAATGCGATGGTGCCGGTAAGGGAATACCAGGAAGGGTATTTTGTCTTTATGGCGACAAAACACGGTACCGTGAAAAAAGTGCCACTCGAAGCCTTTAGTCGTCCACGTTCAAACGGCATCATTGCTGTAGATTTGGATGAAGATGATCGTTTAGTTGGTGTTGATATCACTGACGGTACAAAAGATATCATGCTATTCACTGATGCTGGTAAAGTAATTCGTTTTGATGAGAACCTAGTTCGTCCAATGGGTAGAACTGCACGAGGGGTCCGAGGTATCCGTCTAGCTGCTGATCAATCTGTCATTTCTTTAGTGGTTGCTAAACCTGAAGGAACTATTTTAACCGCCACTGAAAATGGTTATGGAAAGCGTACCAATGTTGAGGAGTACCGAGTTTCAGGCCGCGGAGGACAGGGGGTAATCTCGATACAAGTGAATGAGCGTAACGGAAAAGTGGTTCGCGCTCTACAAGTTGATGACAGTGATGAAGCAATGCTTATCACCGACAAAGGTACCCTGGTGCGTTTCAAAGTCGATGAATTGTCAATTATTGGACGTAATACTCAAGGGGTACGTCTCATTAATGTTAGTTCAGGTGAGCATGTGGTGGGGATGCAGCGTATCGAAGAAATTGCTGATTCTGACTTAAATCATGATGAAAATCATAATGATGAAGAAGAAGTAGAAGAAGATAATAATGAGTAGAGGTTATAATTTTGGCGCCGGCCCTGCAATGTTGCCTGAGTCAATTTTACGAGAAGTACAAGAGGAACTATTAGATTGGCATGATCTCGGTATGTCGGTGATGGAAATAGGGCACCGTACTCTAGCATTCATTGAGCTCATGGAGCAAACAGAAAATGAATTGAGAACCCTTTTAAAGATACCCGAAAGTTACCATGTCCTTTTTTTAAGTGGAGCAGCTCGGCTCCAGTTTGGGATGATTCCATTAAATTTTCTTGCTCAAAATGAACAAGCGGGTTATTTGGTAACAGGAATTTGGTCGTATTTGGCCTATCAAGAAGCTTTCAGATTAAAACTAGCTTATTGTGTTGCCAATGGGGAGGCTAATGGTTTTACCAGCATTCCTGCAGTGGATGGATGGCAATTTAAAGAAGATACAAAATATTTATATTTCACTCCAAATGAGACGATTAATGGTGTGCGGTTCGCCAAAACACCAAAGATAGCAGACGTTCCCCTTATTGCTGATATGACATCTTGTCTCTTGAGTGAACCCATTAATGTTGAAGACTATGGTTTAATTTTTGCCGGCGCTCAAAAAAACATTGCTAATGCAGGGTTGACTATCGTTATTGTTAGCGACGAATTACTTGGTACTATCAAAAATGATTTGATTCCTACTATGTTAGATTATCGAACCTTCAGTTCTACAAAATCCGCTTATGCCACACCGTCAACTTTTAATTGTTATTTGGCAGGCAAGATGTTTCGATGGATTAAAGAGCAAGGTGGGGTTGAGGCTCTGTATAAAGTAAATTGTCAAAAAGCAGTAAAACTTTATGAGTGTATTGATACATCACAATTTTATCACTGCAGAATAGCTAAAGAAGCACGATCATTAGTCAATGTCTGTTTTACACTTGAGGATCCGATGCTTGAAGAAGCGTTTCTAGATGGGGCTAAAGCGCGTGGGTTATTGGCTTTAAAGGGGCATCGAACAGTAGGCGGATTGCGAGCTAGCATGTATAACGCAATGCCCATCGAAGGCGTAGAACGTCTTATTGAATTCATGAATGATTTTGCAAAGGAACATAAAAAATGAAACTGCTCGATTTTGTAAGCAGCCCAGTCAAAGCCATTCGCGGTGAAATCAGCATTCCTGGGGATAAATCCATATCGCATAGAGCGATTATTTTAGGGGCTATTGCTAAGGGTACTACGACTATCAATGGTTTTTTAGAAGGTGAAGATTGCCTAGCGACCCTGAAAGCTTTTAAATCAATGGGCGTTGCCATTGAAGGACCTGTAGATCAGCGCGTTGTTATTCATGGAGTTGGTAAACATGGTTTACAAAAACCAAAAAGCGTTCTTGATTGTGGCAATTCAGGAACTAGCATGCGTTTATTGGCAGGCTTACTTGCCGCTCAATCATTTGATAGTGAGTTAACGGGTGATACAAGCTTACAAAAACGGCCTATGGAGCGAGTCAGTCGACCCCTGATGCAAATGGGTGCTGAAATTACTACAACCGAAGGTCGTCCTCCCTTACATATTCGCGGCGGGCATACCTTGCATGGTATTAGCTATGAAATGCCTGAGGCAAGCGCACAAGTGAAATCCTGCTTATTACTGGCAGGAATGTATGCTCAGGGAGAAACCTGTGTTATAGAGCCTGGTTTTACTCGTGATCATACAGAACGAATGCTCACTACTTTTTCTTATCCGATTCATAAGTCAGAAAATACAATAATAATTAATTCTGAAAGCGAGTGTTTAGGTACAGATATTGTGGTACCTGGTGACATTTCTTCCGCTGCTTTTTTTATTGTTGCAGCAACACTTATTCCTGGCTCTGAACTAGTGATTAAGAATGTGGGTATTAATCCTACACGAACAGGTATTGTACAAATTCTGACGCGAATGGGTGCTAATATTAGCCTTAAGAATAAACGTCTTAGCGGCGAAGAGCTGGTTGCTGATCTGGTGGTTAAGCATGCCCAGCTTGAGGGTATTGATATCCCAACCTCACTTGTTCCTTTAGCAATCGATGAGTTTCCTGTTATTTTTATCGCAGCTGCTTGTGCAAAAGGGCAAACCCTTTTACATGGTGCTAGAGAATTGCGTTGTAAGGAAAGTGATCGCATTGGAGCTATGGTTGAAGGATTACAGCAACTAGGCATTGAAGCTCAAGCATTTGAAGATGGTCTATATATAAATGGTGGGATCCTGCAAGCTGGTGAAGTAAATAGCTATCACGATCATCGTATTGCAATGGCCTTTGCTATTGCCGGTGCAGTCGCTAAAGGTCCTGTTACTATAAAAGACTGCATCAATGTTGCAACCTCATTTCCAACATTTGTAGAGACAGCCAATACAATTAAATTGGCGATAAAGGAAGTAAAGAATGAAGCCTGATCGAGGTGTACCCGTTATTACGATTGATGGTCCCAGTGGGACTGGCAAGGGAACAATCTGTCATATGCTTGCTAATCATTTGAATTGGCATGTACTTGATAGTGGTAGTCTTTACCGAGTTCTTGCTTATGCAGCAAGAACCAAAGCGGTGGATTTTTCTAATATTCATGCTATGGTGGAGCTTGCATATAACTTAAACTTGCGTTTTGACACAAATCCTCATCATAAGAGTCAAGTTATATTGGATGAAAAAGATGTTTTTGAGGAGTTAAGGACCGAGCAATGTGGTCAGGATGCTTCCAGAATTGCTGTTGTTCCTGAGATAAGAGAAGCATTGCTTGCACGCCAGAGAGCTTTTGCACAAGCACCTGGATTGGTAACTGATGGTCGAGATATGGGTACTGTGGTTTTTCCAGATGCAATTCTTAAGGTTTATTTGTATGCGACAGCAGAAGAAAGAGCATCACGCCGATATTTTCAGTTGAAAGAAAAGGGAATTGATGTTAGCCTCGCCGAAGTTGTTGCTGAACTGGCTAAACGTGACGCAAGAGACACAGAACGATTGCATGCGCCATTAAAACCTGCAGAGGATGCGGTTTTGATTGACACAACTGGTTTAACTGTTGTACAGGTGTTCGATTATGTATTAAAATTAATAGATGAACACTTGTTTCGCAGTTAAGAAGGAACGGTAATTAATTCGCTGGAACAAGCTTCAAAGCATTAATGAACAATCCTATCTTCTTTTAAAATGGGATGAAAGATACGTTAATGCTTGAGACTATTCGTTACAGAAATATTGAGAACCGTCTTTCAAAAAGCTCGACTTTAATTATGAGGGCGAGTTTTATATGGGGGGAATAATAAGTTGGATCTTATTTTTCCATAATTTTACTAAAGAGTTTATTAACATGTCTGAAAGTTTCAAAGAATTATTTGAGCAAAGTATCGCTGGCGCACAGTTTTATCCTGGTGCAATTATCACTGCAAAAGTTATCGGGATAGACGAAGATTACGTCACTCTAAATGCTGGATTAAAATCCGAAGGTATAGTCGCTGTTGAAGAGTTCCAAGATAAAAATGGCGAACTAGAAGTGCATTTAGGCGACACAGTAGAAGTTGCTCTCGATTCAGTAGAAGATGGATATGGGGAAACCTTATTATCCAGAGAGAAAGCTAAGCGTCAAGAAGCATGGCGTAAATTGTCTAAATGCCATGAAAACAACGATACAGTAACAGGTCTAATTTCCGGTAAAGTCAAAGGTGGCTTCACTGTTGAAATCGGCACTATTCGTGCATTCTTACCTGGTTCTTTAGTAGACGTCAGACCAGTACGCGATCCATCTTACCTAGAAGGTAAAGAACTTGAATTTAAAGTTATTAAAATGGATCTAAAACGAAATAATATTGTTGTTTCACGTCGTGCAGTAGTTGAAGAAGAAAGCAGCGCGGATCGCCAAGCTTTACTCGAGTCCCTACATGATGGACAAGTTCTTAATGGTATCGTTAAGAATCTTACTGACTACGGTGCATTCATTGATTTAGGTGGTATTGATGGCTTGCTCCACATTACCGATATTTCTTGGAAACGTGTTAAACACCCAAGTGAGGTTTTAACCGTTGGTCAAGACGTTAAAGTAAAAGTGTTAAGTTTCGATAGCGAACGCAATCGAGTTTCATTGGGAATGAAACAATTAGGAAACGATCCTTGGGTTGATTTAGTTGAGCGTTATCCTGTTGGTAAAAAACTTCAAGGTAAAGTAACAAATATTACTGATTATGGTTGCTTCGTTGAAATTGAAGAAGGTGTTGAAGGTTTAGTTCATATGTCAGAAATGGATTGGACTAACAAAAACGTACATCCAAGCAAAGTAGTATCAATGGGTGATGTAGTTGATGTGATGGTTCTTGAAATTGATGAAGAGCGTCGCCGTATCTCACTAGGTATGAAGCAATGTGTTGGTAATCCTTGGCATCAATTCTCGCAAAGCCACAGCAAGGGTCAAAAAGTTAATGGGAAAATCCGTTCAATCACTGATTTCGGAATTTTCATTGGCTTAGACGGGGAAATTGACGGTTTAGTCCACTTGTCTGATATCTCTTGGAACGTTCCTGGCGAAGAAGCAGTGAAACAATTCAAGAAAGGACAAGAACTGGAAGCTGTCATTCTCGCTATCGATCCAGAGCGTGAGCGAATTTCTTTAGGCTTGAAGCAATTAGAAGGTGATACTTTTACTAGCTATGTAGAAGAAAATGCCAAAGGTTCTGTTGTTAAAGGTAAAGTATCGGCTGTAGATGCCAAGAGCGTTACTGTTGACTTAGCTCCTGATGTCATTGGTATCATTCGTGCTGCTGAACTATCTGAAGATCGAGTTGACGATGCAACTTCACTCTTCAAAGAAGGGGATGATGTAGAAGCGAAAATTATCAATATTGATAAGAAAAATCGCACAATCGCACTCTCAGTCAAAGCAAAAGACGCTCAAGATCAAGCAGAAGCAATTAAGAAATACTCTCGCAGTGGTGAAGTTGCTTCCACAACCTTGGGTGATTTGTTGAAAGAAAAAATGGCAAATAAAGAGGGTGAATAATCCTCTTTAGCTAGAAAAAAGCGTAGGAAACTACGCTTTTTTTTTTGCTTTATAGAAGGTTCGATTTGGTTAATTTGCTTGATTATGTTTAAATAAAAAAGCCAAAATCGACATTAAGGAACATACTCAAATATTTTGAGTACATTATCAGAGGTGAAAAGAATGCGCCTATTTATGATGTTAATTTATTTAATACTAATCGTACTGGGTGTAAGTTTTGCTGCCTTAAATGCGTCTTCTGTGCATGTTAACTTCTATTTTAAGACAGTCTCTATGCCTATCTCCGTGTTGATGACCATTATGCTCGGCGTTGGTCTTCTTCTGGGTTTTTTATTTTTCGTATATCGCTATTGGCGACTCAAGATGGATTATTTAAAAATTAGAAATCAGTTAAGGATGACTGAAAAGGAAATAAAAAATTTGCGATCTATCCCATTAAAAGATCAACATTAAGTGGGGTTAATGATCTTTAGCTTGACGGCTATCGATTATTAACCATAATAGGGAGGTTCACAACGGCGGTGAACTCCTTTAAAGATTGGAGCGCTTTAATGATTAATTTATGGCCATTATTGTTACCTGCTGCTGCTTGGTCTGGTTGGTGGGTTGCTAGCCGTAATTACTCTGGCAAACAAAAAAAGTTTGACAATCGTTTATCTCGTGAATACGTTGTGGGCTTAAACTATCTCTTAAATGAACAGCCAGATAAAGCGGTTGATATTTTTATAAAATTATTAGAAGTTGATAGTGACACTGTAGAAACCCATCTCGCCTTAGGCTCATTATTTCGCCGCCGCGGTGAAGTAGATCGAGCAATAAGAATACATCAAAATTTGATTGCTAGACCCCAATTAAGCCTGAGAGAACGTAAAGAAGCTTTAATGGCCTTAGGCCAAGATTATATGAGCGCCGGTGTGTTTGATCGTGCGGAGCGAATTTTCTTAGAAGTAGTAGAGTTAGGCGGTGGTAGTGAATCTTGCAGCTTGCAAGGTTTGTTAGCGATTTATCAGCAAGAAAAAGCTTGGGAAAAAGCCTTAGATATTTCAAGAAAATTAGAATTATCCGCCGGTCAAAGTATGCATATTCAGGCTGCACATTATCATTGTGAAATTGCAAGTCATGCCCTGAAGAATAATGCTATTGATAAAGCTCAACATGCAACCAAACAGGCTTTACAAGTTGATAAAATGTCTGTGCGCGCCAGTCTTATGCAAGCAACTTTGGATATACAGCATGGGCGTTATAAGCAGGCAATTCGTTCGCTAAAACGAGTGCCTCAGCAAGATCCTGAGTTTTTCAGTGAAATTATTGAGCCATTAGTACTTTGTTATCGTGAGTTAGATGCAATGGATGAGTGTGTTGATTATCTCCGACAAACCTTGATTGACCATCCAAGAGCATCAACGATTTTTGTGATCGGAGAATTTTTACGCCGCGAAAAAAATATGGATATTGCCATCGATTTTGTATCAGAAAAACTGAGTACTCATCCATCTATTAGAGGATTGAATCGGTTAATTTTTTGGCACCTTGAAACAGCACACGGCAAAGTGAAAGATAAGCTACAAATGTTATATGACATAACCAGCAAATTTCTGGATAATAAGCCTATTTACCGTTGCGGGCATTGTGGATTTGGAGGTAAACATTTGCACTGGCATTGCCCAAGTTGTAAACAGTGGGGTAGAATGAAGCCTGTTCATGGATTGGAAGGGGACTAGATACTGGTGTTAAGTTTCTTTGAGGGATTATGCTGATGGAGGTTAACTCAGCTGACTTTAGCACCAATATGGCTTTAGACCTGTATTCTTTATGTTGAGAAAATTATGCAATTTATTGATCTTAAAAAACAATATAAGTTAATTGAAAAAGATATTTTACGCAGCATCCAAACAGTATTGGAGCATGGCCAGTATATTATGGGGCCAGAAATAGGAAAACTCGAACTTCAGTTGGCTGAGTTTCTAGGGGTAAGACATGTCATCGTGAATTCAAGTGGTACTGATGCATTGCTTATGGCACTTCTTGCATTGGATATTGAACCAGGTGACGAAGTCATAACAACACCATTTAGTTTTTTTGCCTCAGCTGAAGTTATTGCTTTATGCCAAGCCAAACCTGTCTTTGTAGACATTGATCCTATAAGCTACAACATCGATGTGAGCAAAATTGAAGCGGCGATTACCCCAAAGACAAAGGCAATTATGCCTGTTAGTCTCTATGGCCAATGTGCTGATATGGAAATAATAAATCGCATTGCCCAAAAATACGGATTACCTGTTATTGAAGATGCAGCACAAAGTTTTGGTGCGACTTATAATGGAGTCTATTCAGGTGCATTATCCACGATAGGTTGTACTAGTTTTTTCCCCTCTAAACCACTGGGTGGCTATGGTGACTCTGGTGCCTGTTTTACCGATGATGACATTTTGGCGGAAAAATTAATTGAAATTCGTAATCATGGACAAAATGTACGTTATTGCCATCGCCGTATAGGTATTAATGGTCGTATGGATACAATACAAGCAGCAATTCTTATTGAAAAACTAAAATTGTTCCCTGATGAAATGATTATGCGTCAAAAAGTGGCTCAACGATACCAAGAGCTTCTATCTGGTTTAGTGAGAACGCCAGTCGTGATGCCTGGGAATGTCAGTGCTTATGCACAGTATACGATTGAAGTTCCAAACCGTGATGAATTTCAGAAAAATATGCAGGATTTAGGCATCCCCACAGCGACTCATTATCCTGTTGCTATCCATCAGCAGCAGGCACTGAAGTATCTTGGCTATCAAGTGGGTGATTTTCCTTTTGCAGAAAAAGCATCTAAACATGTTGTCAGCCTTCCTATGCATCCCTATATGAGCTTGGAAGAACAACAAACTGTAGCGAATGCGGTAAAAAAATCATTAGTTAATGAGTTAGTAGGAGCTTAGGTGGGTTTGAAACTGATTGTCGCGCTTGATTTTGCTAATCAACGAGATGCGCTTAATTTAGTGGAGAAATTAAATCCTGACCAATGTGCGATAAAAGTTGGTAGTGAAATGTTTACCTTGTTTGGTGCTGATTTTGTGCGCAATTTGGTTGATAAGGGATTCAAGATCTTTCTAGATTTAAAGTTTCATGATATTCCTAATACGGTTGCTCATGCTTGTAAGGCTTGTGCTGAACTTGGGGTTTGGATGATTAATGTTCATGCCTCAGGTGGTTTAAAAATGATGCAAGCCGCAAAAAAAGCAATCGAGCCTTATGGTGAGAAGCGCCCCTTATTAATCGCTGTTACTTTACTAACTTCTATGGGAGCAAATGATTTGCCAGCAATTGGCTGTAATGCTTCGTTGGATGAACAGGTTAAACGATTAGCTAACTTAGCTCATGAAGCAGAGCTTGATGGAGTGGTTTGTTCTGCTTTTGAAGTGCCTATGATTAAAAAAGCCTTCGGACCCACATTTCTTACAATTACTCCCGGGATTAGGCTTCCAGGTGATCAGGCCAATGATCAAACGCGTATAATGACCCCTGCTCAAGCGCTTGAATTAGGCAGTGACTTTTTGGTAGTAGGGCGTTCGATCACTTCTGCGCCTGAACCAACAACAGTTGTACAGGATTTATTATCAACCATTAATTAAAGCAAATCTTAGCCTTTAGTACAAAGTCAGGGTTAGGCTAATTTATTTTTTCAGGGAAAAGTTCTCGCATATGCCAGAAGAATTAAATCGATACTATCTGCAGACCATGGGAATAGAAAGCTGGATCTTGCGCCAGGAAACCCCTGCTTGCAAAAATTATCTAGGGGTACTTGAAAGAGAGGTTGCAGCTTGTACTCGCTGTCCTTTACACAAGACACGCACGCAAACTGTTTTTTCTCGTGGAAATTCAAAAGCAAAATTAATGATTATCGGTGAAGCACCTGGATTTTATGAGGATAAGCAAGGCATGCCTTTTGTTGGAAAGGCCGGCAGTTTACTCAACCAAATGCTACAAAGTATCGCGATGAGTGAAGAGGATGTTTATATTGCGAATGTTTTAAAATGCCGGCCACCGAATAATCGAGATCCCGCAATTGATGAAATCGAGCAATGTAGCTCATACCTTGCGCAGCAGATTGATTATATCGCCCCCAGCTTAATCCTTGCCTTAGGCCGTTTTGCGGGCCAGTTTTTACTTAAAAAAAACCTGCCACTTAACCAGTTACGTAAAACGGTTCATCGTTATAAAAATACACCTTTTTTAGTCAGTTATCATCCAGCTTATTTATTGCGTAATCCTGTGGATAAGAAAAAGGCTTTTATTGATTTGATGGCGGTGAAAAAAGTGTTAATGGAAACCTAGAGCAGGAAAGATCTTTTTTAAGTTTTATTTTCGTCCAAAATCGTAAAAAAACAGGGAGGAGTGATTAGAAAAAAATGATCAGGAATTATGGTCTAACTTTGATTGAGTTATTGGCAGGTCTAATGATAATAGGCATTGTGTTCGCCTTATGCATACCTTTAGGTTTTTCGCTCTATGGAAAAAATCAATTAAAACTACTTGAAAATGAAATCGGCATTGCTATTCGTTTCGCAAGAAATATGGCCTTATTGAAGCATGTACCTCTTGTTTTAACCCCTTTACCGAGTTCAGATAATTGGTCTGATGGAATGATATTGTTTATTGATAACAAAAATCATCAATATGCTGAAACGGATGAAATAATTCACCAATGGAATTGGCAGAAATTGAAAGTACAGGTTAGCTGGGTAGGGTTTCGTTCGAATAATTATCTATTATTTTCATCAACACTAAGCCATTCAGCAAGTAATGGGCATTTTATTCTACGTAATAATGAGGGAAACACTGTCAAATTAGTGATTAACCGTTTGGGACGAGTAGCCGCTCAGAAGCAAGACAATTATTTAAAGCCTAATTAGTGCTTTCTTGGTACTGCTGATATAATTATGCAGTTAAATTCATGCTTTTTATTTACTTATGTTTATTAAAACTACCCAGCTATTGCAAAGTGACAATCTTCCACCCAATGAGTTAATACCCTGGCTTTGTCATCAGAATTCTCTCACAGATAAACTCAGATCACAGACTGGTGATGCTCAGCTTGAAGTGCTTGCACAACATTGGACTTTGCCCAGTTGGTGGGATAAATTCACTTTGGGATTGTCAACGGAAGTTGTTATGCATAGAAACATACTAATGTTTTCACAGCAAATACCTTGTTGGTTTGCCCGCACTATTGTCCCAGAGCATAGTTACCGGGAAAATAGGCATTTTTTTAATCGATTAACACAGGAATCTTTAGGCGTTATCATTTTTAATGAGCCCAAGATTAAACGAACTCAACTGCTCAACTACTCAATTAATGAAAACTGTATAGAATATCATTGGCTTTCGCCGTTACTGATGAATAAAAATGAGCAAGTTTGGACTAGATTGTCTGTTTTTACTATTGATGATCTCTCAAGTTTTTATCTTGTAGAAATCTTGCTTCCAGGGCTTATGAGAATATTAAAGTGAATTGGATTAATTATTTAAAATTAATGCGGCTTCATAAACCAGTAGGTATCTTGTTATTATGGTGGCCTATTGCCTGGGCTTTATGGATTGCTTATCAAGGTAGTCCGCCGGTTTCAATTGTTTTCTTGTTTTTTTTAGGTACCCTATTGATGCGATCGGCTGGATGTGTGGTGAATGACATTGCCGATCGCCATATCGATGCACATGTAAAACGAACAAAAAGTCGGCCTTTAGCTGCAGGCCAAATTGGACTTATTCCAGCCTTGGGTTTACTTATTTTTCTATTATTATGTTCTTTTATAATTCTAATTCAATTACCTAAAGTCTGCTTTTATTATGCTTTAGTCGCTGTTTTTATTACGATTTTATATCCCTTTTGTAAACGGTTTATTCAAGGACCGCAATTTGTATTGGGAGCCGCTTTTTCTTTAGGGATTCCTATGGTTTTTGCTTGTGCCAATGAAATGTATAACCCTAGGCTCATTTATTTATTACTTATTAATTTTTTATGGATAGTTGCCTACGATACACAATATGCCATGGTTGATCGGGACGATGATTTGCAGATTGGGGTGAAATCTACGGCAATATTGTTTGCCAGTTACGACAAGTTGATTATTGGTTCTTTTCAGGTAGTTTCCCATGTACTTTGGCTGGTGCTTGCTTGGGAATTGAATTTTTCTTTAGACTTTTTTGTTGGCTGGGGTATCGCTGCTGGTATTTTATTGTATCAACAAAAACTGATTGCGAAGCGGGAGCGAGAGAATTGTTTTCGCGCTTTTTTGACTAATAGTTGGTATGGTTTGGTGATGTGGTTAGCGATAGTAATCTAATTAGCTAACAAGCTCATCAAGCAAACTGCTGGCTCCAATGCGGAACCAAGATTTATCGGGATTGCGTCCTAACATTTGTTTGGCTAACGCGGTATACGTAAGGGCTTGCTCTGGTTTCTTTATTCCACCAGAGATTTTCAAACCACAGTTTACTTTAGAATCAATAATCGCTTTAAGAATCGAAAAAGCTGCGGAAGGCGTAGCACCTTGAGCAATTTTGCCTGTCGAAGTTTTTAAAAAATCACAACCAGTCTCGATGACTGACTTACTTAGCTGATAAATGAACTCTAAAGAAGGCAACGCCCCTGTTTCTAAAATCACTTTAAAAGTCACCTTCGCTTGCTGGCAAAGTTGATAAGCTTGCTGACATTGTGATAAAGCGGATTGTTCTTCGCCTTCCAAATAAATTTGATGGGGAAAAACATAATCAATTTCACCAACGCGATGAGTTGACAAAATTTCATCAATAGAAGCTAAGACTTGTTTTGTTGGTTGATCGCCTTCAGGGAAATTCACGACTGTAGCAAGTTTAATTTCTGGTGAAGAAATCATTTTTTTGATGTGCTGAGGAAAAACACAAATTGCAGCGACTTGATAGCGATGAGCCTTGTGGTTAATGGTGGATAAAGCCTTATCGCTGGCTGATTCATCGAGTAAGGTGAGATCAATGAGAGAAATCAGGTCCTTATTAGAGGGTCTAAAAAACTCTAAAGTGGTTTTGAGCTCATCATAGGCCATCAAATAATGTTCTTCTAAATTCATCAATTGAACAATCCTCATTCAGTATCAATCGCTGTCGGTCACTCATTTTTAAATTGATGCAATCATAAAAAGGCTTAGTAAGAATAGCTAAGCCTTTATTTTTTCAGTCACCAAATTGAATCGGAGTGACAGCCAAAAAAGAATGGTCTAAATATAATCTGCAATAAATTTGTTCACAATTTTGCTTAGTTTATCAGCAGCGCTTGCAGCCATTTGCAATACGGCTTCGTGGCTATGGCTTGTTGTAGCTAGACCAGTAGCATAATTGGTAATTATCGCAATCACGGCGACTTTCATACCACAATGATTGGCAACTAAGACCTCAGGTACAGTTGACATGCCAACAGCATCAGCACCTAATATACGAAAAGCGCGAATTTCAGCCGCTGTTTCAAAGTTAGGGCCGAGTACTGATACATAAACACCCTGATGTAGCGTAGTTTTTTCTTTGTCAGAAATTTCTAATAATTTTTCTCGTATCTGCCGATCATAAGCATTATCCAGTGGGACAAACCGTGGACCAAATTCATCATCATTAGGTCCTGCTAAAGGATTGCCTGGTTGTAAATTAATGTGATCACTAATTAGCATTAATTCGCCAGGTCCTACATCTTCCCGCAATGAACCAGAGGCATTGGTTGCAAAAAAATATTCACAGCCTAGTAAACGCAAGCAGCGCACATAGGTTTTTACTGTTTCAAAATTAGCTCCTTCATAGCTATGGGCACGGCCTTGTAAACAGATAACTCCTTTTCCATATAAATGGCCTAAAACTAACTTACCACTATGCCCAAGTACTGTAGGTTTGGGAAAGCCAGGTAGTTCATCGTAATTAATGCTTATCGAATCTTCGAGCTGCTCTGCAAAACTTCCTAATCCTGAGCCCAGTACTATCCCTAGAGTAGGTTTAAAATTTGGTAATAATTGTTTAATTTTTTCTGCTGCTAAATGGGCTGCAGTTTTAGTGATATTGCTCATTTTTATTCCAAGTTAAGGCTTAAATTTAAAGGCGATAGGGAGTAGTTCATCTATAGTGATCGATTTTATCAAGCTGTGATGATTGCAAAGATGAATCATCGTCTCAGCAGTCGAGAATTCAGCTATTCTCTGACGGCATGCTCCGCAAGGGGGGCATAAACTGTTAGTTCCATTTAATACGACTAAGCTTTTTATTTTTTTCTTACCAGCGGTAATCATTTGGCATATCGCTGCTGATTCAGCACAAATAGTTAAACCATAAGAAGCATTTTCAACGTTGACGCCCGTAGAGAAACTATCATCATCACAGCAGATACAAGCTGCAACATGGTAGTTTGAGTAGGGGGCATAGGCATTAGGTAATACTGCCTTTGCTTTGCTTATCATCGCTCCGATTAAGTCGATCATTCTTCACTCCAGATTGGTTGCAAACTATACTAATTATCAACACGGGTTACAAGCCATTGGTTACTATTGGTATAGACTAGTTTTGAATATGTTTGCTGAAATATAGATTTAGCCAAAATTGATGGCAGCCAGTCTAAGCTGGATCTGGCTTATAATTCGATCTTATAGCCTAACAATGAACCTTTTGGGCTTTGAGACATCCCCACGAAATGAGTATCTAAGGAATTTGCATTAATTTCATCCCGTTCAGCCTGAGGAGCACGCATAGCGTGCGTCTCGAAGGCTTGGCCTGAGGTTCACGAAGGGCCTGTCCTGTGTGGCTCTTGAAGGCCTGCCCTGAGACTCACGAAGGCGGGCGACACTTCGAGACAGCGCTGCGCGCTTCCTCAGTGCGAACGGTATATATAACACGATCAATGAGCTAAATAGTCTAATTTCGTGGCGATACCTCAGTTCGTACTGACTCCTTCGAGAGTTTCTGGCTGTACGGATCCATAAGGCTGTCTTTGAAGCCTTGCTAATCCTAATGTGAGACTTCGAGACGGCGTAAACGCCTCCTCAGTCCGAACGGAGCCAGATAAATTCGGACAGCTAGAGCCAAAACCTGTTTTCCTTAATAGGCCATTGCCTCGTTGTGAATTGGCATAAATGCTGGCTCCGGTGTTAGTTCGGGGGCACAACTAAAATATCCAGGATAGCGACTAGCAAAGTTAAGAGGCTGTGTTAGGCCTTTTTGTGCATCTCTCACCGCCTCTCTTCTTAGTTTCATCTCTTCCTCTGCTTTTACCTTATTTACAAGCCCAGTGTATTTCTGTCTTAATTTAGATGCTTGTTCTGCAAAAACTGTATCTTGTACAACTTCTTCGCCACCTTTCGCGGGTGTAGTGATGATAGCTGGTATAATCGCAGGGGAAGTATAAGCACTTTTTTGATCACAAAGGCTGACGACTTGAGAGGCATTTTCGGTGCTAAAACCATAATTCCAAAATCTTAAGATAAATTTTAAAAATGGATAATACCAACTTGTTTGATGTTCACTTAAAAATGACTCCACTTTGGCTTCACTATTAATTTTTTTAAGTAGCTCATTTGCTGAAGATTGACCATCATTAAGGCTTAATAATTCACAGCCCCGCAAGACTAAATTATATTTTTGCTGCTGACCAAAATGATTAATTAAGTTAATTTCAGGACTAAAATGTTCCCTCGTTTTTTCTGGAAATTTACTGGTGTAAAACTGTGCCATATGGTTAAAAAGATCTGCATTTAAAGAGTTGGGATTCTCAGTAATAAGCTCCTCAAGGGCTGTAAATATACAATTGCTGAGATCTCGCTGCGGGAATTTAGCCATAACTTGCGAAATATTATTTAAATAGCCTGGCCTCTCTTTGATTCGTGGGTGAGCAATGTAATCTTTAATTAATTGAACAAGAGGTTCATGTTTTCCTGTGTAGTTGATTAAATAAGCACTAATCAAGGGTAACTCGGTCATTGATTCATTCGCTTCCCAAGCCTGGTTGTTCAGTTCTGTCCAATCAATAATAGCTTGATGTTCTTCTAAGAACTTAAAATTTTGTACATTTTGGACATGTTGGTGATCAAACAAGCCTACTATTGTGGAATAAATATCGCTGATTGTTTCTTTAATTTCTTTAGGTATATACAGTTTTGCAGCAATTGCATTTAACAAAGAGCGTTTTACAGATTGCGTAGCCATGAAGGGATCAAATTGCTCATTATGATAAAACAGCGAGGTAAGACCAAAGTTAGCGCAACGAAACACTAATTCAGCGAGGATTTCCTTACCTATTTCAAAGTCTTTATCTGCATTGTTGATACGCTGTTGAAAATGCCGTTTAATCAAAATACTCATTTGTTCAAGTTCGGCTTTGGACCAGGCAATTTTTGTTGAAAAACGAAGTTCTTTGCGATAAAACAATTGTTCGGGTTGATTTGCAAAAATAAGTAATAGTAGGCGATGTTGATCAGTTTGTGTCAAATTATTTTGCCTATTCAGTGCTTCAATCGCAGGGGTACAGTGATGTTTAAAAAAGAAAGAAGTCAGAGGCCCTGCGTTTTGGATGCTTTGAATCGATTTTAAGCCGGTCGTTTCGAGGAAAAATTTCCAAATTATCGAGGCGCTAGCTTCAGAGCTAATCAAAGTCGTTAAAATACGATTGTAGCTGTCTTCGGCGAGTGTTTTTTCAGTGAAGATTCGACTAAGATACTCTAATGCACCAACAAGTAAGTCAGGTTGAGCGGATTGTTTTGCATAAATGCCAAATAATTGGAAGCCCTCATTAAACCATGGTTTATCGCTATGATTAGCAAGAAAATTGGCCAATAATAAACCGTTTTTTTCGTGGCGTTTAAAAAATTCAAAAATGTATTTTTGCTGAGCTTGATTAGCAAATAGCTCTCTGCGCAATACAGGATTAGCAAGAATTATTTCAAACAGTTGCTCAGCATTCTCATATAATTCAATGTTAGCGAGAAGCGCAAATAAGGACTCAGGTGAATGTTTATCAATCAAGGCCTCCATGTTTGCTGCTTGAATGGGTTTAGAACTTGTTGCTAGCTGTAAATCTACTTGTTGGGTGATCCATTCATGTTTGCTGGGGTCTGCTTTTTCATAGACTTCATCAAGCGAATTTTCCGAAAAAATATCGCCAACTAATAATTGCAGCGCTACAGGCGACTCTTCTAAGTGTTCTTGAGGCACTGTTGCAACTAACATGGCTGAAGTATATTTTTGAAATAAATTCTCTTGTTGAACTTGTCCTGTGTTAGTTAAAGTCCCAATGACGCGTCGTTCTCTGTCATAAAGAGGTGTTCCCACGGTCATTTCCTTTTTTCCTAGTAAGGGACGAGGCGGGGTATCTAGAGACATCGCGTAATTTGCTTCGCTGATAAAACCAATTTTTCGTTGTTCTTTATCATAAAGAAAAGGTTGTTGCTGTTGCTTGCGAGCTAACTCAGATTGTTCAAAGTTTTTGTAAGGCAAATAGGTTTTTAACCAGCCAATTAAAGTGCTTCTTTCTTGTTGATAATCCCCTTTATCTTGCGCAACACTGTCAATAATGAAATTAGCAATTTGAGCGAAGACATCGTTACGAGCGCCTGCAAGGCGGTTATTGTAATGAGTAGAAAGAACTTCATAGGCTGCATTAAAGACTTCGGGATTGGTTTTTTCTATTGCCCGGCAATTGTTCTCAAGTTGATTGAGCAAGGCTCGAATACAATCATCGGCACGAAATTGAAGTAATAGTTCTAATTTTTTAAATAAATGATTTTTCCTTGATTTGTCTGCGAAAATTTCTTCTCTGAGTTTTTCCATGTATTCCTTACTTTCTTCAGGAAATTTTGTCTCACCTTTAAGAAATTGACTAAGATGTTCATACTCATCTTGTTTTAAAATCATCGAATAATAGCGGTAACGCTCAATAAGAAGTTGCAATACTTTTGCAGGATCAACTGAGGAAAATTTTAAAGCAGCTACAAATTGAGGATTGGTTAAAAGTCTTTGAATCCAAATAGCATTTAGAGTAAAGCTGGCTAAGCTATTTTTGCCCTCTTCTTTGAGAATAGATTTGGCTATTTCAATCAGTTTTGCATCACCCAGCAAATCTAAATCTTGTTGACCTAAATATTCTTTGATATGGCCTAATGATTCTGGACTAGTCTCGGCATGGGCACATAAATTATTAAGTAATCTCTTACAGGCATGGCTATAGGAAGCATCATCAGAATTTAAGCCAAGCAAAGCATTATTGAGAATAAGTTTTAAGGTTTCCGGAGGCAGTTTATTGGTTGTTTCGATAATGATTTCAGATTTTGCCTGCTTAAATAGTGTATCGAGCTTTAAAATAAATAAGCGATTTTCTAGGGTTCTATCGGAACGGAGTACAGGTGCATAGCTTGCAATAAGTGCAAGGATTGCTTGGGGATGAGGGGTAACCGCTTGTTCTTCAAGCATGGCTATGAAAGCTTCTGATTGAGCATGCACATCGGAAAGTTGTAGTTTATCCCCGGCAGTTCTTGGTCTAAAAATCCCTGCTTTTAAAAGCTTAAATGACATGGCTTGAGTGGTGTAGGAATCAACAGAGGTGAGAATGTATTGGATCCAGTCAGATACATCGCTATTTCTTAGAGTGGGATTAATTCTTAATAGTTCTGCTGGTATATTTCGTCTTTTGGCATGGAGAACGTACTCCACCAGATTTTTGAAGTCGTGCAGTTGCGCCATATCACATAGCCCTATTGTGGCGGTTAATTGCGCCTCATCATTGCTGTACAGTGCAGTGAGTAAATTATTTAATGAGGCTGGTGGATTAAGAAGAGCAATTTGCAAATCAAGTAGGACTGCCATTGAGTCATTTTTTTGGGAAAGGATGTGCTCAATTTGTTCATCTACTTCAATCCATTCGTCAGGTTTTGTTGTTTGGATTAACTGAGCCATATGGTGGTACAAGACATCGCTTGAAATACCGTAACCACCGCTTAAAGTCCAATTAAATAATGTTGGTAGTAGCAGATTACGTTGAGGATTTCGCCAAAGTCCGCGCAAGATCTGCTGATTTAATTGATTTAAGAGTAAATTTGTTTTCTCAAGATCGGGGTATCGTTTTTTTTGTTGCTGTTTATCCACGCTTTTACATAATGCCTCTACCTTAGCTCTGAAGCCGGTGATGGTAGCAGAAGAGACAAATTGTTGGAGTTGATTACGTAATTGACTCTCATTAGCTTCGAAGAGGGATTCGTCTTGCAATTCATTTTGTGCGGCCTCTAGGTTAGCGCTTAAATTGAGGAAATGAGGTTCTATTGACTCCCAGGCTAAATCAGTTTGATCAAGATGAATATAAAATAAACTATCAGAAATTTGTTGAAGCCCGTCCACTAAATCACTTAGATATTTTCTAAGGGCTGCATGTTGGTTTTGCACCAGCAAGTTAGCTAAGTCTGAGGCATGCTGATGAAGTTGGTCGACTTCTTCAATTTCTGCTTCTAGGTCAAGACGTCTGCGTTTGTTTTCTAGGCGATGAATCCAAGTATTTAAGGCATTGTTGTGTGGTTCAAATTTAGAAACTGCGGATAATGAACTTGCAACAAGTCTGGGATGGAGGTTTTCCTGGATGCTTAGAATAATTTCTATTACATTCGCAGGTGGAGATGCAGCAAGGATTTCGTTCAAAGCTTGATGATTCTCAGGACGCATCCATATTTCAGGACTGCAGGCATAGTCTCGGACTAGTTCGGATAAAAGACTGCCTGGTATTAGTGTTAAATTTTTAAGCGAATGAATTAACGACTGTTGTAAATGTAAATGGATAGGTTTAGCCTTTTCAGTGAGTTGAGAAATAAGGGTTTTGAGACGAGGCTGGGTTGTCAAGTTTAAAACGAGTTGCAAGCGGCTATTGGCTTCGGATGAAGAAGAGGCTGCCTTATAAGTTGTGTGAAATTCTTTAGTAAATTGTTTAAATAATAAATTTAAATGGTCTTCATCAATCGGTGTGGTTTGTAATAATTGTTCGATCGCTAGTGTAGTGAGTATTAAGCAAATACGTTGTTTTGCAAAACCAGCTAAAGATTTACGACAGAGTTTCGCAAATTCTAGCAGTGTTTCTGCAGGAAAATGAGATAAATCGGAGTTTTGTAAATGAATATTTGCAATGCTCTCTAATATATTAGAATGATAAGGAATTAATTGTTTGATGAGTTGATGATTTTTAAAATGATCGCTTCCATCTTGGCTTTGGTAAATTGCAGGTTGAACCAAGGCGCGGGCTAACACCAATCCGAGCTCGGTTTTTTCTTCTTGGGTGAGTGTTAATGATGACAGTAAATTGATACGTTCTTGAGTTGGAAGTGAAAAAACTAAAATAATTAAATGAAGTTGCAATGCATTACGTTGGGTTGGACTGCAATTTTGTAGTTGTTGTAGATGATCTTTAATATAAGTTTTAATTGCGTTTTCTATGGTTAAATCAGTTTGACTGTCTTCTGATTGTTGTTTCTTTTGAATTAAATACAAACCTGCGATTTCTGTAAGAAAATGAATGTAACAGTCATTTTCTTGGATGCAGTATTCCGCTAAAGAAATTAGTCTTTTTTTGTCTAAGACTTCGTCTAGTTCTTGGTAATTATTTATCGGAAGCCGGGTACTCACTAGCGCATTAGCAAAAGCAACAATAATTGATTGATTTATTTGAACCGTAAACGATTTTAGGGTCTGAAGTTGATTGTTTGTTAAGGCTTCATCAACTGCTGTGAGACCTTGCTCATTTTTGAGATCGGCTAAGAGCTTATGCTTAAGAAAAATTTCTACCAAAGTAGTGTGACCTGAGGCTGCAGCAACATGTAAAACTGTTCTATTACCTTCCCATAGATGAGTGAGTATATCTGGATTAGCTTTAATTCTGGTTTCTATTTCTTTAGTTAAAAAAGTACTTGAAGGATTTTTAGCAAGTTCTAAAAGCGGCAGTGCATCAAAAACTGTTCTCATTTGTTTATGATTTTTTTTCTTTGCTAGCTCGCCCATGGTATTTTTTCCAGAGTAATCTGGATGGTCTTTTTGAGCACCGGGTTGCTCAAGGTAACAACTAACCGCTCGCACTCGTTTTTCGTTCACTGCAGTTTGCATGATGGACAGAGGATGGGAATACGAGACTTGGGTAAATAGCGGACGTAGCCGCTCATTATTGTGAAATGTTCTTATTATAAAGGCTTCTACACCCAAATTATCATTGCGCGCAAAAGCAGATTCGATCGGTGTTTTAGCTCTGTCATTGCGTTGCGAAAGTAAATTTTTTACATCCTCTACGCTGACTTTCGTTAAAATTTTTATTAAGGCTGAAATAACGGTTTCAGATTGAGAATTAAAGATAACATGAAGCAAATTATTCTCGTTATTTCGGTTAAAAAGATTTTGAGTTGAGCCATAAAATAAATTAAGTAGTTCTTTTCGTGAGTATCTATCGAGCAATTGAAGGACAGTTAATGCTAACTCTTGAGAAAGAGAAGGTTGCTTTTTGAAAAGCTCGATAAATCCATCAGGTTGTAGCAAGGAAAATAATTTATTGGGACCGACCTTAGCCAAGGCTTCAATTAAACAAATCGAGGATTCACTGTCACTGCTATTAATCAATTCAAGAAAATGATTAATATTCGCAGGATTGCAGAATAATAATTTAATTATTTGATCTTCTCGTAAGCTTTCAATTTTTTTAGCAATTTTAAGCCTAGCCTGTTGAGGAGCATGATTCATCACTGTACTGACTAAGGTTTTGTCAAGTTTAGAGTCTGTTTCTGCAGAAAAAAAATCGACAAAGGTTGAGTTTTTCATTGCAACTAATGAGTCAGCAAGCTTTTCACAGACCATAGTTGGTGCATAACGAAAGACAACATTTATAATATGTTTTTGCTCTATCTCTTTTTCTGAGGGTAGGTTTGAACGATCATTAGTCGATTGTTTAGTAAATAATTCGGTAGATTTATTTGTATTTTCCACAAAATGCTCAACAAGCAAGGCTTGGATTTGTGAATTAGGTAATTGTTGAATTTTTAACTGGATTCCCTCGCTCATCTTACCCATTATTTTTATCCTTTTAAAATTACAAAACAAAGGCCGCAAGTGGCTAGCAGCTAGAAAGTTGTTGATATTATTATTTAATTTTTTAATTCTATAAAAAGTTTCGCAAACCGGGCTTATTTTAACCAATTACATGGGAACGGCAAGTCAATAATTTAATTTCTAGTAATTAAATGAACCAGACTGCGTAGGATTTTCAATTAACGAGGGATTGGGCGGTATAGAGACAGATGAATGGTGAATGAAAATGGGGGTATAATTTGCTATATTTCGAGCACTGGCAGACTCAGTAGGCTCTAGCTGTACTCTCTGTCTTGGGGCTAATTCATTAGCAAGTAAGGTATTATAACTTCCTTTTTTTTTGTCTATATTATGTTCAAAAAATGTATATTCCGCCCAATATCTGAAGGTGGCTGCACCAATGAGAATTGCAAATATTGAGGTCAACAATACTGTTACCGCCATTGCGGCAGGCCAAAAAGCGATGACGGTTGTTGCTATTGCGGTGATACAAGCCATTGTTGTAACAAGTGAGGCATAGATAACATAAATACTCTGTCGTTCACTGGAGTAATCTTCTTCATAAGGTAAAGGATTTTGTTGTTTATGGTATTCGCCAATTAGCCAAACACAATTGCTAAATACAAAAAGCCAACTAGCCGGTAGGGCAAGCATAGGAAAGATAAACGCCAAGACACTGAATATTATTGCGATACCTCCTAAAATCGCTGCTATTTGATGTTGGTTTTTAAACTGAGCAAATCCATACCATTCTCTTTGAAGTCGGGGATGATCAGGATAAAACAGGCTAGCTGTTAGCCAAAGACCATAAGCAACTAGGTAAAGTAGTAAAGAGGTAATTTTTGCAAAGGCAGCGATGAAAAAAGGGGCAAAACGAAGTTGCGAGATAGCGAAACCGAAAAAGAAAAAGGTACTGCTCGCATTTTCCAGTCTTCTTGCGTGATGAAGCACTAATTATTTACCAAGGTTATCAAATGTTGATAATAATAATGAAAATTTAACAATGAATTCAAGTAATTTTTTGCGAATATCTTCATTAGAATCAAGGGATTTTTGGATAAATTATTTCTTAAGAGCTAACTGCCCAAATTGTAAATTAACGAGTATTGGCAGACTAATTCTTACTAATAAACCGCCATTTTTACGGTTAAACGCGCGAATATCACCATGATGTAATTTGATCGCTTGTTGGGCTATCGATAAACCAAGGCCATAACCCCCCGTTTTCTTCTCTCTTGAGCTATCTACGCGGTAAAAAGGGTTAAAAATTTTAGTTAATTGTTCTTCGGGAACACCTGGGCCATTATCTTCAATATCGATATAAATTTCTGCATTTAATTCAGGGGAGTGCAAGCTGACACTAATTTGCGGATCGGGTGCGGAATAACGTAAGGCGTTACGAATAATGTTTTCAATGGCGCGATGAATGAGTCGCTCATCAAGAAATAATTCACAATTCTGAGTTTGTTGAAAAACAACGACGGGTTTTTCTTTGCCCACCTCAAAATTGGCATCTGCGATAATTCGATTAAGTAAATTGGGTAAGTTAACTGCGGTTTTATTTAGCTGAGTTGATAATTTATCAAGTCGGGCGAATTCAAGAATTTCACCAATCAGCGTGTTTAAACGTAAACATTCGATTTCCATCCGGCTAAATTCAGTTTCTGCGATGTGATTTGCCTTGTTGCGACCTAATTCGATTGCAATTTGTAACCGTGCTAAAGGGGAGCGTAACTCATGAGAAATATCTTGTAATAAGCGTTCTTTTGAATTAATGATGGCTTCAAGTTGTTCCGCCATGCGATCAAATTCGCCACTTAATTCGGCAATTTCATCGCGCCGATGCCCTTTAAAACGACCAACACGGGTACTTAATTTCCCTGTGGCTATTGATTTGGCTGCCATTCGTAATGAGCGTAAAGGTTGAGTAAGATAGAGGGACAAAAAATAACAGATAAGACCGCTGATAATAATGGCAATAAGAATGCGTAGGGTGAGCCCTGCCCAGGGAATTTCAACAAAATGGGCAAGTGGTTTTTCACTCACGGCCACAAGTCGATAAGCTTTGCCTGAAGTTGAAAGAATTTCGTGGCTTACAATAATATCGCCAAATTTTAGGAGACCCACATCTAGTTCATCGAGATTCTCAGCTATCTGCTTAACTACATCGGGTGGGGCAGGAGAACCGATCATTTCTCCCGTACTGGTTAGTAAATACAAATCCATTTGCCGTGAATTACCAATCTGAGTAAGCCATTTACTCAAGGCTTCATGTCGACCTGATTCAAAGGTTGCCACTGCAGCATTGGCATAACTGTCCATGAAAACGCGTTCTCGTGCAGGAATAGAGGATTTTTGTGCGATTTCACTGGTAACCCAAGCTGTCGTGATAATGATTAAGATAGTTGCTAACCAAAATGAAAGAAAAATTTTCCAGTACAAACTACGCATTAAACATATATCCAAATCCACGAACCGTTTTAACAATTGGCTCACCTTCTTGATTATCCCCAAGCTTATTTCTTAGGTTTGAAATATGCACATCAATACTGCGATCATAGGCCGTGTATTTTCTACCTAGTGCATATTCGGTTAGCTCTTCTTTCGAAAACGCTTGTCCTGGTGATTTAATTAACATTTCAAGAATATTAAATTCAGCATTGGTTAATTCTAAAACTTCTCCTTCTTGCGATGCCACACGCTTAGAACAATCGACAATAATGCCTTGATGTTCAATAATTGGTCGTTGAGTGGGGATTTTCTGAGTACGCCTCAGGATGGCACGTAGCCTTGCAGTTAATTCACGAGGATTACAGGGTTTGGGCAAATAGTCATCAGCACCAATTTCCAGGCCAACGATTCGATCAATATCATCTCCTCGTGCTGTGAGCATTAGAACTGGTGTTTCTAAGTGTTCACGAATTGCTTTTAATACTTCAAAGCCGTTTAGTTTAGGAAGCATAACATCAAGAATAATTGCGTCGAAGCTTTGATTGAGTGCTTTTTTAATCGCAGACTCACCATCATGAACACAGATAACCTCAAAACCTTCGGGCTCGAGATATTGAGTTAAAAGATCAGTTAGCTCGATATCATCATCTACAATCAAGATGCTGTTATTCATTAATTTGTTGTCCTCAAAGTTATTATTTAGTTGCCTGGAAGCGTTTATCGTAGCAGGCTAAAAGTTTAATCCGTCTTGCATCCGCGTTAATTACTTTAAATTCAAATTGATCAATTGTAATAACTTCGCCGCGTTTAGGTAAATATCCAAAATTAGTCATCACTATGCCACCAATTGTGTCATAGTTTTCATCGCTAAAATGAGCGTGCAACTGCTCATTGAATTCTTCGATAGGGGTGTGGGCTTTTACGATATAATAATGATCACTATGGGCTTTAATATAAGCTTCTTCATCAATATCAAATTCATCCTCAATATCACCAATGATTTGCTCAATTATGTCTTCAATGGTCACGAAACCGCTCACAGCGCCGTATTCATCGACAACGATAGCCATGTGATTACGATTATTACGGAATTCACTTAATAATAGATCTAAACGCTTACTTTCAGGGACAAAGGTGGTCAGCCGAATAATATCCTGTAAATCAAAGTCGGAATTTTGTTCAGCTTGAAAACGCAAGAGATCCTTTGCATGTAAAATACCTATGACTTCATCTCGATGAGTTCCTGTTACTGGAAAACGGGAGTGGCCTGAGCTGGTGACAATTTCAATGACTTCTTTGAGTTCAGCGTCTTGTGAGATGCAAGTCATTTGCTTTTTAGGTAGCATGATATCCCTCACTCGCATTTGAGTGAATTGAATCACACCCTCAATCATTCCTAAAGTTTCTGAGTCGATTAACGCCCTACTGTGCGCATCACGTAAAAGGCCAATTAATTCTTCTTTATTTTGTGGTTCGACTTGTAAAAATTGCCTTAGACGTGTGAACAACGAACCTTGTTCTTCCTCTTTCTCTTTACTCAACATTATCACCCTCAGTTTGGTAAGGATTAGCAAAACCGAGCTTGGAAAGTAATTTTACTTCAAGTGCTTGCATAATTTCAGCATCACTATCCTTAATATGATCATAGCCTAATAAATGTAGGACCCCATGAATAACAATATGTGCCCAGTGCTCCTCCAGAGATTTCCCAAGCTCCTGACTTTCCTGTAGGAGAACTTGTGGGCAAATAATTACATCGCCAAGTAGGGGATAATCGAGTTCTATGCTATCAGGAAGCTCGCTTGGAAACGCAAGAACGTTTGTAGGTTTATTTTGTTGTCTATAAGTATGATTCAAGTCCGTTATTTCTGTCGAATCAACCAAGCGTAAAGTGAGTTCAGCGGAGTCCATATGTTCAAGGAGAGCTAATTGAGCCCAAGTTTGCAATGATTCATCACTGACGGGAATAGGGGCATCACAAGCATGTTGCAAATCAATATGATAGCTCATTATTTTATATCCTTTTTTACATCTGCATCGTCATAGCAGTCAACTATTTTTGAAACTAAGGGGTGTCTAACCACTTCACGACTCGTAAAATTATGAATACTAATTTCATCAATGTTGGTCAGTAGTTTAACCGCATGGGCTAAACCAGAATCGGTTCCTTTGGGTAAGTCAACCTGAGTCATGTCGCCGGTAATGACTGCTTTTGAGCCGAATCCCATACGAGTTAAAAACATTTTCATTTGTAAAATAGTTGTGTTTTGTGCTTCATCAAGAATAATAAAGGCTTCATTTAATGTTCTACCGCGCATAAATGCAAGAGGTAATACTTCAATCACATCGGTTTGAATTAATTTTTGTGTTTCTTTAAAACCAATCATTTCATACAAAGCGTCATAAATTGGGCGTAAATAAGGAAGAACTTTTTCCACCAAGTCACCGGGTAGAAAGCCTAATTTTTCACCTGCTTCGACTGCCGGGCGGACAAAGACTAGTCGATGAACCTCACCTTTTTCAAAACTTTCTATTGCTTTAGAGACGGCAAGATAAGTTTTACCGGTACCTGCGGGTCCAACGGCAAAAACAATATCATGTTTACTAATACTAGTTAAATACTCGGCTTGTTTATTATTGCGGGGTAAAATAGTTTTTCGGGATAATTTAATGGGTGACATAGTAATTCGAGAATCCTTATCCAGTTCAGTCAATAAAACGTTGATTAATTCAACCGATATAGGTCTATCAATGAGGGGATAGAGTTGTTTAAGCACTTGCTTTGCTTGCTTAAGGGAATGATTATTGTGGCCAAATAAAGTGGCTTCATCATGGTTTACTTTGATGGTTACATTGAAGTGTGTTTCCAATAATTTGATATTTTCATGAAGAACACCGCAGAGATTTGCCAATTGCTGCGAATTCAAGTAGGAAAAACTAACTGTTTCGTTATGCAGTGTACTGCTCAAGGGTTATAAAAATTAAAAGTCTGTATGAGTGAAGAATAGTTCATAAACCCGCCTTTTAGCAAGTATTGCTCTCATCAACTATGAAGGATCAACGAAAAGATATGGAATAATCGTCTATCTCCGCATCCATCTCAGGGGAAATTTCACCGCTAAGAATTGCTTTAACGATAGGTCTTAATATGACTTCAATATTCTCTTTGCGGCAGGGTTTTTCAATTTCTGGTAGACGTTTTCCATCATAAACCTCATCAAAACGCGCAAGCATATCGGGATCATTGGTCCATAAAACAACCTTTGCTCTGATGCCCTTTTTTCTTAATTCAGCGGCGACCTCTGGACCATCCACTGGAATTTGTTGGAGAGTGTGGGGAAGAGAGCGTAATTTACCATCGAGGATCACTAGGTCGTAAACACTGGTCGGCGCTAAGAGAAAATTAGTAGCTTCAATCCCATGGCTAAACGTGATTACTTCGCAGGGAAATAACTCTGTTAAAAATCGTTTCATTCTATTTTGGTTGGTAGCATTATCTTCGACCAAAACTATACGAAGCTTCTTATCCATGGACTGCTCGGAAAAATAGGACTACTTATATTCAAAGTATAGCAACGAAAAGTTTAAAATGTGGTTGGTTTTATGGGATTGGATTAACATTTTATAATCTAGGCTGAAGCAAATTTTTTTTCTTCATTCCTTTGTATATCAATTCTCTCGGATAGACGAAGTGGGGGCGCTTATTGGAAACTCTTTATATCCTTAATTTGCTATCCCGAATTATTATCTAAGGGTTATTTTAAGGGCGATGATTTGATATACTTATAAATGCCCTTTATCTTTAACTTCAGAATCCAGCCCTATGATTGATTTACATTGCCACAGCAATTTTTCTGACGGAATACTAACTCCTCAAGCCTTATTAATAAAAGCATTGGAAGTTAATATTAAAATCTTAGCTTTGACCGACCACGATACGATAGAAGGGGTTAAGGTTCTACGAGAGGCTGCATCGGGTTATCCAATAAAGGTGATAAATGGAATCGAGGTGACCACCCGTTGGAAAAAATATGATATTCATATTCTAGGTTTAAATTTCGATATGGATAATGAACATATTCAAACACTCGTCAAGAGACAGAGCGACAGTCGTATTCTCCGAGCGCAACAAATTGCTGAAAAAATGAAGTTATGTGGGGTTGATGATGCTTATGAAAAAGCCTGTGCACTTGCTGGACATAAACGAATTGCTCGACCTCACTTTGCACAAATTTTTGTTAATGAGGGTTTAGCAAAAGATTTGCAAGGAGCATTTAAGCGATATTTATCAAGAGGCAAACCTGCTTTTGTACCCACGCCTTGGGTTTCGATTCCTGAGGCTGTGGAAGGAATTATCCAGGCGAATGGTTGTGCGGTAATTGCTCACCCTTTAAAGTATTCTCTTACGCGATTAAAACTGCAAGAATTAATTCGTCATTTTAAAGAGGCGGGCGGTCTAGGAATGGAGGTTGTTTCGGGTGAAATGACGACTACCCAAATGCAGGAAATGGCTGGGCTTTGCTTGCGATATGAGTTACTTGCGTCGACTGGTTCTGATTATCATGGGGATGGCATATCCCGTATTTGTCTTGGAAGACAGCCGCTACTACCGCTAAACTGTACACCAATATGGCATCAATGGATCAATTGATAGGGGACTTTTAATGAGCCAGTTTTTTGCAATTCATCCCGATAATCCACAGGCTCGATTGTTACGCCAAGCAGCGGCAATAGTCGAAGAAAAGGGATTAATCGTTTACCCGACTGACTCAGGGTATGCTTTGGGTTGTAAATTGGGAAACAAATCAGCACTCGAGCGAATTAGACGGTTACGACAATTAGATAAAAATCATAATATGACGCTAGTTTGTCGTGATCTGTCACAATTAGGGACCTATGCGAAAGTATCGAATGCTATTTTTCGTTTGTTAAAGGCATTTACCCCCGGATCTTATACTTTTATCTTGAATGCAACCCATGAAGTACCTCGATTAATGCTACATCCAAAACGAAAAACGCTTGGTTTGCGCGTGCCTGAACATAATATCACTCTAGCCCTTTTGGAGTGTCTTGAAGAACCTTTGATGAGTACTACACTCATTTTGCCTGGAGCAACTGCTCCTTTAAGTGAGCCGGAAGCTATTAAAGATTTATTAGGAAATCAAATCGATTTAATCATCGATGGTGGAAATTGCAGCCACGAACCCACAACAGTGATTGATTTAACTGGAGAGTATCCTGTTATTCTACGTGAAGGAAAAGGGGATCCAGAACCATTTCGATAGAAGGTTCTAGCAAAGCTTGTTGCTAGAGTATTATTAAACATAGAATGAAGGATTTTGATGTCAGCTTTATTTAGTGCTAATAAACGCGTCGTATCAGGCATGCGCGCAAGCGGTCGTTTACATTTAGGTCATTACCATGGTGTGCTTAAAAATTGGCTTAAATTACAGCATCAATACGATTGTTATTTTTTTGTTGCCGATTGGCATGGATTAACTACCCGTTATGATGAACCTGGTTTTATAGAAACTATTTTATGGGATATGGTCGTTGATTGGCTTGCCTGTGGTATCAATCCAAGTTTGTCAAAGATTTTTATTCAGTCTTGGGTACCAGAACATGCCGAATTACATCTTTTATTATCAATGATTACCCCCTTAGGCTGGCTTGAGCGGGTTCCAACTTTTAAAGATCAACAGGAAAAACTGCACGATAAAGATATTTCAACTTATGGCTTTTTAGGCTATCCACTCCTGCAAAGTGCCGACGTGCTTTTATACAAGGCGGATTATGTTCCTGTTGGCGAAGATCAGGTTGCTCATATCGAGCTAACTCGCGAGATTGCTAGGCGCTTTAATTTTATCTATGGAAGAGAGCCTAACTTTGAAGCGCTAGCCTTAGAAGCCATTAAAAAAATGGGTAAGAAAAATAGCTCACTTTATACAGAGTTACGTAAAGAATTCCAGCAGGATGGTTGCCAAGAATCGCTCAGTACAGCGCAGGCTTTATTGGCAAATCAGAATAATTTATCGATTGGCGATAAGGAGCGTTTGCTGGGTTATTTAGATGGTTCAGGAAAAATTATTCTCCCAGAGCCGCAACCAATGCTTACAGAAAACTCTAAAATGCCAGGGACTGATGGACAAAAAATGTCCAAGTCCTATAACAATACAATTGGTCTCCGTGAAGAACCTGAGCAGGTTGAAAAGAAAATTTTAACCATGCCCACAGATCCTGCACGAGTGAAACGGACTGATCCTGGCGAACCGGAAAAATGTCCTGTTTGGCAATTACATAAAATTTACTCAGCAGATGATGTAAAAGAATGGGTACAGACAGGTTGCCGCACCGCTGGTATTGGTTGTATTGATTGTAAGAGGCCGGTTGTGGAATCAATCAACCGAGAGTTAACTCCTATTCAAACAGCAATTAAAGAGTATGAAGCGGATCTAGGCTCGGTAAAGCGAATTGTTGCCGAAGGTTCAGAAGCTGCCCGCGAAGAAGCAAATAAAAACCTCAATACCGTGCGTGAAGTAATGGGCTTGGATTATTAATGAATGCGGAGTTTTCTTCCCCAGCAGCTTCTGTGTTAGCGGTTATTGATGGTCAACCGCTAACCGAGGTGCCGGCAGATTTATTTATTCCACCCGATGCGTTAGAGGTTATGTTAGATTCATTTTCTGGTCCGCTGGATTTATTGCTTTATCTGATCCGGCGTCAAAATATTGATATTTTAGATATTCCGATTGCGCTGATCACCCAGCAGTACATGCAATATATCCACATGATGGAAGAACATCGGCTGGAATTGGCCGCAGATTATTTGGTCATGGCTGCAATGCTTGCGGAAATAAAATCACGGTTACTGTTGCCTCCAAGCCCTAGCGAAAATGAAGAGTCAGAAGAAGATCCCCGTTTAGAGTTGGTCAGAAAGCTGCAGACCTACGAGCAATTTAAAATTGCAGCCCAGCAAATTGATGATTTGCCCCGTTGCGACCGCGATTTATTTCGTTTTTCAATCCCTTGTGAAAAATTAGTGCGCACTATTATTCATCCAGAGGTTGAACTATCGTCATTGACGGCGACCATGCGAGATTTAATTAAACGACAAAGTCATTTAGTTAATCATCATATTAGTCGTGAACCCTTGTCAGTCAGAGAGCGCATGAGCGTGGTACTGGAGCGATTAGCTCATGGAAACGCAATGACTTTTACTCAATTATTTCAACGAGCAGAAGGGCGAATGGGTTTGGCTGTTACCTTATTAGCAATCTTGGAGTTGGCTAAGCAATCACTACTGATAATCACTCAAGCAAACGCTTATGCGGTGATTCACTTACAGGTTGCCAATTATGAGTGAAACTGAGCTGAAGCTTGTAGTAGAAGCCTTACTGATGAATTCAAGTCAGCCTTTGGCTTTGGATCAATTGCAAATGTTTTTCGACGAATGGCAAAGGCCCAGCCGTGAACAATTGCTTAAGACTTTAAATCAATTAGCAAAAGACTATGAAACTCGAGCAATTGAGTTAAAATGCTTAGCCAGTGGTTACTGCCTACAGACTAAAACTGAATACAGTCATTGGATTAGCCGTCTTTATGCTGAAAAACCAGCTAAATATTCACGCGCACTTTTAGAAACCTTAGCGATTATTGCCTATCGCCAGCCAGTAACTCGGGCTGATATTGAAGATATTCGTGGAGTGGCTGTAAGTAGCCCAATTTTGAAAACTTTAATCGAGCGAGAGTGGATAAGAGTCGCAGGGCATCGTGATGTGCCTGGAAAACCTGCGGTTTATGTAACAACAAAAGTTTTTCTTGATTATTTTAATTTAACCAGTTTGAGTGATTTACCCGCTTTAGAAACCATCACAAACCGCTTTACTGTGGCGGCTGATCAAGCAATTGAAGAGTGTATAGAATAATGACTAGCGAACGATTACAAAAAATATTAAGTCAAGCAGGATTAGGTTCTAGAAGAGAGATGGAGCGCTGGATTGAGCAGGGATTAGTGCTAGTAAACGGAAAGGTTGCCCAAATAGGCGATAGCGCTGGAGCAAATGACAAAATCTCTGTGCAAGGCCGTTTGATTGCTAATCCCTTAAAAATACAAGCCAAAACGCGCGTTTTGATTTATCACAAACCCGTGGGCGAAATTTCCAGCCGTCAGGACCCGAAGCATAGTAGAACCGTTTTTGATAAGTTACCCCCTTTAAAGCAAGGGCGTTGGGTGCAAGTGGGACGCTTGGATATCAATACCTCTGGGCTGCTAATTTTTACCAATGATGGTGAGCTTGCAAATCGATTGATGCACCCCAAATTTGGTTTAGAAAGAGAATATGCGGTTCGGGTGCACGGACAAGTGAGTCCTGAAGCGATTACGGCGATGCTCAAGGGCGTTGAGCTAGAGGATGGTCGCGCACAATTTAAACGTATTGATTTCAAAGGCGGAGAGGGAACTAATGTCTGGTATCATGTGACGCTGACTGAAGGACGCAACCGTGAAGTTCGTCGTTTGTGGCAATCACAAGGAGTGGAAGTAAGCCGTCTCATTCGTATTCGCTATGGCCAATTATCCATGCCGCGTTTTTTATCCAGAGGAAATTGGAAGGAATTATCAGCCGAAGAAGTGGAACGTTTTTTAGCTTCGCTGAAATAGCGCTGCCCGGCTAAAAAGATTTATCTACTCCGTTCTGGCTCTGAGATATCCCCAAGAAATTAAATAGACTATTTAGTTTATTGATCGTTTTGTTTATCCCGTTCACACTGAGGAAGCGCGCAGCGCTGTCTCGAAGTGTCTCAAAAGCCCCCCTTCGGCGACTAAGGACAAGCCTTCGAGACGCACGCTATGCGTGCTCCTCAGGCTGAACGGAATAAAATTAATAAAGATTCTTTAGATACCCATTTCATGGGGGTACCTCAGAGCCTCAACGGTTTAACTGACATAGATTGTTAATCCCGTTTGCACTGAGGAAGCGCGAAGCGCTGTCTCGAAGTGTCGCAAAAGCCCCTCTCGAGAACCTCAGGACAGCCTTCGAGTGCTCCTCAGGCTGAACGGAATAAAATTAATACAAATCCCTGAGATATTCATGTCGTGAGGATAACTCAATCCGAACGGCTAATGTACACTGACCCACCCACGTGCTGAGTTGCTAACTCTTAAATTTTATTATTTTCTATTTGGTTAGCAACTTCGAACGCTTGCAAAAAAATTATATGAATAATAATTTGCTTTGTTGCTTTAATATTCTACTCTTTTAAGTAAGGGATTAATTCGGGGGAGAGCATGCGACTACTAATACTCGCTGCTTGTCTATACATCAATTCAGCATTTGCAGACGTCATCGTTGGCTTTACTGCTTATGATAATGGGGATTATACCACCGCCTATCCTCATCTAGTCCAAGCTGCTGGAGAAGGAAATAATGAAGCAATGTATCTATTGGGACGGATGTACCAATATGGTTATGGTGTCAACAAGGATGAAGTCAAAGCCCTCGAATGGTACCGAAAATCTGCTGAACAAAAAAATGCCCTTGCCGAATTAAGTTTGGGTTATCTTTATGATAATGGACAAGGTGTAAAACGGGATTTTAAAGAAGCATTCTCCTGGTATATGAAAGCTGCAGTTCAGGGAAATGCGATTGCACAACGCAACGTTGGGTTAATGTATGCGGTTGGCGATGGAGTACAGGCAAGTGATGAAAAAGCATTTGAATGGTTTAAAAAATCAGCGGAACAAGGTTACGCTCGATCTCAAGTTAATCTCGCTTATCAGTATATGACGGGTTCTGGTACACAGAAGAATGTCGAGCAGGCTCTATATTGGTATCAAAAAGCAGCAGAACAAGGGGACGCAAAAGGGCAGTATAGCCTAGGTCTTTTATATACTGGCAAATATGGCATTGCTCCGGATCAGACTGCAGCTACTTATTGGTTTTCCTCTGCTGCAAATCAAGGTCACAAAAATGCTCAAGCATATTTAGCCTATCAATATCTTAATGGCTTAGGTGTTAAAGCGGATCCAGTGAAAGCGGCGTATTGGTATCAAGCCTCTGCTGAGCAAGGTAATACGCATGCACAGACCGAACTAGGCCAATTGTTATTAACGGGGACCGGCGTTGATAAGGATTATGAGCAAGCCGCTTTCTGGTTTGGAAAAGCAGCGGAAAAAGGTAATCCGATCGCGCAAGGAAAATTGGGTTATTTGTACATGGCAGGCTTGGGAGTGTCTAAAAATTTACCCCAAGCTTATGCTTGGTTGAAATTGGCCGCAGCCAATAAAAATGAACAAGCTGCAAAAGAGCTGGGGGAATTAGAACCTACTTTGTCATCAGAAGATAAAGTAAAAGGAGATGCCTTGTTTAAAGAGCTCAGTGCGAAACAACCGACTTCCGAAGTGAATGACGAAGATGATGAGTAAAGGTTGCTCTGATTGGTCTTAAAAAATTATTAATGATTATAATTTATAATGTTGCCTATATGAAAAAATAGGTGATAAGTGATGAAAGCAGATATTCTTCAAACTCATAAATCCATAATGTATCACTATGATCTCTTCTTAGATTTCACGTTCGCGCAGCGCAGGAATGATAATGCGAGCACAAAACATCGGATTCTTTGTGACAGAGCTGCTTTTTATACATCTAATAAATCCGCTAGTGATGGGAGTAAAATTCAGGCTGCATCCGATGCTGCATATATGATTGCGGATAACCGCTTGAAAAAACTATCTGAAGAAAATTATATAATAAACTTTAAAGAAGCCTACGATGCCGCTTTACGAGTTGAATTATATCGTCAATTTCTTGGTCAAGGCCAAGATTATAAAGCGCTTAAACGTAAATTCAAAAAGGAAAAACCAAATGACGAGCAAAATTTAGATTCAGTTATGAAGTTTTTATTGGAAGATATAGAACAAAATATTAATTCTGAATTTAGTAAATTTGAAAAAATACAGAGTTCTGTCATAGAGGATGAGAAGCAAATAATTGGATCAATGAAAAAACAATTGGATGAATTGTTAGACGAATTCAAGGGGGATTTTGAAGCAACCTTAGTTAATGAGAGATTAGCTAAGCCAGCTAAGAAAGCAGCTATTCAAAATAGGGTACTTGATTTTCAAATTGCAGCCGGTTACTTGATTAGAAGTTATCAAGTTAAAACTAAAAGTAATGAAAGTTGGGCTCCTTTCTTGCTAAATATGCTCTTGTTAATAACGGCATTTGGGACCCTACCCGCTATATACTCACTTAGAACAAAAGCAGTCACTGGACATTATATCTTTTTTGATAAGCCTACTATTCACCAAACTCCTGTAGAAGAAATGGCTTCGGAAGATAAGTTGCTTGGTTTTAATGAGCCTATAGTTGAAAAGACTTCTGAAAAAGAATCAGCTCGGGTGGTAGTTAATGTCTGATGGGTGACAAAATTGCTGTCTGCTATAGACTGCAATGCGGGTCTTAGCTATCAGCGTAGCCTAATTTAGATCTGCATTAGCCAAAGGTATTCACGCTCTGATTAATAATACTAACAGAAATTTTACCCTTTTTATCTTTATTGCGTTTGATAATCGAATAAACGGTAAGGTTTAAATCAGAAGAGGAAACATTGGCAATGCTCATAAAGTATTGACTTTCAATTGTTACTTGCTCATTACGAATCCCCAGTTTTTGCAATAATGGGCCTATTTTTTTCAAATCTTGAATACCTTTTTTTCCGCGTGCATTGATTAATTGTTCGACCTGATTTTCATCTAGGCCATAACCTAAAGACATAAGTACCGTTGGTGAGGCCGTATTGAGATTAGTCGCTGTTACTTCGGGTAGTGCGATAATAGAATTAAACAAACTCCGATAAAGCTTGGCAGAGACTCCTTCCAATAAGCGAAATTCAGATACGCTCCTCATGAGCTGTTGTGCTGGATAGTAAGGTGGTTTTTGTTTCATGTATTGAAGTAAAAGCGTCTCATCTTGACCTGGTTTGTAGGGGTTTATCCAGTTTTGTAAAGTTGCGGCAAGTTCTTTCCGCTGTTCTAGACTTAATTTTGTGGCTTTTTTAAGGAAGTTGCTAAACGATAAATGATACTTCTGATCAGAAACATTATTTAAATTAAAGCGGGCTTGCAAGTCATATAGGCTGCCTTTGATCGAAGCGTCAGGATAAATAGATTGTAATTTGCTAGGAAAATTAAGAACCTTGCCAAATTGGTTACTTGAGGTGAATTGATTTTTTGTATTGGATAGCTCTGCCAGTGCCCAAAAAACAACGGCTTGTGAAGCCAGATAGACTTTATCGCTAGCAATGGTAAGGCGAGTGCGATAGATATCGAGTTGTAGGCGGGTGCTCATCGCAGTCGCAGCGATGGCAACAAGTGTCATGATAAATAAGGCTGAAATTAATGCACTGCCTCTACTTTTCCGCATAAAGCGCCCCAGGGATGATAAAAAGAAGACTCATTTTGCCCCAGTCATTCAGCCTTAAATTCATTTGAATTGCCTTGGGTATTGGCTCAGCACGTTGATTTTGTTGTACGGCATTAGGCCGCCACTCTGACAAAACTTGTAAATTATGATTTAGATAGGCGAATTGGCAATTCATGAGGCGATCAATTAATATTTTGTCTTGATAAATTTCTCGGTTGACTGGGTCAAGCGTGACCCAAGATCTGCGAATCAATTGATTATTTTGACATAGAAAGGCGACACGTTGGAGCACAGAGCGCTTCTCTTCACTATTCGGATTAACAAACCCGCTGCGCGTAAATTCAAGGTATTGCGCTTCACCTTCAAAGACTGGATGAAGTTGCATTTCATGACCTGCACGTATATCACGAACGATCACTTGTTCGGTATCATGTTCTATTAATGTGATAGCCAACTGTAAAGCATTCAGTCGTTCAGCCTGCTCACTAACTCGGGAGCGGGTATTAAAGGCATAATACATTGCTGAAGAGGTAATCGCTGCAAGAATAGCAAAAACAGTCAGTGCAATTAGGATTTCAATAAGGGTAAAACCTTTTTCAGTCTTCATGGCTTATACCAAAAGGCGATAAGTGGGTCGCGGAAGGGGCCTGCTTGGTTTCTACTCACAGTAATCGTAATTTGCTGCATTGATTTAATTGCTGTGGGGTTCATTTTAACACGCCAATACCAACGCTGACCTAGCATCGTAGTCACTTTGGTCATTTCTTGATTAGTCAATTGCAACAATCCAAGTTGAACCATAGTGACGCCTTGCATGGCAACCCAGTGCCCAATAGTCTTTTCTTTAATGCGTTGAGTCTGTGAAACGTTTTGTGCTGTCGCTTTAAATAGGGCAGTTAAGGCAATTGCAATAACCGAGAGAGCGAGTAGAACTTCAATTAAAGTGAATCCTTTTTGCTTCGTGTTTTGATTTATCATGGTGATTTAGGCTTCTCGATGATAATCCGTCCATCAGTTTTGCCAAATAAGCTGACCACCTGAGGATTAGCTGCTGTGCCAAAATCGATAATAAATTCAGACATGTCGCCTGATGGTGTGATAATAATGTCGGGATTTTTTAATCTATTTCTAGAACCTCCTTGTCGAAAAATCACGCTAATTTTGTTTGGGAAAGAACGCCAATGAAAAATACTTTTTGCTGACATTATTCGCCAACCACCACTTTCAAAACGATAAGTAGTATAACCTTCATTGGTTAAACTGATCCCGAGCGTGTTCGTTTCAAGTATTGCTTGCTGTTGAACCAGTTTAACATAAGAAGAAAATTGCTCAGCACTCACCACAGCACGCCGACTAGCGCCAAAATCACCAAAAGCGAGCATTGCAAAACCAAGTGTAATGCCAATAATTGCCACTACCACTAAAATTTCAATCAGAGTGAATCCACGCTCAGCGTGCATCCCAATTGCCTATTTCAGCATTAATACCAGTACCACCAGGTTGGCCTGAGGCACCTAAAGTAAAGACATCTACTTCGCCATGTTCGCCTGGGTTGAGATAGAGATAATCACGTCCCCAAGGATCTTTGGGTAATGATTTAAGGTACTGTTTCCAATCATGTGGGATGGGGTTTGACGTGGGTTTTTCAACTAAGGCTATTAATCCTTGATCCGTTGTTGGATAAGAACCATTGTCGAGTTTATAAAGATCTAAGGCATTTTGGATGGCTAAAACATCTTGTTTCGCCTTTACCACTCTTGCTTCATCGGGTCGATTTATAATTTTAGGTACGACAATAGAGGCAAGAATTCCCAAAATAACGACTACCACCATAATTTCAATCAAAGAAAAACCACTTTGTCTATTCATTAAAAACTCCGAGCAGGGAAATAATTTTTACAATACATTCTACTACAAGGAATCCGACTCGTGTTATGAAAATCGATGGTTATGATTGCAAGAGCAGAATGCGTGGGTACAATTGTTGATAAATTATCCATTAAAACAATGAGGGCTGAAATGTTGAACAAGCCCCAACCCCTGAAGCAAGATTTTACTCCCTTTGTTGTTCAAAGTGTGGGAATTCTTTATCACCTAATAAAATCAACAAGATCTCAATAAAATAACCCCAATTACTTTTTGATTTGTTATGCTTAAATAAGGTATTTTTGAAATAAAGGGAGAAAAACAATAATGAAGCCATTTAAATACGTCCTACTTATATTCCTTTTTTTCTCTTCGTTCTCCACGTTTGCTTATCTCGAAAACAGCTCAACTATACAAACACCTATCGCTTCTAATGTTTTGGTAGGGGATTCAATTACCCAAGCCTGGCCATGGCAGGAGTTGTTGGCTAAGTCTGACATCGCTAACCGAGGGATAAGTGGTGATACTTCGGGGCAAATTCTACAAAGAATGAATGGCATTCTTGAGGTTAAGCCTAAAAAAGCGTTTCTAATGTTTGGCATTAATGATTTTGGTAGAGGGGCAGATCCTGACCAAGTATTTAAAAATTATGTAACCATTGTGGAAATATTACAAAAAGCAAAAATTAAAGTCATTATTTCTTCGACTATTAAATGTAGTGCTAACCAAATTTACCTACAATCCCAGGTTATTAATCAAAAAGTAGATCGCTTAAATGCGAAGTTAAAAGATTTTTCACGCACTAAGGGCATCATTTTTGTTGATGTGAATGAAAAATTATCGGATACCAATGGACTCAATAAACGCTATACAGTAGATGGTGTGCATTTAAATTACGAGGGTTACAAAGAGTGGGCAAAATTGCTATCGCCCTTGATTAATGAAAATTAACTTACTAATTGCTCCATTGAGAACACAGGCAGGAGCGTTGCTAAAACGATAAATAAAACAACTGCACCCATAAACAGGATGACTAAGGGTTCAAGAAGAGTTAAAGCCGTATCAATCAACCGTTTCACTTCATTATCTAAATGAGAGGCGGCTTTCTCCATCATCCCTGCAATTTGGCCGCTTTTTTCGCCACTGGCGATTAAATGAGTTGCCATCGGACTTAAGAAGCCAGTATCTTTTAAGGATTGACTGATAGCAGAGCCTTCGCGTACCCGGACAGTAGCAATATCAAAAGCATTACGCATGACCAAATTAGTGATCAGGCTTGCTGAAACTCGCATGGTTTCGAGAACAGAAACCCCGGCAGCAAATAAGATACCAAAAGTATGGATATAACGGGCAACATTCACTGAGCGTACTAAATAGGAGGAGATCGGTAATTTGAGTAAAATTTTATGCCAAGCGGTACGAATTTTAATATTTGAAAGACTTTGCTTAAAGCCAATCAGCAGGGCAACTAGAACGCCAATAGCAATTAACCCATAGGATTTAATCCACTGACTTAAATTAATAAGCACTTTTGTCATATTAGGTAATTCTTGTCCACTGCTGCTAAATACTTCGATAATTTTGGGAACAACAAAAGCTAAAAGAAAGCTGATGATTGCAGTGGAAACGATAATCATTAATGAAGGATAAATAAGTGCTTGCTGTACTTTTTGCCGAGTTTGTTGCTGATTTTCTGTGTAGTCTGCTAGTTTTTCCAAGACCACATCCAAGCGTCCTGTCTGCTCTCCTGCACCTACCGTTGCACGATAAAGCTCGGGGAAAGCATTAGGAAACTCACTCATCGCTTGTGCTAAACCATAACCTTCAAGCACCTTAGAGCGAACACCAATAATCAGACCGCGAACCTTGTCTTTCTCCGTTTGTTCACTTACTCCACGTAATGATTCTTCAACTGGAATTCCCGCAGCAAGTAAAGTCGCTAATTGACGTGTAAATAAAGCCAAATCTTGAGCGGCTAATTTATCTTTGCTGCGTGACTTTTGTTGCCTGATCAAAGGACGAATTTGTGTCGGGACTAAACCCTGTTCGCGTAAGAATTGACGAGCCTGGCGTTCAGAATCAGCTTCAATGACGCCTTTTTTTGTAGAGCCTGTTTTGTTCAGCGCTTGGTAATGATAGGCGCCCATAAGATTTACTTTCAGTTTTAATGAGAATTAGTTTAATCTATTGGGTTAAATAAGTCACTTAGAGTAGACTTAAGTATAGATATTTAGCCTAGCTTGGAGAAGGATAATGAGTACAGCAGCATTACGAGAATCGATCAAGGAAAAAGAGATTAAATTCATTGACCTGCGGTTTACTGATACGAAAGGAAAAGAACAACATATTACTATTCCTACATCGGCTCTTGATGATGACATGATAGAAAATGGTAAGATGTTCGATGGCTCATCAATTAAAGGTTGGCAAAAAATACATAAATCCGATCTTGCTCTTATTCCTGATCTTGATACCGTGGTTTTCGATCCTTTCTACCAAGACAATACTCTAATTATTCGTTGTAATGTTGTTGATCCGCAGACCATGATTGGCTATGACCGTGATCCACGCTCAATTGCTCATCGAGCAGAAGCTTATATGAAATCGACAGGGATTGCAGATAATGCTTTTTTTGGACCTGAACCTGAGTTTTTCATTTTTGATGATGTGCGCTCACAGACTGGAATGCGTGGGGCTTTTTATGAATTAGATTCAAGTGAAGGGCATTGGAATTCAGGTAAAGTCATTGAGGGTGGAAATATTGGCCATCGGCCCACCGTAAAAGGCGGGTATTTTCCTGTTCCTCCTGTGGATTCATCTCAAGATATTCGTTCAGCAATTTGTTTGACTCTTGAAGAGATGGGTCTCGTGGTAGAGGCTCATCATCACGAAGTGGCTACAGCAAATCAATGCGAAGTAGCAACGCGCTTTAATACCTTGACTAAAAAGGCGGATGAGTTACAAATTTTAAAATATGTGGTGCAAAACGTTGCGCACAATTATGGCAAAACCGCCACTTTTATGCCCAAACCTTTAGTGGGTGATAATGGTAATGGGATGCATTGCCATCAATCTTTAATGAAGAATGGCGTGAATTTATTTACTGGTGATGGTTATGCTGGCTTGTCTGAAACAGCACTTTATTATATTGGTGGAATCATTAAACATGCTCGTGCTTTGAATGCGTTCACTAACCCAGCTACCAATAGTTATAAACGATTGGTCCCAGGATTCGAAGCGCCAGTGTTATTAGCTTACTCTGCACGTAACCGGTCCGCAGCGATTCGTATTCCACATACTAGCAATCCCAAAGGACGACGGATTGAAGTGCGTTTTCCAGATCCTATGGCTAACCCTTATTTGGCTTTTTCTGCAATGATGATGGCAGGTTTGGATGGAATCCAGAAAAAAATTCATCCTGGTCAACCTATGGATAAAGATTTGTATGATTTACCACCCGAAGAGCTAGTTGATGTACCGACGGTTTGTAACTCATTAGAGCAAGCCATGCAATATTTAAAAGAAGGGCATGAGTTCTTGCTCCAAGGCGATGTGTTTAGTAAAGATTTTATCCAAAGTTACATTGCGTTAAAGGAAGAAGAAATTCAAATGTTGAGAATGCTTCCGCATCCCTTTGAGTTTGAGTTATATTATAGTCTTTAAGCCTTCTGGAGACGGCGTTGTGCAGGTAGTTTGGGCCTTTTCCAAACTACCTTACTTTTTTCTCATCACAGCTAAAGTGTTGGAGAATTTATGAAGCCAAGATCCCATAATCTTTTAACATGGGTACCTCATTTATTTCTATTTTATAGAGAAAAAGTCTTTCGTAAATTAATACCTATTTCTCTCATTATCACCGTCTATGCGATACTAATTGCTCATTTTTTCCAGAATGCCACTCGTTATAATCTGGGTCAATTTCATTTAATTTTTAGCTTTATTTTAACAATTATTATTGGCTTTAGAGTCAATACAAGTTATTCGCGTTGGTGGGAAGGGCGGACCTTGTGGGGTTCAATCGTCAATAATTGCCGAAATTTGGGTTTAAAATTTGATGCTTTCTGTGGACTAAAAAATTATCCAAATTTCTTTGAATTATTAAAAAGATTACCTATTATCATCAAGGCTAATTTGCGAAAAAATACTAACGAATACATGGAAGAATTGCATGCGCTTGGCATTGGTGAAATTGGTACGCAACATCCTGTTCTTGTATTGGTTCAAAGAATGTATTTTATTCTCAATGAACTGCGCGATCAAAATAAGATTCGTTTAGAACAATACCTAGCTTTAGATAGTCATTTAGCTAATGTCATTGATATGGTTGGTGGCTGTGAGCGAATTGCAAATACCCAAGTGCCTCCTGCCTTTGCTTTTTTTGTTAAACAAGCCTTGCTTTTCTACGCTTTGATGTTTCCTTTTGGTTGGGTGGATACTTTTGGTTTTTTAATTATTCCCATGATGGTGATGATTGTGTATATCCTATTGGGATTAGAGATTTTATCAGAAGAATTGGAAGAGCCTTTTGGGAAGAATGATAATGAGTTACCACTGAATATTATTTCCACAACAATTAGCAAAAATATTGAGCAAATTGCATGCGGATCTGAAATTTATTAAACCAATTTACCATTGATTTAAACTCTATTCACTAAAATTGATGTTTTGTTATAAATAGTCCACTTGAAATTCCCTGTTCTAATCCGCATATATACCCATTCTATTGTACAATTTTTCGGTTAAGGGAGATTTATAAATGGCTGCAAAGCAACAAACCATGGGTTTTCAAACTGAAGTTAAACAAATGCTCCATCTGGTTGTTCATTCACTTTACTCAAACAAAGAAATCTTTTTAAGAGAGCTTATTTCAAATGCTTCGGATGCGTTAGATAAACTACGCTTTTTAGCTCTTGCTGATGCTTCTTTGTATGAAAAAGATTCTGATCTTCGTATCACTATAGAATTCAATGAGAAACTAAAAACAATCACCATCAAAGATAATGGCATCGGTTTAAGTTGGGATGAGGCTGTTGAGAATTTGGGAACTATAGCCAAATCAGGAACCAAAGAATTCCTTAGTCATATGACTGGTGAGGCCGCAAAGGATTCTCATTTGATTGGCCAATTTGGCGTTGGGTTTTATTCATCATTTATTGTTGCAGACAAAGTTACTCTAAAAAGTCGACGGGCTGGATTGAAAGCAGAAGAGGGCATTGTTTGGGAGTCTAGCGGTGATGGCGAATTTACTATCGCTCAAGAGAAAAAAGCTGAGCGTGGAACCGAAGTGACTCTTCATCTGAAGAAAGAAGACGACGAATTTTTAAGTGATTGGCGTTTACGTCAAATTATCAGTAAATACTCTGATCATATTTGCTGGCCAATTGAGATGAAAAAAATTACTGAGGACGACAAAGAATCGCAAGAATTTGAAACAGTGAATAAGGCTACCGCATTATGGACTTTACAAAAATCTGAGATTAGCGATGAGGAATACAAAGAACTGTACAAACATATTTCTCATGATTATCAGGATCCTTTAGTTTGGTCTCATAACCATGTTGAAGGAAAACAGGATTATATCAGCTTACTCTATATTCCTGCACACGCGCCCTTCGATTTATGGCAACAAGAAATGAAACATGGTTTAAAACTGTATGTGAAACGTGTATTCATTATGGATGATGCAGTTCAGTTTTTACCCCGCTATTTACGCTTTGTAAAAGGGATTGTGGATGCCAATGATTTACCCTTAAACGTTTCTCGTGAAATTTTACAAGACAATAAACTTGTCGATGCAATTAAGTCAGCTTGTACTAAACGTGTTTTATCAATGCTAGATAAGTTGAGCAATCAAGACCCAGAGAAATACCAACAATTTTGGTCTGAATTTGGTCTAGCAATGAAAGAAGGACCTATCGAAGATTTTGCTAATAAAGAAGCGATTGCTAAATTGCTGCGCTTTGCCACTACAACGAGCGATTCGGAAAAGCAAACAGTCAAACTCACTGACTATGTTTCGCGCATGAAAGAGGGACAAGATAAGATCTACTATATTACTGCATCCAGTTATAATGCTGCTAAAAATAGTCCTCATCTTGAAATCTTTAGAAAAAAGGGGATTGAAGTATTATTACTTAGTGACCGTGTAGATGAATGGTTAGTAGGTTATTTAAGCGAATTCGATGGTAAAAAATTACAATCAATCAGTAAAGGGAAAATTGATTTTGATGTCGAAGAAGATGCAAAGATCAAAGAAGATGAAAAAACTCTCGAACCTATGCTTAAGCAAATTAAAGATGTTTTGGGCGATAAAATAAAAGAAGTACAATTTACTAATCGCTTAACGACCTCCCCTGCTTGTGTGGTTGCTAGTGAAGAAGATATGGGTATGGAAATGCAGCGTATTTTGCAAGCTGCAGGCCAGCCAGTTCAATTATCTAAACCGGTGTTCGAAATTAATCCTGAGCATGCTTTGATAAAACGCTTACACGATATCAGCGATGAAAGTCGTTTTGCTGAATGGGTAGTCATGCTATTTGAACAAGCAGTTTTGGCTGAAGGGGGACAGTTAGACAATCCCGCCGATTTTGTTAACCGCGTCAATAAACTGTTGCTAGATGCGTGATCCTTTGTAGCTTATCTGAGCATGGTAAAAGAACCTCAGAGGTAACTCACGAAAATCCCAACGAAGTTTTTGTCATCCTGCCTTCGCAGGATGACAATTTAAGCATTAATGATAATAATTAACCCAAACTCACACTCAAAAAAAGCCAGGGTATAGATTCAACTTAAGATAAGGTATGGTTCGGAGGCTTAGTACTCCTCTAAGGAGGGCTTGGGATGGGGAACTATTAGTTTAATGTTTACCAACTTACTGGTTTCTATTTATAAAAGGCCCACTTGAGTGGGCCTTTTTAAGGCTTTTATAAAATCATCCCTAGTACTTAAATCTTGCTATAAATACTTTAGCTAGTTAAGAATAAAGGGGTATTTATAAAAAAGAGGGGTAATTATTCGTCAGTTAAACGAAAATATTTTGTACCAAAGTAACGCTGTAATTTTTTTCTGATTGTACCACGGCTGATACCAAGCATCTTTGCAGCTTGCAACTGATTGCCACGTCTTTTTTCCATGACAGCTTGTAAAAGGGGTGGTTCCACTTCAGAAAGAATCATGTCATAGAGATCATCAATGGCTTTGCCTTTATTTTCAGCAAGAAATCGAGTTACCAAACCATATACCAAATCTTGCAGACCTTGGTCTTGTTTCATGGCTTGAGCAGTAGCTTGTGTATCAATGACATTCATCGTAACTTCCTTATTTTAGTTAAATCATACTATTCCAATACTTTCATTTAATAGATGAAAGCAAAATTAATTGTACATGAAGGCTAATTGATAATCTACTATTCTGAGTAAGAATGATTTATTCTTCAGCATATTGCAATTCAGATTTAACCAACTCAGCAATGGTACAATCTGCTTGTCCTGAAGAAAGAGAGAGTTTAAGTGCTTTCAGGCGTCCCTGCATTCGTGCGATAACCTCTTGATCAGTTAATAACTCAGTCAGAGCACGGGTAAGCTCGGTTGTATTACAATCATATTGTAATAGCTCAGGAACAATCATTTCATTTTTTAAGAGGTTACACAAACCTAAGTATTTTACTTTAATCACTTTCATTGCAACAATATAACTGAGTAAAGAGCCTTTATAGATAATACACATGGGTTTTTCTAAGAGGGCACATTCTAAAGAGGCGGTTCCTGAGGCGACAACCACACAATCACTACAGGCTGCTACCTCACTGGCTTTACCCAAGACAAATGAGATTTTTACGTTGGATTGAGAGAAATAGTTTTTAATAATTTCGGGACTCAGCGTTCCAGCAATAGGAATAACAAAATGCAAGTTATCCATTTGTTTAGTAAGTGCTTCAGCCGTGGCGACCAAAATTGGCATATGCCTTTCAATTTCGTTACGTCGACTGCCTGGTAACATAGCGACTAAGCGCTTGTCTGTAGGGAGGGCTAATTCTTTACGCGCGCTGCTCGGATCTTCACAGTTGGGTATTTTTTCAACAAGAGGATGGCCAACAAATGATACAGGAATGTTTGCACGTTGATAAATCTCTTTTTCGAAAGGTAGTATAACCGCCATTCTATCGACATAGGCGCGAATAATTTCAATACGATTGGGTTTCCAAGCCCAAATTTGCGGACTTATATAATATAAAATCCGAATACCAAGTTGTTTGGCAAATTTAACTAGGCGTAAATTGAAACCTGGGAAATCAACTAAAACCAGTAAGTCTGGCTTTGACTGGCTGAGATGAATTTTAATTGCATCAAAGGCTTTTTTAATAATACGAAGATGACGGACTACTTCAGTAAGGCCAGTGGTTCCATAGCGGGCTAAATCAGATATAAGATGGACACCAGCGGCTTCCATATGCCTGCCGCCAATGCCAGAAATTTCGAGCGATTCATAGTCGGACGTTAATTGACGTACAAGAGCCGCGGCATGAATGTCGCCCGATTCTTCTCCAGCAATAATGACAAGGCGTTTAGTCGCTTGCATATTTTGAGATCAAATGAGTATCAATTAATGCAGTAATTTTAGCGGCCGTCGCTAATGCATCTCGGCCTTCTTCTCCAGTGACTAAAGGCATTGAATTATTTTCAATGCACTCTAAAAAAGATTGAATTTCTGTAAGTAAGGCATCGCCTTTTTCAAAGATCGATTGATGGCGAGTGATTTCAGGAATACCTGGAAACATTTCGCCTTCGCCTTTTTGGAACACTGCGAATTGTTTGTTCTGATAATCGATTGAAATATAAGAATTAGGCTGAAAAATTCTTGTTTTACGTTCTGTTTTGAAGCTAATACGGCTGGCTGTTACATTAGCAACACAATGATTTTCAAAGGTAATTCTGGCATTCGCAATATCAATCGATTTAGTTAAAACCGGTGCCCCTTGCGCATCAATACTCGCTATCGGGCAATTGACAATGGTTTGAATTAAATCAATATCATGAATCATCAAATCAAGAATCACGTTCACATCCGTGCCCCGTGGATTAAAGGGAGACAGTCGGTGAGATTCAATAAATAAGGGGCGCTCAAGGTATTCATCAAGTGCTAGCCGTGCAGAGTTAAAGCGCTCTAAATGACCTACTTGTAGTTTGAGTTGTTGTTGGTTGGCTAACTCAATGAGCTCATTAGCTTGGTCAACAGTCTCGGTGATTGGTTTTTCAATAAGAACATGAATGCCTTGCTCTAGACAAGCTTTAGCAATTTCATAATGCTTATTTGTCGTGGCAACAATGCTTACCGCATCAACTTTCCCAAATAAATCCCGGTAGTCAAAATAAGCAGGTACGTTAAGCTCTCTTGAAACTAATTCACAAGCATTTGCGTTGACATCACACACGGCAACTAAATTAGCATTGGCTAGCATTTTATATTTTTGTGCATGAAAACGGCCAAGATAGCCAACGCCAATTACCGCACAATTTAATATACTCATAAGACAACGATGATAATAATTTGTGCGCATGATCTCATTTTCTTGATGATAAATCAATTTTAAATGGTTATGATTAGCCGCTTATTGATTTTAAGGAGAGGAATAAATGGATAGATGTATTGCAGGAGTAGATGAAGTAGGGCGGGGGCCCTTAGCTGGTCCGTTGGTTACTGCTGCAGTTATTCTTTATAAGCCTATTGAAGGGGCGATTGATTCAAAAAAATTAACGCCAGCTAAGCGAAAAGATTTAGCCAAAAAAATTAAAGATGAAGCACGGTGTTTCGCTTATGGCCGAGCAGAAGTTGAAGAAATCGATCGCTTGAATATTCATCAAGCTACTTTATTGGCAATGAAACGTGCAGTGGACGCTTTAGCCATTCAACCTGATGAAGTGATGGTTGATGGTTTATTCGTTCCAGACATCTCTATTCCTTGTAGAGCAATTGTCAACGGTGATAATTTAGAAAATTCTATCGCTGCAGCATCGATTTTAGCAAAAGTGCTGAGAGATGAAGAAATGGAAGTAATGGATCTAATCTATCCTGGTTATGGTTTTGCTGTACATAAAGGCTATGCCACTGTCATGCATCGCACGGCGTTAAAAGAAAAGGGGCCTTGTTTGATTCATCGTAAAAGCTTTGGTTCAGTGGCCAAGAGTTTTGCGTAGTTCGGGCCTGACAATTTCTTACCTCAAAATTCAATCGGAGGTGGATCAGTTAATGAACGGGTGAAATCCGTTTCACGTCATGTGCTAATAACTTGAAGTAATCATAGGACATATAAAAATCACCATAATTCCCTGCGAAGTTAGACCATGAGTTACGTAAAGTTAATAAGCCCGTGTGTTTTTTTCCTTTATTATCAAAAACAATTGCATTGTCATCGTAACCAGTGATGATCATTACATGGCCAGTTTTTGCATTGCGTACGTCTTTTAGGATTTCTGGAGTCAGTACCCAAGTGTCATAGTCAAACCAGGTTTTATATTTGCCAACTGCACCAACTGTTCCCAGATCTGTGCGTGGAAGCAAGACCCCAAAAACTACTCTATCACCTGAATTAAGTGTTTGTTTCACTTCAGTTAGTAATTTATCTGTCTCCACTTTTCGATAAATAGTAGACCAACTCGCTATTTTTCCAAACACCAATTCGCTTAATGAATAATATTGTTCCGGTTCTATAAAAGATTCGGGAATGGCAGTGTAAGAAGGGTAATAGTTTATACCGCCGCAGCCTTTCTTTCGTTGTTTTTCCGTATTAACGATTCCATACTGGGCAATTTGGTCGATTACTTGCTTTGTATTGCTACCCTTCCAACCACTAACGCCATAGCCTTGTTTTTCTAAATAGGAGCCTAATTGTAAATGGCATACTTGACTTACATAATCGCCTTGGCCAATGAGTGCATCAAGTGCAGCCGTGACTGCAAACGTAACACAAGTCCCATGATGACCTTGATCAAGCACAGGTACTTTATTCATGCCAAGTTGTACTTTATTAGGAAATAGTGAGGCCTCTGAGGGTAGAAACGAATCTGGTCGGGCTAATAGCTTTTTGGCATCGTTTGCAAGCCGTTCTTTTTCTTCATTAGAGAGTTCAATTTGTAGTAATTGGATGACTTTTTCATTGCTTTGATTAGTCGCTGCTTTATTGGGGGCAACTTTTAAATGATGCTCAATTGATCCTACAATGTTAAAGTCTTCAGCAAAGCTGCTGTTGATAAGGAATACGAATAGAGTTAATGCGATGGTTGTGATTTTTTTAAACGTCATGGCAGGCTAATGATCAAAAAGAGTTGGTTGATTATTATTCGTGTTGGTTCTAATGTCAACAATTACTAGGCATATGGTTTGATTTAATGGGCGTTGCCTTAAAGATAACCCCCTTGCCTGCTTTCCGGTGAGCTGAAAAGTTTAAGGTTTGCCAATCTTTCGCTAACTGTGTCAGTGGTAATTCAATGTCCCAGCTCGCCTCTTCACTTAAATTGGCAGGCAGGGTTAATCGACGAATTACTGTCTGGTTAAATTTAATATCAACTCTTGTTCCTGCAGTTAAAAGCGGAGAAAAAGCCATTTTTAAATGGAGTATTGCTTTCTGTACGTTCAAATGTTTGGCGAGAGGGAGATAAAAGGTATAATTTGGCTGATATCCATTTAATGTTATGGAGCTATCCCAGTTTAACTGTTTAAATGAGTAGTTAGCTGTCATGCTATTGAATTTACCAAGGTTTGCTGGATTGGAAACCGATGGACGTGTTGCAGCAGAGTTAGTCGTTTGAATAACCGTTACTAATAGCAAGAGACTGTAAATAAAGAAATTATATCTGTTAACCAGTAATTTCATCATCTTTTACTAAAGTGGCTATTCACTTAGACTACTAGCTTCAACTTGTAGAGGCAAGATTATTCCCTACCGATTGTAAGATAGATTATTAAATAAAATTCGATGCGAGCTAATCGACATTAAAATACCGAAGCTTGTTAGAAAGGTTACCATTGCTGTCCCACCGTAACTGACTAAAGGTAAAGGAACCCCCACAACTGGTAAAATACCCATGACCATTCCAATATTAACGAACCCAGAAAGGAAAAAAGTCATGGCTAAACTAGCTGCTAAAAGACGGGTAAAACTGGTTTGAGCATGTCTTGCGATGTGCAATCCTCGTAGGGAAATAAGAATCACTAAAGCAATTAGAATACAACTACCGGCAAAGCCAAACTCTTCGCCGCTTACTGCAAAAATAAAATCGGTCGCATGCTCCGGTAAAAAATTAAGATGCGATTGACTCCCCTCAAGCCATCCTTTACCGAAAGCTCCCCCGGATCCTATTGCTATCTTGGATTGAATGATGTGATAGCCTGAGCCTAGCGGGTCTTGTTCTGGATTAAGCAAAGTGTAGATTCGTTGTTTTTGATAATCATGCATGACATGCCAGAGCAAAGGGGCCGCAGCGCCAATCACAATAGCAATAAATAAGACAATCCGCATGCTTATTCCAGCTAAGAAAATAACGCACAGACCAGACGCAACAACCATAATGGCAGTACCTAAATCAGGTTGCTTAGCAATCAATACTGCAGGAATGAAAATCATCAAGGCTGCTATCAATAACGACTTAAAATCAATAGGAAAAGATTTGCGATCAAAATACCAGGCAGCCATCATCGGAATGGCTAATTTCATGATTTCCGAGGGTTGGAAACGGAATACTCCCAAATCAAGCCAACGCTGGGCTCCTTTACCAATTTTTCCCATTAACATCACAGCAATAAGCAGTATTAAACCGACACCATAAATCCAAGGTGTCCACGTTTTATATTTATGAGGTGGAATAATAGCAAAAATCATCATAATGCCCAGTGCAAATACCAATCGGATTGATTGGCGCAAAACCATGCTGAGATTCTGATTTGAAGCACTGTAGAGGATTAACATACCCATCGCGACTAAGGCTAACAATAAACCTAATAAGGGTAAATCGATATGAATGGATTTAACGGTGAATCGATAAACGGGTCGTGTATGGCGTGCTTTCATGACTTAGGTTCGCTTTTTTTAAGTTCAAAATAGGCATCCATCACTTTACGAGCTACATTGGATGCTGATAAATCATTTTCTACCATTACAGCAACGGCAATTTCGGGATTTTCAACAGGAGCAAAAGCAATAATGTAAGAATGATCTCTTAAATATTCAGGAATCTCTTCGTACTTCACTTTGCGGATTTTTTCATACTGCTTACCCCCAAATACTTGGGCTGTGCCTGTCTTTGCAGCCACGGAGTAGGGTGTATTTCTGCCAAAGCGATAACCCGTTCCCTCATTACTGGTAATGACGGCTTGCATCGCTTCGGCGATGATTGTCCAATAATTTTCATCTTTAAGCTTGATGGGGTATTCCTCAAGAACTTTATATTCGTGTGTTTCTTCTCGGTCGCTTTGAATGGATTTATGTAGTAAATGCGGCCTAAAACGTCGGCCTTTTTGACTTAAGGAAGCAGTTGCATTAGCTAGCTGTAGTGGCGAAACTAAGGTAAATCCTTGGCCAATCGAGGTGATGACTGTATCGCCGGGATACCAAGCTTGTCCTTTGTTTTGTTTTTTCCAATGCTTGCTAGGCACTAATCCGGCGGCTTCTTCATTCAAATCAACATGAGTTAATTGACCAAAACCAAACTGAACTAACATATCTTCAATGGCCGAGATGCCCATTTTGTGGCCTAGTTGATAAAAATAGGTGTCACAAGATACAGTAATAGCACGTTTTAAGTTAATAAACCCGTGGCCGGTTTTTTTCCAATCACGATAGGCATGGCTCACGCCAGGTAATCTAAACCAGCCTGGGTCATGAATACTGTAGCTGGTGTCGATAACTCCTTTTTCTAAACCCGCCAAGCCCATGAAGGGTTTTATTGTTGAAGCAGGTGGATATAATCCTCTTACTGCTCGATTATACAACGGTCTGTCGCGTGCAGTGGCTAGGGTCTTATAATCTTCAGTGCTAATTCCATTCACAAAAAGATTAGGATCAAAGCTAGGCGCGCTAACCATCGCCAAGATATCTCCCCCATGTGTACTTAGCGCAACAACTGCCCCACGCTTGTCTTTCAACGCTTGGTAAGCAACCCGCTGCAATCGTGTATCAATTGTTAAATAAAGTTTCTCGCCGGACACTGGATTTTGCTTGTTAACTACTCTTAGTGTTCGGCCGCTGACATCTGTTTCTACTTGTTGATAACCTACTTCGCCATGCAAAATATTCTCATAAAATTTTTCGATTCCTGACTTACCGATAAAGTTGGTAGCACGGTAGTTAGTTGGATCAACCTGGCGTAACTCCTGGATATTGATACGGCCTACATAACCCAGTAAGTGAGCTGTTATTTCGCCAAGCGGATAGTAACGCATGAGCCTAGCTTTGATACTCACACCAGGGAAACGATATTGATTACTGGCAAAAATGGCGACTTCCTCTTGGTCTAATTTAAGTTTAAGCGGGATGGGGACGAAAGAGCGATTCTGTTTACGAGCTCGATTGAAATTATCGAGATCTTCATCGGTAATCGATGGGAGAAGAATACGTAATTGTTCCAAAGTGAGTTTTAGATTTTTGACCCGTTCTGGAATAATTTCTAGGACATAGACAGGAATATTTTCAGCCAAGACTACGCCGTTTTTGTCGAGAATAATACCTCGAGGAGGAGCAATGGGGATAATGCTCATTTGGTTTTTTAAGGATAGGGTTTCGTATCGTTTAAATTCGGATATTTGCAGATAGGCTAAACGAAAAATAAGTACCAATGATAAAATAATTATCAGAATGACAAGTAAATTCAATCGAGAGCGATGTAACTGGGCTTCTAATCGATCATTTTTTACTGAGTTATGAAATCGCATGTTCTGCAAAATTTAAAAGAGAGTCGAGAAAAACTGACATCTTAGCCTAAAACTTCATTTGTGATAAGGGTGCTTATGTATAATTGACCAAGCTCGATAAAGTGTTTCTAAGAGCATAATGCGCACCAGAGGATGTGGTAGAGTGAGTTGTGACAAAGACCAGCGCTCATCAGCCTTCGCTATAATGGAGGGTACTAGACCTTCTGGTCCACCAATAAGAAAGCATAAGTGACTGCTGATTTGTTGCAATTGCTCTAGTTTTAAAGCTAATTTTTCACTGCTATAAGAATCCCCTTGAATTTCTAAGGCAATAATGCGTGAGTTTTGTGGGATTGCCGCCGATATTAATGCTGCCTCTTTTTCTAAGATACGCGTTAAATCACTCGCTTTTCCACGCTTTGCCAGAGGAATTTCAATTAAGTTAAACTGAACAAATTCCTGCAATCGTTTTGAAAATTCAGAAACAGCCTGCTCCACCCAAGAAGGCATTTTATTGCCACAAGCAACCAGCGTAACTTTAAGCATAATTTTATTTACTTTGCGGATTAGCTTGCCAAAGTCCTTCAAGATTATAAAAAGCACGACTTTCCGGTTGCATAATGTGCAACACAAAATCGCCGAAATCGATCAAAACCCAATCACCTGTTTCAAGGCCATTTTGGCTAAGTGCCGCTAATCCTATAGCTTTCATCTTTTCAACCACAACATCAGCGATTGCTTTGACGTGGCGGGATGAGCGCCCACTACAGATAATCATATAATCGGTTACAGAGGTTTGTTTTTTAACATCAATAACTGTCACCTCGCTAGCTTGAATATCGTCTAACGATTTTAGTAGTTGATTTAAAAATGATTGTTGCTCGGTCATAAAGTATAAAAATCTTATTCAAAAGGGGTGGATAATAACAGCAAAATTAAAACTCTCAAAGGTTTCTTTCTGAAACTTTCAAGAAAACGGTTAGATGTTCAGGCTGTGCTCGACTGCAAGCATTCAGACTAAAAGAAAATCACCAAGTTATAGACTGAAGCATAAATTGAACCCAACGTAAATGCTTGTACTACAATGTAGTTATTGTAACTATCATTCTAAAAAATGGAGATCTCTATGGCAGCCGCTTTCGGATGTGCGATCGAATCACATAATAACCCTGTGGGTAAAAGAATCGTACTGGTTTTGCAGGGTGGTGGAGCTTTAGGTGCTTTTCAGGCGGGCGTTTATGAAGGGCTTGAGAAATCACATTATATTCCGAATTGGGTTGCAGGGACTTCGATAGGAGCAATTAATGCAGCAATTATTGCAGGAAATGAACCAAAGAATCGCTTACCCCGTTTAAAACAATTCTGGGACGCAGTCACTCAACCTGAGATTTTTAATACAGGTTATGATTTTCCCGATGCATTAAACAAGCTGGTCGCTGACTGGCAATATCAGCAGGTTGTTTTATCAGGGATCCCTGTTTTCTTTAAACCTCGCGTCGACTCAGTAATTAACATGTTTTATGGCCCTTGGAATAGTTTTTATGACACCGAACCTTTGCGTGCTTTTCTCCAAGAGTTGGTTGATTTTGATTATCTAGCCAAAGGTGAAATGCGTCTTAGTCTTGGTGCTACTAATATTCATACGGGGAAAATACGTTATTTCGATAGTAAATATGAAAAGCTCGGTCCGGAGCATATAATGGCAAGCGGTGCCTTACCTCCGGCTTTTCCTCCTATTTTAATTGAAGGCCAATATTATTGGGACGGCGGTGTTTATTCCAACACACCATTGTCGGTTGTTTTGGATGATATGCCGCGAGTTAGTTCACTTTGTTTTATGGTGGATTTATGGAGTGCTAATGGAGACTTGCCTAATAGCGTCGATGAAGTGAAAAAAAGAAACCTAGAAATTATTTATAGTAGTCGTTCAGACGAACAACGTTGTCATTTTGAAGACAAACATAATTTACGCCGAGCAATTAGAGCCCTCTATGAGCAATTACCTGAAGATAAACAGCTATTAGCTGACAATGTGGAGCTAGCTTCCCTGGGATGCGTATCTGATTATGACATCGTGCAGCTTGAATACCAGCAAAAACAGTGGGAATCATCCACCAAAGACGCTGATTTTTCCGCTTATTCGACTAAAGAACGTTGGCGTCAAGGCTTAAAACAAGTGCAAAAGGCGCTCAAAGCAAAGAAATTTTGCACTCCTCACCCACCCCATGTCGGTGTGGCTGTTTATCGTGCTCTGGATGATTAGTCTCCAATTAATGGCATTTGATTAAAGACGCGGGTGATACTTCGCCTTTGTGGCGCGACAAAAGTGCTTTTATCGCGCCATACAAAATGAAACAAACGATTGTAGCGACGATTAAGATATTCAAAAGCGTCGAAAAAGTTTGTGTATAATGTGCCTTTAATTCAAGGATAGATAAGCTTTCCATTTTTATTGACGTTAGGGAAGCAAGTTTTCCAGATAAAAAGCCACCAATCCCTAAAGATACAAAGAAGATTCCCATCATCGTGCTAACTTTTTTACGACTGGCTAGCAGAGTTATTGCCGAGAGTCCAACAGGTGAGAGCAATAATTCAGCAACCGAAATAAGTAAATAAGCTGGGATAAAAAATAAAGGAGATAATAGCGCTCCGCCACTAGAGTTTTTGCAGACTAGGGTAATTAAGGCATAAGCAGCAGTCATGCAAACCATAGCGAGCAAAAACTTCCTTCCGGTTCGAATACCGCTTTGTACCAAGGTCAACTGAGTTTTGCTGCGTGAAAATAGATAACCAAAAATGATCATGCCAATACTCTGAATGCCAACGTAATAAGGAGGAGGAAAGTTAACTCCCCATAGTTTTGGTTCGACAACTCTAGAAATAAAGAGAGTTAAGGACATAAACATTTGAAAATAGAAAGCCCAAAACATAACCGAAATGATGCATAACAAACCGATAACAGCAGTCTGTTTTGCCTGATTAGGCGATTCACGTCGAATAGAATAGATCAAGTAGCCTAAAGAGAGTAAAACGACTACTGCAAAGGCTGAGTCGGCAAAAATAGGGAAGTTCAGAGCAGAATAAGAAATCAACCATAATCCAAACATCATAGCGATTGCTTTGACTAATTTTTCCAAGCGAAATTCATAGGGATGATAATCAGCCACTTTGTAGCGGTAAGCACCAAAGGCAAACACTGCAAAAGCAATGATCATCCCAAAAGCTGCACTTGCAAAAGAAACTGACCAACTAAAGCGGTCATTAAGTAAGCTTGGTAAAGTCGTCCCTAAAATGATGCCTGTAGTGATACCCATATAAAAAATAGTGAAACCACTTTCTCGTTTAGGAGAACCAATGTCATATTCATTACCCAAAAGCGAAGAGATGTTAGGCTTAAGCAAGCCTGTTCCCACCGCAACGCCGGCTAGCGCGACAGTTAGACTTGAATCAGATCTAAGTAGGGTGAGTGCAAGATAGCTAAAAAATAGGAAAGTTGCACCTGCAAGAATCGCTCTTTTTTGGCCTAATAAATGATCGGCAATCCAACCACCAATAACAGGTGAAAGATAAGTAAGCGCGGTAAAAGAACCAACCAATGCATAGATTTTATCGTCTTGCCATTTAAAATGCAGCGCAAGATAAAGTGCAAGTAAGGATTGCACAACATAAAATCCATATCTTTCCCACATTTCAGTGGCGAAAAAAAACCTTAATGAAGGTGGGTGTGAAGCATGATTAGTTAATTCGTTCTGCACAATGATTTCTTAGGTTGGATCCTGGTGGATGTAGTTTATCATATTGGCTTTAAATTTTACATACTGATGGTTTGAGAAGGTAGATTATTTTCTTTCTTGAGTATAACCCATAGTGTATGATAGCGCTCATATTCCCAGGACGGAGAAAAAATGCCAATTCAAAAGACAAATCCTCGCCATATCAAAGCAAATCGTGGTGCCGAGCTTGAAACCAAAAGTTGGCTTACTGAAGCTGTTTTACGTATGCTTTGCAATAACTTAGATCCCGAAGTTGCGGAAAATCCAGACTCTCTAGTTGTCTATGGCGGACTTGGCCGCGCTGCACGTAATTGGCAAGCTTTCGACAAAATAATCGAAGTACTTAAAAAACTTACAATCAACCAAACCTTACTCATTCAATCAGGCAAACCTGTCGGTGTATTTACTACTCATGAAGATGCACCTCGTGTATTAATTGCCAATTCTAATTTAGTTCCACGCTGGGCGACTTGGGAACATTTTAATGAACTCGATAAGAAAGGGTTAATGATGTATGGTCAAATGACCGCCGGCAGTTGGATTTATATTGGTTCACAAGGCATTGTTCAAGGTACTTATGAAACTTTTGTCGCCTGTGCGGAAAAGCATTTTGCAGGTGATTTATCGGGACATTGGATTTTAACTGCCGGCCTTGGTGGAATGGGTGGGGCACAGCCTCTTGCAGCAACAATGGCCGGTGCTAGTGTGCTCGCTATTGAATGTGATCCAACCCGTATCGAAAAGCGTTTAAAAACCCGCTATCTAGATAAATCGACTAATGATCTTGAGGAGGCTTTAGCATGGATTGAAGAGTCCTGCAGAAATAAGACTCCCTTATCTGTAGGTCTCTTAGGAAATGCTGCTGAAATCTATCCAGAACTCCTTAGGCGCAATATTAGACCCTCTTTGATAACCGATCAAACAAGCGCCCATGATCCACTCAATGGCTATCTACCCAAAGGATGGTCCTTAGAAAAAGCGAAAGAATTAAGACAAACTTCACCGCAAGAAGTAGTGGCTGCTGCGAAAGCATCCATTGCCGAACAAGTCCAGGCCATGCTTGGATTTCTAAGGCAAGATATTCCTGTGTTCGATTACGGCAACAATATTCGCCAAATGGCTTTTGAAACAGGTGTGAGCGAAGCCTTTGTTATTCCTGGATTTGTCCCTGAATATATTCGTCCTTTGTTTTGCGAAGGCATTGGTCCTTTTCGCTGGGTGGCTTTATCGGGCGATCCGGAGGATATCTATGCTACTGATGAAAAAGTGAAGGAATTGATGCCAGAGGATAAACATTTACACCGTTGGCTTGAAATGGCGCGCGAAAAAATCGCTTTTCAAGGGCTTCCCGCAAGAATTTGCTGGGTAGGCTTAAAAGACCGGGCCCGTTTGGCTTTGGCATTTAATGAGATGGTAAAAAATGGTGAGGTAAAAGCGCCGATTGTCATTGGCAGAGATCATCTTGATTCAGGTTCTGTTGCGAGCCCAAATCGTGAAACGGAAGGCATGTTGGATGGCAGTGATGCGGTATCGGATTGGCCACTATTAAATGCGCTGTTAAATTGCGCTAGCGGTGCAACTTGGGTCAGCTTTCATCACGGTGGAGGTGTTGGAATGGGCTTTTCACAGCATGCGGGAGTTGTTATTGTTGCTGATGGTACAGATAAAGCAGCGGCACGCCTTAGCCGAGTTCTCCACAATGATCCAGCAACAGGAGTTATGCGTCATGCTGACGCAGGGTATGAGCTGGCAAAAGAATGCGCTAGAGAAAATAATTTATGGTTGCCCATGGAGTTAATTGGAGAGCCCCAATAATGGAATTATTTACTCTGCTACCTGGCCAATTAAGTTTGCATACTATCAAGTCCCTAACTAAAGACAAAAAAAATTGCATGTTGGACGATAGTGCTGGGCCAATGATTGAAGCATCTTGCAATATTGTTCGCGAAGTGCTTGAAAGCAAAAAAACAGTTTATGGAATTAATACGGGCTTTGGCTCATTGGCTTGCCAACGCATTTCTACTGAACACCTACAACAACTACAACGAAATATCGTGCTCTCACATGCTTGTGGAGCAGGGGAACTACTTACAGATGAAATTGTTGCCCTGATCTTGCTACTTAAGATTAATAGCCTAGCCCAAGGTTATTCAGGAGTGAGAAGAGAGCTCATCGATGCCCTAACTATCCTTTATAACAAAGGAGTTTATCCTTGTATTCCTGCGAAAGGCTCTGTCGGTGCGTCGGGTGATTTAGTTCCTTTAGCACATCTTTCCTTACCATTAATCGGCGAGGGTGAAGTGCGCTATCAAGGCAAAATAATGAGTGCTGAAGAAGGTTTAAAACTCGCTGGAATAAAACCCTTAGAACTTGCACCCAAGGAAGGTTTAGCTTTGTTGAATGGTTTACAACCTTCAGCAGCACTCTGTATGGATGCTTTTTTTAAAGCTGAATTGTTGTTTGAAGCGGCTGTCTTAGCCGGTGGCCTATCGGTTGATGCGGCCTGTGCCAGCGATGTACCTTTTGATGATCGTATCCATTTAGCGCGTGGCCATCAGGCGCAACGTGATGTAGCGGCAATGTATCGTGAGTTACTAGCAGGTAGTCCTATTAGAGAATCGCATCGTCATTGTAATCGTGTACAAGATCCATATTCTTTAAGATGCCAACCACAGATTATGGGTGCCGTTTTGCATCAAATGCGCTTCGTTGGCGAAACCCTGCAGGTTGAGGCGAATTCAATTTCTGATAATCCACTGGTTTTTGTTGAACAAGAAGATATTCTTTCTGGCGGTAATTTTCATGGTGAAATGATCGCCATGGCTGCTGATAATCTTGCTCTTGCTATCGCAGAAATAGGAGCTAACTCCGAACGGCGTATTGCTTTGTTAATTGATAAAAATTTCAGTGGATTACCTGCATTTTTAGTTAAAGAGGGCGGCTTAAATTCAGGGTTTATGATTCCTCATGTGACGGCTGCGTCTTGTGCTAGCGACAATAAAGCGCTTGCACATCCGCATAGCGTGGATAGTCTGCCTACCTCCGCAAATCAGGAAGACCATGTCTCAATGGCTACCAATGCTGCAAGACGTTTGCATACTATGGTTGATAATACAGCAACGATTCTTGCTATCGAATTTTTAGCTGCTTGTCAGGGCTTAGAATTCCATAAACCGTTGACCACATCACCCAAATTAGCTGCAGTTTATGCAGAGGTTAGAAATTTTGTGGATGCCTATACCATGGATCGTTATTTTGCACCGGACATAGCTATTATTAAACAGAAAATTCTTGATGGTGACTTTGCGTTAGAGCCCTAATTATTAACTGATTAAAGGAGGAATCATGAGGCAGGTCCTATTTATTAGTGGAGCAAGCCGAGGAATAGGTCGCAGCATTGCCCATAAATTTGCAGGCATCAAAGCCTCTATTGTTGTGGCTGCTAAAACTGATAAGCCTCATCCAAGCTTGGAAGGAACAATCTATAGCGTTGCCAAAGAAATCGAAGAGCTGGGCGGGCAGGCCCTGCCATTGGTAGTCGATGTGCGGGATGAGGAGCAAATTCATCGGGCTATTGAAAAGACCATAAAGCAATTTGGCGGTTTGGATATTTTGATTAATAATGCCAGTGCTATCAGCTTAACCGATACAGTCTCGACGCAAATGAAACGTTATGATCTCATGCAGTCAGTCAATGCACGCGCAACCTTTGCTTGTTCACAGGCAGCAATTCCCCATCTGAAAAAATCCAAAAATCCGCATATTCTCACCTTATCTCCCCCTTTAACGATGAATCCAAAATGGTTTGCTCCCAACCTTGCTTATGCAATTAGTAAATATGGCATGAGTATGTGCACTTTAGGTCTAGCTGAAGAGTTGAAGGAATATGGAATAGCGGTTAACTCATTATGGCCGAAAACAACAATTGCAACCGCTGCAGTTCGTGTTCATTTCCCTGATCTTTATCAAGCGAGTAGAAAACCAGAAATTGTTGCGGACGCAGCTCATTGGATTTTATCTCAGCCGGCAAAATCGACGACTGGGAATTTTTTTATTGATGAAGAAGTGTTGGCGAAAACTGGCGTTAGAGATTTTTCAGTGTATGCTATCGACCCAACAATTAAGCCCTTTAATGATTTATTCTTATGACGGTCGAAATTTATACAGATGGTGCTTGCAAAGGCAATCCAGGTCCCGGAGGTTGGGGTGCTTTGCTGCGCTTTAATGGACATGAAAAAACGCTCTACGGCGGCGAACTTCAGACAACCAATAACCGTATGGAGCTCACCGCTGCAATTAAAGCCTTAGCAGCCTTGAACCGGCCTTGTGTCGTCAATTTGTTTACCGACTCGCAATATTTGCGCCTTGGAATGACAGAGTGGTTAAGCCAATGGAAAAGAAAAGATTGGCGTAATTCAAAAAAAGAACCGGTTAAAAATGCGGATTTATGGCAACAGTTGGATGAGTTAGCGAGTAAACATACGATTGTTTGGCACTGGGTGAAAGGGCATTCCGGCCATCCAGAAAATGAGCAAGTGGATGCGCTTGCTAATCAAGCGATTGAGGAACTTTTAAAGACTTAAAGATAAAATCTTTCGCCTAGTACCTGAACAAGTCGGACAAACTGCAGTACCTAGGGGTGGATTAAATGTAGTTAAAAAATCCTTCCGCCTACCTCCCGTGACTTGTCCGCGGTACCCACGTATCGAAGGTATGAGCAAAATCTCTAGATCAAGATCACGCGGACAGGCAGCGGGTCGTAGGGATGGGGTAAAGGTGATGAGGCAACAGGATTGACATCCAGTACAGATCTGAGCCAATATTCGCGATTTAACTTAAACATTAAGGTTTTTCGATGCGGCAAGTTGTCTTAGATACCGAAACAACAGGGATTGGACATGAATTAGGCCACCGAATCATTGAAATTGGCTGTGTCGAGTTAGTTGATAGAAAGCTCACAAATAATCATTTTCATGTCTATTTAAACCCCCAAAGAGCTGTCGATGAAGGCGCCTTTCGCGTCCACGGTATCAGCACCGAATTTTTGCAAGATAAACCTTTATTTCAAGAAATTGCGAATGATTTAATTGAATTCATCGATGGCGCAGAATTAATCATTCATAATGCACCATTTGATATCGGCTTTTTAGATGCTGAATTAAAGCGGATTAATTCTACTTTCCAAATTAAAATTCGTTGTTCGGTCTGCGATACCCTCGTTTTGGCGAAAGAAAAACATCCAGGCCAGCGCAATAATTTAGATGCACTTTGTAAGCGCTATGAAATAGATAATTCCAATCGTACGTTGCATGGCGCTCTACTTGATTCGGAAATTTTAGCCTCTGTCTATTTAGCTATGACAGGAGGACAGGCTAATTTATTCGATGATGCGGCTGAACTTATCGCTAATTCTGAAATTGTTGTTAACCAGCAAACTGAACAATTGATTAGTGGTTCCCCTGTCTTGACAGCGACTCCAGAGGAATTAGAACGTCACAAAGAGTTTGTCAAGTTCTTAATTAAAAAATCAGGTTCTAACCTTTGGGATACCGATACAGAGTAAGGGCGAGGTTGCTGAGATCCGCAATGCCCAAAAGACCCGTTACCCTCCGCAAAAGTGGGGGGATCAATATTCATTACTCCTTCAGCTCACAATCTCAATTCTCTAAATAATTAAGCTATTCCAGCTTTTCTATCCTTAACCGCTGTTTTTATTAGTTAAAAAAATTTGAAATGTGCAATTTTTGTCCTATAGTTAGATTCAGGAGCACTAACAACAGGAACCATCATGGAAGGAATAAAACCTCAAAAACTAGGTTATTTAGCTGTTCTTGGTTTTAGTTTTCTCTTCGCCGGTATAGACCAATCGGCCAGTGCTGCATCAATTGATGTTGGTTCGCCGAAAATGGTTCTTGCCTCTAACACCTTTGTCTTTAATCCGCGTACTCTCAGTTGGAAAGCTGTCAAAGATGGCAAGGTTATTCGCAGCGGAAAAGCAATTGGTGGTAGTAAATATTGCAAAGATATAGGGCGCTCTTGCAGAACTCCTTCTGGTACTTATCATGTACTTAGCAAAGGAGGGGCTGGTTGTCGTTCAAGCCGATATCCTGTTGGCAGAGGTGGGGCTAAGATGCCTTATTGCATGTTCTTCTCGACCAACTATGCTGTCCATGGTTCTTATGAACTGCCAAATTATAATGCGAGCCATGGTTGTATTCGGGTAAGTCCTGATGCAGCCCGATGGTTGAGTAACAATTTTATGCATATCGGTTCTACTGTGGTGGTAAAACCTTACTAAGATCTATCTATAGAACGTAGAGGATAAGTACTCTACGTTCTATAGATATTCTCAAAACTCATCATTACCCATCATATCCTCATCCCCGATACTGAAGGATGAACCGCAGCCACAAGTCGTTTTTGCGTTAGGATTACGAATGACGAATTGAGCACCTTGAATATTTTCAACATAGTCAATTTCTGCATCATTTAGATATTGATAACTCATTGAATCAACCAATAATTTAACAGAAGATTGACCATCTGAGCAGGTTTGCTCAATGATGGTGTCATCGTCTTGAATTTTTTCATCGAAGGTGAAGCCATATTGAAATCCTGAGCATCCTCCGCCGGTTACAAATACGCGAAGATTTAAGCTAGGATTTTCTTCTTCTGCGATTAAAGAAGCAACTTTGTCTGCTGCACTGACTGAAAAATAAATGCCTGCAGTAGAAGGGGAAGCATTGATTGCGCTCATAAAAACTCCCGATTAAAAATCTGATTCAGTGAGTCAAAACTTGGGGGACACACTGTACTTAAATTGAATATATATTAATATTGTACAATATTATCGAATAATTTGTTCTATTGTAGCTCCACCTAGGCAGAGATTTTTATCATAAAAAACCACGTATTGCCCAGGAGTTACTGCTCGTTGAAAACTTGAAAACATCACATAATGCTGATTGTCGTTTTCGGGTGAAATCATGCAGGCTTGTTCTGGCTGGCGATAACGTGTTTTTGCATAGCAAGTTAGAGGTAAATTATTTTTATAATCTGCTGCTAACCAGTGAATTTTACTACAGATGAGCCCCTGAGCATAAAGCATTGGATGACTATTGCCTTGGGCGACAATCAAGGTGTTGCTTTGCAGATCTTTATCGACCACGTACCAAGGGTCTTCACTTGCTTCTTGCCGACCACCAATGCCAAGTCCTTGGCGTTGGCCTAAAGTGTAATACATTAGTCCATCATGACGCCCCAAAAGTTGACCTTCAGAACTTTTAATATCACCTGGTTTGGCTAAAATAAATTCTTTTAGAAAACTCTTAAAGCGTTTTTCGCCAATAAAACAAATTCCGGTAGAGTCTTTTTTATCATGAGTGACTAAACCTAGGTCCTTAGCAAACTCACGAATTTGTGATTTTAAGTAGTCACCGATTGGAAATAAGGTTTTATTTAATGCTTCAGGATGAACGGCATGTAGAAAATAGGTTTGATCCTTTTCTCTATCTTTAGCTTTAAAAAGCTGGCCATTTTGAACCCTCGCATAATGTCCGGTCGCTATATAATCAGCGCCTAAATGCAAAGCATGATTTAAAAATGCGTTAAATTTAATTTCCTTATTGCAGAGTACATCGGGGTTTGGTGTACGTCCTTGCTCATACTCGCTAAGAAAATGAGCAAATACGCGATCCCAGTATTCTTGGGAAAAGTTAACGGTATGTAAAGGAATTTTTAATTGCTGGCATACTGCTTGAGCATCGGCTAAATCAAGAGCAGCAGGACAATACTCGTCGCTATCATCTTGCTCCCAATTCTTCATAAATAGGCCTTCAACCTGATATCCTTCCTCGCGTAAAAGCCAGGCAGCAACTGATGAATCAACCCCTCCAGACATCCCAACAATAACTTTTGCTTTCATGAAATAACAATATGTATAAAAAAAATTCTATTTTACGGTATAATAGAAGAATTTGAAATCGTCTTAAGAGTTCATATGTTAATTAATTTAAAAACTTACTCAGCAAAAGAAGGACTACAGCAGGTTAAAATAGAGTTAGACGAACGATTGCCTGCCCGTGTTGCTTCTCCCTGTGTTGTGAATTGCCAGTTTGATGTGAAAGCTTTGACTGATTATTATTTATTGACTCTTCGCTCTGAAGCGATAATAACTATTAGCTGTCAACGATGTCTTGATGAATTTTCTCATCACTACGTCAATCAAACTGAACTAGCTGTTTGCCATAGTGAGCAAATGGCTGAGAAAATGTTGGGGCAATATGAAAGTATAGTTTCTGAGCATAATGAAGTTGATCTTGTTGAGTTACTCACCGATGAACTACATTTGTACGCTCCAGAATTTCATCCTTCAACGAAAGAATGCGATAATCAAGCGTCCAAATTTATCGCTAAAGAGCAAGAATAAATTAGAAATTATTATGTAACACTTGGATTAACGACAAAAAATCGGTAATATTCCGGCCCAACGAATGCAAATTGTTTAGGAGTAATACAATGGCTGTACAGCAAAATAAAAAATCTCGTTCAAGACGTGATATGAGACGTTCACACGATGCTTTAACCAAACCAACTTTATCAGTTGATCCCATCACTGGCGAAACACACCGCCGTCATCATATCACCGAAGACGGTTATTATCGTGGTCGCAAAGTATTAGAAACTGATAACGTTTACGAAGAACAAGAGTAATTCGCTTGAAAAACATCACCATTGCTATAGATGCGATGGGCGGGGATCATGGTTTAAAAGTTGTGATTCCTGCTTGTGTTCGTGCTGTTCGACACAACCCTGATTTAAAGTTGTTGTTGGTTGGTGATCAAAATCAGGTTAATGCCCATCTAAAAAAACTAGGCGTAGCCCAAAATAGCCAATTTTCCGTTGTCCATGCTTCGGAAATTGTGGCTATGGATGAATTACCCTCTCATGCAATGCGCAATAAGAAAGATTCTTCTATGCGGGTGGCCATTAATTTGGTCAAAGAAGGTCGGGCTCAGGCTTGCGTAAGCGCTGGAAATACTGGTGCCTTGATGGCAACTGCTCGTTTTGTATTAAAAACCTTACCCGGAATCGATAGGCCGGCAATTATTGCTGAGCTTCCTACTGCACAAGGCAGAACGCGCGTTATTGATTTAGGTGCTAATGTTGATTCTTGTGCGGAACACCTTTTTCAGTTTGCCGTAATGGGGTCTGCGCTAATTGAAGCGGTGGATAAAAAACCAAAGCCTAAAATTGGTTTGCTAAACATTGGTGTTGAAGAAATTAAAGGCAACGATCAAGTTAAACGTACAGCCCATATGCTTGCTGAATGCAATTTAATGAACTATGTAGGCTATGTAGAAGGCGACTATTTTTATTCTGGCAAAGTGGATCTTGTTGTATGTGATGGGTTTGTGGGTAATGTTGCTTTAAAAGCAAGTGAAGGTTTAGCGAATTTAATGCTTTCCTTACTCAAAGAATCCTTTTCACGAAATATTTGGACTAAACTCGCTGGAGCTATTGCTCTACCTGCACTAGGTTATCTCAGGAAACGCATGGATCCTGCCCGTTATAATGGTGCAAGTTTATTAGGTTTGAATGGTATTGTGGTTAAAAGTCACGGCGGCGCAAAAGAAATCGCTTTTCAGTACGCGATCGAGGAAGCAGTTCTGCAAGTGAAAAATAATGTGGTCGATTTAGTGAGAGATCAAATAACCCATTTTATTAATCAAGGTTTGTTACTATGAAAAACGCCGTTATTAATGGAACAGGTAGTTACTTGCCCGAACGTGTTTTAACCAATAAAGAGTTAGAATCCACTTTGGATACGACCCACGAGTGGATTTTATCCAGAACAGGTATCAGCAGCAGACATATTGCCTCTGAACATGAAACAACCTCATTTATGGCTTGCCAAGCTGCTGCAAAAGCTATTGAAGCTTCCAACATAGAAGCAACTGAACTTGATTTGATATTAGTAGCAACCTGTACACCCAATCATTTTTTCCCGAGCATGGCTTGCCATGTACAGAAATTTCTTAAAATAACTCGACCAATAGCTGCATTTGATGTTAGCGCTGCATGCAGCGGATTTATTTATGCTATGGATATTGCAAGGCAATATCTAAGCTCTGGTACAGCTAAAAACGTATTAGTTATTGGTAGTGAAAGCATGTCGCGTGCGCTTGACTGGACCGATCGTTCAACCTGTGTGCTATTTGGTGATGGTGCTGGCGCCTTGGTGTTAAGTGCAAGTGACAAACCGGGTATTCTGGCTAGTACTCTTCATGCTTTACATGATGAAGAAGCTTACCTAAGCTATCCCAATTATGCGACTTTAGAACAAAAAGCCTATATTGGCATGCGCGGTAATGAAGTGTTTAAGCTTGCTGTAAATATAATGGGTGATCTTGTTGATGAGATTCTGCATAGTTGCCATTTGCAGCAATCAGATATTAATTGGTTAATACCGCATCAAGCAAATATTAGGATCATTCAAGCAATCGCTAAAAAATTGAATTTACCCATGTCGCAAGTGATTGTAACTATTGAAAAGCAAGGAAATACCTCAGCGGCATCAATTCCATTAGCTTTGGATTATTCCATTCGTGAAAAACGCATAAAACGAGGTGATTTGCTATTGATGGAAGCTTTTGGAGGAGGAATGACATGGGGCGCAATGGTTGTACGTTACTAGTTAAGTGTTTGTTGGAGTTTTTTTGATATGAGTAAGTTAGCGTTTGTTTTTCCTGGTCAAGGATCTCAATATGTTGGTATGTTAGCCGAGTTGGCTAATGACCATCCTATAATTGTTGACTGCTTCATAGAAGTTTCTGACAAGCTTGGATATGATTTATGGCAATTAATACAACAGGGTCCTGAGTCGCAACTGAATCAAACCGAATATACTCAAGTAGCTATGCTCACTGCAGACGTTGCCATCTACAAACTTTTGCAAGAGCAAGGTCTAAGGCGTGCTCAAATGATGGCAGGCCATAGTTTAGGTGAATATGCTGCCCTTGTTGCTGCGAATGCACTAAGTTTGCCTGATGCTGCGCAATTGGTTGCCAAACGCGGTCAATTGATGCAAAGCTCTGTGCCCTTAGGTCAAGGGGCAATGGCTGCAATTGTAGGTTTAGATGATGAACAGGTAGAGTTAATCTGTGCGCAAGCAAGCACACCGGAGTCTCAAGTTACTCCAGCAAATTATAATGCAATAGGACAAGTTGTTATTGCCGGCCATAGCGCAGCGGTTGAACGAGCCGTCAATCTAGCTGAGACTTTAGACGCACGATTAGCCAAAATAATACCTGTGAGTGTACCTTGCCATTGCCCCTTATTAGTTGGTGCAGCGGAGGCTTTTGCAGAATATCTGGCTAATGTAAATTTTAAAACCCCAGAGGTTTCTGTGATCTCTAATGTGGATTTAAGTGTTTATCAATCAGCGGCACAAATACGAACCTTATTAAAAGAACAGCTTTATTGCCCAGTGCGCTGGGTAGAAACAATTCAGCTTATGAGGAAAAAAGGAGTTGAATTGATTATTGAATGTGGCCCAGGAAAAGTATTAAATGGGTTGATTAAACGTATTGAGCGCAATTTGCCAACAATGAGTGTCAATGATAATGCAAGCCTTGAGCAAGTATTAGCCCAATTGATGATGACAGAAAAAACTTATTAAGGATTGCAGATGACGAGTTTAGAAGGTAAGACTGCATTAGTAACTGGTGCAAGTAGAGGAATCGGCAAAGAGGTTGCCTTAACGCTTGCAAAAAAAGGGGCTTATGTTATTGGAACAGCAACCACTGAACAGGGTGCGGAGTCTATTTCAGCGATGTTTTCTGAGGCGCAGCTCAAAGGAGAAGGTGCAGCAGTTGATGTAACGAGCGGAGAAAAAGTTGAAGATTTAATGACTCAACTTTCTGATCAAAATAAAATACCTTCCATTTTAGTAAATAATGCTGGTATCACTTGCGATAATTTATTACTAAGAATGGATGATGAAGAATGGTACAAGGTTATTGAAACAAATTTAAATGCTATATTTAGATTATCTAAAGCTTGTCTAAAACCGATGTTTCGTGCTCGTTGGGGACGAATCATCAGCATCGGATCTGTAGTCGGTTCGAGTGGTAATTCAGGCCAAGTTAACTATACAGCTGCGAAAGCAGGTGTGGTAGGCTTTACTAAGTCTTTAGCTCAAGAAATTGGTAGCCGTGGAATTACCGTAAATGTGGTTGCTCCTGGTTTTATTGATACTGATATGACTAGAGCCTTACCTGACATGGTTAAAGAGGAAATGCTAAGACGGATACCAATGAAAAAATTTGGACGTGTTGAAGATATCGCAGAAGTAGTTGCTTTTTTAGCTTCAGACAGTGCAGAGTATATAACTGGCGAGACCATTCATGTGAATGGTGGCATGTATATGGATTAAATGGCTTGCGTTCTTTGAATAAATGAATAAACTAGCCACCATAAATTTTTTTTAACATAAGAGGAAACACAAGTTATGAGTACAGTTGAAGAACGAGTTCGTAAAATTGTTATGGAACAATTAGGCGTTAAAGAGGATGAATTGAGAAATGACGCGTCCTTTGTTGATGACTTAGGTGCTGACTCACTGGATACTGTTGAATTAGTAATGGCTTTGGAAGAAGAGTTCGAAACAGAAATTCCTGATGAAAAAGCTGAAAAAATTACTACTATTCAAGAAGCTATCGATTACATCGAAGCAAATCTTAACAAAGAAGAAGCTTAATAGATCTTCAAGGAGCTCTCATTTGACTAAGCGGCGTGTTGTAGTAACCGGTATGGGGATGATTACCCCGGTCGGTCTTAATGTAGAACAAACCTGGCAGAATATTTTAGCTGGAAAAAGTGGGGTCGGAATGGTAGAAGATTTCGATACTGCTGATTACCCAACTAAAATTTGGGCGAAAGTTAAGAATTTCAACATTGAAAATCATGTCCCGCTCAAAGAAGCTCGTAAGATGGATCTATTTACCCAATACGGAATCGCTGCTGCTGATGAAGCAATAGCTGATTCTGGATTGGTAATTGATGAGAAGCTCTCCTGCCGTATCGGTGTTGCAGTAGGTGCTGGTATTGGTGGGATTCAAACAATCACCAATAACCAAGATAAATTGGTCGCTGGTGGACCACGAAAAGTCTCTCCCTTTTTTATTCCCGCTGGAATTATTAACATGGTTGCTGGTCAGATTTCGATCAAACATCATTTAAAAGGGCCTAATATTTCTGTAGTAACAGCCTGTACAACAGGCACTCATAATATAGGCCTTGCTGGCCGTATGATTGCTTATGGTGATGCTGATGCGATGGTTTGTGGTGGTGCTGAAATGACCACAACTCCTCTTTGCTTAGCTGGCTTCTCCGCTGTACGCTCATTATCCAAACGTAATGATGAGCCTGAAAAGGCATCACGTCCATGGGATAAAGATCGAGATGGTTTTGTTATGGGTGAGGGTGCCGGTATCTTGATACTTGAAGAATATGAACATGCAAAAGCCCGTGGCGCTACCATTTATGCTGAATTAGTAGGGTTTGGTATGTCTGGTGATGCTTATCATATCACTGCCCCAGATGAGGATGCAGATGGCGCAGCCCGTTCAATGGCTGCAGCTATTAAAGATTCAGGTATAGAGCCTAGCCAAATTGATTATATTAATGCTCATGGTACCTCAACTTATCTGAATGATATGAACGAAACTATAGCTGTGAAGCGTGTTTTCAAAGAACATGCCCATAATTTAGCAATGAGTTCAACAAAATCGATGACTGGACATTTACTAGGGGCTGCAGGTGCGGTTGAAGCGATTTTTAGTATTCTTGCGATTAAAGACCAAATTGCTCCACCTACAATTAATCTAGATAATCCTGATGAAGGGTGTGATTTAAATTATGTTGCACATGAGCCACAAAAAAGAAAAATTGATTATGTTTTAAATAATTCACTGGGCTTTGGTGGAACCAACGGAAGTTTATTATTTAAGCGAGTGTAAATGGAAGGGCGTCGCTTTAAATTATTCTTGTCCTTCTGTTTATTATTCGCTTTAATCGCCTTTTCAATCATTGGTTATAAAATTTATTGTATGTTAACACTGCCAATGATTGAAAAAACAAGTCCACCAATCACCCTTATTATCGATAGAAATACTACAGCAGCTGATTTTGTGCGAATGTTGGAATCGAAAGGAGTTATAAAATCTAACCGCCTATTTCTCTCTTTAATTCGCTTCAAAGGCTTAGCTCACCGATTAAAAGCAGGTATTTATCAAATTAGACCGGGCGAATCAGCTCTTCATTTTCTCTATAAAGTTGAAGCTGGAGAAGTTCTAGTTGAATCATTTCGCATTATCGAAGGAACTAACTTATCCCAGGTGATAACCAATTTGCAAAATGCGAAATACCTAAAATATAATCCCAATGATTGGCTGCCTATCATTGATCATCATCCCAGCGCTGAAGGTTTATTGCTTGCGGATACTTATAATTACAATGCTGGCTCTGAGGCTAGATTCTTGTTGCGGCTTGCTAACCAAAAATTACAGCAATATCTCAACGAAAGCTGGCAAAATCGAAGCTCAGGCTTACCGTATAGAACGCCATACGAATTATTGATTGTGGCTTCTATTATAGAGAAGGAAGCTGCTTTAGCGGAAGAGAGAAAAATAATTTCAGGGGTGGTAATTAATCGAATCAAAAAAAATATGCCTCTGCAAATGGATCCAACCGTTATCTATGGACTTGGTCCCAATTATAAGGGTAAATTGACTCATGAAGATATGAGCGTAAATTCGCCTTACAATACTTATATTCATCGTGGTTTACCTCCAACGCCAATTGCGATGGTGGGAAAAGAAGCAATTGATGCAGCTGCTCATCCCTTAGTCACAAATTATCTTTATTATGTTGCTAAGGGAAATGGTGCTCATCATTTTTCTGCAACTTATGAAGAGCAAAAGGCAGCTATTAAGCGTTATCAGAAGTGAGAGTGTTAAAGAAGGCCCAAGCTTCTTACGTTTGTTTATAGAATGTGTCCATATTATTACATTTAAGAGGATATTATGACTAAGCGTGGTCGATTTATCGTTGTAGAGGGGCTTGAAGGTGCCGGTAAATCAACCGCGATTCAGACAATAAAGCACTATTTACAAGATTTTGTTCCTGATATTTTACTGACCCGTGAGCCGGGTGGAACAAGAATAGGTGAGGCGGTCCGTCATTTAATTAAAGAAAAAGTGGAGAATGAAACGCTAGATCCTCGCTCTGAGTTACTGCTCCTTTATGCGGCAAGAGTTCAGCTTATTGAGCAAGTTATCCGACCCGCTTTAGATAGTGGCTGCTGGGTGTTGGCTGATCGCTTTGAATGGTCTACCTTTGCCTATCAGGGCGGGGGAAGAGGTTTGGAGCGGGAAATGATCACTAAACTATCTACTTTTTGCTTAGAAAATTTTAAACCTGATTTGATTATTTATTTAGATCTTAGTCCTGAACAAGGATTAGCTCGAGTAAAAAAACGCGGAGCCAGTGATCGGATAGAACAGGAATCATTAGCATTTTTTACTCAAATTCGTAATACTTATCTTCAACTGATTCAAACGACGGCTAATGCTATTTCAATTGATGCTAGTCAGGCTTTAGAAACAGTGCAACAATTAATAAAAACTCAACTCAAATCCTTTTTACTTAATAATGCAATCGCTAAAACAATCTGAATCAACTAATTTGCTGTGGGAACGGTTTCAATCGATTAGAGCGAAACAACGTGTGCCTCATGCCTTACTTTTAACGGGTGTTCAACAGAAGGTACTCAATGATTTTGCTTACAAAGTAGCTTCAGCAATACTTTGCTCCGAGCAACAAAAACCCTGTGGCAAATGCAAATCCTGTCGTTTGATTCATTTACAAGAGCATCCCGATCTGAATTATCTGTCAGTGGATAAAGAAGGCGGGGTCATTAAAATCGACCAAATCCGTGAACTACAGCAGCTTGTTTTTACCTCAGCTCAATTGACCAATGGCCGTGTAGTTATTATTAATCCCGCTGACAAAATGAACACAGCCGCAGCGAATGCCTTACTTAAATTACTGGAAGAGCCTCCAACTTTCGTGCATTTTCTTTTAATCGCACAGCAGCTAAGCAGCTTACCTGCAACTATAATTAGTCGGTGCCAGCAATGGCGATTTTCATCTTCTGAACAGGTCGGAGCAGACTATTTAACTATCGGCCAAGCCTATAGTTCAGATACTGAGAGAGGCATTCTTTTTGGGAAACTTGCAACCATCATTGAAGAGTTTATTCAATTCATGACAAATAGATTGTCCGTCTGCGCATTAGCGGATAAATGGTTAACTCATGATTTTTCTCTTTTAATGTGGCTTATTTACTTAATTAATGCACAACTTATTGATTATAAACTTAATATTTCACAAATTGAAAAAAGTTGGACGAAAACACTGATGGGGTTAGCACAACATTTTGAGGTGGTTCATTTGTTTAGACAATTGAACGAGATTAATGGGATTATGAGGAAGCTTCAGCGCAATATTAATATGAATCAGAGTTTGGTACTGGAGAATTTATTGCTGGGGTATAAATTAAATAAGTAGGAGGGCACCAGGCCCAACAACTTCATTTAACCTCAAACCTAGCAGTAACTCCATTAGCGCGTGTATTGGGATCATACATTGACTCAGCCAATATAGCCGGTACTGTGAAAATTCCTTTATTAATCGCTTTTATCCGATAAACAATTTCTTTCGCCGAGCTATCAATGCCGATAAAAAATACTACCCGATCTTCACGCACATCAGCATAGTCGACATTTTCACTGTTTACAGAATCTCGAACAACTTCGAAACCTCCAGGTAAAAGATCAACGATAGCAATGTTGCTTAGATAAGAATTTGTTGTGGAGCGAGTTTGAATATGCACTTCAATTTCTAAACCGAGTTCTGTGTTAGTAATTACATTGCCTTTGAGGTCACGATATTCACGATAAATTTCGATGCCTTGTTTACTTTCCTTAGTTATTAATTGCTTATCAAAGCCGGATTGCGTTAGTTGATAAAAATAGGTTTGTTTAGCGGGGTTATTAAAGCTAATTTGTTTCGCATCCGCATCAACCTCTACTTTTTCATAATTATTATTCGTAGTGGCTAAGGTTTTTTCTTGGTTATTAGTAAGCAGTTCCTTAATTACAAAGGATTCGCTCTGAACTGAACTTGGCTGGGCTTGGGCATAAGCACTCAACGCCATGCTGATATAGCCAGACAACAGTGTATTGATTTCATTACTATTGATAGCTTTGACTAAGGACATAACTAAGGTATTGCCCACGCTTGCTAAACGCTCAGGGAAATGTCGCGCTATTAAATAAAGATATTGTGCATCTGCAATATTACTATCATAAAAATCAGTTTCCATCGCCGATTTCATTTGTGGATTGTACTGGGCAATCAATTGCTTGGCTTCAGCAGTACTTTTTAGTAATTGATAGGTGGAAGCAAGATAAGCAGCCGTTAAGTCTTTTTGCCATTGTGGTTGATTTTGATCCAAATAAAGTTGCAGGTTAGTCACATAATTGGTGGTAACAATCTCATTCCGAGTCAAAATATAAATAGCATAAGCTTGAATGCGTGCTTTAGCCAAATCATTAGGAGTCTGTGCAGCTAGATCCCGCAAATATCCCAAGCCAGCACTGTATAAATCACCGGGAACATTGTAACCCTGTGCTTTAGCTTCAGTTAAAAACTGCATAGCATAGACAGAGGCGAACGCGTTGTTGGTATTATCAGTTAACCCTGGCCAATAACTAAATCCACCATTTGACATTTGCCGTTGTCCGAGCATTTGAATAGTTATATTAATTTTATCAGTGATAACTTGAGAGTCATTTGCAAACCAAGTTTGACCAGCCATAGCTAATAAAGGGAGGGCTTCGCTGGTTAATTGCTCTGTGCATCCATAAGGAAAGCCATCCAAATAGCGTTGCAAACCAGCAACTAAAATCAGTGGACTTGAGGATATTGCGGCTTGGGCTTTTCGATGTTCAGGATAGAGATCTCTATCGATATTGACCACGGTACGAGCATCAGTTGAACTACCGCTGATTACAGAAGTCATATAAGCACTGGCAGGGCGAACGCTTAGGGTCGCATCCATTTTCGATGATTTATCAGCTGTTGTCGCAACCAGGCTTATCTTGGCAGACCCTAATAAAGAATTGGCGTGTAATTTAAATTGCAGGGTTTTTTCTTTGCCCTCATCGATAGCTAAGGTTTCAGAGCTAGGCCCAATAATTTCTAACTCCGGTGTTGTGGTTAATTGCACCGCCACAGGCGCAGCAGCCCCCGAATCTTTAACATTGTTAGCCACGCTCGCTGTGATGACAAATTCATCACCTGGAGCTACAAAAGTTGGTGTATTAGGGTTAATGATAAAATTCCCACGGATTTCTGATTTTTTCTCCGTCGAACCTACCGCGTCATTGGCAACAGCAACCGCCATCACCCGTAAGCTACCATTAAAATAATCAGGAACTTCATAAGTGACTTGTCTTAGGCTAGAGTCAGTGTCCATAATGCCTGACCAATAAGCCACTGGCAAATCCGTTTTGCGTTTAAATGGGTTGAGGTGATTGGCTAAAAGTTCTTCGCTTCCGTCACCACCAACAGCAGAAAGTTCTCTATCTTGAACAAATTTAGGTAGAATTTGATCAACTGTTTGCTGAGTAATCACTTCAAGGGCATGTTTTTGAAAAAAGAAGGCAAGCGGATTGGGAGTAACAAAATGCGTGACTTGTAAAATCCCTTCATCAATAGCAAAAACAATAATTTTTCCAGGCTTATCAGTTTTATAGCCAATGGTAAATGGCTCACCCGGGCGCGCCAGTTCTGCTGTTTCAAGATCAATGTGTACGGTTTGGTTATCATGATTTAAATTAAAGGGAACCACCGCGTAACTGAGAGGGCTGATGAAAATATCAGGCGAGTCCCAATTGCGCACAAAACTGACATTAACATAGGCATTGCCTTGTAAATTATCTGGGATATGAATTTTCTGTACTGAACTGGTTGTTTCAGTTTTAAACCACTGGGTGGCATAAACTTTATCGCGCTCAATAGTAATTAAACCAGCACCAGTGTAGGGTGCTGTTATTTGTAGTTCAATATCTTCGCCGGCTTTGTATTCTGATTTATCCAACTTAATAGATAATTCGGCATTTTTAGCTAAAGGGACTTGGCTGCTACCAACGATGCTAAATTTAAATTGGCTTAATTCAGTATTGTTTTTATCCAATACCTTGAGTGCAAAATCACCAATTTGCTGTGTTGGCAAATTATAAGTAGTCCCTTTTTGGTCAATAGCGAAGGGTTTTGTCTCTACTACCGTTGATTGAATGATTGATTGATATTGATAGGTTCCATCCGCTCTTTTAACCAAGGTAGAAACTGGATGTAAAGAAACTAGCTGTAGCTTTAAATCGCTGACTTGTTGCTGACTGAGCTGAGGATTGACCGCAATATAATTAACGAAACGTTCGCTGTTTTGCTTAATATAAGTGAGATCACCATCCGGCTTGTAACCGATAAAATAAGGCAGTGGGCTAACCAAAGCGGTTGATTGTGCTGTAACAGAGCGACCTCCTTCCGCCTCAAAACCTTCAGCAAAGAAACTTAGCTGATAAGTAGCCTTATCAAAGCGCTCTAAATGTAAATTAAATTGAGCCTGACCGTTTTCATCCGTTGTGCTATCAGCCAAAGTATCAGTAAATACTTTGGCTGGTTTATTCGAATCAAGCAGTGGATCCGCAAAAATATAATCTGGGTATTGAGCAAACTGAACCCGTTTCGGAGCAAGAAGAATTTTTGCACTGACTTTCCGATCAGCAGCAGGTGCTCCGTATAAATTCCATAAACTGATTTTTGCTACAAGATCAGTCGGCGAAATCCATCCTTTAGTCGCTTCTTGTGAAAAGCTTGAGCTAATGCGCATACGATCAGGTTGAAACTCAGCCACATGAAAAGTGGTCGAACCTAAAAGGCTATCGGGGCGAGAATCTTTAACAATATAAAGGTTCACAGAGTACTGACCCGTTGGTGAGGTCGCAGAAGTTTGAAAATCCAGACTTGAGAAACCAGTTGCATCGAGGGTAAATTTTTGATCGTGAATAGTTGTACCCCGCGGATCGGTAATAGTAACCTCTAAAGGTAGACCCGCTGGTTGAGCGTGAGCATAAGCTTGCTTCACAATCATGCCGATATGAGCTGAATCGCCAGGGCGGTAAATTCCTCTATCTGAAAATAGATAAGCACTTAAGCTGTTTAATTCTGGATTAGTGCTATAAAGTCCACCGGTATCGAAGCGTGTGTAATTCAGTTGGCGCCCTAATTTATTATAAGGAATAAAGGAAACATCGGAGCCGAGACTCGCTAAGTAGACGGTAGGTTCGCGATCATCGACAAAATCACGCAGGCTAGGAAAGTTTGCACGGCCTTGGGCATCGGTCATTCTTGTTAAAACAGCCAAGCCGTTTTTGCCTAAAACGGTCACCGTAGCATTGCTAATCGGAGTACCTTGGGTGATGGATTGGACAAAGACATCATGAGAACCATCGTTGTTATCTTTAACGATTAATCCTAAATCCGTAATCAGAACCAAACGACTTGCATTAACATCAAGGGCGACATTTTGGGTCGGATCCCAAGCAGTGGCTTGCAACAGAAATAAGCCTTGTGGGCCTTTGGTATTGGCGGAGGCGGAGAGATATTTTGCAAAATCTAAGGCTGTATATTGTTGTTTAGTAAGATCTGAAGCATCAAAATGCTGGATTTCGGAAAAAATTTGACTGATATTTTGTTGATTAAAACTCTGATTAATAAAATAGGGGTTATTAAAATCACCTTCAGTTTGTGTGACTAATTGATTGATATTTTCTGGAAGCACCCGCGCAAAATTAAATTTAACAGCAGCTAAACCTCGGACGAGCACAGAAAGCTTTTTCTCGCTACTGAGGGCAAGTAAGGAGCCTTTATGGAGAAAGCTAATTTCCTTAGGAAATTCAGGCACTTTAATAATGGCAACATAATCCTGAGTTAGCGCAAAATTACCAAAGCCGTGCATTCCCTTATCAATTTTTAAATAAAGATATTGCGGTGTTTGGGCCTTAAATTTATAGCTATGTAAGTTTGAATAATTGCGTTCAGTAGGCAGAGCTTGCATTGTTAGTGGTTTGGCTAGTGCTAAAATATTTGCAGTGACTTCGCCAGGGTTTTGCCATTCATAATTAGTTTTTTCTGGCTCCGCCGCAGTTGCTGGGTAATTTTGTGGCAATAAATAGACCTGTAAAGATTTGTTCATTTCAGGCTCAGTAACGCCTAAAGTCGATTCGATAGTTAAAACTTGCTCAGGTCGGTCTTGTTGATTGCGAATAATCGACGCTGTAGCTTGATTGATTTTAAGATAATGACTGAGATCGGGAATTAAGAGATTCTGGCTCACTGACGTGTTTAAATCCCCTGGGCCTGTACTGGATTTAATGCCTTTATTAAGCGTTAACACGAGGTAACGGGATATTTCAGGAAGCGATAAATTTTCTGTGCGTAAATAGGCTATGCGTTTGTGCTCATCGTAGCTGACAGTGAATTTATATTGCTGTGCCTTTAAATCGCGTTTATTATTTTTTAGGGCTTGCAACATGAATGAAGTCTTAGCTTCGAAACTATTCCTGTCTACAGGAAAATTAAAATTAACCGTGGCAACAGCCTGCCTAGTTTTAGGATCCACAGGATCTTGATAAAACTTGAATTCACTAATTTTGGCCTGAAAAGGTTCTGTTGAGAAAGAATAATCATAACGGGCCATTTTTGCATCGCTTGCAAAAACATCTTTGGCAAAATGGACAGAATATCTTTGACCCGCTGGCCAGTCTTGAGCCGGTGTAAACACTAAATTGCTATCATCCGTCCAAACCCATTTGCCCGCCATTTTGGGCGACAATTCAATACCAGCTGGCACCTCTTTACCAATTAAATTAAGGGGCGCCACCGATTTACTAATAAAATTAGCTCCTGAGCCATTACCAAAACTAAAGCGGAGTGTGTCTGGGATTAATTGTTCGGCAACGGGAGTGATCTTAGGTGAAGTAATGGCAGCTTCAATTAATTGTGGCTTTGGCAAATGTTTATACCAGTAATAACTGTAGCCAAGTGCTGAAAGCATCACTATCAGTGCTGCACCGAGCCCCCAAAATGCCTTCGGATTCGTTGATGCTTGACGATGCAAATAATTCATCCAAGGAGGACTACTCCAGTTAACTCGACCAAATAGGGAAGAAAAAGCGCGCTTAGATAAGTTAATTGTTTTACAAAAGAATGAATTGTTCATAGATCGTTGTATTTAAAGTTTGCTGTCACAGACGGGGGGAAGTTTATCATATTTTGCTTAATTTTTATCTCAACTGGGATTAAGGGAGGAGTTCTACGTTAAGCCCATGATATTTTGAAAATAACCCAAATCATCATTCACTTCCTCAATTGAGCCAACAAATTCTTGAAAATGAGCGTACATGCTCTCATATTTACTATCAGACCAATCAGAGCTTAACTCAGCCTCAATGAGCCGCCTACGAGTTTCTTGTTCTGTAAGTGCTGAATCGCTAGCCGTTAATTGAATTTCTCTTAAAATACTTAAAATCGCTCTTGTACTCTCTTCAGAATAGTGATGCTGTGGTTTTGATGGTAAGACTAGGTAATTAATGATACTACTGAGCATATTTTCAGGACTGCTCGCTTCTGTTTTTGAAAATACTCTTATTATTTGATTTGGACTAATTGTTTGCTTTCCACATTTACCAGAAGGGTAGAGATCCTTAATATCATAGGGTGCTGCAGCACCAGCCATATCTTTAATGATCATAAAATAATGAGGATGACCAGCAAAATTATTTTGCATAAAAGGTAAAATCTTTTGATACCAGCTATCAAAAATTTTAACCGCCAAATTTATATCCAACACTTTATATTGTTGATTAATAACTAATAAAATTTTATCTGGCCCTTTTTGTATATGACTAAATTCGGTTACTTCAGTTCCTAAAGCGAAACTTAGGGTAAGTCTTGTGATAGAAAAACTGACGGCATCTCCTTTAAAACTATTTTTAAGATTATGGTTTTTGGTATCGTCGCTATCAACATGACGCAATCCTAAACCTTGGGTATTTTTTTGCTGTCTGAGTAAATAAACGACAAAATTAAATTTTTCTTGCTCGCTAAAAACTTCTGTTTGAGTGGAAAGGTCTTCAATAGGAGAAAAAGGGTGGTCTGCAAAATTAAATAATGCCCGCAGACTATTTGAAATTCCTGTCCATAAATGATTTAAAGTGGTAAAGATAGAGTTAAACATAGTTGATTGATATAGAAATTTGCAACAATTGTAAAAATTATTGGCAATAGAGTAAAATGAATTTTTACGTTAACCGTTATTCCTTACTTTATTGCAATAAATTTGATGCTACGATTTCTAAAATTTTTTAGTTTTTCTCTAATCTTAAGCTTTTTTTGTGGGGCAGCGATCTTATTTTTTTTACCGAAGCCTAGCTTATTGAGCGCTTATCCGTTTTCTACCGCAGTCTATGATGAGCAACAATGCTTATTGCGCTTAACCCTAAGCCAAGATGAAAAATATCGCTTGTTTAGACCTCTAACTCAGATTTCTTCCCAACTCAAAGAGGCAACTTTATTACAAGAAGATCAATATTTTTATTGGCATTATGGTTTAAATCCTCTAGCGATATTTAAAGCAGGTTGGCAAACTTATGTGGCTAAATCACGTCGTGTTGGTGCATCGACTATTAGTATGCAATTAGCGCGTATTCGCTTTGGCCTCAATTCTAAAAAAATATCGGGAAAATTATGGCAAATTATTCGCGCCCTGCAACTCGAAATGCATTATAGCAAAGATCAAATCCTAGAAGCCTATTTAAATCTTGCTCCCTATGGCAATAATATCGAAGGAGTGGGGGCTGCAAGTCTCATTTATTTTACCAAACCAGTGAGTAAATTAACGCTTCCAGAAGCGCTGACTTTAGCGGTTATTCCTCAAAATCCTAGCCGTCGAATTCCTTCAAATAAGAACCTAAAAAAGATCCGGGATAAGCTTTTTGTTCGTTGGCTTGCAAAGCATCCAGAAGATGCCTATCAGGCGCCAACCATTCATTTACCTTTAGAAATGCAAACGATTCATTCTTTGCCATTTATAGCACCGCATTTTGTCAATTCTGTTTTACATGAAAAAGGAAAACAACAGGAAATTATCACAACTTTGGATTCTCGTTTACAAGCGATTCTAAAACGTATCACTACTCAGTATTTACGACGAAAAAGAACAGTCGGTGCTTATAATGCAGCTATTTTATTAGTGGACAGTCGTGATAAGTCGGTGAAAGGATTAGTGGGTTCAGCCGATTTTTTTAATCATGAGATTGGCGGGCAAATCAATGGCACCAATATAAAACGTTCACCAGGTTCGACACTTAAACCATTTATTTACGGCTTGGCGCTTGATCAGGGATTAATTCATCCAAACACTGTATTAAAAGATGTTCCCCACAGTTTTGGCAGCTATAATCCAGAAAATTTTGATTATGATTTTATGGGTCCGATCAAAGCTAAAGATGCTTTGGTGTTAAGTCGAAATATCCCCGCGATTTATTTAGAAAGCCAATTAACCCAGCCCAATTTGCATCAATTACTTGAAAACGCCCAAGTGAGTGAGCTGAGATCTGAATCTTATTATGGTTTAGCCTTGAGTCTAGGTGGTGCCGAGTTAACCATGAAAGAATTAGCCAGTCTTTACGCGATGTTGAGTAATGACGGCCGATGGTACCCCTTACGAACGCGTAAAGATGAGCCGATCAATTCAGGTAGACAACTTCTCAGCTCCGAAGCCAGTTATCTAGTGTTAGATATGTTAAAAAATACACCTCGCCCTGAATTGCATAATTCCATGGCGAATAATACCCAAGTCGCATGGAAAACAGGAACTTCATCAGGATATCGAGATGCCTGGTCAGTTGGTGTTTTTGGCCCCTATGTGTTAACCGTTTGGCTTGGCAATTTTGATAATCAATCGAATCCTGCATTTGTGGGTAAAAATCTTGCTGCTCCTTTATTTTTTGAATTAATTGATGCTATCCGTCATGAACGTGGACCTTTACCTCTCCTAGAAAAGCGGCCTGAGACCATGAAACTGACCCGAGTTGAGGTCTGCAAAGCCTCGGGCATGCTGCCCACTCGTTATTGCCAAGACAAGGAAATGACTTGGTTTATTCCCGGTAAATCCCCGATAAAAACTGACACTATTTACCGCGAAGTGGCCGTTGATAAAAATACAGGTTTAAGAACTTGTCATTTCAATGAAAATACCCGTTTCGAAATTTACGAGTTTTGGCCTACTGACCTACTAAAAATTTTCAAGCAAGCAGGCATTCAACGCCGTGTTCCTCCTGTTTTTGAGTCTGATTGCCATGTAACGCAAACTAATTTTGGACTAAGCCCACAAATTAGCTCACCACAAACAGAGTTGAGTTATATCCTACGTGCCAACTCAGCACAAAATACAGAAATTCCTTTATCAGCGGTAACGGATGCTGATGTTGCTTCCATTTATTGGTTTATCAATGAGGTTTATTTAGCGAAAACTCGACCTGATGAACCCTTTTTGTGGCAGGCTAAACCAGGTAAATTTGTCATTCGAGTGGTAGATGATCATGGGCGTTCAGATGCACGCGATATCAACGTTGAAATGGGATAGCTAAAAGAGAAGGATGAAGCTCAATTGCCAGGCTGTATATTTTGAAGTTGAACCCTAGAATCAGATTATGAGGAAAATTGATGTATCAAACGCTATTATTTTATTGATTACGATGTTAACATACTGCACTTTTATATGTCCATTGATTTGCTTGTTAGGCGAAAACCGGTGAGTTTTAAGCATAGAGGTCATGATGTTACAAACGTTAAATAAATTAAGCGGGGCTGTAGCAGCTGCCATTTTATATCCTATTAAATCGGCAATACTTAATACCCTTGTCATCTTCGCAACGTTTGTTGTTGCTGTAATGCTTATTGTTGGATTGCCTATTTTAGTCGCTATCAAAGCTTATAATACCTATCAAGAGGACAAATTAGCCTTTGCTATTTGGTCGGGTCTAGTAATAGGTGTAATCACAACATTTGTGGGTATCCCTCTTGCAATTTTTATTATCTCTGTAGAAGCTTTAGCTGCAATAGCTGACTTAACCAACAATTTTATCGATGGAATAAGAGAGGGATACAAAGAAGGCTTATTTTTCCACGTAACCAACCGATTTTTATATAATTATGTCGGTTTCAGTAGTTTTTTAACAGGGATTATCGACTTTGTAGAAGAATTGGTTCAAAGCAGTGAGCAACCAGTCATGGATTCAAATGGTTTTAACAAGTTATTTGAAGAGCAGCAGCAAGAAGTAGAAGATTTCTCTTTATTATCCGAAGAGGAGCTTGCAACAGCGCAAGGAAAAGAGCAATTGAAAGATGCTGTAGCGCATTACAGAGAGCTGGATGCTCGGTTAACGAAATTAGATGAAGCTGTTCAAAAAAGAGTTGGCGCTGCAGCTTTATCCTTAAAAGATGATGACCACCATGATAATGTAGAAAAAATAACGGCTACAGGTGCCGTTCTTTATGGTGAAGATGGTGAATCTTTAGAAGATGAGCTTATGCTAATGGAAATTGAGCAACCGATTTTAGCGGTTAAGTTATTTGAAATTTCTTCAGGGCAATGGAGAGCTGTACCTGGAACCACTAAAATTGGTGATAGAACAAATCTGAGAAGTTGGGTAGAGACAAATAATTCCCATCCTTTAACCCGGGAGCGTTTCGACCTAGCCGATCCACATAATGGCAAAAATGCAAAATATGTTTTGGTTGACTACAATTGCAAAAAAGATGCGAGAGAGTTGGTAGAGGCTGCAAAGTTTATTCGCAAGGAGCTTAACAAGCGAGAAATAAGCCTACGGGAAGCAGGCAGCACTACTATATCGCATTTTAATCATCAATTTACTCAACTGTTTTTTGGTGATGGGCAAAATGATACAGCTGAGGAAGCGGTAGAACCTTCTAGTTCTAGTGGGTACACGCCGACATAGTGACTTTTATCAGTAGATAAATTTATCTCTACTAAATTGGTGATCGCCTTACAAATTTCACAAACGACGCAAAGATCGGTTTAAGATAGAGGTCATGATGTTACGAACATTAAATAAAATAAGCGGAGCAATAGTAGGTTTTGTTGTATATCCCATTAAATCGGCAATTATCAATACAGCCTTATTTGCAGGAACGCTCGTATTCGCTACATTGGTTCTATTCGTATTACCAATTTTTGCAGCTACTGATTATTATAGAACCTACCCAGATAGTACATTAGCTAAGGCTATTTGGAGAGGTATGGCACTAGGTATAGTAAGCTTACTTTTGGGTATCCCTTTTGCAATTATTATACTTGCTGCAGAAATAGTATTTGGAGTCGTGGATCTAATCCGAAGTTTTTGGAATGGAATAGCTGATGGATATCAGGAAGGCTTATTTTTCAATGTCATAAAACAAATTTTTTTCAATTTTGCCGATTGCAGCCTAACATTAGAACTTATTAAACAGTTAAATGAAAAAATCAGTCAACCGTATCCTCCTGCACATGATGATTTAGATGTCTCTGGGGAATATGCAGCTTTAGATGTACCTGAGGAAAATACTTTTAGGGTTTCTAATAAGGAACCTCCGCTAGATTCAGCTGCTTATAGTGCTATGATCCAAGAAACAGACCCCGAGGTCGTGTTTTTACCATTATCAGAGAAAGAGCTTGAGCTAGTACAAGGAAGAAAAGCGATTAAAGTACTTCTGGAAAACTATAGAGACTTAGATGCCCGTTTGACAAAGTTAAATGAAGAAATAGAAAAAAGAAGAATGCAAGCCTCAGAGGAACAAATAAATGAGGCTGAATTAACTCTAGATAGCGACCTCGATCAAGTTGCGATGTCGGATATCCACCAGCCAATTTTAATAGTTCAAATGTTTGAAGCTTCTCCTGATCAATGGAGGGTCGTGACTGGAACTACTAAGATTAGTTGCGACATAACGTTACGACAATGGTTGTGTGAAGCGAGTAGAACTCATCCGCTAACAAATGAACCTATCAATAACCCTTCCCCATATAGGGAGAAAAAAACAAAGTATGTAATAACCCCCTACACCGATAAAAGGGATGCTAAGGAGTTGGTAGAGGTTGCAAATTTAATTCGAAGAGAACTATATAAGAATAGTGAAGAGAGCCGATCAAGATCGAGTATTGGAGTTGTGACGCAATTAAGTGATCGATTAAGTCATATGTTTTTTGGCGCTAAACCTGATGAAATGCCTGAAAAGGGAGCTCCTAATGAAGATAACAGCATGGTTTTTGAGTAAAAGGTTAATCTATTAATCCTTGCTCGTGCAGGGATTGCAAAAGATTTCTAGTATGCCGAGAACTTGACAGAGTTAGGTAAAAAGCATTTACTTGAAAGGCTCACCTTGACTATGACTATAAAATAATCCCAATCACCACTTCTCGTAACTCACTTAGCAGCACATTAAAGGTCCGACAGGCGGCACCAATCGACATACACTCCAAGCCAATACGTTTTTTCGACAAAGCTTCTAAAATAATTGGCGGTGGAAATTTTCCTTGTTGCTTGTGGCCGATAATGATGATGTTCGGACTATAGCGAAGTAGAGGTTCTAGCGAATCTTCATTGAGTTGCTGAATGCTATCAATAGCCCAGTCAGTGATAATTTCGCGGCTACTTACAATGAGGCTTTTTTGATAACTAATCGAATCAACCTTAATTTCATTGTCGCTATAAGCTTGAATACTATGTTCGTCCGCAGCTTCTAAGTTGATATGCATGGTGTTTAAACGGGCAATAATTTATACTAAAGCGCAGTATATCACAGAGGTCGAAAACATGAGTCAGTTTCCACGCATTAAACGCTTGCCCCCTTATGTATTTAATACGCTAAACCAATTAAAGTCAGAGGCACGAGCGCGTGGAGAAGATATCATTGATTTTGGTATGGGTAATCCTGATCAACCAACCCCTACGCATATTGTCGACAAACTAATAGAAACAGCGCAGCGACCGGATACTCATCGCTACTCCATGTCAAAAGGAATTCCACGTTTGCGCCGAGCAATGGCTGCTTGGTATGAACGAAATTACCAAATTAGTCTCAATAGTGAGACACAGGTTTTAACCACGATTGGATCTAAGGAAGGCCTAGCGCATCTTGCTTTAGCAATTAGTGGTCCAGGAGATACAGTGCTAGTTCCCGATCCTGCTTATCCTATTCATACTTATGGCTTTATTATTGCCGGAGCTAATGTAAAACAAATTCCTTTAATTAATGAAAATCAATTTTTAGAGGCAGTGGAAGTGGCTATTGAACAGACTTGGCCAAGACCTAAAGCTTTAGTCATAAGTTTTCCTGCTAACCCCAGTACTCATTGTGTCGAATATGAGTTTTTTGAGCGCGTCATTGCTCTTGCTAAACGTCATGGGATTTGGGTGATTCATGATCTGGCTTATGCAGATATCGTTTTTGATGGCTACAAAGCACCCTCCATTTTGCAAGTGCCAGGTGCAATCGATATCGCGATAGAAACCTATTCCATGTCTAAATCCTACAATATGCCCGGTTGGCGTGTTGGTTTTGCCTGCGGAAATGAAGAGTTAGTGGGTGCCTTGACTCGAATTAAATCGTATTTGGATTATGGAACTTTTACCCCAATTCAAGTTGCAGCAATTACCGCTTTAGAGGGTTCAGATGATTGTGTGCATGAAATTAGAGCGATGTATGAACAACGTCGTAATGTTTTATGTGATGGGTTGCAGGATATCGGTTGGCAGGTTGAGCGGCCTAAAGCAACGATGTTTGTCTGGGCAGCTATTCCTGCGCATTACAGTCATATGGGCTCGCTCGAGTTTTCAAAATACCTACTTAAGGAAGCTTATGTTGCCGTATCACCAGGAGTAGGGTTTGGTCCTCAGGGCGATAATTTTGTGCGTTTTGGTTTAATTGAAAATCACCAACGAACACGACAAGCTTTACGTAATTTAAAAACCTTATTCCGTCGCGACGGTTATTTACAGGCTGTTTAACATGGATGTGGTGGTTAATGACGCAAAGGATAAGCGCCCCGCAGGCAGTGAACCTTTTAAAGGTCAAGAGGACTATTATCAAAATATTTTAGTCGGTTTAGGTTTTAAACCCGAAAATCTACCTTTGGCCAATTTTTTATCGCTTTATCATCATTTGCCTGAAGGGCAATGGCTTGTTGCTTCCCCGATTCACTGGGAGGCTACTCATAATGATGCCATGATTATTGCCGCTGGCGCTGGGCTCGAGTTAAGTGAAAACGAATCGCGTTCATGGCTCACGGAGATTGCAGGCTTCCTTCAGGACGATCAGTTCGAGCCTTTTTTTCATGATGCGGAAACTTGGCTTTTTAAAATAAATGGCAAACCAGCAATTACTAGCCGTCCTGTGCAAAGTCTATTACATCAATCCATCATGCCGACTCTCAATTCACTCGACCCCTCGCTTTATTGGCAACGCCTGATTACCGAGTTGCAAATGTATCTGAGCACACACCCCTTAAATCTGAAGCGTGAAAACAAGTTGCCAATTAATGGTCTGTGGTTTTGGGGAGAGGGCGAATTTAAAATCATTGAAAAAAGGGCGATAGCAACCGACGATGAGGGGCTTCTTAATCTCAATATACCCGAAATTAGCGCCCTGAGACCTGAAACAGTGCTCGAAAAAAATCATTTATTGATTATCAACGATCGAAAACAAATTGAGCTTTGTCATTTAAACGATAAAATCCGCAAAAACAAAGCTCATTGGTATTGGAATAACTTAGCTTATTCCACTCGAGCAGCTCATTGGTGGTCTAGATTTCTGTAGTTTGATAAAGAGGGAGATAATAAAAATATGCGCATTAAACAACGACAACTTCCACAAACCTTGCCTTCATTTTCAAACTATCCTTCGGTCTTGCAACGTATTTTTGCACTGCGCGGCCTCAGTGATGAATCCCAACTGGATAAAAGCCTACAAGCCTTACTGCCTTTTAATACGCTAACCGATATCGATAAAGCTTGTATTCGCCTCGAAAAGGCTTTACGTGAACAACACCGTATTTTGATTGTCGGTGATTTTGATGCTGATGGTGCTACTTCAACAGCAGTGGCTATTTCGGCCTTGCGTTTGATGGGTGCTTTACATGTTGAATTTTTAGTTCCTAATCGCTTTGAGTTTGGCTATGGCTTAACGCCAGCGATTATCGATGTGGCTAAAAAATGGAAACCTGATTTGATTATCACTGTTGATAACGGCATTGCCAGTATTGATGGTGTAGACGCTGCTCGCGAAGCAGGAATCGATGTTTTGATTACGGATCATCATTTACCCGCAGAGATCTTACCGAAGGCTTGTGCCATCGTTAATCCCAACCAAACTGGCGATCAATTTCAATCTAAATCGATTGCCGGTGTGGGCGTTATTTTTTATGTCATGCTTGCTTTAAGACGTCATTTAGTCAATGCCAATTGGTTTAGTTCCCAAGGCTTGGCTGAGCCGAATATGGCGCAACTATTAGATCTGGTCGCTCTTGGGACTGTGGCTGATGTAGTGGCGCTTGATAAAAATAACCGTATTTTAGTTAATCAAGGACTTGCACGCATTCGCCAAGGTCAAGGTCGTCCAGGTATTAGGGCTTTGATTGAAATTGCAGGTAGAAGTTGCGAACGCTTACGTGAAAGTGATTTGGGTTTTGCGATAGCACCAAGGTTAAATGCCGCAGGCCGCTTAGATGATATGTCGCTCGGTATTGAATGTTTGCTAAGCGATGACTATGAAAAAGCGCTCATGCTTGCCAAACACTTAGACGAGCTCAATCAAGAGCGCCGAGTGATTGAAGCAGAAATGAAAGAGCAAGCGATGTTGGCAGTCGATAAGCTAGCTAAAAAAATAGAAAACGCGCATCATCTTCCCGTTGCTTTATGTATGGCTGATCCGAGTTGGCATCAAGGAGTAATTGGTATCTTAGCGGGACGCTTAAAAGAGCGCTATCATCGCCCGGTAATTGCCTTTGCAATGGTCAGCGACAATGAGTTAAAAGGTTCAGCACGCTCGGTATCGGGCTTAAATATACGAGATGCACTTGCCGCAGTTGATCGCGACCATCCTGGGTTAATGACTAAATTTGGTGGCCATGCAATGGCTGCAGGTTTAAGCATGCATCCCCAAGCATTCAATGATTTTCAACAGGTTTTTGTTGCCGAGGTTGCTAAACATCTCGATGTTTCTCAATGCGAGGGTGAGTTATGGACTGATGGTTCTTTGCAACTGGCAGAGATCAATATAGAAACCGCCGCTTTATTGCAGCAAGCCGGCCCTTGGGGACAACAATTTCCCGAGCCTTGTTTTGATAATATCTTTGAAATCCTTGAACAACGCTTAGTAGGGCAGCATCATCTTAAATTAAGTTTGGTCCATCCTGAGGGCGGAAATGCAATCGATGCTATTGCCTTTAATGTTGATCTCAATCAATGGCCTAACCACCGCGTTCGTCAAGCGCATATCGCTTATAAATTGGATATTAATGTTTATCAAGGCCGCACAAGACTGCAATTATTGGTGGAAACTATGCAGCCGGTTTAAGTTTCGAGTATAATCAACTGTTTTTAATTTCTGATAACGGCTGTGAAATCCTCTGAAGCATTAATCTCACCCCTTGCAATCGCTCCAATGATCGATTGGACTTACACGCATTTCCGCGTGTTTATGCGTCTTATCGCACCCAACGCGCTTTTATACACTGAAATGCAAACGGTCGGCGCTATTGTTAATAATCCAAATCGCGCTCTGTCTTTTCAACCTATAGAGCATCCTTTAGCTTTACAACTCGGCGGTGCTGACAAGGAAGGGTTAATTCGTTGCGCAAAAACTGCGGAGGAAAGAGGGTTTACTGAGATTAATTTAAATTTAGGTTGCCCAAGTGATCGAGTACAAGCAGGTCGATTTGGTGCTTGTTTAATGGCTGAACCTGATGTGGTTGTTGACTGTATAGCCGGTATAAAAAAGCAGGTTTCTATTCCTGTGACTGCTAAAACGCGTATTGGTATTGACCATCAAGATAGCTACGAATTTTTTTCCTCTTTTGCGCATCAACTTGTTGATGCCGGTTGCGATAAATTGATTGTCCATGCACGTAAAGCCTGGCTGCATGGTTTAAATCCCAAGCAAAATCGCACCATTCCGCCCGTGCATTACGATTATGTCTATCGAATTAAACAAGAAATTTCTAATATTCCAATAGTCATCAATGGAAACATTAACAGCAACGAGGAAATAGCTGCCCATATGCAATACGTGGATGGTGTAATGCTGGGGCGCTTGGCTTGCCAAAATCCCTATGCCTTAAACTCAATCCATCATTATTTTTATCCCAATACGCCCGTTCAGTCTCGTTCAGCTATTTTGCAGCAATATATTGATTATGCACAAATACAAGCCGAGCAGGGTGTAGGTTTAAGTTTATTGCTAAAACCTATTTTTAATTTGGCTTATGGCTTAGCTGGTGCAAGAAGTTGGCGAGAGTGGTTGGTAAAAGTTCAACAACAGAAAAGAATAGATAGATTAGATCAAGTGATGTCGATGCTTGTGGAGATGGAAGAAAATAGATTTGTGGTGAGCTGAGATATTAGGGTAAGACTGCTGGGTTTAACCCCTTACTCCCGAACTAAGCGAACTAGCTTCATGGAGCAATCATGAAAAAAATAATATCACTATTAGTATTTGCCTTTACATCAACCGCGAACGCATATATTTGCTATCCAGGCTATCATTATAGTGATAATTACTCTTCTGATCTAAGTTGTGAAGTTTATCGATTTAAAGATTATTTATTAGGAAAGACTTATAATAATGCATGCTACAAAGGTTTATTTTTTTACTATTATTGCAAAAAAGATGATTGAAATTCCCCTCAGATAGGATGTTCTCCAGTTTGCATGGTATTTTTATCAAAATTCTAGTAAATTAAGCGCTTTTGAAGCTGAAATTCTCAAGAGGATTACCAAGGGCTATGCTGAATACGTTAATGAAAAAGATGTTTGGTAGTCGCAATGAACGCACCTTGCGACGCATGGAAAAAACAGTAATGGCCATTAATGCCTTCGAACCTCAGATGCAAGCACTTACTGATGATGAGTTGGCTGCTAAAACTGCTCAATTTAAGGCGCGATATGCGGAAGGCGAAACCTTAGATGAAATGCTTGCCGAGGCATTTGCACTCGTGCGTGAAGTCTCTGTACGTACCCTAGGTTTACGCCATTTTGATGTGCAGTTAATCGGGGGCATGGTTTTACATGAAGGCAACATTGCAGAAATGCGTACAGGGGAAGGTAAAACCTTGATGGCAACCTTAGCGGCTTATCTGAATGCCATCAGCGATCAAGGCGTGCATGTGGTGACTGTCAACGACTATCTCGCTAAGCGGGATAGCCAATGGATGAAACCCATTTATGACTTTCTCGGTTTAACTGTGGGCGTTATTTTCCCTGACATGCCTCATGGTGAAAAACAAATCGCTTATCGCGCTGACATCGTTTATGGAACAAACAATGAATTTGGTTTCGATTATTTACGCGATAACATGGCCTTCAGTTTAACTGACAAGGTTCAGCGTCAATTAAATTTTGCTATCGTGGATGAGGTCGACTCCATTTTAATCGATGAAGCACGTACTCCTCTCATTATTTCAGGAGCAGCAGAAGGTAGTTCTGAGCTCTATGTCAAAGTGAATCAATTAATCCCTCAATTAGTTAAGCAAGAAGAAGAGGGAGATCAAGGTGATTACACAATTGATGAAAAACAAAAACAAGCTCATTTAACGGAGCTCGGCCATCAACATATTGAAGAGTTGCTCGTTGAAGCCGGCCTGCTTGATCCAGGTGAAAGCTTATATCACGCATCTAATATCATGCTCATGCACCATGTTAATGCAGCACTGAAAGCGCATGCCATGTTCCATCGCGATATTGATTATATAGTGAAAGATAATCAAGTTGTTATTGTGGATGAGCATACTGGCCGAACTATGGCTGGTCGACGGTGGTCAGAAGGTTTGCACCAGGCGATTGAAGCAAAAGAGCGTGTTGCCATTCAACAAGAAAACCAAACCCTCGCTTCAATTACTTTCCAAAATTACTTCAGGATTTATAATAAATTATCGGGTATGACTGGAACTGCTGATACAGAAGCCTATGAGTTCCAACAAATTTACAATCTTGAAGTAGTGGTTATTCCTACTAATAAAACAATGCGTCGCCGCGATGAGGCTGATTTAGTTTACCTAAGCCATGAAGATAAATATCAAGCCATTATCACCGATATCAAAGAGTGTATAGCGCGAAAACAACCTGTTTTGGTGGGTACCACATCAATTGAAACGTCTGAGTTAGTGAGTAACCTACTAAAAAAAGTGGGTGTGAAGCATCAAGTACTCAATGCGAAATTTCACGAAAAGGAAGCACAAATTATTGCTGAAGCAGGTAGGCCAGGTGTCGTAACTATTGCTACTAATATGGCAGGACGCGGTACTGATATTGTTTTAGGGGGGAGTTTATCCGCTGAATTAGCTGCTTTACCAGAAGAGGCTAGTGAGGCTGAGCGTGAAGCAATAAGAAAAGATTGGCGCGCCCGCCACGAAGCTGTGATTGAAGCTGGTGGTTTACGTATTATTGGTTCCGAGCGTCACGAGTCAAGACGTATTGATAACCAGCTTCGCGGTCGCGCAGGGCGCCAAGGTGACCCAGGAAGCAGCCGTTTTTATCTCTCTTTAGATGATAATTTAATGCGCATTTTCGCCTCAGAACGCGTTGCTTCCATGATGCGACGTTTGGGTATGAAGCCTGGTGAGCCCATCGAACATAATTTAGTTACCAAAGCGATAGAAAATGCACAGCGTAAGCTTGAGGGACATCATTTTGATATCAGAAAACAACTTCTTGATTATGACAATGTCGCCAATGATCAAAGAAAAGTGATCTATACTCAACGCGCAGCAATAATGGCAATGACGGATCCCAAAGAAGTGGTTGAAGCTATGCGTGAAGAAGTTATTAACGATCTAGTGGATAATTTTATACCGCCACAAAGTTTGGAAGATCAATGGGATCTGGATGGTTTATCGCAAACTTTATCTGAAGATTTCCAAATTAAAGCCAATGTTAAGCAATGGGCTGAAGAAGATCACAGTATTCAACCTGAACAGATCAAAGAGCGGATTTTTGAGCTTTGCTTAAATCGTTACCGCGAAAAAGAAGAAAGGGCAGGACGTGAAGTCTTAAGTCAATTCGAAAAATCGGTCATTCTACAAACAATGGATAATCATTGGCGTGAACATTTGGCTTCTATGGATTATTTGCGTCAAGGTATTCATTTACGTGGTTATGCTCAAAAGGATCCAAAACAAGAATATAAACGCGAAGCCTTTTCTTTATTTAAGGGTATGTTAGATACTCTGAAATATGACATTGTTCGCATAGTCACTGCGGTTGAGGTTCAAACTGAGCAAGATGTTGATGCTGTTGAACAACAACGACGTGCAGAACAAGTGCAAAAAATGACCTTTCACCATCAAGAAAGTTTTGATGATGCTGATGAGAGTAATGTATCTGAAAATACTTTCCGACGTGCGGAAAGAAAGATAGGTCGTAATGATCCCTGTCCCTGTGGTTCAGGCAAGAAGTACAAAAGTTGCCACGGAAGCTTAGCGTGAAAGTTGCTGTAGCGGTTATTTATGATAAACAAGGCCGTATTTTAATTGCTCAAAGGCCGCTAGATGCTGCTCACGGTGGCATGTGGGAATTTCCTGGCGGAAAATTGGAGTCTGATGAGTTAGCAGAAACGGCCTTGATTAGAGAAATTAAAGAAGAAGTGGGGTTGGATATTCTTGATTACTCTTTTTTAGGTGAAATTGTGCATTATTACGGTTCTAAAATGGTCCATTTATTGGTTTTTGCAGTAAAAAAATTCCAAGGAGAACCCTTTAAACGTGAAGCTCAGCTTGATCTACAATGGGTTGAAGTCAACAATCTTTCTGAATATAGTTTTCCTGAAGCGAATTCCCAAATTATTGAGCTAATAAAGAGCGAGATTGAATTGTAGGCTCGCTGATACTTTATGGAGACTGCAATGAGGTTGTTTTCCCGGTTGATATCTATCCTATTGATTTACTCTGCTGTTATATCCCTACATGCAGCGACAACAAACTCTAGTGGCAGTTGCCCAGATTTGAAAGGCTTGGAAGCGATTATAACTGAGCTGGATGTTATAATCACACAAGAGGTTTGCACTAAAAATGTTAAACCTGAAAACATTCAATGGCTGGCCAGGGCACTTCTTCCTAAACTAATGAATAAAACATTTCTTGGTGTGGAGCCTCCTCCATTTTGGCAGAGCATAACGAATGAAATCATCACGAACTGTTATACTAAAGGTAATTTGTGCACTGACAAAATACAGAGTAATTTTGAGAGTTGCCTGATGGAAAAATTTCCTACCGTAATTTGGCAATTAGGTTTATGGCTTGCAGAGAATTGTGATGCACTAAATAACAATATTGTTATGAATTGGAATCAAAAAAAACTTGTTGTTAAAGGAATAATTTCTGCTTTTATTGCTAAGTTATAACTGAGCTCCGTTTGGTCAATACCAATAAATCCAGTTCGGGCCTTATAAAAAAAGCTCTTTTCATGAGTGCCTTAATTATAAAGACCAATCAGAATTAGAGCTTAAGGCATCCTAAACAATAAAATACACAATAAGATCATAGATTGACATTTGTGTTTAAATTTACCACAATCAGTTGCTTCTTATTATTGTTGTAGGAAAAATAGTCTATGGCCCGTAAAAAACAAATTAATCATTCTAGAAATAGCACACCTTTATCATTAAAAAACAAAAAGTGGCAATCTCAATCTCGTGAGGAAAGGGAGTTTATTGATGAAAACCTTGGAAGAATGAAAAGTCGGATACTCAGAGAAATAAAAGAAAAACAAACTCAAAAAGTTAGAATTGTGTGTTTGCCTAAGACAGATGAGGAAAACCTCAATTTATGCCAAAAAATGAGCACGAGATTTAGTCAGAAAGCAAAAGGCATCTTAGTTGGTTTAAAACGAGAATCAGAAGGATTGCCTCCCAAGCCATTGACCCTTTCAGAGTTAGAGCAGATTCAGGATATACCGTTTCCACCTAATACTACACTTTATATTTCAGGCCACGGAAATAATTTTACCCTATCTGAACTGACTCCAGAAAAACTTGTTAAACAAGTTTCTGAATTTTTAATTGACACAGGTATTCGGAAAATTAGTTTGGATGCTTGTAATTCGGGAGTGGCCTATTATCCAGAAGATGTTGCTCATGTTACTGACATTAATTTGGTTAATGCTTTAACTACTTGTTATGCCAAACGATTCAGTCTAGCATTGCATGATTCTGGGGTAGAGGGAGTAGAGGTTTTTGGATATAGAGGTAGTATACAAGACGAGAAAATAGGCCATAAAGAAAAAAAAATACATCGTATTTCCACATTCTTTGCTTCTCATCATAAGTCATCAGAAACAAAAGAAAGGGGATCTAGAGTTAGGGTTGGATATACCGATGGTATTTTAACTACTGAACCAGAACTGACTGAAGATATTTATATTGAAAAATTAAATACAGAGGGTGAGGCTGAACTGGTTAGGACAACTTATAATTAAGTAGAATTAGCTGTTTTTGCAACTGAGCCAAAAATATTTCACTATTTGGCGTTTAGGTTAAGGGAATTAGTCTATGCTTTTAAAATACATGGGTGAAGCCTGAGTTCGAATTTTCATCCATTTGAATAATAGCTAAGACTTTAGTTGAGCTATCTAATTAAATATAGGAGCTGATATGAAAAAAATAGAATTCCCTAAACTGGCTACTCCCAACGATTTGGACGTCAAAGATCGTAATGCCATTGCAAAAGTTATTAATCCACTCGTAGCAGATACGTTTGCTTTGTATGTAAAAACAAAGAATTTTCATTGGCATATGTCAGGAAGTCATTATCGTGATTACCATCTTTTATTGGATGAGCAGAGCGACCAAATTTTTGCAATGATCGACGTTTTGGCTGAACGTGTTCGCAAACTGGGCCAAAAAACCATTCACTCAATTGGCCAGATTAAAGAATTAACAACAATTAAGGATAATAATGAAACGTTAGCAGCCGATGAAATGCTAAACGAACTTCTCCAAGACAATCGCAATTTTGCCACCCAAATGCGCGCTGCCCATGCGGTTTGTAGCAAGAAAAATGATGTTGCTACAACAAGTTTGTTAGAAAATTATATCGACGAAACAGAACGCCGGATTTGGTTTTTGTTCGAAACCATTGCGAAATAGCGAGTTGATTCAGGTAGATCCCTCGTTGGGCGCAGAATGTGTGACTTATTGTTTGGCAATTAGCTTCATTTATTGCACCCAGTGTAGCGAGGGCTTTCCAGAAGTTAAGCTTATAACTGACAAAGCGCTAAATAAAGCTTTGCCTCAGTCTCCCGAACTTCTCGCATCGTACTCACTTCACATAAGCGCAAACTGAGTCCATGATGGCCTAACTGCATGCGAGGAACTATGCCAAACGATTTATCGATTTTTAATAAAATAAGATGGCAAGATGTCTTAGGCGGTAAAGGGCGTTGAAAATAACCATTAAACATATCAATTTTATCGAATTGCGCAGTGTTTCTTATCAAAGACAAATACAGGGTCACCGTACTATGCAAAGCTCGTAAATTATTTAACCAAATAGCAAGATCACGTTGTCTGATGACAGGATTCGATTCTAGCCATAATAAAAGGGGTGGAGAATACATTTCACAATCATTTGATTGTGCAGGTTGAGCCAGTTTGATTGCTTGCAAGAAAGGATTATTGTGTATGTTTTCCCCAAAACGACCTACCGTCTGAGATAAAATTTGAATCTGTGTGTGCAAGTTAGTATATAAGTCAATTGGAATTTCCACGCGCGATTTATTGAGTGAATGCTGTACACGCATTAATTCTTTTAAGAACCGACTTTTTAACTCTGGTTTTTCAATTAGTTTGACTATTTCTATAACATTTTTTAAGGCATAGTGATGAATAATAGGATGTGTTTCTTCGCAAGCCTGATTGATAGTGCGATTTAAATATTCCAACCGCAGTGCAATTTTTGGTAAGAAATGGGTAGCTAGTTCGAAGGTAATTGTATCTTCTTGCATAATAAAGTTGCTTTCCTTAGCCGGTATATATGCTTTTACGAAATAAATCTCATTATGATGACTTTTGCCTTGCGAATTGTAAATACTGCTGATGCAAAAATTTAACTTTTTTCGCTAAATCATTAAGGGAACCATCATTATTGACAATATCATCTGCAAATTCACGATGAGTAGTCTCATTGACTTGAATTGCCAATATGGCTTCTGCCTGTTCTTGAGTACTTCGATCTCGCTCCATCACTCGCGTAACTTTTTGTTCGTAATCCGCCACAATAAGTAACACTCGATCAAGATAGGGATAATCGGAACGGCGATTTAAAAGAGGGATTTCAATGACGACATAAGGACCTGTTGAGCGTCTAATCTTTTCTTGGATGAGCTGTCTAATTAATGGATGAAGTAATTGCTCTAACCAAAGTCGTTGCTTTGGATCTTTGAAAATCATTTCACGGAGTGCAAAGCGATTGAGTTCGCCCGTGGACTGAATAACCGATTGGCCGAAATGTTCTGCAATGGTGATTAAGGCCGGTTGATTGGCTGCGGTTAACTCGCGTGCAGTCTCATCGGCACTAATTACAGCGATGCCATGTTCTTTAAAAAAACGGCTCACTGTTGATTTTCCGCTAGCAATATTTCCTGTTAATCCTACACAATACATAAATTTACTCTTGTGAATTTAAATTTTTACAAGTCATCAAATTAATATAGCAAGTATCTGGAAATGAACTATGTTGTTGGCAATAGGATTTCGCTGCTATTGCTGCATCATCTCGATCAGCGTGAGCATTACTAGGCCATTCTTTCGCTGTTTGATCAAGCGCGATACATTGCCACTTTGGACGAGTTGATATACCGTTAACAAATTCTTCGCAGGCTGCTTCAGATACTTTGCAGCTAGTTGGAATCTTACTTTGTTTTTTACATTCATCAAAGGCTTTATGAATGGCAGTAATTTCATAGCTACTATTGATAACCCATTCCATATTTTCTGCATCATGGGCGCTACAGGTCCAATAATTACCATTTGAAAGATCAGCTGCCATCGCGAGAGAAAAAATAGAGCAGAATAGGAAAAGAATTATGAAAGATTTATTCATTTCGGTGCGCCTTCTTCAATGATTTGTACTAAACGTTCATAAGACAAGGCTTTTGCAAAATACCATCCTTGCATAAAATTAATGTTATTTTTAAGTAAAAAATGGACTTGTTCTTCAGTTTCTACACCCTCAGCAATAATATTGAGCTCCATGCATCTTGCCATGTGGATAATTGCTTGATTGAGTGTCTCGGTAACAGCGCCAGTGCCGATAGCTTGTATGAAAATTTTATCAATTTTGAGATAATTAAAAGGGAAATGTTGTAAGTATTTTATGCTTGCATGGCCGGTACCGAAATCATCAATGGCTAAAGAATAACCCTTTGCCCTTAAGTCATGCATCTTGGATGCAATCTGTGGGTCGTTTTGATCTAAAAGTTCTCTTTCGGTTAACTCCAACATTAATTGATGTGGGAGAATTTTATAATCAGCACATAATTCATAAAATTGCATGAAAAAATCTCTATCAGAAAAATGGTTTGCTGACAGGTTAAATGATAAATAAAAATTAGGCTGACGTTTAAGAAAAAAATGAGATTGTTGAAAAGTTTTAGCAATTAATTGCAGAGTAATAGGCACAATCAATCCTGATTTTTCTGCATCACCAATGAAGGAATCGGGCATAATAATTTCATTTGAATCGGTTTGCCACCGGAGCAGCACTTCAGCACCGCAAAAACGGCCTGTAAAATTATCACGGATAGGTTGAAAAGCAGGTTGAAAATGATTTTGTTTAAGGGCGTTAGATAAAGCATAGTGTAAAGAATAGCGATTATTGAGCATGGCCCGTGATTTAAGATAAATGAGCGAAGAAACAAGTGAAATAACGAGAAGCAAGGGTAGTTCTTGATAGAAAAAAGATGCAGTTAACTTGACAGGACTTGCTACAATAATAATTTTAATATGCGCCAAACTTTGTAGAGGCGTTTCGACTGTATAGCTTTTTGTATTAGTTATGGAAGAATCATTACCAACAACCAGTAAATTTTTCTTGAGATTAGAGTCGAATAGGACTATTTGCTCATCACTAGTAGGAACGGATTTCAATAGTTCCATAAAAACACTCTTAACAATATAAGTACCAAGATAATATTTGCCCAACTGCTGCTGCAATAAAAAAGCCGGTACTTTGTCTGAGCCAATAGTAATGGGGCCCCTTAGAACCGGTGTTCGTTCTGGAAGCGATGGAAGAGCCAGTTGAGGAGTGAGCGTTGAGCAAATTATTTTGTTTTTATTATCGCTGAGTACTGCTGCAGAAATAGCAGGATTACTAAAATTTAGATTATACAAATAAGGGAGCAGATCATTTTGACAGTTTTTGAGCTCACGACCATATAAAGGGATTGAATAGATTGAGTGAAATACTGTATCAAGTAGTGCATCAAATTTAAGACCAAGCTTATTAGCGCTGAGCTCTAATTGCTGCTGTTTTTGCAGTCGATAGTTATACCATTGATGATGAACTACGATAATTAAAAATAAAATTGTTAAGAGAGGCCATAAAAAATTCAATGTCCGTTGGGCTTTATCATGTTTCCTATAAATGTTGGTTTTCATTTAACCCTTACTTATAGAGCCTTCTTATAGAGTTTAGGGTGATTTCTGCTAATTTCTCAATGGTTTTATTCTCAATATTTAATGGTGGAAACCAGTATAAAGTATTTCCTAAGGGTCTTAAAAGAGCACCTAGCTCAAGCGCTTCTTGATACAATTGAAAACCGGTTCTTTTAGTGCCGCAATCGACTAAATCTGCCGCAACAATTGCGCCTACAGAGCGAATGTTCGTTAATTTTCCAGTTATTGATGCTAGTTCATGAAATTGTTGCTGCATAATTTGACTCAGTTGTTGCGCGCGTTCAATTAATTTTTCCGTTTCCATCACGTTGAGTGTTGCAAGGGCAGCGCTAATTGCAAGTGCATTACCTCCGTAGGTATGAGAATGCATAAACGTTTTGCCCTTTTCATAATCGTCGTAAAAAAGTTCATAAATTGGATGATCAACCAGTACGCAACTGAAGGGTATTGAGCCTGAGGTTAGGCCTTTTGATAGGCAAATTAAATCAGGTTTTACTTCGGCATGCTCGCAAGCAAACCATTTTCCAGTTCTGCCTAACCCAGTCATTATTTCATCGGCAATGAAATAAATCTCATGTTGTTTCGCCCAGTGAGCTAATTTTTTCAAAAAATCTGCACTATAGCAGCGCATACCATTTGATCCTTGGACAATAGGCTCAACAATAATTGCGCAGATACTGTGTTTAATCTTTTCTAATTGCTCAAGAATGGTTGGCCAATATTCTCCCGAGTCTTTCCATAAAGGATCGTTTTTACTAGAAACATAGGGTAAGGGCTTGAGAAAATGGCATTGCACACCGTAGCCTTCATAAGGCTTTTTAAAAATTCCTAAATCGCTAACACTCATGGTAGCGAAAGTCTCGCCATGATAGCTGTTTTGCAGAGAGATAAACTCATTGCGCTGCGGCCTTCCCTTGAGTTGGTTCGCATGAAGTGCAAGTTTCATCGCAATTTCCACAGCACTAGAACCATCGCTAGCAAAGAAAACATGTTGTAGCTTAGAGATTTCAGCCATTTTTTCACCGAACTCCACTAAAGCGGAATGCGTTGTGTGCGCAGAAATGATGTGTTCAAAAGAATCCAATTGCTCTTTAAGTGCTGCAATAACGGCAGGATGACCATGACCTAACGATTTACACCACCAACTAGAAATGGCATCAATTATTGGTCCTTTGTCGGTATAGAGATAACTTCCTTGGGCATGGTTTACGATCAAAGGAGGGCATTGTTGAAAATCTTTCATCTGCGAACAGGGGTGCCAAATATGGTTTAAATCTCTTTCAATTAATCGCATGTGTTAACCTAGGTTTAAATTTTGGTTGACAAGAAATGGAGTCACTCTATCATGTTCGACAGATTAAAAAAAAGGGGTGAATAGTGAGTAAAGGTAGTGAGCGTTGGACCTTGGCCGAAGTGGCAAGCATTTATGAGCAACCTTTTAATACGTTACTCTATACAGCGCATTGCATTCATAAAGAAAACCATGATGCAAATGCTATACAGCTAGCAAAATTGCTGAGTATTAAAACGGGAGCTTGTCCTGAGGATTGCGGTTATTGTTCACAAAGCGGGCATTATAAAACACATGTCGAAAAAGAAAAATTAATGACTGTCGATGAAGTGCTCGCAAAAGCTGCTGAGGCGAAGGCGAATGGCGCCAAGCGTTTTTGCATGGGAGCAGCCTGGCGTTGCCCCCCTAATAAGGCAATGCCTGAATTAAAGGCAATGATTGAAGGGGTGAAAGCGATGGGCATGGAAGCTTGTATGACGTTGGGAATGTTGGATAAATCACAAGCTTGCGAATTAAAAGAAGCGGGCTTAGATTATTATAATCACAATATCGATACTTCACCTTCTTATTACGACAAAGTCGTTACTACCCGACAATTTAGTGAACGCTTAGAAACACTAGAAACGGTGCGCCAAGCGGGAATGAAGGTTTGCTGTGGTGGCATTTTAGGTTTAGGTGAAACACGAGAAGATAGGATTGAATTCTTATTTACTCTGGCAAACATGGAGTCACCGCCAGAAAGTGTGCCCATTAATCGTTTAATTCCTGTTGAAGGGACACCCCTTGCCCATGCAAAACAAGTTGAGGGTATCGAGCTAGTACGCACAATTGCTACAGCACGCATACTAATGCCGAAAAGTGCAATTCGCCTCACTGCCGGTCGAACTGAAATGAGCGATGAATTACAAGCGCTTTGCTATTTCGCAGGTGCAAATTCTGTTTTTATCGGTGGAAAACTGCTTACTGAAGCAAATCCTGAGCGCGATGAGGATCGAATTCTTTTTAAAAAATTAGGAATACAGGCATTTGCTGAAGCATGATTAATGATGTCCTGATTGAACATATAGCCCAACTTAAGCAAGATGGCCTGCATCGACGTCGAATACTTAATCATTTCGATGATAGGTCGCTAATTAACTTTAGTTCGAATGATTATTTGTCACTTGCTGAAGAGTCGATTATTCGCGAAGCGTTCCAAAAGGGCTTTGCCAATTATCCTGCAGGTAGCGGCGGCTCTATGGTGATTTGTGGCTATCATACAAGCCATCGTGAATTAGAACAGGCTTTTGCTCAAGCTCTCGGTGTGGATGATGCGCTGTTATTTAGTTCAGGATATGCTGCCAATTTGGGTATTATTTCTCTGTTTGCCCATTTTAATAGCCATTTTCTTATCGACAAAGGAACTCACGCCTCTTTCTACGATGGATTGCGGCTGGCAAATGGCAAATATACCCGCTATTTGCACAATAATCTCAACCATTTAGCCAATAAATTAGAAACTCGTCCCGTGAATCCAGTTATTATTACAGAAGCTGTATTCAGTATGAGTGGACAAACAACGGATCTTCTTGAGCTATCAAGATTAGCTGCAAATTATAACGCTGACTGTGTCATTGATGAGGCCCATGCCTTTGGTGTGTTGGGCGAAGAAGGGTTAGGTGGAGTAAAGCTTTGTGGACTGACTCAACAAGAAATCCCCTTAAGAATTATTCCGCTTGGCAAGGCGTTTGCCTTCCAAGGCGCGATAGTTGCGGGGCGCGGTGAATGGATAGATGCTTTATTGCAACTCGCCCGTTCGCATATTTATTCGACGGCAGTGAGTCCGGCTTTGGCCTATGGAATTTTAGAAACTTTAAATTTTATTCGTAATGCAGGGAGTAGACGGCAAAAACTCTATGAGTTAATTAGCTATTTTCGCAAATTGAGTGAAAATTCGCCTTTAACCTGGCGCGACTCTTCAACGCCTATTCAACAATTACAGCTCGGATGTCCTTATCAGGCATTAGCCTACGCGGAGAATCTCCGTCAACGAGGCATTTTTTGCCAAGCCATGCGTGAGCCTACGGTGAGCAAAAAGGATACGGGATTGCGGGTTATTTTAAATTATCATCATGAGGCAGAAGATCTTGAGTTTTTATTTGAAATGCTTCATGACCAAGCAAGTTAACCCATAGCAGCAAAATTTAAAGGTTTTAAACCTGTAAACCTATCGAGATTAGATAGAATTAAAACCATGGTGAATAAAATGAAAAAAGTACTCTCAAGTTTTTTAGTAATATTACTTTTGCTGTCAACGAATGGTTGGTCCTGTACTCGATTATTTTGGAATACTAAGGGTGCGATGGTTGTCGGTAGGAGCTTTGATTGGGATAGCCATTATAATGAAACGATACTTATTTTACCCAGAGGTATGCAACATGTTGGCGGGGTTAAGGTTAATGAAGCGAAATGGCGATCAAAATTTGGCTCCATCGTTGTCCAAGAAAATCATGAACAACAAACTGGAATTACTGATGGTATTAATGAGAAAGGTTTGGCGGCCCATTTGCTCTCTTTTGAAGATGCTCAATATGAGGAAAGAGATAAGACTAGACAGGGCGTTAGCGTTTTGCAATGGTTGCAATATTACCTAGACAACTTTGCGTCGGTTAAAGAGGTTATTAAACACATTCATGATGTTCAGATTGAAACGACCCATTTTGCTGCTTTCTCAACTCTCCCCCTACATGTAGCCATTGAAGATTCAGAAGGTGACTCCGCTATTATTGAATTTATAGAGGGTAAGTTAAAAATTTATCATGACCGAGCTTACAGAGTGATGACCAATGAGCCTAGTTACGCTCAACAGTTAGATAATTTGGCTTATTATGAGGCAAGCGGGTGCCAGAAACCTTTGTTGCCTTTGGATGATAAATCGACATCTCGTTTTGTACGAGCGGCTTGTTATATGAGTGCTCTACCGCTTGCTTCAACTAGTCAACAGGCTGTGGCTATGATCTCATCAATTATTGAAAATGTTTCTGTTCCTTACGGTATGTCCGAAACCGAAGCAACTTGGTGGCGGACTTTTATCGATTACAGCAGCCATCGCTACTATTTTAAATCAACACGCGTCCCCACATTTTTTTGGCTAGATTACGCAAAAATCGATTTTAGTCGCAGCAGTTCTTTTCGACAAATTGAAGCTCATGCACCTCATTTGATGGGAGATCTATCTTAATCTAAGTATGTTTTTGTTTATTCATGTGTAGGAAACCGCTTTATTATTCCGTGGAAATTGTCTAGGCAGATGTAGCGAAGCGCTGATTGATCCGCTCATTTTATTAACATCCCTTTTGCAAATAGAGTAAAAGGGGAGTTTTCATTATATTCTAATTGAAACCAAGGGATGATGCGGTGAAACTTGCGTATTTTTAAGCAGTTCAAATCTGTTGAGAATAAGCCGTTTAGCTAAATAGAGGAAAGAAAGAACTTTATGGCAACGTATAGTATTTGCCCAAAATGAGAGGATTTATCAGTACTTCATACCATTAAGGATATGTTTGCTTAAAAGGTTTTTATTTTATGAATTTATACATCAAAGTTATTGGCAAAGGCTCTCCTTTAGTTTTTTTTCATGGCTGGGGTTTTGATCATACAATCTGGCTACAACTGGCGACTTGTATTGACAATGAATATCAGCTTTTTTTAGTTGATTTACCTGGATTTGGTTTAAGTTCGCCGATGAGTTGGGAACTGTTTAAGAAAAATTTAATTCAACAATTACCAGCGCAATTTGCACTTGCTGGTTGGTCAATGGGAGGGCTTTTGGCTACGCGTTTCGCTATTGAAGAGCCCACCCACGTTACAAAACTAATTAATATTTCATCTTCTCCCCGTTTTATTAAAGAAAAGGCTTGGCCAGGGATTGAAAAACAGGCTTTCAGCCAATTTTTTATTAACTTAACAGCAGATCCCCAGCTAACTATTTCTGAGTTTATTGGTTTGCAATTAAAAAATAATAGTTATCAATACCACAATGAAATAATGCCTGATCCCGCTAGCTTAAAAGAAGGATTACAAATCTTAGCTGATTGGGATTTACGAGAGCTGCTCCATTCATTGAAAAGACCAGCCTATTTCTTATTCGGTCATCTTGATGCAATAACACCAAGAGCAACTATGGCCGCCATGCAAAAACTTTATCCTCAATTTAATTATCTGATGTTTGCCAAAGCGGCGCATATACCATTTTTGTCTGATCGAGCTGAGTTTATAACAGTATTACAGGACATTTTGCGATGAAAATTTATTTTATTACCGGAACAGATACGGATAGCGGCAAAACCTATGTCACTTGTCAATTGTTAGATTATTTCAAACAAAGAGAAAAAAAGGCTCTTGCTTTAAAGCCAGTTGCCAGTGGTTGTTATGAAAAAGAGGGACTTTTGCAAAGCGAAGATGTTTTAAATCTACAAAAATATAACGCTAACCCTTCGTTTAAAATAAATGGTTGGCAATTTGCCCCAGCTATTTCTCCCCATATTGCAGCGAAGCAAGTAAATTCTCGCTTAAGCCTGCAAGATATCGCCGATTTTTGTTTTAATAAACAATTTTCTAATATGGATTATTTGCTCATTGAAGGAGCAGGAGGCTTAATGGCTCCTTTAAATGATGAGGAAACTTGGCTTGATTTTTTAAAACTCACACAAATTCCTGTTATTTTAGTAGTTGGGATGCGGCTTGGTTGTTTAAATCATGCCTTACTTACTGATGCTGTATTAAAGTATAACCAGATAAGCTGCGCCGGTTGGATAGCGAATTGTTTGGACAATGAGATGCTAGTCAGAAATGAAAATATTACTACTTTAGCGCAAAAAATGCATATGCCGCAATTAGCAACCGTTAGCTATCAGGGGAATCTGGATACACTGCTATTAGGTTAATGAAAATGCTGTCTTTCCTTCCTTTGCGGGAATGATAAGCCTCTTAACTTATATGACTGTCTGTTTTTGTAGAAATTAAGTTAAGGATTAATCAAAAACTGCCGCAAATTTAAGCAATTATGCATTGTCGATAACCCGCTAATTAAGCTATAATACTCAATTCTTTTAAATAATTTTTTATTATATAAAAACGGTACGGAGATTCGTTGATGCCAATTTATGAGTATGAATGCACAAGTTGCCATCATCATTTTGATTTAATGCAAAAAATAAGCGATGAACCGGCAAAACAATGCCCTCAATGCTTTCAAAATTCCGCAGTACGCCTAATCTCTGCAGCAGGATTTCAATTAAAAGGAAGCGGTTGGTACGCCACTGATTTTAAAAATAAGGGAAAATCAGAGCCGAAAAAGGAAACGACTTCCGCCAATGCTGAAAAAACGACAGGTTCAGAGAAAAAATCTGAGGACAAGAAAACTACGGGTAGCACATCAACTAGTAAAAAAGGTGATTCTGAGTGAAAGCGCTTCGTAGTTATCTACTCACAGGTTTAGTAGTATGGTTGCCTATTTTGGTAACTTTTGTTGTATTGCGCTTTATTATTGAACTGCTTGATAACACCATTGCTTTACTACCTAATTCCTACCAACCAGAAAAACTTTTTGGGGTGCATATACCTGGGTTAGGGGTGCTGCTTTCCTTATTGTTGCTTCTTGGAACAGGTATTTTAGCGACTAACCTTATCGGGCAACGCCTAATGGGTTGGGGTGAAGCCGTATTGGTGCGCATCCCCTTGGTTCGTTCCATTTACAATACTGCAAAACAAGTTATCCAGGCCGTTTTTGCTACGAATAGCCAAGCGTTTCGTAAAGTACTGCTTGTTGAATACCCAAGAAAAGGATTATGGACAATCGCTTTTCTGACTGGATCACCGCATCCTGAATTAAATACACTTGTTGGGGACGAACTGCTATCCATTTTTGTACCAACAACACCAAACCCTACCTCTGGTTTTTTCATGATGATTCCCAAGGAGGATGCTATCGAATTGTCAATGACAATCGAAGAGGCATTAAAGCTCATTATTTCTTTAGGCGTTATGCAGTCTACACTCGCTGCAAATTGAGAAATAAAAACTAATATAAAGACAGGTGGCTTATGAGATCACATTATTGTGCAAAGGTTAATGAAACAATGACTGAGCAGTCAGTGAGTGTATGCGGTTGGATACATAACCGTCGTGATCACGGTGGAGTAATTTTTTTAGACGTTCGGGATCGCTCTGGATTAGTCCAAGTTGTTTATGAACCAGAACTTGCCTCAGTCTTTGCTATTGCTGAAAAACTACGTCATGAATATGTTGTTCGTATTCACGGAATCGTTCGTTCTCGACCAGAAGGGATGATCAATGAAAAAATGGCAACAGGTCGTATTGAAATTTTGGGCACCCAACTTGAGATATTAAACCAGGCACAAACACCGCCGTTCTTGCCTGATGAACATCAATTAGTGAATGAAGATTTACGGTATCGTTACCGCTACATCGATTTAAGACGTAGTGATATGCAAAATAATCTCACCTTGCGCCATAATTTAATTCGTTGCATTCGTGATTATTTAAATTTACAGAATTTCATCGATATCGAAACACCCATGTTGACTAAGGCAACTCCTGAGGGTGCAAGAGATTATCTTGTTCCTTCGCGCGTGCACCCAGGGCAGTTTTATGCCTTACCTCAGTCACCCCAATTGTTTAAACAGTTGTTAATGATGTCTGGTTTTGATAAATATTATCAAATTGTACGTTGTTTCCGCGATGAAGACTTACGTGCAGATAGACAACCTGAATTCACCCAGCTCGATATTGAAATGGCTTTTATTGATGAAAGCGCTATTCAACAACTCATCGAAGGCATGCTCCAAAAGGTTTTTCAAGAAATTTTAGGCGTTGAAATCCCTAAAACCTTACCAAGAATGACTTACAGTGAAGCAATGCGCCGTTTCGGTAGTGACAAACCTGACCTACGTATCCCGTTAGAATTAGTTGATATTGCTGATCTAGTGAAAAACTGCGAGTTTAACGTGTTTGCTGCGGCGGCAGAAAGCAAAGAGGGTAGGGTCGTTGCCTTAAAATTACCAAATGGCTGCACTTTAAGTCGTAAAGATTTAGATGATTATGGAAAATTTGTAGGCATTTATGGCGCCAAAGGTTTAGCTTACATCAAAGTAAACGATCGTGCCCAAGGAATAGAAGGGCTGCAATCGCCGATTCTCAAGTTTCTTTCTGAAGGCTGCGTGAATGCCATCCTCGATCGAGTTGAAGCGAAGACCGGCGATGTAGTTTTCTTTGGCGCTGGCCATGAACAAATGGTTAATGAATCGATGGGCGCATTACGTATTAAATTAGGCCATGATCGTAATCTTGTTGAGCCAGGTTGGCGCTTATTATGGATTGTTGATTGGCCAATGTTTGAAAGAGATCCAAAAACAAACCAATTACTCGCCATGCATCACCCCTTTACCTCCCCGCAGGAGTTGTCGATTGATGCGCTCAAGCAGAGTCCAACAAAAACCTTGGCTAAAGCTTACGATATTGTAATTAATGGCTATGAAATTGGCGGTGGCTCAATTCGTATTCATCAGACCCAATTGCAACAAGCAGTCTTTGACCTTTTAGGAATTGAGAAAGAAGAAGCCCAGCAGAAATTTGGTTTCTTACTTGATGCTTTACAATATGGCTGTCCTCCCCATGGTGGAATTGCTTTAGGTATTGACCGCTTAGCTATGTTATTAACCAATTCAACTTCAATTCGTGATGTGATTGCTTTTCCAAAGACCCAGTCTGCGTCCTGTCTACTGACTGATGCGCCGTCGGAGGTCGGTAATACACAACTTAATGAGTTAGGAATTCGTCTTGCACCAACTTCACCAACGAAATAAATTAAATCCGACTGATGCCAGTCCATTTTTCTGGCATCGGTTATTTTTCTACCTAGTCTGTATAGCGTTTACTGTACTGGCTTCGGCTCCTCTTTGTGCTAAATCAGATGGCGGCGCTGGTAAACTGATTGAATACCTTGTTCAAGAAAAAAATAGCTTAACTCAGTCTCTCAATGAGACAAAATTATTTGCTGCTCCAGCCAACCAAGAAGAATATAACAAGCGCTTACAAGAAAATAAGACTATGTTGGTGCTTAATCGTGCCAAAATTGCAAGTCTGGAAAGCTTCCTAGTCAATCAAAAAAAATTACAACAAGATTTCACTTTGAAATTAAAACGCTTACAGCAAACTCCTTTATCCGATACCGATCAAATCAGTTCGCAAGAACGAATGTCTAATATTTCTACCCTCATCGATATCAACAAAAAAGGAGTTGATTTAATTGCTGAAGACCTAGTTTTAGCCAATCATTATCAAGATGCATTGAGCTTACAGAAGGAGCAATTAAATTTATGGAAATCCAAGGCACAAATGCATCAAGAATTAGAAAAACTGAGAGCCCAAGAAGATCGACTGCGAGAATCCTTGGAAAAACTTTATGAAAATAGTATCAAGTTACAACAACAAGCAAAATCCAATATTAACTCAACGCTAAACTATCCGCTTGAAGCAAAATTAATGTTAAATAATCAAGTAATCAGTTTAACTCAATATAAAATTGCTGAACTTGATTTACAAAAACAACTGGTAAAAGCAGATTATAAATTACAAAAAAGTCCAGATATTAGAACTTTACAAGCTGTTACCGAAACCTATAAAAATTCGATCACGCAATTATCGGACATGGAAGAGTCTTTAAAGAAAATGGTAGGTATGCTCAATAATGAGCTATTACAGGTTACTGATTCTAATTTAAAGCAGCAGTTTACTGCTTTGGTGCGGATAGTTAATTCAAAAATAGAGGGTATTGTCATTCAACAGCAAACCCTGCAAGAAGACCTTGAAAATCACGAACAAGAATTAAAAAAGCAATTATCGGTGAGACAAAGTTTATCTGAATACCGGCTCGATAGTTGGCCGTCAATTATTCAACAAATTTCGAAAATTCCAAGCCAGCTTTATAACTACAGCAAATCACTTGTGATGAAAGTGAAGGAAAATTATTTATGGCAAGACGTCCTTCCCGCGACTTTAATTTGGTTAACGGTGGGATTAGTTATCTTTGCTAGTTTTGCCTTGAATAAATTATTGAAAAATTTAACACGAGATAAAGAACGCTCGCGTTTATCGGGTCATTTATATACTGGAACTCTAACACTTCTTAGCCGCAACTTACCTCAATTGGCGATTACAACTTCCATTTTACTGTTGCTCTATCTTAATCATGTGGTCTTTGCTAATTATCAATTGCTCGTAAATCTGCTTGGCGTATGGCTTACTTTTCGTACCCTAATTTTAATTGCTAGTTTAGCCTTATTGGAGCGAGTAAGTGATTCATCAGGAAAAGATGTCAGTTTATTTTATCGCCTCAAATGGTTGTTATTGACTGGCGGTTGGGCGACCGCTTTGATGGTTATTTCTAACGAACTCCCGTTATCGTCAATCTTACAAGACATTTTCAGCCGTTTATTCATGTTATTTTTGGTCGCTGTATCAGTGGTTGGCTGGCGCTCAAGAGAAGTTATCACTCATATAATGCACCCACTGTTAAAATCGAAAAAGCGCTATTTCCGTAATGCAGCAGTGCTTTTAGTGGTATTAATTCCCATCACGCTATTTACCACTGCCATAATAGGACTAGTAGGTTATATCAACTTGGCTTGGACAATGAGCCGTTATCAAATGCAAATTCTTTTAATCATTACCGGCTACGTTTTAAGTCGTGGCTTGCTTTTTGATGCACTGGAACTGATGTCGGAATGGATGATTTCATCGTTACATAATGGTTGGCTGTGGATAGAAGTCGTATTAAAGCCTTTAGACAAGATCTGTCGCGTGTTGCTATTTATTATCAGCCTTTATATTTTATTTCAGCTGTTTGGCTGGTATTCGGATTCCGCTGTGTTCATGACCTTACAAGAATATAGTGAATATCCTCTTGTTAATTTATCCGGTATTCATATCACAGCGCTTAGTATTCTTGAGTTTCTTATCCTGCTTTCCATTTTTGTCTGGGCTGCTAAGTGGACGCGTGAGTTTTGTTATCGCTGGCTCTATCGTGATGCAAGGGATGCGGGAATTCGCAATAGCTTATCGGTATTTACTCAATATGCCGTTATTTTAATTGGTGGATTAATCACTTTACGTGTTTTAGGTCTCGATTTTAGTGGTATGTCGATGGTTATTGGTGGTTTGGCAGTAGGAATGGGATTTGGTTTGCGTGATTTTGCTTCCAATATTGTCGGTGGACTTATGCTATTGATTGAACGCCCCGTGCGTGAAGGGGATTTGATTACCATAGGTGCTCATGAAGGACGTGTGGCCCATATTGGTATCCGTTCAATGCGCGTATCGTCCTGGGACAACATGGAAGTGCTGATTCCTAACGCAGAAACCTTCAATAAACCATTTACCAATTGGACGCATCAAGATAGTATTGTCCGCACGGTGGTTCCTATTAAAGTCAGCCGAGCAGATGATCCAGGATTGGTGCAGCAATTAATTTTTGATGTATTGGCCACTGTCCCTGAAATTGTCGCAGATCCACCGGCTCAGGTGTTTTTAAAACAAATTGACGATGCACTCATCGAATTTGAAATACGTTATTTTATTAACGTACAAATCCACACACGCTTTGAGATTCGCTCTAAAATCTTATTTGAAATTATGGCGAAATTTAAAGCGGCTGGTATTAAAGCACCGATACCACCTATCAGCGTAGAATTAAAAGAGGGCATCCATGCTCCTAACTCTAGCAAAAAGAAAGTTGAACAATGAAAATGAACTTTTGGAACGCTGCCGTTTAATTGAAGGATTAAGCTTTGCTCAATTAGCCAATGCTTTGCAAATTAAAATTCCCGCTGAGCAGCAAAGACGTAAAGGGTGGACAGGGCTTGCAATTGAACTGGCTTTAGGAACTACAGCGGGTACAAAATCTGCCCCTGATTTTTCTAATCTGGGGATAGAACTTAAGACTCTACCACTCAATGATAGAGGGAAACCAGCCGAATCTACCTTTGTGACTAGCATCCCTTTGCTGACAATACATCAGCAAAATTGGCCATCTTCACAATGCTTCGCTAAATTAAAACGAGTTTTATGGTTGCCAATCGAAGGAGATAGCAAAATTCTTTTTGAGCATCGTCGTATTGGTCAGGGTTTTTTGTGGTCTCCTAATCAAGCCGAAGAAGCGATCCTTGCCGACGATTGGAATGAATTAACGACCATGATGAGTACCGGTCATTTAGAAGAGATTCATGCCGGGATAGGACAATATTTACAAGTTCGACCGAAAGCTGCCAATGCAAAATCATTGTGCTACGGATTTGATAGCGAAGGCACCAAAGTTCTAACGCTACCACGAGGCTTTTACCTCCGTAGCTGCTTTACCGAACAGATTATTGCTGCCAGTTTATATCAAGGAATTTAATAGGAGAAAAGTTGATGCAAATCACAGTTGCAACCGTTGAGGACTTGCCTAAAATAAATCAATTTATTCGCCAATCTAAAGCTGTTTGGGACTATTCCGAAGCTTTTTTAGATGCGTTTATGGAAAAATATAGTGTTAAATCTTCTTTTTTAGAACAAGAAGAAGTAATTCTTTTTGAGCAAAACGGCCAGTTAGTTGGTCTTTATGCATTTAAAATCAACGAACGATCTGCAGCAGAACTGGATTTATTTTTTATAAACGCAAATCATATTCGCCAAGGATTAGGAAAACAAATCTGGCAGCATGCAATCAATTATGCCGCAGCTAGAGGATGGCATGAATTTGAATTAGTTGCCGACCCCAATGCCGAAGGATTTTACCAAAAAATGGGGGCCAAGAATTTAAGAAACTTTGAATCTTTTCCCGGTCGATTTGTGCCAGTACTGAGCGTTAGTCTCAATTGACAAGAGAGTGGCCAACAGTCAGGAGAGTCTGCAAAGCAAACCTAATTAAAAAGGATAATATCTCGGCCTACATTTGATTATTCGAAAAAAATCAGGCAATTAAAATGTATTACTTCCTATTTTACTTTTTTGATCTGACTTGCATTTGTCTAAAAAATGATTACAGTTAAATGAGTATGCGATTAATTTAATGGAGTTAAACATGAAAAAACACTTGGTTGTGATTTTATCTTCTTTTCTTATTTCTAGCCTTAGCTATGCGTCAGCTTCCCCACAAATAACAGGTACGCCTAGCCAGCAAATCCAACAATTAAATACCCAAATACAAGATCAATTTAACCAGGTACAAACTCAAATTGGTAAGCTAAATACGCAAAATCAAAATCAACTAAAACAATTACAGACTGAGCTACAGGATCAAATCCAAAAATTAAATACTCAGACACAAACGCAAATCAAGCAAATACAGAGTAATTTTCAAGACCAACTTAAGCAAGTTCAAGGCAATTTTCAACAACAGCTTAAACAAATGCAACAGCAGCAAGCTCAGCAACCACAACCAGCTGCAGGTCAACCAGCAGCACCTGCAACACCAGGTAAAAGCTGATAATTGGTAAATCTCTGCTGTAGTGAATTCACTTATCAGGGTTTTCATACAAATATGATCTTGCCCTGATTTGTCGGACGCCCTGTTAAGCGAGTAAAATCAAAAGCGAGGTGGAAAATGAGTAATCCTTAACCATTTTTCCAGGTTCAAATATCTATCAGTATAAAACAATCATATAAGTTGATATATTGAAAGAAGCTAATTTAAATTATGGAGAGCATTTATGAGAACAATCGGAATAAAAATAGCCTTAATCTCTACATTATTAGTACCAGGTTTATTCTCAACATCGTTGTTCGCAGGATCTAAAGATGCAGCCAACAATAAAATAAATGCTGTCATTTCCTCCAACGTTTTTGAAATGGCAAAAAAGAATGAGAACTGGAAATTAGCACTGGTGACAGGGAAAGATGCGCAGGTTGTTTTCATGAATATCACGCCTAAGACCAATCCTAACAATGAGATTGGGCTCGAAACACATCAATTTGATCAAGTTATATTTGTTGTTGAAGGTCAGGCTAAATCTATCCTCAATGGCAAAAACTCAACTGTTACAGCAGGTGATATGATTTTTATCCCTCAAGGGATTCCTCATAATTTTATTAATCTCAATAAGGAAAAACCATTTAAAATAATTAGCGTTTATTCGGCTACTGATATCCCTAAAAATGCGGTCTATAAACAGAAATCTGATACACCACTAGAGTAACTCTGTAACAAATTGATGCAGATCATTTGCTTTAGGAGTTCTGATATAAATGCAACATAAAGAATATCATCGAATTGAGCGAATTGGCTGGTTACGTGCTGCTGTATTGGGTGCAAATGACGGTATTATCTCTACTGCGAGCTTATTGATTGGTGTTGCTGCTGCTCATACACCCTATAGTGGAATATTTATAGCGGGGATAGCAGGATTGATTGCTGGCGCCATGTCTATGGCTGCAGGTGAATATATATCAGTAAGTTCTCAAGCGGATACAGAAAAATCTGCCCTTAGACGTGAAAAGAAAGAGCTTGCAGAGAGTTTACCGAGTGAAGTTGATGAGCTAACCGCCATTTATATTAATCGTGGGTTAGAACCTGATTTTGCTAAAGAAGTTGTAAAACAATTGATGGCTAAAGATGCATTGGGCACACATGCTCGCGATGAATTGGGTATTACTGAAGTAACCAGTGCACGTCCACTTCAGGCTGCGCTTTTTTCAGCCTGTAGTTTTACTTTTGGCTCGTTATTCCCGCTCTTGATAATTTTTATTGTTCCTAGAACCTATCTTATTTCATCAGTAGCAATAATGGCGGTTCTATTTTTGGCATTACTCGGAGGAGCCGCCGCAAAGATTGGTGGAGCTCGAATAGTATTAGGATCATTGCGTGTTGTAATCTGGGGAACAATAGCAATGCTTGTAAGTGCAGGTATTGGCTCGCTCTTAGGCATAGCCATATAAAATGCAACTACGAGGTCTACAAATGGACTAATTGCTTTTAAGCTTCGTACACTGAGTTAACTCAGAAGGTCAATAAATAATTTGATCTTTTAAAACGCTATCAATCTTATTTCAATTGAACAGGGAAATGTAAATATACACATAGCCTTAAACCAGAATTGTTCCATCTTGCCAAATTAATGGTGCAAGGGCTAGGATTTTTGTGTAGGCGCAATCTTCCGTTACTGCAACTTCTTACCCGCTCGATAAATCGAAGTAGCGCTAGGCTGTGCTGTCGGCATTATTGTTAACTCAGCAATATCAACATGTTGAGGTCGGGTAGCACAATAATATGCTGCATCAGCAATGTCTTCAGCAAAAAGCGGATTAAAGTCTTGGTAAAATGCTTTTGCTTTGTCTTTATCGTTCCAACGAACCTCACTGAACTCGGTTTCTACAGCTCCGGGTGCAATTTCTGTCACTCGAATAGGACTTCCCAATAGATCCATGCGCATTGATTTACTTATCGCTCTCACAGCATGTTTAGTCGCACAATAGACGTTGCCATTGGGGTAGCATTCTTGCCCTGCGATAGAGCCTATATTGATAATATGGCCTTCTTGACGAGTCAGCATACCTGGTAAGATATTCCGAGTAACATAAAGTAATCCTTTGATATTGGTATCAATCATCACTTCCCAATTTGCAATGGAACCTTGTTGTATCGGATCTGAAGAGAGCGCAAGCCCAGCATTATTAATTAATACGCTGACTGCTTGCCATTCAGCGGGTAAAGTACTTAAAGTGGATTCAACCTTAGACTTATCTTGAACATCTAAAGTGATAACTAGACATTCTGTCTTATGCATCGTTTCTAAATCTTGTGCAAGTTGTTCTATGCGCTCTTGTCGGCGTGCACAAAGAATCAGTTTTGCGCCGTTTTTAGCAAAAAGTCGAGCACAGGCATGTCCAATCCCGCTTGAGGCGCCGGTGATTAACACAATTTTATTTTGTAAATTTACCATCTGAGCTCCTGATTAGGGAGACAAAATGCGCTGATGCCATCCTGCATTTTGCCAATAATATTCTGAAACATCGGATAATTCATCAAGACGAAGACTATAGAAAATGAATCGAGTTGGTTTGATTCGAAATCCACAATAGTAAGGGCTTAAAGGTAGTTTTTTATTAAGGTATTCCTTTTCAAGTGCCTTTTTTTTATCTTCAATAATTTGTTTAGACTCGATAGGTTGCATTGAGGTCAAAGCATAAGCTGTGAATCGTATTTGTGCTGAATGCGGATTAGTATTCCAATAGTGTTCTAGCTTTAATTGCGATAAAGGTTCGACACTACCTTCCAAAATCACTTCCCGTTGCCTAAGTTCAAACCAAAATGTAAGCGAAACTTTTGGATTAACGCTTAGATCCTTAATTTTTCTTGTCCCTTTTTGAGTGAAAAATATCAATTCGTCGTCGGTAATCTCTCGGATAGCAATCACACGGCTATGCGGCGTTGCATCAGAAGTTGCAGTTGACAAGATTGCATGTTGGGGATTGGAAGCTCCGGCATCTTTTTCTTCTTCAATCCAGTGATTCAAAATTTTAAACGGCATTTTATTGTCTCAACTTCCTTATAAATATGCAAAGTGTAGTCGAAAATATAGGATCTTTCTAATCCTTTTATACCTCGCCGTCATTCCGAGTGAGCGAGGAGTCTCCAAGGCTTCCTGAATGAGTTTGTGTGACTGCAGAATAGTCAAGGAGGCTCCATTTTTTAATGATAAAAATGATTCACACTCTTTAAAATGGAGATCAATTGCTTATTATCGAAATGGTGATTTGCTAAGGGTTCAGCTCTTAAATCTTGAATTTCAAAATCACCAGAAGGGAATAAATTAGTAATGGTTTGAGGTGTAATATAACTGATATTGTAATTACCGCTAACTATAAGTGGATAACGATTTTTTGCATCAAAGAGATTAGAGCCATAACTATAATCAGAATAAGCTGTTTTACAGCCTAAGGCATCTGACATTAGCGTTGGCACTACATCGTAATGGGAGGTAACATAATCAAATTGTTGTTTCGATTTACCCGGCCAATGAACAATGAAAGGAACTTCAATCTGATATTTACTGAAATTGCTTGCATGTCCCCAATAACCATTATGATTGTCATTGAACTCCTCTCCATGATCAGCAGAGATAATAATAATTGAATTATCCCACAAATTGGATTTTTTAATTCCATCTAAGACTTGGGCAACTTGCTGATCGACGAAATTGACTGCATTTAAATAGCGATTTACTAAAGGCACACCATTGTAGCCATTATTTAAGAAATAGCGTTTACAGACTTGAGTTTCTGGTTGAAATGGACCTTTAAAATTCCTTTTTCCGCAATATTCATGGGCTGCATCATAAAAAACAAATGAAAAAACGGGTTTATCCGTTTTACGATTATTGAGAAATGCCAAAAATCGTTTTGTCACCGCTTCATCACGTTGATAGGCCCAGCCGCTTGGAGGAGGGGGCAAAGACAGATTTCTGAAAATAGTCGAGGCAAAATCGGGGATGGTTAAACTTGCGCTGGCATATATGCCGAATTGATAATTTTGTTTTTGCAGTTGATTTATGAACTCAGGGCTCTTTTTCTGCTCAAAAATGGCAGTCCAGTAAGAAGCTGGCATTGAATAAAAAAGCGAAAACACTCCCGGTTGTGTCGCATTTCCACCGCTAAAATGGTTATGAAAATTAAGGTTTTCTGAAGCAAAACGAGCAATATTGGGAGTAGCTTTTTCATTCATTGCATCAAAGCGCCAGGTATCAATGAGAATGATGAAAATATTAGGCGCTTTAACTTCTTTGCTGCACTGTAGTGGATGCGTTGGATAAACCATTTGATGATTGGCAAATTTAGATTGAGCAAAATAGTGGCTGTAAACAAAGAAATTCATATCTTGTTTTGACACCGAAAAAAGATGGCGCACCACATCGGTATAATAAGGAAAAATGGTGCTTTGTCGGATCAGATATTTGTTGCCAACGACTGTTGAGCAAAAGGAAACAACGATCAAGATAATCGAGGCATAAATAAATCGTATAATCCATTTTGAAAAATTAACGACATGGTTAAACCATAGAAATAAAGCCATAAGTCCTTCGATGAGAAGAATAGACGCGACAATGAGATAAAACATTGCCCATTCGCTCGCAGAAAAATAAAAAATTTGATACCGATAGGGGCTGAATAACATCTTCAATATCAGTGTATTTAAATGAAAACGGTAAAGTTTGAAGACATATAAATCAATAACAATAAATAAAATAAAACAACTTATGCAAAGAATACTGATACCAATCGTAATCCAATTTCGCGAGGTAACCTTCGAAATTAAATAAGGAATTAACAAAGCAAAGATTGTTAAAATAGAAAAATAGCTAATATAGGTGACTATGAGATATAAACTTAAAATGAGATGGTTGACGGTATTAGCTTCATGAAAGCCATCTTTTCCAAAGTAAAAAAGTTTGACAGCAAAAGCATCAGCAATGTAATTGTAACAAAGGACATAAATTACAATTAAATTGATAAAGAAAAAATGTAAGAGCCATTTATTGATACGGGGTTGGCTCAAATCCTCACTTATACTCATATAAAAAATAAGGCTATAAAACTAAGGAAAAGTGCATACTTAATTATATAGTACAAATTTTTATTATAGCTCTTAAGTTTTTTCCCCACTAATCGTATTTGATAAATATGGGTAAATAACTTATTAATAGTTCCTACTTGTTCATTAGGTAAATTTTTACTTGCCGCAGCTTTCATTACAGTTCGACTAAAAAATTGATTAAACCGTGTAGCAAGTTTATTTTTTAAAGGTCTTTGAATGTCGCAAAAAAGAATGATTCTATCTTGCGAAGTTTTGTTCTCAGCATGATGTATAAAGGTTTCATCAAACATAACATCCTGGCCATCTTGCCAAAAATAAGGTTGCCCATCGACATAGATACAGCAATCTTTGGAATTAGGTGTAATTAATCCCAAATGATAACGCAAAGAGCCCGCATAAGGATCACGATGCTTAAATAGAAAGCTATCTTTCGGGAGTAGAGTAAACATGGCTGCATTAATATTAGGAATTTGCTGAATTAATTCCAGGGTTTTAGGGCAAAGTGTTTGAGCAGAATGCATAGGGTCTTGATACCATTTTAAATAGAAGCGCTTCCATCCACGGCGGAAAAAAGAATTAAAGCCAATATCATCGTATTTGTCCGAGGCAGAGATGTAACCTTCTTGATATAAAAACTCAGCTTCTTCACGAATGGTTTCCCAATTGTCGCGTAATATTTTTAATTCAGGAAAGGCCGCTACATCGAGGAAAGGCGTTTTAGGAACTGCGGAAAAAAGATACATGATTGCATTAACCGGCGCCATCAGGCTCGAATGGTCAGTGAGCTGTTTTAAAACTTTTAAACGAACTTTTCCACGAAAATGAGTATAAGCAATCGAAAAAATATAGCTGCTAAAAAACAAGGTCTTAAAATTTAAAATTGAAAGGAAAGTCATAAAGGATCCATTATTGTGACAAGCGACTAAATGCTAGAGAAATTATATTCTCTACCTGAACTTGTCAATAAGTAGATTAGTCACAAAAACTAACAGGCACTTCAGTGAGTTCCAGATCTTTTCTAATGGAGCTAAAATACATCGATTTTGCTTTAGCACAGAATCGTGAAGGTTTGAGCTCGTATTCGATATTCAGCACTGCTTTATTTGCATTGATAAAAGGAGTCAGCTGATTACATTCTTTGTAGAAAAAGCATTGTTCATTCACCGCAAAATCGAAATAAGGCTCTAGTAGCTCAATTTGGTCCAAATCGTTTTTTAATCCGACGGCTAGTCCTGCTTGGTGAGTCATATTAGCTAGTAAACTATTATATTTTGCCTGATCCGCTGCAGTAAGCGGGAAGCCTGTCTTGTTTCTGAAGCCATCGACATTATCGAAATCAACAGCATCAAAACCTTTATTTTTGCACATATTAATACGTGCTTGCATAATAGGCATAAGCAGGGTTGTCTGGCGAATATCCAACCATTTTTCTCCAGACCACCCATTGGTTTTGCCTTTGAGGTCAGCGGGAAAATCTCTTTTATCCGGACGCCAATTTTCCCAGGCTCCAGCATTGATATAACAAATTGCTTTCGCATTTTGGGCATGAATTTTAGCAACGGTTTCTGCTGTATTATCAAAACCATCGATGTCATAAACTGGAACGGACTCTTTAAACTTTAGCGGCTTGGTCAATATAATGTTCCATTTTATACCGAGAGGAATTTGGACTGCACAGGTTGAGCAAAACACTGGGGGGGGCAAGTTAAGTTCTTGTTCAGAGGAAGCAAAAGCAGAAGCTGAAACTAAGGTTAGAGAATAAATAATTTTTTTGAACATAAGATTAATCATCGTTTGAGTATTTTTTTGCCAGCACCAGTTTAGTATAGATACACCCAGTATCCTAAACAACTAAATACAAGTATGCTAAGAGTAAAGCTGTGATTTTTCTAGAGCCTGCCTATTCCAAGTGGAATTTTAGAATAACTGCAAAATTTATGGTTCTAATATTTTCATTTCATCATTAGAAGGACTATGCTTAATAATTATCTTAGATAATGCAATGTTGTTTGAATAATTTGATCACTCAAGGAAAAGGATTAGCCATGACTACTGATATTTTTATCTGTTCTCCTGTTCGCACTGCCATTGGAACTTTTAATGGTACTTTGAAGAATACCCCTGCACCACGATTAGGTGCAGTAGTTGTCAGTGAAACGCTCAAACGAGCAGGATTGACAGCTGATAAAGTACAAGCTGTAGTTATGGGCCATGTTGTACAAGCTGGGGCAGGCATGAACCCAGCTCGTCAAGCCGCGATTTATGGTGGCGTTCCTGTTAATGTTCCAGCCTATACAGTGAACCGAGTTTGTGGCTCTGGTGCACAAGCCGTTGTTTCAGCTTATCTCGAGATTGCGAGTGGTAATATTCAATGCGCAATTGCAGGTGGTATGGAAAACATGGATCTATGCCCTTATCTTCTTCCTTCAGCGCGTTGGGGTTATCGCATGGGTGATGGTAAAACCAGTGACTCTATGCTACTCGATGGCTTACACGATGCATTCTCAGGGAATCATTCCGGCTGGCATACTGAAGATCTTGCTGAAAAATATTCGATTTCTCGTGAAGAACAGGATGAGTGGGCTCTTCGTTCGCAACAACTTTTTTCTAAAGCACAGGCAGAGGGCAAATTTGCTACCGAAATTACACCGGTAGAAATCACTTCTCGTAAAGGCATAGAGTTATTTCAGAAAGATGAACATAATCGTCCTGATACAACGGCAGAAACTCTTGCTAAATTGAAACCCGCATTTCGCAAAGAGGGCACAATTACAGCAGGTAATGCACCAGGTTTGAATAGTGCTGCTGCTGCCATGATTCTTGCCGATAAAGATTTTGTTTCTTCACATCATCTCCAACCCATGGCCCGCATTGTTGCTTATGGTATTGCTGCGGTCGAGCCAGGCATGTTTGGCATTGGACCTGTACCCGCGGTGAAACAAGCTCTCGAACGCGCAAAATGGAAAATTCAAGATGTTCAACGAGTAGAAATTAATGAAGCCTTTGCTGCAATTGCTATCGCTGTGGCTAAGGAACTGAATTTAAATGAAAAGGTTGTCAACGTCGAAGGTGGGGCTATTGCTCATGGTCATCCAATCGGAGCTACTGGTGCTATCTTAACCACAAGACTTATTCATTCTATGAAGCGTGATGGTTTAAAACGCGGGATTGTCACTTTGTGTATCGGAGGCGGACAAGGTATTGCCTTAGCGTTAGAAGCACTCTAGCCACATACTAATTAGCTGTCTCTTTAACTTCCATTGATAATTAAAGAGACAGCTATTAGCTGAAAATTCTCATTTTTTAATAACTACTATGTATTGAAGATTAAAATAATACCGATTTTATTATTTTCGATAATTAAATAAAGAGAAATCAGCGGGTATTTGGTCAAAATAAAATCTTTTTGATTGAAAATAGATAACTGAATCAGCTAATGACTGATGAGTTTCTTTATAGTTAATGATTAATTAGATATTTACGGTTAAAATTGCAGCACTCTAATTAATAACTGATCATCAATGAAAAGAAAACGAGAAAACGAAACAATTTCAACTAACGAATCAACACAGTCTGATATTATAAAAGAACGTAAAGTTGAAGCGTCTGAGCGGGCTCAATTATCCGAAGTGGAAGCGAGAAATCGCGGTAGTAAGGATGCCGCTCTACAGGCACGCAAAGATTACGCGCAATTACAGGCAGAGGGTTGCACTCCAGTGACCGAAATAGAGAACGAATCTCCAGCTTATATGGAAACTTATCGGGAAACTTATGAAAAAGTTAAAACTCAGCTACTAGAAAGAGACAGTACTAACCTAAATTCTACTGCGAATGCTTATTCTTTGACCCCTTATTTAACCAATACTATACCTCCTACTCCTCAACAGACAATGCCGAATAGTCTTCAGCAGAATGGGGTGTTTTATGTTCCTCAGATCATGTATCTAAATGCTTTACTTAATTTGTACTATACGAATTCCATAGTCTTAATGGAATTAGAAAAGCAGAGAATGGCAATTCAAATGGAAGAGGAAGCAATAGGCCAAATTGCAAATAAACTAATGGAAGAAATAAAAATAGAACAAATGGCGGATGACTTAAGAGCTCAGGTCGAATCAGAAGTAAAGGATGGAAAGAAGATTTTTTCAGGATCTGATGAAATATCATGGGAAGAAGCCAAAACGCTGGAACGCGAACAAATTTTCCCTGAAGACACTTCTGCAGGAATGGGTACAAATTGGTGCGACTTTTTCCAATCTATATCAACAGAAACAGTTTATCCTTCCGATATGCCAGCTCCCAACGGTACAAAGGATACATTTCCAAATTTGTAACCTCTGTACCAACTAAAATTGTCATCCACGAGAAGGCGAGGCCAAAAAACACTGTCCTCAATTGATGAATGGACTCAGGCCTTCTCAGGAATAACAGAGTAAGCAATTAACTGATTAGAGGATTTTTATACTGTTTTAAATAGCGCTTGGCGAATTGATAAGAAGCATAATCAGTAATATGGGCCACATCCCGAAATACCGGCACACCATTGATATCAGCCTTACAGTGACCATCTTTTGTACACTGTACTTTTCGCGGATCGATAATAATGAGCTGTGTATATTTCTTTTGCATTTTTAAAAATAAATTATCAAGCCAAGAATCAGCATTGGTTTGTAAGTCAAAGTCGCATTGTTTAGGATCATATTTTTTCCGTTGTTTCACATGTTGGAAGAAACAATCACGCAAATTGTCAGTTGTTGAAGCGGTCGCCTTGATTAATACAGGTGTGGCTCCTGAATCAGTGATAAGCTGCAAAGCCTTTTCTAATGCAATTTTAATACGCTTTTTGGTCAACGCGACGGTACGTTCGTCATTTAATTGATTAATCACATTAACGCCTAAATAACCATTCCAAGACTGACCTATGATGACATAATGATAATGATTGGTTTTAATCATCTCGTAATAGCGCTGAGTTTCGTCGTAGCATTCTTGATAAATCCTATTTCTATAAGTAGACCAATCGTAAAGATAAATTCCCGGTAGGGCGAGGCAGCCAGGTGTTGCTTGCGCAAGAATGGATATATTCGCTTCTTTAGCGAGAGTATCCATGAAGCGCCAAGAATGATTTGAAAACGAATCTCCAATCATAAGACTGGCTTTGCTATCAGCATTTTTTGCCCCAAAAGTACAGCGACTCTTAATATCAACGCTATTTCTACCCATGCATTTTTCTCTTTGACTGACGTCGTATTGCTTTAATTGTTCAAAAACTTTCACTACATCATTATTAAAGCGATGAGGAAAGCCGGCATTGTTTAGAATTAAATAACCATCTAAATGAGCGAGGCCAATTGGTAAAAGCAATAAGAGACCCAAAGTATAGACAAAGCGGAATTGATAAAATTTACGTGCCGGTTTTTCAATAAAGCACCAAGAAAGGTAGCCTAGAACTAAACTTGCACAAAGTGCAGCGGCGATTATTGAAGTGTTTTCTTCGATTCCCAGATAGCGAATAAACGCAAAAATGGGCCAATGCCAAATATAAAGCGAATAAGAAATTAACCCAATGAAAACAAAAGGTTTTGTTGACAGCAATTGATTAATAAATGGTTTAGGTTGATGCCCGCCAACTGCAATTAATAAACCAGTCGCGACACATAAAATAAGCGCATAATAATTGGGAAAACCTTGGCTGATATTGCTGCGGGTGGCGATATAGACTAAAGCCAGAAGGGCAAGAGCGCCAATGATATTCAAAACGATACTCGGTAAAGAAAAGCGTCTTGGAGTAAGAGCAACAGAAGCACCGACCAAAAATTCAAAAATACGACTTAAAAATTGATAGTAAGTCTTGTCGGGATAATTGGCTGAAAAATACAGGGCCAGGCCGAAAAAGAGCAGGGTGAATAAATAAATAAGCTTGTTAATATGCTGTTTAGGGGCGAATTGATTCAATAAGTAGATGGCAACAGGCAAAATTAGGTAGCATTGCCACTCAATCGATAAAGACCAGGTATGCAAGAGGGGGAATTGATTTGAGTCCGCTGCAAAATAACCAGTTGTAACACGCGCAAAATAACTGTTTGAGGTAAAAATTGAGGTTTTCCGGGCACTTTTGGCGTATTGCACCAAATCATCAGGCAAATAAAAAATCAAGGCGCAAAGAGTAACCACCACAAGTAAACAAATAAATACCGGCTGTAAACGCCATAATCGGCGACTATAAAAATCAAGGAAAGAAAAATTCTGATTCTGAATAGACTGATGGATGATACTTGTAATCAAAAAGCCCGAAATCACAAAAAAAAGGTCAACACCGATAAACCCAGAGGGAAAAAGCTTCAGGCCACTGTGAAATAATAAAACAAATAGGATCGCAATTGCTCTTAAGCCATCCACGTCTGGACGATAGGTCATCCTCAAAGATTTCCTTTTATTAGAAGTTGTGCATTTATATCATAATTTTTTTTTTGCTAGAAGATTTGGGAAAGATCAATGGACAATTTCTATTTACACAAAAACTAAAAAACTAAGGGTTCAGACAAATAGTTAATATTTTCTTAATATTAACTCAGTAAGATCAAGCTAATATTATTTATTTTTTACTCTATGACAAAAGAAGCAAATGAAAAAAAGAAACTTTCAAAACAAGAAAAAAAACTAGAAAGCTATCATAAAAAGTTAGTCAGTTATATTCGGAAAAAAGAACGTCTTACTCGCGACAATCTTGTTTCTTTCGAAAAAAGAACTTCTTTTGTTGGTTTTATTACCGCATTTTACCCTATTATTCGACTTAGGGACGTAATGCAAAATTATGCTGAAAAAAAAGGAGTACTTTATAAGTTATTTCATTTTTTTAGCGCTGATTATCAAGCCGGAGAAAAGGTTGTTTTTCCGAGTCTAAGAAATTTTTTTGGGGCCTTATTTAAAAATTTTATAACAAATCGATCTAATAAAGAAAATTTAATTATTCGTCAGAATAATATCGGCTATGCACAAGAGTTATTGGCCCAACTTGATGCAAAAATTTATGGCGAACCTGAGTTAGACATTGATATTAATCAAGAAATTTATGAACAATTAAAAATTAAGAAAGCACGAAAAGAATTTGATTCTTATTACTATTTGTTAAAAGAAATCTTTGCTAAGACCGATCAACAGGTGACAAAAAGAAGTCTTAATGAGCTTAGAGAAAAATCAACTTATCTGGATAACCGTTCTGCAGAACCTGTTAAAAAGGGTTTGTATAGGGGAAACTACCATAGTTCTGCGATGATTCAGGTAAAATTATCAGAGTCAGAAGGCGACTTGTGTCTTTTACCTGTTGCTCCTTTTTCTCATCCTTATATTGACGAGCAAATTCATTTAGCGAGAGTTCTACGCTGGGGTGATCAATGCATGCATATGGTTATATCAGTAGAAAAATATCAGGAATACTCTATTAAGGGTGTTGAAGAAAAATCAAAGAGATTAGTTGGAAAAGATAATGAATTATTAGCCGATGGCTGGTATCAATTTGTAATTATTCATGACCCACAAACCGGTCAACTCTTTATTCGCTATTACCCTTGCGGAGAAAAAAGAGACGGGGTACCTTTTATAAAACAAAATCCTACAAAAAGTGAAGAAGCGGTTGATGATGAAGGGTATTTGATTCAACATCCTGAAAGTTTTTCATTAAAATATGAAAAATACATCGCTCATAGTGAATTAGCGGGTGGGTTACCAGTAAACGCAGCCGGCGCTTTTATGATAAAAAATGGCAAACTCAGAGTGATTGAAGATAGTTCAGGTCATTATGCGCGAAAGAATAGGGATGAGGACCCGCATCGTTCGTTAAAATTTTGCTTTGATTTATTTAGTCATTTAGGTGCTGACCTGGAAGATACCGTTTTAGAGCGTTGGGAACCCTATCACGGTATCGATAAACTTCTTAAAAAGGGTGCCGCTGTATTAACTCAATTTTTCGAATTACCCTCATTAAAAAAAGAAGGGATCTCGGCCCAACTCGCTGAATTAAGGGCCACCGAACCTGAGCATGAAAGCCCTATTCAAAAGTTAGTCAAGTTAAGTTAAGTTAATCCTTTAAGGTTAAAGCCAAATCCCAGCGCTTGCCATCCACGGTATAGAGTTGCAGGGTATAATTTGCTGGCAACAATTGCAGTGGATTTACCGGTGCTAGGGAAATTTCCGCTTTAGCACTTTCAGGCGCAATTAATCCATACATACCCACGCCAACTTTATTATATTGATAACTATTCTGAATAGTCGCTGTGTCTAATTGGTGTAGTTGCGTGGCTGACCAAGTCTCAACGATATTTTTAGTAGCATCCAATAATTCTATACGTACAATATAATTAGGAACCGCACTTGGCCCTGCATCAACATTGAGTTTAAATTTCACAGCTCCCTTGCTGTCTAATTGCCCGTCACTTAAACTGAGATGAAAAACATCGGCGCTTACCGGACCTGCGCGATAACGTGACCAAACAGCTCCACGATAATAATCATAGGTTCCCACTGTAAAAATAAGGGTAACGATAAAAAATAAAATAGCGGTTCGCCACAGGGTTGTGAGTTTCCAAGGCCCACTATTAAAAAGCAAAAACCAAGACTTGTGAACCAAGCCAGGATAACGTTTCATCAACCACCCATCGATTGAATAAACGGGGCTGCCTGCCAAGAACAAGGTCAGACCCATTGATAGATTAGAAACAGCCATGGTCCATTCATCCAGACAAGTACTTCCTTGCCAACCAAACAGAAGCATTAAAACAAAACTAATCATGACCGTGAATATCGCTGCCGTACGGGTAAAAAAACCAAAAATAAGCGCCAAGCCACTGAGAAGTTCTATTAAACTGAAAACAATGATTGCGAAATACAGAAAAACAAAATGATGTAATAGATAACTAACCACAGGAGTTAAATCAAATAGAGCCCCTGGCATAGCACTTTGAATTTTATTCGCCATCCATTGCGAAGCATAGGGATCAAGCTTATGTGGGTCGTAAATGAATCGCCGTGAGCCCCCACCCCAAAAAATCCACCCTTGAACAAATCGAATAGAAAGAATAATCCAGCCAATAATTCGCCAGTCTAAATGATCTAACTTCCATGTGTTGTACATAATTCCTCTATTTTTATAGTGAATAAGGAACAAACTTGTTGCTTAACTTTGACAAAAAATAAAACCAACGACAAGCTACTCAAAAATTACTCATCGATGATTCATTCTGCCAATCGTTCAAATCCCTAGCTTATCAATTGGTACTGGCTATCCTAGCATAACTGGAAGACTTAAGCGTATAGATGGTGGCTATGTGAAACTTAACAAAGCCGCCCTGTTTGGCGACTACTATCGAAGAAGAGGGGAGCCAATAGAACTGCGAGAAATGGTTCATTGATTTTTGTGTATGTTTTCTTATATATCTATAATTAACAGGTTGTATTTATTTAATTTATTATTTAAGGGATTAAAATGAGCCAAAAACTTGCTGTGATTATTGGGTTATTAGTCATTCTTGCTCTGTTATATCTCGTATCACCTAGCTAAAAACGGTTAGCCTATACTTAAAATAAGTTTATTTTATAAAGAGGCAGTATGAGAGCCATATGGAAGGGTGATATTTCTTTTGGATTAGTAACTATTCCTATACAAATTATACCTGTCGAAGAGAAAAATGAGTTGCATTTTCACTTATTAGATTCTCGTGATAATGCACGAGTTCATTATAAACGAGTAAATAGCAAGACCGATAAAGAAGTCCCTTGGGAAAAGATTGTCAAAGGCTATGAATATGATAAGGGAAATTATATTGTCATAGACGAGAGGGCTTTTGAAAATGCCAGCCCCGAATTATATAAATCGATTGATATTGAAGAATTCGTTGATCTAAATGAAATCGATAATTTATATTTTGATAAACCTTACTATGTAATCCCTGATTCAAAGAATCAAAAAGCTTATGTTCTTTTGAGAGAAGCGCTTAGAAAAACAGGCAAAGTAGGGGTTGCTAAAGTCATTATTCGCACTAAAGAATATTTAAGTTTTGTAATGGCCCATGATAATTCTTTAGTGCTTTATCTCCTACATTTTGATGAAGATCTTCGTAAGGAAGATGATTTAAAATTACCTGATGAATCACTCAAAAATTATAAAATCTCTGATCGTGAAATGAAAATGGCGGTTAATCTTATTAAGGATTTAAGCGGAAAATGGGAACCTGAAAAATATCACGATGAATACCGTGAAGCAATGACCAAATGGCTTGATCAAAAAACAGCTGAAATTGAAAAACAAACAGCTAGGAAAAAACCGGCTAACCGACGCACTCCTGATGATGTAGTCGATTTTATTAGTTTATTGAAAAAAAGCATGGGCAAAAAAGGGAAAAAATCTGCAGCAAACTCGGGCAAATCAGCTTCTCGTTAGAATCTTATGGTTTAGAGGACATATATCGACTAATTCAGCTAATTCCTTGAAAGATCCTCACCTTTTTTGAGAGTGTCTAGGCCAAGAGGCATGCATTCCTCCTATTAATTCTTCACCTTCTGTGAGATGTTATTCCTATGCTTTGTGTATAAGATGCCTCAGGGCCTTGACTTCATCAATTCATCCTAATCTTCCCAATTTTACAGAAGCAGATTGAGGATCTTTTGTGTTCTGAGGATTGTTACTTACTTGAGAATTTAATGCAAAAATTCCTGATCTACCTGGCGATGAGATAGCCTCGTCCGAGCGCTCGGATACTTCAGGTGATTTTCTTTTTTTAGACATTTTTTCTCCTTCAGTATAGGGTTGCAACAAGCTTAGCATCTTCGAATCAGTTGGGATTAGAGGCATAACCTCCTTAACTAAATCAACTGCATTATCCCCCGCATGGTCTAAAATTTTTTGCACGAGATCAGAGGAGTTTGACTTAAGAATAGCGGCTAGTAATACTTCCGCATCGATTTCTGCACCGTTTCCAAGCAAAAATTGCGCACAAACCGTACCTTTTCTAGATGAAACAGCTTTATATAAAAGCTTATGGTTTGATGAATCTGTTCTAGTTATAATTTCTCGGTCCAAAATAAATAAACGTTTGAGAAGATCATCTCGATTTTGGGCTACAACCTCTTTAGTCAATTGAGTGCCCCGAAGTTGTTGTTTTCTGTTCTCAAGAGCAGTTAGAAGACTATTAATCATTGACGCATGGCTTCTATATGAAGAGCCAGGGTTAAAATAACTGAAATCCGAAGATTCATATAAGCATTCAGGAGTCGCTCTTTGATTGGCTAAACGTCTTTCATACAATTGTTGGTGCTGATCAGTCTTTCTTAATTGAGCCTCCTCTTTTATTAGCTTGGCCAGTGGTAACTCAGGATCTGCCTGCTTGTCCAATAAAAATTTCACCAATTCATGCTTTTGATGTCGAGCTGCCAGATACAAAAGAGACTGTTGTTCTCTTCCTAATGGTGCATTAACATCAATAAGCTTTTTTTCTATTGCGTATTTTATAGTTTCAATGTCAGCTTTTGTTGCAGCATGCTGCATAATGGCTCTAATTGTTAAAGTTGCTGATTTTCCAAACTCCGGTCTAAAAAATTGCTGGTATTCTCCGTTTAGAAACGGTTTTAACAATATCTCCCAAATCAGTTCATTAGCTAAACGTCGGAGTTGGGTATTAACTAGTAAAACAGGATTAGTGAGCTCTTTTAAACTCATAAATGACAAGATATGCAGCCACATTTCTTCGGGTAATTGGATGCTTTCGTTATCGTTATCCTTTGAATCGAGGTCTCTGCGCTCTGTGTTTTCTCTCATGTTATACTGGCTCAGCAAAAGCCTATAATTTAGCTTATTGACCAAATGAAGAACAGAGAATATTTGTGGTTTCGACATTCCAAAATGGAATTAGTGCAAACAAATTGGAATTGCATCAAAGATGCATTAGCCCCTATCCGGGTTCGCTGAGTTATGAGGGGCTTGATGAGTAATACAACGGTCAACCGGTCTAAGAAAATAAATTTTATTTTACAATCTCGGTCTTCCACTATTAAGTTGCTAGCAATAAATGTCTGAATGGTAATGCCACCATCTATATGAACCTGTTTAAATCCTTCCTTAATTAACCACTGCAAAAAACATGATCGCGACAGGAACAGGTGGCAAAACCTAAAGTTCTATCATGCTAAATTTTGACAATTCATCACCTTTATAATCGTGCTTTGCTGCTAGTGATGTTTTCTATTTCACATCCAAACTCTCTCTTTGGGGGCTCTACTAACAACATTTGTTCAATCATTTTTTCAAAGACAGGATTATGATTGGTAGTTGCCTGTATGATTTCATCAAAAGAAGGAGCGATTTTTTCACAGGCTTGTCTTTGCTCTTTTTTTAAATTCTCTAAAACCTCTGCTGAGGGGAAGCCATGCTCTACAAACACTAATAATAAGGATTCAACCAAACCTCGCTGATTTACACCATCAATAATAACGGGTTCAAATAAAATACCAGCTTGAGTAAACAAGTTCAGATAGAAAGTCAAAAATACTTCATTGCGAAAAACGATATAAATGTTTTGCATTAATTCAGAACAGATGTGCTTTTTCAATTCACCTAAAACAAATAATGCCGAGATCATATTGGATAACGCGTTCACAAATAATTGATGATTATTCCATTCCTTTGAAAAAATTTCACTTTTGTGTTCTTTGGATTTAATCTTCTGAATGGGTGATAATTTTAAGCTTAAAATGATTATCATGAGCCATGTTTGTTCAAACATTTGACACGAAATTGCGTCTTTCAATTCTATTTTAAAAAGGTCTACTAGAGTGAATACTATTGCGAAAGCAATATTTTTAGCCATTTGCAGATCATGAACAGTGGGAGAGTTTTTAATCATGCCATGCAAATCCGGGAATTTGCCAAAAAATAGGCCCGAATGTTGAATTAAGCTTTGCAATGCTAGCAGTTCATCTCCCACCGTTTTTTGCGGGATGACCCCGTTATCGCCTTCATAGGTACAACTAGCTACCCAATCTCGAAAAATATTATTTAGCATTATCTTTGTGTAACTATTTGATGGGATGAAAAAATTAATTTCATTAAAGACTTTTTCTGTCAATGTGGTCGAAAAAACTTTCATGCCGGTTGCAATTGCATCATCAAGTTGGTCGATATTTTTAATTAAAGCACGTTTTGCTAAAAATAAGGCCACTGAAAAGCTTGCCCATCGAGATAAAGAATAGATATCAGGATAACTGGGTCCATAAAAAAAAGAGGGCGATTGATTAGAAGAGTTTGTTGTTTGCTTCGATAACAAAGCTTTTCTTCTTAAATCAGAACCAACATAAAACATCACTGAGATAAACGATGAACTAGTGCAACTAATATAAATCCGGCCGTATTTAATAATTGAATACAAGGTGTTTAAGGGCGATGGCACTAATCTTTTATAATCTCCAGTAGGGGAAAGCTCCACCAGATTATGCATCATCATATTTGCACGAGGGATTCGCACCTGATGAAAGCGAATGACATAATTCGCAATATCATTCAAACCAAATTTTTCGCCTACATCATAGAATTCAATATAGGGGGGTTCCCAGGAATCAAGATGAGGATACAGTGCTTTTTGTCCTTTAACCGTAAAGGGCACATAAAAAGCATGCACTCCTTTTGAAACCCATTCGCCTTCTTTTCCTTTTAATATGAGTTGTGCAAACACAATACCAAAGTCAGCATTACCTGCATTGCCTATAAAGATTTTGCTGGCTTTAATAGATTCTGGATCATTGGCAGTTTCAAACTGGATAAGTTTACCGTTTCTATAGATTGTATAAACATTATCAATAATGAATTGATCATTTTTTTGATCATAAAAAGCGACCGTTTCTAATCCAGGTACATTGGAACCATGCCCAATTTCAGTCATGCAGAAACTACCTAATAAAAATCCTTTTTGTACCAATCTCAATAATCGAGTACGGAGTTCAGGAGCCATCAATTTTAAGCCGCCACCAGCCAGTAACAACTGAACGCCGGCAAGCGTGGCAAAAGAACCACCTCCCGCCAAACCAAATAATTCCAACAGGAAAAAGAATTTTTCAGGATTTTTACTGAGATCATCGAGCTGCAAATAATTTTTACTTAATATGTATTGAAGAGCTCTTAAGGTATGAAGTCGACTTTGCTCACGATGTTGGAAGGGGCCCTTTAGCGAATTGCTCAGCGTTTTCAATTCGCTTTGTATGGTTTCAGTCAGTTGGGGATTAGACAAATTAGGTAAATTAGATTTGATTATTCTAAATATTCTCATGAAGATTGGTCCTCAATCTTAGGTTTAAAGTCATAAAACCGGGTAAATTTCCGATTAATTATTGCTTCTCATACATCGTTTCGCTTGAAACGACCTACTTTGAACACCTTATATCAAAAGCCCAGGCTATTGAAAAGGACAGTTTGTAAAATCTGTCACCGTCTGGAATTTATAACAAGTCAACACTATTTTTTATCGAACCTTGATTAGTTTGCCTGCAACTCACTTAAATAAATCTACTGACCGTAAATCCAATAAAGTGATTAGCTGGTAAGTGGAACTTAAGTCGATTGGTCGTTTATTAATCCCTAAGAAACTAAGACTACAAAGCACTTGTTAATATTTGCTCACTGTAATTGTGCAAAATAGAAATATGTCCTTCTTCTGGTAACAAAACATAATTAGCCTGGGGAATCTGTCGCGAATAGATTTCAGCATGTTTCACCGGTGCCTGCTGATCCTTCCCTCCTTGCCATACAACAAATGGACAGCGAATTGTTTCTAGATCAAAGCCCCAGGGTTTAAAAAGTAGTTTGAAATCATCGAGTACTCCGGCGACATTTTGTCGAAAGGCTTCTTTTAATGCTAAAAGCATCGATTCTATATAATCCGCATTTTTAAATAATTTAGCATCAACTTCTGGTAATTGTTGCAGCATTAATTTTAAGCGCTTAGGATTTTCCAAAGCTTTGCAGGACATTTTCATCATAATTTTCATTAAGATAGGGCAGTAGCGAATCACCCAATTCATCTGTTTTTGAGATCTCGATAGACTGCTTATTGCTTCAGGATAGGTTAGGGGTGCTATACCTGAAACAAGTACAGCTTTATGGAGTAGTTCGGGTATGTGATAAGCGCAAGCAGCAATATAGGGCGCGCCACCGGAATGACCCAGAATAGAAAAAGTTTTTAAATTTAAGGTCGTAGCAAATTCTTTTACATCATTTGGCCAGTCTAAGAGAGTTCGATTGCTTTGAGGGGAAGATAGACCCATTCCAGGTCTATCTATGCCTATTAATCTCAAATGTAACTTAAGAGCTGCTGCATGTAATTTTCCTGCTTCAAGGCGACTACCAGGTAAGCCATGAAAAAATAGCAGGGGGAAACCATCATTAAATCCATATTCTGCAAAGCCAAGCTTTCTGCCGTCCTTAAGTATGAGATACGATAAATTTGCCGTCATAAAAACTCCTTCTGCCAAATTTAAGTTAAATTATGCGTTGCAAATACTTCCATGCCAGCCTGCAAATACTCGGCTAAATCAGGATGAAAACGATTATAGAAATCACGAAAATCCGGATGATCCAAATACATTTGCCCTAGTCCTAAATAGGTTTCTTTTGTAGGGGTCCAAAAGTTATTAACCCAGTCATAATGTTGTTGAATAAGTTTCTGAACTGTAGCTGAATCTATCTTTTGACCTTGTTTGAGGGCGTCGGCAAGTGCAAGATTTAGTTTTTCACCGGCCTCTTTAAATTGCTCCCAATTTGGCTTTTTCCAATGAGCAACACGCTTCCAACTCTCATCAATTTGCTGTTGAGAAATAATTCCAGAATTAAGCATATGTTGTTCATGTTCTTGCTGTTTAATTGGGTCAAAACCATCAAACATTTCTTCAATGCGCATTTTATTTTGTCCTTTTAGATGAGAAATAGTTTTATCAATAGTCTGAATGAGTGTTGATGTTCGCAAAGCCTTAGCTTGTAATAAGGATTTATGCTGTTGTAATGACTTTATTTTATCGAAATCATTGCAACGCAAAATCTGTTTAATCTCATTAAGAGAAAACTCAAGTTCTCGAAAAAATAGAATTTGTTGCAGTAAGAGTAATTGCTCTTCTTTATAGTAACGATATTGGTTCTCACCATAAGCTGCTGGTTTTAATAAACTAATTTCATCATAAAAACGCAAAGTGCGGGTACTCACACCCGAAAGCTTAGCTAATTGTTTAATTGTGTACATTATGGGTACTCCTTCTTAGTCACAAGATACACGATAAGGGTTAACGTTGCGGCAAGGTCAAGCCTTTATTGATTAATTTTTAAATACTCACCTTAGAGCCTATTTTACGATAAAAAACTCAGATTTAATGCGTTGAAAAAAATATAGAGAACCACCTCTCTTAGCCTCTTACAATAGATAAGATCTTATGAAAGCAACGGCGGTATTAGGAATTAGCGGAGGTAAGTCACATGGTTACACTTGTCAACAGATTTCAATAAATTATCAAAATTTATTACTCCTTAGAGTTATACTTTAAGCTAAAGGGAGATAATTCATGAAAAATAAATTTCTAGCAATAGACATCCAGTTTAATGGGCTTGCCCTGAATTCAGGCTCCGCTGTTAAAAAAGCTGAAACCTACCTTGATTTAAAAAAGGAAATTGAGAAAAAATCTCCGTATTTAGGCAACTGCTTTATGATTGTTTTTGAAAACGATAGTGATGATTCAAATCCTCATTATATTCCCTTTGGTTTTTTGAAAATTGATGATAAAAATCAAATAGTTAAGGAAATAACGGTTTCTTAAAATTGGGTTATATGACACAAACGGGGCAAATGCGAACTAGTTGAATCCGCGGGAACTATTTAAAAGATAAGTCTGATTATCAAAATAATCAGACTTATCTTTTATTTATCGTTGGATCTGCCATTCCCTCATGATATGCAAATTTGCTGATATTATCCCTATAGTCGATAAAACTAAGAACCTTTTATAGACTATACTTTCATTGTAATTTTATTTTGGAGTTTGTGTATGTTTCGCTTGATATTTGCTCTTCTTCGTTTACAAATCCTTCGCGCTATACTTAAAAAAGCTTCCCAGCATCCTAAACTCAAGCAGCACGCTGCCCTTTTAGGACCTGTTTTTGTTCTATTAGAATGGTTTTTTACACGCCGTTCACTTAAAAAACGTTAATAATTTTCTTTCAATATGATTGGCTTTGAGCTTTAGAGTATGAAATCATCAAATTCTACTTAACTCAATTATGATCCTCGTCAAAGCTGCCAACTAGAGGCTTTCTGTAAATAGTTAAGCTTATTAAACGATGGAATTTTTCCTTCATCTCTTGAGTCTTCAATCGTATAATCACGATATAAATGATCATGTTTATCTAACATATCTCTTTCAGGGGTAGCTGCTCTAAGAGGACGCCCTTCTCTAGGTGTGGGGATACTGCCAAAGAATCTATGTTTCCGTTGGTAATCAATCTCATCGGAATATACAGAATTTTCTGTATTGACTGAATAGCCATAGTCAAGAGACTCGTGGTTCTTAATTGAACCATTTGGACGAGTACTAATATCTATAATGCGGGGATCCCAGGCATCAACTTCCCATAGGGAATAATCACATTCATCTTGTAATTTAATTTTTATTTCAAGGTATACATGATCAATTTTGATTGAGTTAACAATCCTAATTCTAGCAAGAGCACCATGCTGCTCAATTTCTTTGCCAATTTCTACGAGCAGAAAATCTGCTAACTCATGACAATTTCCTAACCCTGTATGTTTAAGAAGATCATGCCTATACATATACTCATCCTCATGAGTATCCATAATTGGAGCGCGAACATTACGAGAGAAATAATGATTCTCTTTAATTTCACGGTGAAATTTTTTATAACCGCTCAATTGATTATTAATTGTTAATTGACTCCTTGTATAAGAAATAGCTTGGGTGCATATATTAACAAAATCTTTTCTTGATAGAGGCATATTTTTTTCTCTAAAATAATAGGAGCCTCTAATTCTACGACATTGAATATTAACGAATTATTAAGTATACATTTTATTTTTCACCCTTAATTCTCACTGAATTCTACTTGGCGTACGTTTTCTGTCGTGAGGACTTCAAACCCCATATATATTATAATTGAGATATAAAATTATAATATAAGAGTTACCTGTGAGAAGACCCCGAAATATATATCCTATCCTTTACGAAGGAGTAGAGGTAAAAGTTAGCAATAATGAAACCAGTGAAATGGATGAATTAACTGCTATTCCTCTTGCAAGATTATTTGTCTGTGAACCAGATCCAACTACTACTAATCGATATGCTTTCGATATTCGTGAAATTGAAAATTATGTTACTACTTTTGGCCAAGTTTTAAATTTCTATACAGAATCATCTTTTTCCCCTAATGATTTACGCAAATTATTTGAAATGAGCTCGCTATTAAAAACTCATATTATGACTTTGCTCAATAATTCAGTTAGTCATATTAGTCCTCAAACCATTTATGAAATGGATGTATTTGTTAGTAACGCTGCGAAGCCTTCAAAAAAACTCCGCAAAGTTATGGAAAAAAAATATAAAAAATCTGAATTACGAGAAATGCAACAAGCTCGTGTGGATTTAAATGATTTGATTCGCGGAGAAGTATTTTCTAACTTCAAAGATTACTACCGACGATTAGACGAAAAAGAAAAAACAGCAATAGATAATTTTCCTGGCGTTAAACTGTTACTAAAAAGCTACCACTTAGGTGACTCGTTAAGTAATATCTTTAACCTGCCTGCTGATTCATGTTTGGGTGGGGCGGCAGGTGTTTGCAAAAAAATAATAAATACATTAAAAATTGTTGACGATCTTAAAAAAAATTATAGACAAATAAGTCCCCAAAAAGAAAGTTCTGCTCGCAAAGGCTTCTTTTACAAATCTAAAAAAATTTCCGATCCAGAGATAAATAAACCTGAAAAAAAAGATAAAAAAACACCTTAATTTTAAAATTCAATTGCTATTCTCAGCAATGAGCCGATTGATTTCATATCCAAATTGAACACCTGTGATGCTTGGCAAAAGATTTTGCTTTAGGGCAAAACACTATGCTCCTGAAAGAATTCTCTTATATTTTTCTTGCAGGGGTTCTAAGCCCTAACCGTATTTAAAACGATCATGATGTGCATTAGGAAATGAAAATTCGTTATCTATCAAACCGATTTCTAAGAAAACCTTAAAACATAGTCGGTTTATACTGACTAGGTGAAATTAATTCTTGAATTTCCTTTGAGGCCGCATTAGCAAGTTGAGTAGCAACAATACCCTCTCTATCCTCAATATCAACTCTTGCGTGATTCTCAATTAAAATTTTAATAAATTGAATATCTAACTTTAGTTTTAAGGCAATATGTAGAGCTGTGTTTTTACCTGGTTGGGTTTGAATGTCTACTGATGCTCCATGCTCTAATAAGGCTTCTAGCATAGGGAGGTTTTTTTCTATTACTGCTCGAATAATCAGTGGTTTTCCATCATGCAATTGATCTAAAATCGATTTATCAGCCTTTTTAACAAGGGCGATAAAAAGATCGGTATTTTTTAAATTAATCGCATAAACCAACAAGGCACTCAAAATACTCTGATGAATTTTATCCTGGAAATCAAAGATAATTTCTTTTAATAATTGGAGTTCCAGCTCAGAATTTTTTTCGCTATGGGCTTTTAAAAGGTTTAGGAATTGAGATGAATAATCACCAAGAATAACAGCAAAATAATCATCTAAATTTTTATCTATAACATACTGTAAAGCTGTTATTGGATTCGGATTATCATCAAAAAGAGACTCTGGTTTAGCTAAGAGCAAGCTCGACGCTCCGTTTTTTATTAAAAGCTCAACTATTGGATACTGCTTCGCTTCTAATGCTCTTAGCAATAAACTATGACCTTGGGACGAAAGTTCATTGATGATCCCTTTATGCTGATTAATAAAATTTTCAACAAAGGCAAGATTGCCGAACTCGATATGCTTGATACATAATGCAATCAGATCTGAAGGTTTGGCATATTTAATCAAAATATTGAAAATTTCATCTTCATTTGAAGAAGATAAAAGCGCTTTACTGATATCAAGTTTATCTGCCGAATATTTTAGAATCAGAGATATTTTCTTAGCATTTTTATTTTTAAAAGCCATATCAAAAATAGTACGGCCAAAACTATCTTTTGCAGTCGGATCACAATGGCCAGCTTCAAGCAATTTTTCTAAAGTACAATCACTCCCCGTTAATAAAGCTGCATGCAAGTGCGTAAATTGACTAGGCGATTTTTTTTGATAATTAGTTGCTTCTTCGCTATTTTTTGGCAATTCCTGCTCAGAAAATATCTCGAACTTTTCTAAATCGATATCCTTCGCTTGATGGCTAAAATAGTAAATATGGTAAGAAATAGGTAAGGTATTATCCTGATTTATTTTTCTTATTGCTCGATACTTTACATCGATAATGATATCAGTGAGGCAATCGGCAAGTTGCTCAGGATCAGCTTCAAATTCAAAATTTGGATCATAGTAATCAACATAAAAATTGCTATTCACCACATCACCACTAGTACTGTGCTCACCGCCTCCTAAATTGAATTGGATTCCTACTGGCATTCTCCTAATAAGTAGTAAATGTTCGTCCAACTGTTCTCTTGTCATGTCCTTAGTATCAAGATCACAAATAGAAACAATAGAAACGTCTTCTTTTGCAGGGGAAACCAGACTAAATTTGACCTCTGTCTCTAGTTGACGAATAGGGATTACTCCTGTTGTTGCTGTGCCCTGAAACCAAATAATATCTTGTGTCCAATATTCGAATAATGAACGAAGATTATCATGATATTTTGCTTGCTCAGATTCTTCAGGAAAAGTGGTGTTTAAAGCTTGCAAACTGCCATCCCATTTAGGAAGCAATCTAAGATTGTCATAATAATAATTCTTCATTCCCCTTGCAGAATAAAAATTCCGCAAAAAGGAAAAGCCATTGCAATGTCCCGTAATAGCAAGAAAATCAGTATCACGATAATTCGACATCAGATAATAATGCATTACAGGCAGCAACGCTCGGTGATTGATTGCTACTTTTTGTTGACCATATAGTCGATTTTTTTTAACCTCTTCCAGTTGTTTCTGATCTTTACCATAAATTAAGGCTAGTTGTTCATCATTTCCCTCGGCAATCGCCATATCCACCCCAGTAAGGCCATAAATATTTTTAGTTTTTAATAGCATTTCTTTATCGGCATGTTCCAATAACATTTGAGTAATTTCTGGATTATTTTGACGAATAGCGTAATGAAAAGCACAATTTCCAAAGACATCTTTTAACAACACATCAGCCTTATTATCTAGGAGCAATTTAACCATCTCACTATCATTAGCTTCTACGGCGAGCATCAGTGGTGTTTTTTTTACTTCATTTTGGTAATTTATAAAAGAGCCTAAGGATAATAAATAAGTTACCATTGAATGTTGATGGTATTGAGCTGCTGCGTGTAATGCTGTTTGAGTAAATGAAGAATTATTCGGATTCAATTTTCCCTTATTTGATAGTAAATAATTCACAAGTTCCTGATGGCCATTGCTTGCTGCAAGAATAAGGAGTGCTGGTACCATTTTTTCTGAATATTTAAACTCATCTGATCCCTTTTTAATAGCCTCTAAATCCCCCAATTCAGCTAGCCGATGCAAAGGATGATCCGTAAAGCCATTGAAAAATCTGCTTGATTTTAATAGATGGAAATCAGATTTTTCTAATTGAGGGTAAGATTCATTTAGCGATTCTAAAATTTTTTCATTAAACCAATCGCGACAATTCGGATGCACCTTTGCTGCTGCGATTTGAGAACATTTGGCCCCCCTATCAAATAATATTTTGGCTATCCCAAGATGCCCTGCCTCTAAGGCCATTTCAAATGGAGTAACCCCTCCCTTAAGGAAAAGCGGAAGTTGCTCTATGTTAACAGTATGATCTTTGATGAGTTCAGCAACCGCCTCCTCATCACCCAACATACAAGCATAGTGTAGTAAGGTGTGGCCATGTATATCAAAATAATTAAAATTTGTAGGATGGTTAATATAAGGTGGTTTTTGATTTTCAATTTTTTTTTCAAAAATCTGGCGTTCCGCAATAATTTCACGCAATTTTTCATACTTTTCTCGAATTTCTTTCAAACTCATACCCATAAAAAACTCCCATGAATTCGATAAATTCAGTACGCAGATGATAAATAGTATAAACCATTCTCTTAGGTGAGTTAAAATTGAACAGATGATGATTTTTTAAATTAAGGGGTTTACTGCATATCCAGCCCAAACTGGCAATGAGATAGCTTAACGCCTTTAAGTGCCAATATTTTGCCGATATCGAACAACATACCCTGCTCTCTTCAATATCCTGAGTAAAATCATACTCCCCAAGCCCCATGTCCTATAATAAAATAAACTTAGTAATACAGAAGATTGGAAATGACAAAAAATAAAGTTATTAATTTCAGTGCTGGACCTTCTGCAATACCTAATTCTGTCATCCAAACAATTCATGATGAATTATTTAATTGGAGAAATACAGGAGTATCTATATTAGAAATAGGGCATCGTACTCATCAGTTTGCCGATTTAGGTGAAAAGTTAGAGGATTCTGTTAGAAGAATTTTACAAGTACCTAGTCATTTCAGCATACTTTTTTTACCTGGTGGCGCGCAAATTCAATTCGCCATGATAGCTATGAATTTGGTACGTGGTTTTACTTGTGTCAACTACGTCGAAACAGGTTATTGGTCTACTATGGCTATGAACGAAGCAAGAAAATATGCCCAGGTACACCTTGCTGCTAGTAGCGCACAACAGAAATTCACTACTATTCCCGATATTACTACCTGGAATATTGAACAAAATGCAGCATTTTTACATTTCACGGATAATGAAACTATAGGTGGGGTTGAATTTCAGCACATCCCTGACATAGATGATATGATATTAGTAAGTGATATGAGTTCTAACCTCTTTTCAAGACCTATTGATTTTACACGATTAGGTTGTATTTATGCCTGTGCCCAAAAAAATATGGGTATAGCTGGAGTATCTTTAGTTATCATTAGGCAAGACTTATTAGATAGGGCTCTTCCTGAAACTCCGGCCGTTTTTCATTATGCAACCCAAAATAAAAATCATTCACTGACCTGTACCCCCCCTACTTTTGCCTTTTATGTTGCTTCTTTAATGCTGGATTGGTTGGAGGCAGAAGGAGGAATTGAAGTTATGATGGAGCGCAGTCGACTAAAATCTCAAATACTTTATAACTATCTTGATGAAAGTAACGCTTACCATAATCCAATAGCACCTCAATATCGTTCGCGCCTTAATATCCCTTTTACCTTGAATGATGCTCAACGTGAAGCCTCATTTTTTCAAGCAGCAGAGCAGCATGGTTTATTGTATTTACAAGGTCATCGTAGTGTAGGAGGGGCAAGAGCCAGTATTTATAATGCGATTAGCTATGATGACGTCTTGCAATTAATTGATTTCTTGCGTTTTTTTGCAGCACATTAAGGAGTATTTGATGGGCTATGTTAATTCTGAATTATGGAGAATCCAGAAACCCATAAATGTCTTTTTTTTCGATTGGGACAACACCCTATCGTTGCTCGAAGGAATAGACTTTTTGGCGAGTTTGAATGGTGTTGTTGAGCAAGTCCATGAAATAACACAAAGGTGTATGTCAACCACAGGTTTTACTGAGGGTGATTATAAAAAACGTCTAGATTTAGTTAAACCAACTAAGAAACAAATTATGCAGCTGGCCGAGCAATACCATATTCAATGTGCCCCTGGGGCACGAGAAGTAATAAGGCTTCTTAAAAGCCTTGGAAAAAAAATTTATATAATTTCTGCTGGCATTAAGTCATCCATTTTACCGTTGGCAGAAGAGTTAGGCATTCATCAGGACAATATACTTGCAGTTGATGTTTACTTTAATGCCGAAGGGAAATATCAAGGTTTTAATGAGCAGAGTGATCTTGCTAAACCCAAGGGAAAAGCAATGCAGATTGATAAAATAATAGATGCTAACCAGCGTTCGTTGTTATTAGGCGATGGGTTTACCGACTGGGAAGCGAAAACTTCTGTGACTCGTTTTGTAGGTTGTGCCGGTTCAAATCCCAAAAAATGGGTAAAAAAGAACTCTGATTTTTATATAGAACATACCAGCCTATTATCAGTATTAGCTCTGGGTTTAACTGAGCAAGAGCAGGAAGTTCTTTCAGAAGAATACCAGGCCTTTTATAGGCAGGGGTTGGTTGATATTCAAGAAGGCAGAGTTCTAATTAAGGAGCATAATAATGTTTACCATACAAATTCTTGATAATATAGCGCCAACGGCTCTAAAACAGTTTACACCTCCTAATTATAAATTAGGGAACCATTTCGAAAATCCTGACGTAATATTGGTTCGTTCCCATAAATTACACCATCATTCTTTTCCTTTGGAGCTTAAAGCAGTGGGGCGTGCAGGAGTTGGTACTGATAATATTCCAGTTGATTCTCTTACTGCTCTTGGTGTCCCTGTTTTTTATGCTCCTGGTGCCAATGCCAATGCAGTAAAAGAGCTTGTTTTAGCAGCAATGTTAATTGGTTATCGTCATTTGGATGAAGCAAGAATGTTTTTAACTCGTTTGGAAAAACATGATAAAGAATCCCTGTCTCTGGAAATTGAGTCACAAAAAAAACAGTTTGTTGGCCATGAAATTTCAGGCAAAACTCTGGGGGTAATTGGATTAGGCAATATAGGCGTTAAAGTAGCTAATGCAGCTCTTGCTTTAGGCATGAGAGTATTAGGATATGATCCTCATATGACTCTTCCTAATGCACTGTCATTAGACCCTAATGTTGAGAAAATTGATGATATAGAATCGATCTTACCCAACTCAGACATTATTACGTTACATGTACCCTTAACTGCTGATACGACACACTTAATTAATGAAAAAAATGCTTCTTTGATAAAAGCGAACTCACTCTTATTGAATTTTTCTCGCGAGCAAGTAGTCAGTGAAGCAGCAATCATTAATCAATTAGAGATAAAGAATATTTTAGGTTACATTACAGACTTCCCAACTCCTAATCTAACCAATCATCCAAGAGTATTAAGTTTTCCCCATTTAGGTGCTAGCACTACCGAAGCAGAAGTGAACTCAGCAGAAATGGTGATTCGTAATATTATTAATTACCTTAATTTTGGTATTATAGAGCATTCAGTTAATTTTCCTGATACATTTTTACCTACAACTAAGATACCCAATTGTTACCGTATTATTGTGATTAATCAAAACAAACCAGGAGTAATCGCTCATTGTACACAAAGAATTTCTCAATTAGGATACAATATTGAACGTATGGTTAATACTTCCAGAGACAGCATCGCGGTCAATCTAATAGACGTATCAGGAGTTAATTCATCACCTAAAGAATTAGCCAAGAATTTTTCATCAATTGAGAGTGTAATACGATTTCATATCATTTCTCCATTAGAGATGGAAACATAGGGGTATGACAATCATTAGAATGAAAAGTTATTCTAAGAAAATCATCTCATTGCTTAATCATTATTTTTCATATAGGTTTAGGACTCATGAGCCGGAATCGAATAAAACACTCTCCCTCGATATCCAGTTTTGATGATACAACTGTTAACAAAGTATCTGCCACAATAAAATTATCTGATCCCTCCTCGATTAGCCATACACCTTGTTTAACAGATATAACCTGATTGCTTGACCACGACAACTGGGTGAAAAAAAGCTGTGTGTTGGCGTAGTTACATACAAATCCCCTTAGGAGGTGATTTATGTGCTGAAAGCTTCAATTGGGTTGATGCGATGCCATCCAAAGCCGAATATAATTCCTTTGCTGGAATGTCTTCGATACGAATATGTTTGGTTTTGTGAGTGTAATGGGAGTCTAAACACAGACCGCTATTTTGGTTCCAGAAAAATATCTTATCTAATCCAACCAGTGTATCAATCTGATGGCATAATGTTAAGCTGTCTTTAAATTCTCTTAAACGATAAGCTAAAATATAGAATGGTATTGGCTTGTCAGTGCCTTCAGATAAAATGATATTTTCCATTTCACTATAAGTAACTGAAACGGTGGAGTTCGGAGCAATTTTATGAATAATATCTTCAGGAAATAATCCAGTCATCTCCTTCCATTCATCACGATCCCTAATCATATCAGCAATGATAAGAAGATTGTCATCATATCGATCAGTTTTACTCCAGAATGAAGCCTTGGATATTCTGTTCATTAAATTTTTAAAAAAATTGCAAAAAAGCTCATCAATACAATCTTTGTTTGCGGCTAATCTCCTCCTGGTTAAACTAATATCCATATCTGTTAATATCCAAATTGCTTTTGACATATCATGTTCTTTTTCGCTTTCTAGTAATTGTCGTAAATGTCTAAACATGACCTTGTATTGATTCGATCCATTACGCCAGCAATGATAATAATCATGGGTTCTTGCTGCAAATAGGCTCATCTGAAGACCGTGTACCTTGGGTATGGGTTTTAAATCTGGATGTGGCGCTTCTATAGGGCGAGATTGTCTGCGTAGATTGTATCCTTTAGGATTCTCATCCATCTGGCGTATGCGACGAATAGGAATTTGTCCCGCATTATTCACAATTTTGGTTGCATGTTCGATACCATGCATGGCGATTTGAAGTTTATTCAGCACGGAAGAAGGCGTGATAATCATGCAGAGCAAAGGGCTGTGAGGATTGTTTTCATCGTAATTAGGATTAATTGCTATAAATGGAAATGATTCTTTAGTTCTCATGGCTATAATAAAAGCCATAACGCTATTTGATTCAATGCGATTTAATTTAGAAAACTCAGGAAATAAACGCTTATTATCACAAATAAACGAATAGATGCGTTTTTTTGCATCAGCATCATTAGTTTTTATTAACATATCAACCGCATAGTATAGTTCCGCTTTTTGTTTTAATTCATTTTCCTTAATGAGATTAAAAATCAATAAAATGATTGGAAGCAAGACGCTTTGGTTATTGATTTGAAAGTTTATAACCCAATATAAAAGTATGCTAAGAAACATGTTTGTTTCGTTAGCTTGAAATTTTTTTAGAAATTGTTTTATAACGGGGCCAAAATAAGGCCTAGATCGGATATCAACTATTTGATATGGATCTAATAAGGTTTCGAAAAAATTAAATTCGAAAGCACGCGGTAGATCAATGCTAAAGTAGCATCGTTGATTTTCCGATACTTTTTGTAAGCGATTTTTAAAATCAAGAATTTTTTCTTTAGTCGCATAGGGAATGGATTCTGGATGATATGGTCCTTTGCCATCAAAAAATTGATGTTGTTTAATGCTTGAACCATCTTTTTTAAATAACTCACAAGCCATAAACATATCAAGCGCAGTACCTAACTCACTCTCATTTATTTTTTCTTTGCGAAATGCTTTGTAAATATCTCTGACAAAATCCTCATCAAGAAAATCTAATTCAGACCATCGACCTTCATTAATTAATGTTGCATATTCATTCGCCTTGGAGCCAAAAGCTTCTTTCATAAAACCCATATTTAGTGGCCCAGTCAGTGTTTCTGTGTATTTACGAGTAGATGATTTACCAGTTTTACAAGTGAATGATTTACTTTTTTTGAGACGCCATGCTCTTTGCAGCACTCTAGCAGCCTGCTCTTCATAAGCATTTCCAACGACCAACCAAAAGTGAGGGTTAGCCTGGGCCTTAGCTACAGTCACTATTTTATATCTTTCATCTTTTTTACGGAAAAATGAAAATGCAGATACTTTTTTCTCTTTACGTGATTCTGCAGCAAAGAGTGGAATAAGCTCAGGCTCAGGCGTTGGCTCTTTCTGAGTCAATTTACTATTCTGATTGGTCAAATTTTTAGCGGCAGAATGCTCTTTCTCACGCAGCTTCTTCCTTCTTTTTGGATTTTTTCTTTGCATATATTAATATCTATAGATAGTGTCTTATGGAGTTTCGACAGACAGAGTAAATTTGTCGCATCTGTTTCTGATTTTTGATTTCATATATTCTGCAGTAATTATTTGGGGGATGCTACTGATCCGTTTACTGAAGCAACTCTTCTTTGTTTTTTGGAAAACCATTTAATATTATCTTTGATAACAGACATCGATTACAACAATCAAATGTTCCTAATTGAACCAAATTCAAAATTTCATGCTCGTTTTAGCTTAAACTATGTAGCTTATTAAATGTTTAGTCGAGCATAGAGAAATGAATATTATTGAGCCATTGATATTAGGGATGGTTTTGAGTGCTGACTCGTTTTCAGCTGCGGTAGCAATGGGACTTCGGCCTCATAAATTTAGCGACTCTTTTAGATTCGCTCTTGTATCAGGTGGTGCGGAGTTTATTGCCACATTTATCGGGGTTGTAGCCGGTGACACTATTATTTCACGTTTTAGTTCAATAGATCATTGGATTGCTTTTTTACTATTATTTGTTGTTGCTATCCATATGGCCTATGAAGGTGTTAAAGAGTGGAGAAATAGAAATGGTGGTACCAAACCGCTTGAGTTTCATGGTTTTTTCAAACTCTTAGTGGTTGCTATCGCAACAAGCTTGGATGCTTTAGCTGTTGGAGTGAGTCTAGGAATTGCTAATAAACCGTTATTACCTTACTTGGTCTCAATTGGTGGCTGGGCTTTTGGCTCAACGATAGTTGGCATGGCGATAGCAAGAAAAATACCCGAACATTTATCTGCGATTTTTAATGTAATTGGGGCGCTTATTCTTTTTATTCTTTCCATTCATATGTTGAAAATATAAGTTTCTTTTAACTTTACAGAAATAATTACCAATTCAAACTTCAGTGAGCGGTTTGCAACAGTTCTTTTATGTAGGTGGATGCATCTTAAGATGGATTAGGCTTCTTACTCTAAGTTAAGTTTGCTCACAGTATCTATAATCTGGCTTCCTCTTTTATGCTATTAGCCATGCAAAACCAACCCCCTACGAGATGGATAGGAATAAGACAACTACTTTTTTGTTTGTAACGCTTATATCTTTTGGCTTGTTCATGAAAGCTTTTGCAGTTAAGAAAATTTCATCTGATGAAATCAAACAAGAAATTTCTGAGATGTATCAAAAGGATAAGGGGAACAGATGGAAAGCTAATGTTCTCAAACGAGAAAATTTTCTTAAGAACTCGATTAGTATTTACGCCTAGACATCTGAGATAAGCAGTATATTTTTTTCCTCATACTATAATAAAATGATGGATAGGATATCTTTTTAGGGGATCTGTCATGGGTGCTAAAAAAAATTACAAAATGCTCCGGATTGCTTTGGTCATTATTGGACTAGTTTTTATCTTCGCGGTGTACCCATTAACTCTTTTATGGCCTTCAGGCTGGGCATGGCATCTAGTTGGGCAAAATGTTTATTTACAAATGATTGTAGGAATTTATGCAACCTTGGGTGTTTTTTTAATCCTAGCAGCTAAGAATCCAATTCAGTATTTGAGTTTAATCTGGTTTACTGTTTGGTCTAGTATTGTGCATGGCGGCATTATGGCCATCCAAGCATTCTATTACCCACAGCATTTTGCTCATTTATATGGTGATGTGCCTGCTTTATTTATTATCGCAATTGTCTTGGCTATTTTAACCCCCCGCCGCCGCAATACTCGATAATATCTGTTAACAGCGGGAATAATTGCATGTACAATAATAATACATTTTTTATTAGCTTACTTTCATGAAAATAGAGCAACTACTGGAAACGGCAACAAGAGCTGCCCAAAAAACAATTATTGGTTCCTCAAATTACTGGCCTGATGTAGAGGAAAATGAATATATTCCAGAGTTTCTAAAGAGGTATTTCTCTCATCACCGCGAAAAAGGAACTCGCTCTGCTTTATGGTCAACCACAGCTTTTATTAAAAAAAAACCAAAACGGTCAGAAAAAGTTTCTTATGAGGCTAAAAATATTAAAATTGAATTTAATCACAACTGGGTATTTTTTGATCGCAGCTCCTCAGGGGAATTTGCATTAAGAGATGATTTCGATGCATTACCCCGAGATGAAAGAAACCTAAAAAAATTTATCCTTTTGGCTGCTGCTGGACGCACAATTCGTTATGGAAATTGTAGTGTAATTAATGCTTATATTGCGTGGGTATTGTGGGATATGGTGTTTAATTCTAAATCCACCTCTAATCCAATAGTTAAAATTGAGATTGTTAGCCACAAAAAATTTGATCATGAGATTGTAGTGATTAATAGACCTTTAGACTCAAAATTAAAAGATCCATCCACCTGGGGAAAAGACTGTTGGATAGTTGATGGATGGAGAGGGGCGACTAAAGCGCAGTCAGAAAGCCCTAAAACTGCTTATTACCCTGCGACTGAGTTACATCAACGAATGACGGAACTTAATATATTAGCAACCAAGCAGCCCCGAAAGTTTGCAGTAAGACTATCACATGAGATTAATCCGGCAGAAGAACCTCCATCGAAGTTTATTGAAAGAATAGATTTTCATCCTTTAGTGACTGAGGAGGATGAAAAACGCTTAAGAAATAATCAGAGCTTTCTCCCACAAAAAAGACCTTATCTTAGTTTGGTAGGAGATAATCGATTTTTCTTAAACAATCATAAGGAAAAGTTTCAACGTGTATTGAGGGATATAAAAAATAAGAACTCAGAGGTAGATAAGCATCAAAAGAATTTAATTGAAGAACAAGAAATCGTCGATGCGATAAAAACCCCCGCCTTTGATTCGGACAAGGAAGAAAATAAAGAAACCCTTAGGGTACAGATCTAGTCTTGATCGTTGGGCCATCCATTAATTTTTATATCAAGATGGCTTAATAACGAAATAACTTCTGGAAATGAAAATCTTGCTTTTGTTATTGTATTCAATTGAGTATCAATACAATAATTCATCGCATCAGTGAAATCAGCATGTTTTAGGTTCGTATGCATGAACAAACTGTTTTGTAAGTCACTGCCTGTAAAGCTCGCATGATTTAAATTAGCTTCTCTAAAATCAACATCGGTTGCTTTACAATTTTCAATAATTAAGTCTGCAAGTTCTAAGCCGAAAAAACTCGAATGACTTAAATTACTGCTGTAAAAATAGAGCGGACTTGCAAGCTTTACTAAGGGCCAGCTCAATTCTGTCCAATTTATTCCTGAGAGTTTAGAGTTTTTAAAAGAAACTTCCGAAAATTTACATCCTGGAAATTTTGAGAGGGATAAATCACAGGATTCAAAATCACAGTCAGTAAATTTAACTTTGTTAAAATTAACCTCTATGAATTTGCATTCTTTGAATTGGCAGTTATGAAATTCAATAAAGTCAATTTTTTTATCTTCAAGCACAAGCTTAGTAAAGGTTTGATTAGTATAGGCATTAAGATCAAACATTGGCATAACTCCCCTCTTTTAGCTTATAGGTAGCTATTATTTAACTAAGGCGGTTTTATCGCAACAACTGAATCTTTTATTTGATAATTTTATCTATATGCTGAGTAGTTTAAATGCAAACAACAGCCATTTGTGTATGATTTAACCTTTTCTAAGGAAGGATTACTATGCGTCAACTCACAAAAAAATCGGTTATTATTAAAGAAAGACATAAACCTAGGGCTGAAGATCAGATTCGTCGTGCTACCCAAATCAAGCCTAAACCCATTCGGCCGGTCAAACATGGACGCAAACTTAATTCTGCAGCCCCTAATCTGCAAAAAAAATCACAAAATAGAAAACGGCCGCCCAAAGGTTTTTATGGTTTGGGCCTAAGATTTGTCAATAAATTAACGCCAAAGCAATGGATGGCTTTGTTTTTTTTAATGAGTATTAGTGCTGCTTATGCTACTAAGGTAAGCGAGTCACTCCCTCAATCAAAAACTGTAAAAAATGATCCTAAAATACTTATCGACAGTCCTCCAGATGATAGAGAAGATTGTGAAGAAAGCAGCTTAGCAATCTTCAATAAACCCGATATTCGTTTAGGTGCTAAAGAGGGGAAATTGATTCCAGCTTCTTGCTTAGATGGTGATCAGATTACTTGTCTAACCGATCAAAAATTAATGTCATCCTTTGTGGTAGATGTTCCAAAAATGAATGCCGTTTATGCGCAAATTCTAAAGAAAAATGCAGAATGGCGAGCATCTGTTGAATCTACTTTGAAAAAAATATCAGCTAGGATAAGTTCTGCAGAAATAAAAGATATTTTTCACTTATGGATTAGGGAGGTTTCTGTCTTCAAGAGTGCCTATCATTCTGTTCAATCAGCCTATAACGCTGGCGGCGGAACCTGTGATAATCATAAGGATCTGTCACTCATAAAAATTTTTAGTCAGGCTATAAAATTTGGCCTCGAAGTGAAAGTCCAAGTCGTCATTGTTTACACCAATGAAACACAGACATCTTTCAAGACTAATATTAGGAATGAACACCCGCTTAATGGGCATACATATTTATTAATTAACAGTGAAATTGAGGATGTCATTATTAAAAATGATAGAGCTGCTGTAGCCAAGTATCTTGACCTTGCTCGCACAAAATCAGGTAGATTTCATGATACTTGGAACAAGAATTGTCGCAAAATCAGTGAAGATAAAAGTGGTTTTTATCAGGATGCAGCTCATTGGGATACTATTTATATTCAATCAGTTACTTTAGACTTTGAAAGCTTGAAAAAATTACCTGTTGTTGCTCAACGTTTTCTTTGTCAAGAATTAGCTAGTGCAGGATTGCCAGTGGAATTTAATCAATCCTGTTGTTTCTTTACACAAAAAGGTCAAAGCTATCGCGAACAAAACCCTAATCTTCAAACACAACAAGGTTTAGTTTTATAAAAAACGCCCTTTCGATGCTTCTAACTAGCAATTGCTACCCTCAACCTACCCTCAACGATGAGGATATGGCATTAATTACATTGCGGTACATAATCGTATGCCTCAGGATCCTGTGCTACGAGTACCGGGTACTCATCAAGTAAAAAATCTATACCACTTTCTATCTCTTTTATCTGTTTGTCGAACAAATTGCGGCCATCTACGTAAAGACTATAGGTAGCAGCCAAGAGTACTGCAGTAGATACAATTGTCATGCACGCTGCCACCAGAGCAATCCCCAAAGGACTTGTTAACATAGCGGCACTAAAAAAAACAACACCAAGAACAGCTACTGTGGTGAGAAAAAAGTTAGTGAACATGAATAAAGCAGAAACTAATTTTCTACCCTGTTCACTACTAAGCTCCACTTTTAATAAATTAAGACGCTCCCTTATTTCCTGAGGATTTACCGCTTTAGCTGAAAGTGTAGCGCTTATTGCTTCTTGTATAAGGTCTTGTAAAGGACCAATATTTGAAGAATTTGTCGAAACACCACTTAATTGATGAAAGCTGGCAGCCATGTCTATAGCATGACGTTTTAATTTCAATAATGCCTTATATTTATGATTATTGCCTTCTATCATCCCACGTGTTAGCAGCGTTTCTTCAATAAGCGCTTCGTAACTCGTTGAAGAAAAACGAGGAATTTGAAGTCTTGTGAAAAAGAACATGCTAATTTAGCCTGACGAGTGAAAAGGATGGATGCTAATCAAATTTCCATCATTCGTCAACTGCATAAAACCTAGATCAGAGCTTGAGATTTTTTTTTGAAACTTGCTCATAAAATAACGGTAATCTTCTCTTAAGTTATGCACAGTATAATATACCTAGGATTCGTGTTTTAGGACAGTAATGGCATTTCATATCTTACCAAGAATTACATTAAATAGTAACTTGGATGACATAAATAGTTCAATTCAAAAAGAGCATTCTTCTTGGATAAATAAGCACGCGCCATCCACTATCAATCATGAGAAAATAGAGGGAATGCAATATGACATTCTTTATAATCCAGAGTTATGGTCTGGAACACGTTTTTTTGAAATAAATATTGATGTCAATACTGATAAAAAATCAAAAAATAAAAACAATGCTTTTGATGAAATTTTCAAGTTAATTAGAGCAGCTAAAAAAAATTATTCTAATCAGAATAATGAAATAAAAGAAATAGAAGAATTTGAGAAAAAATATAAAAAATTCTTTAATATCCTAAAAGAGCGTTGTTTATTACAAGCTATTCATAAAACACTAGAAAGTATTGATGGGCCAGATCTTGAGGTTATTAAAAAAGAGTTTCGCGAAACTTTAAACTATTCCTCACTACTAAACATGCAAACACGTGTCGATTGTTTGCAAGCTCATCGTAGGGTAACTTTGCTTTGTTATACTTTTAGAGCTCAAGCAAAGGAAAATCCTAAAGCATCGGAACAAATTAAGCAACTTGAAGTTCTCTCTAAACGCCTCGTCGACATTCATTATGTTAATGCGAAAAAATTAAGTCTTATCGATGCCATTGCAAAAGATGTAACTACAGTGACTTCGTCTATAGGATTGATAACGGGTATAATCGCAGCGATCTTGGCTCTTCTCTCCTTTGCTTTTCCCCCTTTGGCCATAGCCGCAGGAATCTTAGGATTCATCAGCTTTGTTTCCTATACTTCAACGATTATCTCTATAATAAAAATGATCCATGAAGCTGGCGAATATGGGCGAGGCCCTAATCCAAGTGATGTAAAATGGCTAATAACTGATATTTTATTGGCCCCTTTAAACATCGTTGGTGGACTAATTTTTGCAAAATTCGCTGATCTCTTTCATTCAGAGCACGTGCGAATGATTGTTGATACCGTTGGATTCGTTTGGAACAGTATTTTAAGTAATTTTGTGCCTGACGCAATAGAAACAAAGGAATTGGCTGTCGGCCTATTAGAAGTTGGTTCCTCTTGCACGTCCGAAGGCCAGCTTAAAAGTACAAGAACAGCTACTTCTTGGAAAAAAATGGCTAGTGCTTTAGCACTGCATGATCAAGAAGCCTCTGACAAAATTATCGTAGCTAAACAATCCATCAGCCTAATTAATGCAGTCCAGGGTTCCACTGCAAAAAGTGGACGCGATTTTGCCTATGTCAGGCTTGCTAATGATAAAGCACCAACTGATTTACCAATAACGAAAAGTTACCATGGCCATATTCTTTTATGGGATCTTGGTTTTATAGGCCTAGGGACTTCCGATTTAGCACAGAACATAATCGATGCCGTAGAAGCCTATAAAAAATTAAAGCCAGATTGCTCAGTTGAACAAAGATTATCTGAATTAGTTTCAATTAAATTTCATTGTAATGCTTACATAGAAGCCTATAAGACTGTTGATTTCTCAAAAGGCCGTTTTGACTATGTTAAAAAACTTTTTGTACATGTAAACAAAGAAATAGATAATTTAAATAATTTAGGCTCCATCAATAATGATGAATCAGTTGTTTTGGTTGGCTTCAAATCGCGATAAATGTCAAAATATGGATGATTCTATCTGTCTTCTTCCTTCTAGGATGACAACAAATCAAACCTAGTGATTAAATTTCAGCAATAAATCCATTGACTTGCATCTGCCATAATTTATAGAAATGCCCCATTTTATCTCCCAGTAGCTGATTCAATGAACCATCCTCGACAATCCTACCATTGACAAAAACAAGAATTCTATCCATCTCTTTTAAGGTAGACAAACGGTGAGCAATGACTAGCACTGTTTTCTTGCTCATTACTTCATGCAAGGCTTGGTGAATTTCGTCTTCTGTTTTAGAGTCTAATGATGAAGTCGCTTCATCCAACAGTAAAATCGGTGCATTTTTTAAAAAAGCTCGGGCAATAGCAATGCGCTGTTTTTGTCCACCAGAAAGCTTGACTCCGCGCTCTCCAACCATCGACTCATATTTTTGGGGTAAATCCATAATAAAATCATGGCAATGGGCTTTTATGGCTGCCTCGATAATTTCTTCATTGCTGGCATCAACACGAGCAAAGCGGATGTTATCCATAATTGTTCGATGAAATAGCTCAGGCTCTTGTGGGATAGTTGCAATTTGTGCTCTTAACGAGCCTTGGCTAACCTTTTTTATATCCTGATTATCAATAAATATATAGCCTTGTTGTATATCCAACAGGCGTAAAATTAACTTGATAAAAGTAGATTTTCCCCCACCCGAGTAACCAACCAGACCAACTTTTTCACCGGGTTTGATAGTAACGCTCATATTTTTAAATAAATTGACTCTATTTTCATAGTGAAAGGACACCTCTTGAAACCTAATTTCTCCTTGATGGATATTGAGTGCTGTGGCGTCTGGAAGGTCTTCAATCTCATGAGGCTGCCTTATAATACTTAATGCCTGATTGCAGGTCCCTACTACTTTAGAATAACGCTGCATCTGTTTTCCCATGTCGTGCACACCCCAAGTAAAGGAAACTGACAACATCAGAACTAAAGCAAAATCCCCTGCGCTTACCCATCCTTTTTGCAAGCCCATAATAAGCATTAGCAGCATAGCTCCAATAAGGATCGAGGCACCAATACCTTGAAGAAGATTAATTTTCAAATTAAACCAAGAGAGTTTGCGGTCGCTAGCAACGACCTTATCTAATATGCCGTCAATAGTAGAAATTTCATGTTGTACATTGTTAAACAGTTTGACACTCATAACATTGGAAACGCTATCAGAAACAGAGCCAGATAATTTGGAAATATTTTCTGAAAAACTTCTTGAGTAATTTTCTGCTTTTTTAGCAGCAAAGTAAGAAAGTAATACAAAAATAATAGCCCAAACAAACAAAATAATACCAAAGATGGGATGAACCACTACAAAGAGAGTTCCACTGGCAATCAAAGCCGCAAATACCCTTGGGTAAAACCATTCATTTGGTATAGTCACTAAAGGCTCGATATTTTCCATCAAATCCGTAATTTTTTTTGTTAAAGCACCAGAAAAATTATTGTGAAAAAAGGTATAGGAATGATGAAGCAAATACTGTAGCAAATCTTTCTCAATTGTTGCACGAAGATAAGGATACAACTGTAAATTAACATAGTCGTAGAAACGAAAATTTAGATTAACTATCAGGCTCATCGCAGCATAGAAAACTGCTGGTAAAATGATGGAGTGAAGTAATTGCGCTTGATTATGAGAATATTGAACAACATTATCGACAATAACTTTTAATAAATAAGGAGTTAAAGACATATCAATTGCCCATATTAAGGCAACCAAAACAAATCCAAGTAGATAGCGTTTCTTAGTTCTGAGATAATACCAGATAAAATTGGGCAATGAATGCGCAAATTCTGTTGAATTATTAGAAGTCACATAATGCTCCAATAGCTAAATGTGGCCCATCATAGCATTATATTAACTTATTATAATTGCGAATTAATTTAAAAAATGTAGCAAAGCCGTATTTGCCAAATTGCTTTAGTCGGTGCCTTCCTTGACCTCGAGCTACTTTACCACTCTGCCATCCGCTTAAAAAGGCAGGGACAAGCACAGCTGCTAATAAATAGGGGTTACGGCCAATTAATTGAGCGAAGTAATATCTATGTTTGATTTCATTTTTTTTAGCAGATTTAACTTTCGTCTCTAATTTGGCTATTGACTTCAATAGCTCTTTCCGTTGACTCATTTTCATTCCCTTTCTCTGAGGTTCTTAAGCAATTTCTTGTACGCGCAAAACTCATTTCCTGTAACCGCTGTTTCATATCGCGAACGAGATAAAGAGCTAGTGCTAAATTTAACACCAATATAGTAATAATAGCAGTTAGAGGTTGTTTGCTGAGAAGAATGATGACATAGCCAATTAAAATCATTAAGGTCAGCCAAACGGTAATTGCCAGCGCTAGCAGGACAATAAGGCCAACAAGAAAGGGTAAAAGATTTAATCCGGCAAGTTTAGCTTCCAACTTAAACAGAGCATAAAGTCCTTTTGAATACTCTGCTTTATTAGAAAAAAAACCTTTTACATGCTCGAAAAATTTCATTACTTTTTCAACAAAGAGGATAAAATAAAGCCAATGCCGCCGGCGATTAATAAAGAGGTTAAAGGTTTTTCCTTCACATGTTTAACCAAATTATCAGTATATTCTTTCAGACAATCTTGCGCATCACAAACAGCCTGCTTTCCTTCTTCATACAATTCGTTGGCTTTGTCTTTAGCGTGTTTATACTTGGCATCAACCTGTTCGATGCCCTCTTCTAGGGATTGTTTTACTTTATCCTCTTCTGAATTTAATTTTGGTGTATTTGATTTACTCACAATTGACTCCTTGAAAATGATATAAAGCTGAATTATTTAATATAGTCTAAAAAATAAGTTTCTTTGCCCAAAAACTCAAGGTGGGATGTTGAAAATATTTTAATTCTTATCACGTAGGTTGGCCAGTCCCAACCTACGTGAATTTCGTTATATTACAACTATTTCACTTAATTCTTATGAAACTGCTCACGCTCCGTGCTTCCTCTTAAAGCCGTAGTTGAAGATTCACCTTGCATAATAGTATTCTGCACTGCATCAAAATAACCAGTTCCAACAAAAGCTTGGTGTTTAGTCGCTCTAAAACCTTGAGCTTCTTGAGCCATTTCTTTCTGCTGCATGCGAGAATAAGCAAGCATTCCTTCTTCCCGATACGATTTAGCAATTTCAAACATGCCCAAGTTAAGACTATGCCAGCCTGCCAAGGTTATGAATTGATATCTATAACCCATCTCAAATAGCTGTTCTCTAAAGGTTTTTAAATCATGCTCTTTAAGATTTGCTTGCCAGTTGAAAGACGGCGAGCAATTGTAGCAAAGTATCTTTTTAGGGAATTCTTGATGAATTGCTTCAGCAAATTGACGGGCTTGTTCAATATTTGGCTTTGAAGTTTCACACCAAATCATATCAGCGTAAGGCGCATAAGCTAAACCGCGGCTTATTGCCTGCTCAATACCGCTTCTTACATAATAAAAGCCTTCCGCTGAACGCTCACCTGTCAAAAAGACACGATCCCTTTCATCAAAATCGCTGGTTATTAAGGTTGCAGAATCTGCATCGGTTCTGCCGATAATCAGCGTAGAGACGCCACAAACATCTGCTGCTAAACGAGCAGCTATTAATTTGTTAATCGCTTCTGAGGTAGGAATTAGAACTTTTCCACCCATATGTCCACATTTTTTTGCTGAAGACAGTTGATCTTCAAAATGAACTGCCGAAGCCCCTGCTCTAATCATATGTTTCATGAGTTCAAAAGCGTTTAAATTGCCACCAAAGCCTGCTTCAGCATCGGCAACAATAGGTGCATACCATTTTGTAGAACGATCGCCCTCTAAACCATAAATTTCGTCGGTGCGCTGGAGAGCATTATTAATCGCTTCTACTAATTTAGGAACAGAGTCAACAGGATATAAACTTTGGTCAGGATACATCTGTCCTGCCGAGTTGTGATCGCCTGCCACTTGCCATCCTGAGCAATAAATTGCTTTAAGGCCTGCTTGTACTGCTTGTACAGCTTGGTTACCCGTCAGGCAGCCTAAGGCGGTTATCGGTTCATTTTCTTGTAACATAGACCATAGTTTTTCAGCGCCATGCTTCGCGATGCTGTATTCGATTTTTAGCGAAGGTCTTAATCTTATAACCTCTTCGGCACTATAAGGACGCTGAATTCCTTCCCAGCGAAGATTTGATTTCCAATCTTTATTTAGTTGATTCGCTTGTTCTTGCTGGTTCATAGTATTGTTTCCTTTGTTTATTAACTAACATGGAGTACGCAGGCAGAGTTAAAAACTCATCAAAATCGTCTTTAGTGATCATACCTATAAACAACTGATAGGCATTTTCTAATTCTATCTCTTCTGAGATTTTAGCGAATTGAGATTTAATTTTTGCTAATTCTTCTGCTGCCATATGGTTAAATAGGCTGTTATCGAACTTTCTACCATCATCGAGCGCGGCGGCAAATTTTAGCCACTGCCATAGTTGCGAGCGGCAAATTTCGGCAGTTGCAGCATCTTCCATTAAGTTATTTATTGGTACGCAGCCATTCCCTGTAAGCCATGAATATAAATATTGGATTCCTACGCTAATATTATTTCTGATGCCTTTTTCAGTTATTTTTCCGTCTGGAACACGTAACAGATCCGCTTGTGTAATCTTATACTGAGGCAAAGCTCTATCTATTTGATTAGCATTGGGCATAAATTCATCAAAAGCCTCAAGTGCAATTCCTATCAACCCCGGATGAGCAACCCAAGTACCATCTTGCCCCGCATTTGCTTCCCTTTTTTTATCCGCGAACACCTTTTCCATGGCCTCTCTATTGGCTTTCTCATCACTTTTGATAGGAATTTGTGCAGCCATGCCTCCCATCGCATGAATACCCCTGCGATGACAGGTTGCCGTCAAAAGGCGAACATAGGACTGAAGAAAATGCCTTGTCATAGTGATTTCTTGGCGATCAGGCAAGACAAATTCAGCATGATTTCTGAATTTTTTAATAAAACTGAAAATATAATCCCAGCGACCACAATTTAATCCCGCTGAATGGTCTTTTAATTCAAACAGTATTTCATCCATTTCAAATGCGGCGTTAATTGTTTCTATTAATACTGTCGCGCGGATTGTTCCTTGAGGAATCTTAACTAATTCTTGTGCGCGTATGAAGACCTCGTTCCACAATCTAGCCTCTAAATGGGATTCCATTTTTGGAAGATAAAAATAAGGACCGCTGCCCTGTTTTATTAATTTTTTTGCATTGTGGAAGAAAAACAAGCTGAAATCAAAAATTGAGGCCGATACAGGTTGACCATTAACAAGCACATGAGCTTCAGACAGATGCCAACCACGTGGCCTTACCATAAGGGTTGCTATTTTATCATTAAGCTTATATTCCTTATTATTTTCAGGATTGCGATAAGAGATTGTCTTATCAACAGCATCGCAAAGATTAATTTGTCCTTGAATGCAATTATCCCAAGTGGGCGAATTAGAATCTTCAAAATCTGCCATGAAAACTTTTGCGCCACTGTTTAGGGCATTAATAATCATTTTACGATCAACGGGGCCAGTTATTTCAACGCGTCGATCAACTAAGTCATGAGGAATTTTGGCAACTTGCCAATCCGCCTTGCGGACCTGCTCTGTTTCTTTGAGAAAATTCGGATAAATGCCTTGATCAAATTCCTTTTGTTTTTCTTGCCTTAACTTAAGAAGCTCCATGCGCCTATCACCAAACTCAAGCTCAAGTGTTACAAAAAAACTCAATGCCTCTGGTGTCAATATTTTGGCATAGTCATCATTTATTTGTCCTATTATTGACAGGTCTTCTTTGCTCATTTGCTTCGCCTTATTAATCTGATTGTTATCATTATTAAATTAAAAATTGATTATTAGCAATGAATTAAATTAGGCAAAAAATATGCCATAAACTTTGGTTTTCAACCTAAAAAAAGGCAATATTTTGACAAATTTGTATTTTTTTGACGTAATAAATCCTAATAATCTTTGTTAAATTCTAAGTTCAATCTATGGTCTAAAGCATGATATAAATTCGCTTGATCTTGAATTTTAGTCAGGACTGCAACAGCTTCTTTATGTCGTTCACGTATTATTTGCCCTGCTTCAATCCAATAATTAATGTCTCTTTCTCTCTGTCTTTTCCAAGTCAGATTATAGATTTCTGCCATTACTGTATTGCTATAAAAATTTTTGGCAATTTGATCAATAATGTTAACTTGACGATTGAGTTCTTCAGGTATGGGTACAATACCCAGTGAAATTGACTCGGTTAAACATTGATCACCCGCAACGCCGCAGAGATCAGAGAGGCGCATAAGATCAAGTGTTAAGATCTGAGGGAACCTTTCTCTAATAAATACTTTAAATTTTCTTCCATCTCCCTCTGACTCGTCTAGCAAAATATTCTGATAAGGATTTTCAGAACTTTCGTTATAAAAAAACAAACTGCTATATCCTAGTTTCTTCAAAACAGCTTTGAAGCTATTGTCAGTTAACTGATCTAAAATATAGGGATATTTTTGATGCGAAGCGCTTATGAAATAGTTTGCCTTTTCTTTAGCATTACTTGCTGCAAAGATTACGGCAGCTCTTTTGTAACTTATTGAAAGATTATAATAAGCAAAAGCAAAGCCATTTTTTTCAATAAATTGATCGCGATCACTAATTTCTTTGCCACAAACTTGTCTTTGCAATAATGAATCACTCATCCTAGAAAGAATGTTAGTTTTTTTAATGCTTTTTATGATTGTATCCAGACGTGAAAATTGCTGTAAATCAGGTTCAATGAGTATTCCTGGATAATTCTTACCAATATTACCACTTAAAGAAATAATGGGTGGTTTATAAGGAGAGCTTTCGTAATTACCGTATTCACCGATAAATATTTTAGTATGAGGAGTGAGTGAATTGTTGCGATTTAGTGAATTGTCAAAAATTGCTGTTTCAATTTCTAATTTTACTTCTTCAAAAAAATTTTTCGGTAACTTCCACAACTCTTTTTTGTCATAAAATTCTAGATTAGGATGTAGCTTGGTATTTAAAAATTCGGGAGCAATTTCTTTTATTTTGGTGAAGGCGTTTTGATCTCCTATAATGCTTACAGAAGCTTGAGGATACTTTCGATGTAAAAACTTGGTAATTTTAATACACAGGCTTATATCTCCATAACCATTTTGCTCGACCAAGTGTATGATAATAGGCCCTAAAAAATCTGTTTGTTTTTCTAATACATCGTTGAATTTAATCATTCATTGAAAAAACATCTACTTTTAAATAATTGTAGACTGTTTTTATAAAGGTCAGTATGTGTTATTATTTGCTTATTGTTTTTATTAGGAAAGATAAAATGCCTGCTTCTTTCTCTTCATTCTCAATAAACAAAAAAGAAGCATTTACTACGCAAAAGGAAATCTTGGAAAAATATGGTGTAGCTATTAATGATCAAGGTGAGCTTGTAGGAATGTGTCGACCCATGACCAATGCTTACCTCAACCTTATTTTAAAGGGAGAAAAACCTAAAAAATACCTAGCTGATGCTAGAAGATTTTTAGCAGACTCAATCGAAAGAGAAAATCGAGACTTGGAGGCATCGAAATTAGGTGAGACTGATATTGAGCATGCTGCTTTTAAAGAAAATAATATTCCACACACCGACCTTACAATCCCTAAAGTCCATTTAACCGAAGCAACTGTCACTGGTTTACTAGAAAAAAACAAACATCTTTTAATTACCTATCCACAGGAAAAAGCTGCTCACGAGATTTATTTAGGCAGAGTTAGAGACAGCCGTTGCCGTTTTTTTGATGCCAATATCAGAGGCGGCGAAAAAAAGGGGCAATGTGCTGAGTTAATTCATCAAGTAGTTGAAGCAATGAAATCTCAGTATGCCAAGGAAGATAAACCTTTCGGTGTTGGTATGGGGTGATTAGAAACTGAGCAGCCCCTGGTTTTTTAGAGTAAATTTGAGTTAGTTTTTCTAAATTTATCAACCAATTACTCATACAGAGATGAAAACAGCTTGAATGGATAACAAGAACCGGATTTATATCTGCCCCTACTTAAAGCAATCAATCCTAAAGTTAAATATTTTGCCTTTTTTAGCTAACTTAATACTGCATTAATGTTTGTTGGTTATTATTTAAGCATATATAACCAATAACGAGGGTAGATACGATGCCAAATCCAACGGAGAATAAAAAGTCTTCAACTCAGCAAAAACCTGTCCCAGGGCTTTGGGAAGCAACTTACAATGTCATAGTAGCGGCATTTAAATCAGAAGTAACTCATAATTATGTGTACCAATTCCCACAACGAAAAACTTTGCATGAAAAATCACCACCCCATGTTCAAGCAGTTAATCAACATCTCGATAGAGAAGGAATTGATTTGGAGCAAGAACATATTGAACATTTTGAACGAGGTTCAAAGATTGATGAGCATGAAGTCAGCGGCCACTTACAGAAATTAAGGAAATGGGGAAAAACAATAAAAAACGAAAGAAAAATTGCCGATTCCTTTGCCAAAGAAGCTAAAGAAGAAGCCAAGAAAGGCTATGAAGCTGATCAAACAAAAATTACCTACGCAAAAGCAGGATGGATAGCCCATACTTTATTTGGCGCAGTAAAAGCGGCTACAAATCCCTATGTAGCACATGAGGATGTATTAGACGCCGGAAGTACAATTGATTATCATTTGGGCTACACCCAAGATAAAAAGTCTCAGATGTAGAATTCTTAATCCTCACAAAATAATTGTGAGGATTCCCTTGACTACTCCAGCAATAAAAAGCTAAGCAACTAGCTCGGAAAAGCTCACAATTAAGTGAAAATTAAGATCAAGGCAACAGCTTATTGGTAATTGTTTGTGACATTGCCATAATGGTTTCAACATTCATCCCTATTTTTTTAGAGTTATGTAGACCCTGTATTTCTTGCCATACTATATCAGACCGAATGGACTCTAAAAAATCATGACCCTGCCAAGTAAGACGAATTAAATGAAACCCATGAGGAGAACCACCGGGCGTTTTATGTATTTTTCCCTGGAGCAATCTGGCCTCCTCTAATATTTCTAAGTGATAAGAGACTTCATTATGTTGATCGACAGGAAAATTGTCTAAGGTAAGAAGAGCATTTGGTTCCAATTTTTCGACTTGCAAAAGAATCGTTCTAATTAGATCCCAGTTTCGTTTCATAAGATCTTAATTAACAAGCAACATATCTTTATTATAAATCAAAAAAATATAAAAAGTTTATTGAATTTATAATTAACTAGCCCTTAATTTCTGAACAGAAATGGGGGGGCTAGTAGCAATTTACTTAGGATGAGATCCTATCAATACGAGTGATTTAAGGCAGAGTTGATTATAAAAAACCATGAGGGAATATTCTAAATTTTCTACTATTTTCGGGTTTCATAACCTGATTGCAGGCAACCAGGTTATAATCTGACTAAACAAGACTACTATTAAAATCCATGCGGTGACATTTTTTCTGTAAAATTTTAGTATTACCTGGATGTGACTCTCTAAGTACAAAGATAGCTACAAGCAAACTTACAAAATAACAGGCTGGTAAAATGAATAATGCATAATTGTAACTTTGTACAGGATAGACCGGTACATCGTTAACAATAGTCCATCCGCTGCTATGATGAAGAAAAACCCCTACTAGCGGCTGAAAAATGGCACCACCCAACAATACGGCGAGATTATTGAATCCTGAAGCAGTACCAACTAATTCAGGTGGGTTGTTATCTTTTACTACTGCAAAACTTACTGTTTGACCACCAGCACCAAAACCAAACATAAATAATACGAGATACATCCAATTAATCGGAACATTCGGTAAATACAGAAGAATAAGTGTTGAAACCAATCCAAAAATTGAACTAATACTTAAAGCTAAACGCCGGCTGTAAAAACGGTCGCTGACCCAACCCAACAAAGGACTGCCTACGCCAATACCTAACCAAATCATTGAGCAAAGCCCAGAAGCAACAAGAACAGATATTTGATATTTTTGCTGTAAATAGGGAACACCCCATAGCGCTGCAAAAACGGCGATTGGTGTCCAAATGGTAAATGCATAAGCACCTATTATCCAGGTGTAAGAACGGTGACAAACACTTAACAACCGATGCCACTCTTCTTTAAACTGGCGCTGTGGACGTTCTTGAGTGGGCTGATGAGGATAATCTCTTATCACAAACCAAATGAGCGCGGCTAAAGCTAAGCCAATAAAGGCCAAAATAAAACTTGCATAACGCCATCCGACCACATCGATTAACTTCGCAAGCGGCATTTCACCAAACATTGCACCGACTGAACTCATTAGCTGAGCAATACCTGCAAGAAAAGCAAACTGTTGTGGCGGAAACCAGCGTGATACCAATACCAATACACCAATAAAAGAGAAAGCTGAAGCCATACCAATCAGAAAACGGCCTAGAGCAGCAGTAAATAAACTATTTGTCGAGGCAAAAAAGAATGAGCCTACTGCACAGGTGATTAAGGCAAAAGTCATTAATTTTCGGGGACCATAGCGATCAAAAAGAAGACCGGCTGGCAGTTGCATGGGAGCATAGGCATAAAAATAAAAGGCCGATACAATACCAAAGCCTGCTGCACTGACCTGAAAGCTTTTCATCATTGAGTCAGCCATGACACTAGGCGCCACTTGCAATACGAACTCGTACAGATAAAAAGTAGCGGACAATAAGAAAACAACATAAGCACTGAGTTTGCTAGGTTGTTGATTATTTAATGTTTGTGTATTCAAGGAAGTTCTTAATTTGTGAAAAACAACATTACACCCTAAGCGAATTTGATTTGTCAATGCCCCCCGGATAGATTGCCCCTAATATTGCAATTTGCTTCGCTCCAGTAATTTGCCCCATATCAAGCGGAATCTTATTTAAAGTTTTTTCAGCCAGCCAAGCAAACATTAGCGCTTCAATCAAATCCGGATTGATATTAATTGCATCTGTACTTTTTACATGAATTTCTGGAAGCAACTTCGCCAAGGAATTTAGCAAAGCTACATTATGAGCGCCGCCACCACAAATAAAAATTTGCTTAGGCGCTAGAGATTCTTTTTTTATTCCCTGCGCAATGGTAGTTGCCGTTAATTCCAGCAAGGTTGCCTGTATATCTATTGCAGCATATTCAGCATCTAAATAAGTCTCCAGCCAGGCAAGAGAAAAATATTCCTTCCCAATGCTCTTGGGTGGTTCTCGCTTAAAATAAGGATCAGCAAGCATTTTATTTAATAGGGGCTCGATAACTTTTCCTTTTGATGCCCAAGCCCCCGCTTCGTCATAATCAGGGCCAAGGTTTTTTTGGATCCATGCATCCATTAAACAGTTGCCCGGACCTAAATCATAACCACTGACCTTTACCTCATCAGGCATATAAGTCACATTGGCAATACCGCCGATATTGACAATTGCGAGTGGAAAGTTTTGTCCTTTAAAAAGCGCTTGATGATAGATTGGGGCAAAAGGAGCCCCCTGCCCGCCAACAACTAAGTCACGAGTTCTAAAATCCGCAACAACCGTTATTCCCGTTAGTTCAGCAATAGTATGAGCACAACCTAGTTGGATTGTGTAGGGAATATCTGCATTTGCATCGTGACAGAGAGTCTGACCATGGCTACCAATGGCTTGGATCGTCTCTCGTGAAATCTGAACTTTGTCCATAAGTTCAATTGCTGCGCTAGCAAACTCTCTTCCCAAAAGGGTATTTAATTGGCTATAGGCCCTTAAACTAGTTAATTCTCCGTTTAATACCGCGTTAAGATAAGATTTTGCTTCTGCGCTGTAAGGGCGGGTAAGGCCAGTGATGAACTGATTAGCCGACAAATCTACCAGCGCAGCGTCGATTCCATCCATACTTGTTCCTGACATTAATCCTATAAATAATTTTTTATTATTTGCGGTGCTCATCAATGATCCTATTCTTTTTATTTTTTTCTCAAAAACTATTTATGCACTTTAAAACAGCGATAGAAATTTTCTGTCGTTTGTCTCGCAATCTCTTCATAACTAGTCTGACGTAATTGACTCAAAGCAACAGCAACGTATTTAACAAGCGCTGGATGATTTTGTTTTCCTCGAAAAGGAACTGGCGCTAAATAAGGAGAATCGGTTTCAATTAACAGCCGATCTTTGGGAATTTTCTTAGCCACTTCATGTAAAGCAGTAGCATTTTTAAATGACACAATTCCTGATAAGGAAATATAGAAATTCAAATCCAATGCACGTTTTGCAATAGCCCAATCCTCAGCAAAACAGTGCATGACACCTCCAACCTCTTTAGCGTTTTCTTCTTCCATAAGACGCAGAGTATCTTCAGCAGCTTGACGTGTATGTATAATAAGGGGCTTTGACGTTGCCAGCGATGCTTGAATATGGGCACGAAAACGCTGTCTTTGATGCTCTTGAGCTGCTTCTGTTTCTGTACGATAGTAATCAAGCCCCGTCTCACCAATAGCAATACAGTCAGGATGCTTAGCTAAATCCACTAGTGTTGATGCCGATGGTTCCTTATCAATGTCGCTGTTTGGATGTAAACCCACCGAAATGCTGATCTCAGGATGACTGTCAGCAAGTTGGCAAAGCACTGGATAGTCGCCAAGTTCTACACAGACAGAAAGAAAATGTTCAACGCCATTCTCTTTAGCCTTAAGCAATACCTTTTCTAGGTCATTATCAAACTCAGCTAAATCAATAAAATTCAGATGGCAATGCGAATCTACTAGCATAACATTACATTCAATTGATAGGATTAAGAAGATTTTAGCATGTAGCCTAGAGTTGGCAAAATTAAGCCTTGAGCAAATCTTAATTTTATAAGCTAAAGTTAATTAATAACGTCATCCTAATGATAATATATCTCATCCCAAGCAGAAGGGATGGGTATAAAATTGAACAACAATAAACTAATTTTCAAGGAAGGAGATATCATGACTGCGCAACGTTTTGATGCGATTGTTATAGGCACTGGCCAGTCTGGCCCTTCTCTTGCCGTACAACTTGCGGGTACTGGATTAAAAGTTGCCATCATAGAACGAAACAAATTTGGTGGCACTTGCGTCAATACTGGCTGTATTCCTACTAAAGTTTTAGTCGCTAGCGCGGAAGTTGCTCATCTTGCTCACAAAGCTGCAGAGTTCGGTATTGAAATCGATGGACCTATCAAAACAAATTGGAAAAACGTTAAAGCACGTAAAGATGCCATTGTTCATAAGGCCTCTCAAGGTGTTGAGCAATGGTTGCGAAATACACCCAATATTACTGTGTTTAACGGTCAAGCAAAATTTGTCAATAATTACACCGTTGCTGTGAATAATCAGCATTTGACGGCTGATAAAATTTTTATCAACGTTGGGGCCCGTGCTTTTGTGCCGCCTATCAAGGGTATTGATAAAATTGATTACCTCACAAACTCTTCTATCTTAGATTTGGAAACAGTCCCCGAACATTTAATTGTTCTCGGTGGAAGCTATATTGGCCTCGAGTTCGCCCAAGCATTTCGCTTTTTTGGTTCCAAAGTAACTGTTATCGAAAAAATGCCTCGACTTATTCCTCGCGAGGATGAAGACGTTTCTGATACCGTCTTAAAAATTATGAAAGATGCCAACATTGATGTTCATTTAAACACAACTTGCTTTGAATGCAGCCAATCAGGACAAACGCTTCATGTTCATATTGGTGATGAAAGCAATAAATCAGTCATCAAAGGAACTCATGTACTAGTCGCTATTGGCCGCATACCCAATACGGATGACTTAGGTTTGGAAAACACAGATATTAAATTAAACGAACGTGGGATGGTTGTAGTGGATGATTCTCTTGCAACTTCCGTCGCTAATATCTGGGCAATCGGTGAATGCAATGGAAAGGGTGCATTCACTCATACTTCTTATAATGATTATCAAATTGTTGCGGATAATCTGTTAAATCATACTCAACGTAAAGTGACCGATAGAATTACAGCTTATGCGCTCTATATCGATCCACCTTTAGGTCGCTGTGGTATGACAGAAGCTGAAATTCGTAAGGCCGGTTATAAGGCCCTCGTTGCGAAAAGACCCATGACACAAGTCAAACGAGCCGTTTTTAAAGGTGAGACAACTGGTTTTATCAAAATATTAGTCGACGCTGATAGTAAAAAAATCTTAGGTGCGGCAATTTTAGGGGTCGGTGGCGATGAAATTATCCACTCTATTTTGGATGTGATGTATGCGGATAAACCTTATACCTTGATTAGGGACGCTGTCCATATACACCCTACTGTTTCAGAGCTAATTCCTACGACTTTAGAGCAATTGTTGCCTTTGGATGAATCTTAAATCCTTCAGGTTATTAATTTTTAGCTCTCCTGTCTACTAACCGTGGCTTATCTGCGGTATCCAGGTGATCTTTTTTATACTAAGATCTCCGGATCCCCCGAACAAGTCGCGGGACGCGTCGACAAAGCTGTTAAAGGGGGTAAATACTAATTCCCCAAATCACAAGCCCCCAACCCGTTTGAACTCCAATGAGCATTAATCGAACGGACATTCATACAATCTTGATCAACACATAAGTTAGTTGCAGGATTAATCTGGCAAACATTCGCAAAATCACCATCGCTAATAGAAATTGCAATAGCCTTGGTTCCCCGAGGCAAGGTAGTAAACCCCTCTCGTTGATCAATGATCGAAGCAACAATCCAATTGGTCTGTGAGCCATCTAAATTGTAACGCAAAATTAATCGTCTAATTGGGCCTAATTCCCCTGCTGAAAAATTGACGGTTACTTGCATGGGCAATGCGTCATTAATCGTCTGAACCGTTCTATCTAAAATATCTACTTTTTGCGGTATCGGATAGTTTTCGCCCGCTAACTTTCCCCTGTATTGAAAAGGATTAAAATTAAAATTATTCATGATGACCCAGGCATTAGCATTAATACTGGCAATTGTGTTGGCATTCCAATCAAAAGGAATGGGAAAACGCTTACTTGCGTAGAGATAGGCTTGTCCAATAGCAGGGGGAACGGTAATAAAAAATTCGCTTGGTGTGGCATCAACAAAATTAGAATCAAGATAACGATCATTACGCAAATGAGAAAAATTAAGTTCTAAACTAGCGAGATCATCCTCTAAATCCCTGACATTAATATCCGAATTTCTATAAAAATCGATTAAAGAACGCAAGGCATTAATCGCTGCAGCGGTTTGTGCTGCCGCCATCACACTTTCAGGTTGGGCACCCACATTATTGTTTAAACTAAAGCCTAACCCCCATAATTCAGCATTATTAAAAAAACCACCATTATTGCGGACAGTTTGCCATATTTTTAGGGCTGTTCCTGTGCCAAACCAATTGTCGATTGTTTCAGGGCCTAAAGCCGAAATAGCCCATAGATTAGTACTGACAGCTGCAAAACTAGCACGGAATGAGGTGGTATTAGGTTGCCAATCATTGACTGCCGAGGGAGTCAAGGCAATGCCACGGGTAAGAAAAATACCATTTTCCACATCAAAGCTGCCATTAAAAAGAAAACTCAACAAGCCTAGAGTGTGAAAGCCATTAATCGTCCGTCCGCCATATAACATGATATTGATGCTAGCAATTGCTTGACTTACTTCCACAGTTTGTATTGTTTTTTGCAAAATAGCCTTTAATATTTGCAATCCTGCTAACACTTCAAAATTATCCTCGATTAAAATTTCCCCTTGTTGCAGTGGTATTTGGATACCTTCTGTACCCAAGGGCGCGAAATAGAATGCACCAATCCCAGTTTGCATAAATCCAAAAGGAATTAGACTATTTATTGCATTTTGGAGAGCTAAGGAAGTAAGCGGAATTCTACCGTTATTAAGTATTAATTCCGCTTGTAATGGGCCGATGAGTTGAGCCCAAGCATTTTTGCCGGTTAAAGGCCTGAAATCAGACCAAGTGGTAATAAAATTAAAAAAAGCGGGAAAATGATGCGTTGGATCGGCAATAGTCGCATCTAAGAGATTAAAATCTCGAGCAATAAAACCTTGGAATCGGCTATTAAAAAAAGGATCTATATTAAAAAAATTGTTTGGTAACCAGCGAAAGCTGAACGCAAAATTGGGATTAAAAATCGGCGTTTTATTGCCATAAAGAAAGGCAAGCCCTATTGCACGATTAATTGGATTAATAACGTAGAGTAATTCGTTCAAGATTAAAAGCTTGGCTCTCGCGAGGTCTAAAAAACCATTTTTTGCCGCCAAAGCGAGTGCAATTTGCCAAGTAGCACCATGGTAAATATCAGTAGCATATTTTACGGTTGTCCGTTCAATTTGTGCCTGAGCTTGTAGCCACTCCAGTTCTGTCCCGTCCATGGGTGCTAAGCCTCGACCTAAAATAGCAAAAGGGTTATAGAGTGTATCAACTACGGTACAACTGTCATCCGGCGTACAAATAAAATCACCAAAGTAAGCAGCAATCTCTTCTTGAGTACCTATATAAAAACTAAGTGGAATAAGTTGAAGCTCATCGGTGGTAATTAATATTTTATTGGAGACAATAAAGTTCACAAGCTGCTTGATGTCATTATTGTTATTGTTTTCTGACAAGCAACAACTGCTAAACAATAAGCTGCTGGCAGCGCAAAGTATTTTCCATTTCTTCATTTAATAGTCTCACTCGATCCACTTTCATTTGAGCTATTAATTGATATTCAAAAAACAGACCTATTTTTTACCGTAGCCTCCACCACCAGGTGTCTCGATAATAAATACATCACCTGGATTCATTTCAATTTGCGCACAACCATCCAACTCAAGGATTGAACCATCGGCTCGTTCTACCCAATTGTGGCCAAGTTTACCCGGCTCTCCGCCTTGCAAGCCATAAGGAGGTATTTTGCGATGACTCGAGATAATATTGGCCATCATCGGTTCTAAAAAACGAATACGTCTTATCACTCCATCACCACCCCGATATTTACCCTCACCTCCACTAGCTTGTCGAATAGCAAAGCGCTCCAAAATGACTGGAAAACGCCATTCCAAGATTTCCGGATCAGTAAGATAGGTGTTAGTCATGTGGGTATGGACTGCCGTAGCGCCGGCAAATCCTTGCCCGGCTCCTGCGCCACCACAAATGGTTTCATAATATTGATAATTACTATTGCCAAAGGTGAAGTTATTACAGCTCCCCTGGGAAGCAGCCACCACGCCTAAGGCCCCTAATAAAGTATCCACAATGCATTGGGAAGTTTCGACATTACCTGCCACGACTGCGGCTGGGTAATTGGGATTTAACAGACTATTCTTCGGGATAATGAGTTCAATAGGGACAAAACAACCCCCATTGAGGGGAATATTTTCAGCCACAAGGCAGCGTAATACATATAAAACTGCGGCTTTGCTAATGGCAGTTGGGGCATTAAAATTGCCAGGATGTTGACCGGCACTACCTGTAAAATCAAAGGTTGCACGGTGATTTTTTTTATCAACCGTCAATTTAACCTTAATTTCACTACCATCATCAAGAGAATAACTAAAATGACCATTGTCTAAACGTGCTAATAATTGTTTGACAGCAAAGCAAGCGTTCTCACGAACATAGCGCATATAAGACTGAATAACAGTTAAACCAAATTGCTCGACCAACTCCCATAAACCAGCTACACCACAAGCATTTGCAGCAATTTGTGCCTTTAAATCTTCTAAATTTTGTTGCGGATTACGTGCAGGATAAGGTGCATCCTGAAGCAATTTCAAAGTAGCCTTTTCACGAAATCGCCCACGAGCAACAATTTTGAAATTGTTGATTAAAACGCCTTCTTCATCAACCGTCTTACTTTCTGCAGGCAACGAGCCTGGCGTGATACCGCCAATATCTGCATGATGACCGCGAGCACCCACAAGAAATAACAACTGTTCTTGCTTGTCAAATACAGGGGTAACGACTGTAATATCAGGTAGATGAGTACCACCATTGTAGGGTGCATTCAGCATATAAACCTCATGCGGCCGTAGTTTGATTTTTAAAATCGCCTTCACCGTTTCACTCATGGAACCAAGATGAACGGGAATATGCGGCGCATTCGCAACAAGTTCCCCTTTGTCATCAAAAATAGCGCAGGAAAAATCTAAACGTTCTTTAATATTCACGGAACTCGCTGTATTTCTTAGTACTTCCCCCATTTGCTCGGCGATATTCATAAAACGATTATTAAACACTTCTAATAAGGCAGGATTGACCTCAGTCGCAGAGATTTTATTACGTGACAAGCTTTGATAACGAGTTAAAAGCAAATGACTTTTCTCGGTGACTGAAACTTGCCAACCTGGTTCAACAATGGTTGTCGAATTTTCTTCACTTATGATGGCGCAACCCTGAATGCAATCTCCGGAATGCAAGTCTTTGCGCAGGTAAACAGGCGCATCATAAAAGCAACCGTGAGTAAATAGTTTTACTTTTTGTTGAAAAGGAAGCTCGCCTTGTTTTCGTGGTTTGTGGGCTTCTTTTGTTTCAGCCAACTTTTCCGCTGCAGCACTCATTTCAATGGAAATGGATTCAACAATTAATGATTTTTTTGTAGAGCCAAAACCAAATTTTTGTTGGTGTTGCTTGACAAATTGTCGCTGCATTAAGTTCATTGCAGTAAATTCAACAATTAATACGGTATCTGAGCCTTGATAACGTAAATGAACTTGACGTTTAACGCTCTGTTTTTGTTGATTTAAATTTTGCTTGGCTAATTCTTTATATGCTTCTTGTTCAAGTTTGGCAAAATGTGGTGTTAATAAGCGTATAATTCCACGTTTCAGCGGTTTTTCGATAGCAAGCTCGCGGAGTACTGCTATTTCGGCGAGCCCCATCCCATAAGCAGATAGCACCCCAGCTAGAGGATGAATTAAGATAGTTGCGACACCTAAATGATCAGCAACAAGACAAGCATGCTGGCCAGCCGCACCGCCAAAGCAATTCAAAACATAGTCACGCACATCATAACCGCGCTGTACCGAAATTTTTTTTATGGCATTAGCCATGTTGTCAACAGCAATCAACAAATAATCTTCAGCCACCTGTTCCGCACTTTGTTGAGCCTTTGTTGCTTTATTAATTTTTTGAGTTAACTCACGAAATTTATCCTGTACTCCTTTTAGATCTAGCGTTTCATTGGCTGCAGGACCAAATACTTTAGGGAAAAAATTAGGCTGAATTTTTCCTAATAGCAGATTGCAATCAGTTATCGTCAGCGGTCCGCCACGGCGATAACAAACGGGCCCAGGATTCGCACCTGCGGAGTCTGGGCCTACTGTAAACCGTTGCCCATCAAAATGGAGAATCGATCCGCCACCGGCGGCAATGGTATGAATCAACATCATCGGTGTACGAATATGAATACCACTGAATTCACAACCAAAAGTGCGTTCATATTCACCAGCAAAATGAGATACGTCGGTAGAAGTACCGCCCATATCAAAGCCAATCACTTTATTGAATCCGGCGCTTTGAGAAGTTTTAATCATGCCAATGACTCCTCCAGCCGGTCCAGAAAAAATACTATCTTTTCCTTTAAAAACTCTTGAAGGAGCTAAACCCCCGTTGGATTGCATAAAAAATAAGGGAATTTTTCCTAGTGCATGCTGCAAATGATTGATATAGCGCTGAAGAACAGGAGACAGATAAGCATCAACAACCGTTGTATCACCTCGACTCACTAATTTCATCACCGGCGCTACTTCATGACTCACGGAAATTTGCGTAAAACCAATTTTATTCGCGATTTTTTTTAAGATTTTTTCATGCTGGTTATAGCGATATGCATGCATCAAGACAATCGCAATGGCACGATAACCCTGTTTAAATGCCCCTTGCATCGCTTGTTGTGCTGCTTTTTCATCCAGGGCTTGTAAGCGCTGACCTTGGGCGTCGACACGCTCTTTAATTTCAATGACATCCCTATAAAGAACGGAGGGTAATTGAATATTTAAAGCGAACAAATGAGGGCGATTTTGATAACCAATACGCAAACTATCAGCAAATCCCTGGGTAATCGCTAAAAGAACTTTCTCGCCTTTTCTTTCCAATAAAGCATTAGTGGCAACCGTTGTACCCATTTTAATAATGGCCACTTTATTGGCAGGAATTTTAGCCTGCTTAGCGAGGCTAAGAATAGTTCTTAGACCTTGTAAAACCGCGTCCTCATATTGCTCCTTATTCTCGGAGAGCAATTTATGACTATGAATACGACCCTGAGGATCCCTGGCGACGATATCTGTAAACGTACCACCCCTATCTACCCAAAACTCCCATTGTTCCTTTTTCATCCTGATAAGTTTCCATCACCTATACTTCAATTAGAATAGCTTAAAAATTATCCATTTGGGTATTCTGATGCGAAAACAATATGCGTCATCTTGATGTAATCTTGGGCATTTTAAGACAGTTCGAGACAGCGCTGCGCGCCTCCTTAGTGCGAACGGGATAAACAAACGTTTACACAATCCTAGCAACTGTCTTTTCAAATCAGCTGCTATGATTTTTTCTTCTTAAGATTCGCTTTTATCAAATTAATCAACCCGCCCTTTTTAAGCACTTCTTTTTGTCGCTCAGAAAGAGAATGCGTTACTTCAATCTCTTTTTTATTAATTTTAATTTTCAATTCATTATGATCTAATTGCTTGATTAGATGATCAATTTCAACCGTGTCATTTAATTGAATCGCGTCATAATCAGTAGGATTTTTAAACACTAAAGGAAGAACGCCAAAATTAATTAAATTCTGCCAGTGAATACGAGCAAAACTCTTGGCAATCACGACGCGCAAACCTAAATACCTTGGTGCTAAGGCTGCGTGCTCACGGCTTGATCCCTGACCATAGTTGTCGCCACCGATAATGACATGACCGGTTTTGTGTTTTTTTGCTCGTTCTGGATAATTTTCATCAATATGTGTGTAAGTAAATTCACTAATTTTGGGGATGTTAGAGCGATAAGGGAGTACTTTCGCTCCCGCTGGAGAAATTTCATCCGTTGAAATATTATCTCCGACTTTTAATAAAACAGGCAGTTTAAATTTTTCGGGTAAGGCATCAAGCTCAGGTAAAGAAACAATATTGGGTCCTTTAACTAACTTAACCTTTTTAGCTTCTTCTGAAGGCAAAGGCGATTCAAAACAGGCCTTATCCAAAATTCGCTGTTTTGGCAATTTAACTTTAGGGTAGGCGGTCTCTAATGCTCGAGGGTCAGTAATAACCCCAGTCAAAGCTGAAGCAGACGCTGTTTCAGGGCTGCAGAGAAAAACTTTATCATCTTTTGTTCCTGAGCGATCAGGGAAATTACGCGGAACAGTCCGCAAACTGTTTTTATCTGTCGCTGGAGCCTGTCCCATTCCGATACAACCATTGCAGCCCGCTTGATGTATACGTGCCCCAGAATGTATTAAGCTACCTAGATGGCCATCTCTCGCGAGTTCTTCAAGAATAGTTCGAGAACTAGGATTAATATCAAGCGAAACATTATTCTTTATGGTATGTCCTTTTACTATTTCGGCAGCAATGGCAAAATCGCGGTAACCAGGATTTGCTGATGATCCGATGTAAGCTTGATAAATTTCTTCGCCGGCAATCTCGGTCACAGGAACAACATTACCAGGGCTTGAGGGTTTTGCGATCAGCGGCACAAGGGTTGATAAATCGAGCTCCTCATCTTTATCATAAGTTGCGTCCTTATCCGCTTTTAATTCTACCCAGTCCACCTCCCGCCCCTGGCTTTGTAAAAATTCGCGGGTAATTTCATCAGACGGAAAAACTGTCGTTGTCGCCCCTAATTCTGCACCCATATTGGCAATGACATGGCGATCCATAGCAGTCAGATGTTTTAGGCCCTCACCATAATATTCAATCACATAACCAACCCCTCCTTTCACATCATGGCGACGTAACATTTCTAAAATAACATCTTTAGCACTGACCCAATCAGGTAATTTTCCTGTTAATTTAACCCCAAGTACTTTGGGCATTTTGATATAAAGGGGGTATCCGGCAATAGCCATAGCAACTTCCAATCCTCCTGAACCAATGGCGATCATTCCTAAGGATCCTCCGGCACAGGTATGGCTATCAGAGCCAGCAAGTGTTTTACCAGGTTTACCAAAATTTTGCATGTGAACTGCATGGCTAATCCCATTACCAGGACGACTAAAATAAATACCAAATCGTCTTGCAGCACTGGCTAGAAACAGATGATCATCGGGGTTTTTATTGTCTTCTTGAATTAAGTTATGGTCGACATATTGCACTGAAATTTCAGCTTTTGTACGCTCTAAACCCATAGCTTCTAGTTCAAGCATGACTAAAGTACCTGTTGCATCTTGGCAGAGTGTCTGGTCGATTTTTAGTGCGATTTCTTTGCCAGGCTCCATTTTGCCTTCGAGAAGATGTGCTTTGATGATCTTTTCAGTGACGTTCATTTGGCATCGTCCTTGTGATTTGCCTTATTGAATAACTATAGTATAGCTGGTTGATTTTAGGATTAATTCATAACTGGATGATTTTGGAGTGAATGGACTTTATATATTTTTAGTCTAAACAGTCTATTTAATATCGTGGGGATACTTCAGTTCGTGCTGAGGAAACGCGGTAAAGATTCGCCAAATTGAACCCGCTACACTTGACGCCTAGCCTCTAACACATTGGGGATCTGTTCTAATTTATTTAACAAGCGCGAAAGGCTATTTAAACCATCAATTTCTACGGTCAAAGTAATAAAAGCTGAATTATCTTGTTTGTTAATCTGTGTTTGTAATGCATAAACATGCGCTTTCTCGTTAGAAAGCAAGGAAGTCACATCTTTTAAGAGTCCAGCTCGATCGAAAGCTTTAATTAATACATCAACAACATAATGATCTCGGGTCGCAGATCCCCAACTGACTTGTAAAAACCGTCGTCGTTGCCTTTCATTTGCGTGAATAATATTCGGGCAATCCTGACGATGTACGGAAACGCCTCGCCCCAGGGTGATATAACCAACCACAGGATCACCAGGTACAGGTTGGCAGCAACGAGCCATATGAGTTAAGAGATTACCTACTCCTTCGATACGCAAATCCCCACCCCGAACTTCGGGTTTTGCTTGTGGTTTTACCAGATTTTGAATCACTGGAGTATCGACCTCTGCAGGCGATAAGCGGTTAAGAATTTGCCCTAGTTTGATATCACCGCGTCCTAAAGCCGCGAGTAAATCATCCAAGCGTTTAAAATTGAAAGAAGAAACTACGTCATGCAAATGATCGGTCTTAATACCCAAGGCTTTTAGTTCTTTATCAAGAATTTCATGGCCTTCGGCTTTATTTTTGTCATAATCCTGCATCTTAAACCAATGCAAAACTTTTGCTTTTGCACGAGAGGTTTTCAAATAATTGAGATGCGGATTTATCCAATCTCTAGAAGGACGCTCATCTTTACCAGTCAGCACTTCAACCCGATCACCGGTTTGCAAAGCATAAGTTAAAGGAACGATAGAACCATTCACTTTTGCCCCTCTGCATCGATGTCCAATTTGACTATGTACATGATAAGCAAAATCCAAGGGGGTAACGCCTTGCGGGAGATCGAGAACATCCCCATCAGGGGTAAATACATAAACCCTATCTTCGAGAAACTCAGTTTCAATGGCTTCAGACACCCCTCTCGAAGTAGCCATTTCTCTATGCCAAGCTAATACATCGCGTAGCCATTCAATTTTACGTTCATGACTTTCCTTTTCTGGCCCGCCACCCTCTTTATATTTCCAATGTGCAGCAACGCCCATTTCTGCTAAATCATGCATCTGAAAAGTACGAATCTGTACTTCAAAAACACGGTTTTCAGGGCCTTCAACCGCAGTATGCAGAGATTGATAACCATTCGGTTTGGGATGAGTAATATAGTCATCAAATTCAATAGGAACTTGTTTCCATAAAGAATGGACCATGCCAAGCACTTCGTAGCATTGTTCTTTTGTTTCGACGAGAACACGCACGGCAGTCGCATCGTAGATTTCATCTAAAGAAACGTTCTTGCGTTTCATTTTGCGATAAATGCTGTGTATATGCTTTGAGCGCCCATAAACTGCAAAATGATGAGCACCAGTCGCTTTAATTTGATCGTTTAACTCAGCAACAATAAGATCAACATAACGATCGCGTTCCAAGCGCTTCGCTTTTAAGCCCTTCGCGATCGACTTATATTCCTCAGGATGTAAATGGCGAAAAGCTAAATCTTCCATTTCCCATTTGATAGCCCCAATCCCTAAACGATTTGCTAAAGGCGCATAAATCTCCATCGCTTCAGTCGCAATTTGTTTGCGCATTTCTTCTGGAAGCTGCGAAGATGTTCGTAAAATACAAAGGCGCTCTGCTAATTTAATTAGCACCACTCGCACATCATCGACCATGGCGAGTAGCATTTTACGAATATTATCGATCTGATGTTTGTTTTGTGGGTATTTGCTTAGTGCTTGCAAATTTTGCATAGCACTCATTTTTTCAATGCCTTTTACTAGTTTGGCAATGTTAGAACCGAGTTGTTCCTCGACATCATCTAGTGACAAATCGTCGTAATGAACGTTTTCAAAAATAATGGCTGCTGTAAGCGTTTCTTGGTCGACTTCTAAATCAGCCAAAATATCTGCCATGGCCAAGCCTTGCTGTAGACAGGATATCCCCGTTTCAGTGGCATGATCATGGCCTGCTAATTGGCTTAAAGTACAGGCACTGCGAATTAAATCTAAGTCTTGGAAATACCCTTTAGAGCCTAATTGATGGAGCCATTGTTCAACATCTATGCCACCGTCAGTTAGCCAGGGAGTATCTTCTTTAACTTTAACCATTTACTGTGCATCCTTTTTCAAATAAGGCAATGGCTTCCACATGAGCAGTATGTGGAAACATGTCCATAACGCCAACTGCTTTTAACCGGTATCCTTTGTGGTTAACTAAAATATCACTATCTCTTGCCAAGGTTGCTGGATTACAAGAAACATAAACAAGTCGTTGCGGATTGATTTTATCGATTTGCTTTACAATTTCTAAGGCTCCAGATCGTGGTGGATCAATTAAAAGTTTAGTAAATTGCTGCTTAAATAGTGCTGATAAGGCATTAATTTGTTCTAAATCGGCGCAAAAAAACTCAGTATTCGTTAAATTATTTAATTCTGCGTTCATTTTAGCCCGTGAAACCATAGTATCACTGCCCTCAACTCCAATTAACTTAGCACAATGCTTAGCGAGTGGTAGAGAAAAATTTCCTAGTCCACAAAATAAATCCAAGACCACGTCTTCTTCAGTTAAAGCCATTAATTCCAGTGCCCGAGCAACCATTAAACGATTGAGGCCGGCATTCACCTGAGTAAAATCGGTGGGATGAAATTGGAAATGTACGCCTTCATCCGGCAACGCATAACTGAGAAATGCCTGGCCATCTTCAGGATAAAATAAACTGACCGTATTAACCCCGCCGGGTTGAAGAAATAATCGAAATTTGGATTCACGGCCAAAATGGCGAAACTTTTCTTCATCGTTAGCGCTAAGAGGTTTTAAATTACGAAAAATTAAAGCGATCTCTTCATCCCCTGCTGCCACTTCCACTTGGGCAATGATCTGAGGATCATCAAGTGAATTGATTAATTCGCGTAAGTTAACGATTTGCTGATCAATTTCTGCGTTTAATACCGGACATTGATTAATTTCTGTAATAAAACGCGGATTATTTTTTTCTCTAAATCCCACTAAAACCGTTTGTTTTTTTTCAACATAGCGGGCACTAAGACGTGCTTTATTACGATAATTCCAATGATCGCTGGTTAAGGGGGCAAGAATTGTTTCAGGTTCACAATGACCAATACGTTGCAATAAATCAAGCAGCAAGGCTTGTTTTTCATGGACCTGAGCTTCTTCGTTCAGATGCTGCAATGAGCAACCGCCGCAGAGATTATAATGCGGACAACGTGGTTCTACCCGTGTAGAGGAAGCAGCAGTAATCGATACTAGCTTCCCTTCATCAAAGTCGCTTTTCATGCGCGTGTATTGAAAGGAAACCTGCTCTCCAGGAAGCGCGCCTTGAATAAAAGTAGTTTTACCATCAACACGAGCGATGCCTCGACCATCATGACTAAACTTCTCAATCTCTGCGGTCTGAATTGTTAACGGTAAGCGTTGGCGTCTTTTACTCATTATTTAGTCTCTTAATCAATATGAAATAAATCCGGCTAAATATTGTGATAGCTACTAGAAAATATTAAGAATTTTACAGTGCGCAAGGATACCATAGGCAATTGCTTCCTGTCATGTCGTAAAGTCAGAGCCAAAAGATTCTACAATATAAATAGTAGGGTAAAAAAGCTGACGTTTATGACTATTGCGCTTATATCTCATTCAGATTGTTTATTACATAACATGGGGCCACTGCATCCTGAGCAGCCAGCGCGTGTGCAAGTTATTGGAGAGCAGTTAAAACAAAGTGGTTTGTCGCCAATTTTAAAAAATTACCAGGCGCCTTTAGTAAAAGAAAGCCATTTATTGGCCGTACACTCTAAAGATCATATTAACAATATATTTCATGCCTCCCCTGAACAAGGTTTAATAGCCTATGCCCCGGATGTTTACATGAACCCCTACTCTTTAGCTGCAGCCCTGCGTGCAGCTGGCTCAGCTATTTTGGGCGTTGATTTAGTACTCAATCAAGAAGTAAACCAAGCTTTCTGCAATGTGCGCCCACCAGGACATCATGCTGAATGGGAAAACGCTATGGGATTTTGCTTTTTTAATAATGTCGCAATAGCAGTGTCTTATGCCCTAGAGCACTATCAACTTAAACGCATTGCTATTGTTGATTTTGATGTCCACCATGGCAATGGCATAGAAGATATTTTTCGCGATGATCGGCGCGTTTTATATTGCTCTTCTTTTCAACATCCTTTTTATCCTTTTAGCGGTGCAAATACCAAAAGTACTCATATTATTAATATTCCTCTTCCTGCCGGCACGGGGAGTGAGCTGTTTCAACAAAGAACTGCGGAATTTTGGTTTGATAAAATAAAAGAATTTAAACCGGAATTGATATTTTTTTCCGCAGGATTCGACGCCTATGTTGACGATGAAATGGCTAATTTATTACTCACAGAAAATGATTATTTGTGGATTACTGAAAATATTAAAGAAATTGCTGAGGAAAGCTGTCATGGACGTATTGTTTCCGTTTTAGAAGGCGGCTATTCATTACATGGTTTAAAATCTTGCGTTATTGCACATATTCAAGGTTTGAATAATGGACAAAACCAAGCAAACCGCACTTAAATTTGTCATTTTATTAAGTACCGTCAGTCTGTTTGCTGATATGACTTATGAAGGAGCACGTAGTATTACAGGCCCTTATTTAGCTTTATTAGGTGCTAATGCGGCAGTTGTGGGATTTGTCGCAGGTTTTGGAGAGTTTGTCGGCTATTCATTACGTATTGTTTCAGGCTACTTAGCTGATCGTAGAGGTCAATACTGGGCTATCACTATAGTAGGTTATATTCTCAATTTATTAGCTGTCCCTTTATTAGCATTGGCAGGTTATTGGCCAATAGCAGCTACTTTGATGATTGTTGAGCGAATTGGCAAAGCAATACGTGTCCCGCCACGCGATGCCATGCTCTCTCATGCCGGCCAAAAACTAGGGATGGGATGGGTTTTTGGACTCCATGAAGCCATTGATCAAATAGGCGGCATGCTGGGGCCCTTAATTGTTGCCACAGTACTGTATTTCCAACAAGGGTATCAAGAAAGTTTCGCGCTGTTGTTAATCCCAGCATTAATCGCTCTAACCCTACTAATATTCGCGCGTTCGCAATACCCACATCCGCAGGCCTTAGAAATCAAGCGTGATCAGCTCGAGCCCAAGGGCATGGATTCCTCATTTTGGCTTTATTTGCTCGCTGCAGCCTTCATTGCGGCAGGATTTGCAGACTTTCCTCTGGTCGCTTACCATTTTCAAAAAACCAACCTTCTTTCACCGCTGTGGATCCCAATATCTTATGCGTTTGCAATGGGGCTTAATTCAATCTCCGCACCCGTTTTCGGGCTTTTTTATGATAGAAAAGGGTTTATCATTTTAATCCTGGCAACCGCTATCTCAGCGCTTTTTGCACCACTGGTATTTTTAGGTAATGCAGCAATGGCTTTTGTAGGTATTGCATTATGGAGCATCGGTGTTAGCGCTCATGAAACCTTAATGCGCGCGATTGTTGCCAATATGATTCCCAAGGAGAAACGTAGTTCTGCCTATGGCCTTTTTAATACTGGCTATGGTATCAGTTGGTTTCTGGGCAGTTACTTGATGGGAATACTTTATGATATTTCGATTAATCTGCTGGTTGTTTTTTCAATTATTATCCAATTGTCAGCCTTGCCAATATTATGGTTAGTAATGAACAAAATGAAGTCATCGCGCTAGCATTGATTGTTATTTTAATTTCGTGTTAGACATAGGCATTAATCTAACAAACATATGGATTGTGTCTATGGTTGAGCCAACCCCTACAAATGTCGAGATTCATCACGACCCTGCAGCATTCACTCTAAAATGGATTCTTTTGTTCACTGCAATTGCCTGTTTTCTTGCACTTGCCTGGGGAACTCACAAAACCTATCAATTAGCGCCACCACTGCCAGACCAATTCATCACTTCCGATGGAATAATAGTGATGACCGAAGCGGATATCTTTGCCGGTAAAGCAGGATTTCAGCGTGCTGACTTGATGGATTATGGTAGCCTTTATGGCATGGGATCTTATTTCGGTGAGGATTATACTGCTAAATATCTGGTTCGCTTAGGTCGCTTAGTTGAAGACAATATGAGTCAACAACAGTTTAGCAAACCCTTTACCCAGCTCACTGAAGAACAGCAATATACGATTCGTAAAAACATGCAGCAAAGCTTGCAACAGTTGGATTTAAGTCATTCTCAAGCTATCGTCCCCATGCCTGTGGCACAAGCGATTCAACAACTACAAACTGAAATTTCTACCTCACTACTCAACCATGATGTTAAGCGAGGATGGACTAAAGCATATAGCTTAGATTCACAAACTGCACTACAAACAGCCGATTTTCTCATCTATTCAGCTTTAACCACCATTGCACATCGCCCTGGACAAAATTTTTCTTACACCAACAATTGGCCTTATGAACCAACCATGGGTAATACTCCTACCGCGGGTACTTTTTATTGGACTTGGATTTCTTATTGTTTTGTATTCTTAGGTTTTGGCGCCGTATTGTATATTTATCAACGCTATTTAAGTTCCTCTGAAGAAGAGGTCCACAGAACGCCAACGCTTTTAGGTTTTGCGCCCCTAACTCCAAGCCAACAGAGAGTAGGCCTTTATTTTATCGTTGTAGTGCTAGTGCTCCTAGCTCAAATCGGTGCTGGTGCCATTCTGGCGCATTATTACACAGAACGGACAAGTTTTTATGGTATCAAAATTGGCGCATTTTTACCTTTTAACTTTTTGCGCGATGTGCATATTCAGACGCCGCTTATTTGGATTGCTTTATCCTGGATAGCCTCAGGTATCTTCTTGATGCCGATTATCAGCAAGCAAGAGGCTAAGGGACAGGCCTTTCTCGTCAGCCTATTATTTGCAGCTACTCTTTTGATCATCGCTGGCACAATTTTAGGTAATTATTTAGGAATTATGGGCTTTCTCAACCAATCTTGGTTTTGGCTGGGTAACCAAGGACTTTCCTATCTGCAGATTGGCCGCTTATGGCAAATTCTTTTTGGCATCGGACTCTTTTTATGGTGTTTCATTATTTTTCGCGGTATGTGGCCAACCTGGGACAAATTTAAAAGTGCGACTTATCAATTCTGGACTGGTCGTATCCGCCTGGAACATCTTTTCTGGGCCAGTACAGCCAACGTTGCTGTTTTATATTGCTTTGGCATGATTCCCCTAACCGGTATTGAAAAATCATTCACCATTACTGATTTTTGGCGCTGGTGGGTGGTGCATTTATGGGTAGAGCAATCGTTTGAATTCTTCGCGGCTTGTGCGACAGCTTATCTACTGATGGGAACCGGGTTAATCTCTCGTACTTTGGCGGAACGCGCCATGTTGTTTGAAACCATCTTAGTATTCCTTGGCGGTGTCTTGGGTACAGGACATCATTGGTATTGGACAGGCACGCCTGATATGTGGATTCCACTGGGCACCATGTTCTCTTTCATCGAAGTATTGCCGCTGGTATTACTGATCATTGATGCCATCGAACATTATCGATTAATTTAAAAACAAGGAAAGTTTGATTACAACCTAAGCTTTTTATACATTTTAGGCGCCTCCTTCTGGAACTTCGTAGGAGCCGGTGTCTTTGGTGGTGGCACCTTGAATGCTCCTCTGATCAATTATTATGAGCATGCAACCTTTCTAACTTTAAACCATGCACATACTGCATTATTTGGAGCCTTTGGTTTGCTCGGTTTAGGTCTAGTTTATTTTTGCCTGCGCTATGCCGCCGGCGAACGTTATCCTTGGAGTGAGCGCGCAGGAATTTGGGCTTTTTGGTTATATAACTTCGGCCTCCTTTTATGGATTGTCCTAAACTTTTTCCCAATAGGTTGGGCGCAATTAATGGATGTCTACACTAATGGTTTGGCCCATGCCCGCAGTTTAGAGTTTTATAATCAAACGCTGCTTTGGCAGTGGTTAAGATTGCCTGGAGATGTTGTTTTTGCAGCTGGTGCCTTGCTGATGGGCTACGATTTTATTAAAAAGTTAGCCCCGTTTTTTCCTGGTTGGGCAAAGCCCGCGTAAGGTTGCCAAAGTGACTTTTTCATATTTTATCAGGCTCCGTTCGGACTGACTCCTTCGAGAAGGATTCAGTCCGAACGGTTAATTGTTTAAGCTTGATACGGCTTAGTCTGACGGCCATGGGCCATGGCCCAAAGCGACCAAGTTGCACTCTAAAGCGCTTCAAAAATCGCAGCAGCGCCCATACCAGTTCCAATACACATGGTGACCATACCATAGCGCCCTTTTGTTCGGCGAAGCCCATGTAGCAAGGTTGCTGTGCGGATAGTACCCGTTGCCCCTAAAGGATGGCCTAAAGCAATTGCCCCACCTAAAGGATTTACCTTATCTCGTGGCAATCCTAATTCCTTAATAACCGCTAAGGACTGGGCAGCAAAAGCTTCATTAAGTTCTATCCAATCAAGCTGATCCAGCGTTATTCCCGCTTTTTTCAGCGCAATAGGAATAGCACTGATTGGTCCAATACCCATGATCTCTGGAGGGACACCCGCGATGGCAAAACTCAGTAAACGTCCCATTGGTTGTAAGTCATAGTCTTTGAGCGCTTGTTCAGACGCTAATAAAGCAATCCCTGCACCATCACTGGTTTGAGAGCTATTACCCGCAGTGACAGAACCTTTCAACGCAAACACTGGGCGCAAACGTGAGATGACTTCGTAGGAGGTATCTGCACGTGGGCCTTCGTCTTCAGAAATGATTCGTTTCTTATCGACTACTTCAGAGGTTTGTAAATTGGCATGACGCACCGTAATTTCAACAGGAGTAATTTCCGCTTTAAAATCTCCACGTTGCTGCGCAGCAACAGCACGTCGATGACTTTCTGCTGCAAACTCATCTTGTTGTTCACGTGTTATTTCCCATTGCTTTGCTACATTCTCAGCAGTGATACCCATTCCATAAGCAATGGCTACATGCTCATCAGTAAAAATTTCCGGGTTAGCAGTATATTTATTGCCGCCTAAAGGCACCATCGACATCGATTCAACACCACCCGCTAAAGCAAGTGACATATCGCCTTGGCGAATCGAGGCTGCTGCAGTTGCAATACTCTGAACACCAGAAGAACAAAAACGATTGATCGTCATCCCTGGCACTGATTGGGGTAAATCAGCACGCAACAAAGCAATACGCGCCACATTCATTCCCTGCTCTGCTTCAGGCATTGCGCAACCGATAACCACGTCACCAATTGCTTGCCAATCAACGGTTTGGTTACGATTTTTTAGTGTTCTAATAGTATGTGCCAATAAATCATCCGGCATTGTATTTTTAAATACCCCTCTTGGCGCTTTACCAACAGGAGTACGTAACACATCAACGACGTATACATTTGTCATAGCTAAAATCTCCTATCTTAATTGCGCAATGGTTTGCCAGTTTCTAAAAGATGGGCAATACGAGCTTGTGATAAGGGGTTTGCTGCCAGAGTCATAAATGCCTCTTTTTCTAAATGTAGCATCCATTTCTCATCAACCAACTCACCTTGATACACTTCACCACCACAAATCACTCTTGCTATCTGATTGGCAAGATAATAGTCATGTTGAGAAATAAACCCACCCTCAAGCCAGTTTACTAATCCGGCTTGTAAGCGCGCATGGCCTTCACGACCTGCCACTTTAAATCGAGTTTTTAATGGCGGTTGATAATTAGCTGCTTGCAAGGCTTCTACTTCAGCCAAAGCCGCGTACAACACTTCATCCGTATGCATTAGCCAAAAATCAGTAGCGCGCAAAAAACCAAACTGTTTCCCTTCAGCGGCCGATCCTGCGACAGCTGCAGTTGCAATATGCTGGAAATAAGGTTGAATGAAAGCCATTAAATCGGCATCTTGCGCTTTAGCTGCTGCACGAAGAGCCATTTCTTTGCAACCACCACCAGCCGGCAGAAGACCGACACCGATTTCGACCAAACCTGGATAAGCTTCGAAAGCAGCCACTACCGAATCACAATGCATCATTAATTCACAACCACCACCCAATGCACGACCACGAAGTGCCGCAACAACTGGAATCATGGAGTATTTTAAGCGCATAGCTACTCGTTGAAATTGGCTAATCATCTCATCCAATGCACTCATTCTTTTTGCTTGGATTAATTCAGCCACACCCCGTAAATCGGCTCCAGAACAGAAATTCGTTGGATCATTTTGATAAATAATGAGTCCTTTACATTCTTTTTCCGCTTTTTCGATGGCTTCCTGAAGACCGTCCAGCACCGCTTGTCCAACCGTATTTGCCTTCGATTTAAAATTAACGACAGCGACCTCGTCTTTGAGAAGCCACAAATGAACTCCTTCATTTTCAAAGAGAGTTGTTCTGGGATGATTGGCCTCTTTTAACACGCGGTCAGGGAAAAATTGGCGATGATAGACTGGTAACTGGCTGCGGGGCTTATATTCATTTTCTTGTGGTGAATAAGCGCCTTTATTACTGTAAAAACCCTCTATTTTATTCAACCAATCTGGTAACTGTGCTTCGCTTAAATTTTCCTTAGAGGCTAGCGCTTTTTTTATACTTTCTAGCATTTCTGAATACCCAGCAGTTTGCCAGGTTTCAAAAGGTCCCTGTTGCCAGCCAAATCCCCAGCGAATAGCTAAATCAACATCACGCGCATTGTTGGCAATGTCTTGTAAATGATAGGCGCAATAGTGAAAGAGATCACGGTAACAAGCGGTAATAAATTTGGCCTGCTTATCGTTAGAAGCCATCAATAATTGCATACGTTGAACAGGATCTGTGGTTTTCATAATCCCTTTCAACTCCTGACTAACCTCCCCTTTGGCTGGACGATAATTACCGGAATCAATATCAAACACCTCAATGATTTTACCATTTTTGCGGTAAATTCCTTGGCCCGATTTTTGTCCTAAATTCCCTTCTTTAATGAGTCCAAGCAACCATTTCGGCAATTTGAAACTATCATGCCAGGGATCCTTTTCTAACTGCTCATCCATAGTATGGACGACATGTTCCATGGTATCTAAACCAACAACATCCATTGTGCGGAATGTGGCCGATTTTGGTCGACCCAGCAAGGGACCTGTCAAAGCATCCACCTCATCCAAGCCTAATTTCATTTTTTCGGCATGATGTATCGTTACTAGTAACGAAAAAACACCTATACGATTGGCAATAAAATTAGGAGTATCTTTGGCGCGAACCACTCCTTTTCCAAGTCGGCTCGTTAACCAAGTTTCTAAATGATCCAACAAATGGGGTGCTGTAGAATCTGCGGGTATTAATTCAGCTAAATGCATATAGCGTGGTGGATTAAAGAAATGCACACCGCAGAAATGTTCGCGAAATGTTTCAGGTAATACCGTACTGAGCTGATTAACACTTAAGCCAGAAGTATTACTCACTAGAATGCAATGTTTGTTCAAATGAGGCGCAATACGACGATATAAATCTTCTTTCCAATCTAGACGTTCCGCAATCGCTTCGATGACTAAATCACAATCAGCCAAATCATTTAAATTTTGCTCATAGTTTTTGGCTTGTAAAAAACTAGCTGTTTGTGGGGTTCCTAAAGGCGCAGGTTTCAATTTATTGAGATTGGCAATAGCTTTTTCAACCAATGCACTAGGAGAACCCTCTTTAGACGCTAAATCAAACAATAAGGTTTCTATTCCTGCATTCACGCAGTGCGCTGCGATTTGTGCCCCCATAACACCAGCACCAAGAACAGCGACTTTTTTGATGTAAAATGGTTCCTGCATGATTCACGTCCTTTGTTTAAATATGGAATTTTAGAGATGAATTATCTAGAGTAATGCTATTATACCAGCGAAGCAACCGTGTTAGCGGTAAGGGCGTTTCAACATAGGTAGAACCTTGCCCCAACAGACGCCACTTGGATACCGCGAACAAGCCGCGGTAGGTAGGGACGAAAGTAGAGTTTGCAATAACGCCGGACAAGCCGGGGGTCGTAGAATCGCTTCGGTATTTAAGATAAATCAAAACGAATACCCTGAGCTAAGGGCAATGCATTACCCCAGTTAATAGTATTCGTTTGACGGCGCATATACGCTTTCCACGAATCCGAACCTGATTCGCGTCCGCCGCCTGTTTCTTTTTCACCACCAAAAGCACCACCAATTTCAGCACCTGAAGTACCAATATTAATGTTAGCAATGCCACAATCACTGCCTAAAGTACTCAGGAAATATTCGGCATTCTTTAGATCTTGAGTGAACATAGCTGAAGATAAGCCTTGAGGAACACCATTTTGCAAAACAATTGCTTCCTCTAGATTGCCATAAGCCATGACATACAAAATTGGTGCAAAGGTTTCTTCTTGCACAATTTCCCAATTATTTTTTACCTCAGTTACCAAAGTAGGCTGAACAAAATAACCAGGACGGTTTATCGGCTCACCTCCACAGACAACATGCCCGCCCGCTTCTTTAATTCGAGCAATGGCGTTTTTAAATTGATGTACTGCTTTCTCGTCAATCAATGGTCCCATTAAATTTTTAGTATCAAGCGGGTCGCCGATGGTGATTTGCTCATAAGCATGCTGCAAGCGCTTGATTACTTCAGGATACATAGATTCCTGCACAAATAATCGTCGTGTAGAGGTACAACGTTGACCTGCAGTTCCCACCGCACCAAACACGATGGCTGGAATTGCTAGATTTAAATCAGCCGATTTATCCAGAATAATCGCATTATTGCCACCCAACTCAAGAATAGTTTTGCCAAGTCTTGTTGCGACTTTCGCAGCAACTTGTTTGCCTACCGCTGTGGAACCCGTAAACGAGATTAAGGGGATGCGGCCATCATCGACCATGGCATTAGCAATGTCATGTGAGCTTGGAATAATAAGCGAAAAAATTTCAGGACAATTGTTTTTTTGTAATACTTTATTACAGATATGCTGCACAGCAATTGCACACAACGGTGTTTTCGCGGAAGGCTTCCATAGCGTTACATTGCCGCAGATCGCTGCAATAAACGCATTCCATGACCAAACAGCAACCGGAAAATTAAATGCTGAGATAACCCCAACAATTCCATAAGGGTGCCATTGTTCGTACATTCGGTGGTTAGGGCGTTCAGAATGCATGGTATTACCATAGAGCATGCGCGATTGACCTACGGCGAAATCAGCAATATCAATCATTTCTTGAACTTCACCATCCCCCTCTTGTTTTGATTTTCCCATCTCAAGCGAAACCAAACTACCTAAGAGATCTTTATTTTCCCGCAATGCATCTCCCATTTGACGAATAATTTCGCCACGCTGAGGAGCAGGTAGTTTTCGCCAGGCTAAAGCTGCTTTTTGCGCTCTTTCCATGATCTGTTGATAATCTTGCATAGAGCAAGTTGCTACTTCAGCAAGCTTTTCGCCATTTGCGGGGCTTATGGAAACCAGACGACTAGCACCGCTTTCACTATGCCAGCCATGACCACTAAAGGCGCCTGGATTAATTTCATGAATATTTAAACGTCTTAATAAATCCATCTGTTTCTCCTAAGCGTAGTGACGACCGAAGCGATTGGCTAAAACATCGGCCAAACTGAAGTTCTCTTGCAAAACAAGACCGTGATATTCATTGCTTTGTCCCATGACCAGATCAACAACTGCACAGACACCAGAAGCAGTACTAACCTGAATCGCTGACCAATAAAGACCACGAATTTCCTCAGGATACACTTTTTTAACATAGCTCTTTTCGGTTAATTCACCCTGCTTGATGCCTTCTACGGTTACATAAACGATAACAATATCTTGGTAAGTTTTGGGGATAGCGCGCTCGAGAATACGTTTTAAAGTTCCACGATCCTCGTTTAATTTTAGGTCATTCATTAAAAGACGCATCTTTTCACAATGCCCTGGATAACGCATCGTTTTATAATTTAGAGTTTGAACTTTGCCTAAATAAAGTTCAGAAAGACTACCTAAACCACCAGAGGTATTGAAAGCTTCGTATTCACAACCATCGATTTGTATGGTTTCACGACCTTCCAGGGGTTTAAGAATAATGGGTTTGCCATTTTCTATACCATAGCAAGGATTACCATACTCATTAATGACGCCATCTGTTGACCAGGTTAATGAATATTGCAATGCATTGTTAGCACGTTGTGGTAAAGCGCCAACACGCAGTTTTGCATGATGGCAGTGCTCAAATTCTTTCATCAAACTATTTGCAGCAATGCTAATAAAGCCAGGAGCTAGACCGCATTGAGGTACAAAAGCTGTATCTGCGCCGGCTGCAATCGCTTTAACCGCTTCAGTTACGGATGTATCTTCAGTTAGATCAAAATAATGCGCTTTTGCAGCTTTTGCGGCTTCAGCGACATGGACATTGAGGTAGTAAGGAAGACTTGAAATAACAGCAACAATTTTATTTTCGTTGAAATAAGCTTGAGTAGATTCTTGATCTTTCACATCAAGCGCTACCGTTTTAATTTCCGGCATTGCCTGCAATAAACGATTAACATCCGTTCCTGCAAACTCTAAATCAGCCAAGTGAACCTCATAGTCGCCACTATCGGCTAATAAACATGCGATTAAACTTCCAATTTTTCCTGCGCCTGTGATCATAACGTTGTACATACATTCCTTCTCCTTTGTAAAACGAGCAGTCATCGTACACTAAAAAAACATTAGTTGAATACCCTCCGATAGCTTGGTATTTAGTTTTTTATTTTTAGCTACCCCGTCAATACCGTTGGGTCTTGACCCAATCTAGAATTTGAGGGGATCCCAAGCTCCTTTTCTGGAAAAAAATCAAAGAAGTTCTTTGTAAGAATCTTGACCTTTTCAAGTTAGTACTTTATCGTCCATTCATTTGTCTACTAAAACTTCAATGACTCGAACAAGTACAGTCGAAAAGCTGGCTCTTATTTCAGCAAAAGCTAGAAAATACAACCATCTTTTGCGTGCTTTTTTATCGGGTTCACTTTTGCCGCTTAGCTTTGCCCCTTTTCATTTTCCTGGTGCTGCTATTTTAGGCATAGCACTTTTTTATGCTCAACTGAGTCGCGGCCATAGTCGATATGCTTTTTTTAATGGACTCTTTTTTGGTTTAGGCTACTTTGGAGTTGGCACCTCTTGGGTCTATGTCAGCATCCATGAATATGGGCACTTAAATAGTTTCCTTTCGGCGTTAATCACTCTCATTTTTTTACTCTATCTATCCCTATTCCCCGCGTTAATGTCTTTTGCTTATCGAAAATTAGTGAATCAACAACCTTCCTTGCCCTCTGGTTTGTTGTTCAGCGTACTTTGGGTTTTATTTGAGTTTTTCCGCTCAAATTTATTTAGTGGCTTTCCCTGGTTATTACTAGGTTTTGGACAATTTGAGGCACCTAGCAAGTACTTATTACCCATTATTGGGGTATATGGCGTTGGGTTAGTAACCTGCTTTGCCGCGATCTTATTGACAACCAGTATTCAGCAAATTGGCGCGAGGCGTTATGGTTATTTAACCGCTTTTGTGGCCTTGATTTTATTGCCTAATCTACTCAAACACCATCATTGGGCAAAAGAAAGCACTGAACCCTTATCAGTGGGTATCATTCAAGCCAATTTGTCCATGAGAGACAAATGGGATGAAAATTTATTTTGGCAACTTTTAAAGCGCTATAAACAAGACACTGATAAATTACTAGGGACAAAGCTTATTGTGATGCCAGAATCAGCTATCCCCCTTCCGCCAAGTTATGTCGGCGATTTTCTGAATGATTTACATATACGTGCTGAACAAGCCGGCAGCGCTGTTATGTTAGGAATACCTCAACCAACAACGGTTGATGAAAATTATTTTTTCAATGCTTTAATTGGATTAGGCAAAGCTAAAGGTTCGTACCTAAAACAGCATCTAGTTCCCTTTGGTGAATACATCCCCAAGCCTTTACAAGCCATTAGTGATTGGCTTGCAATTCCTGATGCTAATTTAAAAGCGGGTAAAAAAAATCAAACGTTGGTTAAAGTCCAAAAACACCCTATAGCCACACTCATCTGCTATGAATTAGCTTTTGGGGAATTACTTCGTCATCAATTACCTAAAGCGGAATGGATTGTATCCATCAGCGATGATGGATGGTTTGGACATTCTTTAGCGATGTATCAACAATTGCAAATGGCCCAAGTCCGCTCGCTTCAAACCGCACGCTATCAGGTTGTTGCTAACAATGACGGCCTTTCTTCCGTGATTAATACACAGGGGGACATTATCTCCTCTTTACCGGCATTTACTGCTGGAATTATTAAAACGGAGCTTTTTCCTGCCACTGGTTTGACACCCTGGGTTTATTTTGGCAACTTACCTATATTACTGTTTTGTGCATTAATTATACTTATTTATGGCGTTTATCGTCTTTCGAAACCAAAACTAAACAATTAACCTATTGCTGCAGAGTACAAGAGGGGTTATTCTTACCGCCTCACTGAAATTTTCATTATGACTATGGATAACAGCTATATACCACGAGAAATTGAAGAACAAGCGCAACAATATTGGCTTAAGAAACAATCTTTTAATGTCTCTGAAGACTTAAATAAAGAAAAATTTTACTGCTTATCCATGTTCCCTTATCCAAGCGGCACGCTACACATGGGGCATGTGCGTAATTACACCTTAGGCGACGTTATTGCTCGTTATCATCGCGCTTTGGGGAAAAATGTCCTACAACCTATTGGTTGGGATGCATTCGGCTTACCTGCTGAAAATGCTGCAATTAAGCATGGCATCCATCCTGCTGAATGGACAAGAAAAAACATTGCATCAATGAAAGAGCAATTTTTAAGATTAGGTAACGCCTATGACTGGAAACGTGAAATTGCGACTTGCGATTCGGACTATTACCGTTGGGAGCAGTGGTTTTTCATTAAACTGTATGAAAAAGGTTTAGTCTATAAGAAAAATGCTGTAGTCAATTGGGACCCTGTCGACCAAACTGTCCTTGCCAATGAACAGGTAGTTGATGGCCGTGGCTGGCGTTCTGGCGCCTTGGTTGAGCGACGCGAAATTCCACAATGGTTCATCAAAATTACTGCCTATGCCGATGAACTTTTAGATGATTTGGATACCCTTGATGAATGGCCTGCACAGGTCAAACAAATGCAAAGAAACTGGATCGGGCGCTCCGAAGGCTGTGAAATTAGCTTCAAAGTGACAGGCTTTCCTAAACGTTTAAAAATCTATACAACTCGCCCAGACACTTTAATGGGAGCAACTTATCTTGCAGTAGCCCCTGATCATCCGCTTGCGAAAGAAGCGGCAAATCATAATCCCAAAGTTCAAGCGTTTATTGATAGCTGCCAAGGTGTGCGCATGGCTGAAGCCGATATCGCCACTATGGAAAAGCGCGGTATTGATACAGGCATGAAAGCGATTCATCCTATCACTGAAGAAGAAATACCTGTCTGGATTGCTAATTTCGTGTTGATGCAATATGGCTCTGGCGCAGTGATGTCTGTGCCAGCTCATGACCAACGCGATTGGGAATTTGCGCAAAAATATAAATTACCATTGAAAAAAGTCATCAAACCCCTTGACGGTAGTGCTCATGATTATGCAATTGCTGCTTATACTGCCGAAGGAGAACTCATTCATTCAGGCCAATTCGATGGTCTTTCTTCAGCGGAGGCGATGAAAGCCATTGCTAGCTTTATTGAAGAGCATGATGCAGGGAAAGCAACCATTAATTATCGTTTACGTGATTGGGGGGTTTCACGTCAACGTTATTGGGGTACTCCTATTCCAATGATTCACTGTGAAGAATGCGGAATTGTGCCAGTTCCTGAAGAAGACTTACCCGTCACCTTACCGGAAAATATTGAATTTACCGGCAGCGGCTCACCCTTAGCTCACTGCAGCGAGTTTGTTCAAGTATCCTGTCCCAAATGCGGTCAAGATGCCACTCGGGAAACCGATACTTTTGATACATTTATAGAGTCTTCTTGGTACTATGCTCGCTTCGCTTGTAAAGGCCAAGACAACGCAATGCTAGATGACCGAGCTAAATACTGGACCCCAGTTGATCAATACATTGGTGGTATTGAACACGCGGTTATGCATTTACTTTATGCTCGTTTTTTTCATAAATTGATGCGTGATGAAGGCCTTGTTAATTCTGATGAGCCATTCAGAGCCTTGCTAACCCAAGGAATGGTTCTTAAAGACGGCCATAAAATGTCAAAGTCTCTAGGAAATGTGGTCGATCCTAATCACCTAATTGACACCTACGGCGCGGATACTGCGCGTTTATTTGTTATGTTTGCTGCACCGCCTGATCAATCCTTAGAGTGGTCTGATACGGCTGTTGAGGGTGCTCATCGCTTTTTAAAACGAATTTGGGCCTTTGCTTATCAACACAAACAAACAATTATCGATGTTAACGATTCAATTATTGGCGGCAACGGTCATATTGATTGGCAAAACACTGAAAATCGTCTCAAAAAATCACGCTTAACGATAAACCAAATATTGGCACAAGCGAATACCGACTATGAGCGCCATCAATTTAATACGGTTGTTTCCGGGTGCATGAAGTTATTTAATGAAATATCAAGTTATGAACTTAAGACTGAAGAAGATAAATATTTTCTTCAATCAGCAATGAACATCTTGCTTCGGCTTTTAGCACCAATTACTCCACATATTTGTCATCACCTATGGCAACAACTAGGTTTTGATAAAGTTATTATTGATGCAGGTTGGCCTAAAGTAGATAAAAGTGCTTTAAAAACCGATGAGCTGGATTTTGTTGTACAAGTCAATGGCAAGCTACGAGCGCAATTTACCGCTGATAGTGACACGCCAGAAGATGAACTTATTGAATTAGCTAAACAACATGCACAGTCCTTTGTTGAAGGAAAATCAGTAAAAAAAGCGGTAGTGGTCATACATCGGCAACTTATTAATTTGGTAGTTGGTTAATGCTAAAACGATATTTCATTGTTTTTATTAGCCTAATATTAAGTGGTTGCGGATTTCACTTACGCGGCTTAAATGATATGCCTTCTTGGCTCAATAGCGTGGCTATTGTGATCGAGAATGCCCATCGTGATTTGGGTCCTATGTTGAAAGAACAATTAGAAGCTTATAAAATTCGCGTTGTCCCTAATCCGACAGATGCGGATTATTTGCTTATTATTAAATCAGATGGTATCCAGCAGCAAATGACCTCTGTTGCGGCTAGTACTGCTCCTCGGCAATATTTACTCATTTACGACGCCCAGTTTTCACTTGTTAAAACAAAAGGAGAAGAAATTATTCCCTCTGGCCGTGTTTTCATCACTCGGCAATTAACAGTAAATAATAACAGAATCTTAGGCTCTAACTTTGAGGAAACACAAATAAGTTATGAAATGCGTCGCGATGCAGCAATGCAAATCATTAATCGTATAGGGCGCGAAGCCAAAAAATTGCCTATGTATCCCAGAGCAGCAACTAAAAACAGAAGTCGGTGAGAAAAAGCAAAATACTGAGGCATTTATGCTCATAAAACAACAAGCATTGGCATCCATTTTAAAGCAGAAATTTGCAGCAGTTTATATTTTGTTTGGCCAAGATCCTTTTCTTTTAGCTAGTGCGGCTGAGTCAATTAAATTAGCTTGGCGAACAGCCAATCAAGACTCTGAAGAAACCATTTTGCATATGAATAATCCCTCCGATTGGACTTTATTAGATACAGAAGCGAATAGTTATTCCTTATTTTCTAACCATGTTTTAATTGATATTCGCTATGAGAAAAAAACAATCGATGCACCTGCAAAGGAATTTTTAACTCGTTATCTGCAAGATATCAATCCTTCTTGCTTACTACTTTTACGGGCTCCTAATTTATCCAATAAACAATTACAAGGCTTAATTAATAATGAGCGCGTTCATGCGGTGCAAGCAAACTCTCTTAATGAGCTTGCAATACAACGTTGGATTGCTGAGCAATTACAAACCAAAGAATTAAAATTTGCACAACAGGTTCCCTCATTAATTCATCAATATACCCAAGGCAATATGTACGCCTGTGCTCAAGTCATAGAAAAGCTTGAATTGATTGTTGATAAAAATGAAACTCTTACGGTGGAGTTTGTGCAAGAACAGTTGGTTGATCAATGTGAATACCAACTTTTCGAATTAGTCGATGCCTGTTTAACACAGAAACCCGATAAAATCATTCATTTGCTACGCCATGCAGCAAGGAGTAAGGTAGAGCCGACACTTGTTTTATGGATCCTGACTCAAGAAATAAGGCTACTCATTCAATTGGCTGAGCAAACCATTGATCAAGGACTAGCTTTTAATACCGCCTGCAACCAACTGAAAATATGGCCACAAAAAACAAACCTTTATCAAACAGCTTTAAAGAAAACGTCGCTAAGGCATTTATTTCAATTACATCGATTTTGTAAAACTATTGATGAACGTATAAAATCAAGCCAAAATAATCAAATCTGGCAAGCCTTAGAACAAATTGCCCTCTCCCTTTGTTTAGCTAAGCAGGTAGGAAGTTTTGCATAATCTTATAATTTTTGGAGGCACCTTTGATCCTCCGCATAATGGTCATATTAATACAGCGATCAATGTTCAGAAGCATTTTAATTTCGACCGTTTTTTGTTTCTTCCTTGCAAAACACCAGTATTAAAAAATGAGGCAACTGCAACTCCAACTCAACGAATTGAGATGTTAAACCTGGCCTTGGCTTCCGTGGATAAAACACTCCATTTCCAAATTGATTTATCCGAAATAAATCGGGATACCCCCTCCTACATGGTAGATAGTCTACAACATTTTCGTAAGCAATTTGGAGAAAAGATTGTTCTCACTTTGTTAATGGGTGATGATGCATTTAGCCAATTGCCCTATTGGCATGCCTGGACAAAACTTTTAACACTCGCAAATATCTTAGTAATTAAACGGGCTGGATTTGATGACAGGGTTCATTCTGATTTAATTAAAGAATTATTGGCAAAGCATGAAACCAAGGATAGTACCGCAATCTGCGAGCAAACCTATGGAGCAATCTATCATTTCGACGCAGGAAGCTTCGATTTTTCTTCGACCTGGGTTCGTAAAGAGCTGGGTAAAAATAAGGACTTAAGTGCTTACATGCCTGAGCCAGTTATGCAATACATTAAGCAAAATGACTTGTATTAGTGTAAATCACACCCTGTACATCTTTTCAAGCCCTATAATTCGTCAACCCCTATCGTCTGAGATATCCAAATTGGTTGTCAACCCTGCCTCCAAGGAGCAATAATTGAAGCACAATGGAAGTGATTCACCCAAATTCATATTCAAAAAAACAGAAAGTATTATTTTTTAACCATCTGATAATTCATAATCATTATTATCGATCAAGCTAGTTGGCATCATTTTGTTCTGTAAATCCTGAATGGGTTGTCTAATATTTTGCTCATCAAATATTTTTACTTTTTTAATAAAATCCGGCATAACAGAATATAACCAGTTTACCAAGGGATCGAACTTAGCGTAGAGTTGGGAATCACGAGAATATTGATCAACAGGCAGTGAGGTCATTTTTATAACAACCATAATCAATGCAACAATAAACACACCACGGACAAAGCCAAACGCCAAACCAAGTATACGATCCGTACTGCTTAATCCCGAACGTCTTAGAATGATACTAAGTATGCCATTCACAATGGCGCCAGCAATGAGAGTAGCAATTAAGATCAAGACAAAAGCAGCTACCGTCCTAGCTGTTTTATCTTGAATATATTTTTGTAACCAGGGGTCAAGACTTTGCGAATAATTATAAGCTAGCCAAAATGCCAAAACCCAAATACAAAGCGCAACAAGTTCTTTTACGAACCCTCGGATCATTCCTGTTAACATTGACAAGCCAACTATTGCAATAATGGCTATATCGACCCAATGCAACATGTTAACTATCCTTGACCCGTAGTGACAATAAAGCCTCTAATTTGTACTGCACTCGCTAATTTCTTTTGTAGCAATTGCGCTTGCTCACGCTTTTGTACTTGACCTACGACCACTTTGTAGACAATTCCTTCGCTAGTTTTTACTTTGTTATAACTTGCCTTATATCCTTTGCCTCTCAACTTTGAGATTAGAGAATCAGCATTACGTAATCGAGTAAAAGTCGCTAGCTGCACAGCATATTTCCCTTTCACTGGAACTGCATTTTTTGCAGTTTTCTTAATGACGGGTTTAGTTATAGGCTTTGGCTTCGCCACTGATATCTTCGGTTTTGCAACCGATTTTACCACTGGTTTATCAGGCTTATTGCTGTTTTTAGCAACGATTTTCGCTTTCGGTTTAATCTTGAGTGGGAAAGTTTCTGCTTTTGCAATTTTATGGACTACGGCTACATTAGTCGTTTTGACTGTTGGAGTAGCTGCTGTTTTTTCTACCACAGCGGGCAGGTCTTCCCTGGCAAAATTTTCAGAGTCAACATTCAGTGATTCTTGATCTAAGGAAAAATTCTGATTTACAGGTTCTACTGTTCGATAATTAACGTCTTTCATTTGACTAAGAGGCTCAGCTTTCGCCAGAGCTGGAGCAGGTTGCTCTTCAGCGACTTCTGGTAGCTCAACATGAGCAACTTTCACCTTTTCAAACATTGCGTTTTTTTCAGTCATAGCAACGTCTGGTTGCAGCGGCTTAGGGGGTAACTCCACGGAAACACTCATATTTCCATCAATGCGCTGATTGGACTTCTTCATAATAGCAGGGGCAAAAATAGCCGCTATAGATAAGATAACAGCAAGACCTATAAGCCGGTGCTTAACCCGCTCATCAATCACTAGTTTCATCATATCTCCTCGGATTTGTGGGTTATATTGACAGCTAGTCTCTTTCTTCCTACTTTTGTATGCTAGATGCAAAAAGCCGGAAAAGAGCAGCTTAGGCTTTTACCTAACTACTTGTCAACTCAACGGCGACATTATAAACCTAATAGATCCCTGCGACCACCGAAAGGATTAATTTGTTTCAATTTGATCAAAAACCAACACCGATCGTTAGCATAGGTTGAACCAAGTCCCAACCTATGATACACCCTGCATAACCATACCTACTGTCATAAAGGAACCATAAACTACAATTAAATCCCCTTCATGTGCTCTACGACAAGCTGCTTGATAAGCTGTAAGCGGATCATCGTGGCAGATGAAAACTTTCTCAGAATCTAAATTCAAGGCTTCCATTAGCTGCTGCCTTGATGCTGCTCGTTTACCCGTAAGTAAGGCTGGATACCAATGATGAACAACATTATTTAAAGGGGATACTATCCCAGCAATATTTTTATCCTTAAGCGCAGAAAAGACAGCATGAACAGACTTTTTGGGATGGAAATTTTTGATAAACTCAGCCAAATACTCTGCTGCTTGGGGATTATGAGATACATCAAATAAGGTTGTAACGCCCTCTTTTTGCACTAATTGCAACCGGCCAGCTAAAAATACTTTTTCAACAGCCTCCTTCAAATGAAGATAATCCACTGGTAACTCTGCTTTTAACAGCAGGCTAGCAACCATCGCAGCAGCGGCTGAATTAGAATGAAGTTTAGGTTGCGGGAAGACAAAAGATTCCCCTTGAAATTTAAGTTCAAACATACCGTTAATAAGTCGATACTTGTACTCACGCTCAACTAAATACATCGAAGCATTCAACGCTAATCCACGGTTAACTATACTGGCTGGCGGATTTTTATCTGCAAAGATAAACGGTTTATTCTCTCTCAGAATACCTGCTTTTTCGAATCCAATTTCTTCTCTTGTCTCGCCTAAAAATTCTTGATGATCAAAATCAATGCTTGTAATAATGGCTAAGTCAGAAGCAATAATGTTTGTCGCATCCAATCGTCCACCAAGACCTACCTCAAGAATGATAAGATCTAATTGCTGCTGCTTAAAATGCCACAAAGCTGCCAAAGTCGCCATTTCAAAATAAGTAAGGGGAATAGCCTCCCGTCCAAGCTCTATCGCCAAAAAGGCTAGACTTAAATGTTCATCACTAATCGGCTGTTGATTGATGCGAATACGCTCATTAAAAACGAGTAAATGCGGCGAGGTATAACTAGCAACCTGATAGCCCGCTGCTAAATAGATCGCCTCAAGCATGGCCACAGTAGAACCCTTCCCATTAGTTCCAGCTACGGTAATGATTTTTGCATGAGGATTAGTCAATGAAAGCGATTCAGCGACCTGCTGAATCCGTGATAAACCAAGTTGAATCTCTTGCTGATGGCGATTTTCTAAATAATCTAACCATTCCCTAAGAGTAAAATCTTTATAGGGCTTCATTGCTCAAATCACGATGAGATAATTTTGCAATTATCTCTGCGACTGTTGTCTGCAGTGCTTTTCGTTCAACCACCATATCAATATGGCCGTGTTCCAGTAAAAATTCACTTCGTTGAAAACCCTCAGGCAAGGTCTGTCTCACTGTTTGCTCAATTACTCGTGGCCCTGCGAAACCAATTAAAGCATTCGGTTCAGCAATAATAATATCTCCGAGACTTGCAAAACTCGCTGAAACACCGCCCATGGTAGGATCGGTTAATACAACGATAAAAGGTAGTCCCGTCTCTCCGAACTTGGAAAGCGCTGCTGCAGTCTTAGCCATTTGCATTAGGGAGAATAAGCCCTCTTGCATTCTTGCACCACCGCTGGCTGTAAAACAGATATAAGCCCGTTTTTCGGCCGCCGCAACATTGACTGCCCTAACAAATTTTTCACCCACGGTGGCTCCCATGGAACCGCCCATAAAATTAAATTCAAAAGCGGAAACGACAACAGGTTGGCGCTTTAAATTGCCTTTTACCACGATTAAAGCTTCCTTTTCTCCAGTTGCTTTTTGCGCTTGACTAATGCGATCTTTATATTTCTTAGAATCTTTAAATTTTAATCGATCAATAGGCTCTAAATTGCCGGCAATTTCCTCCTGGCCTGTCTCATCCAAAAACTGTTCAATCCGTTCTCGGGCAGATAAGCGGTGATGGTGGTTGCAGTTAGGGCATACTGATAGATTTTTTACTAGTTCGCTACGATATAGCACAGAGCTACATCCTACGCATTTGATCCAAAGCCCTTCAGGAACTCCTTTTTTCTGTGAAGTTGCTGTTCTAATTCGTGAAGGTAGTAATTTTTTTAACCAACTCATATACAAAGATCCGTTAAGCTTAATGGCAGCTAGTATAACCTGAAATTCTTTTTAGAGCTTGTTTTTATTAGAATGAATAAGCCGAATTTCTCAGAAATTTATAAAAACAAGTGAAATCTACCCTAATATTTTGGATCATAAATGATGCCAACTTTGGCCAGATTGTTAATATTGCCAATAAACAAAAGCTGCAAATGACATTTTTTTGCACAACACGACCTATATATGCCTCAGATTTTATTCACTTTTTTTACTAAAAACAGTAATAAGCCCTAAAGTTTTTTTCTCTTCTACCGATAACCTTTTTGGGTGCGATAAATTGGTGAACAAATTTATCGATAACAAGGGAAATCCCAAATCCTAGGGATTCAGGTCGAGGAGAATTCAGTCATGACTGAAGTGATTAACACCAACGTGATGTCGCTCAATGCTCAACGCAATTTGAACGCTTCACAAAAAACGATGCAAACAGCGATCCAGCGGCTTTCTTCGGGTTTAAGAATTAATAGCGCTAAGGATGATGCGGCAGGTATGGCTATTTCCGAAGGGATGACTGCGCAAATAAGAGGTATGGACCAAGCGATTAGAAATGCCAATGATGGTATATCCTTATCGCAAACTGCTGAAGGTGCGATGCAAGAAACCACTAGCATTTTACAACGTATGCGCGAACTTGCATTACAATCAGCCAACTCAACAAATAACACAGACGACCGTCAAGCAATTCAACAGGAAATTACTCAGTTACAAGCTGAATTGGATAGAAACGCCCAAAATACTCAGTTTAATGGTCAGCGTATTCTGGATGGTTCATTCCAAAATGCTAGTTTCCAAGTTGGAGCAAATGCTAACCAAACGATTACTTTTTCGATTGGCAGCATTATGTCTTCAGCAATTGGAGGAATAGCTAGTCAAACAGGTACTGCTGTATCTGCTGCGGCTGCGACAGACATAACAATCAGCCTTGGTGGTGGTGCTCCGGTATCAATTAACTCAAGTGCTGGATTTGTAGGTCCCAATGCTAGCCAAGATGCAACTTCAGCTTATGCTAAAGCAGCTGCAATCAATGGTGCCGGTATTGCTGGACTTCAAGTGACAGCTTCAACCTCTGGTACTCAAACAGTAGGTGCTATCGGTGGTACTGCTGCTGACACTTATAATTTAACTATTAACGGTGTGGCTATATTTACTAACACTGACGTTTCTACTGCATTGAGTAACACTCAATTGCGTGATGGTATCAATAGCGTAAGTAGTCAAACTGGTATTGTTGCTAGTTTGAACGGTGGTGATATTACCCTTACAGCTAGTGATGGACGCAATATCACAGTAACTGAAAGTGGTACTGGCTTTACAGCTGGTACTGATGGACTAACCGTTACTGGCGGCCCATTCGCAACAGTATTACGTGGTGATTTATCCATTAGCGCAGTAAGTTCAATCGCCATTGGCGGAACTGTAGCTACTTTAGGTCTATCTGCGGCAATTGCGAAAGATACCTTAGGTGTTAATACGATTGATGTAACTACAGAAGCCGGAGCACAGGCAGCTCTTTTACGTATTGATTCTGCTTTAACTTCGGTGAACTCGAACCGAGCGGCAATGGGTGCGTTGCAAAATCGCTTCGACTTAACCATTGCTAACTTGCAAAACGTAGAAGAAAACCTTTCAGCAGCACGCAGCCGTATTCAGGATGCAGACTTCGCTGCAGAGACTTCAAACTTAACGAAAGGTCAAATTTTACAACAAGCAGGTACAGCAATGCTTGCCCAAGCAAATAGCTTGCCTCAATCTGTGCTGAAGTTACTTGGATAATGTATAATCTAACCATCATGCAGGTCATCCTGTATGATGGTTTTATGCCCAGAAATTCTTAGGGTATAAGGAGATGTTATGATGAATGTTGACTTACCAACGATACTTAACTCTTCTCTTTTAGGCTCAACAAAAACCATGGAAGGTAATAATACAACTTTTAATAAAACAACCCCTCCAACAACTACAGCTGATTCAAGAGAAGCCCTACAAACGGTTAATGAAGCAAGTCGATTATTACAAATAGTCACTTCAAAATTATCTGGAGCTGTTATTCGTAAGGTATCTCCTAGCGAATACGCACAACTTATCGCGGTCTTGGATCAGATAATTCGTGACTCAATCGATGAGCAAGTTTGATTGGCACGATTTTTGCTGTTAGTTATTTTTTTGTTATTGGGTAAAAGATAAGGATATCAAGCGTGCCTAGTATATCATCGCCCGGAATTGGCTCAGGACTTGACGTTAAAGCGATTGTTGAGGCTTTAGTTAAATCAGAAATTGCCCCTACTAAAAATAGACTTGATCGGCAAGAGGCCCGTTTGACTACCCAGCTATCAGCTTTGGGTCAAATAAAAAGTACTTTAGCAAAATTGCAAACGGCTATGCAGAACCTTACTGATCTTAGCCAATTTCAAGCATTGACCACCTCTGTCAGTGATACGACAGCCTTGTATGCCACTGTGGTAGGAAGTGACGCGACAGCGGGTAACTACCAAATACAAATTCAACAACTTGCCACGCAGCAAAGTTTAGCGACTATTCCCTATCCTAGCTCTACTTCAACCATAGGAGACGGATCGCTGACTATTAATTTCGGAACCTATAGCGCCGGCAACACAACCTTTACGCCGAATCCTCTTCAACCGCCGTTAACGATTAATATCATTCCTGGGCAAGATAATTTACTTGCTATAAAAGATGCGATTAACAGCAGTGGCGCTGGGGTACAAGCGAGTATAGTTCAAGATAATTCAGGGGCTAGATTGACTTTGATGAGCACAAACACTGGCTCAGCCTCAGCGATGCAAATTTCGGTAGTTGACAATGATGGGAATAATACCGATCTCTCTGGCCTCTCTGCCCTAGCCTATGATCCAACCCAAAGTATTACTTCTTTGACGCAAACAATCGCAGCAAATGATAGCATGGTTTATATTAATGGTTTGTTACTCACACAAAGTTCCAATCAACTTCAAAATGCCATTGAAGGTGTATCGGTTAATCTTCTAAAAGCTCAACCAGGTATCCCCGTTTATCTATCCATTACCAACAATCAAAATCAAACTACCACCCTGGTTAATCAATTTATTCAACAATACAACGATACAATGACAACACTTAATTCATTAACTAGTTATAATGCGGAAACCAAAAAAGGAAGCCCCCTGCAAAGCGATGCAGGTATCCGCATGTTAAAATACAATTTGTCGACTCTAATTGGTCAGCCAATCAATGACTTAGAAGGCCCGCTACACAGTCTTGCTGATCTAGGCATAACAACCGATATTAATGGTGTACTCACTCTGGATACTGATACCTATAATACGGCTCTGACTAACTATCCAAACGCCATAGCAACTCTTTTTGCCAAATCCGCTACTGCAACCGATCCTAATATCCGTGTTAGCTCCGTAGGACTCGACGTACAAGCTGGACATTACAGTTTAGTAATTGATAATTTTGTTCCAGGAACGACTTTGTCAGGTACTATAGGCGGAGTCAATGCCGTCTCCAATGATGGGTTTACTTTAGAAGGAACTGGGCCTTTTGGCGAACTTAGCCTTGAAGTTTTAGCTGGAGGAGTGGGTAATCGAGGGTACATTAATATTACTGACGGCTTAGCGGTGCAATTTAATAATCTCCTATCGACTTATCTCGATGACTTCGGCGATCTAGCATCAAGGACTGATCAGATCAATGAAAACTTAAAAGAGATTGACGACCAACGTGAACAACTAGGATTTAGAGCAATAACTCTAGCCAATCGATACACCAAGCAATTCACCGCCTTAGATACTTTGTTGATGCAAATGCAAAGTACCAGTCAATTTTTAACACAGCAATTAGCCAATCTGCCCCAAATCAATCAAAAAAGGAATTAGATCATGAAAAATCCTTATACTCAAGCCCATGAGCATTACAAATCCATTGAATTACAAACACGAATTGAGTCTGCTACTCCCCATGAGCTAATTCATTTACTACTTCAAGGTGCCCGCTCTCATATTGCAACGGCTCAAGGCAATATTCAGAGAAACGAAATTAGCGAAAAAGGGGCACATATCAGCAAAGCCATTAGTATTATAGAAGGCTTAAAAGTCAGTCTAGATCATGAAAAAGGTGGCGAAATTGCCAGCAATTTAGAAAAATTGTACGACTATATCCAACAAATCCTCTTGAAAGCAAATCTGCATAATGACCTCGAATTGTTAATTCAAGCGAATTTGTTACTTGCCGATATCCATCAAGCTTGGCAGGGAATTAAGTTAGAAAATGCGTAGTTTGCAGATCGTAGGTCGGGCCTCCTTGGCCCGATAAACTCATTTCTATGCTAGAAGCAAGATCCTCAGACTGAATTTGTCAATCATTCTAAACAGGAATAGCGCCTGAACATAATTAGTTGTAATGCGATCCATTATATGTTCAAATTGCCATCATTTAGATTGTTATA
>NZ_LNYO01000013.1:777133-1045768 GCF_001467895.1 Legionella nautarum
ACTCAGGTAGTTAAGTTCGATTTACGTACGCAAAAAGCTGACGAAGAAGGCGTGATACCAAGCAAAGAAATGCTTAATCTGACTCTTAAAACCTCGGTTAACTACCATCTCAATAAATCTAAAATTGGTGATATTTATAACAGCGTAGGCGTTGATTATTTCAATAAACTAATAGAACCTCACATCCGCTCAAGCATTCGCCAGATAACAAGTAATTACAATGCAGATCAGTTCTTCTCAGGAGACAGATACGAAATAGCTGCTAATATTCAAAAATCATTAGTACAAGAATTAGAATCAAGAGGGGTGATTATTGAGTCGATAATGCTTAAGGAAATATTGCCTCCCGAATCAATCCGCCGAGCAATTGAAAATAAACAAGCTCAACAACAAGAAGCTGAAGGGATGAAATTTAGGCTACAGCGAGAAAAACTGGAAGCAGAGCGTAAGAAAATTGAAGCCGAAGGTATTCAACAGTTCCAAGAAATTGTTAAGCGCGGAATAGACCAAAATTTATTGGCATGGAAAGGAATAGAGGCTACCGAAGCTTTAGCTAAATCGCCAAACACTAAAATTATCATTATTGGAAATAATGAGAAGGGTGGTTTACCGCTGATAATGCCAACTAAAAATTGAAATCCCGCGCCATATAGAGATTTAAAACTGTATGAGGAATAAGGAGTCCATGACCGCCAGCAATATAGATTAGGTCTGATTAATAGATAATCAGACCCAATTGCTTAACCGTTCGCAACGTTGATTAAATAATTTATATTTAGCAACATTGTGAAGCGTTAACATGAAAGTTCAAAAAATAAAGCCCAGTCCTTATGACTATAGCCGGATCGTTCTTGATAATAATCATTTGCCAATTAAGCAAAATTTATTAAGTTTTTCAATTGGTTCAATAACATTGAGTTGATGAAAATTCAAACGATGAATAAATTCCAATATGGTGCTCAATCAATTAGGATTAAGTGCATTTAGCAAAATAATCGAGTCAATCAATGAAACAATATATTGGAATGGTGTATGACTAACAGAACATCAGATTTTCAAGAACAGCGAGTTCTTAAAATTTCTATAATAATTACCTTTCTTCTCGCAGTAGCAGGTATTTGTTTTGGATTGGTGTCGGGGTCATTAGCTATTATATTTGATGGCATGTTTAATATGGTTGATACTGCCATGTCCATATTATCCCTCTTAGTCGCAAGGTTATTAACGAGTAAAGGAAGTCGTAGATTCCAGTATGGTTATTGGCATGTTGAGCCTATGGTACTTGTCTTTAACGGTAGTATGCTCATATTGATTTGCGCCTACGCAATGATTAATGCGATTGGTAGTTTGCTATCAGGTGGTCGCGAATTGAATTTCGACTGGGCTTTTGCTTTTGCATTATTAATGTCTGTGGCTTCAATTATAATGTATGTCTATGTACGCCAGGCAAATCTTAAACTTAATTCTGAATTTTTGCGGCTTGATAGACAAAGTTGGTTAATCTCAGCATCTATTTCTAGCTCACTTTTGGTTGCTTTTGGTATTGCTAATCTCACTGAAAAAACTCCTTATAACAATTTAACCCCCTATTTTGACCCTATTCTTTTAGGAGTACTTACTTCATGCTTAATTTTTGTGCCTATGGCCGCCGTCCGAGATGCTGTGCGAGATCTGTTCTTTGTTGCCCCTTTTGAGCTGGATCAGAAGATCAGATTGTTTTTAAATGAATTGATAGAAAAACGAGGCTTCAAAACCTATTCAAGTTATATAGCAAAGATAGGTCGCGCGCAATTCATCGAAATACATATTGTTGTACCACCAAACCATTCTATTTCAAGCATGGAGAACTTAGATACTATTCATCGTGAAATAAGAGATGCTATGGGTGGAGATAATCCTCAACTTTGGTTAACAGTTGCTTTCACAGCAGACGAAAGCTTGATCTAAAGAGAACTCAGATCGAAGTCGAATCGCAACTCCTCATTACTGAGGAGCGCCCTCTAGGAACGATGCGGGCTAGTTTCCCAGCACATCGCTCAAGTCTTCATAAGGAAGTTTGTTTAATTAATTTTTTCATCAGGACATGAGTTCCGGAGGATTGGGCCATTTAGGGCGATAACGTACGCTAAAAAAATTAATCATAAGCACACGCTTGGAACTCTTTTTCAAGTAAATGCGATTTGTTATTAGTAATTTGGCCACTTAAGTTGCCCAACTCTCCTTGAGCTTGAGTTAACATCCAAATAAAAAGAGATTCTAAATCATTTCCAAAACGTTTCGTGATTTCAAAATCATCAAAATATATTTTAGCAGTGTAAGTAAACACTTTAATTCTCGATATAAAGGAGATAAAGACGCAAATATGAATGCGAACTAGAGAAGGTATAGTATGACGAGGTCGAAAAGAAAAAACGTTTATACACTCTAATTTAATTATCGCTCAGATACCATAATAATTTTAGGGTTTAAAAAACTTATATATTAAAATAAATGAAACTCCTGCAACAGCACAAAAAACACTTGCCAATAGTATCCCTAAGCGAGCAGCATTGATAGTTTCTTGAGAGAACGCTAAATTAGCGATAAAAATAGCCATGGTAAATCCAATCCCTGTTAATATACTGCCACCAGCTAACAAAATCCAATTGAGATCTTTAGGTCGAGTTGCTAATCCAAAAAACACGGCGATAAAACTAAACCCAAGAACTCCTAAGGGTTTCCCTAAAACGAAGCCTAAAAAAACCGCAGCGGTTATCTCGTGGTTAAAATCTGCAGAAGATATAGGTATGCCTGCATTAGCTAAGGCAAATAAAGGTAAAACTAGATAGCCTATCCATGGGTGTAAAAAAAACTCCAATCGTTCAACGGGAGAAAGAGCTTCACGAGCAGCTACTTCGGTCACGTGAAGTGCTTTGCGGTCTTCAGTATCGCCACTCCAGTGCTCTCCAGGTGGATATGAAACCATATGTTCTAAAATTTTATGTAGTCGTTTATCACTTACCCACGTTTTAGTCGGAGCGATTAATCCTAAAATCACTCCGGTTACTGTGGGTTGAATTCCTGATGCATCTATTGCAATCCAAATGAAAAAACCAACAAAAAAATAGGCGCTAATATTACGAATCCCTATTGTTTTCATTATCTGTATAAAAATCAATCCTAATACCGATATAAAAAGGGATGTCCAAGAAATTCCATGACTATACCCAATGGCAACAACCAGAATTGCACCGATATCATCAATAATTGCTAATGACAACATGAATATACGAAGACTTTGAGGAATATGTTTACCCAGAAGTGCCAAGCAGCCAATTACAAAAGCAGTATCAGTTGCCATAACCGTACCCCATCCTCTCTGTCCTGGATCACTTGGTTGGAGTATGAGGTAAATTAGAGCAGGAATAAGCATACCGCCCAAGGCGGCTGTAATAGGAAATGCAGCCTTCTTTGGCTCTCGTAGCTCACCAAACACTATTTCTCTTTTTAATTCTAAAGAGACAAAAAAGAAAAACAACGTCATTAAGCCATCATTAATCCATGTATGCATTGAACGAGAAAATTCGAAATTACCAACGTGGATTCCCAATGATATTTCCCAAATAGATAAAAAAGATCTTGACCAAGGAGAGTTTGCAATAATTAATGAAATAATGGTAAATACCAATAATAAGCATGCTGTACTTGTCTCAACACGAATATAATACGCCAACGGTTTGGATACCAAATGAATGGGCTCTTTAGGCAATTGCGGATTTAGAGGCACTAATTATAACTCCATTTAATGTGTCCTATTATTTTTAGGGTTCTGTTGCAAAACAGGTTTTAAAAGAGTTGGTTTTACCTATTAACCATCATCAAAAATTAACCAAAGCAAACTAAGAATTATATTTTATGTTAAATTAAGCACTTTACAAATATGGTTTATTTTCTGTTCTATTCTCTTAACTCGTATCTCAATGGCAACCAATTCATCATAGAGTTCCCGCATCAGCTCACGCGATGAGGCAGTCAACTCGCAATACCATATTCTAAATTTAATCCTCTGATTTCATTTATTAATGCTGTTCTGTTCTTGACTAATCGACTGCGTACTCGGTGTATCGACTGAATATCTTGCTGCTCCACTTGTTTAATCGGAACATAATGCATCGAAGGACGACTTCCGTACATATTTTATACAAATCAATCTTCAATGTTTCGTCAACTCATAAGATCAAAAGGGGCTGACTCGATTGATTTTTTTATTCAAAATAAGTCGAGTGTGTCCCCTTTGATTTCAGCCTTATACAATTTGACACATGCATATAATATCGCTAAAATGTTTAAATTTTAAACCGGCAGGTATGGGGCTGGTTGGTTTCAAAAAGTTAGACATCAAGAGCAAATTATTATGAAAAAGTATTACATAGTAGCACCAAAATCAAAACTCTATCCTCTCAGGGATGGTATTTCTGGATCTGTGAAGAGGAGCTATGAAAATCTATTGGATGAGAAACAAGTCTTTGTTTTTTATGAAAATAAAGAAGATGCTGAACAGGTCCATAAGCATGGAAGTCTTATTTTTGAAATTTTGGTATTAGACGAGGATAAATTTAAATCTTCGAAAGAGGGACCACAAAGCAAAGAGATTAAGTCTCCGTTTCAGCCTAGTAAAATAATCCATTTCAAAAATAAGACTTACGAAGCAACTTTTGACCTCCGAAATATGATTGCCATGAGCCTCGAGGGATCATATACGCCTTGGCAAGAAGAAATCCAAATTAATATGCCAAATCCTAAACGGGTGCCAGAAAAATACTGTGGTTTTTTTAGAAAGAACTCTAATTTCCATGATTATTTTACTAAAACCCCCAAGAAAGAAGCTAAAATTACTGCTTCAGAAGCAATTGATGCAGCGATAGATCTGTTTGACGACTATGCTAAGAAATCATGGTTTAATCGAAGTACTGACAATGCAAGCATTACTGATTGGCTAGTATCATGGTTTCATTATGGACGCAACCATGCAGAACTGGCTCGTAGGATAAGCTCGGATTTATCAAGTAAAGAGGGAAATGCGGATGAGGCGTTAACCTATCTTATAATGACCCGAAAAACTCTTGCTGAGAGAGGAGCTAATATGTCAGGCTCAATGATACGCAGACTAGATTTTGCCATCTCTAATTTAGCACAGATGACCTCTGATAATGAAGAAACACTTGACAGTGAAAGTAGTTCCGTTCAACCAAATTAGATCTTCCTTTAATTAAATCAAAGGGGCGATTGATTTTTCCAACGATTTTCAATCGAGTCTGCCCCTTTGATTGTAATACTTCTCCGACAATGCCATCCAACCACTTTGCGTGAGTACAAATCCATCACAACAGCCAGGTAAAGCCAGCCTTCTTCTGTCCAACAATAGATATCACTCACCCAATAAATACTTCTGGAAATTACGAGTAAGTAATCCTTATGTTCATTAAAATGTAAGCACTATTTGTTGAATACGGCGCAAGAATAGGGTGGCCATTGCTATTGTTTAAAAATAGGGACAACCACCAGTGCCGAAGGATAGGAAGAGTTAACTTGGTTTCTAAAGATCCTAGGCGCTTAAACCTAATTTAATTAGAAGAAGGACCTTTAGACTCAATAATAGCTTTAGACTCTTTAATTACTGATGAGTTCTTTGGCTTCTCTTCTTCTATTGAAAATAACTGAAGGCTAGAACTGTTACTTCTATAGCTTTGTACTTTTCTATGAGCAATCAAACCCCTATCTAAAACAGACGTCTTTGCTTCTAAAGGGCTTGGAGGTACTGGTTTTTTTGCAGTTTCAACAGCCTCCGTTGCTTCTTTTAGCAAATCTTCAGCATTAGTTTTTTTTATGGATTTAGTAGGTTGGTTGTTAAGCTTCATAGAATATTCCTCATCATATAGTTACAAATTTTACATCTGAGGACGTAAAATCAAGGTTGCTCTTAGCTCCTTAGCTAATAACTAGATCACTGTTAGCAGAACCAGAAAAGCTAGGCCATCTAAAAGATATAAATTAAGCGCATTGTAACAAATTAATACAGAAAGATAAATAGCCCCCCGTCAACCTAACTATCCTTAAGGCAAAAAAAAGGTCGAATATTAGGCGCAAAGAATCTCTGCAGCAACGGCACTTCAAATTCTTCTTCAGCAGAGGAGTTTCACCCGAGCTCATCCTGACTCCTTCAAGGACCTCATTCATTAAATCCAATAGCGTATAATTTGAGGCGACTAAATTCTTAGCATATTCAAGGACTCGAGGTTCTTTCGAATCGGATTTTAACAATTCAGCAAACCCTACGATGCCCCAATTCCTGCAATGACATCAAGAAGAGAATTCAAACGTTGCTCCATTTCACTGAAGCGTGAAGGCTCCGCTTTTTGTTCTTTAATAACGGCTTTCCGTTGTGTGATTTGAGTGTTTGAATTCTATCGCTAGTCCATTAGAGAAATCCCATTGTGTGGGCGATAATGGCTTTTTGCACATGCAAGCGATTACTGGCCACATTATAAATAACTGAGTTTTTTCCACTCGCGACCCTATCTTCCACTTCGCTCCCTCTGTCGATGGGCATGGGGTGGGTGAAGATGGCTTGGTCTGTGGTTTTCATTTTGGACTCAGTCGTTATCCAATCGGGATATTGCAAAGCTTTGTCAATTTCGTCTTGTTTCGCAAATTGCCCGTCTTTATAGGCGTGCTCTGAAATCCAATTGCGTGAATACACAATATGTGCGCCCTCATAGCCTGAGACTGGATCGTCAATGACCTCAAATTGACTACCCTGTGCCTCACAATTTTGTTTAATTTGTTCATAGATAGCTAAATCCATATCATAGCCTTCCGGGCGCGCGAGTGTGATATCAAGACCAAATCGGCTCGCTAAGAGCAAGCTTCCTTGAGGACTGTTCCATGAGCGCGCAAGTGAGCCATGCCCCCAAGTCACTAATAATTTTTTACGTTTAAGCACACTAAAATCTATGGCTTCCAATCCTTGAGAAAACCATTCTGCCCATCCCATGAGGTCGGCTAAGGATTGACAAGGGTGGCAGACATCATCGGCCATATTAATCACAGGCACTTTGGCGTGTTTTGCGTATTCTCGTATCATCTGGTGCCCTTCCCCATAGTGAGACAGCGAACTTTCCATAATGCGTATTCCTATGCCTGCCATATATTGCGACATCACGTTCGCCGCATCCTCAATGGTTTCCCCAGCGGTTGTTTTCGATTTGAGCTTACTCATTGTCGTTGGTGCTAAATATTGGGCATGCCCTCCCAGTTCGCTGGCTGCTGTGGTAAAGGAGAGATGAGTCCTAACAGAAGGGCTAAAAAACATCATAAGAAAATTACGCCGTTCAAAGGCAGTGGCCCATTTTGGATGAAAGCGCTCGGCTTTCATGGCAATGGCTGTTGTTAAAAGAGTTGAAAGTTCGTCAATAGTCCAATCTTGCGTACAGAGTAAATCTTTTCCATAGAGGTTAATCATGAGTTACCTTTATCCAAAAGACTAAATTTTAATTATTCATAAGCGATAGCAATGCCTCTAAAGCCTCATCAATATGATTCTCATCAAACACCTGGACACCATATTTTTTTAATAAAGCTGCCGTAACGCCCTCTCCCTGAATAAGCGTTCGCGTGAAGGTTCCATCGTAAATTTTATCCGAACCACAAGATGGGCTTTTCGCTTTTAAAATCGCTACAGAAATATGATGTTTTTTTACCAGTTCAAGCGCTTTTTCTGCGCCTTTTAGAAAACACTGCGTCACATCCTGCTGAGTATTTGTTTTTACCAGCGCTCTATTTTCTAACACAGCATAACCAGATTGTTTATTTTGAATTTCCGCTGGTGCTCTTGGAGTAGCTAAGCCACCCACTATTTCTGGGCAAATGGTAATTATTCTTCCTTCTTTAAACCACTGCTGCAAGGCTGGATGATTTTGGAAACAATCCCCGCCATCATAACGGACTTTTTGTCCTAAAAGGCAGGCACTCATCAGTATTTTGACTCTATCCACTCTCTAATTCTCTAATGAAATCATTTCAACAGGTTTGATTATACCATCGATAGCCGCTTAAAAAATTTGGTAGTTCTGATAAATTGTAATATTTTAGATTAAACGCTAGTTGGCCTAAAAATAATGGATAACATCTTTTCTTATAAAAATGCAATGACTAAATTTAGTCTAGTAATACTTATTTCCTTCCTGTCTGTGACACAAACCTATGCTTTTTTATCCACGGACAAACAGCAAGCTCAAGCCGCCGAACTTCAAGCTAAACACCGTCGTGAAGTCGTTGTATTAATCCATGGCCTAATGCGAACTTCTTTGAGTATGAGCTCGCTTAAATACTTCCTCCAAAGCTATGGTTATCAGGTTTATGTCTACAGTTATCCTTCGACGCAACATGATATCCATGAGCATGGCATTGATTTATATCAATTTATTGCAACTTTATTAGAAAAGAATCCTGATATAACAATTCATTTTATTACGCATAGCCTCGGCGGTATTATTATTAGAGAATCTTTAGCTAAATTTAGCAAAAAAGAACTAAACCACGTTGGCTGTTTGATTATGTTAGCGCCTCCTAATCAAGGTTCTTTACTTGCAAAATTAACTGTAAAAATGGTTCCAATAATTAGCAATATAATAAAACCACTTGCTGAATTAAGTTCTGATGAAAATGCTTATGTACATCAGGTACCTATACCCAATATTAAAATGGGTATTATTGCCGGGCGATTCGACGCAAAAGTTCCACCTTCTTCAGCACGTTTACCGGGACAAACCGAGCCAGTCGTTATTAATACTAATCATGCTTTTATTATGAATAATTCGCAAACAAGAGAGCTCATTTTAACCTTTTTAGAAAAAGGAAAATTTGAGGAATAAACTGAAAAATTAATCTTATCGCCAATTAATTAAATTAGATGTAATATACCCGGGCTAAATTTTTAGCGAGTTGATTTTTACAGATTAGATGGAGTACGTACTTAATGACTGATTTAACCACTGTCACTGAAATTGCTAATTTGCATCGTGATTGCATTATCCGATGGAAAAATAGTGGACTCCAATTAAGTTATCAACATTTTTTAGCCCTTGTTGAGGAAAATCATGCCTTTAACTATCAATTGTGGCATGCAGAAGATAGAGCTAGGCGCGACGATATGGGCTATGAATTCGTTTATTTAGCGAAACGAGAAATTGATCATTGTAATCAACAACGAAATAATCGCATGGAGGCTATGGATGAATGGCTTTACAACAGCCTTCAACCTAAAAGTCCAATGAATTGCCCAGTTCATTCTGAAACACCAGGAATGATGATTGATCGACTGTCTATCCTTGCGCTTAAAGCCTATCATATGAATTTGCAAGTTGAGCGGGCTGAGGTTGATGAAACACATCGCGAAAACTGCCGGCGAAAATGGGAAACTATCCTCGCCCAGCAAAATCAATTATTGGATTGTTTACAGCAGCTCATTGATGAGATCAAGGCAGGTTCACGCAGTTTTAGAGTTTATCACCAATTCAAAATGTATAATGATCCGGCCCTTAACCCCCAACTGTACTTAACTACTGAGGAGTCACTCTAAACTCTGGTTGGCTGCTGTTCTCTAAACTCGCCTGGATGAGTAGGATGTTCAGTTCTACTACCGAAGAAAGAGCATAATGTATACCAAACTGAGGTTGAACGTTGGCTGTCTCTTCCAGTTTCTGCAGTAGTGGATACATCTCCACTTCTTAGGTCTAATTTCGGGTTCTTTTCGCCTCTGGTGTGTTCTTCTAGTTTGCCTTCATCACCATGAACTATCGCGGTTGGTCTTTGGCATTCGAACGAATCACATGAGTTATCTAATGAAGTAAAATCCGAATCGTTTCTATCTTGTTTATTGACCATAAAAGGCTTTTCGAGAGGATCTTTTCCCATTCGAGCATAGGCCCTCGCCGCTAAGGTAATGGTATGGATAAAGGCACTAAATGCAATAAATCCCATCATAATCAATGACTCATGATAATGCCCTTTATCATCAGTAACTTCTAAGGGATTCATCATAAGCCCAATCGCTTTAGATCCTTTTCCAACGCCAGAAAAAAAGGAGCGAATCACTTCAAACCATTCTTCAAAGAAAAACTGAGGCGTAGGATCAATAGCCATTCCATCTAGAACAGCTTCTTTTACTCTTTCAGGCTCAAGGTGTTGGACATCACAGCTAGCGTCATAAAGCCATTTAATATGGATTAATTTTTCATCCTCGATAGGACACATAGTACCTAGCTCAGCCTCTATTATCTCTTTTTGCTTAAGGCGATGTTGATGAGTAGTAATAATCGAATGAGCAATAAAACCAATTAGCAAGAGCATGCCAATGCTAATACAGCTAACCAATAAAAAAGGAGGAAAAGGCGTTGAAGCGAGAACAAGAATAGTTCCAACTGCAAAAACGAGACTTGCTAAGGCAGAATAAGCATATAACCCTCGTTTTGCGCCCGCTAAAACAGCTGAGGTATAGGATAAAGTGGTTATAGAACGGTAATTTTTGCGTTTCTGTTCGAATAATTGTATTGCTATATTAAATTGCTCAACTAATTCTTGTTGTTCCTTTAACAAATCAATATTATTCTTTGTGCCAGCAATTTTTAGATGTAATAAGTGTAATTTTTTAACCATTAATTCGATGGTTTTGCCACTGTGGGCTAGTTCTATTTTTGCCTCAGCAATACGCAACTTACGCTGATAATCATATTCTTCATAAATACGTGTAGCGATACTGGATAGCATATAGATACTAGAAAATACCGTCATTGCAATTAAAAGTGGCGGAGCAAGACTGCAAAGACCAAAGACACCGATATACAGATAGAGGCCGTCAACAACCCCACCATAAGCGGCTGAAAGTAACGCCGCTAATCTTACAGGCTTGCTTTGTCTTTTTATTGGGTTTGGATTATCGAGATCAGTTGGATCATCGGTGATTCTGGGAAGAAGGTCGAAGTCTGTCGTGTTTTGAATTTCTTCCAATAATTTGGCATTTGCCTTCATCATCGTTTTGCGCTCAGTGAGCATTCGACGATACCAAATACGGTTTAAAACCGATATCCCTCCTAACGCTAAACCGATTGGGACGAAGAGGTGGGCCAGACTTTGCCCGCCACTCAGGGTCTCAATCAATTGAAGCATGCTGCGAGAGCCTTTATAAGCATTTTTCAAACCCTTCATCGTATCGCGACAATAGGGCCAAACAATAGCTATATAGCGTTTAAATAGGTTCTCATCATCGTCACTATAATGATTAGCGAGCATTGAGAAAACAATTAAGGTAATCGAACCACTTGCGGCAGCCAGAGCACCTTCAGGCTCAATCAACCAATCATGCATCTCATCTGAATTAGAGGCACTCCCAAAAAGTACGTCCCAAAGGTATTTGATCATACTGTAGGACAGACTTAAGCCATCTAATGCGCCATATATTCCATAAATAAGATGCCACTCGTGTAATTTTTTCGCCAGGGGCGGTGGGCTCTGATCCTTTCTCCTAGCTAACAGATCCATATAATAATCTGATGATTCTTTAGACATGGAATTTTAAGGCATCGACTAAGATGCGATGAATTGTACCTAATCTTGATGTAATTGACAACTAAATTTTCATGTTGGATTAAATTAGAACAAAAAGTATACGGCCATCGACGATTTTATCATAAAATTTACTGTAAAAGCTCTAACTCTAATGCAAAGATTTGGCAAAAAATGACCTTACTAGCCATTGCTTGGGCATTTTAAAGACGGGAATATTATTAGACTTTTATTCTTGCCTCTGTGCGTTAGCCTACAAATCTGCTAGCATTAGACTATTTGCAAGTAGTTTAAAGGTTTATTGATGAATTTGCGTAGTTTTTCTTGTGTAATTTTATTATTGCTATCAGGATTTTCCATGGCAGCTGATACAAAAATAGTTTATGGTTATGTTGAAAAAGCAACACTTGTTGATAAAGCAATGACCTTGTCGGCAAAATTTGATACGGGTGCAAAGTCAGCTTCACTCAGTGCAGTAGATATCCGAGAAGTGGAACAAAATGGCAAGCCTTATTTACGCTTTAAAGTCCCAGGTAAAACAGAAGAAGTGGAGTTTACCTCAGAGTACTTAGGTAAAGTAAAAATTAAAGTACGCGCGGGAGAACATGTATCTTCCCAAAACAAAACTGCTCCGATTAAACGGCCAGTGGTGATGATGCGTATCCAAATCGGCAATAAGGTGCGTAATATCCCTGTCAATTTAACCAATCGAAAACGCTTTAATTACCCACTACTTCTTGGTAGAGATGCAATCATTGCCTTTGATGGTCTAGTTGACCCAAGCCATGCATTCTTGATCAAAACCCAGAAAGTGGTAAAAAATGAAGTCAAATAAACGTCATGTCTATGGCTTAATTATAAGCCTGTTCGTATTAGGTATAGGACTTTTTCTATATCGACATCTTGTCCTTGATGTGCCTCTCACCGATACTGAAACGGTGAATAGCTGGATGGTAGAGGCCAATTTACGTTTTGTTGCTGATCGCAACACACCAGTGAAAGCAAGCTTTACTATTCCTTATATGCCGCCTTATTTTGCTATTTTGGATGAGTACTTTGTCTCCCACAATTATGGGGTAACAACTAATTTAAGTGGTTACAATCGTCAAACTGTATGGTCACTTCGACGAAGCTCTGGCGATCAATCGCTGTATTATCGCGCTATTTTTCGTGAAATTGATAACAATGAATCTTCCCTCACTAATAAACCACCGGTCGTAAAAGCACAACCTCTTATTGAAACGCAACGCTCTGCTGTTGATGCCATTACAAACCAAGTCCGTCAATCCTCGGCAGATATTCAAACCTTTGCACAAGGCACTATTAAAGAACTCAACAAACGCGACGGTAATGCAAAATTGTTGGTAGGTAATGATTTTACCGATGACAACGTCATCACTGCCGCCATCACTGTTTTAAATCAAGCTAAAATTTATGCCATGCCAGTGAAAGGTGTCTATTTAGGCAAACAAAATAAAGCCGATTTAAAATCTTTCATGGTCGTTCATAACGGCAAAGAATGGACTTATATCAATCCCCGTACTGGCGGAGCAGGCTTTCCGAAAGATTTTCTAGTTTGGCAATATGGCTCTGACCCAGTCCAAGAAGTGGTTGGCGGCAAAAAACCGATATTCAATCTTACCGTATCCCCAACACCAATTAACGCCCTAACCATTGCCAAAGCACGTGGCTTACAAACTGACTCACAATTATTACGTTTTTCCTTATTACAGTTGCCCGTTAATGTGCAAGAAATTTATAAAATCTTGCTGACGGTACCCATTGGGGCATTCATTATTTTGTTATTACGCAATTTTATTGGGCTAAAAACCTTTGGTACTTTTATGCCCGTACTAATTGCTTTAGCTTTTCGTGAAACCCATGTTATTTGGGGAATCACCCTTTTCACAATTATTGTCTCTTTTGGCCTACTAGCTCGTTTTTATCTCGACCAACTGCGCTTACTCCTAGTGCCGCGACTAGCCGCAATTCTTACGGTCGTTATTTTGTTAATGATCTTCATTAGTGTTATCAGTCAAAATCTAGGGTTGGATTCAGGCTTGTCGGTCGCTTTATTCCCGATGGTTATCCTCACGATGACTATTGAACGCATGTGCATCACTTGGGATGAGCGAGGCGCTTCTGAAGCCATTAAATCGGGAGCAGGAAGTCTTATCGCAGCGGTAATTGCCTACGGTGCAATGAATTATGCCCCCATGCAATATCTAGTCTTTGCCTTCCCAGAACTTTTACTCGTATTGCTCGCGTTGATTTTGTGGTTTGGCCAATATCGAGGCTACAGACTTTTCGAGCTATTCCGCTTTAAAGCACTTGCGGGGAAAGAGTGATGTGGAAGTTATATCGTCGCTTACGGCAGCGGGGTATCTTAAGTATTAATCAGCGCAACAGTGATTATGTACTTCGCTATAACAGCCGCAAACGTTATCCCCTGGTTGATGACAAATTGCAAACTAAGCGTTTAGCAATTCAAGCAGGAATAGCCGTACCCAAGCTCTATGAAATTATCGAAAGCGAACATCAAATCAAGAATATCGAAAAAATCCTGGAACCTTATAAAGATTTTGTAATTAAACCTGCACACGGAGCCGGAGGTGACGGTATCATCGTTATTGCTGATCGTGTTTTCGGACGTTATCGCCAAATCAATGGCAAACTTATGACCACCAATGAAATGAGCCATCATTTATCTCGTTTACTCTCAGGCGCTTATAGTTTAGGTGGACATGCTGATTACGCCATTATTGAACATCGCGTTGTGGTCGATCCTGTATTTAAAGAAGTAAGCTATGAAGGAATTCCTGATATCCGCATTATTACTTTATTAGGTTATCCCGCCATGGCAATGGTGCGTTTACCAACACGATTGTCCGGCGGTAAAGCGAATCTTCATCAGGGGGCGATCGGTGCTGGAATTAATTTGGCAACTGGAAAAACCTTAGGTGGTGTTTTCCATAATGATGCCATTGATTTTCATCCAGATACCTTAGCACCGATTGTCGATATCACCGTGCCTTATTGGGATAAAATTCTAGAAATTGCAGCAAGTTGCTATGAATTAACTGGGCTTGGTTATCTAGGCGTTGATATTGTTCTTGATAAAGATCACGGACCTCTCATGTTGGAACTTAATGCACGCCCTGGTTTAAATATCCAAATTGCTAATCGCGAGGGCGGCCTTTCCCGTTATAAACTCATTGAAAGCAGAGCAGCACAAGGCCCAGAACCTATCACCGCTCGTGTCACTTATAGCAAGGAACAGTTTGCTCGCTAAGCTATTACCTCAGGGAACACAATTAATAAAGAACTGAACAACGTTACTCGCTAGTTTCTCCCGCTCACTCTCTTCTCTAAAAAAGTCAAAATAAGTGGTCGAGGTTAGCGAGTCAGTCCTCTGAGAATGTTTACGAAGAAACTCGATACTTTGATTCCCTAATTCATCATATTGTGCAATCGAAACCTCTGACAATTGAGTTTCGATACTCGCTAAATTTTGTGCGCTGGGCGAACGAACCAATAATTTAAGTTGGGGGGAGATCATAGCCGTGGAATCTTTAAATTGTTTGACATCTCCTTTTTCATCCAGAGATAGACCAAAAGGCCGTGCATCGGCATGAGCGCAATGTCTATGACTTAATCTGATGATTTGCTGGCCGTCCTCTCCCACTTCCTCCACACAAGTTACTATTTTGTGAGCTAAATTCATTTCTAGGAGAGTTTCTTGTTTGTAACCAAATAAACCGAAATGTTTTGCTAAAAACCGTTTAAATTTCATGCGCCAGGATTGATGAATAGAGGAATCGTAGACCAATACCGCGTCATCCTTTATTTCTTTACCTTCTTCTGCATAAGAGCTATGAATAGCGAGTTTCGTATGTGCAACAGTGTACCAAGTTCTATCATCAGGCAGACTTGCAAGATGCTTAGCGGTATCTGCGAGCCATTGAGTCCCCCATAAACCGAAGGCGAGAACAGGGCGCAATAAATAACCCAACAAGGTTCCCGCGAAAGGGATTTTTCGCACATAAGAAAGACCAACGTTGGTGGTAGAGGAAAAAGTTCGAGACACATAACAGGCACCTAGTGTTTTTTCAAGTGCATGGAAAAAACTAGCCACATGGCTCGCAATCGCCCCCCCTAATGAAAGCCCGTACAATTGTATGTTTTCATACTTGATTCCTTGAGTAGATAGCCGTTGAACCTGCGCGACCCCGGACAAAACCAGATCATCAATAGTAGAAGGAAAGCCCGTGCTATTTAATACACCGGGATAATTAAAGCGGATCATATGAACTGGAATCCCTTTTTTCGCGCAAGCTTCTAAATAATAAGCATCGAAGGGAATTTCATCTTGATAGCAACCACTATTACCGTTGAAAAAAATAACGTAGGGAATTTGCTCATTATCCGAATGAGCCTCAGCTAGGCGATTGCTCGCCTCAATGCCTGCAACTTGAGATCCATCAGGCATTTCAATATAAAACTCTTTAAATTTGATTGTTTCATCATCAATCTGATATTCAATGTCATCCGTTTCTCTATTTCGATGAGATTCCACCAACTTTAATGCATGAAATTGCTTACTTAATACGGGATCAAGCGTGAGACTACCATCTTGATTGATTTGCGGTTTTTTTGAACCGCCTGGAAAAATAATACGCCTTAGGATATCCGATAAAGTACCCGGCTCCGTTCGATAGTAGGGATTTCCATAGTTCGCTATCGTCGCAATAATTAATCCAATCGTGTATTTGAAAATAATATTATCGAAAATTAAGGTTCTTAAAACGATTTGCAATCCGCTATTTAACCAATAAAAGGGGGTCAACAGCGTTTGTTTTAAGGTTTTTTCTGGCATTTCAAAGCGATAATCGCTTTCTGGCTGAGGAAAAAATCTGCTCTCTTGGCTTTCCCTATTTTCTTGACAGAGCTCATTGTCTTTTTTAAGTGTATCGTAAAGCCCGCTTAAAACAGGATGGATTTTCTCTTCATCATTGACTTTAACCTTATCTTCATCCCCGTTAAATTGCCAAGACAATTGATTTTCTGTTATTTCTATTGTTAAAAAATCTATTTCACGTGGGCCCATATATTGCACGAACGCTTGCGATTGACTCAGTGAAATACCTACGGGGGAAGAGGGATTGGAAGGGTAATCGATCTGCTCTTTAAGGTCATCGACTTCCTCATCCGTTAAATAGACTGGAGCCGATAAAGAACTCAGATCAGAGCGGTAATAAAGTTGATTATTCCATAACAAATAACCGACCTGCACCGAGGTATCGGTTTCTGGATCCGCTTCTAAAAAAAAGCAGGGACGTTGGTCGCAATACTTAACGACTAATCTATCCATTCCTCGTCTGCGCAGATAAGGTTCTAACTGCTCGCGAAAAGGTTGAGCAATGATCGGGAATTCTTTCATCGTTAAAATCAGCAATATCCATTTATAGTTGGACCATTATTATCCAGAGAGAAATTATTTTCCAGAGAGCATTAAGTTCTAGATCGAAATTTGCCTAAAACTTTTTCTCTTAGCTGCACAATGACTCGCCGAATCTTTTGCTCAGGCCGAGGTCTGTACAGGGGATTTGTCAATGAATTGAAGTTGAAATATTCTTCGTCTTCAGGTGATTGTTCAGAAAAAAAATAATTAAAAACACAGCAGCGAGGAGCATCGCATAAAACTCGATTTACTGAATGCCAAGATCGACGATTAGTTTCCATCACAATGAGACGATTGAAAAGGCAGGGGACGACAATTTGATTTTTAATTGACTCATCCCATAACTCATAATTTCCACCATTTTCAAGTTTCCAATTGGGAGAAACATAATAAAGGATATTGACTGTACGATAGAATTTTCTATCCACATCATGCGAGTTATCCAAATGAGGATTAATATAATAGCCTCTGAGTAGGGTACTAATCCCACCAGCAAATCGAGAGGGATCAGGAATTTGATTTTTAATCCCTGTGATCTGTTCTATTTCAGCAACAACTCGAGGACTCTGAAAAGCGGCGTTAATTTCTTTTATAAGATGGGAGGTATTTTTAAGATGGCTAAACTTTAATTTCAACTGGCCCAAGTGACTTAATACATGCATTTTCTTTGGTTTAGGAAAACTAGCATAAATTTTCTCTGCGATTTCAGTCGGAAGCACATTATCAAGTGCAAAATGGCGGGCAACTTTAATCGGATGCTCTTGAAAAAATTGCTTTTTCAAATCTTCTCGCGCCTCATTTAACCTTTGAACGATCAAATCGGTTAATTGATTTTTCATATAACTGGCCTTCCTAATACGATGCGAGACTTCGGGACGCGCAAGCGCCCCCTCAGTCTGAATGGTTTATTATTGTGGGCCAAGGCCCCACTTTTTTACGCTGTTTAGCAAGTTGTTCTTACACTATACAGTCTAACCTTTAAACTGCTATACTGCCACGCAAAGTCCTTGTTTCTAGACAATTAATTCGTGAAAAAATACCGAAGCATTGTTGCTTGCATTATAGGGAATGCGCTTGAATGGTATGAATTTAGTTTATTTGCCTATTTGTCTCCGGTCATTGCAAGCTTATTCTTCCCCGATCATAATCCTCTAACCAGCCTGCTAGCTACCATGCTAGTTTTTGCTGCTGGTTTTATTGTCCGTCCTTTAGGCTCTGTGGTCTTAGGGCATTTGGGCGATCGGTTTGGGCGCGCGCAAACGCTAAAATTTACTATTTTGCTGATGTCGATTTGCTCTATGCTCACTGGATTTCTACCTAGTTATGAGCAGGTAGGATTGATAGCCCCTCTGTTATTAATTATTTGCCGCTTACTGCAGGGATTTTGTATTGGGGGCGAATTTGCTGGTTCAATGATTTATCTCTCTGAATCGGCACAAGCTAAGCATCGCGCGCTGATCTCTAGTATGACGAACAATGGCTCCAATATAGGGGTCTTAGCCGCTATTCTTGCTTGCACGACTTTAAGCACAATAATTGGCAAGGAAGCATTGGCCGCCTACGGTTGGCGGATTCTTTTTATCTCCGGAGGAATACTGGGGGTAATAGGATTGTGGCTCCGGCGCGATCTGTCCGAATCAGACACTTTTTTGCAGCTACAACGTAATATTCATGAAAAATATTTACCCATTAAATATGTCTTTAGGCAGCAGCTTCAGCCCATGATTCACATCATTTTATTGTTATTTATAAGCGCTTGCGGCAGCTATACCCTGATGGGTTATCTCTCCACTTATTTACATGAATTTTTGGATTTACCCCTACAACAAGCTTATGGAATACAAACCTTATTCATTGTTCTGTCCCTATTATTTGTCCCAGTATTTGCCTATATTTCAGATAAACTGGGTCGCAGAACAATTTTAATTTTCTCAACCACAGGTTACCTAGTCTTTGCACTCCCAAGTTTCTGGTTGTTACAAACGACCCCGGCTTGGTGGGTGTTACTTCCTCTAATTATCTTTTATAGCGCCGAACAAGCTGTCACACCCGTGGTAATGGCTGAAATGTTTTCCGGTAAAGGGCGTTATACAGGTATTTCCATGGCCTACAATGTCAGCATGGCTTTGGTAGGCGGTTTTTCTCCGGCAATTAATACCTGGCTAATCAATCGCTTTGATACGCTGATGATTGCTTATTATGTTATGTTTTGCGCATTTGTTTCTTTGCTTGTTATCTTAAGGCATTTACCGAAAGAATATGGTTTGGAAAGAAATTTGGCCGCAGCTTAGGCTCTTTTAAGGATTTAGCTGTTTATTTTTTTTAAACGCAATCGTTCCATCGCCGATATTTCTATATCCGGAGAAGAGAGTTTATCCAAACTCCAGTGGGATTTGGAAAAAGCTTCAAGAATCACTGGAATATGCACATAGGGAAAGCGCTTCAACAGCATATCTTTTTGCATAAAAAGAGAAAAAGTTTTGCCATGCAATAACGGAATTTCTTGAATAGTCAGTTTCTTTTCAATAATGTTGAGTGCTAACCAGGCGGCAGTATAACCCTGCTCCATACTCGAAATTGCAATGGCAAGCATCCCTCCATCGATAATAAAAGCTTCATATACCCCGACAACCGGAATCTTACTATGCTCGTTCATCCAGCGAACTAATTCTCTGGGATTGACCTGTTTATTACCATCCATGATGGTGTAATAAACTGAAACCAGCAAAATATCCGCATGTCTTCCTGCTTCTTGTACCGCAGCCTTCCATTGCGAAAAAGTTTTCACCCGCTGATGAGCAACTAACTCAAAGGACCCCCAATCCTCTTTTGTGATAGATTTGTCTAAGGTTTTAGCCACGGCAGAATTGTCCGATAAATAATAAATACGTTTTTGGTTGCGAAACATAAGCGATAAAATTTCGCGAATCGCTTTCACCGGTATTTGCTCGGTAATTCCCGTGACATTAGGGGTATGCTCATACTCTAACCACCGCCTAGAATCTGTGATCCCTGCTAGAATGACTTTGATCTTGGGTGAATGCCCAAATTCACGAACCGCTAAACTCTGAGCATCATCATCAAAAGCAATAAGAATATCGGGATTCCAAGTTTCAATAGTTGATTTAATCACTTTCGAGACACGTTCTATATAATCTTTCGAATTAGGCTGCCTCGCATTCATATAATAATGACGCAGGCTGATATAAGCTTTATCACCAAAAACGGTTCTAATCCCTTGGTTCAAACTTTGTACCCAAGGCATATTGACGTTATAGCTATGCAAAACAAAAATTCGTGGCTTATGGACTCTCTGATAAGCTAGAAAAGAAAAAACAATCAATAAGAATAAACCGGTACATAAGGTGGTTAAATTTTTAACGCTCATAGCACCCCAATTCTTTGCCAGAATGGAATGCTTAGTAAAATTGCTAAAAGCCGCAATACTGAAAAACACGCATTAACCGACAGCGTTTTTCTAAGATCATAGGCTTGGCTTTCCTTCGCCCATTCTTCGAAACATAAATAATAGCTGGATTGATAAGGAAAAACCCAAGCCTCCGTTGCCATTAAAATAATGAAAGCGACAAGCCAAGCGTTCAGCATTGCCTGTTGCGCAACGGGCATTAACAGCGTAAACATAAGAGCCGGTGCAGCCATGGTGCCAAATAACAAACCACCCAACCAACTAATTATATACACTAAAATAATAAATAAAATTTGTTGGTTGTAGGCAATATCCCCAAGCCAAGATAAGTAATTAATAATCCATGCTTCAATACCAATTTCCTGGACACAGCGCATAATGCCAATAATCGCCCCCAAGTAAAACAGAAAAGGCCAATTGATACCATTTTTGAAGTCCTCTTTATTCAATACACCTGAAGTCAATAAAATAAAGAAAATCGCAAAACTCACCCATGCACTGGGAATTTGATGTAAAGATGAAAACGCTAAGCCTAAAATTAAAGCAACAATACTTAGAATGGCAGCCCATTCATAAATCGTTAAGCTGCCCATTAAATCAAGTTCACGCTTAATTTCTAAGGGATTAACAATTAAGGCATCTTGACTGCGAAATTGAATAAACAGTAAAACAAAAAAGGAAATAACTAATAAAGCACCAGGAACAGAGGAAACTATAAGCCAATTCATCCAACCATACTGCCATTGCGCCTGTTCTGGTAACATCCCAAAAAGAACAAAATTGCTGGATTTGCCCGTCAGAAACATCACCGATAGTAAGATACAACCATTAAAGGCTGAACAAGCAAGGCTATTCGCTGCAATAGAGCGCGGACTAAGTCCTGCAGTTTTGCGCATATCTTCGAGGAGTGGCGCAATCAACGACACACGAGCGCTTTGAGCCGTCATCACTGGTGTTAGCAAGACACCGATAAAGAATAAAACAATTTGGAGTAAAAATTTGTTTCTAGGTAAATGATTCAAAATGAGCAAAGATAGACGATAAAAAAGACGCGATTTCACTAAAACTGCGCCAATACCAAAAACACCTAACGCTAAAAAGAAACTATCAGAACCAAACCCTGATAAAAGAACTGTTTGCTGCGCTAATCCGAGCAACATCGTTGCTAAAATCACAAAAACCGCCGGAACATATTCTGGTAGTAAACGAAAAATCCACATAACTAATGCTGCTGAAAAAATAACCACGAAATTGATGCATGCCCAATTCATCGTTGTTTCACGGAGAAGATATGCAAGGAGAGCCGGAAGAATTAAAGCAGTCAACCATCCAATAACATCAAAAATATAACTCGGATAACGCAAAACTCGCATTAGAAATCGCACTAGTAGCCAATAGTTGTCTATTTTATTTCCAAACTGATAAAAATGCAAAAAAACATGAAGGATTAAGAGCTGGACTATTGCGAATTTTTTAAAATCCTCAGGCGCAAAAGTGCTAACAAAAAAGCGCTATCTTCAGCTAGGAGGGGTATAGTATGCTTTCTAGCACAGGACGTCATTCACTCTTTTTGGAATCAAAGACTATGCTTATTAAGACCGATCATCCCATAATTCTTCATCGAAATAAAATTACTCATAAAATTGCTAATTACTGGGACCAGTTATCCGAAGGCTGGCGCCTTGTCTGGGGACCGCATATTCATCATGGCTATTATGAAGATTCTCATGCGATAAATCCGCAAGACGCACAGGAAAAACTAATCAACAAATTGGCCGATATGCTTGAAATTAAAGTCAATGATAAAATTTTGGACGTTGGTTGTGGTATGGGCGGGTCTAGTCTTTATTTGGCGCAAAATTATCAGACCAAGGTCACAGGAATTACCATCAGTCCGAAACAAGTTGGGATAGCAACCCAGCAATCTCAAGAAAAAAACATTAAAAATGTCAGTTTTATAGTTGAAGATGCTCTGGATTTAAAAAGCATGCAAAATGACTCCTTTGATCTTGTCTGGTCTTTAGAAAGTTGCGAGCAATTTTTTGATAAAAGCCTTTTCCTTCAGGAAGCCTATCGCGTGTTGAGGCCTGGAGGCCAACTGATGTTGGCAACCTGGTGCTCGAATGCAGAACAGTATTACGGCAAATTTGCCAAAAAATATCGAAAACTCTGCTTCGCATTTGATCTTCCATATATGCCAACAATTAAATACTACCAGCAACTCATTAGTAAACAGCAATTTGCTTTAAAAGCAGTAGAAAATTGGTCCCCTTTTGTTAAACAAAGTTGGGATATAGGAATCTCTCGTTTGCAGGCTTACAATTTCTTACAGATCATTAAAATTGGCGGCTGGCGTGGATTTCGCTTTGCAAAACAAGTCAAATTAATGCAAGAAGCCTTTGAGCAAAATAGGGTTCAATATGGGGTGTTTATTGCTAGTAAACCAGAGTAGGTCTTGGGGTTCGTTCGAGCTCTGAGGTATGCTCACGAAATGAAATAGACTGTTTAGTTCCTTGATCGTTTTGTTTATCCCGTTCGCACTGAGGAAGCGCGCAGCGCTGTCTCGAAGTGTCGGCAAAAGGCTCCTCCCCTTCGAGAGCCTCAGGACAGGCCTTCAAGGGCATAGGGACAAGCTCCTTCGAGGAGTCCCCTCAGGATAGGCTTCGAGACGCACGCCATGCTCCTCAGCCCGAACGGAATAAAATTAATACAACTCTTTAGATACTCATTTCAATGGGGCGATACCTCAGAGCCCGACGGTTAATTAGATAAAATTAAAGCAATTATTTGATTTAATTGTTACAATTCCCTCTCTTTTTTGCGCCAATAATTTAGAGAATCTTCATGAAAAAACTCCTTCTTTTCTTCAGTTTATCTTTCTGTTTTATGTTATTTTCATCTTTCTCTTATTCTGAGAATAACAATCAACCATTTTCCATAAAAACCTATAAATTTACTTTCTCTAAAGAAGATCAATTCAAGGTTTCTTTTGCCGATTATCCGAAAGGTGAAGAAGATTTTTATGAGCTGCAATTTGCAGAGGATGCCCAATTACCCGCCGAGATTACAACCACTTCACGGAGCTTAAAAATATCAGGTAACAATCACAGCGATGACTTATTTATGTACGCTTATAAAAAATTAGAAGGGCTTAAAGCGAATACCAAATATCAAGTTCATTTTTCTGTAGAATTTGCGAGTAATGGCGCTGCTGATAGTATCGGTACAGGTGGGTCGGCTTCTTCTGTTTATGTAAAACTAGGTGCGGTTGCTGAAAAGCCTCAACGATATTTAGATGAAGCTAATTTTTATAGAATGGCGCTTGATAAAGGTAATCAATTAAGTGATGGTAAAGATATGATTTTGTTAGGCTCTATTGGCGTAGATAGTCAAAGCGCCGTTTATAGAATTAAAACCTTATCCAATTTATCAAGTCACTACAGCGCGACCACTAATTCAAAAGGTGAATTATGGTTGGTACTAGGCACTGATTCTGCCTTTGAAAGTAAAACAACGATTTACTACACAAATATTATCGCTACGTTTAAGGAAATAAACAGTGACTAAGAAAAAGTGGGAGCATTTTGTCCATAAAGCAGATATTGGCGTGAGAGGAATAGGCCCCTCTCTGGCGAGTGCTTTCGAAATGGGAGCAGTTGCGCTAACCAATGTAGTCACCGACAGCAAGAGTATTCATGCCACACAGGAATTACAGATCTCCTGCAGCGCCCCTGATCTAGAAATTCTCTTTGCTGATTGGCTAAATGCTATTATTTATAAAATGGATACTCTAAATCTATTGTTCTCTGAATTTCATGTGCAAATAAATGAGTTAAGCTTGGAAGCGGTCATTAAAGGAGAAAAGCTTAATAGACTTCGGCATCAACCTGCCGTCGGTGTTAAAGGCGCCACTTATGCTGAATTAAAAGTTTACCAAGAGAATGAAATCTGGATAGCCCAGTGTATTGTTGACGTTTAGGATTTAAATCGATGGATCTCAAATTATTCGAAAAAATAAGCGATTACGAATGGCAAATTGTTCCGCAGCAATCCATGCGAGTTCCGGCTGTTATTTTCGCGTCTGAAGCACTGCTTTGCGAGATGGATTTGAAAGTCTATGAGCAATTAGCCAATGTGGCCAAATTACCAGGAATTGTTGGCAGCGCATTAGCCATGCCGGACGCGCATTGGGGTTATGGTTTTCCTATCGGCGGTGTAGCTGCTTTCGACCCTGAAGAAGGGGGAGTTGTTTCTGCTGGTGGCGTAGGCTTTGACATCCTCTGCGGAGTCAGGTTATTGACTACCGGGCTTCACCGCAGCGAGTTTGAACCCTTTAAAGAACAATTAGCGGACGCATTATTTGCGCGCATTCCGGCTGGGGTTGGTAGCAAAAGCCGCATTAAATTAAACAAAAAAAGCATGAATGCCATGCTGGAAGGTGGCGCACAATGGGCAGTACAGCAAGGCTATGGCGAACGCGAAGATTTAGAACGTATTGAAAACCGAGGCTGCCTTGAAGGGGCAAGACCAGATCAAGTGTCTGAGCATGCCAAAGAACGACAAAAAGAAGAAATGGGCTCTTTGGGTTCGGGAAATCATTATCTTGAAATTCAAGAAGTAACCGAAGTCTATCAGCCAGAAGCAGCAAAGGCCTTTGGTCTGAGAAAAGGGGAGATTGTAGTGAGTATCCACTGCGGCTCGCGAGGCTTAGGTCATCAAATTGGGACCGATTATTTACGCTCGATGACCATTCATGCTGAGCACTACGGTATCAAATTAGCTGATCGCGAATTGGCCTGCGCCCCTATCTTATCCCCTTTAGGTGAAAATTATTTGGGCGCGATGCGGGCCGGTGGTAATTGTGCGCTTGCCAATCGCGAAATTCTGACTCATTTTCTGCGCGAAACCTTCCAGGATGTTATGCCCGGAACAAAAATCGGCTTGGTTTATGATGTCTCTCATAATATTTGTAAAGAAGAATGGCATGAAATCAATGGCAAAAAAAAGCGCCTATTTGTGCATCGCAAAGGAGCGACGCGTGCCTTAGGCCCAGGAAACCCAGAATTGCCAAACGATTTTATCACTGTTGGCCAACCAGTCATTATAGGGGGCAGCATGGGTACCGCGTCTTATGTTTTAGTGGGAACGACAACGGCTGAAAAAAAATCGTTTAGCTCGGCTTGTCATGGTGCAGGACGAGCAATGAGTCGCCATCAGGCAATGAAAAAATGGCGTGGTCATCAGATCATCGAGGAATTAGCAGAACGAGGAATCCTGATTCGCAGTAGTTCCTATCGGGGAGTTGCTGAAGAAGCACCCGGGGCTTATAAAGATGTTAATCTGGTTGTTGACGCGGCCCATGATGCAGATTTAGCCAAAAAAGTGGTGTGCCTAGAGCCTCTAGTTTGTGTTAAAGGTTAGATGATGTAAAACTAAGACAAGGACTAAAATGGTGAGGACTACTAGCGAATAATGCTTAATTAATTTGAAAAGAGCCTGTTTTATCCCGTTGCGAGCAAACACTCTTAAGCTAGCATTTTTTTGTTCGCGGTTATCAACTAATTTCTCATTATTAGAATTAACCAAATTACCATCTAATTTAAACTTAAAAAGCTCAAGCTTATCAAAATATTTTTTACTGTAATTAAACAATAACTGGTCACCTTTTTTAATATCTCTGAGCGCAAAAAATGCCATTACTTCGATACCAAAAATATTATAACTTATTGAGATAAGATTCGCTGTCATAAAAGAAGGAGGGCAATCTTTCGCATCAGGAGCATGGTTTATGAATCTTGCGATATTTCCACATTCTCTGGCATCAATGCCCATATTTAAACTATCTAACTTAGGATGGAAAAAATAATTCATTTTTTGAGGTTTTAATTTTTTCTTTCCGTAATAAAACGAAATACAAGTTCCTTTGCTAAGATTTTGTCGAGCAAAAACACCAAATCCGATGAAATGATTGATATATCGTAACTCTAAAGTTTCAAAATCATCGGCTTGCTCGAGTAACTTCATTAGTTTTTCATCTTTTGTATACAGTGCATCACCATCCACTTCAGCGGGTAAGTCACTATAATGAAATTCGGTGTTAATAACTAATTTATCTTGAAACTGAAATTGAAAATCAGAAAAATAACTGACGATATTATTTAATTGATTAACAGTGATTCTTTCTTTTGCCTCCCTATGAAAATCAAGTGAAAAGGGAATTTGATAGATGGTTTTTAATTTATAAAAAGAGGCTGAAGGGGAAAGCGTGAACTTAGTATCAGCGGAATTATTATTGTGAATCAGAGCGCCATAAATTCGTCTTGGCAACAACCATAAATCGGCTAAATCGTCAAAGTGATAGCAATAAGAATTTGTTGGCGAATGATCTAAGGTCTCGCTCAATAAAGGGTGAGAAAAATCCAATTTCTTAAAATAATATAAGTTAATTTTATCTTCATTGTTGAGTAAGCAAGTACGCTCAGAGAGATCCACAATCGCCGTTTTATAAAGCGAGTTGCTGTTTTGATTAGTCAGAGCAATTCTTACCATATTCAAATCCCAAAATAACTATTCAAAACGACTAATCTCTGAGTGGATGTTTAACTATCATCTGACATTTTAAGGTCGAATTTGTCCGTCGCCTCTAATCAACCATTTATAACTGGTTAAAGCTTCTAGAGCCATTGGGCCTCGAGCATGTAATTTTTGCGTACTAATCCCTATTTCGGCCCCCATCCCAAATTCGCTTCCGTCAGTAAAGGCAGTGGATGCATTAACATAAACAGCAGCCGCATCAATTTGGGTAAGAAAATAAACAATCGCCTGCTCATCTTCTGCAATAATTGCCTCGCTATGCCCAGAGGTATGGCGTTTGATGTGTTCAACCGCTTCTTTTAGAGAATCTACTGTTTTTATTGCCATTTTATAAGAAAGAAACTCTTGGCCAAAATTTTCAGGGCTTGCTTTATGAAGTAAAGCGCTTGGATAGGAAGATTGAAGCGCTTGATAACTTAATTCATCCGCAAAAATTTCAACCTCTGCTGCAGGGAGTAATTCAACTATTCTAGGTAAATGGGCGAGGGATTTTTCATGAATTACTAGGCTGTCTAAGGCATTACAAACACTGACCCTTCTAGTCTTAGCATTATTAATAATTAATCGCGCCTTTTCTACATCGCCACTGACATCAAAATATGTGTGCACTATACCCGCGCCTGTTTCGATCACGGGAATTTTGGCCTGGTCACGGACAAAATCAATTAAGGCTTGACTACCCCGTGGGATACAGACGTCAATTAAATCTCGCGCTCTTAGCAAGACAGAGGTTGCCTCACGATGAGCAGGTAATAAATAGATAACCTGACTATCAATTGCCTGGGCTTCTAACGTTTGTTGGATGAGTGCAGTAAGTATTTTATTACTATGGGCGGCTTCTTTGCCACCTTTTAAAACACAGGCATTACCCGTTTTGAAAGCTAAAGTAAACACATCAATAGTTACATTGGGCCTGGATTCATAAATAACCGCTATCACTCCAAGCGGCACTGAAATTCTTTGCATGCGCAAACCATTTGGCCTCGTTTTATCTTCAATGATTTTATTGAGTATCTGCGGTAATGAAGCCACTCGCTCGACATCATCGGCGATAGAAAAAATTCGCTCTTCCGATAGCAATAGCCTGTCATAGCGCGGATCATCCTTGGGCATCAGAGCCAAATCTTTCTGGTTTTCTGCGATTATTTTTGCGGCTTGCTGGCGTAAATTGTTTGCAAGACTCAATAAAACGCTTGTCCGCTTTTCCTCATCTAAAGCGACCAAATGCTGGCTTGCTTCTCTTACAATTCTTAATTGACTTACTATTTCATTTTCATCAATCACTATGAGCTCCTAGAAGATATGCAAATGATCATAATGAATAAAATCAGGTCTATCTTTCTGTCCCAAATATTCTCGGAGTTTATTAATATCATATTTGGCAAGACCAACCCCAATTTTTTGGCCGTCTGATGTTAGAATCTCTACGACGTCTCCTTTTTTGAACTCCCCTTTGCATGATTCTATTCCTACAGGCAAGATACTAATTACTCGTTTATTTTCTTTTAGAATAGCAAACAGCCCGGAATTAATTGAAATTGAACCGGTTTTCTTTTCACCACTATAGGCTATCCATCGTTTGATATTTGATTTTTTCTTGCTGGGTAAAATCGTTGTTCCTAACTGTTCTTCTGAGATGATACGCATAATAACAGATGGTTTCTCGATGGTTGCGATATGAGTGGTGATACCTAGGCTTGACATTTTTCTTGCCGTTCCAAGTTTAGAAATCATACCTCCACGGCCCTGGGTACTTTTCAGAGCAGAAACTGCCGGCCAATCTTCTTCGTGACGAATAATAGGAATAAATTGAGCTCCGGGTTCATCAGGATGTCCGGTATACACACCCTCAACATTAGATAAAATAATTAACTTATCCGCATTCATTTGTGCAGCAATCAGTCCGGCAAGCTCATCATTATCGGTAAACATGAGTTCTTCAATAGCAACGCTATCATTCTCATTGATGATGGGAATAATATTTTTTTGCTCTAAGATTTCGCGCACTAATCTGGCGATATTTAGGTAATGTTGCCTCGTTTGAAAATCTTGCTTGGTCAGAAGTAATTGGGCCGCGAGGAGATTGTGCGTTTTAAACATAGAGGCATAAATATTCATTAATTCATGTTGACCTAAAGCGGCTAAAACCTGTTTTTCGCCAATAGAACTTCCATACTGGCGGCTAAAAAATTGTCGAGCTATTTTTCGCCCTGAACCTACCGCACCCGAACTAACTAAGACAACATGATGCCCCGCTTTTTGCAACGTTGCGATTTGCTCAACTAACTGCCGGACAATGGGTTCGTAGGGTGTTCCATCATGGGCTAAGATACTTTGCGTTCCAACCTTAATCACAATTTTCATCAAAAACTTACCTTCCACTCATAATTAATATATCTCAGAGTACCGCGACATCATTCTCGCAAAAATAGCGACAAAATATAACTAGCTATTTGACCCTGCAAAAGGATCTTATTTCCAGCAAATTACGAAAAGAAAAAATTGCTTTGCAGAATATCCTGGGAGCTTAGTGGGATAGTTTTTGGGTATGAATAGATTCTTCAAGGTTTTCTATTAATTTTTCTCGATCTTCAAGAGTAAATAATTCGCAATAATCCACAGGTTCTTTTTTCTTAGAATGGAAATGCCCAGCTAATTCTCTAACCTTTTTTTCAGCCTCGCGCCATGGAGTTTGACCTTGCTTTGCATCATTAATATATCTTAAATGGAATCTGATGAGGGGGGGTAACTCTTTTGGTTTATCTGTATCCCAGTTTGCGGCAAGATACTTTTCTAATACTTCTAATAATTGTTTAGCTTCATTATCTTCTTTTTCAAAATAAAAACTATCTTGAATACTAGGAAAGTACTCATTATTGATAAAGTCTCTAATCTCTTTATCTAAAAAAGGAACTGATTCATTGGTTGAAAGTACCTCAACGTTATGTACTAATGGACTATAAGGTGTATATCTATTGCATCCTTTAGAAGCAGAGAAAAAATGTAGTTTATGGGGTTCATTTGATAATTCAAATACTAGATTGAGTGAGGGATCACAAATCACACGGTGAGAATGATCGCCAAGACTTACAACAATATGACTTCTTTTATTAATACCAAGGAGCTCAAGATTTAGCTCATTGAGTTCCAGGGCAGGATAATTTTTTCTAATATAATTAAAAGCGAGTACGCTATATTCTTCGCAATTACCTATCTGATGCAGAATAGTTAATTTTTCTAAAACTTGCATATGAATAGCTCTATGACGAGGATCTTCCGTTGATTCAATATTGAATTTTTTACAAATCTCATCGGTAATCCTTTCCATTACCTTTCTTATTTTAAATTGGCGCTCGCTTAATTGATAACGTCTTACGTACTCTACACCAGGGGCAGTTTCACTTTCTTTAATATGATACCTGGCATATCTACAGGCTTCCTTAGCAATATCAACTAATCTGTTAGGATTTTGCATATTCACTCATCGCTAATAACTTTATTATTACTCAGTTTAGGCGATTATGAGCATTTTTTCTACTGAGAACTCGGTGTAGGTTGAGCCTTGGCCCAACCTATTGTTGAATCTGATACTTTCGACTAGGCAGACTTATGTGCAGGATTGTCATAAACCGATAAATCACGGATTCTAGCTACTTCGATAGCAAGCAACTTGAAATAATCGTAAGACATATAAAAATCGCCTTGATTCCCTACTTTTTTACCCCAGGAGTTACGTAAGGTAAACAGACCACGATGCTCACGACCTTGATCATCTATCGCCACCGCATCATCGTCATAACCAGTAATTACCATTTCATGGCCACCAAAGTTTGGTCTTAAATAAACATCTCTTGCAATTTCAGGCGTTAAAACCCAGGTATCGCTTTCAGCTTGATGTTTCCCCACAGCACCCATGATTCCTAAATCAAAATCAAGTAATAATACGCCAAACGTTAAGCGATCACCGGCATTTAACGCTGCTTTGATATTATTGATTGTTTTATTCGTATCGATGCGATCAGCGATTGCATCATAAACATCTAAAACAGGTGACCAAAGGACTTTATCGTTTAAGTCTTCGCTCATTTGACGAAAGTCTTCTACTGACATAGCACCTTGAATATCAGCAGTATCATTCAGCGGATAGCTATTTAATCCAGCACAGCCTTGAGCTTGTTGCTGTTCTTTATTAATAACGCCAAAGGTCTCTATCTGACCTAAAATATAACGACCCCAAGAACCTTCCCAACCACTGACGGAATAAGCATTTTGCTCTAAATAATTACCCAATTGCAGTGAACACAGTTGGCTCACATAATCACCTAGCTTAAGTGCTGCATCAATAGCAGCAGTCACAGCAAAGGTGACGCAAGTTCCATGCATACCTTGGTTAAACACTGGTACGTTATTCATACCTAACTGCACTTGCTCTGGATAAGCTGACACTTGTTTAGTCGTAGCAAATTGTCGGGTATGGGATAAAGCGTTTTTTGCTTTGTGAGCAAGGGATTCTTTTGCTTTATCAGAAAGTTCGACTTTTAATAAAGAAATTTTTTCAATTGAATCAGCAGCTCTAAGCGCATTTTTCGTTGCTTGCGCCTGAGGAATTTTCACTGATTGAGTGATCGTACCCACGATTTTTACATCCTGTGCTATCAAGTTTCCACTAAACATCGCTGATAAAAGAGCAAAATGGACTAATTTCATATATGAGTCTCCAATGTAATCCACGGGATCGTGGGGTTGGACAGTATATCATATGAGTTAATTTTATCCATTAAGATCTAGTCAGCCGCCCATAGCCGGGAACGGAAATACGTTGTCTATCTTGTAAGCGCAGAGCAGTTAAATCTCCCCCCCATAAACAACCAGTATCAATTGCAAAAATAGTAGGATCTGGGGAGAGGCCCTCTAAAGCAGCCCAATGACCGAAAACAATATCAGCATTAATTTTTTTACGATTAGGCACCTCATACCATGGCATTAAATTGGCAGGAGCATCCGCGAGAGTACCTTTATAGGTCAAAACCAAGTTACCTTGCTTATCGCAAAAACGCATGCGCGTAAAATAATTAGTAATCACACGCAGTCTTTCTATACCAGTTAATTCAGCGGACCAATGATCCGGTTGATTACCATACATATGCATCAGGAAACTGCGGAAATTATCGCCGGCTAAAACAGCTTCTAATTCCTGTGCACAAGCTTTTGCTAAAGCGAGATCCCAAGCTGGAGCGATACCGGCATGACAGATCACCACCTTGAGCCCTGGATCATGGTATAAAATAGATTGTTTACGTAACCAATGACCTAATTCTTCGCCATCATCCGCGTTGAGTATTTCAATTAAGGTGTCATCTTGATTTCTAAGCGTTCGTTCAGCAAAAAGGCTGGCTAGCAAATGCAAGTCATGATTTCCTAAGGTGATACGTGGTGTAAGTGGTAAATTCTTAATGAACCGAAGAACGGCCAGGGATTGTGGGCCGCGATTCACTAAATCACCCACAAACCACAGCCTATCCTCTTTTTCATTAAAGTCGATTCGGTCAAGAAGGCGCTGTAATGGGTCATAACAACCCTGTACATCGCCAATAGCATAATCAGGCACGCGTCAATACTCCGGGCCGAAGAGAATCCTGGTGGGAAACAGAGTGCTCAGCTACCCATCGCCCGGAAGCATCCAAATGAGGCATGGGCTCAACCGCAAGAACTGTTTGTTTTGAAGTAAAATAACTAGAATTAAACTGAGCTTGGTGAATGAGTTCCGTTGAGGAAACTGTGCTGGTTTTACCCGTATGTATATTATAAAGCTGAACTGTTTCAGGCAAGGCAACCGCATAATTTTCAAAAATAATTCCACTATGCATTTGCTGGTTAGACGCTTGTTCAAAGCGAAAAACAGCATTGCCATCTGCTCCTAAGCGATGCATACCCAGCGATAAAAATCCGTTTCGAATGGCTTGTAAGGAGTTATATTGCGGATTTCCCCTCATAAATAGCTCCCACATCTCAGGGCAGATCAACAATCCACCTGGGACCATAAGTAAAGGTGCCTTGTTGATCATAATCATTCCAGATTCTAATGATTTACTGAGCCATTGGATAAATTCAACCCCTATTTGCTGTTCTATATCAGCAATCGATTCTGGAGTACGATCGGTAAAAGTGCCCATACGACCATAACGCCCCCCTCGTCCGGAACCATAACCTCTTAAAGCTAATTGGTTGAAATACCGTTGAATCGCAATCGCATCCGCACGCACTAAAATAGCACCGAGCGTTCCTGCGCCTTCGATGTCTTCATTGAGTAAAGCAAGCCAAACCGCCAACACTTCGGGATTAGAAGCAATCCATGCGAAACCATTTGCTGGCATTAGCAAACGCGCAAGCAACAAATTGAGACGGCGACGAAAATCTTCATTGGATTCTTTTTGAAATTCATAACTATAATAACTACCCGTAGACACCAGGTTGTCCAATAAAGGGTTCCATGGTTTTAAAAATTGCCCTTGGTTGTCATATAAATCGATCTGAAAATCGATTTGTAATTTACCAATACCTTGCAGAATTGCCGCAGAAAACAAGACATATTGCCATAATTTTTGCTCTTCGGATGGTCCCTCTTGCCCGTCTTGAATTAAAAAATGTTGAAATAGACCCAATGCAGCTTCGGTACGATTTAAAGCATGATCTAATAAACCACCTGGCTGAGAGTAATAACTGGATGAAGTTTCGGGTAAATTTTGGCAATGGTTAACCAAATTATGCACAAGAGTAGCGCATAAACTGTCATAACGCACTTCCTCTAAGGCAGAAGCGTCTTGAATTTGTCGTAATAAAACATCGCGTTTTTCGTCACCAAGCAATAGGGATGCAGCAACGATACGTGTTAAGTCTTTTAGTGACTTAGTTTGCGACGATTTTACTCTTTTTCCATAACGATGAAACAAAATCAACCTCCACTAAGCAGTACTGTATTAATTTTACACTAATTAGCGATTGATTTTGCTATTTGGACATATTCCATTACAGAAATCTGTTCCGGTCGAGCAAGCGGATCTATGCCTAAATCGCATAATTGTGCAGCACTAAGCAAGGGCTTTAAATTATTCGCAAGTGTTTTTCGACGCATTGCAAAAGCCTTTGCTACTAATTGCTCAAGTGCATTCACATCCACTTTTGGATAAGGTGATATCTGATATGGAATTAAACGCACAATAGCCGAATCAACTTTTGGCACAGGATAAAAAGCTTCAGGCGGGACATCAAATAAAGATTCAACCTCACAGTGATACTGCATCATCACAGTTAATCGTCCATAAACCTTAGTACCCGGTTGAGCAGCCAAACGAGCAACTACCTCCTTTTGTAACATAAAATGCATGTCCTCAATAAAAGAGGAATAATTAAGTAAGTGAAATAATAAAGGCGTAGAAATATTGTAGGGCAAATTACCAACGATACGAAGTTTAGGTCCCCATTGACTGTAATCAACAGTTAAAGCATCAGCAGCTACTAAATTTAACTTGCCGCTAGTCATTGGCAAAGTGCCGAGGTGCTCCTGTAAATCGGTATCGATTTCAATAGCAGTTAAATTTTCTATGCATTTAAGCAAAGGTTGAGTTAAAGCCCCTAAACCTGGACCAATTTCAACTACATTGTCATCCTTTTGCAGATGCAAAACATCAAGGATTTCATTGATAATATGCTTGTTTTGCAAAAAATTCTGACCAAAGCGTTTACGTGGACGATGACTCACTTTGATTTCACCTAAAAACAGAGGGGGATTATACCTTTTTTTGCCGTAAAGTGCACTCTAAACAGCAAGAAACATTGGTTTTTCAAACATTATAACCTTTTTTTAAGAAAAAACTGTTTTTTGGACGTCAAAAATTATCTTCGTGCGGTTTTTTTTATCAACTTGCAGATATTTTTATTTCCCGATGACGATTTACTGTACAATCCTTCAAAAAAACAGCGTCGACCCTATTGCGATCGGAGTTTTATATGCTCAAACAATTTCACCATCATCCTTCTATACGCCATACCACAGAAATTAATCATTTATGTGAACCGCTAACTCTTCTTGATATCACTAGTTTTTCTCATCTGCGAGTATTTAAAAATAATCAACTGACTGTGCTCTGTAATCAATCGCAATTCTTGCTGAATTATTTGGATAAAAAATATTATGCCGCCGATCCCTGTGTTAATATTAACCCCGAATCGACTGAGCTGGGGGAATATCTGATCTGGGATGCAGTCGATTGTTCAGGTCAAACAGCTCAAATGCTGGCAGACTCTGCTGCTTTTGACTTCAAACACGTCTTTACCATCATCAAAAAACAAGCTAATTACAGGGATTTTTATCATTTTGGCACCCATCTTTCGAATCCAGCTATTCATCAAATTTATATCAATAACCTTGATATTCTCGATCAATTTATTAGATTTTTTAACTCAAAGATTAACCAGTCAAAAGAACTGGCTCACGCCTATGATATTGTGCTTAATGCGGATCAAATTTCTTCACAAGTTGAGCTAAATTTATTGCAGAATAAACAAGTAAAACGCGACTTAATCTTAGAAATGTTAATCCCTAAAGAGCCATTTTTGACAGCAAACGAAATTAAATGTGCAGAATTAATACTGGAAGGTAAGACTGCAAAAGAAATTGCAAAAATATTAGCTTTGTCTTACCGAACTATTGAGGATCGAATTAATGCTTTAAAAATAAAATATAATGCAAAAAATAAAGCAGATTTGATTGTAAAATTAGTTAAAACCGGTGAATCATATTTAAAGGCTAAGGGTACGATTAATAATGTGCTGGGCGACTAATTCTTGCATCTGATGCAAATACAGTGGCTTGGAAAATACTTTATTCATACCAGCCTGCAAACATTTACCCTCCGACTCGCCAAGATCATGAGCGGTCAAGCCGATAATTGGAATTTCAGTTTTCTTTAAAGATTTTTCCCATTCACGAATAAGATAAGTTAACTCAACTCCAGAAATTCCTGGTAGGCCTATGTCAGTAATGATGAGATCAAAAATATCATTTTTCGCTAATTCTAAGGCTTTTTCACCATCAGTCGCCGAGATAAAGCGACATCCCGCTTGTGAAACAATGGTTTCTACAAAACGCAAAGCAACAAGATTGTCCTCCACTAACAGAATAACAGGAGCCTCATTTGATACAGCAGTTTTTTTGATAATAGCCATTTTTATTGTATGAAAGTAATCAAGTCCTTAATTTGCTCTATCTTACAACTTTGAGCTTCTAGAACTAAGATATCCCGTTTGTACATGAATTTTGAGTAAATTATTAGGCTCAAATGGCCATTCTTGCCTTCGCAGTGATGACAACCATTGTAGGATATATCAGTTTTGGAGGATTATACTCACTATCTTAAAGAAAAAGATGCTTAAAATAAGCGTTTTTTGCAAAAAAGTCGAAAATAATTAACCTAAAGCAATAGATTTGCTCAAATTTAACAATTATAAAATTGCCATCTTTTTAGTAATGGTTTATTTTTAATACATAGATGGTATTCTTTGCTCAGCTAACACTAGGAATTAGGGGGCCAGACTTAAAGATACGGTGAGCAAGCTTAACTTGTATTAAGAAGCCTAAAGTATCTTAGGAGGCGTCCACAATGAACTACAGAACTGTAGCAGGAGTACCATCCCCCATTTTAGACTCTTGAGTGGATCTGGTACAATTCTCCAACAATTCCAGCTTATTTTTGATTATGCTAAATCACTTGCTAGAACTTCGAAGGCGCATTCTGTACGTTTTTTTATTTTTTCTCGTCCTTTTTTTTCTCTTTTTTTTCTATGCAAACCATCTATTTCACGCTTTAGTAAACCCTTTACTTAAGGCTCTAGCAAATCAAGATTCTATGATTGCTACACAAATTACTTCGCCGGTGCTTATACCCATCAAGCTCGCTGCGGATGTCGCTATGCTTTGCTCAGCTCCTTTTGCTTTATTACAACTCTGGTGTTTTGCCGCTCCAGGACTCTATAGGAAAGAGCGCTTTCATCTACGTAATGCGATAATTACTAGCTTATTACTATTTTGCCTCGGAGCTTTATTTTGTTTTTACTGCATTTTGCCCTACATGTTCCAATTTTTTGCTAAATCAGTCCCTGAAGGCGTTCATCTCATGCCAGATATGGCTGAAACCTTAGATTTTATTACTCGCATGCTGCTGCTTTTTGGCCTTTGCTTTCAAGTGCCTCTTCTTTGTTTAACCGTCGTGCGTTTAGGCTGGGTTGAGTTGGCCGTGCTAAAAAAAATTAGACCCTACATTATTGTTATGGCGTTTGTAGTGGGAATGCTGCTAACACCACCTGATGTATTATCACAAATCATGCTGGCTGTGCCGCTATGCTTACTTTATGAGCTTGGTATTTTCTTAGCATCTCGCAAAACTTACAATTCAACAGGCGATTTAAGGGGAAGAGACATCGACAAGCGAGAAATTTGAAACTGCACCATTCTCTTAATCATTTCTTCGAAATTGACGGAGGGTTTCCAACCCAACAGTTTTTTTGCTTTTGAAGGATCAGCGACTGTTTGAGTTGTTTCTAGTGGTCGAACAAAAGCTGGGTCACTGATAACATGATCCCGCCAATCTTTGCCCACATAATGGTAGGCTACTTCACATAACTCTCTAAGCGTATGGAGTTGTCCTGTACCAATAACAAAATCGTTGGGCTCATCTTGCTGCAACATTAGCCACATTGCTTGGACATAATCAGGCGCATAACCCCAATCTCTAGCCACCTCAAAATTACCTAAAGCAAGTTTGCCTTGTGAAACAATAGGTAAGCCTCGCTCATTACGATCAGGAGAATTGATGATATCTAAGGCAGCGCAAGCAGCACCGTAAGCAACTTTCTGAGTGACAAAATGCAAGGGGCGCCGCTCACTTTCATGATTGAATAAGATCCCGCTGGCAATAAACAACCCGTAACTCTCCCGATAAATCCGCACCATTTGGTGGGCATAAACTTTGGATGCCGCATAAGGATTAGTCGGGTTAAAGGCAGTCTCTTCAGTTTGAGGACTGATTTTAGTCTGCCCAAACATTTCCGATGAAGAAGCGTGATATACCTTAGCCGTTGGACAGGCTGTCCTTACTGCTTCAAATAGGCGGATTGCGCCTAATCCATTAATACAAAGGGTTTGCGCTGCTTGAGCCCAGGACTCTCCTGGTCTTGATTGAGAGGCAAGATTGTAAACTTCATCAGGTTTAACTTGTTCGATGGCAGAAGTGATATCTGCTTCTTCAGCAATGTCACCGTAAATAAGTTGTAGCTCACCAGGCAATTGAGCAGTTATTGCTGTTTTTTGCTGGCTTTCACGCGCAAATCCAACTACACGATAGCCTTTCTTAAGTAATAATTCAGCTAGGAAATAACCGTCTTGTCCGGTAATACCTGTAATTAAAGCGCTACGCATTCAGTATCCTCATAATACCCCAGCCCTATATGGTAAAAATATCGGATAAATACTCCAGAGCAGAGCGCTTAACCTGATAACTCTTAATTAAACTGAAAAGCTATCTCACCATAAAGTCAGCAATCATCCTTATTGATTTGCCTTTTTCACAATTTTTCGCCAGAGTACTTTTTCCATCAAAAAAAGTCAATGAGCATAGCTATGAGATCTTTTATGCCATCTGGTATACTATCGCGTTCTGAGAAATCGAAACAACACAATTTTTGTTCAATGAGAGAGTTACTCCACAACCTTAAGGAAACAAGGATCGAATTTCATGCTGACTAATCATAAAATGCATATTGGCTTTGATATTTCCCAAACGGGGAGTGGTAAAGCCGGCTGTGGCTTTTTTGCACATGCAATGATCCAAGCAATGTTAGATCTTGCCCCAGAGCATCGCTATTCACTTTATCCAAGTTTTGGCGATTTCTATTTTGACGCCTTAATGCCCCTCCAAAACCCCTATAAAGTAGGGCATTATGGTCCGCGGCATCTGACTCGTGATCTGGCCGCCTCTTTTTGGACAAAACAAGAACTGGAAAACTCCTTAGGAATACCTGATATCATCCATGCCAATAATTTTTGGTGCCCGACCCAACTTAAAGCAAGCCGACTTATTTATACCTTTTATGATATGGGTTTCGTGGTGAATCCCAACTGGTCTACGGAAGCGAATCGTCTAGGCTGTTTTAATGGTGTTTTTCGCTCGTCTCTCGCTGCTGATTGGATAGTTGCCATTTCTGAGGCTTCAAAAACACATTATTTAAGTGTATTTCCTCATTTTCCAGAGGACAGAATTCGCGTGATTTATCCTTGCTCACGTTTTGCTAATACTCAATTAGAAGGCAAACGCCCCAAGGCACTTAAATCAATTTCTCCCGGTCAATTCTGGCTCAATGTCGGCACTATTGAGCCGCGAAAAAATCAGCGTTGCCTAGCACAAGCCTATGCGCGCTACTTAGCTCTCAATGGCAAACCTATGCCCCTTGTCTTCGCAGGTGGTGAAGGTTGGCTAATGAATGATTTTAAAGCCCATTTGCAGGAACTAGGCATTGAGTCACAAGTTATTTTTACAGGTTATATTTCCGATGAGGAATTGATTTGGCTTTATCAAAATTGCTATGCAAATCTTTATTGCTCGCTGTTTGAGGGCTTTGGCTTACCTATTTTAGAAGGCATGCAATTTGGCGCCCCCACGCTCAACTCCCATTCCACTTCTATGCCAGAGATAGCAGGAGATGCAACAGTATTACTTTCCCCTGAACATGCTGAAGATTGGACACAAGCGATGCTAAAGTTAGCCACAGAGCCCTCAGAAAGAGAAAGGCTTAGCTTAGCTGCCCGAGAGCAAGCAGCTACTTTTATTTGGAAACAAAGCGCTGAAGCCTTGCTGGAGCTTTATAACGAAGCACTGGCAGCCCCCAAACGAGAACAGTTAGCAAAACCTCCAAAAATGATGGAGGTTTTGTAATGATTAAACCTGTCATTCCCTACGAAAAAGGAGAGTAAATGCGCAGATGTTGGTGTGGTGATCATTCACTTATTTCTTTTAATGAAGAATATGTTGTTTGCCAATCCTGTAAAACCTTGATTTCGCAAAGCGAACTTACGAATGACCAATATTTAGTGACCAATGATGAAACCGATTTTTACGGTAAACAGTATTGGCTTAGCCATCAAAGCCAAGAGTTGGGTATTAGTGATATCTATGCGCGTGCACGCTTAGATTTGGGCGAAAGAAATCTGCACTGGCTCAAAACGATATTGAAATACAAATTGCCTCCAGCCAAAGTTTTAGAGCTAGGTTGTAGCCATGGCAGTTTTATCGCCTTATTACGTCAAATTGGCTATGACGCAATGGGTGTCGAACTCAGCTCCTGGGTTGTTAATTTTGCCCAACAAACCTTCAATGCACCGGTCTCTCTCGGCCCGCTAGAGAATTTAAGCTTATCCAAAACTAGTTTTGATGTCATTGTTCTCATGGATGTTCTTGAGCATTTACCTGATCCGCTAGCAACCATTAAATTTTGTATGAGCCTGCTTAAACCCGAAGGTTTTTTATTAATACAAACACCGCAATTTCAAGAAAATCTGAACTATAGTCAGTTACTCGAGGAAAAAAGTCCGTTTTTAACGATGCTTGTTAAAGATGAACATCTTTATTTATTTAGCAAAAAATCAATTAAAGTTTTTTTTAATCACCTTGAGGTTCAATATCTTCACTTCGAACCAGCTATATTTGCACAATATGATATGTTTTTCACCGCCAGCCGAACGCCGCTAAAGACTAATTCATCTGCTGAAATTGAAGCAACTCTTCTTGCTAATCCGCAAAATCGATTTATCTTAGCCTTACTCGATTTACGGGAGCGCGAATTACATTTGAGCAAATTACTCGAAGAATCTGAAACGGATAGAGTTGCTCGCTTAGAGCAAATTCATACTCTGACCGCTATGATTAAAGACCATGAATCCGCGAGCTCTGCCCGCAGAAAACAAATTGAACAGCATAAAGCTAGCTTAGATACTTTATTTTCTCGACCAATGTTTCGCTTGTTAAATTGCTTTGCTAAATGGCCTGAGCTCAAAAAATTACAAAACTCGTTTAAAAATACAGGACTCAAAACCATTGCCGTCGATCTGACGCCAATTCTCCCAGGAGGAGAAAATGGGGGAGCAAAAATTTTTGTGCTTGAGCTGCTTAAGCAATTAGCAGCATTAGCGCCTGAAACCCAATTTATCTTACTTACCCAAGCCGCCTCTCACGAGGAACTTAGCGCGTTAGAAAGCAGCAACATGAAATGTATGATGGTGCTCGATAAACCGGTAAAAAGCTCTCTCTGGTATCGCCTGTTGTCTGCGAGTGCGCGAAGAATTCCTTATCTACCGCGAAAATTATCCTATTTAGGCTATCGTCTGAATGTTTTATTGAAGAGAAAAGGAAGCAACTCCTTATTGCACAATCTCGGTGCTGACTTACTGTTTTGCCCCTTTACTGCACCCACGTATTTTGAGTTAGGCGTACCGACTGTTTGTACACTTTACGATCTACAATATAAAACTTATCCTGAATTTTTTACTGCCGAAGATGTCGCTCATCGCCAACATACTTTTGCTGAAGCCTGTCGTCGAGCCTCAATGCTGACCGCTATTTCAGAATATTCCCGCCAATCCGCCATTACTCATGGAGGTATTAGACCAGAAAAAATACGGACCATTTATTTGCAAATGGCACAGCGCATTTTGCCTGAGGCGGCTCAAGATAAAACTATCTTGACGAAACTTAAACTTAATACAAAACACTACTTGTTATATCCGGCCAATTTTTGGAAACATAAAAATCACGAAATGCTGCTAACCGCATTTGGCATGGCTTGTAAGCAAGGGTTAGCCTCCAACATCAAATTGGTTTGCACGGGAGCAGAAAACGCCCGCTTAACTTTCTTAGCCGATGCTGCAGAAAAGATGAATCTGGGTGAACAAGTTGTGTTCCCAGGCTATTTGAACAATAGCGAATTATCAGTCCTCATGGCGAATAGCTCCGGGGTCATTTTCCCCTCGCTTTATGAAGGTTTTGGTTTACCCGTTATTGAAGCAATGGCGGCCGGTATTCCCGTTGCCTGCAGTAATTTAACTTCTCTGCCTGAGGTGGTGGGTGAGGCTGCTATACTTTTTAATCCCCGTATCCCAACGCAGATTGCTGAGGCTATTATCTCCTTGCAAAATGATAAAAAATTACGCGAACAACTGATTGCAGCAGGAAAAGAACGGGCAAAAAGCTTCTCAGATTCTCAACGTATGGCCCAGGAATACTGGTATCTATTTCAACATGCCATTAAAGAAAATCATCATGAGGATGAACTCACTGGCGCCTATGAAGATGGTTGGGTAGGTTCACGTATGAATGTACAAGTTGCGCCCCATACCTCTAAACAAACACTCGAATTGGAATTGTATGTACCCGATTGGCTGCCGCAATCGAAGATCCTAGTCAAAGCCGTTCGCGATGGGGTAGACCAAAACAATCCTCTTGAGATTAGTCGCGGCAAGAAAGCCTTATTGACGCTTCCTCTCACCACTGAAGGCGGGCATTATGAAATCAGGATGGAACCTACTTTCGTTCCTGCAAAAACGGGGTATAGCAGTCATGACCAACGAGAGCTTTCCTTGATCGTTCAACGTTGCTCTGTTCTTCGCAATGGCGAATCCGTTCAATTAATTGCAGAGAAAGGACTAGTATGAAAATAAGTATTATCACTCCCTCGTTTAACCAAGGACAATTTATTGAGCGCACTCTATTAAGCGTCGCTCAGCAAACAGGGGGGGAAATTGAGCATGTTGTATTCGATGGTGGAAGCACCGATAACACCGTTGATCTGCTTAAAAAGGCAAGTTCTTTAACGAGCTGGGTCTCTGAAAAAGATAAGGGGCAAACGGATGCTGTCAATAAAGGCATCCGCGCAACCAACGGTGAAATCATTGGCTGGCTTAACTCCGATGATGTGTATTATCCCGGCGCGATCGAAGAGGTTCTCAATTTTTTTGCAGCAAATCCTGAAGTTGATGTGGTTTATGGTATGGCCGATCATATTGATATCAACGATCAAGCTTTTGAAACCTATCCTACCGAAGCCTGGGATTTCGAGCGCTTAAAACAAACTTGTATCATCTGTCAGCCCGCACTCTTTTTTCGACGTAAAGTTGTAGAAGAACATGGTTTATTGGATGAATCCTTGAACTACTGCATGGATTACGAATACTGGCTGCGATTAGGTAAGGCAGGCGTCCGATTTGCCTACCTTGAAAAAAAACTTGCTGGCTCCAGACTCTACGCAGAAAACAAAACGCTTGGAGCAAAAGTCAAAGTTCATTATGAAATTAATAACATGTTCAGAGATAAGTTTGGCAAAGTCCCCGATCGTTGGTTATTTAATTATGCGCATGCAGTAGTAGAAGCTAAGACCATTCGGCAAAAAAATCCCAATCGGTTTATGCTTTCTCTTTTCTTATCCTCAGTCTGGTCTACTTTCCATTGGAATAAAGGTCTCTCTGCTAGCTTTACCAAAAGCTTATTTGGTTGGAAAAATTTATAACCGGTGGTTACAATTTGGCGAATTATTTTCCGATATGAGAGCAGTAAAACCCATTATTTTGGATTGCATTATTATTTCGCATTGTAAATCTGAATAACTAAACTTGATGTACCTAGCCTTCTCTTAATAGCAAAAACAAGGCTTACCCCCATTCTTCTTTGAGTCTTTAAGTATGAAAACTTATTATGAAATATTAAACGTTGCAAAAAACGCAGACTCTGCGGAAATCAAAAAATCCTTTCGTGCTTTAGCACTAAAATGGCATCCTGATAAAAATAAAACTGTAGGGGCTCGAGAAAAATTCGAAGAAATAAATAAAGCTTATTGTATTTTAATAGATCCTGAAAAACGTAAACGATACGATGAAGCACTACAGAAACGTAGCTCTTCCTGTTTTAATGTAGATCTCGATGATTTGCTGTATAGCAATTATAGTAAGCAAGGATTGCAGGCTTTGTTAACGGCCTTAATGAAAGAAATAACAATTTTTTCTTCGAAATCATTTGATGGATTTTTCGTTAATAAAACTGAGATGATTTCAGCATTCCAAAAGTTTTATCAAATTGGGCACCGGCACCGATGTTCAGAATATGGTTGGGATGTGGAAACAGTCGATTTTAGCAAAAAAATGCTTGCTCTCCTATTAAAATTAAATGATGGCAATAGCGAAAATATTGAGGATATTATACTTAGATTTGGTGAAAATATTGGCTATTATCCGGGGTTTAATAGTGCAGAAATGGGTGAAATTTTCAATGCTATTATGCTTAATAGCATCGGCATCACACTCGAAGAAACAGATGTTTACAGGCTCATAGGTTTAGATAAATTGGATACTGAAATCAATCGTCTCAGTAAACTTACAAGCAAATCCGTCGCGACAGCCCCACATCAGCAATTTTTAAATTCTTTATTACACTTTAGAACTGAAGTCAGAAAAGACATAGAAATCATAAAAGCCAGAACAGTTTCTGATCAACAAAATACAGAGATAATGCAAAGCGCCACTGTAGCGATCGTTAAAGATACTGTATCCATGTTATCAGCACTGCATTATTTACCATCAACTCAACAAAATGACATGGAACTTCTTAATGCTTATAAAAAACAATGCCAGTTTTACACACCTTCATTTTCAAATTTCATGCAGGCTATCGGTGTTGTTATGTACTGTGCGTTTATTCATGGCATCACTCTAGGAGTTTTAGCTTGTGTAATAGGCAATGATTTAATCTTATCGGATGGTAAAAATCTATGTGGCATTCCACAACATGAAAGCATTTTAAAAAGATTAGTATTTCAGCCAGCAAATCATGCTCCACTAGCAGCTCATCAGGTGATAAAAACTGCGAAAAACTTTATTCAGCCTTCACAATACAATTTTTGTTTTTTCGCCCATGATGGGTCTGAAGGGAATAGTAATATACCTAATGCAACTGAGCTGAGTCCTGCATGATTATTAAGCCCTAGCCCTAAACAACCAGCTCTCACTCAGCTTGCGGATTTCCAGGAAGAAAAACAGAACGCCGACGCAGTTTCAAGAGGGCTGAACTCAACTTTTTACCCAAGTTGTTTGATGGAACTTCGATCCATCGATAAGTCAGGCTTGACAGTAAGATAACGAGAGCTAAATAACCAAGAGTAAAGCCAAGCATATTAAAATAAGTGCCGGTGAAGTTATATTGGGTCTTCAGATATAAAAATAGAGGGAAATGAATTAAATAAATACTAAACGAGATTTTTCCCAAATACCGTATCGGGGCAAGTCGAAGGAAAGCATTAAAATAAGACTGCTTTTGGGAGGTGATAAATAACAAAATAAATGAGCAAGCTAGGATTTCGGGAAAAACCCAAGATTGCCAATGACCATAATTCCAATCTCTTAGGCCAAAACTAAACTGTGGTGCTAAGAGCAACATCATTGTCGCTAAGCCTAAAAGCAGAAAGCTATAGTTTTTCGGCATAAATTTCGTCGCTTTTGGACTCAATTTGTCAATAATCAATCCCGCATGAAAGAAAACAAGAAATTGAATATAGATAGGATCCTGCCAACAAAAACTTAGGTAGCTGAATAATATAAACAGAGCAAGGTTAAGTACTTTGCCGCCAAATTCAAACAGCAAGAAAATAGCTGGAAAAACAATACTACAATACAACTCAACTTTTAATGACCATAGCGGCACATTAAGGTTTATATCATTTAAGAATAAAGTGCTAACTAGAAGTGAATACTCGAGCTTCGTCATTAAATTCAATAAGAAAAACGCAAAAACTGTAGTCGCCCACATCAAAGGAATTAATCGAAATGCGCGTCGACAAAGATAAGCTAGAAACGAAAACAGATCGGCTATCGGTTCCTTTCTAAGTTGACGCCCTAAAACAAGACCACTAATCGTAAAAAAAAGCAGTACCGCAGGCTGAGGATCAAACAGACCGGCTATGAGAACCGCGATGGGATCATGGTGGGAAGGGGTCACTGGACGTCCAGCATATAATAGCGGTAAAAAAAGAAGCAAGTAAAGATGCCCCATAACAACCGCAAAAGAAGCGACGCCTCGCAAGGATTCAATCTCAGGGGAAAAAGAGCTCGTTTTGGGTTGAGGACTTGTTTTTTCTACAGCACCTAAAGTAGTGACCATAATGCCTATTAAACCGTATGATTGGGTTACAAATATAAGGGAAAAATCCATTTGTGCTTCAGAAATAACAAGTACTTCCCTTCGACAAGCAACTCGGGTTGCGGATTTCCTATAATAATCCTTTGCTCTATACTCCACAAGCTCTAGTGGAGGTTCGGCCTTAGCTAATCCCGACCTATATCAGCGCTCCATAACTAACCGACGCCATCCCTTAAAACCATTCAGAAAGTAGACAGGAAATTTTATTTTACTCGCGCCTACAAGTAGGTGAAATATGGACAAAAATCAGTATAATCCCGTATCGACTCAAAATTCTACATTCAAGAATTAGCAATTGAAAATGAATATCGCTACACTCTTGGCTACTTAATAAGGCAAAACAATAAACTTGGACAGTTATAGGACACTAAGTTTCGTTGTAGATAAGGGGATTTTATGAAGGCAGTCATTTTAGCGGGCGGCTTAGGTACAAGAATCAGTGAGGAAACATCGGTTCGCCCAAAACCAATGATTGAAATAGGAGGCAAACCTATTTTATGGCATATTATGAAGCTATATTCTGCTCATAATATTCATAATTTTGTCATTTGCTTAGGCTACAAAGGTTATGTAATTAAAGAGTATTTTGCCAACTACTTCTTACATATGTCGGATGTCACTCTCGATATCACCAATAATAAAATAGAAATCCATCAGAATAATGCCGAGCCTTGGCTGATTACTCTCGTTGAAACAGGAGAGAGAACAATGACTGGTGGGCGAATTAAACGCATTGCTAATCATATAGGAAATGAGGATTTCTGCCTCACTTATGGTGATGGCGTCTCAGACGTTAACATTAGTGAACTCATTTCTTTCCATAAAAAACAGAAAACCCTGGCTACTTTAACTGCCATTCAGCCTCCCGGCCGCTTCGGTTCACTTCTTATGGATGGTGACAAAATTACTGGTTTTAAAGAAAAACCTCAGGGCGACGGCGGCTGGATTAATGGTGGTTTTTTTGTTTTATCACCCAAAGTTATCGACTATATAGAAGGCGATGACACCATTTGGGAAAAACATCCTTTAGAGCGCCTGGCAGAGGAAGGCCAATTATCCTCATTTACTCATGATGGTTTTTGGCATCCGATGGATACCCTTCGCGATAAGACTTATTTAGAAGAATTATGGGAATCCGGTAAAGCACCATGGAAAACATGGTAATTATTGGGGATATCTAGTCTTTAAATTTTTAGAGAGAAATAATAATGAGCACTCAGCAATTTATCCATGTACCTTACGGAAAAACTGTACACGGCGAAGAAGAAATTGAAGCAGTTGTTTCCGTGTTACGCACCTCCACACAAATGGGCAAACACGTGCGCGAGATGGAAGAGAAAGTCGCCAATTTATTTAGCAAAAAACATGGAATTATGGTTAATTCCGGCTCTTCTGCTAATTATTTGGCCATTGAAATCCTCGATTTACCGGCAGGCTCCGAAGTGATCACGCCAACTTTAACGTTTTCCACTACGGTAGCGCCTCTTATTCGCAATAATTTAATTCCTGCTTTTGTGGATGTTGAAGAAGGTACTTTCAATATCGACGCCAATCAGGTCGAGGCCATGATAACCCCCAAAACCAGGGCGATGATGATCCCTAATCTGCTAGGAAATCTGCCTAACTGGAAAATGCTCAGAGAACTAGCTGATAAATATAATCTCATTATTATCGAAGATTCTGCAGATACTTTGGGTGCAACAATTGATGGTTCCTCTGTAGGCCGCTTCAGTGATCTTAGTACAACCAGTTTTTATGGTTCACACGTCGTCAACTGTGCTGGAAACGGCGGCATGCTCTGCGTTAATGAAGATCGGCTCGCTTCTCACGCAAAATTATTACGAAGCTGGGGCCGAAGTTCTTCTTTATTTATTGAATCAGAAGCTATTGAAAATCGCTTTAATATTCAAGTAGATGGTATCGATTACGATGCAAAATTTGTCTTCGAAGCACTCGGTTATAACCTAGAACCTTCCGAAATGGGTGCTGCTTTTGGTTTAGTACAACTCAGTAAACTAGGACAAAATATTGCGGCGCGTGACCACGCATTCAAATTGCATACGGAGTTTTTTAGCCGCTACAAAGATTGGTTTATTCTGCCAAAACAATTGCCTAACTCGCATACAGGTTGGCTAGCGTTTCCATTAACAATTAAAGATAGCGCACCATTTTCACGCAAAGAATTACAAATCTTCTTAGAAAAGCGTAATATCCAAACTCGTACTGTCTTTACTGGTAATATCTTACGCCAGCCAGGATTTAACAACATCGAACGACGTGAGTCTGCGAAAGGCTATCCTAATGCCGATCGTGTGATGCGTGGTGGGATTTTGCTTGGTTGCCATCATGGCTTAACTGCTGAAATGATGAACCATATTCACCACTCATTTGAGCTCTTTGCTAAAATTCATGCTGGGGTAACTGCCTAAGCATTCCCTTTTTAGCGGAAGATGAGTCTGGGTGACTCATCTTCCTTCACTGACAATTAGTTGAGAATCTCTTATGAAATTAATCAGTATTGTTACGCCTTGTTATAATGAAGAAGCAAATGTTGAAGAAATACATCGACAAGTCAAAGCAATATTCGACGAAATTCCCAATTATCGCTATGAGCATATTTTTATCGATAATGCCTCAACCGATAATACAGTAGCTATCTTAAAAAAGATTGCTGAACAGGATTCTCATGCCAAAGTTATCGTGAATGCAAGAAATTTTGGCCATATTCGTTCACCCTATCATGCCATGCTTGAAACAAATGGTGATGCAACCATTTTGATTGTCGCTGATCTGCAAGATCCACCCGCTATGATTAAAGAATTTATTCAAAAATGGGAGCAGGGTTACAAAATTGTAGTGGGCGTAAAACCTGAAAGTCAGGAATCAAAATTGATGTTTGCTATTCGCCGTGCTTACTATAATTTCGTCACGCGAATTGCCGATGTTAAATTAATAAAAAATTTCACGGGGTTTGGCTTATACGATAAAGAAGTGATTGATATCTTACGTACTCATAAAGATCCTTATCCCTATTTTCGCGGCTTAATTGCCGAAATTGGGCTTGAAATCGCCGAAGTTCCTTATAATCAACCTCGCAGGGCCCGTGGCGTGACAAAGAATAATTTCTATTCCTTGTATGATATGGCGATGTTAGGAATTACCAGCCATTCCAAAATTCCTTTGCGCTTAGCAACCATGGCTGGATTTTCGCTTTCTATCATTAGCCTACTCATTTCTCTTAGCTTTTTTGTTTTGAAATTATTTTTTTGGAACAGTTTTAATCTTGGTGTAGCACCTATACTCATCGGTTTATTCTTTTTCTCATCCGTACAACTATTTTTTATTGGATTATTAGGAGAATATATAGCTTCAATCCATACACGGGTTACTAAGCGTCCTTTAGTTGTCGAAAAAGAACGTATTAATTTTTCTCAATAATATGAACACTAATCCTTTAGCCAATGATTTAAACTACATCCTTGATAAAACCTTGCCACTGTGGGAAGAATTACGTGAGCAACGGATTTTTATCACCGGTGGAACTGGTTTTTTTGGCTGTTGGTTATTAGAAAGTTTTGCCTGGATAAATAATAAACTTGATCTTAATGCCGAGGCCGTTGTACTCACGAGAAATGTTGCTCGTTTTGCTAATAAACATCCCCGACTCTTTCATTCACCCTCACTAAGATTTCATGAAGGTGATGTTAGAAATTTTGCCTACCCTCCGCAGTCTTTTTCCCATATTATTCATGCAGCAACCGATACGAATGCAAAACTAAACCAAGAAGATCCGCTCGCTATCTTCGATAGCATTTTACAGGGCACAAAACACACACTTGAGTTTGCCAGGCAGGTTAAGGCAAAAAAAATTCTTTTAACTAGCTCCGGGGCTATCTACGGCAAACAACCTTCCGAACTGACGCATATTCCAGAATCCTATCCTGGCCAAGCTTATTTGACTACGCCTCAATCCACGTATGGAGTGGGTAAATGTGCTGCCGAACACCTGGGCTATTTATATGCTAGACAACATGGATTAGATATAAAAATTGCTCGCTGCTTTGCCTTTGTCGGCCCCTATTTACCCTTAGATGAACATTTTGCAATTGGCAACTTTATCCATAACAGTTTGCAGGGGCAAAGCATAGAAATCAAAGGCGATGGGACACCATTCCGCTCTTATCTTTATGCTGCTGATTTAGCGATTTGGCTTTGGACTATTCTTTTTAAGGGTAAAACGGCTTACCCTTATAATGTTGGCTCTGATGAAGATTATTGTTTAGCTGATGTGGCACAGGTTGTAGCAAACACGAGTGATAAATCGATTACAGTCAATGTCAGACAGGCTAAGCCAGAAAATCACCAAGTTGAGCGCTATGTTCCTAACATCGATCGAGCTCGAGAAGAGCTCAAATTAGCCCCGCAGATCAAACTAACCGATGCTGTTCATCGAACGAGAGCCTGGCATTTAAAATCCTTAGAATACGAATCGTCATAACCCAAGAGGTTGGTTAAGACATAATTTGGATACAATAAGATGAGTTCAAAAGAAGAGTTAATAAGATATATTTTAGTGGGTATTTTAAATACTTTATTTAGTTATTTATGGTATGCCTTTTTTATTACTATAGGGCTGCGATATCCTGTCGCTTTATTATTCTCAACTGTTTTAGGTGTTTTATTTAATTTTAAAACTTTTGGTAAACTTGTATTCAAAAATTCCAATAATCAACTGATTTTTAAATTTATCGGTGTCTACACTTTTCTCTATTTTTTTAATATCACGCTAATCGGTTTTTTAAAACAGATATCAACCGATCTCTACCTTACGGGATTTATTTCAATCATTTTTTCTGCAGGTTTAGGCTTCATTTTAAATAAACATCTTGTTTTTAAGACAAGTTATTAAATTTTTCAACAAAGGCCTTTAATACTGTTGGGGAGCATGATAGATTCGGCATTTTATTTTTAGGGGTCTATACAATGAAAAAACGCTCAATCGCAGCTGCCTGCCTGATTAGTTTAATTCCTATGTTCTCTTTTGCTGGTAAAATCGACTTCAAAAAAAACTTCTGCAGTAATATGGAATTTTTAGGTAATCCAGCCGCAAAACGTCCCCATTTGCATTGCAGCACAACTTTTATGGCTTACAAAAAACCAACGGGTGATCATTTGAATATTTCTGAACTCGGCAATTGCAATCGCACAGATTTAGCCTTTGATCACTTAAAAGCAAATCGTGGAGCGTTTGAAAACTTCCAGGCTATTTATAATGCACTTGTGCTCTATCATCAAGCGGGTTGTCCAAATCAGTAATCCACTCAGACTAATGTTGGTTGGGCGCAAGCCTAACCTACCCAAAGCTCTAGCGATTCATAACCAGCGTCTAAACTTTAAGTCGCTTCCATACCCACAGGCCTTGTAAGCGGTTCCATTTCTGTAATTGGTCGGCCAAAGGCAATCTTAGGATAGGCATTTGCACGCATATCGACCATGACTTGCAGCAAAGCAGCTTCTTCATTATCCCAGAACCACTCGAGATTCGATTCAATTTCCTCGGAAACTACAATTGTTTTTGCTGGGATACCATAAGCCTTGGCAATGGCCTCAAAATTAGGCGCACTGTAGCCCCAATAGGTAGATAAATAGCGGCTGTTGAAATAACTATCCTGAAATTGTCGGATCATGCCTAAGCAATTATTGTTCAGCACAATCATTTTCATTGGAATTTTATTTCTAACTATGGTTTGTAATTCTTGAATATTTAATTGGAAACAACCATCGCCAGCAATCACGACAACCGGACTCTTATTATGTGCTAAAGACGCACCAATTGCGGCAGGTAAAGCAAAACCCATTGCCCCCATGCCTCCAGAAGTCATAAAAAACTGTTGCGGATTGATTTCGAGGGATTGGGCCGACCACATTTGATGATTACCTACATCGACAACATACCCTTTCGCTTTTTGCGAAGATTGCGATAATAAATGCATAAAATGGTTAGGGTTAATTCCGGATATCTCTTGTAATTCTTTGGTATCCGGCCATTCTTTTTTCAGCTGAGTAATTTCATTAAACCAAGGTTTATTCAGCGCTAGCTTTTTATTATCAAGAATCGTTAATAGCTGCTCAATAAAATCTGCAGCATCCATAACTATCGGTACGCAATTTTTAACGCGATTATTAATTTCACTCGGGTCACAATCAACATGGAATATTTTCTTATTGAGGCGAAATGATTCTACATCGGCGCCAGTTTGCCGTATATCTAAGCGGCTGCCGATAACGATTAATAAATCGCTATGGCCCAAGGCAATATTTGCCCAACGATTCCCATAACTACCGATAAATCCAACACGTAAAGGATGCTCAAAATCGATTGCATCAACCGCTAAAAGAGAAGTAACCACGGGAATCTGTAATTTATCGATTAAATGGCGGAATTCTTTGAGAGCACCAGCACCATTAATACCACCGCCGGCTAAAATTAGCGGTTTTTTCGCTTGCATAATCGCAGTTAATAGCACATCAAATAAACCGCTATCTACGGGGTTATCGATTTTTTTCCTAGTGATTTTTTCAATTGGGGCGACTTCAATTTCCGCTCGTTGCAAATTCATTGGGATATCAATCAGTACCGGTCCTGGTCTATCGCTAATCGCAATTTCATAAGCTTCTTTAAGGACAGGTTCAATCTGATCTGCCGCTGTGATGTTATAGCTTTTCTTGGTGATAATACGAGCCATGGAAACAATGTCGGTTTCCTGAAATCCGAGCTGCCGGATCCCTTTATCTTTCTTTTGCTCATGAGTATTAACTTGGCCGGTTATAAAAAGGCCGGGGGAGGAATCAAAATAACAGCTTGCAATCCCAGTAATTAAATTTGTGGCCCCAGGTCCGCTTGTAGCCATACCTACCGCCACATTTCCGGTGCACCGTCCATAAGCATCGACTGCAAAAGCTGCCGATTGTTCATGGTGCATGCTGACAATATCAATGCCGCCTTCTTGATCAATAGAATCTAAAATCTGAGTGATCATGCCTCCCGACATTTCAAAAATAAATTTTATGTCTTGGGCTTTTAAAAATTTAGCAATGTAATCACTCGCTTTGATTTTCATTTTAATTTTATATCCTTAAATACAATAAGAATGGCTTATTTTCTCATATTTCGAACGAGCAAAGCGTACTTTTTTAATTATCTAAAGTCAATTGAGCCTATTTTCAGCATGAATTAAGCTTATTTCTATATAAATCAAAGACCTTTAAGGATTTCATCCTTATTTTGACTTACTAACTTGGATTGGTTAGTCTTAGCTGCATTGTTAAAGAAATCAGTGATTTTTAGCATAAATTAAGAAGTTATTTGGGATAATTTAAGCAATGGACAATAATTACTTCTCATCGATTAAAAAAACTCATGACCTAGCTTTAACTATTTCACTACTTCTCTTATTTTTTATTATTTCTTCGATTCCCTTATTTCAATTTGGTTTTTCAGGTGATGATCTATATAACAGCCAGATTAAAGGTATGTTAATCACCCAAAATCAAACCATGTTTGCCTTTGCAAAAGGCATCATTATCCAATGGATAAATAGCGGTAGATTGTATCCTATTTCCTTCATCACAACCTATCCACTGTTTTATTTAATTGGTGATAATGTCATTCTTTATAATTTAATTCATTGGCTTGCAACCTTAGTTAGTTTAGGATTTGTCTGCTTATTTTTATACAAGTTCAGCAACAAAAAGGAATATAGTTTATTGTTTTGCAGTTTAGTTCCGTTCTGTTGGTTTCTTTCCCCTAACTCACCTTGGGTTGCCCAGGCTTTTCTATTGCCGCTCGTTATTTCATTTAGCATGCTGACTTTAATTAATTATCTTAATTTTATTCAACAGTACAAAACTAAATATTTGTTCTATATGCTGCTATTTTTTAGCTTATCACTGCTCACTTATGAAGTGGCTCTCATAGTTCCTGTGCTAATTCTTGTCTTACATTGTTGGGGAAAGGAATGTGCTAGCCATGCTAAATTAACTGGCACTGCGGCTATCCTATTGCTCATGTTGGCTTATTTTGTAGTTATTGTTTATCTGCGCCGATCTTATGGAGTAGGTTATGAAGGAACTTCTTTAGGTAGTATGCAATCTTTTATTCCTACTTTTTTCAAACAGTTTATGGGTGAATTTCCGCTAGTCAATCTTTACCTATTTCGTGAAAAATTATTTTATTATCCACTTTCAAAAAGCACTTATTTTATTACTTTATTACTAGTGTTTTATTCAACAGTGCTTATCTATAGGCTGCTCCATAAGGTCTCCACCATTAAGCACTCCAGCTACGTTTTTTTGCTAAGCTTGCTGTTGCAAATCGCTCCTGCTGCACTGATAGGAATGAGTAAACGATATCAACTCGAATTGCAGTTTGGTATGAGCCATATTCCAGTTATCTTGCAACAAATTGGGCTCTGTATGATGCTCGCGTTAATTATCAACAATACCCTTTCATTTTTATCAAATTATTTAAATAAGCAATTAAACTATCTAAAATTATTTTTTGCGATCTTGATAAGTAGCATGATAAGCATTTCATTCCTAGCCAATCAAATGACTGCTAACTGGTACAATCAACTGACTCGCTACTCACGTGAAATATTTGAAAAATCACTTAAAAATGGATTATTCAATAACTTACCACCTCATGCGATGGTAATCACTCATTTTGCAGGCGCCGAACCTTGCTGGAATTCAACACAATTAAGGGCACAATTAATTAATCGTGCTGATCTCTTAGTTTTTGATTTAAACGGCGAGGCGCCTTTTACAGATAAACACTATGAAAGCGATTTTGCAGAAAAATTTGCTAGACTGACGCCGAATAATTTTTATTATCTCGATTACGAACATTTAATAAAATCACCGAAATCTGGTTATGCTTTACTCGCTCATATTAATAACTATTCTGGTATACAACCTCAGTTAACTTTCGCATTAGATAAGATTAAAATATTTTATTTCGCAGAGTCTAAAAAAGATTTAAAAAATTTGCTGAGCAAAATCTCAAAACGATATCAGCTTAAGAACCTTGAAAATAATCGCGCTGCCAATTTATCGGGATTTATTAGCGTCCCTATGAAAATAGCTTTTAGCACTGAAGGGCTAAATAATCGACATTTGGCGTCTTGATTACGCCATTGATTAGGAATTAAAATGCAATCCAATTTTTCTCACAATTTATCTTTTTGGCATCCTATGCGGCATGATTGGAAATGGCTATTTATTGGCTCTGTTTTTTCTGTTTTATTTGCAAGTGTCTTACTTTCTGGATGGCCATCAGGATTAATCCCTCACTTAGATTATCCTTATACGTATAGCGGTGATACGAATTTTACCTCTTGGCTGGTGCAAAGAGTGATGGATGGATGGCTGTTTGATAACCCACGGAGCGGCTATCCTTTTGGCTCGAATTTTTTGGATTATCCGCAATCTGATAATGGCAGTCTACTTGCTCTTAAATTATTTGGAATACTAACAAGCTCTTATTATGGCGCACTCAATTTATACTTGCTTCTTAGCTTCCCCCTTGCTTTTATTTCAAGTTTTTTAGTGCTTAAAGCATTCTCATTCAGAGCCGTTTACGCGTTCTGTGCAGCCCTTCTTTTTACCTTTACTCCCTTTCATTTTTGGCGTTTCTTTGGCCACATTTTTTATACTTGGTATTTTGTAGTTCCGATCTATTTTTACTACGGCTGGAAAATATTTTTAGCTGAACCTTCCATTTGGCCTTTCTCTAGCGTGAAGAAATTTATCTTCCTATTTGCGACCTTTATTTTTCTAAGTGCATTCGGCGTCTATTACGCATTTTTTGGAATAATTAGTTTTGTTGTTTCTGGCTTCGCTTCCGCAATTAAAAATAGATCGGCTCGAGGCTTAATTATATCCATCATTTTTTCCGGCATGCTTGCCTGCGGGGTAGGTCTTAATATTTTACCCAACTTAATCTATCAGCATAAACAGGGTGCTAACGTGGAAGTAGCGCATCGGGAACCCAAACAAACTGAAACCTATGGGCTTAAAGTAGCGCCTTTACTCTTCCCAACGTCTAATCACCGGATTGCCAAATTTTCGAAATTAGTTACTGCCTACAGCAAGTATTTTGAAGTGACCGAAGCCGTTTTTTCAGAATCCTTAGGTATCATGGGGTCTGTGGGATTGCTTGTCCTGCTTATAGCGCTTTTTGCTGCTACACTCGGTAAACAAATTGATCTTAGGCTGCGCTTCTTTTCACTTCTAGTTCTCGCTTATATACTGATTGCAAATACAGGTGGTTTAAGTGTTTTATTTGCTTTAATTATTTCACCAGCCATTCGCGGCTGGAATAGGATAAGCATCTTTATTTCTTTTGCTGCCTTAGCGGCATTATTTTTAGTTTTACAACAAAATAAAAAAATTGAAGCCTTCTATAAAAACAAAAAATTAGTTTATTACGCTATTCCATTAATACTGTTATCGGTCGGCCTTTTTGATCAAACCCCTTCATCCTATACCACCATAACAAACAGCGCCAAAAATAGGTTTATCGAAGACAGGGATTTTATTAAAAAAATCGAAGCGATGCTGCCTCCTGGCTCAGCAATTTATGAGTTACCTTATATGGGATTTCCTGAGTATGGCAGCAATGTTAACTTAGCGGATTATGATTTACTTGCTGGCTGCCTAAATTCAAAAACTTTACGCTGGTCTTATGCCGGAATGAAAGGGCGAAAAGGGGATTTATTCTATCGTTATCTTTCTAAAGAATCAGTTGATAAACAACTAGAAGTAATCAAGCGTTTAGGTTTTGCAGGTATTTATATCGATCGTAATGGATTTGCTGATCAAGGAAAGGCATTGATCGGCCAATTAAATGCCTTACTAGGTAGTCCGACGCTGGTAAGAAATGATGATCGGGTACTTTTTTATCGCATTAGCCCATCTTCCCATGTGGAGCTTGATTCCTTGAGTTTTAGACAAATCATGGAACAAGCAGGTTATATCATTACAGAATCTGGGCCTTCTTATCGTGCGACCTTGGCTGAGGGCATTGATTTTACTCGCAGCGGGCTACCTTTTTTTATTAAAGATATTAAAGGCCTATCCGGTGTTGAATCCTGGGGTAGATGGTCTGATGCCAAATTAGCCCCTGCAGTGCGTTTGGATTTTGCCAAACCCTTACCCAATCAATTTGATTTAATACTATCAACTACCGCTTACGGTCCTAATGTGGGCCATAATTTAAAAATTATTGCAGGCACAGAGACTTATTATATTACCCTTCACGATAAATTATCTGAATCAAAACTAACTATCGATCTCAAAGGAGAAAAAGTAAGCTCCATTGAATTGGTTCCTCCTTTTCCTGCAAAATTTGAGTCGAGAAAATTAGGGTTTGGCTTAGCTCATTTGAAAGTAATTGACAAACTTGGAAGATAAAATCTTTGATAATTTCTATTGCTGTCAATTTAATTAACAAAGATAATCATCCATCTTAAAATAAATTATTTACTTCGCAAAATGTATAAATTAACTTCATATAAACTAGCTATTCTCGTAGTATTAAATGTTCTCTCTCTGTCTACAGCCTCGGCTGACAACGAGAGATGTGATGATAATACTTATCATGAACGTACCATTTATAATTATTCCACACAAACATGGTTTATTACTGGAAGAGGTGTCGGGGTTCTTGGTTTAGGTAGTACTTCCGTTCGGTTTAACCCTTGTAATGAAAAAACAAGTTTTGGTTGTGCTATACCTGCTAAGGGCCAAATAAATATTTCATATGCTGGTAACGGCGGGCTGGTTCCCCGTCCCCCTGCGGGATACATTACAATTACTGATACGAACGGAACTGCTCAAGAATTTTTCTTTGGATGTAATAAGCAAGATATTTACATTTTCGGCTCCGCTGATTCTACCGTGATGTTACTTAATCGGCCTAGAAATGGAGATATTATGATAATCAATATTAAATAAGATTTTATTTTCCTCTTCTTAGAGAAGCCCTGTGGTTTGACCACGGGGTCGATTTTAACAATGACTAGAAAGTCTTGCGTTTCAAGAGTCAAAAGCCGTGGAGAGTCACCTGAAATTACTCGCTCAAGCGTAGAAAGAATTCCTTAAGCCAGTTGCTGGGTTAAATTTGAATCCCAGAACGCCAAGCGTGAATCTGATTCAAGGTTAACTCTCTTACCGCAGTTGGGTTAGCATAATAATCTCGGTACCAGGCCGCGGTTTCTGCGATGATGCGCTGAGTATCCCAAACAGGTTGCCATTTAAGTAGGGCTCTGGCGACGGAGCTATCAAGCGCAAGAGCATTGGCTTCTGGGAAAGGGTTTTCCATATAAGTTAATTCCGGGCGCTGCCAATGTTGGCTCATTAACTCAAGCACATCGCGCACTGAATAAGATTGAGGATCCTGTGGGCCTAGATTCCAAGCACGGGCGTAGGCTGATGGATCATCAGATACTAAGCCAGCCAATAACATTAAATAACCATGTACCAGCGCGAGCACATGCTGCCAAGGGCGAGTTGCATTCGGATATCTTAAAGTTAAGCTTTGATTTTCGATGATAGCGCGTACAAAATCCGGAATTAAGCGATCTTCGGACCAATCACCGCCCCCAATAATGTTCCCTCCTCTCGCTGTAGCAATGGCTGGGCCTTTGTTTTCACTCCAAGGATAAGAAGCAGCATAACTTTGAATAACCATTTCAGCAGCGGCCTTAGAAGCACTGTAGGGATCTTTTCCCCCTAAGGGATCTTCTTCACGATAGGGCCATAACCATTCTTTATTTTTATAAACTTTATCAGTAGTTATACACAAAACAGCGCGCACGCTTTTGACTAAGCGAGCCGCTTCAAGCACATGGACAGTTCCTTGAGAATTGACCGCAAAGGTACGAACCGGCTCGTGATAAGAGCGTCGCACTAGCGGTTGAGCAGCTAAATGCAGGATAAGTTCCGGTTGAAAATTATCAACTGCAGCGAGGAAATTGGGATAATCACAAATATCACCAAGAGTAGTCTGAACGGAATTTTTTAGGTTCAAGTCATTAAATAACGAGGGCGTTGTGTTAGGAGCTAAAGAATAACCGGCAATCGTCGCTCCAATGGATTGTAACCAGAGGCAAGCCCAGCTCCCAGTAAAACCAGTGTGACCTGTAATTAGTATTCTTTTGTTAAGAAGTGACTGTTCAAAAGCCAGCAAACTCATCTTTAGAACTCCATCTTTTGATAAAGATTAACCAAATTCCTATTTACTTACCCTTAATTGAGTGATAAAAAGAGCCCATTCAATGTTATAGGTTCGGATAGTACGATACCTCAGGTAGTAAATGCAATTTGGTTAGGCCTTTATTTTTATATCTATTGAACAGTTCCTTAGGCAAAACAACCGTAAAAAAATTCGCTTATCTACAACAAAGTGCTAGTATATGCAACACTTAGGAAATTCAAACTTTATCATCAATAATTGGCAGTACGCATTGATAACTAGAAAAATAGAGACTAGGGAGAGTTTATGTATTTAATTCCTACAATTCTATGCGGTGGAGAAGGGTCGCGCCTTTGGCCTGTTTCGCGTGAATTACATCCTAAACCTTTTATTCGTTTAGACGATGGACAAAGTCTGCTGCAAAAAGCCTTTCTGCGAGGTACAGCCTTACCCAACATCCAAGAAGTTTTAACTGTGACAAATCGAGAACTTTTCTTCAAAATTGAAGATGAGTTCCGCGAAGTGAATAGAGCAGGGATTTCTACTTCTTTTATTTTGGAACCGTTTAAACGCAATACCGCAGCCGCTATTGCTGCAGCTTCACTACAACTCATTAAAACTTATGGTGAAGACAGTTTGATGCTGATTTTAGGCACAGATCACTTAATTAATGACCAAGATGCTTTCCAGCAAGCAATTTCAGATGCTATTATCCCAGCCACAGAGGGTAAATTAGTTGTTCTTGGGATTAAACCTGACGATGAAAACAGCCATCATGGTTATATCGAAGTAGAAGATAATAAAATCCTTGGTTTTATAAAAAACCCAACGTCAGAACAAGCACAAGAAGCACTTAAGACAAACCGTTTACTCTGGAATTCTGGTATCTATTTATTTAAAGCTGGAACAATTTTACAATCCATGGAAAAATACTGCCCAGATATTTTATCCACGGTTAAAGCCTGTGTAGAGCAATCGCCAACCATCGAAGGAAAAGATTTTGCCCGCCTAGAGCTTGAAGCCAATAGTTTTTTTAATGTTCCTGAAAAAGATATAGAAGCTATAATTATGGACAGTTCTGCTCAGGCGGCTGTTATACCTTGTAACCTTCGTTGGACTGCATTGGGTTGCTGGGACTCTTTCGGTGAGCTTATTGAAGCAGATGCGAATGGTAACCGTCTTGAGGCAGAAACATTCTTGCATGAGGTAGCCAACTGCTATATCCAAAGTGATAGCCGCCTCGTTGGGGCTGTGGGAGTTGAAGATCTCATTATTATTGATACCCCGGACGCTTTACTGGTAGCAAAAAAATCACATGTAAAAGAGATCGAACAAATTTATACGCAATTGAAAAGCCAAGGGCATGATGCACATAAACTCCACCGCACGGTTCATCGCCCTTGGGGAAGTTATACTGTTTTAGAAGAAAGTACTCGCTTTAAAATAAAACGGATTAGAGTGAAGCCGGGAGCAAGTTTAAGTCTACAGATGCATCATCATCGTAGTGAACATTGGATTATAGTGAGCGGAATGGCCAAAGTAGTTAACGGAGACGAAACTTTTTTTGTGAATACCAACGAGTCCACTTATATCCCTGCGGGACATAAACATCGCTTGGAAAATCCAGGCGTACTTGATTTAGTGATGATTGAAGTACAAAGCGGCGAATATCTTGGTGAAGATGATATAATACGCTTCCAAGATATCTACGGACGAGTTTAATAGATCTCGGACTTGAGAAATCTTCCGAGGAAAGTTGCATACCCCCTGAACGCTTACTCCGAAAACCTAGCATTTCGAAGTAGCTGGGGTATAATTCCCTGAACTTGATATGATTCAAAGGAACAAAATGAAAAAAGCGTTAATTTTAGGCGTTACAGGACAAGATGGTACTTATCTTGCCGAGCTACTACTTGAGAAAAATTATATTGTACATGGTATTAAACGCCGCGCGTCTTTATTTAATACTGATCGAATCGATCATCTTTATCAAGATCCCCATACCGCTAACCGTAATTTCATCTTGCATCATGGCGATCTAACAGACTCCACAAACCTCATCCGCATTATTCAAGAAGTACAGCCGGATGAAATTTATAATCTCGCTGCAATGAGCCATGTCGCGGTTAGCTTTGAAACGCCAGAATATACTGCAAACGCAGATGGCATCGGAACCTTACGTATTTTAGAAGCTATCAGATTACTTGGACTTGAGAAAAAAACACGTTTTTATCAAGCATCTACCTCTGAACTTTATGGTTTGGTACAAGAAGTCCCACAAAAGGAAACTACACCGTTCTATCCTCGTAGTCCTTATGCTGTTGCCAAATTATATGCCTATTGGATTACTGTTAATTATCGCGAGGCTTATGGTATCTATGCTTGTAATGGTATATTATTCAATCATGAAAGCCCTCTTCGTGGAGAGACCTTTGTTACTCGTAAAATTACTCGTGCCTTAGCGCGGATTAAATTAGGGTTACAAGATTGTCTCTACCTCGGTAACCTCGACGCTTTACGAGATTGGGGACATGCGCGCGACTATGTCGAAATGCAATGGCTAATGCTGCAGCAAGATGAACCTGAAGATTTCGTCATTGCTACTGGCGAGCAATACAGTGTTCGTGAATTTCTTGAGACGGCTGCTGCTGAAATTGATCTAAAAATTACTTGGCAAGGTACTGGAGTTGATGAAATTGGTACTGATCAGAACGGAAAAGTGATTGTCCGAGTCGATCCGCGCTACTTTAGACCTGCAGAAGTAGCTACTTTGCTAGGTGATGCCACCAAAGCGAGAGAAAAACTTGGGTGGGTTCCCAAAACGAGCTTCCAATCATTAGTCGCTGAAATGATGCGTGGAGATCTAAATGCTGCAAACCGTGATGAATTAGTAAAACGCCATGGATTTGCAGCCTACGATTACCACGAATAAGGAGCCAGCAAAGTGAATACCCCTAAAATATATATTGCCGGCCACCGAGGCATGGTAGGCTCTGCCATTGTAAGAAGACTGGAAGAAGCCGGCTATACTAACTTATTGCTGCGCACTCATGCCGAGCTAGATTTAACCAATCAAGCTGAAGTGTTTGATTTTCTCGCTCGAGAAAAGCCAGATTATATTTTTCTGGCCGCTGCTAAAGTAGGGGGTATTCATGCGAATAATACTTATCGTGCTGAGTTTATCTATCAAAACTTGATGATTCAAACCAATATCATTCAAGCCGCTTGGAAAGCGGGGGTACAACGCTTACTATTTCTCGGGTCAAGTTGTATTTACCCAAGAAATTGTCCGCAACCTATTAAAGAAGAATATTTGTTAACGGGCTCGCTTGAATATACCAACGAACCTTATGCAATTGCCAAAATTGCGGGCATCAAACTTTGCGAAAATTATAACCGTCAATATGGCACACAGTATGTCAGTGTTATGCCGACTAACCTCTACGGCCCTAATGACAATTACGATTTAAATAATAGTCATGTATTACCCGCACTTATCCGCAAATCACATGAAGCAAAAATCCATGGTGACAAGCAGCTTATCGTCTGGGGTTCAGGTACACCCATGCGTGAATTCCTTTACGTGGAAGACATGGCCGATGCCTGTGTGTTTCTAATGGAAGAACAACCATCTGACGGTCTTTTTAATGTGGGTACTGGTACAGACATTAGCATTCGTGAGTTGGCTGAAACCGTTATGGACGTGGTAGGTTTTACCGGTGAAATCGTTTTTGATGAGACTAAACCTAATGGCACCCCACGTAAACTGTTAAATGTTGAAAAAATGAAAAATCTTGGTTGGCAAGCCAAAACCGATTTGCGTACCGGCATCGCCAAAACTTATAAAGATTTTTTAAAAACTGAACAAAATAGCTATGCCTGATCAACCACAAATTACCATTGCTGTTCCCTCCTATAATCAAGGACGTTTTTTAGATAAAGCACTCTCTTCAATTTTTACGCAAGAAGTTCCAGTTGAAGTGTATGTGTTGGATGGCGGCTCCACTGATAACTCCGTTGAAGTCATTCGTAAATGGGAAAGTTACTTAGCTGGGTGGCGAAGCCATCCGGATCAGGGACAATCAGCAGCCATTAACGAAGGAATCGCCAAGGGTAAAGCTGATTTTGTTTGTTGGCTAAATAGTGACGATTGGTTTTTGCCAGGTAGTTTAGCGAGTTTATTAGAAACTTTGAACAAAGCTCCCTCAGCACCAGCAGCCTATGGGAAGGCATGGAATTTCCTTGAAAAGGATCAAAGTTCGCACCCAGTTTGGGTAGAGGCATTTAATGTTCGACGCCTTGCTTTACGCTGTATTATAGCCCAACCAGCCACCTTAATTAGACGCTCTGCTTGGGAAACAATAGGTGGGCTCAACGAAAGCTTACATATGGCAATGGATTATGACCTGTGGTGGCGCTTATTTAAAACCTTCGGCCCCTTGCAATTCTTGGATGAATTTGTTGCCGTTAATCGTGAGCATGATCTGACAAAAACAAAAAATAATCGTCGTTTACATTATAAAGAGGCGATGCAAATAGTGAAAAAATATAATGGATCTTTGCCCTTAAAATGGTGGTTGGCGCAACCTTACAAAGTGTGGTTCCAATCCATTATAAAATAGTTATAACTCAGCCCAATGCTGATGGTTTCTGCTATTAAGTTAAGGAATTGCTCCTAACCCGATGTCTCAGGGCTTGTCCGCGCAATCCAGCAATCCCAGAGACTCTATGGAGCCCGCGGACAAGCAGCGGGACGTCGACAAAGGGGTTTCGGCAGTGATGCTAGTGATAGGTTGCGATAAGGAACGAAATTGAAAGCGAGTTACCAGCAAATTGCATTAAGAACAGAAACTATTTTTCTGCTTATGTTAGCTATTGCACTAGTATTTAGCTTCTTTTTAATCAACGTGCTAGGGCAGATCTCATCAGAATCATCAGCCGCTCTCAATTTATTTACTCAAGGGGCTCAGTTCTTAGTCCATCCCAAAGCAGCAGAGCGCAATACTTTTCTGATTGTAACCGCAACGCTTCCCATTCTCATTTTATTTGCAACTAAATATCAAACCCGTTTCGACAAAGTGGCTTATTCTAAATACGCTTCCATTGCCCTGCCATTAATTGTCGCAGTCCTTTTATTTTTGCCAATCTATAAATCAGATTTTTTAATGATGCTTATTTTTGGCAAAATTTTTTTCATGCTCCATCCCACGGTTTTAGTCCTTATTTGTTTGAGTCTTGCGACCCTTTGGTGCTTTAGCATAGCTAATTTTCAACCGCTAGTGCTGGCACCGAAAACAACAGCCACTGTGATTTGGGTTATTTTTATTCTTGCTATGCTGCTCCAATTATTATCTTGGCGGATAGCGAGCATTAACTCCGTATCCTATGATCCCGCCTGGACAAACCATGCGGATGCAGCCTTTTATGCTTTGAGCCAAGTCGTTGCAGGAAAAACCTTATTAGTTGATTTACCTTCCCAATACGGTCTGTTTCCGGAATTAATCGCTCCCCTGTTTAAATGGATCGGGGCAACTATTTTAAATCTGAGTTTGTTTTTTGCGAGCTTACAGTTTATTTCACTCTTTGGTTTATTTTTTGTTCTTTCTAAATTGGTTAAAAACCCAGTTTTATTATTACTGGGCGGGCTAAGCCTACTGACCTTAACCTTTGGCACAACCATTTATTTTTCAGGTTCGCATGACCGATATTTTCAATATTGGCCCATTCGCTTTTTTTGGCCCGCTTTTTCCGTGCTTGTTTTTTACTATTTCGCTCGCAATAAAACTCTATACAGGGCTACAGTAGTTTCTTTAGTGAGCGCTATTGGTACATTTTGGATCATGGACACCGGTTTGTTTATTTTCTTGTCTTTTACGGCTTATCTTACGGGGCGCTGCATTATTTTATGTTCTAACGATAAACCGAATAGGTTGATTCACCTTAAAGAATATCTCCTTGCAATCAGTTTGCATATTCTGATTACTGGAGCAGTTATTGCCGCATTACTGGGGGTAATGTGGCTTAAATCGCATCAACCTTTACAGCTGCATCGCCAATTTGAATATCAAAAACTATTTTATGGCTTAGGTTTTGCCATGCTACCTCTTCCTAAGCAAATTCATCCCTGGATGTCAGTTTTAGGGGTTTATTTATTAGGAATAATTATTTCATCAGCTGCTTGGTTTCAAAACAAGAAAGATAGTATTCGCGTCGATCTCATTTTATATCTAAGCTTGCTCGGTATTGGACTTTTTATTTACTACGAAGGCAGAGCTCATGTTGCCAATTTGATCACCGTCTGCTGGCCCGCTTTAATGGTCATGCTCATTGCAACCGATTGTACGATTAAAAAGATTCGCGAAAAAAACTTAGCTTTCACGCAAATGGCTATACCCATTGCAGCCATTGGTTTCCTACTCCTCTGTAGCGTTAACTTTATTGCCCATGTACCGAAGATGTTTCACGACATGAAATATGTTTTTAAAACAAGACAAGTCATTTATTTCCCCTATATTGCGAGTGAGTTAGCTTTTATCAAGCAACAGGCGCAATCAAAACATGAGTGCCTCATTCTATCTAAACGTCAAAGTATTTATTATGCAGAAACTGGATTGGCCTCACCAATCAAAGGACCTGGCCTAGTAGAAACTTTGCTCAAGTCAGATGAAGAACATTTCATGACAGAATTATTCAAAGGGCAACTTGACTGTGTTTTCCTCGGCCTAGGGGAAAGTAGCCCCTTCTTAATCATCGATACAGCAAAATTAACTCAGATTTACAAAGTGTCCAGCATCAATTCAGAGCATACTATGCTTTATCTCACCCCAAAGGGTTAGCCCTTATCGTTGTAACCACGGTTGGTTGGCTAGCCAAATGACCCAGTGATTCAGATGTTGGCGGAATACAAGGACAAAAAATAGCAATCCTAGCACTGCATACCGATCAATGTAATATGCTATTCCGAGTTTCGTGGGCAAAATTGGAGCTTGCCTCATCAACCAATTTTTTATTGCTAGACAAACTGGAAAATAGAGTAATACAAAGATTTCGCTGAAAATTCGAGACTCCATAAAATTCCCAACTGATAATAAAGCAAAAAAATAAAATAGAGCAAGGTAGCGTAAGGGCCTTAGCTGCAAGGGAAGGTAATCGAAAAAAGAAAACCAAAATAAGGGCAAACCAACAAGAGCAAAAACAAGTAACAAGATATTTTGCCCTTCTAAGAGCCAAAGCAAATTCACTTCAAAATAAGTATGAGTTGAGAAATGAAAATACCAATCCATTAATTGGCCTGGAACCTTATGTAAGACAGTAAGAATAAGTATGCGCGCTAATAAATAGGACAATAGAGCGAAAATGAGCGGCTTTATAATCCTACGAATTTGCTGCCAATACAATGCCGGAATCAATAACACCAGCAGAATGCTGCTTTCGCGATTTAAGGTAGCAATAAATACCCACGGAATATAATAAGTCCATTTTGCTCGTAGACAGAGTAAGAAGCCCAGGGTCATAAAAAACAGGGCGGCAGTATCAGAAGGATAAAAAAAGGGGGCACTCCCATAGACTCTGAAACGATAATTAACGACTGTCATCAAGGGCAACAGCAAAATACTAAGCCAAGCTAATAATTGTGCTTGTCTTTGGTTAAATTCTAGTTTCAGTAATTGGAATAAGCTGAAATAAAATAAACTAATAAATAACCATTCCAGTAAAAAAAATAGTTTATCCACCGTAAGCGGAAAAACCCGAGACAAACCATTAGCCAGCGCCGGAACTAATATACGTTGCTCGAATGGCAACCGCGCAGAAAAATTCATCAGTTGCTCTAAGCTGCTTTCTGTATAAACTCCAGACAGTTGGGTATGAATGAATGCATAACCAAGAAGCAAAACTACGCTTATAAATCGATACTTATAATGCAAGATATCCTTATTGATCATGTTGCTTGGAATCCCGTTCAAGATTTATCGAGGCTAACCGATATTAGAGAAGGAAAGCAAGTTCTCCAAAAGAATAGAATAATGACACTGGTCAAACCAGGAGGGCAATGATGAAAGATATGGCAAAATTTAACGTGGGCGAGCGAGTAATCCATCTAAAATTAGGTTATCGGGCTGTGATCATCGACGTTGACCCTCTCTTTCAGGCATCTGGCCGGTACAATCCCCAAGCCTATAAACGCGAATTCGCAACTCGCAACCCCTGGTATCGCTTACTCGTTGATGGTAGCAGCCAAATGACTTACGTTGAAGAATGTTTTTTAAGAACGGATCCAAGTGAGTTAACCATTGATAATCCGCAAATTAAGCAATATCTGAATGAGTCTCAAGGAGGCTATCATGCAATTACGAGCAGACATTAGATAGGTTCGCAATAATCCGCTCGTGCTCTGAGGTATCACTTCGCTGTCATCCGCTGCCTTCGCAGGAATGACAATTCAAGCGCAGAATTACAAATAGCGCAGCATAAACACTAAAAAAGCGATGAATGCAATTAAAATGAGCGCTAAAAAACCCATTGTAGAAAAGCTCTTACTAAGATTTTCACGACTAAATTGCTCGGGCCGACCTTTTATCATTCGATACAAAATCCAAACAATAAGCCCTGCTCCAAGGAGCCCGAGTATTTGATACAAAGTTTCCATCACTTAATCCCCTTTCCCTCAAAACTAAAAGCATCTGAAAATAATTGCTCAGGTGACACGCCCTGTGCAAGCAAAATATCTCTTGTGGTATAGACCATATCAAAAGGGCCACCAATGACAAACTGCCAATCTTTCAGATCAGCATGATGCTGACCAAGAATGATAGAGGCCAAGGTGTCTTTAGAACTATTTGATAATAAGGAAAAATACTTAAATTGAGTAACATGCGATTGCCATTGACTCACTTTTTCATTCATATACAAATCGTTTTGAGCACGTGCACCCCAAAATAATTCAAAAGCTCGTTGATCACTCGATGCTAATAATTGTTCAATCATGGCCTTAATCGGCGCAAAACCAGTGCCGCCAGCAATAAATAAGATAGGTTTATCTATCTCCAACTTATCCAGATAGCAATCACCCAGTGGCAGATGGAGCCTTAATTCTCCTTTTTGCTTGATTTCATTAAGTAATTGCTGATTGTAAGGATTATCTAGGCTATGGCGAATATGTAATTCATATTTATGCGAACCTAAAGGCGCATTGGCTATTGAATAACATAAGGTTTCACCTGCTGACAGAATTTCTAAATATTGACCGGCCCGATAGTCTACATAAGTTTCTGGCGTCAAAATAAGCTGCAAAATACTATCTGTTAGCGGAGTAATACTCTCAACTTTTGCAAGAATGGATTTATTCTTCATACATCCAATCCAAGTTCCGACCAATAATTATCAACTCGTTGCACAATTTCCTCATTCATCGTGATTGCTTGTCCCCATTCTCTCTGCGTTTCACCCGGCCATTTTGAAGTCGCATCCATTCCCATTTTTGAGCCTAAACCGGAAACAGGCGACGCGAAATCAAGGTAGTCAATTGGTGTATTATCTACCATCACTGTATCCCGCAGAGGATCCATTCTTGTCGTAATCGCCCAAATCACATCTTGCCAGTTACGCGCATCGATATCATCATCACAGACTATAACAAATTTAGTATACATAAATTGTCTTAGAAACGACCAAACTGCCATCATGACCCGTTTTGCATGCCCGGGGTACTGTTTCTTGATGGTGACCACTGCTAAACGGTAAGAACAACCTTCCGGCGGTAAATAGAAATCAACAATTTCTGGAAATTGTTTTTGCAATAAAGGAATAAATACCTCATTAAGCGCCAAGCCTAAAATCGCAGGCTCATCCGGTGGACGCCCTGTATAGGTACTATGATATATAGGCTGTTCGCGATGGGTCACACGCTCTACTGTAAATACAGGAAAAGTTTGTACTTCATTATAGTAGCCTGTGTGATCACCAAAAGGACCTTCTGCTGCTTCTTCCCCCGGCTCAATGTATCCCTCAAGAATGATTTCAGCACTTGCTGGCACATGCAAATCATTGCCAAGGCAACGAGTAAGTTGTGTACGTTGCCCACGCAATAAACCGGCAAAGGCATACTCCGATAAACTATCAGGGACCGGAGTGACTGCCGCGAGTAAAGTTGCTGGATCTGCCCCTAAAGTCACTGCCAAAGGAAAACGCTCGCCGGGGTATTCCTGTTGCCAAGCTTGATAATCTAAAGCACCCCCACGGTGAGATAGCCAGCGCATGATTAACTTATTCTTACTCAGCAATTGTTGTCGGTAAATTCCCATATTTTCACGGGCTTGATGAGGCCCTTTAGTCGTCACCAAGCCCCAAGTAATAAGCGGTGCAACATCGGCTGGCCAGCACTTCTGAATGGGTAAACGCGTTAAATCAACCTCATCCTCTTCCCACACGTATCTTTGGCAAGCCGCATCGCTAACATATTTGGGCGCCATATTTAGTGCTTGCTTCAGCAAAGGTAATTTTGCAAAAGCATCTTTAAATCCTTTAGGCGGCTCGGGCTCCTTTAATGCGGCCAACAGCTTACCCACTTCACGCAAAGCGCTAATGGTTTCCTCACCCATTCCAAGCGCTACTCGTTCTACGGTACCAAATAAATTAGTGAGCACAGGCATGCTGCTATTTTTAGGATTCGTAAAAAGCAGGGCAGGTCCGCCAGCTCGTAAGACTCGGTCACTCACCGTAGTCATTTCGAGAAAAGGGGACACTGGATAATTAATTCGCTTTAGTAATCCGCGAGTTTCTAGTTGCGCGATAAAATCGCGTAGGTCGGCATATTTCATGAGCAAAATTTAAGAAAATTAATTGCAGGGATTATGACACAGGCGACGGTTTAACAAAATAAAGACCTTTGTTTTGGGGGGTATTGGTATTTTTGTAGGTTGGGCCAAAGTCCAACCTACCTATTTTATCCGTTCGGGCTGAGGAGGCCGTAGGCCGTCTCGAAGCCTTATTTTGGGATGTACCAGCTTCGAGACGGCCTACGGCCTCCTCAGCCCGAACGGATCTGTCATTTCAACTTGCGAAGAGCTCTTCAACCACAACAGCCATCTTCTACTCTTGGCGCTTCATCGCCTCAAAGAACTCTGCATTGGTCTTATGATTTTTCATACGTTCCAGCAAGAATTCAATCGCATCACATTCATCCATAGACTGTAGAATTTTGCGAAGAATCCAAGTACGGTGCAATTCTTCTGGAGATAGCAGTAAGTCTTCACGACGGGTACCTGAGCGGTTAATATTAATAGCAGGGAAGACGCGACGCTCAGAAATATTACGACTTAAGTGGATTTCCATGTTCCCGGTTCCCTTAAATTCTTCATAAATGACCTCGTCCATTTTAGAGCCGGTGTCAACAAGTGCCGTTGCAATAATCGTTAAGCTACCACCTTCTTCAATATTACGTGCAGCACCATAAAGACGCTTAGGTCTTTGTAAAGCATTCGCATCCACACCGCCAGTCAGTACTTTTCCTGATGATGGAACAACGGTATTGTAAGCTCGGGCTAAACGAGTGATCGAATCGAGTAAGACAACCACGTCTCGTTTATGTTCAACTAATCGTTTTGCTTTTTCAATAACCATCTCCGCCACTTGTACGTGACGATTCGCTGGTTCATCAAAAGTACTAGCTACAACTTCACCTTTTACTGAGCGCTGCATTTCAGTCACTTCTTCAGGGCGCTCATCAATCAGCAGCACGATCAAATAACATTCTGGATAATTCTTCTCAATTGAATGAGCTAGATTTTGCAGCATTAACGTTTTACCTGCCTTCGGCGGAGAAACGATAAGACCACGCTGGCCACGGCCAAAAGGAGCGCAAAGATCAACAACGCGAGCAGTTAAATCTTCTGTACTGCCATTGCCCTGCTCCATGACCAAACGCTCAGTGGCAAACAAGGGAGTTAGGTTTTCAAATAAAATCTTACGTTTTGCACTCTCAGGCGAATCAAAGTTAATTTGATCAACTTTTAATAAAGCGAAGTAGCGTTCGTTATCCTTTGGTGGCCGAATTTTACCGGTAATTGTATCACCAGTACGCAAACCAAAGCGTCTAATTTGACTGGGGGAAACATAAATATCATCAGGACCAGCTTGATATGATCCATCTTCAGAGCGAAGGAAACCGAAACCGTCAGTTAATACTTCTAAAACACCACCACCAAGAATGTCTTCACCTTTGTGGGAATGGGCCTTGAGAATGGCAAAAAGGATATCTTGTTTGCGCATGCGGGCAGTATTTTCAGCCCCCATGTCCTGTGCGATGTTGACAAGTTCGGCAATAGGTAATTGCTTAAGTTCACTAAGATTCATACTTCTCTCTTGATGGGTTGGTTAAACGAAATGGGTTTTCCGGGATAATTTAAATTGAAGGACAGTTTGGTAAGCCGCTGTCCACTAGCAATCTCTCAAACTCTCCGAATTCATTACTCTATCAGGTCAACTGCTCATCAACGATTAGTGTTCGATAATATCCCAGTTGTAAAACAAATTGGGTAACTTGAAAAGGCAACCTGAGAACGTGGCTACACATTGAGATAACAGCCTAGCATAGCTTTTTAATCAGATCCAGAGATTTTTCTCTTTCTACTTAAAAAAGTTAGAAAGAGAAAAAAGAGAGTGTGAATATTAGACATTGCTCTCAACAAAAGCACTTAGTTGTGATTTTGAGAGCAGCCCCATTTTCACTGCCTCCACCTGACCATTCTTAAATAAAATCAGAGTGGGGATACTCATAACACCATATTTAGAAGGAGTCTGTGGATTTTCATCGATATTAATTTTGGCAAAAACAATATTATCACTATGGTTTGCTGCCACCTCTTCGAGAATTGGAGTTAATGCACGGCATGGACCACACCACTCAGCCCAAAAATCAACCAAAACCGGCTTGCCTGAATTCAACACATCCTGTTCAAAACTAGAATCAGTGATTGTCTTTATATTAGCACTCATGAATAAAACCTCAGTTATTTAAAATTAGATGATCTGAGAAACATTATAGATCACCACAGACAGCTTGCAACACGCTAAGCGCTGTAATTGCTGCTGTTTCGGTACGCAATACTCTTGGCCCTAAACATAAGGGCTTAAAATCAGCAGCAAAAATCTGTTGGAGTTCTTCTGGACTAAACCCGCCTTCAGGACCAATAACTAGACTAAGTTCAGCTTCATCGAATTGATAATCGCGCCAGGTTTTCGCACCTCCGGGGTCTAATACTAATTTTAATTGACCCTCATTTTTCTGCAAATACTCATCGAGCATCATCACAGGATTCACTGTAGGAATTTGATTGCGCCCGGATTGCTCACACGCTGCGATAGCAATCGCTTGCCATTGAAGACGCTTTTTTTCCATTCGTCCTTGATCCAATTTCACCACAGAGCGTTCCGTAATCAGGGGACTGATGCTACTGACGCCCAATTCCACCGCCTTTTGCATGACAAATTCCATGCGCTCGCCCTTGGAGAGCGCTTGAGCAAGATGAATTATGCGCGGTGATTCTCTGCTTACTTCTCGCTCTGTTTCGATATTCACAATTACTTTTTTCTTATTTACACTCTGCAATGCGGCATCAAATTCACGATTATCACCACAAAATAAAACAATTTTATCACCAGGCTGCATCCGCAAAACAACGCCCACATGCTGGCTTGCTTCTTGAGTAAGTTCTATAGTTTGGCCAAGAACGAAAGAACCGGCCTGATAAATACGAATTTTTCTCACCACTACTCACAAAAAATGAAATTAAATTCTGGTTTTACTATACCCAAACTACTCCAAAATGCTAGACGAAGTGCTCTCCTGTTTTTTGAACATGAATTTGAGCTCATTGCCTTATCATCCTATACAGGGATGAAAACAATTCCTGGGAATATATCAGAATGGGTATATACTGCACAAAATGTTGATGCTATGTTAGCGCTTTTATTTTTAAGAGGATTAATCGTCATGAGCAATACACGTATTGAGACAGACAGCATGGGTGAAATTGCTGTTCCTGCCGATCGTTACTGGGGCGCGCAAACCGAACGCTCTCTACATCATTTTGATATCGGGCGCGATATTATGCCTCGCGAAGTGACTCATGCTTTCGGTATTTTAAAAAAAGCCGCTGCTTTGACTAATCTTGAGCTAGGCAAGCTGCCACAAGATAAAGCGGAACTGATTGTTAAAGCGGCAGAAGAAGTTTGCTCCGGTCGCTTAGACGAGCATTTTCCCTTGCATGTTTGGCAAACAGGCAGTGGCACGCAATCGAATATGAATGCCAATGAAGTCATCTCCAACCGCGCAATAGAAATGGCTAAAGGCACTATGGGCTCTAAAGCACCCATCCATCCTAATGATCATGTCAATATGTCGCAATCGTCAAATGACACCTTCCCAACCGCTATGCACATCGCAGCAGCAATCGCTATTTATCATAAATTGCTCCCTGCGGTGCGTAATTTGCGTGATGCCTTAGCCCACAAAATGCGAGCGTTTAAAGATATAGTAAAAATTGGCCGCACTCATTTGCAGGATGCTGTGCCAATGACTTTAGGGCAGGAATTTTCAGGATACGTTGCGCAATTAGATGCCTGCATTCAGCGTATAGAGCAAACTTTGCCCGAATTGTATGAACTGGCTTTAGGCGGTACTGCAGTAGGTACTGGATTAAACACGCATCCTCAGTTTGCTGTTAAAGCAGCAAGCCATATTGCTAGCATTACCAAGCTTCCTTTTAATTCTGCTCCGAATAAATTTGCAGCCTTAGCTTCTCATGAGCCCTTAGTTATGGCTCATAGCGCTTTTAAAGCCTTGGCTTGTGCCTTAATGAAAATAGCGAACGATGTTCGCTGGCTTGGTTCAGGTCCTCGTTGCGGTATTGGCGAACTTATTCTGCCTGAGAATGAACCGGGTTCATCCATCATGCCAGGTAAAGTCAATCCGACTCAATGCGAAGCAATGACCATGGTCTGCGCTCAAGTCATTGGCAATGATACCACCGTAGCGCTTGCTGCTAGCCAAGGAAACTTTGAGTTGAATGTATTTAAGCCCGTTATTATTTTTAACGTTTTACATTCTTTAAACCTCTTAGCGGATACCTGTCGTTCTTTCCAAGAATTTTGTGTTGAAGGCTTGGAGGCAAATCACTCCGTGATTGATTATTATTTACATCATTCTCTTATGTTGGTGACCGCGCTCAATCAGCACATTGGCTACGATAAAGCCGCCAAAATTGCTAAAACAGCTCATCACGAAGATATTTCATTGCAAGAAGCAGCGATCAAACTTGGCTTTTTAACGGCTGAACAATTCAGTGAGTATGTTAAACCCGAGGAAATGGTTAATCCTTAAGATAAACGGAGTTGATGCCCTAGGGCGTCAACCTGATATATCTGTTGTCAATCTCCGCGAAAATAGGGATGACAACAAACCATAGAAATGACTATTGAGTACAATGAGAATAATTGCTAATTAGTTAAATCGCCTTAGTTCTTCTAAAGACTGGGCGATTAAACTGACATTATTACTAAAAATCCATTGCAAACCACGATTTAATTCTCTGTATAAGCTAAATTTTGAATCAATCATTCCCACACCGACTCGCTTTTTTGCTGAGCGCAACCGTTTAATTTTGCTGTCATTAAATAAAAGATAATGACCTAACACACCGCCATACTTTTTTTGTAGGCAAAGGTTTAAGAACTGGGTCACATTATTATGTACAGCGACTAATAACAGACTTTCTGGTAAAAACGACTTGAGGGAAGCAAAAATAGGTTCGCTGAGACTAAGCAAATGATAATCAACGCAAGGGGTGAGTAATTGTAAGTCATTGTAGAGACTTGCTTCGGCGTGGAAGGGTTCTTTTAACTCAATAAATAAATGAAGACGCTTACCATAACGCTCCACCACCTCTGCCAAGGTTAATATTTCAGGAACCAATTGTCTTAATTGCTTAAAACTCAAGTCTTTGATAGCAACATTTTTGCTCCAAAGCCGCTGTAAAGTAGGGTCGTGATTAACCACTAAAACCCCATCAGCCGTTGCACGAAGATCAAACTCAATGCCCCAGCAACCTAAATCCAGTGCAGCAGCAAAAGCCGCATCCGTATTTTCAATAGTATTATTTTTTTTATCATGCGCGCCGCGATGGGCAATAATACAAACATCTGAAACTTTTAAACAATCCGGCTGTTTTTGCGGTAAAAAGGAGAAAAAATAATCCACTGATTTTTCAAGAGCTTTTAAAAAACACATAGTTATTAACACAGCAAAGAGTTTGGGAAATTTTGCAATTTTTTTTGTATAAAAACTACAATTATTAGAATCTTCTTCCATTTAATTTAAAAATTAATTTAATAAGAAAGAGTTAATTAGTTCTCCACAATGTTCTTAAGCGCAAAACTGCTCAATAATTATACTGCTTAATATTCCGGTAATTTTGTCAATGTAAACTGTATCTATAGGGAAAGAATACAGTTCAAGAACGGCATAAATTTTACATGAGGGTGTAATCATGAGAGAAAAATTACTTAACAACCTCAAAGAACTCCAAATATTGACCAACGTTGCTGATGATAATGAACAGATCAATGAGTTTAAAAAAGAGCTTAACACCCTAAGTGAAATAGTCAAGAGTACAGATGGAGCTCCTTTAGCTAAACTTGATAGCACGGTTAAGGAACTGCTTAAACGCCCAATTGTACTCAAACTCAGATTACTCAATGAATTAGAAGCAACTGCTTCAATGATTATCTCTGATTCAAACCTCTCTCAAAAATACTTAGAAGATATCTCAAAATATATTTCCCAAGCCTGCGACACTGATAAGTTTGATGAGTTAACCAAAATACAATCAGAATTTCAATTAATTGCAAGACCCATACAATTAGCTCTGCTAAGGTCGATGATTCAGCCTTTAACTACAATGACCACTTCTCCAGAAACTGAAATAACCAGTGCTGCCCCTAAAACAGCTCAACCAAATCAAGCGTCTGCAACAGGAAAAAGTCAATCAGGCTGGATCAGTATAACTAGCAACCTAGCCTCTAAACTATCTACTTTTGCTAGCGAAACCAAAACTAAATTAGCCGATTATACAGCAGAAAAATTGAGTTCAAGCTCCCCCCAAACAGTGCTTCTAGACTCACTTAAAAAATACCATAGAAATCTTAGCGAAATTAAAAATTTAACTTACCCAGCAGCCAACATGTTATCCCTTAAAGAACAATATGATGGGCTAACTTCATATCCTCTTGCAACAGTCACTGCGGAAAGCAAAAAATCAAAATTAACCAGAAAAAAAGTGAAACGCCGAATCGCTGAAATTATTGAACCCAAGGATCGGGAACTTAGCCAAAATGCCTATCGAGAATTACTAAAATTTCAGGAATTACAAGAATTAGATAAATTAACTGAAGAACAGCGTGAAGAATTTAAAACAGCCGGGATTAGTGAAGAAACAGTCTATGAATTGATAAAAATGAAATCTTTCCTTAGCCTCAAAGCTCAGGAGGAATTTATAACTGCCTTTAAAGCAGCAGGGATTAATGAGGAGGATAGTCGTAAGGCTCTTGAAGAGTTACAAAAAATGGGAAAACTTAGCGCGAAAACCATCGCTGTGTTTGCAGAAATGAAGGTCGGTGTAGAGTCGCTTAGAGCACTACGAAAACAGTCAAGAGTAGCGAGATTTGAAAGAATTGGCGTTCTCAAAGATGAGCTTAAAGAACTAACGACCATTAGCGAAGACCTATTGAAAACTGAGGGAGTTACGATTAGCTCAAAAGCCCTTAACGAATTACATCAGTCAAAATTGAGCATAAGAGCCCGTGAGCAATTAGAAGATTTAAAAACAATCTTCGAAGGACTAGAGGAAGCACTTCAAAAACAGCGAGAAGAGATGGGAGAAGAGGTTAGCAAACTAGCCGCGCAAGAGAAAACTCAACCCTTCTCCGAAAGGTTGCTAGCCTATCAAAAAAGCAGAGTTAGCGAAGAAACTCTCAACGAATTAGAACATAGTCATCTGAGCGCAGAAACCATCCAAGAATTCGAAAAAGCGGGAATTAGTCCTGAAATTCTGGCAAAAATACAGCGCTCAGAAAAGGTGGACTTTCAAGAAACTAAACTTAATGACAAGGTTCTCAAAGAACTGCAAAAACCCAAGCTTAGTGAAACGACTGTCAAAGAATTGCAAGAACGAATCACTTTGGCAGAATTAAAAGAACAAAATGATGAGTTAGATAAAGAGGTTGCCTTCCTAATAGGAGAATTAAATGGTTACCTTAACCTTGCTAAAACTAGAGAACTTACCTTAACAAAAGAAGTATTGGCTCATCCATTGATTAGTACTCAGCTAGGGGAAATTAAGGCATTACAACCATTAATAGAAAAAAATATTGGAGAATTTAATGGACTAATCATTGAAGTAAGTAATGTAGCAAACTGGAAACATAGGCATACCAAGCTGAAACTGATACAGGATGCCCTTAAAAAATCTTATGATGATATTGAAGTGGCTACAAATCGAATCAATGCGCAAATTGAAGATCTAAAAGCCCAAGCCAATGAATCTTTTACAGCTTCCCCCTCACAACCACCCAGCTCCACTTTCGAAAGGTCACAAAGCATGAAAGGCGAGTTACAGCCATCTCAGCTAACTGACCATCAAACTCAGACTCCAATAATTGAAACAGCGGTCTCTGCCCCCCCTTTAGTTGAAACAACCTCAACCCTAGAAAGCAATGCTCAGAAAAAAATCAGTCTTGAGACAGAATCCACAAAAGAGCAGCCTTTCAGCACTTTGAGAGAAGAATGTAAAAAATTAGAAACCACGTATTTTGCTCGAGTAGAGAACATTAATAGTGCAATTGATCGCTTTGCAACAACCAGAGCAGTAATAATCAAGACTCTTAACTTAGAACAGACTGATGATGGAAAAAAGGCCCCCCCTAAAGAACCAGAATCCACTTTTATTGAAAGGAGAGTTAAAGAAGTTAAAAGTATTGAAAGGGGTGTTAAAAGTTTATTGGGAGCAAGTGAAGGCTCCGTCAGCGAGAATAAATCAGCAAAACCGATGGACAAACCTGTGTTGACAGAAACCGCTTTCCAAAAACAGATCAGGTTAACAAAGTCAAATTTACTGAGTAATAACGCTTTTATGGAAGCTCTAGAGGATTACAATGCTTTGGTGGATGAGTTTTATAAGACAACAAAAACTAAAGAAGAATCCTTGGTGGAGCTGTCTAGCGATAACTCCAAATCCACAATAAACGATAGTGAAAGACTCAGACGACAAAACGAGGCTATAGCAAACTCTAATCTAGCTTTACAAGAAGTAGAAACTTCGCTGACAGCCACAGTGGCAACTCTCAATAACCTAATTGCTAAAGAGGACGAAAATAGAAAGAATTTAATAGCTGCTAAAGGAGAAGAAATTTCAAAATTACTCTCTACACTAAGAGATCTATCTAAAAAAACTAGTGAAAACTCTAGCTATAGTGGCATTATTATCAACGACAAAGAAGATGGTAATACTTTAGATATCGCAAAATTCGAAGCAAAGGTTAAGAAAAATGTAGAAAATTTATTAAATTTTTCAACGGACCGAATTTCGGTTGATGCAAGTTTTCAAAAAGAAAAAATCGAGAAATATATCTCAACTTTTGAGAAAGCAATTATTGATGTAAATATGAGATATTTAGCCAATTATGAAGCCGCTAACAACCAAATAGAAATACTACGTAAAGCGCAATCCGATTTTAGCCTAGCGCAAATAAAAGCCAAGAATCCCTTAGTACAAGAAAACCAAGCTGAGATTGAAGCACAATTAAAAGCAGAGGAAGCTGTTGTGGGCCTAAGGGAAGGCTTAAACCAGCTAACTAAACCAGAGCTAGACGAGCAAAAGCAACCTAAACCTATTTGCTATAACTTAAATAAAACGGAGCTGATGCTATTACTTGAGGAAACTACAAAGCACCAACAAATATTGGCGCGACATTCATCAAATTTAAAAGCCCGAGCCTCCTCGGAGGAAGTTAAAATAGTTCGAGAAATGATGAGTATCGCCACGGACGCCGCAGCAAATTTACCCCCTCCGCCCCCAACGAAATCAGGAATGAAAAAAGCAGACCCTGCTTCGGAGGTTCTTACAAAAATTACAAAAGGGCTACAAGAGCATTTGGATACCTATTTCACCAATATAAGTAAAACAACTGAGGAAGAAAGAACCCACTTTATTACACAATGTATAGATACTATGTATAAAGAGCTCAGCGAAGAAAATTTAATGAACTTATCCCAGCGTAATGAAGCACAAACCATTATAGTGGAAACCATTAATTCGTTAATCGAACTAATCTCTAATTTAGCTAAGTTTTTAAGTATTCCGGTCTCAGCTCAAAAACGCAAGTTTAATACCCAATTTTGGGCTAGCCCCACGGAAGAGACGATGGCCGCGGCTGCAGAAAATGCTCATACTCAATTGAAGGAACTGAAAGGTAAACTGGATAAGAACCTACCTAAACCTGAGACTGAGACTGAGACTGAGACTGAGACTGAGACTGAGACTGAAGAGAATAGAGTAGTTCAAAAACTATAACTTTGTATACGAGCTGATCCTAGAATAATTATTGACAGCTCAATCATTCTTAAGTATGTTAGCCACCAATTGCCGAGGTGGTGGAATTGGTAGACACGCTAGCTTCAGGTGCTAGTGGGGGCAACCCCGTGGAGGTTCGAGTCCTCTTCTCGGTACCATTTTTTCAAAGACCTGCTCTATATCTGAAAAATCACACAAAAGTGCTGCAGTTTTTCGTAGCAACTCCCTCGTACTAATCCCGAACCTACGTAAATCATCTCGAGCCGTATCCATCCCTATTTGGCATTGTATACCCCTTGGATGGATAGTTCTTACACGCTAGTTCAACAAGCCTAGCGCAAATACTCAGAATTCTTGGCAACCTTTCTCTCCCCTCTCCTAATTGGCATTCTGTCAATTAGGTAAAGAAGTTTCCGCTAGACGTTTAGGGTTAAACAGTCATAGTGGTTGGTTCGGTTGGCGTAATGACCCTCCCTGCTTCTACCAGCTCTGTTAACTGAGCAGAGGATGCAGAGGATCGAAGATTACTCCTGACCCCTACTAGACATGGATTGGACGATGAGAAAAATACTTGGCAGGAATTTAAAATGCTTCTCGCACTATGCCGCTCTGCCCAGTCAATACTTCTCGCCCAGATACAAAAAGCCAGGGCCATACACATAAGCATTCCTCCAAATGGAGGCAAAAGACTAAACAATGCCATTTCTCCACTACTCAAGGTTTTGATGTATTCAGTGAGATAATCAACTATAGCAAAACCTAAAAAAAGACCTACAGCTCCAAAAATGCCAACTAAACCTAGGCAAACAACACATACAACGTCAGAAAAAGAAAAGGTTTGATAGCACTCACTCCAGCAGGAATTATCCAACTCAGTGACCGAGCCTTCATCTTGAGGGAGAGGTCTATAAGCTAATCTTTGGTCAGTTACGTCCTCAAAAACTAATCTTCGATCTGTTGCGTCACCAGAATTTTCCTCAAAATTTGGCTCTCTCTCAAAAAAACGCATATCCAATCCCTAGTTTGTTTATAAAAAAAATTAACCAGCCAAAATATAAACGATCTTGAATTAAAAACAATGTATGAAGGGTCTTTTATTTCAGAATAAAGGGGCAGGATGGCGCCTTCTACTGATCAGATTGTCCAAAAGCTTGGCCATAGCGAATCGTATCCCCGGCACGTAAATGATCAAGCCAATGCACACGTTTTCCATCCGCGAATAAAAGCACAACAGTAGAGCCTAATTTAAAATAGCCCATTTCTTCGCCTTGTTTTACAAGAGTCTCTGATTCCTTAAGCTCAGCAAAGTTAAAGTATCGTTTTTGTTTTGATCGTTTAATATCACCTTGCCAACGCGTACCAATCGCACCAACGATAGTTGCTCCAACTAATACCATTGCCATCAAACCCAATTTCGTTTCAAAAAAACAGACTAAGCGCTCATTGCGTGCAAACAAATGAGGCACAACTCGAGCTGTGGTGGGCTGTACCGAAAATAACTTACCCGGGACATAAATCATTTCTGTTAACTTGGCATCAATAGGCATATGGATGCGATGATAATCTTTGGGTGAAAGATATAATGTCGCAAAACGACCATGGGTAAATTTCTCACTTAAACCGGCTTCACAGGCTAATAGTTCAGCAACTGTGTAATAGCGACCTTTGGCTTGTAAAATTTGACCTTTTTCAATTGGACCGAGCTCGCTGATGGATCCATCTACAGGCGAAACAATATCAGCCTGCGCTAAGGGTCTGCATTCTGGTTTTAAATGACGAATAAAAAAATCATTGAAACAGCTATAGGCATTCAAACTTTGTTCTTTTGCCTCACTCATATCGACGCCATACTGTTGGATAAAAGCTTGTATCAATCCATTTTTAATTATTGGGATTTTTACATCAGCCATTAAACCAGCCAAATGAGTCAAGCTATGTTTGGGTGCCACAAATTGAGGCAGTGTTTTTAAAAGGTCACTTAGCATAAAAATCAAATACAATTAAACAGATTTTTGAATAATACCTTGAAAAGACTGGGCTTGTCATTTTAAGAATAGCAGGCCGTCAATTATAGTAAAATCAGAGCTGGCGAAAAAGCATTCTCACGAAGAAAATGCTTTGATTCTTCAGAATGCAGGCTGTTCTGTTTCAGAGTTAGCTACGAACACAAAATCTGAGTCTAGCTCTCTTTCTTCCTTTTTAAGGGCGGGTAAAGTATAGGATTTTTCTTTAGCATAAGGTTCTAAAGAGGCAAGAAGTGGACAAGGATGGGATTCGCTAATTTCTGCTTGCAAAACAAGATCCTGCGTTAACTTTAGCATTGTTTTTTTAACTCCTTTTGCAATTTCTTGGCTCTGGATATCCCCTGTATCGGGGTTTTCATCTTTCTCGCTTCTTTTTTGCTTTATGTCTTTTTTCATCGCATCCAAAATAGTCTTAAATAATAGCGGGTTTAAAGACGTTGAAGTAATTCCACCTTCAGCAAAAATGAAAGCTAGAATTCTTTCGTTAGAAAGTCCTGGATTTTTGGCCTCATCAAAATAGTCTCGGACAGTTTCGCCCCTTACGCGATTCATTAAAATATTCCACCAAGGTCCCTCATAAGCAGTTACTGCCTTTAAAACCATTTCTTGGAATTCTGCCCTAGGCATGTTAGCTACCCATTCATACATATAATCCTGCAATAGAAAGATATTCCTTTTTGCATAAATATGGGCAAATCGTTCGTCAGTTAAAACAAATTCTCTTGCTTTTTGAACATAAAAAAGTTTATCAAACTCATCCTTATTAAAGGCGGTACGAACACTCAATAAATTCACATCAATTTGCTCTGTATCCGCGAGCATTTTTGGAATTAAATGGGCAATCAATTGCGTGTTTAAGGAGTTGGATTTAAGACCACTTACACTTAAAATAGTTGCCAAACGGTCGGCAGAATTTTCATTCGCCGATTCTTGTAAATAATCTAACACGGGGTTTTTACGCCCACGATTAGCAGTCACATTATAGAAACTGGGTTGATAATCTTGCTCAATGATTTCTTTAATATACTTGTCAAATTGACCTGCAGGAAGCTTCGATACCCAATTAAATAAAGCAGTTAAACAAGAATTTACTACTTCGTCTTCAGTATGTTTGCGTTTTAATAAAGCAGGATAATCATGTTGCACTTCTGCATTAAGCGATTGATCTTCTAAGGATAAATGTCGTTGCAGATTTAATCCGCCATAAATGCACTGTAAGCCCTCAAAAAATTTAGTAAATTGACCCGACCAAACATTCAGTTCCTTATTACCCAATATGAAATCAAGATCTTTTTCACAATTCTGTATTAGTTTGATCATCCCTTCGAGAAAGATATTATTTTTTTCTACAGTCAAATCCCCTAGATCCAAGTTTTTATAATCACTGAAAAGGATATGAAACCGTTCAAAAAATTGCTCGAACCTAATTAAGGCTCGCAATAAATTATGCTCGGGGTGACAATCAATTTGCTCTGATTCATTAATTTTTTCAGGTTCGCCTAAAAGCATCCAGGCTTTTGCTAGCTCTTGATCTTCTCCCTCCAAACGCTTTTTTTTAGGCATAGGAATGGGCACAGTTCTCAGCTCATTCGCCACCTGATTAGCTAGAATTTTCGCTTCTTCTATAACTGAGCTCAAAATGGGAACATGTGAATCTCGCCAAAATTTATGGTAATTATTTTTCATCCGCTCCAAGTCATAATGACCTTCTGGAGCAACATCATAAGCATTGAGAATAGGTTGTGAGACAGGGGGTTCCTTAGCTTTTTGCAAATCCTCCTTTGCTGTTTTTTCTAGCTCCCGAGCCTCCATTTTTTGATTCTGATTAGCAGCCCATTCCTGTATTTTTTTATAGGCCGAAGGCTTATTACGTAAAAATTTGGCAAATCCAGACACCGGAATGCCATATTCATTTTCTTCACAACCCTGGTAATAAACTACTTGCGAACGAAATTCATCATATTCATTCTGAAAAACTGTAACCATATGATCAACAAATGATTTTTTGTCGGTTTCGCTATTAAATAAGAGAGGATACTCTCGCTCGTAATCAGGTCCTGAAGGAAGGGAACTATAATCGAGGGGTAAATCACCTAGATATTCTTTAAGGCGTACACGCAACATCTCCGGATCAAAACTTAGTAATTCTTTTAACAAAGCTTCAAACATTTGCTCCTGGAATTCAACTGATCCTGCTAGAGATTGAAATGCCTCAGCCGCCTGATGATGCTTATAATAATTAAAATTCCCAGGTATAGTATTGGCCGGCCAATGGGTTCTATTAAGCACATTAGGAAAATTATCTAATTCCTCCGCTTTTAAACTCATCCCCTTTTTAGGTATGGGTTTAAGAATACCGTCAATATACCGCCCACCTTTCATAATATGGGTAATGTGGTAGAGGATCATATCCCAATCAAGTAAGCCGAAAAGGCTAAAATTATCAGGATGACGGTCGTCACATTTATAACGCCAGGCTGCGACTAATAGTTCAGCGACATTGTATTGAATAAGCGTTTCTTTAGAGGGGCAAACCAGTTCTCTTTCTTTGGGATCGGTAGGAATATTTTTACCCGCACTTAATAAGGGCTTATAATCAGGTAATTTAAAAGAGAGTGTTCCCAGGATTTTCTTTCCCGTCTCATCAAAAACGAGCCTCTCTTCAGCAGCTCTATCTGCTAGAGAAAGGCGCAGGGCAACACTTGCAGCGACAGAGTATTTAGCTAATAGAGGGGGATAATCGTCAGCGATAGGCTTAAAATACCCAACCTGTTCTTGACCATCAGCATCAAATAAGCGAACCATTTTAACTTCATGGCCTGAGGGAGTAACTACTTGCCCTTCGAGGTATTGTAACTGGCTAATATAAAGTGCCTTCAATGGCAGAGACATGGCTCTTTCCTAATTCTGAATCCTTGAATAATTCATATTAATCAGAAATGAGAGAACAGTTCAATAGTATTAATAAAAGCTAAACTGCATTTTCATGAAATAAATTGTAAATTCACTAATCAGAATTGATAGTTTGGTAAGCTCTTAATTGGTTATTGCTTCTACAGTTAAACTATTTTTGGACGAGCGTTGTTTAGATCTGAAAAAGAGCAGGCTTAAAATCGCTACCGTACTCACTAAAACACCGGGTAGCCAATTCGCGCCTAATTTGACAGCTTGTTCTGCAAGGGGAAGACTGACAGCACCGAGGCTAGCCGCTAGAGCCCAAACCGTTGATACGCCTTGACAGCGATATTGAGCAGGTAATTGCAAATACAGCAAATAATACAGCACTGAACAAGCTAAAGCATTGCCTAAGGCATAGCCTAACACGGACAGCAAAACAGCTTGAGAAAGATAAACCGTCGTAAAGAAAAAAAGGCAAGGAGCAGCTAGACTAATAACAACCATGCTAGCCTGCATTAAACGGTAAACCTGAGAGGGCTGTGAAAAATAAGCGATAGGGATAGCGAATAATGCAGAGAGTAATTGTGCTAGCGAACCAAGCCAAGCACATTGTGTTTTAGTCCATAATTGCTTATCAATGGCAAATGATACCCAAAACACATTGCAGATATAAACCATCACACTTACAAAAGCGCCGAGAATTGCAATATTCAACAAACCGCGCCAATGAGCTCGCCAAATCGTTCGAATAGACCTATTCTCTTTTTGGAACTCCGGGGATTCGCGCAGGCGCTTCCGTAAACGACAGACTCCTAGTGATACCATAGCAACTACTGCAAAAATCAACCGCCAGGCCCACAGGATATTTAGGTATTGTAAAAGGGTAGCTAGTGAAGCCCCAAAAAACATGCCTAAGGCACCACTTGCAGCCACCAAACTACCAGCCATTAATGGTCTCTTTGGATGATGCTCTACCAAAAACATGGCAGAAGTATTAATTTCTCCTCCTAAAGCGAGACCTTGAGCAATTCGTAAACCAAGTAATCCCCAGGGAGCAAGCAAACCAATTTGTGCATAAGTGGGCAATAAACAAATACCTAAGGTGGCAAATCCCATTAGAGCAGCAGAAAAAACCATCGGATTGCGTCGGCCGCTGAGATCCGCTTTGCGACCAAAAAACCACCCGCCTACTGGTCGAGCAAAATAAGCTGCTGCAAATAGGGCAAAACTTAGCATTAAGCTATAAGAAGAAGGCGGGAAAAAATCATCCGCAAACACTGATTTTGCTAAATAAAGATAAAGGCTAAAATCAAGCCATTCAAGAAAAATAAGCGCTAATACTAAGGCTAAACTACTCCGCTTCATCATGCACTCGGTGCTGCTGTGATTATGGTGGAAACCTCCTGATTCAACTGCTTACCTAGCGTGTTGAATGCTTCACTCGAAGCAGGCCGGTAGAAAAATAGAAAATCACCTGTATTCTTTTGGTGTACAAAATTAGCAATCGAAGCGGTAAGCACAAGAGTAAGTATATTGGCGATAATTGCCATTGCCACCCTAAGTTCAGGATGTCGGTCTATTTCAACAACCTCTTTTATATAATTTTCCGCGCGACTAATTCCGGCAGTTAGTTTCTCTAGTTTTTGTTCAGTAGGCATCTCTTTAGGTGCATTCAAAGCGTCATAAATTGTCTGGTATAAATCCTTACGATAAAGATGTTCAGAGCGGAGTAAATGCTCATATTTATCATCTGCACTCTCATCTATTTTTGCTTCTTTTTTTAACCTAGCCCTTATCGTTTGGCACTCCTCTTCAACTCGCAGGATTGCTCGATAGAGCTGTCTGCTTTTTTCATCATTTCTAACTACATACTCAATAAACAGATCATCAAAGTCGAGTGCACGTAGACGATTGATCAGAATTAAAGACTCATCCAAATTATAAGCTTGTGTTCTAAGGCGAGCATTTTCTATATTTTTGCCGATGTTGTCATAGTCAGCACTTATTCTCCGATTGCTGATTCCAGTTTGTAATAGTTCGACTAGATAAGGCGGGAGCTTATTTTTAGTAGTTATCCTTGCCAATAAAAGACGAAAATCATGACCCTCTGTATTATCCTGTATAGCTAATCGGAAAGCAGACTGACTCTCCTCCGGGGCAATTTGCTCCAGTTTAACCAGAGCTGCTGCCGCTCTAGTTTGCAACGGTTCAGCAAAATGAAGTAGCAAATCATCAACAGGTAGCCCCTGTTGCTGTAGTACCAGAACTGCTCTAGCAAGGGATAGATTCCCTAACAATAGGCTAAAAGGAAGATTTGTCGAGCCTTGCAAATGAACACTCGCAAAGGTTTCGATAGCAGCAGACGTTAACTCGGCTGACACATGGTCGCAAGCTTCTAGTGCTGTAAAACTAGTAATGACCTCTTTGAATAACTTATTTTCCTGCTCTTCACTTAGGGGGGATTCTCTCTCCTCAGTCAGTTTAGAGGTCAGTAAATCCAAGGCTCGGGCTAACTCTTTAGCAATATTTTTTGTTTTGCTAAGTTGCTGCGCAGGGGGAATTTCGCATCGTGTTGCCAACGCAAAGACTTGCAGCTGCCCTGAAAATAACTTAGATAACTCCCTGTCAAGCTCCGAGAGCTGCAGTCTTTTATATATTAATCTGGCATTCTCTTCTTTTAACTGACTTTGAACTTCTTTCCAAGTGATTTCATGGTTAATAAACTGTACAACAATCGGTAATATGGCCTCTAAATAGTCTTGAACTACCTCATCTAATTTTTTGCCTCTCACTAAATGGACTACCGACATGATTAATTGACGGGTAAAAGGCTGCTCTAATTGCTCGAAACTGAACTCAATATTACTACTGGCTAGAAGGCTGGCTGTTTGGTGTAAATCTGGAGTAAAAGCCAGCTCTTTTATCTGCTCTGGCAAGAATTTTTTCTCCTGTGCTTTAACAATTTGTGAGGCTAGATTTGGATAAATCTTAAAAGCTTCAATCAACTGACTAAATTCAACTGGACTAAGCTGACCCTGACTGAATAATATAAGACATGCTTGTTTCCATTCCCTATTGTTTAGCCGATGAATTTCGCTGAAAGCCACTAATGAAATTTCTTCTCTAAGTAGATCTCTAAGAGCCGATTCTAACTGGCAACTTGCCAACAAATTAACAGCAGAGACCACAGCAGGGTTTACTAAATAACTAGCTAAGAGTAAATGCTTAAAACCAAGTTCGTTTAGAATGAGAGCTGCATTTAATTGTTCCGCAGAGCTGCAGTAATAAAGCGATTCTAACAATACCCGATCTTTGCCTTCTAAGAACCAATTTGCTAAGGTCGACAAGAGCTCTTTCGACAGGGCTTTACCCGTAAGCTCCGCTGTTTGCTCATATTTTTGTAAAATATGATTAAAAAAAGCAGATAGTCCGAGTAAGCACTCATTGTATTGATTTTCTTTCTTATCCTGTACCAAATAATCTGCTAGGATCAGTGGATCAAAAACTCGTTCGAGGACTTGAACAATCTTTGAGTCTCCCAAAGTCTCATATAATTGCAAAAGAGTAGGCTCAGAAATAGTTGAATGAGTTAATAACAATCTGCACATTAGAGTATGGCGAAAATTATCCTTGGGAAATTGCCAATCATAAGCAATAATATGTTCAAATTTCAACCAACAATCTTTTGTTCCCTTGATTTGCTCTAATAAAGTCTCGTGATAATTATTTTGAATAATAAAACGCAGGCTAAGGGTTTTCTGTGCATCCGCTAAATACTCCGACAACAGCTCGTCATGTTTACCAGGAATTAACCGATATAACTTCTCAACTAAAAACTGATCAGCCAGAATAAGATCCTGCCTTTCAGCACTCAGACCATAGCGTTCAAAAGCCAGCAGGAGTTCTATTTGATGAGTAGCTAATATTCTATTACCAACTTCTAATGCACTGAGCCTTGTATAGAGATCAGAGCTTGAATCTAAACATTTTTGCACTTGCTGTGAGCTAAGCTTTTGTTCAAAGCCATTCAGTAAATTTAAAAGTTTGCTCTCTAAAATCTCAGGCATTCTTGCGTCGAAGAGTTCTAGTAATTTCTCACTATCTTCAGAGTGGTCATAGGGTAAAAATAAATTAATAAGACCTGCAGCGGGATTGATCTCTCCAGTAGGGGTTAATATTTGTCTGAGAAATTTTTCGAGAACCGGTGATGCTATGTCGTCAATTAGTCCGTTATTATCTATAGATACTGCACTGATATCACAGGGAAACCTACAAAATGGTTCTGGGTCAAATGAAGTTAAAACCTTAAGTTCTACTTGCTCCGGCGGTAAATTAGGATTTTTCGAAAGCCCAATAATCCATTTGCTTGGCTCATCTTTTCGATAAAAAAGAGAGAGTCCGCGCAGATGGTTATCTTGATCAAGATAGCCAAAGCAGATTTTCTTAAAATGAAGAATAGCTTGCACTTCGACCTCATCTTCCTTTAAAAAAGGGAGAGGCATAGAAGGCACCGTCTTCGAAGTAAAAAGCAAAAATAAATTGCCAGCAGTCCTATTACCCTGCGCATAGTTGTTTGGGGGGCTTTGTTTTTCATCTTGCCATCTCTCTTGGAAGGCGAGATATTGTTCGAGGGTACCAAAAAAACGAGAACGCAGCTTATCGAGGTCAACTTGCTTTTTATCTGTACCAGGAGCAACGTATTGCGCACGTCTAAAAGCAGGAAAAACAGTTTTTGCATTACCTTGGATTAAATGGGGCATTATCAGCTCCTCCTAACTACTGGGCACCAGCTATTGTAACACTTAGCTTACCCTTATACGTCAATCCCGAGCTGATATCTTCAGGAAATGAATAGATGGAAGTTGTATTAAGTTTTTATCTTTTTCAGCCTGAGGATCTCGCAACAACATACTGGGAACCTTTTAAATTTTGATGTTGGTTTTTAGTTAACTCTAGGTTTCATGTGAAACCTTTGAGCTTGCAGAGACCTGCAAAGCCGTTGCATTTTGCAAACCACGTGGTAAGCGATTACCACGGCGGCCTCGTTCTCCCAGATAAAAATTAAGATCTGCAGCTTTCAAAGTAAAATGGCGCTTTCCTGCATGAACCGTTAATGCATCTTCAGGGTGGAGGACTTGCAAATCAATGACTAATTCTTCGCGTTGCTCCGCTTTTGCAGAAGAGATATTAATTAATTTGTTTCCCTTACCGCGAGATAGCTCAGGTAATTCCTTGATAGGAAAAATAAGCAAACGACCAGCGCTTGTTACAGCTGCAACCAGTTGTGACTCCTTATTAGCAATTAAACGAGGAGGCATAACGCGACTATTTTCAGGCAATTTAATACAGGCTTTACCATTGCGATTTTTCACATATAAATCTTGTAGTTTGCTAATAAAACCATAACCCGCATCGCTAGCTAATAGCACCCAATCCTCAGCATCTCCGGAAATAAGGCCCTCAAAAGACATACCGTCGGCAGGATTTAATTTACCAGTTAAAGGTTCGCCTTGCCCGCGTGCAGAGGGAAGTACGTGACCGGGTAGAGTATAAACCTTTCCTTCACTATCAAAGAAGATCACCTGCTGATTACTACGCGCATTGGTTTGGGCTTTAAATTCATCGCCTGATTTATAACTCAATTCACGACCATCAATGTCATAGCCCTTTGCAGCGCGAATCCAACCTTTTTGCGAGAGTACAACAGTAATGGGTTCGTTAGGTAAAATATCCTCTTCTTTTAGAGCCTGAGAATCTTGGCGCTCGATTAGAGGGGAGCGTCTAACATCCCCGAACTGATCTCTATCTGCAATAATTTCATCTTTGACTAAGGATTTTAACCGTTTTTCACTGGCTAAAATTGCTTGTAGGCGATCGCGCTCCTTACTCAACTCATCTAATTCGCCTCGCAGCTTAATTTCTTCTAATTTGGCTAGATGACGCAATTTCATTTCTAAAATGGCTTCAGCCTGCCTATCACTGAGTTGAAAGCGCTCCATTAAACCTTGTTTGGGATTATCATGTTCGCGAATAATGGCAATCACTTCATCAATATTGAGATAGGCGATAATTAAACCTTCCAATACGTGAATACGATCCAGTACTTTATCAAGTCGGTATTCTAAACGCCTTTTCACTGTTGCCAGGCGATAAGTTAGCCATTCTTTTAAAACAGTGAGTAACGATTTGACGCGCGGCTTGCCATCTAAACCTATCATATTGAAATTGACACGGTAACTTCGCTCTAAATCGGTCGTAGCAAATAGATGTGACATCAGTCCTTCAACGTCAACACGATTAGATTTCGGTGAAATCACTAGGCGAGTGGGGTGTTCGTGATCGGATTCATCACGCAAATCTTCAATCATAGGTAATTTTTTTTGCTGCATCTGTGCAGCAATTTGTTCAACTACTTTAGCGCCTGAAACCTGGTAAGGCAGGGCCGTGATCACGATATCATGCTTTTCCTGCAGATAAATTGCACGCATTTTTATCGAGCCGTTACCTGACTCATACATGCTTTTAATCGCTTGATTTGGCGTAATAATTTCTGCTTCGGTGGGAAAATCAGGACCCTGAATATGACTACAAACGTCTTCTAAAGTTGCTTTTGGATTATCCAACAAAAGAATACAGGCATTGGCTACCTCCGTTAAATTATGGGGCAAAATATCTGAAGACATACCCACGGCAATGCCAGTTGCTCCATTCAATAAAACATTGGGTAAACGCGCAGGGAGGAGTGCTGGTTCCTGCAAAGTACCGTCAAAATTATCGACCCAATCCACTGTACCTTGTTGTAACTCTGATAATAATAATTCAGCGTAAGCGGATAAACGTGCTTCAGTATAGCGCATTGCGGCGAAGGACTTTGGATCATCCGCAGATCCCCAGTTTCCTTGCCCATCGACAAAAGGATAACGGTAAGAAAAAGGTTGTGCCATTAAAACCATGGCTTCATAGCAGGCCGTATCGCCATGCGGATGGAATTTACCTAAAACATCCCCCACTGTGCGGGCTGATTTTTTGTATTTAGCTGTCGCTTTAAGCCCTAATTCCGACATTGCATAGACAATACGTCTTTGCACAGGTTTTAAGCCATCAGCAATATGAGGAAGTGCCCTATCAAGGATTACATACATTGAATAATCAAGATAAGCCTTTTCGGTAAACTCGGTTAGCGCTTTACGCTCTATCGCATCATTCATAAGATTCATTTCAAATTTCAATTCACAGAAATTATGGTTATTCCGATGCTATTTTAGCATCAATTATAAAGGTCGCTAATAATAACTGTCTCAAACTGTGAATAACTTTGTAAGTTCTTTCAAAATAAGAACAGTTAGCTTTATATCTCTTTGATAAATATCAAAATTTTGTCGAATTAATTTTTTCATACCAGGTTTTCCTGTGGATAACCTTGTGGATCGACAGTTGAATAACTTACTTAACTCATTATAAAAATGAAAATACTAAGCCCGTGGTTAATGTAACATAGGAATATATACATTAGCGAGAGCTCAGGTAATAGCTCAGCTCCGCAACTCAGAATGGTATGAGGCACGAGATTGACGTATGAGATCAAAAAAAGCATTGATGAATTAAAAGTGATATTTTTAATTCATCATTTCCTATCTGCCGCGCTTTGTCTGCGGCAGATTGGTGGTAGATTACTTAAGATTGTGTCTAACTTTCTTGATAGCACGGATTTGAGCAGCTGCACGGGCTAACTCAGCGGCTGCCATCGAATAATCCAATTCCGTATTTTTATTAGCTATTGCTTCTTCTGCGCGAGCTTTAGCTGCTAGAGCAACAGCCTCATCTAGATCTTCTGCTCGCTCTATCGCATCAGCCAAAACAGTAACATAGTAAGGTTGCACCTCCAGCATTCCACCAGAAACATAGTAAACTTCTTGCTTACCACCTTGCAAAGTGACGCGGATTTCTCCTGGTTTAAGCACTGTCAGCAAGGGAGCGTGACCTGGGGAAACCCCAATCTCTCCCATCTCGCCAGTTGCTACTACCATTTCTACGACGCCAGAGAATATTTCCTGTTCTGCACTGACGATGTCTAAGTGCGTTGTTATTGCCATGTCTGTTTGCCTCATAAGGTTTTAGCTTTAGCAACAGCTTCCTCGATGCTACCAACCATGTAAAATGCTTGCTCAGGTAAGTCATCATATTCACCAGCAAGAATTCCTTGGAATCCTTTAATCGTATCCTTCAATGATACGTATTTACCTGGTGAACCTGTGAACACTTCAGCAACGAAAAATGGCTGCGAAAGAAAACGTTGGATTTTACGTGCGCGGGAAACAACACGCTTATCTTCCTCAGACAATTCATCCATACCAAGAATAGCAATAATATCTTTTAATTCTTTATAGCGTTGTAAGGTCTGCTGAACACGACGGGCTGTGTCGTAATGCTCTTGACCGACGATTAAAGGATCCAATTGGCGTGAAGTAGAATCCAAAGGATCTACTGCAGGGTAAATACCTAACTCTGCAATTTGACGTGACAGTACCACTGTAGCATCCAAGTGAGCAAAGGTTGTTGCAGGAGATGGGTCTGTTAAGTCATCCGCTGGAACATAAACTGCTTGAATAGAGGTAATAGAACCTGTTTTGGTAGAAGTAATACGTTCTTGCAACATACCCATTTCCTCTGCCAATGTTGGCTGGTAACCTACTGCTGAAGGCATACGGCCTAGCAACGCAGATACTTCAACACCTGCTAAGGTATAACGATAAATGTTATCGATAAATAACAGAACATCACGACCTTCGTCACGGAATTTCTCTGCCATAGTCAAACCAGTCAAAGCCACACGCAGACGGTTTCCTGGTGGCTCATTCATCTGTCCGTAAACCAGGGATACTTTATCCAATACATTAGAATCTTTCATCTCATGATAGAAATCGTTACCTTCACGAGTACGCTCACCGACTCCAGCAAATACAGAGTAACCACTGTGCTCATGAGCAATATTGCGGATTAATTCCATCATGTTAACGGTTTTGCCCACACCGGCACCACCGAAGAGACCCACTTTACCCCCTTTAGCAAAAGGACAAAGTAAGTCAATTACCTTAATTCCAGTTTCAAGCAATTCTTGGCCGCCAGCTTGATCTTCATAGCTAGGTGCTTGACGATGAATTGTCCAATGTTCTTCTGCATCGATTGGACCTGCATCATCAACTGGACGACCTAGAACATCCATAATTCGTCCTAAAGTCTTTTTACCGACAGGAACACGAATTGGTTCACCAGTATTTTCTGTTTTGAGGCCACGTTTTAAACCGTCTGTAGAGCCCATTGCAATAGTACGCACAACACCATCGCCTAGCTGCTGCTGTACTTCAAAAACTAAATCACCTTCAACGAGCTTTAAAGCATCGTTTACTTTGGGAACACCTTCGCGGGGGAATTCTACGTCAACCACCGCACCAATAACTTCAACTACCGTTCCTACACTCATCGTATACCCTCTTATAAAGCGTCTGCACCACCGACAATTTCAGCCAATTCTTGGGTAATGGCAGCTTGTCGGGCTTTGTTATAAGCCAATTGAAACTCTTTGATTAAATCACCTGCGTTGTCAGTTGCGCTTTTCATCGCAATCATTTTGGCCGCTTGTTCACAAGCAATATTTTCTACTACAGCCTGATAAACCTGTAACTCGATATAGCGCTCCAACAAAGCGTCAAGCAACTCTTTGGCATCAGGTTCGTAAATATAATCCCAATGATGCCCAAGTGATTTTCTGTCTTCTTCTGCTCTAGGTAAAGGCAGTAATTGTTTGACAGTCGGCTTTTGTGTCATGGTGTTAACAAACTCATTGTAAACGACATGCAGGGCATCAATTTCGCCTTTGTAAAATGCGTCCAGCATGACTTTAACAGCGCCAATTATATCTTTAACACCTGGTTTATCCCCCAATTGATCAATTGAGGCAATGACTCGTCCGCCAACACGTTTAAAAAACGCCTGACCTTTGCGGCCAATAACACAAAGGTCAATTTCTTTTCCTTCCTGTTGCCATTGGCGGAGGACACGAATCGTTTCTCGCAAAAGGTTTGAGTTTAAACCACCACACAATCCCCGATCGGAAGTGACAACAATTATCCCAATACGCTTAATATCACGATTTTCCATAAAAGGATGACGATATTCGGATGTTGCACGAGCTATGTGTCTGACAACATTATATATTTTAGTTGCATAAGGCTTTGATGCACGCATTCTATCCTGCGTTTTACGCATTTTGCTTGCTGCAACCATTTCCATTGCTCGAGTAATTTTTTGCGTGTTTTTAATACTCGCAATTTTTGAACGGATCTCTTTCGCTCCAGCCATATCTTGCTTCGCCTTTAATTAACAGACTGTGTAGTGAGCACAGTCTGCGTAATCAATTAGCCATTATCTGCCTATGCAGAAATGACTCTAAACTTACCAACTCCCACTGCGTTTAAACTCTTCCACAGCAGCCTTAATTTGTGACTCAATCTCACCGTCATAGGCGCCTGCTTCATTAATTTTCTGTAATAAAGCGGCCTGTGAAGCGCGCATGTAGCCATGTAAAGCATGTTCGAACGCACTTACTTCACTAACAGGGATATCATCGAGATAACCTTTTTCAACAACAAAAAGTGAAATTGCCATTTCAGCAACTGAGAGGGGTGAGTATTGCTTTTGCTTCATTAATTCAGTGATTCGTTGTCCGCGCTCTAATTGCTTACGAGTTGCGTCATCAAGGTCTGAAGCAAACTGAGAAAATGCCTCTAACTCACGGAACTGCGCTAATGCTAGCCGTGTACCACCACCCAGTTTTTTCATAATTTTTGTTTGCGCAGCACCACCGACCCGAGAGACTGAAAGTCCTGAGTTAATTGCTGGGCGCACCCCTGAGTTGAATAAATCGACATCAAGGAAAATCTGACCATCGGTAATAGAGATTACGTTGGTTGGTACGAAAGCAGAAACGTCGCCTGCCTGGGTTTCAATAATTGGCAGGGCAGTCAGTGAACCTGTCTTACCTTTTACTTCGCCTTTTGTTAATTTTTCAACTTCTTCAGCATTAATTCGCGCTGCACGCTCCAATAAACGGGAGTGCAAATAGAAAATATCACCAGGATAGGCTTCTCTTCCAGGAGGACGTCTTAATAACAGAGATATTTGACGATATGCCCAAGCCTGTTTAGTCAAATCATCATAAACGATCAATGCATCTTCGCCATTTTCCATGAAGTATTCACCCATGGTGCAACCAGAATAAGGAGCGATGAACTGAAGTGCAGCTGAATCGGAAGCACCTGCAACAACCACGATGGTATGTTCCATTGCTCCGCTTTCTTCTAATTTACGTACAATAGCCGCAACAGAAGAAGCTTTCTGGCCAATAGCGACATAAATACATTTTACACCAGTGCCTTTTTGGTTGATGATCGCATCAATTGCAATGGCGGTTTTTCCAGTTTGACGGTCGCCAATAATAAGCTCACGTTGGCCCCGGCCGACAGGAATCATCGCATCTACGGCTTTCAAACCAGTTTGAACAGGTTGATCAACTGATTGACGGCTAATTACGCCAGGCGCAACTTTTTCAATCGGTGATGTTTTAGTTGCTTCGATGGGTCCTTTACCGTCAATTGGATTACCAAGTGCATCAACTACTCGACCTAATAAAGCTTTTCCAACCGGCACTTGAAGTATACGGCCCGTGCATTTTCCTTGTTGACCTTCCGATAAACTAGAATAATCCCCAAGAATTACAGCACCGACAGAATCGCGTTCTAAGTTTAGAGCTAATCCATAGATACCACCTGGAAATTCAATCATTTCTCCTTGCATAGCATCTTCAAGGCCATGCAGACGAACGATACCATCTTTTAAGCTAACAATTGTTCCTACATTCCGTGCTTCTGAAACAACAGAAAACTGTTCAATTTTTTTTCTAATTAACTCACTGATTTCAGATGGATTTAAAGCTACTTGTTCTGACATGAATTCTATCCTCTTATTACGCGGCTAAATCGGCGCCTAATTTATTTAACTTTCCAAGCACCGAACCATCGATAACTAAATCGCCTGCACGAATAATCGCGCCACCTAACAATGATTTGTCTTCTCTAAGGTTAAGTGTTACTTGGCGCTGTAATCGATGGCTGAGCGAGTCGATTAATTTCTTTTGTTGATCAGTTGAAAGTTCTGAGAAACTGATAACATCTACCTTCAGCGTTTTTTCTTGCTCAGCGCGCAGTACTTCAAAAATCACTTTAATGTCGGGTAACAACATGAGTCTTTTATTCTGAGCTAACATGCTAATCAGATTTTCAATCTCAGTATTATCCGAACCGGATTTTGCGAAGAGAGCCATTAACAAAGTTAACTGCTGTTCCACGGTGACAGTCGGGCTCAAAATAAATTGCTTTGCTTTTTCATCGAGTACTGCAACAGCAAGATACTGCAGTATTTCAGACCATTCGCTTAGTTTTTTGGTCGCTAGCGCGTGTTCAAAAATGGCTTTAGCATAGGGCCTGGCTATCGTAGTAGTATTAGACATATCAAATCTCTTCAATCAGATCGTCGAGCAGTTTGCTATTGGCTTTTGCATCGATTTCGCGATTTAGAATCTTTTCAGCACCGGCAATTGCCAACTGAGCCACTTGGCTACGCAAGCTATCTTTTGCATGGTTAATTTCCTGCAATAATTGCTCATGAGCAAGCTTAGCTTGTCTTTGTGCTTCCAATTTAGCGTCTTCTTTCGCTTCTTCTATCATCTGTGCAGCGCGACGATTCGCTTTTTCCACGATTTCCGAAGCCTGTGCTTTCGCTTGTTTCAGTTCATCTTTTACACGATGCTGGGCAAGTTCTAATTCCTTTCGCCCGCGTTCAGCCGCTGACAAACCGTCGGCTATTTTGTCTTGGCGTTCTTCCATCGCCTTAGCCAATGGGGGCCAGACAAATTTCATGGTAAACCAAACAAATGCGGCAAATACCAACATTTGTATAACTAGAGTTAAATTAATATCCAAGGTTTTATCTCCCGTAGCAATTAGGGCGCCTTGCGCCCTGATTTGGTGTTATTAACCTAAGTTGCTGAGGAAGGGGTTGGCGAAAGTGAAGAATAACGCGATACCCACACCAATCATTGTTACCGCGTCAAGAAGACCAGCAACGATAAACATTTTTACTTGCAACATAGGAACCATTTCGGGTTGACGCGCAGAACCTTCAAGGAATTTTCCGCCTAATAAACCGAAACCAATCGCAGTACCTAAAGCACCTAAACCAATCAGTAAAGCGACTGCAATAACAGTCATACCTTGAACCTGTGCTATCAAATTTGCAGCTTGCATATAAATCCCCTTAATGGACAATGATTAAATAAAAAACTGATTAATGATCTTCATGAGCCAAACTTAAATAAACTATCGTTAGCACCATGAAAATAAATGCTTGCAACGTAATGACCAATATATGGAAAATTGACCAAGCTAAGGCCAACAAGAATTGCGCTACACCTAAGGTGGTTGCTCCTACAACAGAGGCAGACGTTGCATTCAAAGTTAACAAGGCTATCAGAATAAAGATTAATTCGCCAGCATATAAGTTACCAAACAAACGAAGAGCCAGAGAGATTGGCTTGGCGATTAATCCTACTAATTCAAGTAGCAAATTAAATGGAATAAATAATGGGTGGTTAAATGGTTGTAAGGTTAATTCTTTTACAAAACCTTTTAGCCCTTTAATTTTTATGCTGTAAATTAAAATAAGCATGAATACAGATAAGGATAGGGCAAAAGTTAAATTCAGATCGTTGGTAGGAACCACTTTTAAATAATGAATACCTACCGTCTGAGCTGCTAAAGGCAGAATATCGACCGGCAGAATATCCATAAAATTCATCAGGAAAACCCAGACGAAGATGGTTAGGGCTAGTGGGCCAATTAATTTATTTTTACCATGAAAACAATCCTTGACCTGATTATCCGCAAAATCAAGCATTAACTCGGCAAAATTTTGTAACTTCCCCGGAACACCAGTTGTTACTCTGCGAGCACCAAAATAAAGTAAAGTTAGAATCACAATTCCTGTTACGACAGAGAAAAATAAAGTATCTAAGTTGACTGTCCAAAAACCATCAGCTCCAAAACGCATTGTTTTAAAATCGAAGGTCAAATATGTTAGATGATGCTTAATGTATTGGGTGCTTGATACCATTTCAGTCACTTTCAGGCCTATTTTGTTTGTTAGCAAAAATCAGTGGTGCAAACCAATAGTTCATTAGCACCACAATGTAGGTGAAAAAAAACGCAAGAGGGGTTATTTTGAACCACATAAAAACCAATGTAAATAAGATAACAGACGACAAAATTTTCAAAGCCTCTCCTAAATAGAAGCTTTTAACAATTTGTCTTGCTGCCCTAGCACCCTGGTATTGAAATAATTTTCTAGCGAAAAGAGCTGAGGGGATTATTGCCACCATGCCGCCTAAAACCGCCGACATTGCTTCTTTTTTACCGAAAATTGCTAATAATACCAAAGAAATCAATACACTAGTCAACAGTTGAATTCCTAGCATCCGCTTTACACCGCTAATGCCAAGCTTATCTTTCACATTTTCACCCATCTTTTATCGCGCGGATTATAAAGTAATCAACTTTGATAAGCAACGTAAACCGCTGTTAATCTGTTGAAATTACCGACAATTGTACATTTATGATACATAAAAATCAATATGTTTGATTATTTTCCATTGTTTTCATCCTTATTCCTGAGATCTACACTGGAATATTAGCTATAAATTGCATATATTTTAAATAGGGGTTCTGCTGTCGTTTTTTTGACCGAACCTTTTCAAAAAAATGCCCATCAGAACTCGCAATTTACCTCGCAATTAAGGAATTGACTATGTCTGAAAAGCAACAACGCACCGCAGCCAGTATGCGGGAAAAGATGCTCAATCGGTATGGTGATGGACTCCACCACAAACATGATAAAAACCACAACCCTTATAGGAAACATTTTAGATCCCACCCAGTTGAAACTTTAAACGGTTATGACGAAGAAAGAGATACTCATGCATCGACGGGTTCTTTACGTGCATTAAAATTAAGAAAAATTCGTAAACGACTGGATAAAGGTCGCTTCCATTGATAAAGTAAACGGTATCCTCCAGGTTAGCCACTTCCTGGTTTGGAAAAACAGTACCCCGTGGCCTGGATGTCCAGGCCACAATGCGATTTAGCTGCGCAAAGTGGATATATTTAATCTAAGTTGCTCATAGCAGATACGATTTGACTGTCTTTCCATGACACAGACTAGTGTATCCTAACTGTCAGCCACAGCATGCTGACTTAAATGGTAGTATTTAAATAATTTTACCACCCGGTCCACTCCTTCTGTATTTCTTGCGATATCGATTACCCGCAGTGCTTGGCGAGGTTTCACATCTCCCATAAGATACACAATATGATCCGAAGTTATTACTTTAAATGCACGAGGATCAATCTCAGCATCAGCAAAAATTTGACTCCGTATTTTTGCGGTAATCCAACTATCCTCTATCGTAGAACTTGGCTCTTTGCTTAAATCCAACTGATTAATGACGCGGCGATAACCTCTCAGTGCTGAAACGCGTCTTAGAGCTTCATGTCGCAACTCGTCAGTCGGAACATGTCCAGCAAGTAAAATATCTCCGTTGAAAACAGCCAAATCGATTGAGCAGCCTTGTTGCTTAAACAATAAATCATCATAAAGAGCATGGCCTGCTTCAGCCCCTAACTGGTAATCATCCATTTTTTTGTAAACATTATGGCGATCGTAGACCATAGTTGCTCCAGTCCACAATTCGCTATAACAGCCTCCTAATAAGGTAAAGCCTGATAGGAGGACAATCAAACATCCTTGTTTTTTCATACCCGATTTTAGATTATATTTTTAGACTATGTATTGAAAAACCTTAACCACTTTTCTCACGCCATCAACCTGCCTTGCAACATTGACCGCTAGATTAGCTTGCTCATGAGTCGCAATTCCCATTAAATAGACAACACCATTCTCCGTCACTATACGTATAGAGCCGGACTCTAGACCTTTTCTAGCTAACATTAAACTGCGAACCTGGCTGGTAATCCAAGTATCTTTGGTTCTTTCGGCTATGGGTATTGGATAGGCTACCGTGATTTCATCATAGACTCTTCTTACATTAGGCGTAGTCTGCGCAATTTTTTCAGCCATCACTCGTAAAGAAGCTGCAGGTGTTTGGCCAACCAATAAAACTACACGATTAAAACTAGTGACTATAATTCGAGAATCGTGGAAACGGGGGTCTTTTACTATTGCCGTATGTATTTTATGGAAGATACGAGCGTCACTCTCAATAGTGACAACGCTACGTCTATCATAAACAACTAAACTTGCAGCAGCACCAGCTACCATTGCTGCTACACAGCCCATAAGTAAAGTACTTATTAGCAAAACAATGATCGAACGTATTTTCATAATTTACCCCAGCATTTGCCCAAATAAGGATTGATCTATCAGATCACAAAAACAATGCAAAATGAATAAATGCGTTTCGTGGATACGAGCTGCATTGTCACCCTGTACTCTCAACTCAATATCTTCTGGACCAAGATGATTACTTAGCACGCCGCCATCTCGGCCGCTTAAGGCAATAGTATCCATTCCTCTGTCATTTGCCGCATTCACTGCATGTAAAATACAGTCTGCATTCCCCGATGTCGAGAGGGCGATCAATACATCCCCTTCTTGACCCAATCCCTGTATCTGGCGCGCGAATACTTGATCATAATGACCATCGTTAGCAATGGAGGTGAGGACCGCCATATCGGCTGTTAATGCAATAATAGGGAGAGCAGGGCGTTCGACTTCGAAATGATTAATCATTGATGCAGAAAAGTGGAGGCAATTTGCTGCTGATCCGCCACTGCCACAAATTAATATTTTGCCATCATTGAGTAAACAATTGACTAAACGTAAACCTGCTTTCGCTATCTGAGAAGACAAAGCATCTGCGACTGCAATTTTTGCTTCTATACTGATACCAAAAAGCTGTCTGATTCGGTCTTCCATCTGTGCCATTTTTATTTCCGATTATTCATCATGTTAAAAGCAGTATTAAAAATCCATGTCAAAAGCATTCTTTATCCATTCAATCTGCAATTCTTTTCCTTCAATCCCGAGCACATCAAAACGTACCGGTTGTTTATCGTATCTTTTGTTGCTTGCCAAATAATGAGTAGCAGCTCGAGCTAGTTTGCGCTGTTTAGCGTAATTAACACTCGCTAGTGCACCACCAAAACCTCGTGAACTGCGGGCACGTACTTCAACGAAGACCAGGTAATTTTGCTCTTGCATAATTAAATCAATTTCACCCCAGCGGCAGCGATAATTGCTCTCTACCCAATGCAAACCTTGTGAAATAAGATAAGCTCTCGCTTGCTCTTCTGCTACTAAACCGGTCTTCAATGACATCTATCTTCTATCCCAATTAGGTTAAGCTGGTCTCTATTGCAACACCACCTTTAAATTGTCCCCAAGCTGGAATCCTTGCAATCTGTTGTATTCGATTCAAATAAAGTACACCACTCTTATCATCAATGCCCATAGCAGGAAAAAGCAGTAATTGATTCAATTGGTTTGTTAAGGTATAGCTATCCATACCGAGCGCATATAAGCGATTATAGCTGTTTAACTGCTCTGGCCAATTTTTATTAGCCATCTGATGGGCAAACACCCAAGGCATATCACTAAAAATAATCCCATCGAGATCTTTATCTTTCATAATATTGGGGCTGCCAGCATACACTGCTGAGGTAGCAAAGACCGGAATATCTCCTGCAAAATAATATTTTAATAGAGGCATGATTTGCCGTGCCTTAGAAGGATAGGCAAGTAAAAAAATCATATCGAAATCTTGTCGGCGTCGGGGTATCGTTTGAATTTTTTGTCCCAATAAATGTCTTAGTTGTTTTTCTCTAGACTGACTATCTGACACATGAAGTAAATCTCGCACCGAGACGTTCAAATCCTCATTATTTCCGTAGGCTAATTTGTCAACCACAACACCGCCATTGGTTTTCCATTGGGAACTAAAAGCCGCAACGATTTCATCTCCCCAAGCCCCGGCTGGAGCAATCACCAATGCGCGCTTATAGCCTTTTTTCTCTGCTCGTGCTGCTACTTGTCGAGCTTCATTGCTAGGAGACAACCCAAAACGGTAAGCATTGGTATTGTTCGCCACATCCATATCATTGAGTAATAAGGTGGGTACTGGATGTTCCATTGCCGCAACGACAGCAACATCGGCTTTACTAAGAGGCCCTACTACATAATCAGCTCCATCGTTTAAAGCTTGTCGATATAAAGCCGCAACATCCCCTGCCGCTGTATTATATTGACGAATATTCGCTGACGAATTCGTTGAAGCCGCCATAAAACCATCACGAATTGCACCACCAGGACCTGCTAGAGGACCGGTTAACGGCAATAACAAAGCAATTTGTTTAGGACTGCTATATAGATAAGGTTTCACTGCAGCAAGTGGTGAGGGTAATAATTTATTCGCTGGATGCGCAGGATATTGTTCCTGCCATTGCTCCACTTGTGCATAGAGTGCTTGCGCATTCTCATAGTTTTGTCGCGGAATTAGCGCTAATTTCATCCATCCTTGTAATTCAGAATTATCCGATGCTTCGACAGCTAGGGTATTTAGCTCGGCTACTGGCAGTTTGGTTAAAGTAAGCCATAAAATACGACGATTATTTGTTTGGGCAGCTTCATCGGGAATCAATCTTTCCAATTTAATTCGTTCGACCACCGATTCTGCAGGATTGCCTACAGATTCATAGGCAGAAGCTAAAATTTCATGATATTGAACTTGATAGAAGGCCGACAAATTGTTAGTTTCACGCACGGCAGCTAATCGAGAAATTGCGGAACGTGGTTGGTCGCGTAGTAAATCCGTTTTTGCAAGAAGAATGTTTTTTGCATTAGCCTGCTCCAGCGATAAATTGCTAGTTTGTGCTAAGGTGCGAAGGCCATCACGAAGCTGACCATCATAGATAAAACGGCCGGCTGCCATTATCAACATATTTTGCTTTTCGATATCCGCCTGATTTTTGGCAAGAGCAAGATAGGCTGTAGCAGGCATAGTATAGGGAGTTGTCAGTGCTGCCGCTGATTTTACTTTGACAGAAGATTGAATTTGGGGCTCAGGAACCTTCATACATTGTGAAAGTAAAAGAGCAGAACTAATAATTGCAACTAATTTGATGAGCGATTTTGCAAACATGAAAATAGGTCCAAAACGCAGGAACGCAATAGGATAAACTATGGTAAAAACTTCAGCAACCTCTGTTGGTATACTTTACATTGTTGCCACACCGATTGGGAACCGCGATGATATCAGCCTAAGAGCTTTAGCAACCCTCAAATCCGTTGATGCCATTCTTGCAGAAGATACGCGCTATTCAGGGCAATTGCTTAGCGCCTTAGGTATTCATAAGCCTTTGTTTTCCTTGCATAGCCATAATGAAGCCAATAAAAGTGAAGCCATTATTGAGGCTTTACAACAAGGAAAATCTTTTGCCTTGATAAGCGATGCAGGCACGCCCTTGATCAGCGACCCAGGCTTTCCCTTGGTAAGGCTCGCTCATGAGCAGCAAATTCAGGTAGTGCCGATTCCTGGTGCTTGTGCCCTAATTACCGCACTCTCCGCGGCAGGGGTTGCTTGCGACAGCTTTACTTTTATTGGTTTTTTACCTGCCAAACAAATGGCAAGACGGACAAAGCTAGAATCCTTAAGACAGAGCGCACACACTATTGTCTTCTATGAGTCCACGCATCGAATTCTTGATTCGCTTGACGATCTGATTGAAGTTTACGGACAAAACTATGAGTTCGTTGTTGCTAAAGAATTAACCAAAACCTTCGAGCGTTTTATTGGTGGAACGGGACAAGAGATTAAAAATTGGTTTCTTGCTGAGGAAGCACATACAAAGGGGGAATTTGTTTTTATTTTACCTGCGCAGCCTGAGGAAGATAAAACTAATCAGCAAGAAAAAGATCTTTTATTGCTGTTGCTTAATGAAGTAGCGTTGAAACAAGCGGTGAAAATAGCGAGTTTGATCACTAAGAAAAATAAGAATGAATTATATAAACTGGCTCTGGAGTTAACTAAGGACTAAAGTCGATCATGTTGGTTGAGCCTTGGCTCAACCAACATGAAAATTTGATATACGAGGAAGCACAACTGGTTCATTTGACTCATCATTGTCCGCTGAGCTCGATACTTCAATAACTGGATTTTCCCCTTCAACTTCCAGCGACTTGTGCTTCTCTTCGTAGTTGTTATATGCCGAATAAAGCTGATAAGCAATATATACTGCAGTAAGAACGACCGCTGCCTGCCAGCAAATTGCAAAAGTGGCAATAAACAGTGTAGGCAAAAATACGTTTTTAAGCATAGTGAAGATGAACTCATTTCTTGCTGCATAATAAGCCGCAATCGCTTCATTATTGCTCGGGTCGTGGTTTGCTTGCAGCCTTTTTTCTTCATAATTTTTGTAGGCTCCAGCCGAGAGATATATCGCTACACCAAAAGTACAAATTGCATAGCAGAGGATTGCTACTACTGGTGCAGTAAATACCATTGACGCGGAAAATCCTACTGCAAGCAGTAATGCGCCAGCACAGTTAAACCAAAAATAGGAACTTTCCGCACTCCAACTAAGCTCCAACTGGTCAATTTCGTCATTTAATAATTTAAGATGTTGGCCAATCTCTTTTATTTTTTCTTCCGTTAACGGTTGCCCATTTTCATCAACGTACCTCAAGAGCAAATTAGTATAAAATTCGCGATCATTGATCAATTGTTCTTTTTTAGCTTGATATTCTATTTCTGCCAAATGCCGCTGCCAGACTAGCCAACAAAAATCAAAGAAGAGAAATCCCGCAACAATCCATCCTGCAGTCGGATCAGGTATTCCAGTCAGCCAATTATAGTTGGTAATGAAATTGACTACTCCCCATACCAGATCATTCACCAAGACGGGATGGCGCTTATACAGTTCAGAGTTTAAACGCAGTAAAGCGTCGTAATCTTTTTCCTTATCCGATCCATGGCTATGCTTAACCAGCATTGCCCCATTAAAAATAAAACGGAGGGCAAAAAAAGCCACGCTGCATACTCTAAGAACTGGATTTGGAGATTCTAAGGTAGCAATAATGTTATCAACATCGATATTGCCGAACACGCTACCAATTCTATCAAGCATTTCCAATTCACGTGCTAATAGCAAAGATTGAGTTACTGTTGTGCGACAAAAAAGCCAATAAATACGTTCAACGTTTAAAGCGGAAACCCAGTCACGAATTTTTGATACTTGGGTTGGTGCTCTCAGCAAATCGATTAAGCCATTCCAGATTCTCATTCCGAGATATTCAAAAAAACTTTCATTACTGTCTTGCTCAGATTTAGTTTTTTTGTCTGGCTGTGCTTTACCGTAATTTCGAGATGCGATCCGTTCTTTTATTTCTATTCTTAGTTTTAAGAACTCATCCGCCTTACTCTCTTGGCCATAGGCGCGATGGTAATTTTGCAACATAATGCAGCAGTAATAGCCATAAAACCAAAAGACATCTTGATCGATATCGCCTTTTTGTAGACGGCCCCATAAAAGTTCGAATTCTTTTTTAAGGAGTTTTTCGTTGGGGGCTAAAAATCCATAATTATGGCTCTGGGCTCTCGCCCTTGCATCCTTTAGTGTTTTGATTTCTGCAAAAAATCGGCGTTTATCGTTAGCGAAATCTTCAAAATATCCTTCAAAGGCCATAATTACCAACTCATCAAAAAAATACACATCTCGTTTAAAAAATCAAACTTAACATTCTATTAATTAACACACAAGTCGTTTTGTATTTAATTTTTTCATCTTGTTTAGTATTAGTATGTTATTGTACAAATCAGGAGGGGTTAGAGTTGCTGTTTATTTTCCAATACAAAAGCTAGAAAATATCCGACCCAGCAAATCATCAGAAGAGAACTCTCCTGTGATTTCGCATAAGGATTGATGAGCAAGGCGTAAATCTTCAGCAAGTAACTCACCGGCTCTTAGCTCTGTGAGTTGTAATTGTCCGGCAAGTAAAAAATCTCTCGCTTGATCTAAGGCTTGTAAATGGCGTCTCCGAGCTAAGAACTGCCCTTCGGCGGGGTGATAGCCAACGACTTCTTTAATTTTTTCTTTTAATAAATCCACACCCTGGCCTGATTTTGCAGAAAGATAGATCTTATTTTCCTCTCTTTTTGCTTCTATCTTGGCTGCATCAATTTTATTAAATATCTGAATAATGGGGACTGAGGAGGGCAGAGCGGCCTTTATTTCTTCACTTAACTCCATACAAACTGGGCTATTCAGGTCGATAACCATTAATAGGCAATCAGCTCGGCTCACTTCTTGCCAAGCTCGTTTGATTCCTTCTTTTTCGACCAGATCCTCACTTTCTCTTAAACCGGCTGTATCTACAAGATGTAAGGGGATATCGTCAAGCAAAATATGTTCTCGCATCACATCCCTGGTCGTGCCAGCCACATCAGTCACAATTGCAACATCGCGACCAGCTAAGCAATTAATTAAAGTTGATTTTCCTGCGTTTGGACGTCCGGCAATAACCACAGATAAACCTTCACGCATAATTGCCCCCTGTGAGGCATTGTCTCGTATATCGCTTAGTTCTTGTAAAACCTCATCTAACATAGCAGCGACTTTACCGTCACTTAGGAAATCAATTTCTTCTTCAGGAAAATCAATGGCAGCTTCAACAAATAATCGTAAATGAATAAGTTTTTCATTGAGTTCGTTAATTCGCTTAGAAAAATCGCCTTGAAGCGACCTGAGAGCCATGCGGGCAGCAGTTTGCGAACTTGCATGAATTAGATCTGCAATCGCTTCCGCTTGGGTTAGATCGATCTTGTCATTAAGAAAGGCGCGCTCTGAGAATTCGCCAGGTTTTGCTAGTCGTGCACCTAAAAGTACCGCTTCATTCAATAGCCTATCTAAAACAATAGGCGCACCATGCCCCTGAAATTCAACAATATCTTCTCCGGTGAAAGAGTGTGGTGCTTTAAAATAAATCATTAGGCCATTATCAAGTATTTCATTCTGCGAACTGAGAAAGGAACAATAAGTTGCGAGACGCGGGCTAAGGGGTTTATTGCCATTAAGTTGTAGTGCTATGGGATAAGCTTGGGGGCCTGAGAGGCGAACAATTCCAACTCCACCGCGACCGGGTGGAGTGGCAATTGCTACGATTGTATCATTTTGCATCGTTTGCTGAAGCTAGAGTTTTCTTAGGACGATCATCGCTGTATTTGCGGGTAATGTACCATTGTTGCAAGATCGACAGCGCATTGTTGACTATCCAGTATAAAACCAAGCCTGCCGGAAAATTCCAAAACAACCCGGTAAACAGGATGGGTAAAAACATCATGACTTTCGCCTGCATCGGATCCGGGGGTGCGGGGTTTAAACGTTGTTGAATCAACATGGTCGCGCCCATGATAATCGGCAAAATATGATAGGGATCAGCGACAGCCAAATCTTTTATCCAGAAAATAAAGGGGGCTTGTCTTAACTCCACGCTTTCTAATAAAACCCAATAAAGAGCAATGAACACAGGAATCTGAATCAAGATAGGTAGGCAGCCACCCAAAGGATTGACCTTTTCCTGACGGTACAACTCCATGGTTGCCTGACTCATTTTAGCTTTATCATCGCCATAGCGTTCACGTAAAGCCTGTAATTTAGGTTGTAATTTACGCATGCCTGCCATGGATTTATAGCTAGTGGCCGATAAACGATAGAAAGCCAGTTTAATTAATACAGTGACTAATACAATAGCCCATCCCCAATTCCCAACAACCGAATGAATTGCTTTCATTAAAGAAAACAATAGCGACGATAAGAACCAGAGCCATCCATAATCAACGGTTAAATCAAGGCCAGGCGCAATTTCTTTTAAGGTGGAAGTAATTTCAGGGCCAACATACAAACTAGAACCAATCTCTTTCTGCGCACCAGGTTCTATAGTGATCGCCTGGCTAACTGCTCCAATTGTATAATCACCGTCAATAGCCCGTGTATAAAATAGATTATGACTATCGCTTTTTGGAATCCAGGCACTGACAAAATAATGTTGTTGCATGGCAATCCAACCACCTTGCGCATTCACATCAAGATTTGACTTAGTCATATCCTTGAAATTAACTTTTTTGTAGCGTTGCTGTCCGGGGTTAGAGTAAGAAGCACCAGTATAAGAACCTACATGGAAAATGCTTGATTTATCTTCTTGCGGTGAAGTGCGCAATAATTGGGTATTCATGTATCCTTTCCAAGCTGTTGTTCCTTGGTTATCGATAACATAGTTCACTTTAATCAAATAACTGCCTTTGGTGAAGGTAAATTCTTTTTTGACTGCTAAACCCTCAGGCGTTTTACCATTTAAAACCACTACCAGTTTATCTTGGCCTGGAGCTAACTGATATTGCTGTTGTGGAGAGGTAAAGCCAAAATCAACATTTTTTACCTGATTTTCATTAGTAAATAGGCTAGAGTTTGCAACATAACGTTCACCGGGTTGATTTTGTAAAAGGGTTATTGGCTTATCTTTTTCATCAACACTTACAGGGTAATCAAGAAGTTGCGTGCTGACTATATCCCCTTGCTGCAGATCGATGCTTAAATCGATTACATCGGTTTTTACTCGTACAGGGGCGCTTGAAGAACTCGTCAACGAGCTATTTTGTTCGGGTTTCAGATCTTGCTTCGGTTGATTATTCGCGGTATTAACCAAATTAGGCAGCAGGCTTCCTTGATTAGCAGTCGCTGTCGTTTGACTCGTTAATTGTTGTGGGGTTGCCGGATAATCATGCTGCCAATTCATCCAGAGGGAATAGATAACCAGCGCCAAAGCTGCATACAAAACTACACGTCGTATATCCATTAAAACTTCTCTTTGTTAGGTGATACTGGGTCATAGCCACCCTTAGCCCAAGGATGACATCGTAATAATCGGCCAACTGCTAGACCTATGCCTTTGAAAATCCCAAACTGTTTAATTGCTGCCAGGGCATATTGCGAGCAACTGGGGTAATAGCGGCAACAGGGTTTAATGATTGGGCTAATTAAAAACTGGTATAAAACAATAGGCATGCAAATCAGGATGCGTATAAAGCGATTAATTTGTCCCATATTTTACCTAATCCGGCAATAATTGTCTTATTTTCTTTTTCTGCTAAGCCGTGCTTTGCTAAAAATATCACGTCCACCGCAGGTAATTGTGTTGTACGAAAAGTTTCCCGTATTAAGCGCTTTATGCGATTCCTATCATGCGCTTTCGGTACCAATCTTTTCGATATTGCTAATCCAAGTCTGGCATTCCCCAGAGCATTTATACGATGTAGCACAACAAACTCAGGGGTAGCCAATTTTTTTGCTTGCGCAAAGACGCGGTCATAGTCACTTTTTTTTAGCAACCGCCGCGTTTTGTCAAAACAATCCACTTAAGCTGATAAACGCTTACGACCTTTTGCACGACGACGCTTAAGAACTAAACGGCCACCGCGAGTTGACATGCGTTGTCGAAAACCATGATCGCGTTTGCGCTTCAAATTACTTGGTTGAAATGTGCGTTTCATGATGAACCTGTAGTTAATTAAATTTTAAGGTTGGCAATGATAGAAAACTTTACATCTGCTGTCAAATAAGCAGGCATTCTTTTCTTAAGTTTCCGTTTTGTTCCTTGGCGCTCGCCAGTAATTATAAGTTAATTAAACTTTTTATTTTGTTCTTATTATATAGTTTTTTATTTCTGTTGATTGTTATTAAAAATCACTAATAAACATAGAGTTATATAATTTTTTATTTGTAGATAAACCCTGTTTAATGGCTTAGTTAAGATCTGGATAACTAAGCTCTAAGAAAAAAATACCTAGTTATACCCCTATTCATCCCCTAAGTTTTCCCTGTTTATCCATAGCTATTGAGAATGCAGAGTGGGCTGTTTTTTTACACAAGACCAATATATAGTTGCTTAAACGATTTTAATTTTTATCCTATCTGTGGGTAACTCTGTTTTTTTATATATTGCTCGGTATAATTGATCCTCTATCGCTTAATTTGGGGTAGCATCTAATTGCAAATTTAAATCTATGTTTGAGTGCTATTGCTTTGATAGACTCATTCACTGTCAAGTTTAATGAATTTCCCTGTCCTGCTTGGCAGCTATTTCATTTGGCGTAAGTTCGGTAGTAATATAACCTTGAGTTTTTTTGCGTGTTGCTAATTTTATTTTTGGCCTTGTCTGAGGAGTTTTTGTGTTTGAAGATGTTTGGAATAAATGCCGAGAGCTCCTAGAAGAGGAGTACTCGCCGCAACAATTCAATACCTGGTTACGTCCTTTACAGGCTGAAATTCATGAAACTGGTCTTGTTTTACTAGCTCCTAATCGTTTTGTCGTCGATTGGGTAAAGCGAAACTTTTATTCCCGACTAAAAGAGTTAATTAGCCAAATTGGTGGCGACGCTTGTACTTTGATAAGTATTGGTATTGGTACAAAAACGACTGAGCCTGTTAGTATTGAAAGTCAACCTGCTAAAGTAACTACAACTATTCCCAAAACCTCTCCTAAAAATACGGCTGATTATAAAAATTCCTACCTTAATAAGAAATTTGTTTTCGATAGCTTTGTGGAGGGAAATTCAAACCAACTCGCTCGTGCTGCGTCCTGGCAGGTTGCCGAACGCCCTGGTGATGCTTATAACCCTCTATTTATCTATGGCGGCGTGGGTTTAGGAAAAACCCATTTAATGCATGCTATTGGTAATACAATTTTAAAGAACAATCCCGAAGCAAAAGTACTTTATCTTCATTCTGAGCGTTTTGTGGCCGATATGGTTAAAGCTTTACAAACTAATTCTATAAATGAATTTAAACGTTTTTATCGCTCCTTAAATGCACTACTTATTGATGATATTCAGTTTTTTGCTGGTAAAGATCGATCCCAAGAAGAATTTTTCCATACTTTCAATGCCTTACTCGAAGGCCAGCAGCAAATTATCCTCACCAGCGATCGCTATCCCAAGGAAATCGAGGGTATGGAGGAACGACTTAAGTCTCGCTTTGGTTGGGGATTAACTGTGGCTGTTGAACCGCCTGAGCTGGAAACTCGTGTCGCAATCTTAATTAGTAAAGCCGAGCAATCAAATATTGAGTTGCCTTACGAGGTTGCCTTTTTTGTTGCTAAGCGCATACGCTCTAATGTTCGTGAACTAGAAGGGGCCTTGCGTCGGGTTATAGCGAATGCTCATTTTACAGGTAAGCCCATTACTATTGATTTTGTCCAAGATGCTTTGCGTGATTTACTTGCCTTGCAAGACAAATTAGTCACTATCGAAAATATTCAAAAGACTGTGGCTGAATATTATAAAGTGAAAGTGGCTGATTTGCTTTCTAAACGCCGTAGTCGTTCAATTGCCCGCCCTCGACAGATGGCAATGGCTTTAGCAAAAGAGTTAACTAATCATAGTTTGCCAGAGATAGGGGATCATTTTGGTGGCCGGGATCATACAACAGTTCTCCATGCTTGCCGCAAAGTTAAGGAGCTAATCCAAGATGACAATGATTTTGCTGAAGATTATAAAAACCTGATGCGTACTTTATCATCATGATCTGAGATGGAATATGTTTGATCTAACACTTACAAAAGAGCAGTTACTTACCCCCTTACTGACTGTTGCAGGAGCTGTGGATAAGAAACAATCATTGGCTATTTTATCCAATATTTTACTTCGTTTTTCTGATAATCAGTTACTGTTAACTGCTACTGATTTGGAAATGGAAATTAGTGCAAGAATTAATTGCGAAGCGAGTCAGAACCCCGGTCAAATCACTGTTCCAGCTAAAAAATTCATTGATATTATTCGCTCGCTTGACGACGAAGCCTGTTCGACAATCTCAATGAAATCAGGAACCGTTATTATCAAAGCAGGCCGCAGCCAATTTAAGCTGGCCACTTTACCCGCCGATGATTTTCCCTCTTCAGAAACTGAGCTGCACGAAGTTGAGTTTTCACTTCCAAGAGCCACCCTTATCCATCTTTTACAATCCACTCATTTTGCCATGTCTCAACATGATGTGAGGGTGTTTTTGAATGGTTTGCTAATTGAGTTAGATGCACAAACTATTACTTCAGTGGCAACTGATGGACATCGAATGGCTGTATGCAAATTGCCTTGCGAACTTAATTTTCCCCATCAGCGTTTTTTATTACCCAAAAGAGGGGTGCAAGAAATCTTGCGTTTATTAAATAATGTTAATGATGAAAAAATTGATATCGCCGCGGGTAAAGCCCATTTTAAATTATCTACTCAGGAGTATACTTTTCAATCTCGCTTGATAGACGCCCGGTTTCCACCTTATTCGAAAGCGATTCCCCGTAATCAAGATAAATTTGTTCGTATTGACAGAGATTTGTTAAAACGAGCTCTTTCACGTATCGCTATTCTGGCTCATGAAAAATCTCGAGCTGTAATGCTTCATGTGCAACCAGGTACTTTAACCCTTATTGCCAACAATCAGGAACAAGAAGAAGCAACTGAAACTTTAGAAGCTCATACTGATGGAAATGAATTAAAAATTGGGATTAATGCAAGTTATCTTCTCGATGTGTTAAATTTTGTAGGCGAAGGACTTGTTCGTTTATCCATGTCGACTACCGATAGCAGTATCTTGGTTGAATCCTTACAGGATGAACTTTATCAATATATTATTATGCCTATGAAATTATGATTCTTGCTCAATTGCATATTCAAAATTTAAGGAATATTCAAGCTGCACGATTTAATCTTCATCCTCATCTCAATATCATTGCTGGACCCAACGGTTCTGGAAAAACTTCTTTTCTTGAGTCAATTTATTTATTAGGTACTGGACATTCATTTCGTACCCGTGAAATTACTCCTCTGGTTCGTCATGATTCAGATAGCTTAGTTGTCTTTGCTCGAACAAATGACGAGCAATCTGTGAGCATACAAAAATCGACTTCTTCACCCACGCAGGTTCGTTTAAATAACTATCCTTGTCAGAGCAGTAGTGAACTTGCTCATTTCCTTCCTTGCCAGGTTTTTTACCAAGATCTTTTCCAAATCATCGATGCTGGTCCCTCGACTCGCCGTAGTTTACTCGATTGGGGATTGTTTCACGTGGAACCTAGTTACCATCTTTTATGGAAAAATTATCGACGTTCATTAAAGCAAAGAAATAGCCTATTGAGGCAAAAAGCAAAACAAGAAATGGTCAAACCCTGGGATTTAACATTGGAAGATTTAGCCACTCAACTTGATATTATGCGTCGCGACTATTTTCGCAAATTAGATGAGGAGTTTAAAAAAATACTTCCAAAAATAACGGATCTTGAATGTAGTTTGAGCTATTACAAAGGTTGGGATAGAAAGGGAACAAATAAATCGCTGTCAGAGATTTTAGCTACATCCTTCTCTGCTGATTTATCACGTCAATTTACTCAGTATGGTGCTCACCATGCTGATCTTATAATCGAATCGCAGGATTTACGAGTTAAGCAATTTTTATCTCGTGGACAACAGAAAATAATACTTATTGCATTGAAACTGGCACAAACAATTTTGATGTCTAAGCCCTGTATTTTTCTTTGTGATGATTTGTCATCAGAACTGGATGCTAATCATCTATCTTCACTACTTGAATTAATTAAATCAATAAAGGGTCAATTTTTTATAACGACAATTGATGTCAATACATTACCATTAGATTTAGATCAACAATCTTTTGTATCAATAGCGCTGTGATAAAAATGTTTCACGTGAAACTTTAATTAGAAAATTATATTTATATTAATTTGATTCTCGGGACTGATGGTTGAGTTAAACCTTTTGCTGGCTCCGGACGTAGTCTTAAGCCGGTGTATCCCCGCGAAATGAGTATCTAAGGACAATTGAATTAATTTAATCTCGTTCAGCCTGAGGAGCACGCATGGCGTGCGTCTCGAAGGCTTGGCTCTCGAAGGCCAGTCCTGAGGCTCTCGAAGGGGGGCTCTTTTGCGACACTTCGAGACAGCGCTGCGCGCTTCCTCAGTGCGAACGGGATAAACAAAAAGATCAATCAACTAAACAGTATAGTTAATTTCGTGGGAATACCTCAGTTCGAGCTGAGATCTCCCCACGAGATGAAGATTTAAGGAATTTGTATTTATTTTATTCCGTTCAGCCTGAGGAGCACGCATGGCGTGCGTCTCGAAGGCTTGGCTCTCGAAGGCCAGTCCTGAGGCTCTCAATGAGATTTTTTGCGACACTTCGAGACAGCGCTGCGCGCTTCCTGAGTGCTAACGGGATAAACAAAAAGATCAGACAAAAACTAAATAGGATAGTTAATTTCGTGAGTATACCTCTGATCCCTCGTTACGCTCGTTATGATGGAGGGAGTTACTCTTATAGCTTATTAAAAATATAGCAACTAAATATTGGCTAAAAACTAAATAACAAACCCTATCACCATATATAAAAGTGATTAGCAAGGACTGTCTACTGGCCGGTTGGTATAAGTCTTCGAAGCACAGGAAGTGCTTCGAGAGCGTCATGGATGGTAATGTCTGCTTACAACAGCCGGCCAGTAGATAGATAGGCCTGCGACTGCATCAATTTAGAAGGGCAAAAGAAACTACCATGAAATGCAACCAATCCCAACCACCAGAGCCAGAATAGTTTTAATTGACAGGTCTCTATCTCAGCGATTAGAATGGCCTGATTTTTGACAATATCACGGTGGTTTAATGGGAACTGGCTCAATAAATATTGCCTTATCAGATATTGCCGCTGCCACAAAGCGTTATTCACTTTTAGGAATATTGGGATGGCAGGATATCCGTCAGCGCTACAGGCGTTCGGCCTTAGGACCTTTCTGGTTAACTATCAGTATGGGTATCATGATCGGCACCATTGGTGTCGTATTTGGTCAAATTTTTAATTCCTCTCTCAAAGAGTTTTTACCTTTTTTATCGATTGGTATTATCCTTTGGGGATTTTTTTCTTCGATTATTACCGAAGGCTGTACTGGATTTATTACAGCAGAAGGAATTATTAAACAACTTCCGCTTCCCTTATTTGTCCATATCCTCCGTATGATTTGGCGAAACGTGCTGATTTTAGGACATAATATCCTTATTTTTCCCTTAGTCCTTTTAGTCGTAGGAAAACCCTTACACTTAGTTGCACTATTAAGTATTCCCGGATTTTTGTTGGCTCTGACAAATCTTATTTGGGTAGCTCTTCTTTTAGCGACCATTTGCACTAGGTACCGTGATTTTTCCCAAATAATTTCGAGTATGCTACAAGTCATATTCTATTTAACACCAATTATGTGGATGCCAAATCTTTTGCCTCCAGGTAAGAGTTATTATTTTTTAGAATTTAACCCTGTATATCATTTATTTGAAATTATTCGTGCTCCTTTACTCGGTCAGGCTCCTGCCCTAACGAACTGGATCGTATCAATAATTTTAGCGTTAGTCGGATGGTCTGTGACTCTAGTCATCTATAGTCGATATAAGCGCCGCATCGCCTACTGGTTATAAGAAAGAAAAGCTATGGCTTCTATTGAATTTAATAATGTTTCTGTTGATTTCCCTATCTACAATACCAATAGCCGATCGCTGAAAAAGCGATTGATGCAGGTTGCAACGGGCGGACAATTGGGTGCAACTGAACAAGGTGTCGTTGTTGTTCGTGCCTTAGAAGGTTTAAATTTTACTTTAAATGATGGCGATCGAGTTGGACTAATGGGACATAACGGTGCTGGAAAAAGCACTTTACTCCGCCTGCTTGGCGGGGTTTATGAACCCTCGAGTGGAAGTATTAAGACTAAAGGTGAAATTGGTTCTCTAATTGATATTTCTCTGGGCATAGATCATGAGTCAACTGGAAGAGAAAATATCTACGTTCGCGGCGGCCTTCTGGGAATGACTAGAGCGCAGATAAATAATCATCTTAATGATATAATTGAATTTTCCGAGTTAGGCAATTTCATCGATGTGCCAGTGCGTACCTATTCTACTGGGATGCATCTTCGCTTAGCTTTTGCGGTATCAACAATCCTTCGTCCAGAAATTTTGGTGATGGATGAATGGCTTTCAGTCGGAGATGAAAATTTTAAACGCAAAGCAGAAAAAAGAATGGCAGAAGTTGTTCAAGCCACAAATATTCTTGTAATTGCAAGCCACTCCCGTGAGCTGATATTAAATTTATGCAATAGAGTAATTTGGCTTGAACATGGAAAAGTTAAAATGGATACTGATCCTCAATCAGCTGTGGAAGCTTATTTTGGCGCATAATCGTAATAATTTTTACATGGATAATAATGAACAAAGCATACAGAAAAAGGACTGCTATTAGCGTTGCGTTTTCATCAGGTCTAAACTGCTTACATAGCGACTTGATAGCTATTAACCAAGAGCAACTAAATCCAATATTTGATGACTCGCATAGAGGGTTGAAAAAATTACTGCGACCAATCGCTCGGTTAGTATACCAAAACCTGAAGCAAATCCTTGGACCTCTTTTATTTAGAATACGTTCTTATTTTACAGCAGAATTAAGTCAAAAAAGTAAGAATCTAGAGAGTATGACAATTACCCTCCAGGAGTCGCTCGAGCTGATGCAGCGGGAACTCCATCAGCTATCAACTTTAATCTATAGACAAGATAAGCAAATAAAAGGAAAGAATGAGCCGAGGTCACTAAATTGTACAATTGAAACAGAGATAGAAAGTTTTAGGGCTATTCTCAGCAATAATCCCAATGTTTCACTCATTATTGAGTTTGATCAATCAAAGCTTAAGCGCATTAATCATAGTACTAAACAGTGGCTTAAAGCATTTGAAGATTTGAATTTATGTTATAAAGTCATTAACGAAGAAACAAAGGCCCTTGAGGATTGCTCAATTGAGCAATTAGAAAATATGGAGTTAGCAAATCTTTTCTTTGCCCGTAAAAATTCAACTGCTTGGGAGAAACTAGCAGTATGAAAAAAGGTATTATTATCATCGGCGCTGGTGGGCATGCTAAAGTGTGCATTGAGTTACTGCGTGCGATGGGGGAAGAGGTTAGTTTTTGCATTGGGAGTGAGGGGGCAGCCGATTTATGTTTAGATATAACTGTTTTACAGGGGGACAGACATCTAAGCATGCTACGCCAAGAAGGCTATTCACGAATATTTATTGCAATTGGTTCAAACTCTTTAAGAGAACGGTTGGCAACGATGGCAATAAATGAAGGATATGCACTAGTTAATGCCATTAGTCCTCAAGCTATTATTTCACCCAGTGCTCGTCTTGGCTCAGGTATAGCCATCATGGCTGGCGTGGTGATAAACGCAGAAGCGACCATTGCAGATTTAGCAATTATTAATACAGGGGCAACGGTTGATCATGATTGCCAAATCGCTAGGGCGGTACATCTAGCTCCGCAGTGTGCTTTGGCAGGCAATGTCAAAGTGGGAAGCCAAAGTTTTCTCGGGATAGGCTCTAAGGTAATTCCCGATATTGAAATCGGCGAAAAAGTTATTCTTGGGGCTGGGACTGTAGTTATTTCAAATATAATAAGTGACGCGACGGTTGTTGGAGTCCCTGCGCGTATTCTTAATAAATCAGTAGTAGGAAAGGAATGTCATGCAACGAATATCTGTCGCACAGCCTAAATTAGCGGGGAATGAACGTAAGTACGTACTTGATTGTTTAGATTCAAATTGGATTTCATCGAATGGAAAATACATTACTGCTTTTGAAGAGTCGTTTGCTAAGTTTTGTAATGTAAAACATGCGATAGCTACCAACAATGGTACAACAGCCTTACATCTAGCTTTAGTCGCACTCAATTTGCAACCTGGCGATGAGGTGATTATCCCAACAGTTACCTACATCGCTACAGCAAATGCTGTTCGCTACTGTGGGGCTACTCCCGTCTTGGTTGATGTTTGTGAAGACACAATGAATATCAAACCAGATGAAGTCGAGAAAAAAATTACTGCAAAAACCCGGGGTATCATTCCAGTCCATCTCTATGGCCACCCTGCTGATATGGAAGCAATTAATAAACTGGCAGATCAATATGGTTTATGGGTTGTTGAAGATGCAGCAGAAGCTCATGGTGCCGAAATATTGGGTAACAAAGTCGGTGGATTAGCGACTTGTGCAACCTTCAGTTTTTTTGGTAATAAAATTATTACAACCGGCGAAGGGGGCATGGTTACCACTAATGACGACGAACTTGCTGATAAACTGAGGCTATTTCGTGGACAAGGAATGGATCCTAATCGCCGTTATTGGTTTCCGGTTGTTGGTTACAATTACCGTATGACCAACATACAAGCCGCACTCGGTTTAGCACAAATGGAAACCATTGAGCAGGCTCTATCGGGTAGAGCTATTCTTGCTGATTGGTATAATGACGCGTTGCAGAAGCTTAGCGACCAACTTGTGTTACCAATAGAACTACCTTGGGCTAAGCATGTTTTTTGGATGTATACCATTTTCTTGAAAAAGGGCGGAGAGTACGAACGGGAGCGATTAAGGCAACATATGGATGAAATGGGCATTGAAACGAGGCCGGTGTTTTATCCCATGCATATGCTTCCTCCTTATGCAGAAGATACAGCATATCCAGTAGCTGACCTTTGGTCACTTCGAGGTCTTAACTTACCAATGCATTTAGATTTAACGGAAAAGGATGTACAGCGTATTGTTAATACCCTTGAAACTGCATTGAGATAAAATAATGAAAATTGCATTGTGTTCTTCATTTGTTCCTTTTATTCATGGAGGAGCGCGGAATATTGTTGATTGGCTTGAACCCGTGCTTAGAGAGGCAGGGCATCAAGTCGAACGCATTTACCTTCCTCAAGTTGATGCACCTGACCTACTCTTCCAACAAAAAATGGCTTACCGCTGGCTAGATCTAAGTTCTGCCGATCGAATTATTTGTTTTCGACCTCCTGCTCATTTTATTCCACATCCCAACAAAATATTATGGTTCATCCATCATATTCGCGCTTTCTATGATTTATGGGACAGTCCCTACCGAGGCTGCCCCAATAATAGTAAGTACAGAGGGGTACGAGACGCATTACATCAGGTGGATACTACCGTACTTAAAGAGGCAAATAAAATTTTCACTAACTCGAAAGTGGTTTCCAATCGATTAAAAGCTTTCAATCAAATGGACAGCGAAGTGTTATACCCGCCAATATTCCAGCCAGAACGATTTTATTGCAAAGACTATAATTCAGAAATTGTTTATTTTAGCCGCTTAGAACATCACAAACGACAGCATTTACTCATAGAGGCAATGCAATATACTGAAACCGCTGCTCGTTTGCGTTTATGCGGTGTTAGCTCGAATCCTGATTACCTGGAGAAGTTAATTGAATTAATTGAGGATCTGGACTTGCAAGATCGTGTCATAATGGAAAATCGTTGGATTTCAGAAGAAGAAAAAATAAAAATTTTGTCAACCTGCTTGGCAACAGCTTATTTACCTGTCGATGAAGATTCCTACGGTTATCCAAGTTTGGAGTCTAGTCTCGCTTCAAAACCAATTCTTACGACCTCCGATTCAGGGGGGGTACTCGAACTTATAAAAGATGGGTTTAATGGTTATATTACAGAACCCTCACCTAAAGCTATAGCTGAGGCTATAGATAAATTCTATTTAGATCGGGATCATTCTAAGAAACTAGGAAATAATGCGCGAATTCGCTTAGATGAACTTAATATTTCTTGGTCTCATGTAGTAGAAAGGTTGCTAGCATGAAAGTACTTATTGTCAATAATATGGCTCCCTTCATCTGGGGAGGAGCTGAAGAATTAGCAGTTCATTTACAAAAAAATTTAATTATAGCTGGGCATGAAGCAGAAATATTACGAATTCCTTTTCAATGGGAGCCGGCAGAACGAATTCCATCACAAATGCTGATGACTAGAGCATTTGAGTTATGGAATGTGGATCATGTGATTGCTTTAAAGTTTCCTGCCTACTTTATTCGTCATCCTCAAAAAACGATCTGGTTATTGCACCAATATCGCCAAGCTTATGATCTTTATGATGCAGGGCAAAGCAATATTCCAGCCAACAAGGCAGGGAATGAATTAAGAGCATTAATTAAAGCAGCTGATGAAGAAACTTTCGCCGAAAGCAGAAATATTTTCACCAACTCCGAAGTAACAAGGGAGCGCCTATTCCATTACAATGGTTTTAATGCAAAAGTACTCCATCCCCCGGTTAATGATCCAGAGATATTTACCAACAATGAAATGGGTGACTATATCTTTGCTGGAGGAAGAGTCAATAACATGAAGCGACAACATTTACTAGTTGAGGCTATGAGTCACACGGATAAAGCGGTGAAATTACTGGTTGCTGGTCCACCTGATTCACCTACAGACGCGGAACGACTTAAAGAAATGGTTGCCAGGCTAGGTTTAGAGGATAGGGTAAAGCTTGATTTGCGTTTTTTACCTCGGGAAACTTATGCAAAATATGTTAATGAGTCGATGGCTGTCGCTTATTTACCGTTCGATGAAGATTCTTTGGGATATGTTGCTATGGAAGCTGCAATTGCGGGTAAGGCTTTGATCACTACTACAGATAGTGGTGGTGTTTTAGGTTTGGCTAAGCATGAGGAAACAGGATGGGTCACAGAGGCAAAGCCAACGTCTTTAGCCGAAGCCATGAGTACCGTAGGGAAAAATATTCAACGTACTCGACGACTTGGTATGACAGCGAAAGAACTATGGTTGAGTCTTGGAATTAATTGGCCTCAAACAGTGGAGGCTCTGTTGCAATGAAATTAATACTCTTTACACCAGTCCTTAAATCTTCGGCGATTGGACGCATGGCTAGTTTAATTTCACGTAAATTAATTTCCTTTGGTCACCAAGTCATTGTAGTTCGCACAGAAGATCTAAGTTTTTATAATCATCCGATACATGATTTTGGTTCAGAACCCATTTCTTGGTGTGATAATCATCAAATCAATTTAATGTATAAATCCGCTGATGCCGTTATTTATCAGATAGGAGATAACTATGCTTTCCATCAAGGTTGTTTGACTTGGCTGCCGTATTTACCTGGAGTTGTCTGTCTTCATGATTTCTTTCTAGGAAATCTATTTAATGCCTGGGCTCAGCACCATCGAGCAGAGGCAAAAAATATACTTAAAATTTGGTATGGGTCGGCTGCTAGTGATGAGTATTTCCGACATAAGGATATTAATTCATTTATCGAGGGAACAAGAAATAGCTATCCTATGACAGAATGGCTCTGCTCAATGGCGCGAGCTGTGATTACGCATAGCAGTTGGCAAATTGGTCGTGTCTTAGATTCTTGTCCTGGGCCAGTTCACGTCGTGCCTCTCGCCTATGATGCCCCTAACCTGAGCATTGAACAGATTGAAGCTGCTGAAGAAAAAAGCAAAAAATTTTCTATATTAACTGTTGGAAATGTCAATAAGAATAAACGAGCGGCGAGTATAATTCAGGCAATAGGTGCAAATCGGGTGCTTCGAAAAAAAATAATTTATCAACTCGTGGGTGATATATCCTCGGCAACAAAAAGGGAACTAACGCGTTTAGCCAAAAAACAAAAGGTTGAGCTTGTTATTTCAGGTGAAGTTGATGACGCGGCCTTAGCCCAAGCTATCTACAAAGCGGATCTCGTCACTTGTTTACGCTGGCCTGCACTAGAAGCGGCTTCAGCTTCTACAATTGAAGCTTTGTTGTATGGTAAAGCAACGATTGTAACCGACACCGGTTTTTATAGAGAAATCCCTAAAGACTGCACTATAAAAATTAACCCCAACAATGAAATTGCTGAAATCGCGGCTGTATTAGAGAAACTTGAAAAAAATCCAGAGCTTTTGAAAGAATTAGGCTTGCAAGCAAAAAAATGGGCAATGAAAACCTTTACAGCTGATAATTATGCACTGAAACTAATCGAAACAATAGTTACCACATCGAGAACTAATGTAGTGACTAATGCAGTCAATTATTTTACCAAAGTAATGTACGATTGGGGTGCAAAAAATGAATTATTAGGCAAAGAATACATATTGCCGCCGCTAGCAATTTTTGATGAAATCACGTGAATCCCTACTATTTGTAACCCGATGAATCATGTAAAAAAAGCCTGATTAGTGGTATACTGTTTTATTTGGTTAGCCACTAGGCAAAGAGGACTCTCATGAGCGTAGACGCTAGTTATGATTCGTCGAATATCAAAGTTTTAAAAGGCTTAGATGCAGTTAGAAAGCGTCCTGGAATGTATATTGGTGATACGGATGACGGCACCGGTTTGCATCATATGGTCTTTGAAGTAGTAGATAACTCTATTGATGAAGCGCTTGCTGGATACTGCCATGAAATTAAAGTCATTATTCATAGCGATGAATCCATAACGGTCAAAGATGATGGTCGGGGGATACCTGTCGACATTCATAAAGAAGAAGGCCGCTCGGCTGCAGAAGTCATTATGACTATTTTACATGCAGGGGGGAAATTTGATGACAATTCTTATAAGGTTTCCGGCGGTTTACATGGTGTAGGTGTGTCAGTGGTGAATGCCCTCTCTGAAGAGTTGCATTTATCCATCCGTCGTAATGGCAAAATTCACGAGCAACATTACCGCAATGGTGTTCCTGATGCGCCCTTGACGATCACCGGTGATGCAACTAGCACCGGAACTCAGGTTTGGTTTAAGCCAAGTGCCAATACTTTTACTAACATTGAATTTCACTATGACATTCTTGCAAAACGGTTACGCGAGCTTTCTTTCTTAAACTCAGGCGTTTGCATTCATTTATATGATGAGCGTAGCCAAAAACAAGATACTTTCCGCTATGAGGGAGGTATACAGGCCTTTGTTGAGCATTTAAATCGCAACAAAACACCCATCATGCCCATTGTTTTTTCATTGAATGGTGAAAAAGATAATATTACGGTGGATTTGTCTATGCAATGGAATGATTCGTTTCAAGAGACGATCTTTTGTTTCACCAATAATATTCCTCAACGAGATGGAGGTACCCACTTAGCTGGTTTTAGAGCTGCATTAACGCGTACGCTTAATACTTACATCGAAAACGAAGGCTATGCGAAAAAGGCTAAAATTACCACGACGGGTGACGACGCTCGAGAAGGTTTAACCGCGGTATTATCTGTTAAAGTACCGGATCCAAAATTCTCTTCTCAAACGAAAGATAAACTTGTTTCTTCCGAAGTGAAAGCGGCTGTTGAATCGTTAGTTGCTGAAAAATTAAATGATTTCTTATTGGAGAATCCCTCGATTGCTAAATCAATTGTAGGGAAAATTATTGATGCCGCGCGTGCGAGAGAAGCAGCTCGCAAAGCGAGGGAAATGACGCGACGGAAGGGCGCGCTAGATATAGCGGGTTTACCCGGAAAGTTGGCTGACTGCCAAGAGAAAGATCCGGCGCTTTCTGAACTCTATATCGTAGAGGGTGATTCTGCGGGGGGTTCGGCAAAACAAGGCCGCGATCGAAAATTCCAGGCTATTTTGCCCTTAAAAGGTAAAATTCTGAATGTGGAAAAAGCACGGTTTGATAAGATGCTTTCTTCACAAGAAGTCGCTACCTTAATTACTGCTTTGGGTTGCGGAATTGGGCCTGATGAATACGATCCGGATAAAATACGTTATCACCGTATCATCATCATGACCGATGCGGATGTGGATGGTTCGCATATTCGCACCCTATTACTTACTTTTTTCTATCGACAAACGCCGGAATTGATTGAGCGTGGTTATATCTATATTGCTCAGCCGCCACTTTATAAAGTTAAACGTGGCAAACAAGAGCAGTACGTTAAAGATGATGAAGCCCTTTATGAGTATTTAACCCAAAGTGCAATGGAAGGTGCCGAATTTTTCCCAACGAAAGATGCACCAGCAATTTCTGCTGTCGCTTTGGAAGAGTTAGTACTACATTATCGACGTGTTGAGAAGATAATTAAGCGTCATGCTAGACGTTATAATAGTGAAGTTCTTCGACGCATCAGCTACTTACCTCAATTGCAAGGCGAAGATTTTAAAAGCCAAGACCTCGTGCACAACTGGGCGAAGCAGTTGCATCAGAGTCTTCAGCAATTAAGCGGTAAAAATCTATATTACCAAGTAGATGTTACTTATAATGATGAAAATGAGAGTTATCAGCCACGCGTATTGATAAGACAACATGGTTCTGAGCATTCAATTTTGCTCAATATGGAATTTTTCCTTTCTAAAGATTACAGAGAGCTAATCAATTTAGGCAGCAAATTATCGGCTCTTCTGGATGAAGGGGCGGTGGTTAAGCGAGGCGAGAAAACTCAGGCTGTTGAGTCTTTTGAGCAAGCCCTTGAATGGCTGATGGACGAGGCAAAACGTGGCCAAACTATTCAACGGTATAAAGGTCTTGGAGAGATGAATCCAGAGCAATTGTGGGAAACTACAATGGATCCAGAAGTTAGAAGGATGCTACAAGTGAGTATTGAGGATGCAGTAGCTGCGGATGAAATATTTACTACTCTCATGGGCGATAATGTTGAACCACGAAGAGACTTTATTGAGAGCAATGCTTTGGAAGCCGAAAATATTGATGTTTAACTAAAGTATGTTGAGCTCTACCTCATTGCCGTCAGACTATAAGCATTTTATCTGCTCTGATCAGGCTCTGAGGTATCCCCACAAAATGAGTATCTAAGCAATTTGTATTCATTTTATCCCGTTCAACTTCAGGAGCACGCATGGCGTGCGTCCCGAAGGCTTGTATTTCGATGGAGCCTTTTGCGACACTTCGAGACAGCGCTATGCGCTTCCTCAGTGCGAACGGTACAACAAAAAATAAGTATCTAATGAATTTTGGATTAATTTTATTCCGTTCAGCCTGAGGAGCACGCATGGCGTGCGTCTCGAAGGCTTGTCTCTCGATGGAGCCTTTTGCGATACTTCGAGACAGCGCTGCGCGCTTTCTCAGTGCGAACGGGATAAACAAAACGATCAATGAACTAAACAGTCTATTTAATGTCGTGGGAATATCTCAGTTCCGGCTGGGTCCTTCGAGAGCCTCATACACGGAGCCGTTAGGTTGTGTCGAAGCCTTGCTAGTCCTGATGGGAGGCTTCGGAGACGACGCAAGCAGCTCCTCTGCCCGAAGCGATTGTTGTTAGCCTAAAAGATAGTTTTGAGAATGAGCAACAGAATTCAATTTCAAAAAGAAAAAACCTCAAGACAGCTGTTCCTGTCTATAGGTTTCGTTTCTGAGTATGATGACCAAATGGGCCGCGTCCTTGCGGCGGAGCACATCCTTTGTGCTTGTCCCTTAGTATGACGTCCTGTCAGACAATCCTTGTCATCCTTTATGTTATAAGTATATCTGGTTTCTGCTAATTGTCATTGCAGGATCAGATGTGCAATATGTAAGAGATTTCTCAAATAAATAGAGGTATTGTCTCTATATTAGGCATATTTTGCTTGGCAAGCTTAGCTTAGCCTTGGTGAGGCTTGCTGACATAACTTCCATAAAGTTCTTTTGCGCTTTCAACTGGATTATCAAAAAAACGACGAATTGAAGATTGATAAGGGGCCGTGGCCGAATTTGGTCTCGGCGCATCATGGGTCTCCTGATGAATTTGATGTGCAGGTATGGGTATATAAGTAATTTCGCTGTCCGTTCTGTTGTTACTCTCTTCGCCTGCAAAGAAGGAAATCACTTGCTTAGCTCCTACATAAGAGAAAAAACCAGCCAAGAGAACAAATAATAATGGGGCAATAACTGCCACAATCAGTCCTACAACAATCAAAGAAAGAGGCAACAAAGGAATGCTGACGAGGGCACAAATTGCAATCCGTTTAATTGCATCTAGAGTAAAGGCTGTAAATCCTTCAAATTTTAATGAGGGCTTTTGAAACGTCTCTGCAAGTTTGTTGACCGCAAGTGATGCAACATAGAAAGCAAGCCAAACAACAAGAATGGGAGAGACTATTGTAAAGGCAGTGAGCAGGAAACCCATAGTGACTGCGCTAGTGATAGTTCCCAAAGGTAAGAATGCAATAGTTAACGCACCAGTTACTAATTTTCTAGACATAGTCGACAAAGTTGTTCACAGGGTTTGCGCGACATGGTATCACAATGTTATGCGTTTGTTGATAATTAAAGGAAAGATTAAAGATAATTTGCAATCCGTTGATATTTTTGAATTATTAATACACAAATAGACTTTAAAATTAAATTTTTGTTTAAATATTTTATCTAAAGTGTAAAGTTTTTCATTTTACAGACGATTACATTAATGAAGCAGTTGCCTGAATAAAATAATAATAAGGAGTAGGCAATGACTAAAAATCATTTATTGCAAGATCCCTTTCTGAACGAATTGCGCAAAGAAAAAATTCCCGTCTCAGTGTTTTTGGTTAATGGAATCAAATTACACGGCGTGGTCGATTCTTTCGATCAATACGTAGTGATGCTAAAAAACTCTGTCACACAAATGGTTTATAAGCATGCTATCTCCACCGTAGTTCCTTCACGCATGGTTAAGTTGCCTACTGGTGAGGAGGAGGGAAATGTGGCAGACTAGCTACATTTCTGGTTGAGGGAAACGTCGTCTTGTTTGAACGTCCACAAAGTGGCGAGCGCGCTATTCTAGTACAATTGGCGCTTCCGGGTGTCGATGCTGAAAAAGCATTAGCTGAGTTTAAGGAGTTAGCCCTTTCCGCACAAGCAGAAGTTCTTGCTTGTGTAGTGGGTGCTCGTGCCACTCCAGAGGCGAAATATTATGTGGGTCTAGGCAAAGCCGAAGAAATTCAGCAGCTTGTTGAAGAGCATGATGCGGAACTTGTTTTAGTCAATCACGAGTTATCCCCTTCCCAAGAACGAAATTTAGAACGGTTACTTCAATGTCGTGTCATCGATCGCAGCGGGCTGATTCTTGATATTTTTGCGCAGAGAGCAAGAACTTTTGAGGGAAAATTACAAGTTGAATTAGCGCAATTACAACATATATCAACTCGATTAATTCGCGGATGGACCCATTTAGAGCGTCAAAAAGGGGGAATTGGTCTCAGAGGTCCTGGTGAAACGCAGCTTGAGACCGATCGTCGTTTACTCCGGGAACGCATTAAATCGATTAACAAACGCTTAGAAAAAGTAAGACGAAGCCGTGATCAAAACCGTCGTGCTAGACAAAAAGCAGCAATGCCTACTGTATCACTGGTGGGGTATACCAACGCAGGCAAATCAACTTTATTTAACGCCTTAACAGGTGAGCATATTTATGTGGCGGATCAATTATTTGCTACCTTAGACCCGACAATGCGTAAAGTAGAGCTACCCGGTGCCGGTGCCATTATTTTAGCTGATACTGTTGGCTTTATTCGCGACTTGCCCCATCAATTAGTCGAGGCATTTCGAGCCACGCTTGAAGAAACGGCAGAAGCTGATTTATTACTGCAGGTTATTGATATTTCTGATCCTAATTGGCGGGAAATGGTTTTTTCGGTGCAACAGGTGTTAGCCGAAATTGGTGTGTCTGAGATTCCTACCATTCAAGTTTTTAACAAGATAGATGCGCAGGAAAATTGGCTCCCAAAAATGGATCAACAAGAAGATGGAGCTAAGGTGTGGTTATCAGCTAAAAGCGGTGCTGGCCTTGACTTACTTAGTGAAGCAATTGCTACTCAATTACATGGAAAAATTAGCGAAGAAACCCTGTCCCTTAAACCGTCGGAAGCTAAATTGCGCGCAAAACTTTATCAATTAGATGCCGTCCTTCAAGAAGTGCCCTCCGATGAAGGCGGCTGGCATCTAAAAGTTAAATTGACACAAGCCCAAAAAAAGCGACTATTTCCTTTAGAAAATAAGAGCGCTGAATAGAGACGGTTAAAAGAAATAATTCACTGCAAGGGTAGAAGTTACAAATTTAGCAGCATGGGGCCCAGTGACCGAAAACCAAACCCCACCAATAATTCCTAAATTGGGGTTAAAGTTAAATTCAAGCGCGGGTGCTAATGAGGCTGAATCAGAACCTGGCCCACCGATACTTAAGATGGCTCCCCCAGGGGTAAATCCTGGATTCCCTGAAAATGCTGTTCCATCGCTGTGTGCGTATAAAACTTCAAAAACAGGCACCCAATTCTGAGTGAGTTGGTATTCACAGGCTAGGTCGACTGCATAACTGTTTCCAATATGCACCGATCCTTCTGTTACTTCACTGCCACCAAAGGCATTAACACCATTAACACTGGAGCTTCCTGGAAATGCACCAACTACGCTTAAACGTGAGCGCAAATAATGACCATTGTGAAATTGCCACAGCTTTTGGAAATTTAAACTCAATGCAGTGATATAGGCGCCTAATCCTGTTTGATCGGTTCCTAATTTTCTAGGATCTAAATTTTCAAAGCGTCCTGTAGGAAAAACTTCTTGAACAACTAGGCGTAGATCCGGAAGCCATCCATCCTCTTTTTGCTTAAGTACTTGGATTCCAACACCTAAACTATAGTCGGCAATATCTGTTGAATGTCGGCTTTGGCTGATCCAGCTGTAATCGTAAGGTAAGGCCATTTGCAAGTCTAAAAAATCAGTGATACCTGCGGTTAAGATGGGGGTAATTTCAATATTCTTAAAATTCTGGGGATAAGTCGTATAAAAGGCGTAAGGTTCAAAATTAAAATGACCAGAGGGAATAGTCTTGCCCGCTGGGGCGAGTAATGGGCCTGTCCACCATGGGCCTGCTATTGCCACCTTAGCAAAGAATAACAAAAAGAAGACTCGCCAATACATAAATGAAGCCATTTAAAATTGAAAAATAGCATTTTAAACTTTTTTTATATTTATGGAATCGATTTTGCAGCAATTTGCATTAAATTTTTCCCAAGCTAATATTTATTGTTACCGGCTTGATTTTTTGAGGAATATTTTCTATCAACCCGGCCAAAATATTAATTATTTAAGGGTCTTAACCTGTGGTTGCCTTATTCAAGCTCTTTAGCGTTTGCTCCCCATATAAGGTCCCTTTATATTGGCCATTTGGATTAAAAACAAAGGTTGCAGGTACCCCGCGGATATCTCCTAATTTTAGGTCGCGGGCAGGACTAGATCGCAGGCTAGGGTAGCTAATATTATGTTTTCTAATAAGGGCGATTTGATGCGCTAGGGGAAGTGAATCATAGTTCACCGCAAATAAAGCGACCCTATCCTTGTTCTTTTTATAAAAGCGGTTCAATTCCCCAATTTCATCGAGACAAGGTTGGCACCAGCTAGCCCAATAGTTGATAAGTACCCATTTGCCTTTTAAGCTATCGAAGGGAATACTTTGTCCTCTTATATCTTTTAAAACAGCATTTGCACTATAACCATTCGTTGTTATTAGTAAGCAAACTAATATAGAAAAAATTAATTTTAAGCGCTGCATAGCACCTCCTGTTGAACAAGTTGCAGGCATTCTAGCATAGTTTTGGTCTGTCCTTTTAATGTAGTTAGGCAAAATGCCTATTTTAATCTATCCTTGGATTATTCTTTCCTAATAGGTTCATCTCTGATGAAAGAAATTCATGTTGAAAAACAAGTCATTGGCACTTTAGTTCGTGAGGGTGCGGGAGTAAGAATTCAACGATACATAGGGGCAGAAAAGAACAATCCCTTTGAGCCCATTTTGTTATTCGACTTTTTTGATAGTAAAAATGAGCTGGATTATATTGCTGGTTTTCCTAACCATCCTCACCGTGGTTTTGAGACTATCACTTATCTTTTAGCAGGAGAGATTGCTCACCAAGATAATCAGGGACATCAAGGGATAATCGGTCCTGGTGATGTACAATGGATGACTGCCGGGCGAGGAATTGTTCATTCAGAAATGCCACAAAAAAGGGATGAAGGCATAACCGGTCTGCAGTTATGGCTAAATTTGCCTGCAGTCAAGAAGATGACTGCCCCTCATTATCAAGAATATACGGCTAAAGAATTACCTATTGAACAGCAAGCTTCTGGGGTGCAGATAAAAGTAATTGCTGGGAAAACGGACAAAGGAACTCAATCGCCTATAACGGGTATAGCAACTAACCCGCTTTTCTTCGATATCCGCTTGCCCGAGCAGCAAATAATGCAACAGCAGCTTCCTTGCGGTCATCAAGCACTCGTTTTTGTTCTCTCTGGTGAGCTAAAGATTCAAGAAGAAACTGTTAAACGGCATCATTTAGCTATTTTAAGTTCGGGCGAACTGCTGACTTTGCAAGCGCTCACTGAAAAAACCCATTGCTTATTAATTGCTGCCAAGAAACTCAGGGAGCCTATTGCACGTTTAGGGCCTTTTGTGATGAATTCTGAAGAAGAAATAAAACAAGCTTTAGATGATTTTCGTAATAATCGTTTTTAATTTCAGGAGAACTCGATGATCAAGGTGTTAGTACTGTACTATTCCAGTTATGGGCATGTAGAAATAATGGCGGAAGAAGTTGTTAAAGGCGCTTCTGAAGTAGAGGGTGTGGCAGTAACCTTAAAACGTGTACCTGAAACGATGCCAGAAGAGATTGCCAAGAAGGCCGGAGTGAAATTAAATCAAAAAGCAGAAATTGCGACGCCGAAGGAACTTAGCGACTACGATGCCATTATTTTTGGAACACCGACCCGCTTTGGTAATATGGCAGCCCAAATGCGTAATTTCCTCGACCAAACAGGCGGTATGTGGGTAAATGGCGAGTTAATTGGTAAAGTGGCGAGTGTATTTGTTTCTACAGGGACTGGAGGCGGTAATGAATCCACTATTTTATCGTTTTGGAATACGCTGATACACCATGGAATGATTTTGGTTGGCGTGCCTTATTCAGAAAAGGGATTAACCAACCTTACTGAGTTACATGGCGGCTCCCCTTATGGTGCTGGCACCATTGCTGGTGCAGATGGTAGTCGTATGCCGAGCGCTCTTGAACGTCAAATAGCGCGCTTCCAGGGAAAGCATGTGGCAGAAATAACAAAACGCTGTTGTAAGTGATTTTCGTAAGGTTTTGTAGATGAGCTTTGAAGAGTTTTTAGTTTTTTAACCGTTCGGTTCTGTTTTATCCCCACGACATTAAATAGACTGTTTAGTTCATTAATGTTTTTGTTTATACCGTTCGCACTGAGGAAGCGCGCAGCGCTGTCTCGAAGTGTTGCAAAAGGCTCCCCTCTCAGAGCCTCAGGACAAGCCTTCGAGACGCACGCCATGCGTGCACCTCAGACTGAACGGAATAAAATTAATACAAATTCCTTAGATACGCATTTCATGGCGATACCTCAAAGCACGAACGGGAAATGCGAGTCGATATGACATTTTTTTATCTAAACTCGCGAAATTTCGTCTACGCAGTAACGTCGGATAAATCATAGGAATTCATCAGTTGTATCAGCGATCATCGTTTTGTGTCAAATTAAAACACACTGTTGTTTGCTGGGCAAAGCAAATGCTGTATAATCGATAAGACCTTTTTTTACCCTAAGTCAAATGGAATAGATTAGCGTTGGTCTCAAGGATAAAAAATATGTTACTCAAGCTACTTCGCAAGGCTTAGCGGCGCCCACATGATGAGAATCTAATGACAATTAATTTAATCATTTCTGGAATAGTAATTCTGAGTTTAATTTGTGTTGCTGCTATGGTTTATCGATTGAGGCAACAGCCGTCTGTGCCCTTATCTCCTTTAGATTATCTAAAACTCGGTGTGAGCGGTATTCTGGCTTTTATTGCTGATACGCTTGGAGTAGGAAGTTTTGCCGTGAATATTGCTTTGGCAAAGCTGCTTGGCACTTTTCCTGATGATGAACTCCCTGCAGTAAACAATGGCGCACAAGTTATTCCGGGTGTTTTTGAATCCTTTTTTTTCATGCAGTTAATTGATGTTGACTTAATCACTTTAATTACCTTGGTGGCTGGAACCTGCGTGGGTGGGTTAATGGGTGGCGCTGTAGTCAGCCGCTTAAGTAAACAAGCCATTCGTTTAGCAATGATCTGCTGTTTTGCGGCAATTATTGTCTTATTAATCTGTCATCAATTGCACGTAGTACCTATTGGTGGCGATCTCGTCGAATTGCATTCGTGGAAATTAGTTATTGGCTTTTTCGCCATGATAGTTTGTGGTGGCTTAACTTCCGTCGGTATTGGTTTGTTCGTCATGGTGCAGGCCGTATTATTTTTAATGAATGTGTCACCCTTGGTGGCTTTTCCTATCATGACCACAGCCGGTGCGATGCAGCAACCGCTGACTACTTTAGTTTTTGTGCAACAAAATAAAATTCCTCTGAAAAAAACCTTAATTCTAAGTCTCTTCGGCTGTGTCGGTGTTTTTATTACTGTACAATTATTTACACAAATCACGGTAACTTGGTTGCATTCTTTATTGCTCCTTATTTTAATCTACAATTTTATCGCGATTAGCCGTGCTTATTTTCGTACGAAAGCCAAGGCCAAGGACTATGCGCTTCCTCCAATAGCTGCTGTTGATTAATATGATCTGGTGAAATGCTAGAATTAAAAGTACTGTGTTTTTTTATGGATTGCGGTTAAGGTAGCAATCTTTTTGAAAGGCTAATTCGATGGAAGAGATGGAAGAGTTAAAAAGTAAATCACAAAAAAAACGCGATGCAGAGGCTCTAAAGAAAATAGGCGTTGAGTTGATTGCATTGAGCGAAACAAAGCTGGATACCTTACCTCTGTCCCCACCTTTGCGACAAGCCATTATTGATGCAAAATCGATCAAAAGCCATGGCGCGACTAGGCGTCAAGCTCAACTCATTGGAAAATTGATGCGCTCAGCAGATACAGAGGCTATTTTGCAGGCTTATGATGCACTTTTGGCAGAAGATAGTGCAAAAACGGTGGTCTTTCATGAGTTAGAACAATGGCGTGAAAAGTTAATTCAGGGGGGGAAAGACGCGCTGACTGAATTTATTGCTGAATATCAACCTGAAGAGGTACAGCAGCTGCGGCAATTAGTCAAAAAAGCGATAGAGGAACGGAACAGCGGAAAAAACTTAGGCGCTAGTAAAGCACTTTTTCGCTTTTTGCGGAGTTGTGTATCATGAATCACTCTCTTCATTCCCTCTTCATTAGCTGCCCCAAAGGGCTTGAATACCTTTTAGAAGAAGAGGTGAAAGCCATCGGTTTACAGGTGACTCGAGTAAGCCCACAAGGGGTCTATGGCGAGGCTGATTTGGTCGTGATTTATAATCTTTGCTTATGGACCCGTTTAGCCAATCGCATTCAACTTATCTTGTTTAGCGGGAATGCTCATAATGAGCAAACTCTTTATCAATTATGTAATCAATTTCCTTGGCAAACCGTTTTTACGGCTGAGAAAACACTTGCTATCGAATTTCATGGTTCTTCAACTCATATTCGCAACTCAATGTTTGGTGCTCAGGTTGTCAAAGATGGAATTGTGGATCATTTTCGCCAATTTAAAGGAACGCGCCCCACCGTCGATCGTGGAAAACCGGATATTCGCTTACATGCTCATCTAAAAGATGAGGTTGTTACAGTGAGTCTTGATTTGACTGGCTATAGTCTACATCAACGAGGCTACCGTACTCAGGCCGGTGAGGCACCCTTAAAAGAAAACATAGCTGCCGCCATGTTATTGCGGGCTAAATGGCCACAACTGGCGGCAGCCGATTATGCCTTTCATGATCCTTTTTGTGGGGCAGGGACTTTAGTGATCGAAGCGGCAATGATGGCAGGGCATATTGCTCCGGGATTATTGCGCCATGATCAAGCACTTGTTCATTGGACGCAACATCAGCCTTCTTTATGGGAAAAAGTGAGAGCCCATGCTCTCCAGCAAGTGAAACCTACTTCGGTAAAACTGCGTGGGACAGATAGTAATCCAAAGCTCATTAATATTGCGCGAGAGAATGCTGAGCGCGCAGGGGTCTTACCTTTAGTGGAGTTTTCTGCCTTGCCAGTCAAAGACTGCAGACCGAATCACAATAAAGGATTAGTCGTATCTAACCCGCCCTATGGTGAGCGTTTAGGCGATGCAACTCAACTTGTTCCTCTTTATCAGCAATTAGGAGCAACACTACATAGTTATTATCAAGGTTGGCAGGCAGCCGTTTTAACCTCTAATCCAATGCTCGCAAAAGCTTTGGGTTTACGAGCGAGTAAACAATACACCCTATTCAATGGTGCTATAGAATGTAAATTATATTGCATGACCCTGAGTGCGGAGAATCAGTTGAAGGGCCAGGAGTTAGGGACTTTATCTCCCGGTGCAGAAATGCTCGTTAATCGCTTGCATAAAAATTTTGCTCATCTACAAAAATGGGCAAAACGAAATCAGATTCATTGTTATCGAGTTTATGATGCCGACTTGCCTGAATATGCTTATGCTGTCGATATTTATAATGATTATGCGGTCCTTCAAGAATATGTAGCGCCGGCGGATATTCCCCTCCATAAAACGCAAAAACGTAGTTTAGAAGTGATTCAAGCCGTGCCAAAAGCCTTAGGCATTGCACCAGAAAAATTAGTAGTTAAGCAGCGCAAGCAGCAAAAAGGCTCTAATCAATATCAAAAAATGAATCAAACCAAACATACGATGACAGTGGTTGAAGGCCGAGCAAAATTTAAAGTTAATTTGTATGACTATCTTGATACTGGCTTGTTTTTAGATCATCGGCCGCTAAGAATGCGTTTTGAGCAACTAGCAGCAGGTACTCGCTTTCTCAATTGCTTTTGTTACACGGCCACTGCCAGCGTGCATGCGGCTCTGGCAGGTGCGATAACAACCAGCGTTGATTTATCAAGGACCTATTTAGATTGGGCCGAAGATAATTTCAGATTGAATCATCTGGATTTATCGAAACATCAATTCGTGCAATTTGATTGCCTCGAGTGGTTGAAAATTACCCGTGATCGCTTTGATGTCATTTTTCTTGACCCGCCAAGTTTTTCAAACTCAAAACGAATGACCCAAACTCTCGATATTCAGCGTGATCATGAGACCTTAATTGAGCTCGCGATGCGCATTTTGAATCCAAAAGGCATTCTATACTTTTCAACTAATTTTAGACAATTCAAATTATCGCCGCAGGTTAATGAGCAATATCAGGTCAAAGATATAAGTGCGGAAACAGTTGATTTGGATTTCAAACGTAATCAACGGATTCATCATTGTTATATGATTGTTTGTAAATAACTGAGAAAGAGATGCCTCAAAGCAAAGCTTCTGATTAACAAGGCTCCCTCAAAAAATGAATATTTCGCCTATTAATATTGCCTTAATTAATCATCTTTAAAATACAGATCGCTTATTTACATTTCAAAAGGTGATTTAATGACAATTTATTATTATTCAGTGGATGTTGACGGTCTTGTATTTAATAAGAAATACAACGCGGGGCCCCAATCACCAACAAAACATTCCAGTGAGCTTGTCATTACTGCCAATCAAGGTTACTACGATTCAATAAGAGCGGAAGCTGAAAGCATGGGAGCCACAAAAAGGGTTTTGATGATTGGAACAAATCGGCAAGACCAGCAGCATGATGCAGAAAACGCCCTAATGCGTGATGGCTGTTCTTCAGCCTTTCCCGCATTGAAAAAGGTAAGTGAGTATCTGGGTTTTGAACTGGATACTTTTCTAATGGCCGATGCAAAAGCGGGACTTGAAAGTGGTGCTTCTTACGACCAAATAATGAAAGAATTGGAAATTAATCCCGACGCTGACGATTGGCAATTTCCTAAGCTCAAACACGAAACATATATCTTTGATCCAGTAAAAAGACCACTCCTTATTGCTCAGCTACAGAAGGCAGTGCTAGATAACCCAGGAGACGAAAAGATAGTCTTTACTTTTGCTGATGATTCAGTGGAAATTTTAGAGTCGTTAAAGAGGTTTTTTACAAAATATGAGTATTTGATTTCCGAGAGAATTAGCTTTCGTCTACATTTTTATGATAAAGGAGAAATCAAAGAATACGCAGTGTTTACAGGTAAGGGCAAGTCTTATGAAAATTACCGGGATATAGCTAAAACACCTATGGGTCCTTTCCTTGATAGGGATATGGATCATTATCTCCATACTCTCTTCCCCCCTGAACAACCTGAAGTTAATGAAAATAAAGCAGTAGAAAAAGAAAAATCTGAAGTAGAGATCGTTGAAATTGAAGAGCAGGAAAAGACTATTCTTAATAACGCAGCGAATGAGGGTGAAAAAGAAGAGCCTATTGTACAAACTACATCCGCGAAGGCGGCTAGCAATCCCCTTGATCTCGAGTATGAGAAAGTGGGCGGGTACTCTGTTGCAAAATTATATCTGAGAATTAATAAAAATAACTTGAGTGAAGAGGAAGTTCGGAGCTGGTTTAAAGGCTATCTACCGCCAGCTATTAGCCTTGAAGGTGAGCAATATGTTCTTGAAATGAATGCTAGCAATGTTATGGAGAATATCTTCCATGGCCGCCAGCTTCAAGAAGAACCTAGTCTCAAGCAAGCTATCGAGATTCTATACAGACAGGGTTTTCGAATGACTGATGCCTCGATAGAGAGATTAAAATCAGATTTAGCAACAGCTAAGTGCGTATTTGAGGAAGCCCAAGTGCTGGCTACTACAATGGATGAAGGAATAAATCCTCTAGAATTACTTGAGTCTGTGCAGATGGCTTTTATTGATATGTTGGATGATAGCTACCCGGATCTACTTGCGGCGCGCCGTATAGCTGAACAAGATCTGCCTCAGGAAGCGGTGGTACCCGTTGGGCGCAATCCATACCACAGCTTTGCAAATCGGCAAAATAGAGATGCTCAAAGAGGACAGGAGCATCAGCCAGAGCGTTGTACTATCTCTTAACTCTAATTAAAACCTGCTGTATTTACAGCAGGTTTTAATTATTCCAACTTAGATTTATCAATCTCATTATCTAAGGAACTTTCTTCATGGATAGGCTCTTCTTTCTCCTCGATACCCTGAATTTGCTCTTGTAAATTTTGCATCCGCCCGCCTAAGAAAAAGAGTTCAGCAGTTAAAAACATTGGCGCAATGAGGGCTTGCCAAATATTATCGAGGAAAGCTGGACGATTGCCTTCAAAAAAATGACCAATCAATTGCAGTGCCCAGCCCAAGATAAAAGTAATTAAAAAAATCCATAGCGCTGAGCGAGTCGGGCCATAGTAGCTTACAAGATTTGCAAGCCAAAGTAAGATAATAAAGACGGCAGTGAGGACTAGGGCTAAGCGCCAATTAAGAAAATAGTAGTAAATAAGTAAAGCAAAGGTGGCGATGCTTGCCAGAGTAATATCCATGACACCGGGAATAACCAAATGAAGAAAACCAAAAAGGACCATTAATGAGAAAATAATTAATGGAACACCCGCAAAATGGGTGTAGCGAGTGATTGGTTTTCGGTGATAAGCCCCATACATTCGCGCTTGTTCAATAAAAGATTTCATCATAATCATCCCCAAAAGGTTCAATTAAAAAGTAGCATAATTTTCTTGAAACTAGCAATTTAGGCCTATTTAAGGAGGTGTTGCAACCCGAACCAAGTTGCCATGCCTGCTATTGTCATTAACATTGAACCCATTAAATGAGAAACAATTTCTCCCAAAAACATCCCGTATTGCTCTTCCTGTAATAAGGCGACTATCTCTGCCGAAAAGGTGGAAAACGTCGTTAATCCCCCGCAAAAACCAGTAATGATAAATAAACGCCATTCCGAAGCAATGCTCGGCATAGAACTAAAATATGCAATCGCTAAGCCAATGATATAAGCACCGATAAGATTTGCGACCAGCGTTCCTGGCGGTATCGAGGGAAAGAGGTGGTTGAGTTTAAGACTAAGCAACCAACGAAGAATGGCACCTATAGCTGCGCCTAGGGCAATAGAAATAAGGGATTTCCACATAGTGATCCTTGATTGGAATAAGGAATAGCTTATTGAGAATATAAACAATATTAAGAAGAATTACTAAGAGAAAAATAACCTCCTCCTACCGCTTCATGCCTTTAGCTCGGTATGATGCTCTTTCAGATCTCGAAGTACATTATTGATTCTTTTTGTATAAATTGTTATCATATGCAGTCCTTTGTTAGTAGGATGAGCTATGAAGTTTTTTAAATTGTTAATTTTAACTGGCGCTCTATTGACCATGGGGCAAACCCTGGCGACAGAATCTCTAAGCCTAAGAGATAAAATTGGTCAAATGCTTATTATAGGCTTTGATGGTAAGCAAGTAGATAATAATTCCCCTATTATCAAAGCAATTAATCACGACAATATCGGTGGCGTTATTTTATTTGATTATAACTATCGTACAGATAGCTTCGATAAAAATATTGAAAGTCCAGCCCAGGTTAAAAAGCTGAATGACCAATTGCAACAGGCCAATGAACGTGCCAATCAAAAATACCATCGCCCTCAATTGCCTTTATTAATTTCGGTTGATTACGAAGGCGGTGCTGTTAATCGCTTAGGCAAGGAATATGGATTTCCTGAGACTCTTCCCGCTGCAGAGGTTGCCAAAATGAAAAAGGAAGAGGTTGCTGGTTTAGCCGATAGTATGGGCAGAACCTTGCAAGATGGTGGGTTTAATTTAAATTTTGCGCCTGATATCGATGTCAATGTGAATCCAGAAAATCCCATCATCGGTCAGTTAGGTCGTAGTTTTTCTGCTGATCCTGCAGAAGTAGCCAGCTTCGCAACCATTTTTTCGCGTTATTTTTTACAGCATAAATCCCAATGTGCTTATAAACATTTTCCAGGCCATGGGAGTTCTAATTCGGATTCACATTTAGGTTTTGTGGATGTGAGTGAGAGTTGGCAAGAATCTGAATTACAGCCGTATAAACAGCTTTTGGGCGGAAATGAGGGCTGTAATATGGTGATGACTGCGCATATTGTTAATCGAAAACTCGATGAATCCGGCTTGCCTGCTACTTTATCACGTAAGATCTTGACCGGCATTTTGCGTGAGCAATTACAATTTAATGGAGTGATTGTTACCGACGACATGCAAATGAAAGCGATTAGCGATCATTATGGTTTAGAAAAAGCAGTGACCTTGGCCGTGAATGCAGGCGCTGATATGTTTATTTTTGGCAACCAATTATCTAAGACTCCTCAGGATCCCAAAGAAGTTATTGATATTATCGAAGCAAAAGTAAAATCAGGCGAGATTAGCCAAGCTCGCATTGAAGATGCTTATCGTCATATTCGCTCGTTTAAGGATAGTCTTCAGGCTTGATCTGTACAGGCTGTGGAAGGCCTGTCCTGAGGCTCTCGAAAGGGGGCTATTTGCGACACTTCGAGACAGCGCTGCGCGCTTCCTCAGTGCGAACGGGATATACAAAACGATCAATGAACTAAACAGTCTATTTAATGTCGTGGGGATATCTCAGAGCCCGAACGGGACAACGCCGCAATTTTCAAACTCAAAACTCCACCACAAAATACCGCGGATCATAACGATAGCAGTACCATAAAAATTTTTTATTGTTTTGCGCGATAGTAATCCGTAATAAATCGAGGGATTTAAGTGACGGTTGTGCATTAATAAAACAAACTCGATTATCCCCGCTGACATTAACAAAATGATAATTATGGCTAGATACATAAGCGCTAGGAAAACTATAATAATTCATCGTGGGAAATAAGACGACAGGTCTTCCGGTTAGGAGAATTTTATCTGCGAAAACTGAAGGACTAAAAACGATTAAAATAAACAAGCTAAGCCTAGCAATCATTCTTTGCATCAGACGCTCCAATCGTATTAATGTCTAAATTATAGACATTAACTCAATTGCTGGTGACGAAAACAGGAAATAAGATGATCATTAACAATTCCTATCGATTGCATAAAAGCGTAGCAAGTAGTTGGCCCCATAAAACTAAAGCCATCTTTTTTTAATTGCTTAGCCATGGCAGTGGATTCGGGGGTGACCGCAGGAATTTGCTGTAATGATTCAAGCTGAGGTTGCAGGGTTTTTCCGCCAGTAAACTGCCAGAAATAATCGATAATATTTTCGCGCTCAGCGACAGCTAAAAAACGTTGCGCATTGGTTTTTACCGATTTTATTTTTAAACGATTACGAATAATCGCGCTGTTGGTCAACAAATTTTCTATCTTTTCGTCAGAGAGCTGAGCTAATCTTTCCGGAGAAAAATCTAAAAAAGCCTCGCGCATGGCTTCTCGTTTTTTTAAAACAGTGAACCAACTTAACCCCGCTTGCATGCTTTCTAACACAATCATCTCGAATATTTTTTGAGGGTTTTTAACCGGAACCCCCCATTCTTCATCGTGATAGGCCACATAAAGAGGATCTTGAGTACACCATGCGCATCGTTGCATCTTTGTTATTCCCAATTCTATCAATTTTTCAATTAAGGTAATTTTTGAAAAAACTGTTTTATGATAGGCAAAGGATTTTTTAGATCAGCATAAATTGCCACTGCGGCAAGGTTGTCGCCTATGTCGTAATCGCAAAGCCAATAACCTTCTTCGTTAAGTAACGGTTTTGGGTTACCTGTTAAACTAGAGAGAGACTTCTTTCCTTCAGTAATGGCGTCAGCCTCTTTTTCTTGCTTAAAAAACCCGACAGCAAAGAACCAGTTATGGGGCGTGCCATAATCGCTAAATTGGTAAGTAAGAAACATTCTAGGAAATAACTCAAGAGCCATTGATACCCCTTCCGCTTGGATTGCGCTAACATTGGGGCAGGCTTTGGGTGATAGGTTTCCAAAAGAAGCGAAAGCGGAGCTTGTCATAACCAGAGCGCCTATTAAAGAGAGTAGTTTTGCGTTTAACTTCATGTAACAATTTCCTTTTATCACTTTTTCCGAGAGGCATACTAACATGGACTTGTTGCGCAAAAAAGCGGTAAATGATCCTCTTGAACCAGAAACTCGATTGGCGCAGTGTTTGTCTGCTTTTGATTTGACCCTTCTCGGTGTGGGTGCCATTGTCGGAGCAGGAATTTTTGTGCTAACAGGCATTGTTGCAGCAACACAATCAGGTCCCGCCATTATCTTGTCTTATATAATTGCTGGCTTTGCCTGCGCATTTGCTGCCTTGTCTTATGCAGAATTAGCATCCAGCGTCGGTGGTTGTGGGAGTGCTTATGGCTATGCCTATGCAGGTTTTGGCGAGTTAATTGCCTGGATTGTCGGCTGGGATCTGCTGCTTGAATATTCGATTTCTGTTTCTGCGGTGGCTGTGGGTTGGAGTGGTTACTTCAATGATTTTTTACAAGCGCTCAAATTGAAACTACATCCTGGTTGGCGTCATGGCTTGGGAGATGGAGGGATCTTTAATTTTTCAGCCTTTGCAATCATTATTTTTTTAGCCATCTTGCTAATCTATGGCGTGAAATCGAGCTCGCGGTTTAATAACTTTATAGTGCTGGTGAAGCTCATTGTTATTTTTATTTTTATTGGCATCGCAGTCACTGAAGTGCAGGAACAATATTGGTTTCCTTTTATGCCTTTTGGCTGGAAGGGAGTTATTGAGGGGGCTTCGTTAATCTTTTTTTCTTATATTGGCTTTGATGCGGTTTCAACCGCTGCTGAAGAAGCAATAAAACCTTCGCGTGATGTGCCAATAGGGATTATCGGTTCTTTGCTTATTTGTACTACTTTATACATCATTGTGGCTGGCTTACTGACTGGAATAGTTCCTTACTACAGCTTAAATGTTGCGTCTCCGATTTCTCATGTTTTACTCCATTTGGGATATAAACTAGCGGCGGCCTTAGTCGGTGTGGGGGCAATCGCAGGCTTAACGACAGTGATGCTTGTCCTCTTTTATGGTTTAAGTCGAGTTTTTCTAGCCATGGCGCGTGATGGTTTATTACCTGGGTATTTTGCTGTAGTTAACTTGCGAACACGGACACCGATTCGAATTATTGTCATCAGCGGTTTAATCATAGGTTTGCTAGCGGCCTTAATACCCATGCATGACTTGGCTGAGCTTGTTAATATAGGGACTCTTTTCGCTTTTATTATGGTTTGTGGCGGAGTCATTATCTTGCGTTATCTGCAGCCGGATTTACCCCGTCCTTTTAAAACACCATTCATGCCGGCCATTCCGATTTTAGGTATTCTGAGTTGTGCTTATCTTATTTTTCACCTCCCATGGATTACGATGCTGCGCTTTATCATTTGGATGATAACAGGTATAGTTATTTACTGGTTTTATGGTCGCTTTAATAGCGAGTTGAATAGAAAAGAACAAAAAGTTGACTAAACATACTGGAATTGCAGCTTTATTTAAGCAGTTGCTAAAAAAACATGAACAAGACGCTTCTATCACTTATGAGGAGTTAGTCCGTTCAATTGGACCTCAAGCTTATGGTTTAATTATTATTCTGTTTGCCTTACCTAGTGCTTTACCTATTTCGGTAGTGCCGGGCATCTCCTTTATCTTTGGCTTACCCATCGTTTTTATCGCTCTTCATATTATAATTGCCAAACCCAATTTATGGTTACCCACCCGATTGGCAAATCGTAAAATCGAGACTAAGAAACTAGCGACGGTGATTAATAAAACACTTCCTTATTTAGTATCCATCGAACATTTATTGAAGCCGCGCTGGCTATTTTTCACTTCATCGGCAATGGAGCGCTTACATGGGGTGGTTTTATTAGGTTTGAGTTTCTTGCTGTTACTGCCTATTCCGTTTAGTAATTTTATTTTCGCCTCCATAATCATTTTATTTGGCTTAGGTATTTCTGAAGAAGACGGACTGGTAATCGTTTTGGCCTATCTTGGCTCCTTTGCTTATGCTTTATTTTTAACTAAATTAACCCGTGAAGTATTTCGTTGGTTTGGTGCCTAATCGGCGTTTTTGCATGGTTGAACTCTCTCCCAACGTCCCGTGGCTTGTTCGCGGGATCCAGAGATCTCAATATGAGAAAGGATCGCCTGCTTAACCACAAGTCAACATGATGGCAGCGGCAATAATCCCCGCCGCTGGAATAGTGAGAAGCCATGAGAGAAAAATACGCCTTAAAACAGGCCAATGCGCTCCTTTAAGGCCGTTATTAAGACCGACGCCGGCAATGGCTCCCGTGACGGTGTGAGTTGTTGAAACAGGAATACCGCATTCCGTTGCCGCAAAAATCATGATTGCTGCACCAGACTCAGCCGCACAGCCGCGCATGGTATTAAGTTCAGTAATTTTAGTTCCCATGGTATGCACAATTCGCCATCCCCCCGCTAAAGTGCCTAAACTAATAACCGTCTGGCAAGAAATAATGACCCAAAAGGGAACATAAAAGGTATCGCCGAGTAACGAAGAGGAAAATAAGAGAACGGCAATAATCCCCATGGTTTTTTGAGCATCGTTACCGCCATGCGTTAGGCTTAATAATGCTGAGGAAGCAAGTTGAAAACCCTTAAATACTCTATTGAGTACTTCTTCAGGATATTTATTTAAGAGAAGACCCATTGAGAACGCAAGCAGAAATCCAAAGGCTAAGCCCACAGCGGGAGCTACAAAGATACCGATAGCTACTTTGATAAATCCTGCAGGCTTAAGCGCCGCTATCCCGCCCTTTGCAATGGCAGCCCCAGCGAGTCCGCCAATCAAAGCATGGGAGGAACTGGAGGGTAAGCCATAATACCAAGTGGCCAAATTCCAAAAAATTGCCCCTATCAGAGCGGCAAAAATGAGGTGGGCATTCACAATGTTAGTATCAATCAGTCCATTACCAATGGTTTTTGCCACCATCAGGCTAAAAACCATAAACGCGATAAAATTAAAAAACGCAGCCCAGATAACTGCTTGACGTGGGGTTAAAACCCCCGTGGTGACTATGGTGGCTATGGAATTTGCGGCGTCATGAAAACCATTAATAAACTCAAAAATAAAAGCAATCATGATAACGAACACGATAAATGAAGTGCCTGTTCCCATAGTTTGCATCCTTTGCCGCATGAGTTGAGTTGTTTAAGGGTTAGGGATAATTCTTACTTGTCTGATTCGTGCTCCTTGAATATGTTCAATAGTAGCAGAAAAATCAGGAAAGCTAATTATTTCCCCTTCTTTAGGCACCGAGCCATGTTGATGCAAAATTAAACCGGCAACAGTGGTTATGTCTTCTTCCTCATCAATAGGTAAAGTTAACTCACGTTGTAAGGCACGTTCAAGGGTATAAAGCGAACAATCGCCTTTTACGGTTAAACTACCATCCTTATTGGCTACCCAAGCTTCTTGGGTTTGATGGAATTCATCTTGAATAACTCCGATGACTAAGTACAATAAATTATCTAAAGTGACAAAACCTACAATCGCATTTTGCCGTCCGTAAACTAAAGCAAAATGGGGCATACCCTCCTGGAATTGACGTAATAAGGCTAAAACCGGGAGTCTATAGGAAATTTTGGGAACAGGTCTTAAGATTCCCTCAAGAACCAGTTCGTCATTTTCTTGAGTTTCTAGCAAAATAGGATGCAAATCTTTGACATGGAGAATGCCAATAATCTGTTTTTTTGCTTTGTCATACACCGGATAGCGGCTGTAATGATAGTGATTCAATGTTTCCATTAACACCTTACTGACAATGCGATTATCGAGCATCACCATGTCGTCATAAGAGCGCATAATGTCACTGACATTCAAATCAGCCAGATCAAGTGTATGAGAGAGAATGCTCGTTTCCTGTTGGCTTAATTCGCCATGCAATTGACTAGAGCGCAGGATAAGCTTGATTTCTTCGCTGGAGTGAAACTGCTCTCCGGGGTGCATAACATCTAGGCTTAAACTTCTTAATAAAAGATTAGAGCAAGAGTTGAGCAGCCAAATTACCGGATACATAAGCCAATAAAAAAAGTAGAGAGGGACTGCTGTCCATAAGGAAATTTGTTCACTTTGACGAATTGCCAACGATTTTGGCATGAGTTCGCCAACAACGATGTGTAAGAACGAGAGGAGAGAAAAAGCAAAGATAAAGCTGAGCGCTGCAAGCAGCTTGGGTTGAACAAATCCTATCCACGAAAAAATAGGATGAAGTATACGGGCCACAGTGGGTTCGCCAATCCAACCTAATCCCAGGGAGGCGAGAGTAATCCCAAGTTGGCAGGCCGATAAATAAGCATCAAGATTATGATGTACTTTGGCTAAAATACTTCCCCGCCAAGGGTATTCTTCTCTAATAATAGCCACTCGGGTATGTCTTAATTTTACCATGCCAAATTCGGCAGCGACAAAAAATGCATTGAGCAACACTAATGCAAAAGCTGCAAGAATGAGAATGAAGTTAGTCATAAATGATAACTTGAATGGGTCATCAATTTGGAAACAGCCTGCATTAATTTTTTGATGACTAAGGGGAGTTCAGCCGCACCGGCTTCTTTAGCGACTTCGGCATGATGGGCCTCATCTTCTTCCATTTGCTCTAAGATAAGTTTTGATTTTTCATCTTGAGGAGGTAATTTTTGTAAATGGTTTTGCAAATGCTGAGTGACTTGCCGCTCTGTTTCTGCAACAAAACCAAGACTCCAACGATCGCCTGCCATACCTGCCAAAGAACCCAGCATAAAAGAGCCTAAATACCAAATTGGATTCAATACGCTGGGTTGGCTGCCTAATTCCAATAAGCGTTGTTCACACCAGGCTAAATGATCAATTTCTTCGGCTGCCGCTTCATCCATTTGCGCTTTAACTCGAGCAAGTTGCGCTGTGAGGGCTTGTCCTTGGTAGAGTGCTTGAGCACAGACTTCACCGGCATGGTTGACTCGCATTAATCCTGCTATATGGCGTTTTTCCTGTGAGCTCAAAGGCGATTCATGCAAGCCCTCTGCAGGCGAATGCCGTTGCACCACCCTTTGAGCAGGCGGAGCCAGGGTGCGTAGGGCTGTATCGATTTCACAAATTATATTTTCAAAAAGACTTAGACTACGCATAGAGTTCTCAAGATAAATGATTAATAGTAATGGCAGCTTGTTGGTTCATCCTTGCTTGGATGAACCAATTCTCTCATTTTACCTAGATCTAAACCTTTTTTTCAAAGCTGTAAAATTATTTATTCTTGAAACTCCCAGGTCATCTAACTGTCAAGCCTGGAATGCGAAATCTCTGATCTAATCATGTAAATTTTGATCATATTCATGTATAATAAAAGATCATCGCAACTGCAAAACGGAGAGTAATTCATGGGTTTAAGCATACGAGTATTTACTCTTAACTGCGGTAATGGTTCTTTAGGCGAGACTGCCGCAGATAAAATAGTTCAACAATTTGAAGAGACGAATGCTGATTTATTTATCCTTAATTGCCAAGAAGTTAACTTTGATAAGGCATTAAGCGAATTAGCGAACCGTAAGCGAAATGCCGTTGTTTTAGCCGGCCCTCCAATGGTTACTCATACCAAACTTTCTACCCAACTACATCATAACACCGGCATGATGACCATAATTATTCATAAACGGGATCTTCAAGTAGCCGTAGCAAATAATCAACCAGCAAGAAGAGCAGCGAACCGTTTCGGTGGTAGTGGCTACAATAAGGGTGGCGCATTGACCCGTATTGTTGCGTCTAGAGAGGGCGAGAGCTTCACTATTGATGATATCAATGCCCACCTCGATGCATTTTCTGACGCAACAAGAGCGCAAGATTGGGCAAATATTCATCGCTTGCAAAAATATCCTGTCTCAGATTGGGAAGGGTTGTGTGCTGCAATGCCTGATCTGAGTTGTAGTGGCTTTGATGCTAATACACGCAATAAGTTTTCTTCGAGTGAGATGCAAGCTTATCTAGGTGCCTGGGAAAATCCAATTGACTGGGATATGCAAAGTTTAGTGCTGGCACCTTTAGGAAATGTTCGCGAATCTCAAGCTTCAACGTACAAAAGCCATCAACCAGGGATCTTGGAGGTAGCTGATCCTAAAAGGCCAAATCGCACACGAGGCGGTATGGTCGATTTAGTAGCTTATACCGACGTTGGGGCGGCGAAAAAGCAATTACAATCGCGAGATTCGGTTTTAGTTAAAACCTCTGCTATATCCGTTCCTCCGCAAGAGAATGAGAGCCGAGACCATGCCGTAATTGGCAGTGATGAAATTATTATTACCAAAAAGACTAAGTTTGATCGCGTTCGTGAAGCAATTGCTTGCTCCTTGGTTGAGGCAGCGCCCCAGTTGGCAGCTCATCTATTAAGTGATGATTTTGAAAAAAACAAGGCGAATAAAACCTACCTGCTTGAAGTGTATAAGCGATATTTAGGGCCCGAAGGCTTATTACAAAAGCATCTGCAATTGCATGCGGAGCGTTTGCGGATTTTAGAACAATCTCAACACGAGAACCCGGAAGCAGAAGAGCAATTTAAACAGCAACTGTTTCTCGGTTCACAACCTTGGTTCATTATAGATAAAGATGAAAGCTTAGAGCAAAACGCTGATTATCATCATAGTGTATTCATGTTGCTGAATTTACACAGTCAGTGTTTAGCTGAGGCGGCTTCAAAAGAAGAACGTGAATCTCTACAACTGATTGTGGAGAAGGCTTTAGCTATGCCTAAGAATTTGCCTCTTACTGAACAGCAAAAATGGATTAAGCAAACCAATCAATTGTTCTCTATCAACAAGCTTTTGTACAGCTATGATCGACATCTACGACAAGAAACGGAAAAAAATTTACTAACTACACCAGAGCAACCCAATATACTATTAAAGATTAAAGTTGATATGATGACTAGCCTCAAAGAAAGGCTTAAAGCTGACAAAAATCCGGAAGAAATGCTCTCTGAGATAGATACAGAACTTGATAATGAGGTTAAGTCTATTCTTACACTACATCGTCATGATGACTTTTTAACACATTTTTATCATAAGCTCAGAAAGCTGATAACTGGTACGGATCTAAGTTATGGTGGCTTCTTTGTTGCTGAAACGACGAAGATACTTAAAGAAGAAGCAACTCCAGGTGTTGCTCCTAACTCTGATTAATCTGTTTAAGAATCCTCGAATAATGAGAATTTCCAGGATTATAATCGCGGCGTTGTGTAAATGGGAGCGTATCCATGGAGAGATTTTCGATTTTGTCTAATCTAAAATTTCTCCATTGTGGAAGACCGCCGCTGCGACTACCGTTACCGATTTGATAGCAATGAAGTTGTTTGCAGTCGTGCAAAAATCTATAGTGGTTGAGGTTCAATTTTACGAGCATGACCTTCAATAGTTAAACCTCATTTTTCTTTGCTCAATTGCTTCACCAATGAGCTTTTCAATGTGGTTCATTTATTGCCTATGGAGCCTATTTTTTTAGCAAAAGAAAAAAATTTTCGGCTCGTTGCCTAATCTCATTGATTAGGAGTTACGATATTAAACCAGAAATCAAAATTATCTATGAAACTTAGCAATTGCCGTAATGACTCTGGATTACCTTCGATTCTTAACTCGTTGTTGGCCACTGTACTGGCAATCGTTTTCTGCTTAAGAATAATTTGGTTTAATATTTCCCTATTGATAGTGATAGTTGCATCTGCTTTATCCGATTGATAACCCTTAATATGATGTAAACTACCATTATTAAGTTCTACGAGATATTTTTCATTAATATCAGGAAAAACAAAATTTAATGTAAGTACAGTATTGGCCGCTTTTTCACCATTCAATTTGACCCCTAGATAATCAAAAAATAAATCTGTACTCATAGCGCGAATCGTATCTGGACTAGCGGTATCGGGTGTAGCCGTTTTTTCTACTCCCTCACGTAATTCTTTAGCACCACTAAGGTAAAAATTGCGCCATGGTCCTGATTCAGCTTGATACCCCAGTTGTTCTAAGGCATCGGCTTCAAGATTACGTGCCTCCTGATTATTGGGATAAGCAAAGACTACATGATTCATTACTTCGGCTACCCAACGATAATTTCCTTGTTCATAATCTTTTTTGGCTTGATTCATAATTTTGGCAGCACCGCCCATATAATCGACGTATTTTTTACTGGCCTCTACAGGAACCAAAGGATGTAGGGTAGCAGGGTTGCCACTGAACCAGCCTAAATATTTTACATAAGTGGCTTTGGTATTATGATTCATCGTTCCATAATAACCACGGTTTGACCAATAATGACTTAAGGTCTCAGGAAGCTTCACTTTTTCTGCTATTTCATCCATGGTAAACCCTTGGTTTGCATAATGCAGGGTTTGGTCATTAATAAACCGATACATATCTCGCTGTAATTTTAAATGCTTTTCAATATTGTCTTTATCCCAAACTGGCCAGTGGTGAGGGGCAAACAATACTTGGGCATCATTTCCCCAAAGGTAAAGTACTTCATTTAAATATTTTGACCAGGCTAAGGGATCTCTAATTTTTGCTCCTCTTAGTGAATAAGTGTTATGAAGTGTGTGTGTTGCATCTTCTGCAGTACAGAGAGCATGATATTCTGGTATGTAAAAGAACATTTCAGACGGTGCTTCAGAGTCTGGCGCCATATAAAAAACAAAGTCCAATCCCGCTAAACTTAACTGTTGCTGGTTGTCTTTGACTAGATCGGTAGGGGGAATAAGCGATACTGTTCCTGAGGAAGTAGTCATCCCTAAACCAGCTCCTACTTGGCCAGTGGGTGACATAGGCAATAAGTTACCATACATATAACTCGCTCTGCGGCTCATCGCATTGCCTGCCATCACATTTTCCGCCACTGCACTTTCGATAAAACCAACGGGCGCTACAATTTTTACTTTACCCGCACGAACATCTTCTTCTGTAACGACACCTTTGACTCCACCATAATGATCAACGTGGCTATGGGTATAAATGACTGCAACAATGGGTTTTTTAGGTCGATGTTTAAAATATAAATCAAGAGCAGCGGTTGCTGTTTCTGTGGAGATTAAGGGGTCGACAATGACTATCCCGTGTGGTCCTTCAATAAAGGTAATATTGGAAAGATCTGCAGTACGCACTTGATAGATATGTTCACTAACCTGGAATAATCCATCCATTTTTACGAGTTGAGATTGGCGCCATAAACTGGGATTGACTGTATCAGGGGAGGGACTATCTTTTTTGATAAATGAAAAATTACTCAAATCCCAGATAATATTTCCATTAGCATTTTTAATCACACCATTATCCGGCAGAGGTGCAATAAAGCCTTTAGATGCATTATTAAACGATTCCTTATCATTGAAAAGTAGTTCTTTTAGCAGTGTATTATTTGAATTCTTAGTGATTGAAGACGCTTCTTTTGGGGATTCAGCGGCGTGGGAGATATTTAAAAAAAATACTGATAGTACTGCTAAAATACTAAAAACCCATTGTGTTATTTTCATATCAGTCCTTTGATTTTTACAGTAATAGTCTTTAATAAATCTAACTGTGATCTACTCTTTTGAGTAAACGAATGGGCTAAGCCAACCTATTTATTGGGAAGATCTTCTCCCAAGATCTCAACGAACTCTTCGCTCCTAAACATCATGCGTAGCTCCGAAAGGGCAGATTCGAAGTTGGCCGTATTGAAACATTTTAAATCCTCAAGAATATTTTTCTTGTCGCTCATATTGAGCGGTGGAAAGAGCTGTTTAATCATTTCTACTATGTCGCCGCTACTCATGCCCTGATAAATTGGTTTGTCGATAGCCCTAATTTCCTCATCGGTTGCTCTTGCTTGCAATAGGCTTAAAAAACTAGTTTCTTCCTCATAAAAATGAACAAGATTGGAGGCATAGAATTTTCTAAAATCCAAATAGATCTGTTTGCCTTTGCCAATCCTCGTTTGAGGGGGCAACTCTAAAAGCAACTTAAGTCCGGTAATGATTTCTTTTCCTTTACTCTCAAGCTCAGAATGATCGTCAAAAAGCGAAAAAACTTCGTCCTGAGTAAAGAATTTATTAAAAATAAACTCTTCTTCCCAGCGGGCGTGGTGTTCTAACATTATTAAATAATCTTCAAGTTGTTTGTGAAGAAGCTCAGTTTTCTTGATGTCGCGAAAGTCAACTTTGGCCAAACGAGTCAAGATTTGGCTTCCAGTTTCTTCAAAGAATTTATGGCCGGCAAATAGCTGCGCTTCTCTTTTCATGGTTAGATTGCTTCGATTGAATGCGCCCAGTATATTACGAACTTGTAAACAGGGGGAAGTGATATATTGAGAGGTGATTATAAATGGGTTATAAATCTCTAGTATTATCTGTAATTTTCTTTAGCTTGGCATCGACAAGCCTCGTAGCGGCAGCTAATAAGCTCAATAATGCTTGCCAAGTCCTGCACAGGGCCCAACAGGTAAAAAAAATATTAGCGCATAGCTCGCAAATTGTGGTTGTTAAATCCTTGGGAGGCATGAAGGCCAATATAACTTTATGTCAAAAGCAAGGAACAATCTGGCAATCTATGTTTAGTTCGCCCTTTAACGCTGTTATTGGCAAAAATGGGCTAGCCTCACCTGGAAAAAAGAAAGAAGGCGACTTAAAGACGCCAGCAGGTTTATATCCTATCGGAGAGGCATTTGGAACGCAGCCATTGGCACTTAAAATGGATTATAAATACATTACTGCAGACGACAAATTCATCGATGATGTGAACAATAAACAGTACAACAGTTGGGTCAATGGTTCAACCAATGCGAAAAGTTACGAATCGATGTTAATCGAACCTTATACCTTTGGCGCGGTTGTCAACTACAATATGAATCCAACAATAGCCGGAGCAGGTAGCGCCATTTTCATACATTTGTGGCGTTCACCAAATTCATCAACTAATGGATGTATCGCTTTAGATAAAAAACAACTACTAATGATGCTTCATTGGCTCGATAAGACACAGCATCCCTATATTTTTATCTATTAATGTCGGGTAGTAACTCCTCATTGCTGAGGAGCAGCCCACTAAGAACGGTGCCGGCTAGTTTAGCAGCATACCCCTCAAACCTTCACAGGGCTATTTTGTTTCAGCCCGGTAGCGGCGGTAGGAGATAATTACTTTTCTATTTCTTATCTTTTCGTATGAAAGATCTGTCAAAAAAGAATGATTATTAAAAAGATAATATTTATTCTTTACTATATCCCAGTTGAAGAAATATTTTGTTTCTCTTTCTCCTTTTCCTCAGTAATTTCTGGTTTTGGTTGTTTTTTATTTTCGATAATATGCTCCATTGCCCTACTATAGCGGAAATGGCTTGCAAAAATGTTATACAAATTTGAAATGTCTTGATCAAATCCATTCCCACATGTACTCGCAGAAAGAGATTCTAGATCGGCTACAAAATTTTTGCCTCTATGCATTGCATACTCGCTAAGGTCACCTTTAAATGAAGTTAAGTTGGCGCTTTAATCTAAACTCAAAGGGAGGGTCATACGATTAATGGCTCCAATTTGATCAGCTGCCAAATTGATCCTATATATCAATTCAATAAGGAAATAATCAATTTAATAAGGAAGTAAAAAAAATGTGGCAAAAACAATTTTATCTTATTTCTCTATTTGTTGTTCTTATCTTGTTATGTACTTCTATAATTTGGTCTAAGAGCCTTTATTTTTTTATCCTGGTGATTCCTATCATTTTATTAGGGATCAGTGATACTTTTTCTAAAAATAACGTGCTTTATAATTTTCCCGTTATTGGCCATATTCGGTTTTTAATGGAATTTATAAGTCCTGAAATACGCCAATATTTTTTTGAAAATGATAAAAGTGGTCGTCCTTATAATCGTGAACAACGCGATTTAATAAAGAGTCGCGCTCATGGTGCTAGTGGAACGCATCCATTTGGTACTGAAAGGGATATTAAGAAGGAAGGTTTTAATTTCACATTACATTCTATCAATGTGAAGAAAGTCCCGTTAGAGGCTGCTCGAATTATGGTTGGCGGCCCGCAGTGCAAGCAACCCTATAATAGTTCTCGCTTAAATATTTCGGCAATGAGTTTTGGTGCCTTGAGTTCTCAAGCCGTCCTTGCGATGAACAAAGGCGCTAAATTAGGTGGATTCTCCCAAGATACCGGTGAAGGCGGCCTGACTAAGTATCATCTACGCTATGAAGCGGATGTAGTATGGGAAATTGCCTCAGCTTATTTTGGTTGTCGTACTAAGGAAGGCCTTTTTGATGATGAAGAGTTTCGTAAAAAAGCGAATCAAAAATCTATTAAAATGATTGCCATAAAATTATCGCAAGGAGCAAAACCAGGCGATGGAGGGCTTCTTCCTGGAGCGAAAGTAACCAAAGAAATTGCTCAGTATAGAGACATTCCTGAAGGACAGGATTGTCAATCTCCAGCTAATCATCCTGAATTTAGTACTCCGCGAGGACTATTAGAATTTGTGGTTCGTTTAAGACAATTATGTGGCGGCAAGCCAGTGGGATTTAAATTATGTATTGGCAGGCGCAGTGATTTTCTAGGTATATGTAAAGCGATGCTTGAAACAGGTATTCTTCCAGATTTTATTACCATTGATGGTGCTGAGGGAGGAACAGGGGCTGCGCCTAGTGAGTTTTCAGATTATGTAGGACTTGCGCTAGATGAGGCAATTCCTTTCGTCCATTCAAGCTTGGTAGGATGTAATCTTCGTGAGCATATTAAGCTTTTGGTAAGTGGTAAAATAGTAGATGGTTTTGATATGTTGCAAAAAATAGCTTTAGGCGCTGATTTTTGTAATGTAGCACGTCCAATGATGTTTGCTGTAGGGTGTATTCAAGCGCTGCGTTGCGACACAGGTCATTGCCCTACGGGAGTAACGACTCAAGATCCCAAACGTGCTAAGGCAATTGATATCGATACAAAAGCAGTGCATGTTAAAAACTATCATAATGAAACAATTACTAGCTTTCTCCAACTAGTCGGCGCTTTAGGAGTGGACCATCCCGATAAACTGCACCCTAGTATGATTTGGCATCGATTAGGAAATCAAAAGGCAAAAAATTATGCTCAGCTCTATAATTACTTACAGCCAGGAGCCTTATTAAATGGTTCAATCCCAGAGGATTTTGCGGAAGATTGGCATGAAGCCAACGCTAATTATTATTACTGTCCTGTACCCAAAAATTCTATTGGACAGTGATTTAAAATATTAAGGAAGAATGAAATGGCATTAACTACTGCAGAGCAAATGGTTGAACTACTTAAGTCAGCAGGAATTCGCCGAATCTATGGGGTGACAGGCGACAGTTTAAATTTTTTAAATGATGCATTACGTCGGGATGGAACAATTGAATGGATTCATGTGCGTCATGAAGAAGCCGGAGCTTTTGCTGCAATGGCAGAAGGTGTTCTGGGTGGTTTAGGGTGTTGTGCTGGCAGTTCAGGACCGGGTCATGTGCACTTGTTAAATGGTTTTTACGATGCACACCGTTGGGGTGCTCCGGTATTAGCCTTAGCTTCTACAATAATTTCTCAAGATTACGGCAGTGAAAGTTTTCAATCCACTGATTTAAGTATGTTTGATGGATGTAGCTATTATAACGAAATCGCTCAAACGCCGAAACAATTGCCGCGAATGGTACAACAGGCAATGCAGTATGCTTGGAATAGGAAGGGAGTAGGTGTATGCGCTTTCCCAGGGGATTTAATGATGCAACAGGCTTACGAAGGGATACCTTTAGCGACCTTATATCGTCCCGACGCTGTAACTTGTCCTTCTGAGAGAGAATTAAACGACTTAGCTGCTCTTATTAATAATACAGAAAAAGTAAGCATTTATGCCGGTATAGGCTGCACTAATGCACGTGCTGAAGTGCTTAAATTAGCAGAAAAACTAAAGGCGCCTATTGCCTATACGCTTAAGGCTAAAATGGTAATGGAGCATGAAAACCCTTTTGTAGTAGGAATGACTGGGCTCTTAGGGAGTAGCGCTGGAGCTCGAGCGATTACTGAATGTAAAGTGTTATTAATGCTCGGCAGCGATTTTCCTTGGCGGGAATTTCTGGATGGAGAAGTCAAAATTGTTCAAATTGATACAAAACCAGAGCGACTTGGACGAAGGGTTGCATTGCATAGAGGATTAACAGGCGATATCAATTCGACCTTAAAGGCATTATTACCGTTGGTTCAAATAAAAAATGACGATACTTTTTTAAAAGATTGCTTAAAAGACTATGATGCGGTGCAAAAGCTCCAACATCATCATGCAGAAGAGGCTGGCCAAGAAAATTTAATTAAACCTGAGTTTTTAGCGACTAAAATCGATGAATTAGCAGATAAGGATGCAATTTTTACAGCGGATACTGGAATGTGCACCGTTTGGGCTGCGCGTTATATTCGTAGTACAGGAAAACGTTCATTAATGGGTAGTTTTTCACACGGTTCTATGGCAAATGCAATGCCGCAAGCCATTGGCGCAGCACTGCACTCGCCCTCTCGCCAAGTCGTGGCCTTTTGTGGTGACGGGGGTATTTCTATGCTGCTTGGCGATTTAATGACAATAGCTCAATATAAATTACCTATAAAATTAATTGTATTCAATAATCGAACTTTAGGAATGGTGGAGCTAGAAATGCAAGTGGCGGGTTTACCTAATTGGCAAACTAAAATGGTAAATCCTAATTTTGCGCAACTGGCTGAAGCATGTGGAATTCGAGGCTATAGCATTAAAAATCCTGAGGAATTAGAACCAACACTTAGAGAGGCTTTTTCTTATGAAGCAGCGGTTTTGGTGGAAGTATTTACCAATCCTGACGTACCTGTTTTACCACCCCATACCTCAATAGGTGTTATAACGCGGTATGTAGAGTCTGAGGTTAAGCTTACTAAAGCAGGAAGATTTAAAGAGGCGTGGTTATCCTTAAAAACGTCAATAAAATATGTGCGTGATCTCTGGTAGCTCTATGCCACCCGGAGAATAAATTTAAATTTTTAGTTTTTAAGCGTACTCTATACACTATATTTTTGATTGATGTGGTGAATGGATGTCTAAGAGCAATTCTTTTTATAATTTAGAAACTTTAGGTGGAATTTTATTATTTATAGCAGCTGTTATTGCGATTATAGTTGCGAATTCACCTTATCGTTTCGCATACAACCATTTCCTAGAGATCAAGGGGGTTGTGGGCATTGGTTCATTAGTGATAAAAAAACCAATTTTGCTGTGGATTAATGATGGTTTAATGGCCATTTACTTTATGTTAATTGGACTTGAAATAAAAAGGGAAATGCGTCACGGCTTGTTAAGCCATAAAAAAAAATTAATTGTTCCCCTAGTTACAGCCTTATGTGGTTTAGTCTTTCCTGCTTTAATATTTTGGGGGTTTAATGCTAATAATCCAGTTTATATCCAGGGCTGGGCTATTCCTACTGCAACTGACATCGCTTTTACTCTTGGAATAGTTTCATTACTAGGCTCACGAGTACCCCTTTCTTTAAAAATATTACTTACAGCAATAGCGATTTTTGATGACATTGCTGCAATTATTATCATCGCAGTTTTTTACACGAAAGAGTTATCCCTGCTTTCATGCTCGCTCGCTCTTTTATTCACCCTGATTTTAATTGCCTTAAACTATTTTAAATGTCGTCACCTTTCCTTATTCATGGTTGTTGGTGCAGCTTTATGGATTGCTGTCTTAAAATCAGGGGTACATGCCACCTTAGCCGGTATCGTTATCGCCATGGCTATTCCAGATGAGAAAAAATCCATGCTTGCCCGACTTGAGGAGGGTTTGCATCCTTGGATAGTATTTTTAATTCTTCCTGTATTTGCCTTTGCTAATGCAGGGATTACGTTTATAGGATTTGATACCTCCATGTTTTTCCATCCAATTGTTTTAGGGATAGGGCTAGGATTATTTTTTGGAAAACAAACGGGGATATTCTTATCGCTCAGCTATTTTGTCACTTTTAAAAAATTTCTTAAGGCAGAACATATTACTTTTAGGCAAATATATGGTATCGCTTTAATTTGTGGCGTAGGATTTACTATGAGTTTATTTATTGGTTCTTTAGCCTATCAGCACAATGGGGCCAATTTGATGCCTTTGGTAAAAGTAGGTGTTGTATTGGGTTCCTTGACTTCTGGCATGTTAGGGTTTTTAGTTTTAAGAAAAACTACAAGTTACCGCAATTAGTTGATGATGAAATAATTTTAGTTTGCCCTAAAAGGAAAAATGAGTGAAATCAAAACTATTAAATTTTTTTTCAGAACTGAGGTCTAGTTATTGGTATATCCCGCTTCTCATGTCTATAGCGGCTTTATTACTTGCAATTTTAACCCTTCGTATTGATCATTTATTTGTTTGGCGTTGGCTTCAATCAATAGGTTGGTTTTATGGAAGCAATCCTGATGGAGCAAGAGCTCTTTTATCCACTATTGCTAACTCCATGATTACTGTGGCTGGTGTGACTTTTTCTATGACTATTGTTGCGGTCGCTTTTGCCGCAGCACAAGTAGGCCCTAGACTTACTTCAAATTTTATGAGGGATAGAGCCAATCAAATCACGTTAGGCACTTTTATTGCGACGTTTTTGTATTGTTTGTTTATTTTGCTGGCGCTATTTAATGCCAATAAAGATGGAATTTCTCAAATAGAAGGCCTCTTTGTTCCTCAGATATCGTTATTGGTTGCTCTATTATTAGCTATTAGTAGCATTATTGTTTTAATTTATTTTTTTCATCATATTCCTGAAAGCATTAATATGTCTAATCTCATTGCGCAGATTGGCGATGAACTGAATTGTCAGTTGGATTGTCTATTTCCCACTAATGTTGGAAAAGAACATTCTAAAAAGGCTTCCTGTCCTGAGAGTTACTCACAAAGCACCTCGGTAATTGCAAACAAACGAGGCTATATTCGTATTATAGATGGGGTATCTTTGATTAATATTGCTAAAAAAAATGACCTAATTATTAAATTAGAAACGAAATACAGCGATTTTATCACTGAAAACTCAGTGTTACTGACGATTTACTCTAAAGAAAAAATAGATGCTCCTGTTTATAAACAATGTAGAGAGGCTTTTGCTTTGGGTTATAACCGTAATCAAGAGAGTGACATTCTATTTCTTGTTGATGAGCTGGTAGAAATTATTGCGCGTGCTTTATCGCCAGGAATTAATGATCCATTTACTGCGATGACTTGTTTAGATTGGCTCCAATCAAGTCTGCAAAAATTATCAAAAATAAACCTTCCCTCTTCCTATCGTTATGACGCCGATAATAAATTACGATTAATTGCCCAACCTATTACCTTTAATGAATTTTGTGAGCTTATTTTTTGTAGAGTGCAGCCCTATGTATGTAGGGACAGGAACGCCGCCATACATATGATGGCCATGATTATCTCTATCCATAAAGCTAGCCAGGAGAATGAGCATAAAATTATCTTGGCAACGCATGCTAATTCCCTTAATAATGCTGCAAAAGAATGTTTGTTACCGGAAGACTTCAAAAAAATTCAAAGCTTATATAAGTCATACTTTACCTAAAATAGCTAAGAAATAGTTTAGTAACGAATCCTTAAATAACCATTCCTTCTAATAAACTCACTCTCTCTTCCATCGGATTAATCTCTGCTAAGCAGCTATAAGGTATCACCCACATTGGATCGGAGTGACCAAAATCCATATTAACTACTACAGAAACTGGGGGTAATTGATATTCTTCAAATACGTCTAAAATGGCTTTTCCATAGTCTTTAAATTGCGGGGCTAAGATATGTTGACCACCTGGCTTACTAAATAAAATACCCCTTATTTTAGCCATTATTCCTTGGGCCGCTAAATTTCGTAAGAAACGTTTTAAAAATAATGGGGCTACACCTTCTTCTGAAGTTTCTAAGAAAAGAATACACCCATCCCAAACATCTAATGCAGGCCAAATTTCGGTGGCATTGATAAACTGTAATACTTCAACACAGCCACCTAATAAACGTCCTTGAACTACTTTATCAGTACATCCTATAAACTCCCATTTCATTTCGGGTTCAAGTTTTCTTTGGATTATTTGATTAGAAGGTTTTTGCCAATCTAAATATTCCTTAGTCCACCCTTCATTTGCTCGGGGAATAGCACCTATTTTATCCGTTGAAAAAAAGCTTTGTTTTATCGCACTGATTGTGTATTCATGCATGGTTACATTTTCTGCAAAACCCGTCATTACAGAAGTACCATAAAAGCTTGCTATACCTGCTTTCAAACACATAAAATGCAAAACAGTGCTGTCTGAATAGCCTAAAACTATTTTTGGATTTTTGCGGATGATTTCAAAGTCAATGTAAGGTAATAACCTTATGGCATCATCACCTCCAATCGTTGAAAAAATTCCTTTAATAGAAGGGTCTAAAAAAGCTTGCATTAAGTCTTCTGCGCGGGCTTTAGGGTTTCGGTATACCCAATCAGCCTCTTTTAATGCATGCGGCATTTCAACCACTTCCAATCCGAAAACAGATTCTAGTCGTTGTTTACCCGCTTCATAACGATAAGGAAAAGTACCAGGACCGCCCCATGAAGCACTGATCACTGCAATTTTGTCTCCAGGGCTGAGTTTTTTAGAGCGGATTAATTGTTGTATGGCTTTATCCTCTAGGAAGTTAACTTTTCGTTGTAGAGCCCAGGGAAATTAGGAAATTACCCCTCGGCAAGCAAAAACTTTGCTAGGAACATTAAAAGACTATTGTAGCTCCAAAGCAATCATCGACCCAATCAAAAAATGACTAAATTATTAGAAGGGAGAAACGTTTGATAAATTACTAACCAGAGCTTAAGCAAAGTGCTTTTCAACATCTTAGAACCTTAGGAAATACATTATTTAAATGGAGAGAGGAAGTCGTTAGAATGCTTCGTTTTACCAAAAACAACGGAATAACTGAAGGATTTCATCGAAAAATGAAATTGATTCAATGAAGAGCTTATGGATTTAGAAATTTTGAAAATTATAGACTGAGAGTTAGAGTACTATGTGGCTAAGCAGGTGCCCCCGTAATTGCACATCATTACCCATAAGTTATCTCTCCGAGAATTTGTTGTGCTAAAAGAAAGTCCTTGAGGCGCTGCAAACCAATCCAAAGTGTAGTAGGTCCTGGCTCTGGGTCATTTTTTCTATTCATGTATCCTCCCATAGAAGCAATTATTTTGATCATTCCTTTTAATGGCGTCGGTTCGGCAGGAGGTGCTTCTTTTTTAACGATGAGATGAGCCATTTTCCACTCTTCGGTCGAGAAGATTAACTCACAACTTATATCAGGACATTCTCGCCCCAATATAGTTAAATAGAGAAGCCTATCCGAATAGTCGGTTGATTTATTGTTGCGATATCCCTTCTGACGGTGAAGCAGTGACTTCTGAAGATAATGCTTTGCAAGCTATTGCGTTAGTTGGTGGATGTCTCTGTTTACCTGATTTCTCCAATATTCCTGAAACATTACGGCCAGAAATTAAAAGAAGTGATTACAATGATCTGCTTGTACTATTAATGGAACTTGGTAAAAGCAGAGTGGAGGCGCTTAACATCCTGAAAAATCAATTAGTGGCTAAACCAAAATTACACAATCAAATATTATCCGAGCTGATCAAAAAGATTAAGCCAGTAAACTTTAGACTATTAGCTGAAGTTGATGATGAAAAGGAACTCAGAAATAGTCATTTTCAGATTATTACGATTGAGCAAGTTTTGGCTATTGCTAAATCAAACCGGTGGGGCATCTGTAAGAATCATGATTTTGTTTATATCTATAATGGAGAGTACTGGGGGTTAATTGATACAGATGAATTAAAGTCTTTTTTGGGGGAGGCCTGTGAAGCGATGGGAGTTGATAAATTCGCTGCGCGCTACTTCAATTTCCGAGAGCAGCTCTATAAACAGTTTATTGCCTTGGCTAATTTACCCACTCCAACGCCAAAAAACGATGCTGTTCTCATTAATCTTAAAAATGGTAAGCAGATTACGAATTGCAAACGAATATTAAGTCAGTTCATTGATAATAAATTTTGAGAGAATGAGGGTGTAAAATTGAATAATCAGTTTAGTGATTATATTGTCTATGTTGATGAAAGTGGCGATCACAGTTTAGAGTCTATTGATATAAATTATCCCGTTTTTGTCCTGGCTTTTTGTATCTTTAATAAACAAGATTATATAGAGCAAGTCAGTCCTGCCATTAAGAAATTCAAATTCGACCAGTTCGGCCATGATATGGTTTTATTGCATGAAAGCGATATTCGCAAAGCTAGAAACGAATTTGTTATATTGATTAATGAGCAACGACGGCACGCTTTTATGGGCTCGCTTAATCAGCTTACCAGTGAATCTGCTTTTACAGTCGTTAGTGTGGTGATTAGAAAAGAACGACTGAAAAGCCACTATGCTGATCCTTCAAATCCGTATCATTTAGCTTTAGCCTATGGATTAGAGCGTATTTACAGTTTTCTTAGAGAACAACAAACTCAAAAGCGAACTCATATTATTTTTGAATGCCGAGGCAAGAAAGAAGATAAGGATTTAGAGCTTGAGTTTAGGCGTGTTTGTGATGGTGCAAATCAATGGGGTGTATTGCCTTTTGATATAATTTTGGCAGATAAAAAATCCAACTCATGTGGTTTGCAGTTAGCTGATTTGATTGCCCGACCTATAGGACGATATGTACTTGATCCTCAACAAGAAAACCGCGCTTATTCAATTATTGAGAAGAAGATTTACTGTGATAAACATGGGAAAAAAGAAGGTTGGGGCATTAAATGCTTCCCCTAGAAAGCGAAAAGCCCCGATATTCACCGAGGCCTAGACGCCGACTGGGATTCCCCAATCCACTTAATTAAAGCTTACTAAATTAAGGCAGAAAAGTCAATTTTTAAAAAGCAGCGATAGTAAGCTCCTTGATCTTGTTTGGTTTGCTCGTTTAGGTCATAACATGGTAAATGCGGGGTGCTCCTAAATAATGAGGATGTAAAAAATGACAATTCAATCAGTGGCATATAATAACAATCCTAATGATAAAACTATCCAATGGGCTTGCAATTATCTGACATCTCACGGATATGAATTAAAAACTAAGGTGCCTGAAATGGTCCAAGACGCCCCTTGGTCTTACGTGATTCGTTTTGCAACATCAGAAGGGCTCATTTATTTAAAACAAACGCCAGAGCAGTTGGCATTGGAAGCTCCCATTATTCAAATTTTGCATGACCAATTTCACGCGTCTGTGCCTATCGTTATTGCACATAATGCTGAATTAAATTGTTTTTTAATGAAAGATTCGGGCAAATCGTTGAGAAGTATTTTGAAGCAAAATTTCGATGAAGCACTGCTTTGCAAAGCAATTGATCAATTTACCTCTCTTCAAATAGAAGTTGCAGAGCATGCGGATGTGTTTTTTGATTTAGGTGTTCCTGATTGGCGATTGCATAAGTTCCCTAAGTTGTATCAGCAGTTACTTACACAAAAAGATGTATTGATTGCCGACGGATTGTCGGAAATGGAACTGGATGAATTGGAAAAACTAAGTCCAATAGTATTCGACTTGTGTGAAAAATTGTCTAGTTATTCCATCAAGCCAACTCTTGTTCAACCAGATTTTAATGATAACAATACACTTATCGATAATGTAGCTCAGAAAATCACCATCATCGATTTAGGTGAAATTTCCATTTCACATCCATTTTTTTCGCTACTTAATTGTTTGTATGTCATTAAAAAACATCATGCACTAACAGATGAAGATGTTAGATATTTGCGGATTAAGGATGCCTGCCTTAAAAATTATATGAATTTTGAATCTAAGAAACGCTTACTGGAAGCCCTTGAAGTTGCTCTTTTATTATTTCCCATTTATGGGGTTTTCGCTGGTTACCGAATGGTATTTGCCTGTGATCAATCAAAATTTACAGAGCCTTTTCAAAGGCATGCTCGACCTGGCTTATTATTGCGAGAATTTATCAATGAACACAAATGAACATGAAAAAGCATTACAATGGGCTGAGCATGTGCTGGCCTCCAACATAGTCGCTCACCAAATCGTTGTAGAAACGCCTTGGTCTGTCGTTTACAAAATAGAGACCACTCAATGTGTGGTGTACTTGAAGCAAGTTCCCAAGGCCTTGTTTCTTGAGCCAGATATACTGGCGTTTCTTCATCATCATGGTTGTAAAAATATTCCCGAACTCATTGCAATCGATCCGGAGCTACATTGCTTTTTGACGAAGTCTTGTGGCAATGTAGCATTACGTGATTTGTTCAAGCGAAAAGTGGACTTCCCTCTCTTGAAAATAGGGATTCATTCTTATACAACGATTCAACGCCAGTTAGAAAATAAAATGCAGCTCACATCAGCACTGGGTATTCCCGATTGGCGTCTGAATAAATTTACTTCACTTTATTCTGAACTTATAAGCCAAGATAAATTATTACTGGATGATGGTTTAGCAGAGGAAGAAATTAATCAATTGCATCTGTTGCATCCAACGTGCCAGCAATTGTGCGACATCTTATCCAATCATGATATTCCTGAAACGTTCAGTCACAGCGATTTTCAGGAAAATAATATGCTACTCGATGAGAAAACCGGAAGCATTAACATTATTGATTGGGGTGAAGCCGTTATTGCACATCCTTTTTTTTCATTAAATGGGTGCCTGTGGAACCTTACTTATTTTAATGAGCTGAAACCAACGGATTCAATGTATAGACAGATTCAATCAGAATGCATTGTACCTTGGTTGAATCTGTATGATGAGAAAACATTACTCGAACTTCTCAATATTGCCAATCAGTTGCTTGGCATTTATGCCGGATTAGAATATGAACGACTTTATGTTGCAACTCAAAACAATCCGACAAGAACAATACGACAAGAAAAACGTGGATCAATTGCTGGGTGTTTGAGATCGTTTTTGAATTATCAGAGATAAAATCAAAAATCGCCAATTATTTTTACATATTATTCAATAAAGAATTTCATGCCTTCATGTGTTGCAGTAAAGCCAAGTCGTTCATAAAATTGCTGAGCTCTCGGTCGTTTCTTATTAGTGGTTAATTGAATCATAGAAACATGGTTTGCTCTAGCCCATTCAAGCGCCGAGTTCATCATCCATTCACCAATTTTTTGACCTCGATAACGTGATGATACTCTAACAGCTTCGATTTGCATGCGAGTTGATCCGATAAATGTAAGAGATGGCATAATCGTCAAATGGCATGTAGCGATAATTTGTTGTTCTAGGTTTACTACCACCAGAAGGTATTGGTTTGAGTCAGCATCTATACGTTGGAATGCATTAATATAACGTTGATCAATTACATCGCTAGCTTTTTCTCGTGTTTGACCTAATTCATCCTCGATAAGTAAATTAATAATGGCTGGTAAGTCACTGAGAGTCGCTTTTCTGGCAGTTAATGTATGCATTTGTTCCACTCTTCACGATACTTATTGTTTAACCCACATAGGGGGATGATAGGTAAATTCAACTTTTATTCCATCTGGATCAAACACGCTAAATGAATGCGTGCCAATACCAAATGTTTTAGGCGGATGCGCTATATTGAATCCATGTTTTTTTAAATTATGAAATAATTGATCCACTCCTTGGATTGAGTCTAATGCAAATCCAATATGTTCTAAGCGTTGAGTTGCTTCAAATGTGGCGTGAAGTTTATGCAAGGAAATATTATCGCCGTTTCCAGTTAAATAAGCATAATCGTCAGTTTTAAGTTCCGTATGCATTCCAAGCAAATTATAAAATTGCTCGCAGTCATCAAGTTTATGAACAGCCAATGCCACATGTCGTAAACACGCATTTTTAGGTAGCATTTTTTAACTCCTTATTTTACTGGTGTACCTTGATGAAAAACCATGCGCCATTTACCGCCTGTCAATCGCCAAACTGAAGACCGCATAGCTTGCTTACTTTCAACAAGAGGTGTGTCTTTGATGCTGCTCACATAAGTCAGTAAAATAATGTTTTCAGATAGAGGATGGGCCTTAAATGAGGCCGATACGTTCAGATTGGTCATCGCTTGCAAGCCATCGTATTACTTCATCTTTATCGTAAATAACAGCACTGCTACCAATTTCTATAAACTCATTATCGATAAGCTCAGCAAGTGCATCTAGTGAATCAATTTTATCAAGTAGTTGCACTTCTTGTTTAATAATCTGATTAACAACTGCATCTTCCATTATTTTTACTCATACGGGTTCTTATCATTCCGTAATAATAACACGTCAATCTTTTCTTAAAAGTGACGTTAGTGATGAAAGTGACACTTCAAAAAACATTTTTATTTGATCAGAAGTTTTAGTATCAAATACCCGATTGATTAATCACTTGCAATAAATTTTCAGAAAAAAGAATAACATCTTGATCTGAGCGTAATTCAATCAATTTTACATTGGGGTAGTTAGTTTTTAATTGGCTTAAAATCGGTCTCATGCGCTTTTCATAACCCCACATATATTCCAGCAACGACCAGCGCACTGTTTCGTGGCACCCTGGCGCACGATCGTCAATTGCAGGGTGCTTATGAAACAATCGCTTAATTGTTCGGTAATAACACAGATATCTAGGGAAATTAAAATAGAGGCAAATATCTGCTCGGCTGTTACGTAACTCAAGAGACTTACTGGAATTACCGTCAATAATCCAAGATGATTGGCTTACAAAATATTGCTGCTGATTCAAAAAATCTTGATAATTGCGTTGCACCCAGTTTGCTTCAAAAAAATGCTTATCTAAGTGATACAGAGAGATATTTAGCATGGATTGTAGTTTTTAGACAAAGTTGATTTTCCACTTCCAGGACGTCCCATTATCATAATGCGTTGGGGAATTGAGTAATTCAACGCATTAAGAAAATTATCATCGTTTTCTAATTTCATCGATTACTCTGGTCAATACCATAGATGCCCATTGTTTTAAATGGCCTCTATTTTGCTCACAAGTGTAAGGTAGAAAACTCATGTGATGGCAAAAAGCATGAAACAACAAGAGATTGATTGTTTCATTATCTACATTACCATAAGCATTCAAAAATGTTTGAAATGCTTCTTCTGTAAAAATCATACCTACAGCTAAATCAATTCCAGGATGACCAATATGAGTATCTCCCCAATCAATTAATCCAGAAGGAGCCAATGTTGAAGGATTCATAACAACATGCCTACTATACAAATCTGCATGTAAGTAAGATTTTTTGTTTTCTTTGAACGTTAAATACGGTAGAGACGCTATAACTTCAAGCAGTATTTCCTTATCAAAACCTAATTCTAAGAAATAATGCTCATAGCTTTTAAGATTTTCCTTACAACGCAACAACCTATGATTAACATCATATCGCCAGCCTTGTTCACCTTTAATCAATGACGCATAGTATTTTGTGATAGGGATAGCGTGTAATTCAGAAAGCCATGATGCGAGTGTTATAGCAAAATTAGTATCGGCAATTAATGGCTGAGCCACATCTGAAACCGGTTTGCCTGAAATCATCGGATAACCTGCAAAGGGGTAGGGGTATAAATCTGACGGCTTTCCAATCCACTGTGGTGCTGAGAGTGGGAACGATACCTGGCTGGCAATATAAGGTAGCAAGGCTATTTCGTTTTCCATACAAGTTAATCCAAGCTCTCTTCTGGGAAATCGAAAAATATGAGCTTCATTGACCAGATAAACTAAATTATCCCAACCCTCATCCAATAAATGGATTGTTTTAACAATAAGGCGGTTTTGTGACTCAATAAGCTGTTTTGCTTTCTGCTCATTGATATTAATAGATTGATTCCAAGCATGGGTCATAACTACCTACCTTAATTGAGGACTGGCGATATTATACAGTAAAACTTCTCTGACGAATTGCATCCAGGAACGTTTGGAGGAACGTTTTTTTAAATAGGGCGGTAAATTTTTTAGGCTAAAACACGTAACTACTTGATTTAATTGGCTCCCCGGACAAGACTCGAACTTGTGACCTAATGATTAACAGTCATTTTTTGATCAGTATCAAGTTAAATCATCTTTTATCAAAAATTCAATATAATCCTTGATACATAAAGGTCTAGCTTATATTATCACATCCAACCAATAACATGTCGTACCAAGAAAGAACACTTTTAAGTGTACCCCAAGGTGTACCCAGTTTTAATATAAGGTGATTATGGGCATTTTCACAGATACATACATTAAAGGTCTTAAGCCTAAAGCAAATCGTTATGAAGAATATGAAGGTGGGGGCTTTGGTATTCGCGTCACCCCCAAGGGTGTGAAAAGTTGGATTTACCGTTATAAGATAGCTGACAAAACCGACAAAATTACCTTGGGACATTATCCCACCATGAGCTTGGCTAATGCTAAAAAAAGGTTCTTGGAGCTGAGTGGCTTACGTCAGGAGAAAATAAATCCCAAAGAGCGGCTCGAGCAGCAAAAAAAGGAGTTACAAAAAAGACAGAGCAATACTGTGGAAAAGCTGGCTGAGAAGTGGTTTAAAGAATACGTTACAACTCAAAGAAAACGCCCTACCGTTATAAGAAAGCAAATCGACCGAGATATTATCCCCTTGCTAGGCAAGCTAGAAATTGATGCGATTCAAACTTTAGATATTTCAGAGGCGTTAAGTAAGGTTGTAGCACGTGGAGCCCCTATTCATGCCAATCGCGTACTTAGCTCTTTAAAACAACTATTTAATTACGCCATGAGCCAAGGGCATATGAATCATAATCCTGCCGCTGTAATTCGACCTAAAAATATCGGTGGCCAAGAGCACCCCCGTGAGCGATACCTCTCCCTTGAAGAAATCAGAACCCTGTGGCTTTTTCTGGATAGCCCGCAAAATCAGATGTCACTCCAAACCAAAAGTGCTATTAAGCTTATTTTGCTTACTGGCGTTAGAACCGCTGAATTAAGGTTGGCGCAATGGGGTGAATTTAATTTTGAACAATCCTTGTGGACAATACCAGCCAAACACTCTAAAACAGGTATTGTTACCAAGATCCATTTAAGTTCACAGACCAAAGCTATTCTTCATGAGCTTAAAGAAAATAGTACCTCGCCTTTTGTGTTGTCTGGTGCGGATAAACAAACCCCTCTTACCGAAAATGCGCTCCCAAGAGCAATTAAGCGAATTCAAGAACGCGTCGGTGTCTCTGACTGGACAGCGCATGATTTACGACGAACATTTGCCACACAGCTTGGTGAATCCCTTCATGTTGATCCAGTCGTGATTGAAAAGTGTTTAGGCCACAAAATGCCAAAAATTATGGCAACCTACAATAAAAATGAAATGCTGCTTCAACGAAAAGAAGCATTAAACCTGTGGGCGCAATACATCGAAAATTTACTTAAAGACAACGTCGTGCCTCTTCAAATAAAAAGAGCATAATTTAAAGGAGTTATCATGGATAGTAATCCTGCAATTTTTGAACAGTATAAAATTCGTCGCTTGTATGATGAGGAAAATGAACAATGGTATTTTTCTGTTGTTGATATTATTCAGGTATTACTTGAGCAGCCGGATTTTCAAGCAGCTAGAAATTATTGGAAGGTCTTAAAAAGCCGTCTAAAGAAGGAAGGCAGTGAGTCGGTTACAAAATGTAACCGACTGAAATTGGAAGCCGCTGATGGTAAAAAATACCTAACAGATGTTGCTACCGCCGAGGTTATATTGCGTCTAGTTCAATCAGTACCAAGCCCTAAAGCTGAACCCATCAAGCTATGGCTTTCTAAAGTAGGCTATGAGCGAATGCAAGAAATGGTAGATCCATCCAAATCCATCGATAGAGCCAGGGAAACGTGGCAAAAACATGGTTATACTGAAAAATGGATACAGCAACGCATGATGGGACAGGAGACCCGCAATAAGCTCACGGACTATTGGAAAGAGCATGGCATTAATGAGCCAAAAGAGTTTGCTATTTTAACCAATATCATTCATCAAGAGTGGTCAGATATTAGCGTTAAAGATCACAAAAAAGCAAAGGGGCTCAAATCTCAAAATTTGCGCGATCATATGAGTGAAGCCGAGCTTATTTTTACGGCTTTGGCGGAACTATCCACCCGTCAAATAGCCGAAACCACTAACGCTACTGGCATGAAGGAAAACAAAAAGGCCAGTAAACAAGGTGGTGGCATTGCTAAGAAGGCTCGCAAAGAGTTAGAAGAGAAAACCGGACAAAAGGTTGTGACTTCAGATAATTTTCTTAAGCCGAAAAAGGCGTTAACAAAGGATGATAAAGATGACAAATAGCTGATTAAACAACTGCTCTAATCAAATAAAACTCGTATAATCACCTAGCCAAGCTATCCCGACGGGGAGAATGAAGGGCTACATCATCCCTTTGCTTGGCACACCTCCGTGATGATATTACTTTGATGGAGTAGTAATGACTATAATTAACGAATCCCAAGCTGATTATCACAAGAAAATAGGATCTTGCTTACAACAATGCGCACCTGATCAGCGCACAATGAATATTCCTGAAATAATAAAACTGAAGTCTCTTAGCATAAGAGATTTAGCATGGATGATCGCTATTTTAGAAAAACCCTATCAATATGTTGCAATTCCTTGGAGAGATCCATTGCTAAGAAAACGAGTTGATGTACTTCACAACTGCTTCTTAACAAAAATTGAAAGAGACGCAGCAGAGCATGCTGAAAAAGATGAGTTTAAATCTTTGCCTTATGACGTGAGGCTAACGGCGATCCACCAATTTATGGGTGTTACTTGGGAAATGGCACATGACTATAAAGGAAAAGCGATTACAACTTACATGATGAACTTTGATACAGAGCAGGATAGTTTTAATACAACACTCATAGGCGTGATTACAGCATCTGGTGCTAAAAAATCGGATACAGAGGAAAATTATATTCCAATTGGACTTCCAGCTACTTCCTCATCAATATCTAAGGAACAAAGAAAAATATGGGAAGCGATGCAATTACCAATGATGCCTTGGAATATTCAACACAACAAAGTAGTGAGAACCGAGCAGATAATGCAATTGCTGCGAGATATATGTGTTGAAAAACCCTTACGTATTGATCTTGATAAGTTAGTAAAGCTAGAGACAATCAATTCATATAACTTGGCATTTGTTATTGCAATATGTTTAAAGGGATATGAGACAAGAATTAAAGTAAATTTTTCAGATTTAACTATTGGCTCGGAAGTACTCAGTATTCACAGTGAAATGTGGAATATCTTGGATGAGGAAATACATCGCCCTGAAAATAAATTTAAATATACCGATGATGTAGATATGCGTAGGGATCAGACCTTTAAACTATTGTCTGTCAGTTTACTACCAGAGCAAGCCAGATTATGGATTGAAAAGAAATATCTTGATGCTACAGCTAGCCCACTACATCAGCGGGCGCAATTGCCGGAAGATTTACCGGAAAAATATACTGATACTGCTGTTAATGTCGCAGTGGTTCAAACCATATTGCCGAAGAAACTGCCCGATAAAAATAGTAAACTGAATAAGGATAAAAAACGAGCATTAGGATGGGAGTGCTTTCTAGGGCTAAAAGAAACCCTACAAGCTAATGGTTGCAAAATAATAAATAGTCTAACGGAAGTTGTGAAAAAAACGGAGGCTTCTCTAAGTTTTATTGATGAGTTCGACGAAGAGATACACATAACATACGACAGCTTTAGGCACACTTTTAAGATACTATTATCAGCATACCTTTATGATTTACCCATAGATAAAAAACGCTTTTAAAAATACTTTAAACGGCAAGAAGATTCATAACTTAATGGATTCCATTTGGAATCCATCACACAAAGGTTTTGAGCGCCATTATTCTACCTCTGTCCGATTTAAACGATCAAACGGAGGTAAACAATGGACAAACGATTTGATACAAATGAAGCCGCAGCCTATCTAGGCGTAAGGCCTAAAACCTTATGGGAGTGGCGTAATCGCACCCCAATCCCTCTACCTTGCTACCGAATCAGCAAACGCAGATTCATGTACCTGAAATCCGATCTGGATAACTACCTTGCCCAATGCCGGATTGATATCCCCTGTACTTTGGAGGCTAGCAATGACTGATTTGCAAGAGCCTCAAATTTATTACATGAAGGATGTCAAACAGCTAACAAGGCGCAGCCCTCTAACGCTAAGGCGGTGGTGGGAAAAAGGAAAATTTCCTAAACCAACTAAATTACATAGCTCTGTCTTAGCTTGGAACGCCGCGACCATTCATCGCTGGCTTGATGAAAATGTACCGGAGACAAATCATGACGAATGATACAAAAACAAAAGCCACAAAATGCCTACAAGCTTTATTAAATGGTGGTGTTCTTCATAGGAAGAAACTGGGTGACATGGGCATTGCTGATACCAATGACTCATTGCATTCATATGCGTCATACCTGCGTAATCAGCGATTTATACCTGTACAAAGCAGGAAGAACCCAGATGGAACATGTGATTACTTTATGTCGCGTAAAGAAATTGCTCGCTATAAAGATCCCATCCTTAGAGCGCAACAAAGAGATGAGATGCGTGCGGCGGTTGAACGTGAACGGCAGGAAAAACTGGTTGATGAATTTCTTCGCTTTTTAACTCGATTGGCTGAGTTTCCAGTTTTATGGAGTTTTTGGTGCGAATTGCCATTTAAGTTAGGTGAAGTTTCAACAGAGATTAACGCTCTGCTCGACCAAGAAGAAAGCGTTAATCAATGAAACCGGGATTTATAGGGGGTGAGCGCCCCCGTTTATTAAGGATTTAACATGAAGAATTTTATCTCAATTTTAGAAAATACTAAAGTCGCGTCAACGCAGGCAGGTATTGCTGTTACCGATCAATTTCAAAATATTGGTGGGAAGGAATTTCTGGAGCAGCTTAAACAATTACCTAATGGACATAAGGACGGCAGCCATTTTTTAAGAACAACACTGAATACAGAAAATGCTAAATGTATGCCACGCAATGACGCTAACACACATAGCTTGGCTAATTTGATAATACTTGATTGCGATAAACACATTGATGCGCAAGGTTGTGAATTTGAGGGTGCTCCAGATCCATTAGTCGTTCATAACACATTAAAAAGCATGGAAATAGGGCATGTCCTTTATGGTTCACACTCTCATTATGCGGGCGGGAAGGGAAATCGATACAGAATTATTCTTGCAACTGGAAAATCCTACAGCAGAGCGCAATTAGCACCTACCGTTGAACAATTGATTTTATTGCTAAATCAAAATATTAGCGGGCATTTATTAGCTTATGCCAAAGAAAATAATGTGTTTGCTCAGGGCTGGTATTATCCAAGAAAACCAATGGATTGTTATGCGCCACCTTTGTATTATGAGCATCTTGATGGTTTTCCTATTCAAGTTATTGAACCAAAAAACTTGCCGCCAACCAGCCATAATCAATTACGAAATCAGCAATGGACAGGAGGCCAAACTTCACCGATACAGGCTTTTAATGAGCAATACCGACTAACAGAGCTTTTGAGTCAATATGGCTATAAGCAAAAGCTTGTTACTAGCACACATGAAAAATGGCTATCGCCAGATTCTTCTTCTGGTATTGCTGGTATAACAGTTAGGGATAATAAGTTTTTTAGTCATCATAGCGATCAATTCAACAATGGCTATTGGCATGATGCTTTTGATTTAATGTGTATTAGGGAAGGGTTATCACAAAAAGATGCCCTTATTAAAGCTGCGCAAGTAACGACAGCACCCGATGGCAGAACAATAGATGAATACAATAAAACATCAGCAAAACAGAAATCGGTTAATATGCCACCTAGGCCATTACCAGAGGCAAGGCCATCTGTTTTACCATTCCAAGCTCAAATGCTCCCTGACGCTATTAGAGATTATATTTACGATGTGGCAAATCGCCAGCAAAGCTTGCCAGATTTTGTAGCAGTGGCAGCGATTGTTGGCCTGTCAGGGCTTTTAGGCAGGAAAGCATTGATATGTCCTAAACAACTTGATGACTGGGCTGTAACGCCTAATCAGTGGGGAGCAATAATCGGTCGTCCTTCTGCTATGAAGAGTCCAAGTATGAAAGAGGCTCTTCGCCCATTAAGGCAGTTTGATATTGATGCTGCTAAACAGTTTGAAGAGGATATGAAAGCCTATGAAGAAGAATGTCAATTAATCATATTGGAAAAAGCTGCGGCAAAAACCAAAGCGAAGACTGCATTAAAAAGAGATGATAGAGAGGCAGCCCGAGAAGCGTTGAAAATATCAGAAGACGTTATTTTGCCATTTCGTAAACGATTGGTGGTCAACGATGCCACAATAGAAAAATTAGGTGAATTATTAAAAGAAAATCCAAACGGTTTGATACTCGTTCGTGATGAACTGTCAGGCTGGCTAGCTAAATTAAATAAGGAAGAATATCAAACCGACCGTGCGTTTTACCTTGAGTGTTTTGATGGTAATGGGTACTACTCATATGACCGCATTGGTCGAGGCACAATTGTAATACAAAATTGTACTCTCTCAATTATTGGGGGAATTCAACCGAGTAAAATAGCAACGCTTGTTCGTGATGCGATGAGGGGAACGGCCGATGATGGCTTGATTCAACGTTTTCAACTAGCTGTATGGCCAGATGATATAGGTAGTTGGGAATGGATCGACCGCGCACCAAACCAACAGGCAAAGGCAAAATATAACGCCGTTTTTCAAACTCTATACAACCTCAATTTTAACTCTATTGATGGCGAACCGTGCCTTTTCCGATTTACCAATGAAGCACAACAATTATTCATTACTTGGATGAAAGAAATTCAAGATGCTGCTCGCAGTTCGGAAATTCATCCAGCCCTAGAAAGTCATATGCTTAAAATGCCACAGACCATAGCGGGATTGGCATTACTATTTGAAATCATTGATGGTGGCTATGATGCCGTTGGAATAAAAGCAACAGCTAGAGCATTAGAGTGGGCAGATTACTTACTCAGCCATGCTAAACGCCTCTACAGTTTAGCAATAAACCATAGCTTGGATGGCGCACGACTGATTCTTGAGCGTAAATCAAAGCTAGATGATCCTTTAACAGCGCGAACAATACAACGCAAAGGCTGGTCAGGACTTAACAGTATTGATGATGTGAATGATGCTTTAAATTGGCTCAGTGATTATGGGCATATTGTAGCTACGACGCTTAGCTCATCTGACACCAACGGAAGACCAAAAATTGTCTACCAGTGGATCTCTTCACAAAAATTGACGGAGAATTGACATGGGACGGTGGTTGAAAATGTTAGAAGATACTCCACAAAGAAAGCTGACGAAACTGACACAACAACCTTCTGTCGGTTTTGTCAGTACCAATTCAGAGGTTTATCATAAAAATAATGCTAAAAAAATAGATCTGATTAGCTTTGTCAGGGGGTGCTTATACAGTTTTTCAATTGATGCGCAGCAAGTTGTCGATGGCTTCCTGTCTTTGGAAGATGAACAAGATATAATCAATGGTAATGTGCCTGCCGAGTCATTGCGGTTACATATTGAGCTCTGGCTGCAAGCGGGTAAACCACACTACTCAGGCAAGTGATCCATAGGGATAAAAACAAACAGAATATAGCGAGGTTATATGCCAAATCTTGAAAAGAAAGAGAAAAAACAACATCAACTCAGCGATAGCATGCTTGAAGCAAAAGAGAAATTTAACAGACATATCATTGATGAAAATGCTATTGCAACTAACAATATCAGGGCTGAAAAATTCGACATGGATAAAGCCAAACAGAAAAGCAGTGATGCTTTGATAGCTCTTGATGTAAATGGTGGCTTGCAATCAATGCTCGCCGCCCAAATGTTATCCATCCATGAATTCCAACAGCGAACGATGACCTATGCTAACGCCATTGATAGTTTGGAGTTAAAGAAATACTACACTAATACGGCAGTAAAATTAGCTAATTGCTTTGTACAACAGGCTAATATACTTGCAAAACTACAGGGCGTTGGGGGGCAAAAAATAATTGTTGAGCGCGTTGATGTCCATCAAGGAGGCCAAGCTGTTGTTGGCAATATCCAAGGGGGCATGGGTAAAAAGGAAAAAACATGAAAACAACCTCAAGAACCGAGAAAAAGGGCTACGCATTCGAATTGGCTCCACGCTGTGGCGCACGAACAAAAGGTAATAATGGTGAGCCTTGTCGCTGCCCTGCTGTTAAAGGAAAAGCCCGCTGTCGCGTACATGGTGGTGCGAGAGGCTCTGGCGCGCCACGCTATAACCTCAATGCTTTAAAGCATGGCGAAACTACAAGTGAGGCTAAGGCATTCAGAACAGAGATTAGACAAGCAATTCAGCACAACAAGAGCCTTATCAAAGAGCTCGGCTAAGTAAATCGAATTTCAATTTTCAATTATTTATTAGAGGTTGGAGGGGGTAGCGGGGTTTTGGACTGAGTCGAGTCATCCGGTGGCACGCAACTTTCCCAGCTTCTTTGCCAGTTGACCCTCGCAATCAATAAAAATGTCCATAATGTCGTTTTTCCTCTAATCGATGAATGAGTCGAGAATCGCTCTCCTTTAAAGAACACTGATGGGAATGTTTCGTCTGATGACAAAATAACAACCGTTTTGAAGCATGTTTCCGAGGTGATTTTTACTTTGGTGCGACAACAATAGAGATCGTAACCCATTATGTAATTTGACAATATTATTACCAGAATATAGAATCCACATGATTAAAAAAACACCATATGTCATTTAGCAATATGGATGTTATAAAATAATAAACGTTTTGCGAAAATTCAGTCTCTAAAACAACAATAATAATCAAGATGTGATATTCGTTTTAATTAATAACGAAGAAAGGTTATTGTATGAAAAAAGTTTTAGTAGCTGCTCCCCTTTTCATTTTGTTATCTGCTTGTGCTACTGGCTACCACTCCCTGGGCTTATCGGGTGGTTTTGACGAATTCAAGTTATCAAATGATTCTTACATAGTTAGATTTTCGGGTAATGGTTTCACTAGTGGGGATCGTGCCTATAAATATGCTATTAGACGTTCTGCTGAGCTGACCAAGGAGAAGGGATATAAGTATTTTAAAATCATAAAATCTTCATCTGCTGTAGATAGAAGTACTTATGTAACCCCCTTAAGGGCAAACACTCAATCAAATTATAATGGTTACGGTGGCTATGGATATGGCAGTGTTACTGGGAACAGTACTACAACCATCACTGGGGGAGATGTAATCACAACAGAAAGACCATCCACTTCGTTTGCTATAAAAATGTACAAAAACCAAGTAAGCGGCTCCCTGAATGCTGATATTGTTTTAAGTAATTTTGATAAAAAATAATCTAATAAATATCTAAGCCACTGGAAGCAACAATGATCATTAAAACAATATCATCCGTATTAATTTCTGCCTTATTTCTTTTTTCAGCACTTCATGCTTCTATATTAGGAAAATCAGAACACTCAAAATGCAATAAACTTTTTCTATCCTCCGATAAAAATGCTTTTAAAATATGCTCTAAAGAGGCTGACCACGGTGATGCTGATGCCCAATCTAATTTAGCAGATCTTTATGTAACAGGAACTCTTGAAGTTCCAAAAAATTATGAACGTGCGTTGTTTTGGTATAAAAAGTCGGCTGAGCAAAATAATATGTATGGTCAATCAGGGTTGGCTTTTATGTATTTACAAGGTTTGGGCACGGATAAAGATTACCAAAAAGCATTTTATTGGTACGATAAAGCAGCAAATCAAGGAAACCCTACAGCAAAATTTCATCTTGGCGTAATGTACAGTTATGGCATAGGTTGTTCTACTGACGAAAAGAAAGGTTTTGATCTAATTCAAACATCTGCGGAGCAGGGAAATGCGGATGCGCAATGTTTCCTGGGATTGATCTATCAAGGCTCTGGGAGTATTCACAATGATAAGTTAGCATATTATTGGCTCAATAAATCTGCTGAGCAAGGTATATTGGAAGCTGAGTATGCCGTAGCCTTGATGTACCTTAATGGACAAGGTATAACTCAAGATAGCACCCGCGCTTTTTATTGGATACAAAAATCTGCGGAGCAAGGTGTTGCTTATGCGGAATATAGTTTAGCCGTTATGTACTTTGAGGGTCTAGGTACATTAAGAGATCATTCACAAGCTTTGAAGTGGTTCAAAAAAGCAGCGACCAATAACAACAGTTATGCGTCGAGTTTTCTTGGGTACATGTACTTTAATGGACTTGGTACACTCAAAGATAATGACAAAGCACTTTATTGGTATAAAAAAGCTGTGGCAGTAGGTATGCCCACGGACTTAGATATTTATGCTGCCAATACTTTATCTACGGTATCTCCTGCTACTAAGATGACCTCTGAGAAGGGTTATATTCAAAATTCGTTGGGATATATGTATCAAAATGGTTTTGGTGTAAAAAAAGATTTTAAACAAGCATTTTACTGGTATAAACAAGGGGCAGAGAAAGGGCATAGTTTTGCGCTGGCTAATTTAGGACAGCTGTATTTTAATGGCCAAGGTACATTAAAAAACTACAATGAAGCCTTCAAATTGTTTCAAAAAGCAGCTGACAAAGGTAATACTTATTCGCACTTAAGGCTCGCGATTATGTATTACATGGGAGTTGGTACATTAAAAGATTACAAGCAAGCAGCTCATTGGTGTAGGTTGGCATATAACGACAACATAAAAGGAGCAGAATTATTATGGAACATGGGAGAGCTTTGGAAATATGAATAATTGTTGTTGTCAGATAAATATCGCGTATTTATCTATCGCCAACCCGCCTTTTTTTAATTCTAACTCAGAGGAATATTGTAAGTATCCATAATACACTTTTCTTTAAGTGTACCCCCAAGTGTACCCAGAGAGGCGGTGAAGAAATTTGAATTTTACTAGAAGCCACGCGTGGTGTGGCTCCCCGGACAAGACTCGAACTTGTGACCTAATGATTAACAGTCATCCGCTCTACCGACTGAGCTACCGGGGAATGAGGCGGAATCTTAAATGGATTCCGCGGGTGGGTCAAGAGGAATTAAAAATAAATTTTTCTTTTTCCCCTAAGGATAATTTTTTATCCAGTATTATTTGCAAAAGCGCTGTAAACGAGCCATTGCGTCTTGCAGAATTTCCATGCTTGTCGCAAAGGAGAGGCGGATGCAGCCTTCGTTGCCAAACGCAGAACCTGGTACTAAAGCGACGCCGACTTCTTGTAAAAGTCTTTCTGCAAACTCCATGTCGTTGGCAAAGCCACGTCTTTCAATGATGGGTTGTACATTAGGGAAAAGATAAAAAGTACCATCGGCAGGGATGACTTCGATGCCTGGCATGTCATTTAAACGCTCAACAATATAATCATGGCGTTGATGGAAGGCATCGACCATCATTTCTACTGATTCTAAGCCACCATTCAAGGCTGCAACAGCCGCTTTTTGGGCAATTGAGCAGGGGTTTGAGGTCGATTGGGATTGTACAGTTTTCATGGCGTCAATTAATTTCGCAGGACCTGCTGCATAACCAATGCGCCAGCCAGTCATGGCGTAGGCTTTAGAAACACCGTTCAAAACAATCGTTTGTGGGTAGAGATCAGGACAAGCATTTAAAATATTAGCAAAAGGCATGGTCCAAAGAATATGCTCATACATGTCATCAGTAGCAATTAATACATTTGGATGTTGTTTTAACACTTCAGCAAGGCCTTGCAATTCTTCAAAAGTATAAGCAACACCAGAGGGATTAGATGGGCTATTGAGCACGAGCAGCTTAGTCTTCGGCGTAATTGCTTTAGCGAGTTGCGCGGGTGATATTTTGTAGCGGGTCGCTGGTGTTGAAGGGATAATAACTGGTTTACCGCCAGCTAATAAAACCATATCAGGGTAAGATACCCAATAAGGCGCAGGAATTAACACTTCATCGCCATCATTAATGTAGGCTTGGCAGAGATTGTAGAAACTCTGTTTGCCGCCCACTGAAACTAAGATTTGATTTAACTGGTAATCCAAATCGTTTTCACGTTTGAATTTATCTTTAATCGCTTGTTTTAGTTCGGGAATGCCGTCGACCGCTGTATATTTGGTAAATCCAGCATCAATAGCCGCGATAGCCGCTTGTTTAATGTGGTTAGGGGTATCAAAATCAGGCTCACCTGTGCCAAGTCCGATGATGTCCAAACCTTCTGCGCGCATTTTTGCAGCTTTGGCTGCTACGGCAAGGGTTGGGGATGGTTTAACTTGGTGTATTCGCTCTGCCAACGCGATATCCATTTTTAAGCTCCTATGCTATTTTTTTGATCAATTAATGCTGCGAAAGCTATCATAACACCTTATTGATCGGTTATAGTTTATATTATGAAAAACGTATTTAAAGTTTACTCTAATTATCAACCTGCCGGTGATCAGCCAACTGCAATAGCTTCGCTAATTGACGGCCTGGAGTCCGGGTTAGCGCGTCAAATCCTTTTAGGCGTTACCGGTTCGGGTAAAACTTACACCATTGCGCATGTCATTCAGGCGATGAAAAGGCCAACCCTTATTATGGCCCCCAATAAAACGTTGGCGGCCCAACTTTATGGCGAATTCAAGACCTATTTTCCAGACAATGCCGTGGAATATTTCGTCTCTTATTATGATTATTATCAACCTGAGGCTTATGTTCCGGCATCAGATACCTTCATCGAAAAAGACGCTTCCATTAATGAGCATATTGAACAAATGCGCTTATCAGCGACTAAAGCGCTGATTGAACGGCGAGACGCTATTATTGTAGCGACAGTCTCAGCTATTTATGGCTTGGGTGATCCCGATTCTTACCTCCGTATGTTATTACATCTTTCCCGCGGAGAACAATCAGATCAGCGTAAAATTTTAAGGCGTCTTGCCGAAATGCAATACATCCGTAGTCAGCAATCATTAGAACGAGGGCAATTTCGTGTGCATGGCGATGTGATTGATATTTTCCCCGCCGACTCAGAAAAAGAGGCCATCCGTATCGAACTTTTTGATGATGAAGTCGAAAATATTGCCCGATTTGATCCACTAACGGGAGAGGTAATACAACGATTACCGCGGGTAACGATTTTCCCCAAAACGCATTATGTGACGCCACGCGAACGCATTTTACAAAATATCGATTTGGTTAAGGTAGAATTGCAAGAAAGGTTGACCGAACTAACCGCAGAAAATAAATTACTCGAAGTTCAACGGTTACAACAACGCACCTGTTTTGATATCGAAATGATGTTGGAGTTGGGCTATTGCTCAGGAATTGAAAATTATTCTCGCTATTTATCGGGACGAAATAGCGGCGAGCCACCGCCTACTTTGTTTGATTATTTACCTCCAGATGCCTTACTGGTTATTGATGAGTCACATGTGACTGTGCCGCAAATTGGAGGAATGTACCGCGGTGATAGAGCGCGCAAAGAAACCTTGGTGCAGTATGGTTTTCGCCTTCCCTCCGCTTTGGATAATCGTCCGTTGCGTTTTGAAGAGTTTGCTGAGCGTTCCCCGCAAACGATTTATGTTTCTGCTACCCCAGGACCTTATGAGCTTGAGAACAGTGATAATGTAGCCGAGCAGGTGGTGCGTCCTACGGGATTAATTGATCCGCAGGTTTTAATCAGACCTGTCAAAAACCAAGTCGATGATCTTATGTCGGAGATTCGTCAGGTGACTGCACAGGGTGAACGGGTGTTGATTACAACGCTTACTAAACGGATGGCAGAGGATTTAACCGATTATTTGCGAGAACATGGGATCAAAGTCCGCTATTTGCACGCAGATATCGATACGGTTGAGCGTGTCGAAATTATCAGAGATTTGCGCTTGGGAGAATTTGACGTTTTAGTGGGGATTAACTTATTGCGCGAAGGTTTGGATATGCCAGAGGTCGCTTTGGTTGCCATTCTTGATGCTGATAAAGAAGGATTTTTACGCTCGGATCGCTCGTTAATCCAAACGATTGGTAGAGCGGCGCGTAATGTCAATGGACGTGCAATTCTTTATGCCGATCGGATTACTGGTTCGATGCAGCGCGCTATCGATGAAACGGAGCGGCGTCGTAATAAACAAAATGAATTTAACGAAAAACATGGGATTACCCCTAAGGGAATTAAAAAATCAATTACAGACATTATGGAAGGTGCTTACAGTACACGACGTGGTAAGTTACAAGTCGCGGAGCGATCGGCGATTTATCAAGCAATCCCGCCTGATCAATTAATTAAACAAATAAAAATTTTAGAAAAACGAATGCACGAGCATGCGAAAAATATGGAATTTGAGCAGGCTGCAAAAGTGCGTGATGAATTCCTAATGCTAAAAGAACAACTTAAATTAGGCGAAGCGCTTTAATCGAGGGCTCAAGACCAGCTATCTAAACCCACACTAATGATCTTCCTTCTACGGTTCATCCCGCCTACAAGGCTATCGGTAAAATCACCAAATCTAAAACAAAGAGCTAGATCATAAGTTTTCATGATCAAAATTTGAACCAAATAATTTGCCGTGGTAAGTTATTTGTTCTAATCATGGACATGGAGAAAAGAGATGAAGATAGGCGAGTTAAAAAAAGTTGTGGCTAAATTGGGAGAAAAAGTTGCACAGACGTCGCCTGAATTACTGGATTTAGTTGGGAGATTAGAAAGCTTATTAACCGGGCTCAATGATAATGATGAGGTATCTACTCAATTACGAGAGCCGTTGATTCTTATTTTGGATGAATTTTGGACTTGGGTGATTAAAAATTTACCTTATGAAAAATGGCAAGCAGGCCTCGAAGTTGAACCATGGCTTGAGCTGCAACGTGATTTATCAAAGATTCCTGATATGGAAACACTGAAACCGGTTGAAGATTTACAAAATAAATTATTAGTAGATGAATTGCTTTTGGACAAATTACGTTTCCAGCTTGAGCAATCCGAAAATGAAGACCTGATGCAAGGGAGAAGCAAATTAGCTAAACATTGTACTGACTCCATTCTAAGCGCTCAGAGTGAATTTGAGGCAAGGCTTGGCAAAATCAAGACATTGCAGCAAGAGATAAAACGAGTCGAGGAAGGGCAAAAACAAAAATCGCGAGAGATTAATAAGTTAATTAGGAGGAATTTTTTAGCCGCAAATTACCACCATCCCAGGTTATTTGCAGTGATTGAGGAAAAGTATAAAACGTTGAGTTCGCGAGCTATCGATGCGAACCAGCTTTTGGTTCTCTTAAAGCAATGTGGTCGAGTAATCAAATATGCTGAGACAACGAATCTTAGCGATTATCCCATCAGTTCCTTACCTGAAAAACCTTTACCGCAACAGCAGCATAGATTGAAAGAAAGCGTCGTTTTATTAGCGTCTATTTATTATTTAATTTTTCACTACTGCAGCGTTGAGCAATTAAAATTATTACCTCATCTCATCTATTTCCGCTTAGAAACTACCGATGAAGAAAGACGTTCTGAACAGGCTATTTTTAATTATTTATCCACACGTATTTTAGATAGCCAGTTATTTTTTAAAAAACAAAGGGCTTTTGATTCAAGAGCAATAAAAGAGCTTGGTTTAGAGCAAATAAAAGAGTTGCCGACCTCTTCACCTCCAGCACTGTTCCATGCTGTGAAAGAGCAGCGCTGGATCTATGCTTTTGTTCATCATATCCGCTATCGGAATAGTAATTTGCAGGCTACGCCAGAGAATATTAGTCTGACTTTAGAGCTCTTGGAGACTGATTTTGCCAGCTCTGGTAACCAATCCTACACCGCGGCTCTAAACTTTGCTGAGGGGGTGATTAGACAGCTTTTTTGTTTAAGTGAAGAAGAGCAAAAAATAGTGAGTTCGGCAATTTATTTATTTTGTTTAGATAACTATGTACGAGAACATCAAAAATTGGATGAGCGAACTTCAGAAAACTCAGCCGATGATTGCCAAACCGAAAATGTCGAAAAACGCCTAATACTGGATTTTCGGCAAAAATTTCAATTTATTGCAATTCCTGATAATGAATGGCTACTTGTTTTCCGCCAACGAAGCAGCGCACTTCTGAATAAGGATGATACCCAACTTCTGCGTTATGCTGAACAGCTTTTCACTATTCAATTCAGTACTCAAGAGGATAAATCGTATTCAGCGGCACTCAAATTCTTCGAAGAAATAGAGAGGCAATATCCTCAGCTGAGTGAGAAAGAGAGTATGCTAGTGCACGATGCGCTTCACGGTTTTTGTTTAAAGCAATACGCCCTTGATCGCCGTAGTGATAAGGAGGAAAAGCACTCTAAACTTTCCTTTTCAGCCGATACCAAATGCAATGGTGCTTTAAAAAAGCGAAGCTCGATACTAGGTTATGCTCATCAAGGTATGGGATTTTTTGAACGGATGGCTTTAAACCAAGGACGATTAAAAATTTTAGAAGATACATTTGAATCTAAAAAAGAAGCCCGACAGACTAGATTTTGAACCCTTTTGGTTCAGGTGGGGGGCAGAGTGTCGGTTCAGGCTTCCCACCTAAAGTGGGCTTGCGCAACGCCGGCTACAGGACGCTCCCCTGTGTGTGAGTATTGGTTCACAAATTACTCGCTGTCGGGTTAATTGCAGTATATCATTTTGGCTTTTAAGTGAAACTAGCAAAAGGTTAATTTACGTTTTTTTTTCATTAGCCTAATGAGTGTGAGAAAGAATGAGAGTCTTATCTATTCCTGCGAAGGAGGGCTTTTAGCGGCACTTCGAGACAGCGCTGCGCGCTCCCTCGGTGCGAGCGGTATAAACAAAACGATCAACGAACGAAACGGTCTTAAATCCCGCAGACAAGTTTTGTTACCTAGTGCTGGAGCTCAACCATGCACAGCGCCTCGCTGTGATGCCGCCAACTCGCGACTCAATCCGTTTGTGGATCCTGATCAAGATTCCCATGGACTGCTTGATGAATTTTGTTTTCTAGCGAGCTAATAAATTTACTCACTTGAATACGTTGTTGCTCCTGTTGCTTTTGGCAAGTAATCAGTTCGTGGCTGATATTAAGCGCCGCTAAAAGCAAAGTTTGAAATTCATCCAGCTGCTTGAATTTTTTTGTTTGCTTTAATTGCTCGTTTAGCTTTTCAGCAGCTTGTTCGAGATTGATTTGCTCATTTTCAGGACATTTAATTTCATATGTTTTATTCAATAATTTGATAGAACAAGTTTTTGCGGTTGTCATGTTATATGGCCTATACAATGTGACGTACTATTCAAATAGTAGCAACTTTGGAATGACCGAGCAAATCAGTTATCATTAACAATTTGCATCAATGAGTTGATTATGTCGCTAGAAACTACTTCTATCAATTTGCCGGATTACCTTGATTTTAGCAATATTATTTCGGTTTTAGACTTACCTTTTTCCGGTAGTGAGTTGCACGGAATGATGTGTGGTTATTTGTGTGCCGGCGCTGCTTATGAAGGCGAAGCCTATTTACATACCTTAACCCCAAATAAAAAAGATACCTCAACCCGTGCTGCCGCGTTGGCTATCTTTGAAGTTTATACTATTAGCCAACATCAGTTGGGTCATTTTGATTTTGGCTTTGAAATGTTGCTGCCTGGAGAACATGAATCATTAATTGAACGCGCACAAGCGTTCAGCGAATGGTGCGAGGGCTTTACCCAAAGTATGAACATTACCGGAATCAACGCTTCCCGTTTTCAAGAAGACGAGTCTAAGGAAGCCCTGCAGCATCTGCAGGAATTTGCTCAATTAGACTATGAATCCTTACATGTGGATGAAGAAGATGAAAGAGCTTTGGTCGAAGTCAGTGAGTATGCGCGATTGGCTGTTCTGCGCTTATATAGCGATTTAAAAGAAAACAATGCTGAACATGATAGTAAAAAAACAACCCATTAACGTTTGAAGAAAAAAAGCTAACTCTGATCAGTGAGGGATGTGGTAGATGATTACACAACAAGAATATCAAACCAGACGACGTGCCTTGGCTGCAAAATTACCACCAGGAGCGATTGCAATTATTCCTGCTGCGAAAGAAGTGTTGCGTAATGGCGATGCTCATTATCGCTTTCGTCAGGATAGTGATTTTTATTATTTAACGGGGTTTAACGAGCCAGATGCCATCCTTGTTATCACTGCCGGTCAATCCTCCAAAGCTTATTTATTTAATCGCCCTCGCGATCCAGCGCAGGAACAGTGGGTTGGAAAGCGCTTGGGGCAGGAGGATGCTTGTGAAGTGCTGAAGGTCGATGAGGCTTATCCTATTGATAACTTTTCCACTTATTTACCGGAATTATTCGCGAACAAAACGGCGGTTTATTTTTCGATAGGTCGTCATCCTCGGATTGAAAAACAAATTTTTTCAGCTTTGAAACGAGTCAAAACGCTGGTGAGGAAAGGAGTTAAAGCTCCCCAATCCTTTTCTGATCTCGAGCCTTTGTTGAGTGAAATGCGACTCTTTAAATCAAAGGCTGAGCTTGATTTGATGCGTCGCGCTGCTGCAATTTCGGTGGCCGCTCACAAGCGGGCGATGCAAGCCTGTCGTCGCGCGGAAAATGAAGGTCAATTAGAAGCAGAGCTACTGTATGAATTTAGTTACAATGGTTGCCGAGCTGTTGCTTATGATCCGATTGTTGGCAGTGGCGCGAATACTTGTATTCTTCACTACACAGACAATAACCAACCGCTGCGTAGCGGTGATTTAGTTTTAATTGATGCCGGGGGCGAGTTTGAAAATTATGCGGCGGATATTACTCGCACTTTTCCAATTAATGGTCATTTTAGCAAAGAGCAACGAGCGATTTATGAATTGGTGCTTAAATCTCAGAAAGCAGGCATTGCCTGCATTAAACCCGGTATATTTTGGCAGGAAGTACAGCAGACAATAGTAGAAATTTTAACCGCTGGTTTGTGCGAACTAGGCTTACTTAAGGGCGCAGTAGATCAATTAGTAGCTGCCGAAGCCTATAAACCTTTTTATATGCATAATTCAGGTCATTGGTTAGGTTTAGATGTTCATGATGCGGGCCATTACAAAATTGATGGACAATGGCGTCAACTAGAACCAGGCATGGTCCTGACTGTGGAACCTGGTTTGTATATTTCGGCTGGAATGCAAGGAGTCGATAAACGTTGGTGGAATATTGGTGTGCGCATTGAAGATGATATTTTAGTCACTGCTGATGGACACGAAAATTTAAGCGCTGCTTTGCCAGTGGAAATCGATGAGATTGAGGCATTATTACGTGGCTGATCGACAGGTAGACATACTCATTGTGGGGGGCGGATTGACTGGTGCTATCTTGATGCTAGCCCTCGCTAATTCTGGCTATGAGGTTTTGCTGGTGGATACTAATCCGCTGAATGCTAAGGTCAGTCCTGATTTTGATGCACGTACTCTCGCCCTGTCACCCGCAAGTATCCGTATTCTGGGAATGCTGAATATTTGGCCGCTATTAGAAGCAGAGGCGACAGCCATTAAAACCATTCATGTCTCTGAGCAAGGTCGCTTCGGCTCGGCGAACCTGGGCAATGAAGCCAATCAACCCTTAGGGTTTGTTGTGGAAATGCAGCATATTAATCAGGCGTTGCATCAACTGCTCAATCAGCAGCAGATTTTAGCACCAGCTCGAGTGACTGCTCTCGATAAAGAGCAAGGCTTGGTGACCATCTCATCAGATAAAAAGGATTCTGTGCTGCAAGCAAAATTGATCGTTGCGGCTGATGGCACTGATTCCACCATCAGACACTTAAGTGGACTGGTTCCAAAAGTAAAAGATTATCGCCAACAAGCGATTGTGGCGAATATCGGTTTAGCACGCGCTCACCATAATCAAGCCTATGAACGATTTACCTCTTCCGGGCCGCTGGCACTCCTTCCAATGACCAAAAACCGTGCGTCGCTGGTTTGGGCCTTGCCCCCCGAAGAAGCAGCACGTCTAATGGCTTTAGAAGAAGAAAAATTTTTAAGTAGTTTACAGAAAAACTTTGGTTATCGCCTCGGTTGTTTTGTCCGGGTGGGTAAGCGCGTGATTTTTCCACTTAAGCAAGTGACGATGCCGAAAAAAATTGCTTGGCCTTTAGTGTTTGTGGGTAATGCGGCGCACACACTTCATCCTGTAGCGGGACAGGGATTTAATTTAGGTTTGCGTGATGTCGCTAGTTTGGCTCAATGCATTATTCAACAGGGATTAACTGCGGAAATGTTACAAAATTATCAGCAAATGCGGCAGCATGATGAAACTGCAATCACTCGCTTTGCAGATGGTTTAATAGAAATTTTTACCAGTCGTCTACCCGGCATGGCTTTCTCACGCAATTTAGGGTTAATTGCCGTCGATCAATTTAAAATTTTAAAACAAGGCTTAACGCATTACACTCGCGGTTTTGCAGGGGTCACACCGGATTTAGTTTGTGGTATCGCTCTTCATAAAAAGGAATCTCAATGAGTCAGCAATTTGATGTGGTTGTAATTGGTGGCGGAGTCGTTGGCTTAACTGCTGCATTAGCCATGCAGTCGCGTGGTTTTTCGGTGGCCATCATTGATGCTGGTAATCTGACTGCCAATACGACAATTCCTGACCCACGAGTTTATGCAATCAATCAAGCGTCTCAAGATTTATTACAAGAACTAGGTGTTTGGGCGCATTTAGATTCTGAGCGCCTCTCCCCTTATCGTCAAATGTATGTCTGGGATGCTGCGAGTAACGCCCATATACAATTTGATGCCCGCATGATTGCGAGCGACCATTTAGGCACTATCATGGAAGAATCGGTTCTCAAGCAGGCGCTTTTGCGGTTGCTAAACGAGAAAGTGGTATTTTTTGCGAATCATAGAGTAAGCGGCCTAGAGTCCTATAAAGATTTCATTCAAATCTCCACTGGAGAGACGAGTTGGCAAGCGCAGTTGCTAATGATTGCTGATGGGGCTACTTCGCCCTGCCGCGAATTGCTTCGAGTGCCATTAACAACCTGGCCTTATCATCAACAGGCAGTGGTTGCTTCTGTTCAGACTGAAAAATCACATCAACAAACAGCCTATCAAGTGTTCAATGCCGATGGTCCTCTTGCGTTCCTACCGCTTACTCAGGAACAGCAATGTTCGATTGTCTGGTCCACTAGTACCGCCCATGCACAGCGAGTTATGGCACTTTCGGATGAAGACTTTAATCAAGAGTTAGAAGCTGCTTTTGCGAGTCGTTTAGGAAAAGTTAAAGTGATGGGAAAACGTTATCAGTTTCCACTCATCATGCGCCATGCAAAGCAGTATAGTGGGGAGCGGTGGCTCTTGTTAGGCGATGCGGCACACACCATTCATCCGCTGGCTGGACTTGGACTCAATGTAGGATTAGCGGATGTTGCTACCTGGCTAGCCTGCAGTGAAAAACTCACTACGCTTAGTGCAGTAAAAAAAATATTGGGCTCTTACCAACGTCAGCGAAAATACGCTGTGTGGCAGGTCATTGCTATGATGGATGGATTCAAATCCTTATTTACCAATCCTTTAGCGCCCGTTATTGCGTTACGTGGTTTGGGGCTGCGTATTTGTAATGGTTTAACGCCTCTTAAACGAATTTTTATTGAGCAGGCAGCGGGGAAGTAGGTTTAGAGCTAAGATCTCAAAATGGTCTGTTGGGCCAAGGCACATAGCCGTCAGGCCGTCTCGAAGCCTTGCAAATCCTGATGTGAGACTTCGAGATGACCTTCCGCGCATCCTGAGGCTCTCGAAGGGCTCAGTCCGAACTGAGGTATCCCCACGAAATTAAATAGACCGTTTAGTTCATTGCTCGTTTTGTTTATACCGTTCGCACTGAGGAAGCGCCGCGCTGTCTCGTAAGTTATGGGATCTTTTCATGCTAGAAAAAATTTTCCGAATAGGGTATAACTCATTGAGTTTTTGAAATCGATACTGGGATGTGGAATGACAATAAAAAAACTGCTGATGGGCTTACTAGGTTGTGTTTTAGCAACTGGGGTTTTCGCGGGAAGCATGTCAAATTCGAATTATTATAACGATAGAAATGGTTGGCCAGTCGTTGCCACTCTCAGTGTCGGTCCAGCCTGGGCAAGACCAGGAGAGGGACAGGTTCTTACCCTGCAGCCTTATGTCACCAAATCCTATATTCCCTTCCCAATGAGTCGTTCAATCCGATTAATTTCAACGTCTAGAGGGACTAATACCTTATTTACCGGTGAATTCTTTTTAGGCTTATATGGAAATATCAACTCCGCTGTGATTGGCCAAATCGGTTTGACAGTCGGTGCCTCTTCTCAAGTGAGAACAAAAGGTCTAGTTTATGAAGACTCGAATATTGACTTTGGCAATTTTACTTATTCTTATGGCGTACGAAATGTACGTGGTGCAGTAAAAGCAAAGATGATATACGACCCCGAGTTCTATGATGTTTTTCTCTACCTCAGTGGTAGCGCGGGAGCAGGATATAACCATTCTTCGGGTTTTACGATTAATTCTCTATTAGCTCAAGAAATTGCTGCTCCTTCATTTAGCGATAAAAGCAGGTCGGCCTTTAGCTATACCTTGGGTACCGGTTTAGAAACACTACTCGATGATAACTGGCGCGTGTCTTTGGGTTATGAGTTTGCCGATTGGGGAAGGTCTAATTTGGGGCCTGCGATTGGGCAAACACTGGGTAATGGACCGCATATCAATAGCTTGCGTACCCATGAATTACAGATCGGCATTACTTACATGTCTTAAGTAAAGACGAGTTCTTCAAGGATTGGTATATATGAAGAAGGCTTCATTTTTTTGGCAAGGGATGGTTGCGGTTTTTTTGCTGATCATTACTGCAGTTGTACAAGCGAGCGAAGTTAAATTCAGTATCATACCTATCATAAGGGCGCCGAGTTCCTTGCCAGCCAATGGTGTCGCGTTCATTCAATATTTTGTGATTAACAACACAGGGATCACACGTGAATTAACGACCGTTCCCATAAGAGGCGTTCACCCTATCGTTACCGGTGCTCCCGGTGGTTGCAAATCTCCGTTCTTATTAACGCCGGGTCAAGCTTGCATTTTGACCTTGAAATTAGTTGGTCCTGAAATGGTCGTAGGCATAAATTCCGGCCCTGAAGTGTGCAAAACCATGGGGCCGGGAGATATCCGCCCCGATCCTTTTCTCTGTTCGCAACCGGCTCCCAGCGATGTGATTCAGGTCAGCTTAGGTCCGGCTATACCTGTTACAATTACTGCAGTTCCTACTTCTGTAGCATTTAGAATTGGAAATTTGGGAAAATTGACTTTAACGAATACGAGTAATATTGGTTTTGCTCAGAATATTAATGCCCAATTTCTCACAAACACTGGAATTTCTGTAGTTGCTAGCAGCTGTCCGGTCAATATACCGCCATCCACCTCTTGTGATATTTATTTTAGTTCACAAGTCATTGACATGACTACGATGTCCATTATGGGCTCAAATACCAATCAACTACTGATTCCTATATCCTCGTTAGGAATACCGATACAAATAACCCCAAGTTCCGTGCGCCTCTACGTTAATGGTGGAACAAAATCAGTAATAGTGACCAATCTGTCTTCTACCGCAACTGCTTCGAATGTTACTGTAACTCCTCCATCTGGAGTAAATATTGCCGAAAGCAATAATTGTGGTACGCTTCCACCTCTTAGCTCTTGTACAATAACTTTTACCGCTGGGGGGACTTTATATCCTAATGGAGCCAATTTTAAGGTTCAGGGATCTAATACAACTGCTGCGTTTGTGAAGGTTTATGTACAGCAAGCGACTATTTCGGTAAGCCCCTCAACTTTAACGATGACCACCAATAGTAGTGGCACGCTCACCATCACCAATACGTCGCAATTTTCGCTTCCAGCGCTGGGAGTCACTGCTGCTTCTTTTCCAAACTATATAACAATACCACCTGGTGGCAATACCTGTCCGGCAAGTTTAGCGCCGGGCGCAAGTTGTACAATAACGTTTAACTCAAACAGCACAACATCGCAGCTTGGGGCATCAATTTTTATCCGTGGAACCAATACAAATACGGTCTTAGTTCCACTTAGCATTTCAGAAGTGATTCTCTCTCTGTCGCCCACGACTCTCAATTTTGAGGTCGGTGGACCTGGTGCAACAACAACAGTGACCAATAATTCAACAACAGCAACTGCACAGAACATTCAACCCAATCCGACTACGCTTTATAATTCAGGTGTAGGCACTTGTGGTGCTGCTCCTTTTAGCCTTGGTGCTGGACTTTCTTGTACAATGGGATTTGATGCTGCAGCAAGTCCTGGTACTGAGAATGTGGTTATTAGTGGAACTAATACCAATGCCCCTGTTTTACAAATTAATACCACAGCGTTACCTGTTTTATCTGTGAGTCCGACGGTTGCGACTATCACTGCAGGCGGAATAATCAACACCCAATTTACTATTACCAATGTTGCAGTTACTGGAGCACAGAATGCGACGAACGTTCGTATACGCTACCCTAACTCTTGGTTGACGGTTCAACAAGTGATTGATGTAAATTGTAATAGCCTCGCGCCAGGACAAAGTTGTTTAATCGACCTGAGGTCAGTAGACCCTTATGTGGGGCAAGGTGGAATAGTTGTCAGTGGGGATAATACTTCGACAACCTCTCCTACGGTGGCTATTGCTTTCCTCTACAATGACGGGTTGGTTTTTGACACTAATGGCGGAGTATCAGTTGCAAACTTGGTGGATCAAAGTACCAATGCAGCCTGGCAGGTATTGGCTGCTAATACTACTGCAACAAGTTTAACGGATGGTGCTAGCAACACCCAAGCTATGCTTACTCAAAGTCCTCTATTTGCTTCACCAGCTGCACTGGCTTGCCAAAATTTAGGTGCAGGTTGGTTTTTACCTGCTACGGCTCAGTTAACGGCTATACAGCAATTAGCGGATCTCGGCTTTGGCAATTTTACTTCAACCCTTTACTGGAGTTCTACCCAGGCTGATGCAAGCACGGCTACATGGGCTAGTTTCGATCCCTCTGTACCCGTCACAGGCACTGATCAGAAGACTGTAGGCTTATACGTGCGCTGCGCGATTACTTATTAGATGCGGAACAAAACACGCGATTCTCTGACTTTTCAATGAAGAGAGTGTAAAACACTTCTGTATTGGCTTAAAATATGATTTAATTTTAAACACGAAGATTTATAGGATTATGGGTAGTGGCTTTTTTAAAAAATTGGCAGAGCTTGTTGCTTGGCTATTGCCTTGCCCTAAATAATTCATCGTTTGCCGCGAACCCCGCTCCTGTGAAGCCGCCAGAACCAACGACTTTATATCGTTGGGTGGATAAGCCTAGCGATGAGGCCGCCCATGTTTCCGAAGCGGAAGAGCGCTTGCAAAAGGCAATAAGCAACCCTGAATTCATGCTGGGTAATTGGGTGGATTTACCCACCTCTCCTGATGTGCGTCATAAAAAAGCCCAGCGTTTAAGTTTGCGTGAAGCGATTTTGCTTGCTCTTCGCTACAACCCTAATATCCAAAATGCGGAATTGGATCGGATAATTCAACGCTATCAATTGCGTCTAGCCCATAATGAGTTTGAGCTGCAGTATGCTTTAGCCGGGTCTGCCGCCATTGAAAAAAGCCGCTATAGCGGGGTGGGTAATACGACTAATAAAAGTTATATTGCTACTCCTGAATTGAATTTAAAAACCAAATTAGGAACCCAGCTTGGTTTGAATATCGATAATAATGTTTCCAATTACAATAGCTATTCGCCGGTGCTCAATTTTTCGATTAACCAACCTTTATTGCGGGGCTTTGGTAGAGCCGCTAATGAGGCCAGTTTATTGGATGCGATGGATGCTGAGTGGTTAAATAAATTAAATTTGCAGCAATCGGTTATTGATCAAGTCACGCAAGTGATCGTTGCTTACCGTGCACTCATCTTGAGTGCTAATAATTTAGAGAATCAAAAATTACAATTACAAGAAGCGCGTAAGACCTATGAAATTAATGAGAAAAAGATTGCGGCAGGGCAATTGGAGCCGACGGGCAATATTCAACAATCTTATCAAATCGAATCCTTAAGTTTGATGGTGGAGCAGGCTGAGAATGATTTTAAAACGGGCGCTCAAGATTTACTGCAAACCATTGGACTTGATCCTAAAATGCGCTTATCCGTGCCGAGTAATGTGGCTGTAGAACAAATCAGCGTGCCAAACTTGAAAAAATCCATTGATTGGGCGCTAGCGCATAACACTCAATATTTAGCTCAAACAATGGCGTTGCGTGCGGATGAAAGGGCCTATGCGCAGGCGAAAAATCAGCAGCTTTGGCAACTCGATGTGGGTGCTAATTTGCAGACGGGCCGTATCAATCAAGTTGATGGACAACGCGGCTTTCCATCGATTTATAATGGCCAAAATATGAATCAAACGGCTAGAGTCACGTTAACGGTTCCCTTGCACGATATTAACCGCCGGAGTCAACTCATTTCTGCAAAGGTGCGCCTCGAAAAAGATCGCCTAAATCTTATCGCGATGAAACGGGCTTTAGAAACAACCATTACCAATACTATAAACTCCATTCAGAGTTTAGCTAAACGTTATCAGCTTGCCGAAAAACAAGTGGCTTTAGCAGAAAAATCCTATCAATTAGAAAAGAAAAAGCAACAGGCTGGTATTGCCAGTGCTCTCGATGTGAATAATACGCAAAATCAATTAATTCAAGCGCAAATGGGCTTAATTGCTGCGAAAATCGCGTATCTTAATCAATTATCTACTTTGGATCGCATTTTGGGAAAAACCTTAGATCATTGGCAAATTAAACTTAGGTATGGCGGATGAAATACGCATTGACACTAGTCATTCTTGCTGTAGTGGGTTTATTGCAAAGCTGCGGCAGCGAGGTCGAGCAAAAAAAGCATGGCACTCAAACCTATGTGGTGCAGCCTGAGGCGGTCCATAAATCCTTGTTTTTTACGGGGACTATACAGCCTCTGCGAGAAAGCGCGCTCACAAGCCCCATGGATGCGGTTGTTGAAACCATGCATTATCATTATGGTCAGCAAGTGAAAAAAGGGGATGTGGTTATCACTTTAAATTCCAACGAATTGCAGAAACAATACAATGATACGCTCACTGAATACCTCAAAGCCAAAGATAATTTTACGGTCACCCAAGCAAAATTTAATGGTACGCAAGACTTGTGGGATGCCGGACTTTTATCAAAAAATAATTATCTCAGCGAAAAATCGAGTTTGGCGACGGCCAAGGTCAGTTTAATACAGGCAACCCGCAAACTCACCGAAATGTTGGAAAAAATGGATGATGGTAATACTCAGCGTCTCTCCGAATTGACTATTGCGCAATTTGATAAAGTTAGGCAAGCATTGACCGGTCAACATAATTTAATACATTTAAAAGCACCTTCGGATGGTGTTTTGCTTTACCCGCCAAAAACAGCAGATGATAAATCGGGGAAATTGACCGTGGGTTCGACGGTCAAATCCGGTCAGGTGATTGCTCTGGTAGGCGATTTAACCGGCGTCAGCGTGGAGATAGATATCCCGGAAATCGATATTGATAAAGTGCGCGCAGGTATGCAGGCTAAGGTAACCGGTGTCGCTTTAGGTCGACAGGTGTTAAAGGGAGAACTCATTGCTGTTAATGCGCAAGCCTCTTCGGCTGCGGGCGGCACCTTGCCTTCCTTTAGTGCTGTTGTTGAAGTCAAAGAAATGGATGAAACTCAGCGGGCTCGGGTTAAAGTGGGTATGAGTGCTGCCATCGAAATTGCAATGAATAATGATGAGCAATTATTAGTACCCATTGCGGCGGTGAAGCAAGAAAAGGGAAGGTCGATTGTCAAATTACAAGCTGAAAACGGCAGAAGCGAAACCCGCGTTGTGACAACCGGTGCCGCCCTGGCCGATAAAGTCGTTGTTGCTTCTGGGCTTAAGGCAGGTGATGTGGTGGCCTATGATTAGTCAGTCGTTAATTACGCTGGATAAAATCGTAAAAACCTATGAAATTGGCGGTGTGAGCTCAACGGTTTTAAAAGAAGTTTCTTTGACCGTGGGGGAAGGTGAGCTAGTTGCTATTGTGGGTGCTTCAGGTTCGGGGAAGTCAACCTTGATGAATATCATTGGTTTGCTGGATAAGCCTGATGACGGTAATTATTTACTGCAAGGCAATAATATTGCGGGCTTGGATGAGGATGCTTTAGCGGCTTTACGTAATCAAACCATCGGTTTCGTATTTCAACAATTTAATTTGCTACCCCGTTTTAATGCTCAACAAAATGTTGCCCTACCTTTAACTTATCGTCAGATCCTCCCTGCAGAAATGAAAGAACGTGTGAGCTCTGCATTGGCACGTGTGGGCATGAAAGCCTTTGCCGAACATCGGCCGACGCAATTATCCGGAGGACAGCAGCAGCGCGTTGCTATAGCACGTGCCTTAGTCGGTGAGCCGAGAGTTATTTTAGCGGATGAACCGACAGGTGCTTTGGATTCGCGTACAGGCACCGAAGTCATGAATTTATTTTTGGCGTTGCATAAAGAAGGCCGGACCATTATTTTAGTGACGCATGATGAGCAAGTTGCAGCCCAATGTGCAAGGCGCATCACTATCGCTGATGGGCAAATTATTGCTGAGAGTCGGCAATGACCCTGCTTAGTCATTTTCAACAAGCTGTAGTGAATTTGGCTGCTGCGAAATTAAGATCCTTTCTTGCGGTGTTAGGAATTTTAGTGGGCACGGCTGCCGTGGTTGCTTTGATTAGCTGCGGGCAATTAGCGACTGAAAAAGCATTGGCACAATTTAAAGCACTGGGTACCGATTTACTCGCTATTTCGGCCTATCAAAAAACGGCAAATCAATCAAATAATGGTGATAATGAAATTCCGCTGTCAGTGTGGCGGCAAATACCGGAGCGCGTTCCCGCCGTTTTACAAATTGCCCCCTACAGCACGGGCTATCAGCCCATCAGTTTTGGCGGAAAAATTATTCAGGGAGCCATTATTGGCGCGGATGAATCCTTAAAAGAGATCATCCATGTGAAACTGGCTCGCGGCCATTTTGTTTCCTTCCTCGAATCATTTGAGCACTATTGCGTGATTGGTGATGGCTTAGCTCATCAATTGCAGGAAGTTAGTTTTGAAGATCCCATTGGCAAACAATTGCAAATTGGTCGGTCATTGTACACCATCATTGGTATTGCTGAGCCTTGGAAGGAAAATGGTTTTTTTAATGAAGACATTAATCAATCGGTGATTATTCCTATAGCTGGAATGGCTTTAGTGAGTAAAGACAATAAAATAAATAATGCAGTGTTATTATTAAAACCCGACAGCCCCATCGATGAAGTGATTGAGCAGGTCAAACAAATTCTCAGTTCACAAGCGCCTAAGTTAAATCTTTTCCCACGAAGTGCTAAACAAATTATTGAGAGCATGGAAAGCCAGGGGCATATTTTTACACTTTTACTAGCCGTTATTGGCAGTATTTCACTCTTAGTCGGTGGGATTGGCGTGATGAATGTCATGTTAGTGTCGGTCAGTGAACGTAAAAAGGAAATCGGAATACGCAAAGCAGTGGGGGCGAAGAACAAAGAAATTCAAGCTCTTTTTTTAGTAGAATCCGTGATGCTTTCCCTTTTAGGCGGCATTTTAGGGGTCCTCTTAGGATTGATTTTTACTCGAGTGGTAGCCTATTTTAGTGATTGGCTTTTTACGATCTATTTTATACCCCCTTTGGCTGGATTTGCTGTTTCCGTGGCGACAGGTATTTTCTTTGGTTTTTATCCCGCAAGACGCGCTGCCAAATTGGAGCCAATGGCTTCTTTGCGCAGCGAGTGATAAGTAGTTGCTAACCTCTGTATGTCTCGTGCGGGAGAGCTAGACAAATTAATTTTGCTATGACAGTATCAGTCGCACTATCTTTGGTTGTGAATTTCACTGGTTAGAAAGCTCAATATCAGAGATAGACCCCCAAGTTTTAGGATGTATTAATCTATAAGGAGATGTAATGAAAATAAGATTGGATAGTTTCCAGTTTAAGTTACTTGTTACACCAGTATTATTCGGTATTTTAAGTACACAAGCCTATGCATTAGCAGATGCACCAGGCGTAGCGACCCATCCGATTCATTATAAACCACACACTTCTCATCTAATGCCTACCGGACTTACCCCAAACCAAGTTCGTAATGCCTATGGTTTTAATACCATTCCAGCAAAAGGTAAGGGGCAGGTTATTGCGATTGTCGATGCGTTTGATGACCCGCGTATCGAAGCCGACTTAGGCGTCTTCACCAAACATTTTGGCTTAGCTTCTTGTACAACCAAGAATGGCTGTTTCAAGAAAATTTATGCCAGTGGTAAAAGACCAAGAACTGATGCGGGTTGGTCAGGAGAAATTGCACTGGATGTTGAATGGGCTTATGCCATGGCCCCCCAAGCAAAGATTATGCTGGTTGAAGCAGCAAGTGATAGTTTAGAAGATTTATTTAAAGCCATCCAAGTTGCTGTGGACAAAGGGGCAACTGTGGTTTCTATGAGTTGGGGCGGCGGTGAATTTGCTCAACAAACTACTTATGATCAGATTTTCAACAATCCTAATGTAACTTTCGTTGCGTCTTCGGGAGATAATGGGGCGGGAACCATGTATCCTGCATCTTCACCTTATGTGCTGGGTGTTGGTGGAACCACTTTAACAATCGACTCTCATGGAAACTACCATGGTGAAACAGCTTGGTCTGGCAGCGGTGGTGGCTTAAGTACTATAGAAGCTTGGCCAGCAAGTCAAAGTGGCTTACCAATCCCGCAGGCTAATAATATGCGTGGTGTACCGGATGTTGCTTATAATGCGGATCCTCAAACTGGATTTGCTGTTTACAACTCCGTACCAAGCGATGAAGGTACAGGTTGGCAAGTTGTCGGTGGAACCAGCGCTGGCGCACCTCAGTGGGCTGCTATTGCAGCGGTTGCAAATTCATCGATAGGTAGCAATTTAGGTGGGAACTTTAGTAACCTATTGTATGCAATAGCAAATTCTAATACGGGCAGTTACATTTACAATTTTAACGATGTCAGTGGCGGTGCCAATGGAGATTGTGACTATTTCTGTTCTGCCCAAGAAGGTTATGATTATGTGACCGGCTTAGGGACGCCAGAGCTTGGCACTTTAATTCCAGATTTGGGAACCCAATATGCATCACTGTTGTTGCCAATAAGGCCAATTGATCAGAAAGCCAAGCAGTCTTAAAACTTTCTGCCAAGCCATGAGGGTAGGCCTAGGTCGGCTTGCTGTCCGACCTAGCTATGCTCCATCAATGAAGCGGGTATATTTTTAGCCGAGAAAAGATGAATTCTCGTAGTGGTCATCGTCGGAATGATACTCCTCGGCTGCAATTCTATTTTTTTGTGTTTGAGAAATATAATTCTCTAAAGAAGTTTCAGCTTTTATTTCCCATTTTTTAATGATGGGCTCAAGCTCTCCTTCATTTAACAATTCTAAGCCTTCGATCGCATCGGTTGACATTGAGTTTAGGAATTCAATTAGTTTTATAATCACTGGAATTTGTTTAGCAAGTAGGCTGCTTTCTTGTGAAGCTTCCTTCGCTTCGACAACCAATTCGGAAGAAGGCTCTAATTCTTTCTCTTTCTCCTTTCCCTCGGAGGTGTTGTAGATAGATAAAGCACGAAGCGATTCCCCCAACTGACTCATTGAATCTTCTTTCCGCAATGTCTTTAATTTTTCTTGGGCATATACAAGGTAGCAGTTAAGATAATTAGCTAATTCTATTCCTGGACCAAGTTGGCGTTTATCTTTCACATAGAAGTCAGGCCTTGTTCCATCGACGTGATAACAATAAAGAAAATTTAAAAGATAAGCCTGAGTATAGCATCTCTCGGTGTCATCGTAATAATGGTATTCGGAGCTAGGTATGGCTTCTTTAAGGGATGTCAGCATCAGATTTTTGCCATTACGCCAGATAAAATCTCTATTTTTCTCATAATTGTCTAGCCGAGGAGTTGCAACAATAAAGGGCTGGGGACAACCTTTGAAATAAAATTTAGTGAATTGATGATGGTCGAAGAGCTCAATCTCTGGTTCAGCGGTTTGAAGGTCTTGTTCCGTTAACCCTAAAAGTGGCAAGAAATAAGACAAAACATACTTAGGATCTTGATGAAAGGTCGCTACTGCCGAAAATCGATTGCCTTCGTGAACAACTTGCCCCTTGAGGCCTGATTTAGTGTTGTCTTCTGGTGCATAAGCACTCGGGCTTTTAGCAGTATGTTTTTCAGCAATTGTTAGGTCAAAATCATAAATATCGACAATAGTATAAGACTGGCGCATTAGCAAAGAGTTCCTCAATTGGATTGGTTAATTAACATTCAAATATTCGAATATATTTTCTAGTTGAATGTTATATGAGCAGAAGTGTTTTTGTCAAATACTTTATTCATTTTGGGTAAAATTAAACAACATGTATTTATTTTGCACCAACATGGCTTGGGCTAAACTATAGTAATTGGCACAGATCAGGAGAGCAGAGAAATGGATTTACATTTTGATATCGTCGTTTTAGGGGGCGGTAAAGGTGGGAAAACCCTTGCCATGGATTTAGCAAAATCGGGTCATCGCGTAGCAATGATTGAAGATAATCAGATTGGCGGTACTTGCATTAATGTGGCCTGCATACCAACGAAAACACTGGTTCAGGCAGCCAAAATTGCTCATTACTGCCGAAAAGCGAAGGACTATGGCTTAGATGCGACTTTAGGTCCGATTGATTTTAAAGCAGTCCGCGCACGTAAAGAGGCTGTAGTTAACGGGATGCGTGAGGCTAACTTAAAACAATTTTTGGATTCAGGCATGGATCTGATATTAGGACGCGGCCGTTTTGTTGGCCCCAAAATGATTGAAGTTGCCCTTTCTGCACCACGTGATGGACAAAAAAAGCTAAATGTCATCGCTGATAAAATTATTATTAATACAGGGGCCCTACCCTTTATTCCTCCAATCCCTGGACTCGATAAAATAAATTACCTCACTAATGACAGTTTAATGAAGGTCGACAAGGTACCGAAGCATTTGCTAATTATTGGTTGTGGTTATATTGGTTTAGAATTTGCGCAAATGTTTCGCCGTTTCGGTGCGGAAGTGAGTATGATTGAAGCCAGCGGCGAATTTCTTGGCCGGGAAGATAAAGATATTGCCGAGGAAGTTCTTCAGGTACTAACCAATGAAGGCATACGAATTGCCATTGATACCAAGATTCAAACGATTCACCAAGAAAAAACTAAAGTCATTATTGAAGCGGGTCGGCAAGGTAAAACAGAGCTTTTCCAAGGCACAGCAGTTTTAGTGGCGGTAGGCCGTAAGGCTAATACAGCAGGATTGAATTTAGATAAAACCGGGGTTGAGCTCGATGAGCGAGGTTTCATCAAAGTGAACGAGTACCTAGAAACTACTGCCCCGGGGATTTGGGCTTTGGGCGATGTCAAAGGTGGCGCACAGTTTACCCATTTATCCCTCGATGATTATCGTCTGTTGCAACATAATTTACGTAATCCTCAAGAAAAGCATTCTGCTAAAAATAGACTTATTCCCTATACCGTTTTTCTTGATCCCGAGTTAGCACGCATTGGTCTAACCGAGGCTCAAGCTCAAGCAGCGGGGCACGCAATTAAAATTGCCAAAATTCCATCGGCTGTTATCCCACGTGCTAAGACTCAAGGTGAAACAGCGGGCGTATTAAAGGCCGTCATTGATGCTAAAACCGATATGATTTTAGGCGTTTCAATTTTTTGTGCGGAAGCGGGCGAGATTTTAGCGGTTATTCAGTTAGCAATGGAATTAGGCATTAGCTATCAAAAATTGCGAGACCTGATGTTTGCCCATCCAACTATGGTTGAAGGGATTAATTTGTGGTTTGCGCAGGTTAAATAGGAGGGCAAGGGAAAAAATTGTGGGGAATTTTCGTGTAACAATTGTGCAATGATTTGCAAAAAAAGCTTTACATTGGACTCTCTTCTTGTATATATTTGCTCCAATTTGTTTTGTCATTATTCCATATTGGAGGGAAAATGCAAGCTAAATGTGAATATAAACGCGTTAGCATAGAAGAAGCAAAAGCAAACCCAGCGTATTGGGAAGTTACTCAAAATATGTTCAGTCAGCAGACTTCTTCTGTTATTAAAGAGCCTTTAGGTGATAAATACCAAGAACATGCTAAGCGTATTAAGCGGGGTGATTGGCTTAAGCTTAATTTTCGAGATCCTGAATTTAAGCGCAATATTTTTAAGGCATTCAGACTTGGCAAAATTAACAAGGATCAAATGGCGACAACCTTTCTTCTTTTTGATGCCCTCAATGACTTTGGTGCCGTGGGTCCTCATAGACTAAGACAATTTAGCTTTGATGACCCAAAAGGGCCTTATCAAATTGATTCAATCAGTTATCTTATTGAGGATAATGAAGCAAATTTCGAACAGGAGCTAGATAAAGTACCTGCTTCTGAGCGAGGTTATTTTAGTATCGATATGTCACGCCAATTTGCAGTTGCCTTTTTGTTTGATGGCTTACATAAAATTAATCCTAATTTTTTTGATCGCTATCCCCAGTTTATCGGTCTTTTAAAGGCTTATGTAAATAGCTTGCCTATAAGCCTCAAAGGCCAAGCTACGTTACTTAGCCAAATCCAAAATCTTCAGAATCCATTCTTGCGAAATGACGCCGGTTACGCTCTCACTGGATTTATTCTGGATTATGAGAAGCCTTTAGCACCTTATTTGAAGAAACGTTATTTTAAGTCAAAAAAGGGACAAGTCGCTGCAGAACGAAATAGCTCGATGTTCCTGGTTGACTTAATGATCACTGGAGAACAAATTCCATTTATTGTTTCATCACCCAATTTTAATGTTAATAAAAGGAATAGCCCCCTATTATCAATGATTCTCCCAACAATGCCTGCTTTTACTGCTCTTATGAATGCAATGCATGGCCAAGATGTGACCCTACCTTATTATACTGTGGGAACAGTGTCGCCCTCCTTTATTCGTTATGCGGATGAGGAGCCGGAGCTGTATGGGTCTGAAACCGCCTTGCGACCTGTTGAACTTGATCATCCTGATGTAAGTGGCAATGAGACTCCGCACGAAACTTTAACGACTTCATTTCCAAAAGAATGGCATGATTTATTTCATGCCTGGCGCAATGCTAATCCACTAAAGCCTTTGATGCGCCATCTAAGACAAGTTCTTACCAAAGGCAAAGGCTTCGATATGTCTAAATCAATCTGGGCAATCTCCGACATGGATTTCAGCGCCGGTCGTCTTCATCGGGAAGCACAGTTAGAAAATCCGCGTGCTGAGATAACTAGGGATCATTATTATGCGATTTTCTTACGTTTATCATCAGAGTTTTGGAGTAATTTAGAACAGCATGATGATAATCTGCTTTTAATTGCGGATATGATAATCCACCGTGAACAGTGGAAAGAATTAATGGGTGACTATCCTGAAAACATCCTTGCGTACGTACCTCAAGAAGATAATCCTAACAATGCACAATTTAAAGATGTATTTCACAGGATGAAAGGCATTATCGATGCGGATGAAAAAAGGGATTCACGAGAGTCTGCCATGTATTATGTTTTATCTTATCGATTAAGAAATAATCGACATGGCATTGAGCTGTGTAATATTTTAGATAAGTTAGGACTTGAAACTCTATTTTATTGGAATCGTAATAGCGGTCTTTATATTGATAAAAATTTAAGCGCTTTACCTATCAGGGCGATTGAGCAGCTTGATTCAGATGTCCTCTATGAGGAGTTAATCGGAATTGTTCATGGGCTTGGGCTTGATGAGTCCTTAGCTGCAGATCTAGCAAAACTGCATGCAAGGGAAAAATTATCAAGCTGGGAGTTATTTAGACAAGATCACCCTATTATTGATGACCTCATTTATTATGGAGCATCCTTTGTCCAAGCTACAGCCATTACCTATCTTTCTACGCTACTATTTTCCACCGGCGAGGAAGATCAACAGCAATCTTATTTTAAAATGCAATAGTCTTAACAAGGTTGGGTCAAGGCCCAACAAATTGATTAGCGTACGGGCAAAGTTAAAAGCGGTGAATTTTGAGCAGGGCTGTTATCTCTTCCTGCGGTCAAGATGAGTAATCGCGAGGCTAAAGTAAAGGTTCTTTTAGAAGCAAGATCAGAATTAGAGATATAAAACCAATAACCATTGAATTTGGTTCTCACAAAGGCATTTCTAGGTAGTTCTCGACTACTATAGATTGTCATGAGGCCTTTCATAACTTTCCTCCAATCATAAGGGGTGCCATCTTCATAAGTGGTTATATAGGAGCGACATTTTTTAAGATCAGCAGCAGGAACTTGGACAGAATTAGAAAGAAAGGTCAAGACGCCATACACTGAGCGGAAATTGACGAAAGCAATATTTCTTTCAGTCCGTGGAGATATTGCAACTTCACCTTGACGATCAGCAGCATTGGCAGCAAATCCTTCATTGAACAAGGCAATATCCGATGATTTCGATTTAAGGTGTAATAATTTTTTTAACTTGGCGCTTCCTGGAGAATTCCCGTTATAAAAATGCAGAAGCAGTCCAAGTTCTTTTTGATAATTGATGGGAGTGATACTTAATTCTTTATTCTTAATTAATTGATGCATCGTTTTAATGAAAAGGAGGTATTGGTTAAATTGCGCATCATAACTACGCGAAACCCTGAGGTAGCCAGCACTGGTGGAAAATGAAATATTATCAAATCGACCCACCTGATCAAAAACCAGCCTAAAAATTAAACGAGAATCGTGAATACCTCCATGAAAAAGTAAAATAACATCTCGAAAACTGATGGGCTTTAATAAAGCGCCTATAAATTCAGCATCGTCGAGTGGTGAATAACTAATTGTTGGAGAATCTGAATAAGAAAGAGTAGGCGTCACACCCATTGCCCAGGTGGTTATACTAGAACGAGTGCCCCCATTGACTCCACCCGTCCAAGACCCGTTGGGATCTGAAGTGACTGTAGAATTTAAGGTATAAGATGAAGTGACCCCTGTGACTTTCAAGAAATAAGTCGGTTCAACATAACGTAAGCGAACAATATTTTTTAAGAATTGCGTTTCATCAGTTTCTCGGACGATATCATTGTAACGTCCTCGATCCAAACTAATTTGTCTCGGCCCGATAGAATGGCAACCTACCAGTAAGACGAAGATCGAAAAAAGTATTATTTTTCGGAGATTTAAAAAATGCATCCAGTTCATTCGCTGATTACACTTCCTATTGTAAACTTAGATTTGCTTAAATTATTTCAATAATCGAGTTAAGTTACAGGATTTTTCATCGTTTAAACAGAGGTCTGAGAAATTAATCTTTATAAAATCGATTGCTGTGAGTTTTCCTGCACCAGCTCTAAGTTTTGAGCATCGCTTGGCTTCTCCCTTTTCGCGGAGGGTGACAAAATATTGCAATAACGCGATTCGTCACGCTCTGCCAAAGCTGAGTTCTAAAAAGGTTGGGCCGTGCCTCAACACTAAATGCTTACTGAACCAGAATAGTTGGTGGTTCATGAAACAGGCAGGTTTCTTCCTTCTCGTCCAGCTGAGCACTGTTTTGCATCAAATTTTGTAGATCTGTCTGTCTATCCGTTTTTGCACCGCTAAAAAGGGGATGAGTATTGCTGCAATAGCGGGCAAGCATAAATACTGCGCCTAATCCGGCGAACAATATTCCAACGAGCATCATTGCATCAGCTAATGCGCGTATGAACCAATCCCGATGACTAAATTTGGTTTCAGCCGCATTGATTATTTGCATCGCTTGCTCTTTTATTGGCGCTGCGGACAATCTGATCGTTAAGGATTCTTGATAAAACGCATCAATTTCTCGAACATAGGTTTCCTCTTTGGGATTTGCTTTAACATGGTTATCGCGAAATTTCTTTAATATTAGCAGATCGTTAGCAATTTCGGTCGATAAAAGTTTTTTTTCAGCCGTGGCAATCGCTTGCCATAAAATGCTATCTGAAATGGCAGCGGCTCTTAGTTGCACAGCGACTTTCTCATTTGTATCGATTAAGTTTAATACCCGCTCAATCTCTTCAATTGAAGTTTCTGGTTTTACAGTTTCATTAGTTTTCAGTTTGAGGTAAGTGTTTTCGTAATCCAATTTGGCTATATCGAATGAAGATTGAAATTTTTCCTTTTTATTGACAGATAAATTCTCAAAGGCTTGGAGAAGCTCGTTAAAGCTGATTAGCTTAGCCTCTAAGGTTGTTGCTTTATCATAAACATCACGAGCTTGCCGATAGCGTCCTTTTCTACCAAGCTCATCAACTAACCTATCATAGTCCGCCTCCAAACGCTCGAGATCCTCTTGATGGGCTTCCTGTAAGGGCTTGGGCAGGGAGTTAAAGGCGTCTATTACAAGTTGACAGGCATTCTGTTTCTCTTTCAGTTTAGTTGATAAAGAAGTGTCATATTCGAACAGCTTTGCTTGAAAAGTTTCATTCGCCTCTTGCCATAGAAGTAAAACGGAGCTAGCTTCTTCAAACTCTTGTTTAAGCCTTGCTTGTAAATGGAGAGGAAGTTGATCAAGTCCTTTCTCAATTTCAGCAAAAGCGTTTTCTTTTTCTGGCAAAGTTGGGATTTCATGAAAACATTCAATTTTAGCGCGACACTCTACAAAGTTATCGCGTAGCCTAGTTAAGGCGTCCATTTTTTTATCATCTTTATTGTCTAAGCGATTTTTGAAGGTTGATTCAGGATAAACCTCTAACATTCTTGCCCAAAGCTTATCTTCTGTGATTATTCTTGCTGCTAAAGGGCTGAATTCAAGCAATTCTGGTTGTATAGAATGCAGTTCTTCAAAGCAAATGGTCAGCAGCTGATCACCACTCATTTCAGATAGCTCTGAGTCCTTAATCGGATAGAAAAATAAACTCTCTTGATTAATAGGTCCTAGATCAGTGTGTGAAGCAAATAACTCATTAATTTGCTTAGAGGCTTCAAGATAGCCGCTTAAGTACTTATTAAGAGTTTCTCGAAAGAATAGAATGTCTTCTTCACCCAAAGAAGCGTCTTTATCCGCTGCTCGTTGTAATTGTCTGAGCACGGTTAAGAGACCTTGGACATGATCTAAGGCGTCTGTTATTTTCTGCCATGCTGAGCCCTTAGCGGCCTCAGTCTTGCGAAATTCGCCACACAGTTTGTCATAGCTAGTGAAACGGCTAAAGCCATGCTGCTCAACGCTTTGGAACGCATACAAATGGTGTAAGATTCGGCTTTCACGATATTGGGGAACAAAAGCATAGCCATGTTCGGCCTTATCTGACATTTTATCAGAAGGAACTAAGAAGTTGTGTGTGGAACTTGGGTCGTGTCCCCATACATTATAGAGATCACCTTGATGCGCAAGAATATCTACATAGTGGGTAAATTGTTGGGTAAGTAATCCATACTCAATCTGAGTAAAATCGATTGGTTTACTCAAATCTTTAAAATGTTCCAACCAACTTTCCATACGTGTTGGAAATAAAATTCTTTCTTTCATATCCAAAGCGGCGGTCAGTGGGATTCCTTGTTCTTCAACGGTAGTTGGGCTTGAGGGATCAGAAAAGAGGATGCTTTGATATACAGTTGCGCTGGAATCTGCCACAAGGTGGGGGGCTTCTTGCAAATGGCAGAGTTTAGCTAAACGTTTATTTAAAGTATCCACATAGGCTGTGTGAACCGCCTGAAAATTACCCTCTTTTCCAAAGGTGGCTGTTTCAAATCCTCTAATGTGCATATATTTGGCTAAAGATTGCCGAGTCTCTTTATCCTCCGGCTTTAGCAAATCAGCAGGAAGTTCTTGAAAAATCTCAGTCATAAGATCAGCAAATAAGGTGGATCCAAATTGTTTTTCTAGTTTTTCCCTGAGTTTCTCGGCATGCTTTTGCATGCTGGGGCGTAAGTTTTTGATATATTGATAATTTGCTATATAACCTTTTGTGAACCAGGCGGTGTTTGTTGTTCCTATATACTCTCGTGGAATAAGGATATTGTCTCCGTTATTGTCAGGGTGGGCAAAGTCACGGTTGGCAGCACCATTGTCAATACCAGCGAATTGCTTCACCTTTCCTTTTTCGGTCTCATAATCGTCTTTCAAAACAACAATGTTGCCACTGTGGACACTGTAGTTTCCGACAAGGATTGCTAACATGAGAACGGAAGAGAGACCGAAGTACGCACCCAGCTTAGTTAGTCCTGGATAAAGCCCGGTACCATAAAACATTTCATAAATGGGATCTCTATCTGAACCATCTTTGTAACCTGTACCAATCAGCTTAAATAGTTCATCAAAATTTTCGCAGGGTTGAATGAGGGCGTATTGGCCATCTTCGCATTGAATGAAGTCAGCACAAATAAAAGAACGATGATATTCTTTTTCAATTAATCCTCTTTCTTTGAGCTTAGTAAATAATCTTCCGATTAAGCCTTCAATGAACAATTCTCTTTGGTCGGCTGGTTTTTTTATAAAGTACTTTTTCTTGGGTTCGTCTTCAGTTTCATAAAAACCATCAACAGGACTTTTGTTCTTACCTGCAGTTTTATCTTTAAATTTAATTAAGGTTTGCCCATTATAGACGAATTTAGTAGGCATATAGACCCCGGTTTCGCAAACAAAAATAGAGTCTATAATAACAAATAAATCCTTAAGGAATACTTAAGGATTGTGTAGAAAAGATTAATGTCCCCTCTTAACTAATTTAATATTTTCTTTTCCTTTCCATGGACTTCGTAGAACTCTTTCCATTCAAAGTCTATGTAATTTTCGATAAGTCGTTTGATTTCAGCGACTACGCCTTTTTTTGTCCTGTGTTCTGTATGAAATTTTCTTGCTAAAACGGGATTTTTTTTATCGAGAGAATTAACGATATACCCATCTGCTCTGTATAATTTTGTTGATTTTTTATCTAATTCAATATCGTAATGGACCTGAAAATTTTTATAGTTATATTCGATCATTTTTTCTCCCTGGCTCTAAAAATCTCTATTACAAGTACTTAGTGTAAAAAATAGACGAAAATCGCAAATCATGCAAAAAAATCCAGCTAAATTGCGCTTATAAAAACCTAGTTCAACTATACTTATAGTATGGATAACTTACTCAGAATATTGGGGAATTGCCATGGAACTTACGATTTTCTTAGCAAAGCTAATCGGCTGGTATTTTGTGATTTTAGGGTTTTTTTTAGTGGTACGCCGACAAACCTTAAAAACAGCAATTACTGATCTTATCTCTGATAGCGCGCTCATGATGCTTATTGCCTCTGTAACTCTTATTTTGGGGTTATTGTTGGTGCTTAGTCATAATGTTTGGGTCATGGGATGGCCTGTTATTGTGACAATAATTGCTTGGTTAGTGCTGTTAGGCGGCCTATTGCGTTTGTTTGCCCCTGAAGTGGGTATTAAAATTGCAAAAGGATGGCTTAAGAATCCAACTTATGTCATTGTCGCAGCATTAATTTACATTCTGGTCGGTTTGTATTTGCTTTTTAGGGCTTATTTACATTAATCGGTCTGCGAAACGGAGGCAGCGATTGATTATTCTCCTCATGAAGGCTTGAAGGCTTTAGTTTACTCATGCCATAATGATTTATTTTTATACATGACCTTCAATGCCTTTCAGCGATAACAAAATTGTTTGGATAGTTTTTGCGCATGTGACTATTATCGCCCTTAGCAATACCTTGGTGCAATTTCCTTTTATCTGTTTCGGATATCGCACGACTTATGGTGCCTTTAGTTATCCATTAATCTTTATTTTAACTGATTTGAGTACGCGTTTGCTGGGGCAGGATAGGGCCAGAAAAATCGTTCTATTGGCTATGCTGCCTGGCCTTATTTGTTCTTTTTTTATTTCAAATTACTACAGCCAAGGCGAGTTTTTTGTTTTCAATACTGTTTCCATGCGCGTGGCTTTAGCGAGTTTGGCAGCTTATGTACTAGGGCAATTATTGGATATCACTATTTTTCAAAAATTACGCCAACAACAGCCATGGTGGATTGCTCCAAGTGTTTCAAACGTGTTTGGTAATCTATTCGATACTTTCTGTTTCTTTTTTATAGCGTTTTACCACTCCAACAATCTGTTTATGAGTGCGCATTGGTTTGAAATTGCGTCGGTGGATTTGTTATTTAAAATAACCATTAGTTTACTTACTTTTGTCCCACTTTATGGAATTACTCTGCAGTGGATTTTACGCAATCAAGCTGAGGCAATGGAACTGGTTAGTTGAGCTTAGAATTTTCGTTGTTTTTCAATGACCCAAATGATTTATATATACCCATAGTTAAAATAAATTGACCTAATTTGTTTTTTGATTTACAATTTGGATTTTTTTTATCTATCTTATAAGGATGTATTATGAAAGGAAGAAAAGAGCAAACTCCCTCACAAAAAAAAGATCAGCGTAATTCCGAAGCAGAAAACAATTCTCCAAGAAGTAGGAGCAATCCCTCTACTCCAAGAACTAAGAGTAATCCAAGAGAAATGCTCACTGGATTAGGAAGAGCATTCTCTTCTGTACCCAGTTTTTTCCCCAGGAGCTCTTCAGGCGGAATCTCACCACGTAAAAAAGATAAAGGGGTCACAGGGGAAACTAATGCGGTTATTCTTCCTAGCTCAAGCAAGCTAGATGAAGAGTCTTTGCTTTTCAAGTCGCGAGAAAAGAGTAAAGGTAAAAAGAAAGAAAAAGAAAAAGAAAAAGAAAAAGAAAAGGAGAAAGAGACAGAGAAAAAAGGAGATTTTTTTTATACTGAAAGTGATGGTGAGCAACAAATTCCTCCAGGCTGCGAAACCGATGGCGATGAGTCCATCGTAGAACCTAAGAAAAATCTTATTATTAGAAGTGATGCAGCAAATAACACTGAAACCGAAACCGATGACAGCGTAGACGCATTGATTTTTCCCTTAGAAGAACCTGAGTCGCCACAATCTGCAAAAAGATGGTCTATAACGCCTGCTTCTAATAATCTCAAATTAAATTCTCTTTTCATCGAAGGAATTAGCGATAGCCATGAAAAAGGCGAAGAGGAGGAACTTCATTTATCCTGGCATACTAAAGAAAGCTTGGAAGAATTAATTTGGAAACAAAATTTACAAGAAATAGAAAAACAAGAAATTGAGTTATTGGAAAAAATTTGTGCCGATCTTGATGTGATTTATCAGAAATTTGCAAAACATATCGAGAGTGATGATAAAGAAGGCCAAAGACAGCTTGGAGCATTTTGGCATTATCTAAAAGCTAGCATTAAATTTATTATGACGAACTCAACTGAAATCAATAATGTTTCAGAGCTTACGCTGATTTTTAAGCTAATCATGGAAAAATATCTTCCAGGCCAGATACAGTTCAATTCAGAAAAAGTAGGGTTAAGGTTAAAAAATACGCTCCGAGTACAACTTTTACGTATTAATGAGATGCAAAAAATCGGACCGCCTTTTGATAGGATTATGCCATTCATGGCTCAAAACCTTAACATTAAAATGTATAATGTACAGCTTAATGAATTAATAGAATTAGCTATATCAAAAGAAGAGTACCTATTGTCTAATGTCAAATTAGCAGAGTTACATGAAAGGTTGGTACGCAAAGTAGTCCCCGAAGGCTATATTAGTTTGGCTAAGCTACTGCCACAAAAAGGGAATTTAGCGAATATGGTGATTCGGCGATTAGCAAAAGAGTTAAGCGCAGAAAGGAATGCTAGTTTTCCTGATTGCCAATCCGATGAGGATGATTTTTATATTCTCAAAGGGAGCCCATTACACGAGGCCCTAACGAACCGTGTTGATGAATTTTTGAGGGATCATAAGAGATTATATGAAAAAGAAAGTTCATCGGGCTCAAGTTTTATAGGTATTCTGTCTGTGAAGCTCGCAAGCCAAGTAAAAGAAGAATTAATTTCTCATAAATATATGACTCATTCTGCCATCTCTTTTACTGCTGGATGATTCACAGGTTGGTTGGGTCTTGGCCCAATGGCGTTTGATAAAAACCCCTTCTGCCGGGATCCCGCGACTTGTTCGCCGGATCCAGGGATCTCAATATGAAAAAACATCGAGAGGATGCCATGGACAAGCCGTGGCAGGTAGGGATGGGTTAAATGTAGTCAAAAATCCTTAAGCCGCATCATTATGCCTTGGTTCAACCCACAGCTTAATCCCTCTTTTTAACAAACATGTCTATCACCGCCTTATTCCATTGTTCTGGCTGTTCTAAACTGGATAAATGCCCTGCGTCCGAGATCACGATAAGTTTACTATTTCTTGCTAAAGCGTGCATGTTCGCAGTTTGTTGTGGTGCGACAATTGTATCTTTATCGCTGGTTATCAGTAAAACGGGAACCTGGGTGTTCGCTAAGGTATTTGCTGTATCCTCTCGCATAGCCATACCAAATAAAGCAGAAGCGATGGCTGTTGGAGTTTGTACCATCACCATATTTTGCAAAAATAAACGAGTTTGCTCGGAAGCGGAATTTGATAATGCTTTGGCAGTAAAATTATTGATTAACTGTTCTGTGCCTTCAGAAAGTACTTTATTACCAGTTTTTTCTCGTTCCCTTTTTAGACGAGAAGAGTCAGCTGCTACCTGCGTGTTGGAAAGAATTAAACCACTCACCCTTTCCGGATATTTTTGTAAAAACGCAAGCGCAACATAACCGCCCATCGATTCTCCGCCAATGATCGCCTTCTTAATATAAAGTTGATCAAGTAATTGTGCGATTTGATCGGCATATTCAGTCATGGTGATTGTATAGCCGAAAGTGCCTTCAGAGTGACCAAATCCCCATAAATCCAAGGTGATTAAACGAAAATGTTGTTTTAATTTTTGTTGCTGTGGTAACCAAAGTGATTTATCGGTTGGAAACGCATGAATGAGGACAAGGGCCTCGCCCTCGCCGATCTCGGAATAAGAAATGTATTTACTGTTCAAAGGAGGAAGGGCAAAAACCTTGGTCATGCTAATAAAAAAGGTGCAGAGACCAAATAAAAAAAACAGAAAACTTGCAGGTGAGAAGCCGTTAAATATTTTTTTATTATTCAATTTATTAACCTTTTTTTGGTTATACGAAAGAGTTCTGCTGAAGCTTAGGTAAATTAATTCTAAAGGCAAGGCAAGATAATGGCAAATAACAGTTGTTACTGTTTGCTTAGCATGCACCTATATTGCTGCAAATGTTGTACAATGTGCGGCTTAAAAAGCAGCGCTACGCTCTTCCTCGTTTTTCTTATGGGCACGATTCCTGCTTGCATAATTTTTCAACGAAGTTGATACAAATAAATAAAAATGGCTGTAAAACAGAGAATAACTATAAGGGGAACTGCTCATGAAAAAGTTGGGGGTTAATATTGCAGCATGGTCTATGTTGATATTTTCGCCATTTGCCTTTGCGGAACAACAACAAAGTTGGGGCAGTTGGGTCGCAGGGGTAAGAGAGCAAGCGATTTCGGAAGGTATTTCTCCTGCTTTATTCGATAAGGCATTCGCTGGTATTCATGAACCGAGCCGTACAGTAAAAGGTTTAGCCCGTTCTCAGCCGGAACATCGCTTAACTTTTAGCAAGTATCTGCATTCGCGCGCCGATAATTATCGCATTATCATGGGGCGAAAAAATTATTTAAAAAACAAAGAATTACTGGAAAATATAGGACGTGATTTTGGTGTGGATCCTTGTTTTATTGTGGCATTTTGGGGGATGGAAAGTAGCTACGGTACTTATATGGGTAATTTCCCAGTTATTAGATCACTTGCTACCCTAGCCTATGATTCCAAACGCCAAGATTTCTTCCGTAAAGAATTATTTCTAGCCCTTCACATTCTGAATGATGGCCATGTGACCTTGGATCATTTCAAAGGGGAGTGGGCCGGGGCTTCAGGTCAGCCACAATTCCTACCTTCCAGTTGGTTAAAATTTGCAGTCGACTATGACAAAGATGGTAGAAAAGATATTTGGGAAAGCAAAGCGGATGTGTTTGCCTCGATTGCTAATTACATGAAGTTAAATGGTTGGCAAACAGGTGAACCCTGGGCTATTCAAGTCAAATTACCCGCTAATTTCGATATGAAATTAGAAGGTAAGACGACTGTTAAACCGGTGAGTGAATGGAATGCGATGGGGGTGCGTACTGAAACGGGGCAGCCGTTACCTAATCAAGATTTGAAAGCGAGTATCGTGCAGCCTTTTGGTGGTCCAGCTTTCTTAGCTTATCCCAACTATAAGATGATTTTGCGCTACAATAATTCTATATACTACGCAGGAGCTATTGGCTACATGGCTGATAGAATTTGTAATCGCACAAACAATTAATAGTTCGCGGCAGCAGGGGGGATTCTGATGGAAACTTATCTCGACAAAACAGCTAGTTTAACTCCAGCTGCCAGGCGTATTATTTGTGACAAAGCAACAGAATATCCCCATACAGGCGAATACAATACTGTCGCAAAAAAAGGCTCTTACCTTTGTCGACGCTGCGGATTAGCTTTGTTTCGCGCAGCAAGCCAATTTCATTCCGGTTGTGGTTGGCCGAGTTTTGATGACGATATAGTTCAAGCGGTTAAACAAGTACCTGATCGCGACGGCCAACGCACTGAAATTCTTTGTGAACGTTGCGACGCCCATTTAGGACATGTTTTTATTGGCGAATTTTTTACCCATAAAAATCTACGTCATTGCGTTAATTCAGCTTCAATTGATTTTGTTGCCGATTCGGAAGTCCTTGATACCCAGGAAGCAATTGTTGCCGGTGGTTGTTTTTGGGGCGTCGATCATTTTCTGCGCCTCATCCCTGGAGTACTTAAGGTAGAAGTGGGTTATACAGGAGGTATTACGTTTAATCCTACCTATGAGCAAATTTGCCGTGGCGATACCGGTCATTATGAAGCTGCGCGCGTCGTTTATGATGTGGGAAAAACGGATTACCATGCGGTATTAAAGCGTTTTTTTGAAATTCACGATCCAACCCAACGCACAGGCCAGGGGCCAGATCTTGGACAACAATATAAAAGTGCAGTTTTTTACTACAATGATGAGCAGCTTGCTGAAGCTCAGGATTTAATTCAAATGCTACGCAATCGTGGCTATGATGTAGTGACACGCTTGCTTGAAGTACAGCCTTTTTGGCCTGCAGAAGGTTACCATCAAGATTATTATGGCAAACATAATAAAGCCCCCTACTGCCATAGACCTGAACCTCGTTTTGGTTAGCAGCCTTGATTGGCTTTCGCTGTATCAAGGCTGTTTAATTCTTACACCGGTGGTGGTGGACCGCGTCGGCCGAGCAAACTCATAACGAGCAAGACCACGAAAATAATAAGGAATATAAAGAATAAGATTTTTGCAATGCCTGCAGCAGCGGCGGCAATTCCACCAAACCCAAACGCTGCAGCTATCAGCGCAATGACTAAAAAAACCAGTGCCCAACCTAACATAATGCTCTCCTTGGCATAGGTGTTCATTATTTAGTTAAGCCAAGATCAGTCAAGGTTTCAAGTAATATTTGATAATTTTGAGCGAATCTCTACGGGATTCGGGCTTCCTCAAGAGAGGGAACTCCGTTGCTGCACTAGATTAGCTGCTTAATTTATGATTTATTAATTTATTTTACAGGGAATATTATGCCATTTAATATTGAATTGCGTCAGAGCAATAACAAGGTGATTGTTAAACTTCAGGTCGTAAGAAAAGTAATTAATGTCTACTTTACGGGAAAAGTTGAGGATATAGTAAAGGAGAGAAAACGCTGGATCCATCTAGAAAAACATTTTGTGAGCTCAATTCCTGAAGTGGGTCCTGAAGCGGGGGTTAGCTATACTACTGATGCTTATCATCATAAAAAAGAACATACTAACAACAAAGAATATACGGAGACCGATGAGCAACAAACCTATCATTTACATCGTCAATTTAAGGTTGAAGTAACGCCAGCTTTACTATCTACCTATCTGCATGAATTTTGGCACCAACAAACTATTCATGGTGGCAAATTTAGATTTTTAACAAATTCAAACGAAGTTGGCTCAATAATAAAAACCTTTTCTGTTTATTACGAAAGCTATAAGAACAGTTCTCTAGAGCTTGAGTATGAAAAAGACAATGAATTGACAGGGAAAGAGCTTAATGAGTTTATAGAAAAAGCCAAAGAGGTAAGATTAAGTAGGTTGTTTGCTTCTCAAAATTCGCCCGTTTTTGCATCTCAGCCTCTTGCAGTGAGTTACCCAGAAGACAAAGCATCAAAGAATAGTCCTCAACAGGGGTGGAACTAATCGTTCTGCGGCTCAGTTTTTTTATACCTAGCATCGGCCTGCTCAGCTTTGCGTGTATTTTCTTTTAATTGAATTTCGCTTAGCTGAGTTTCCCAGAAGCTTGTTGCTTGTTGTTTAAATTGATTGAGAAGGCGGAATAATTTACCAAGGTGTTCAGCCAACATAGGTAGTTTATTGGGACCAAACACAATGAGCGCAATCAGAAAGCAAAGAAAAAGCTCAGCACTACTCATAATTTTTTCTCTTCATCCTCATTCAAGGCGCGGCGGAAATTTTTGATGGCATTACCTAAATCAGTACCGAGGTTTTTTAACTTATTGGTACCAAATAGGGCAACTATAATAAGCAAGATTAATAGTAAAGATAAAGGCTTGATACCTGCTAATCCCATACTAGCTCCTAGTTGTTCGATTAATAAGACTGATAAATCCCCCCGCTACAGCTACTAACAAGGCGGTGGGTGCTAATTTATCATAATTTAGTACATTAAGGTAACTAAGCAGGCTAACTGTTATCATTGTGGTGAAAATTCCAACACCAAGTCCTTTGTACCAATTCTTTTGGGATCTAAAAGAATGATCTCTAATCTTATGTTGCTCAAGGGCACGAATTTTTTGTTCCTTCGTTAACTCCAATACCTCATGTATTAATCGTGGCATATGAGGAAGTTGTTCGGTCAGAAAAGGTAAATTTTCACGTAATTGCCGGAAAAATGCTTTAGGTCCTATTTGTTCCTTTAGCCATTTTTCTAAGAAGGGTTTCGCGGTGGCCCAGAGATCAAGTTCAGGATAGAGTTGGCGACCTAAGCCTTCTATTGCAAGCAGCGTTTTTTGCAGCAACACGAGCTGAGGTTGAACTTCCATTTGAAAGCGCCGCGCGACTTGAAAGAGGCGTAAGACGACTTGAGCGAAAGAAATATCTTTCAATGGCTTTTCAAAAATAGGTTCACAGACGGTACGGATAGCGCTCTCGAATTCTTCGACACGAGTATCACGTGCTACCCAGCCAGATTCAACATGCAGTTGTGCGACACGGCGATAGTCGCGATTAAAAAACGCATACAAATTTTCAGCTAAATAGCGTTTATCGCTGTCATTCAATGTGCCAATAATGCCAAAATCAATACAAATGTATTGCGGATTGTCCGGGAATTCCGGCGACACAAAAATATTACCTGGATGCATGTCGGCATGGAAAAAACAATCTCTAAAAACCTGGGTAAAAAAGATTTCGACGCCGCGCTCAGCGAGTTTTTTAATATTAATATTATTTGCTTGTAGAGTCGCTAGATCGGAAACCGGAATGCCATGGATTCTCTCCATGACCATCACGTTTTCGCGCGTATAATCCCAATAGATTTCAGGGATGTAAAGCAAGGGCGAATTATGAAAATTGCGCCTTAATTGACCAGCATTTGCCGCTTCGCGCTGCAAATCGAGTTCATCAAAAAGATTATGCTCAAATTCGCGAACAATTTCCTTGGGCTTCAGCCGCTTACTTTCAGCCCAATAACGATCCGCTAAATTGGCTATGGTGTACATAATGCTTAAATCTTTTTCGATGATTTTACGCATGTTGGGACGCAATATTTTTACGACCACTTCTTCGCCACTATGTAAGATTGCCGTATGCACTTGCGCCATGGAGGCCGAAGCAAGGGGGTGGGGATCAAATTGGGCAAAAACATCATACGCAGAGCGGCCAAAAGCAGATTCCACAATCTTAAGCGCAATATCACTAGGAAAGGGCGGCACTTTATCTTGTAGTTTACATAATTCTTGCGCAATATCCGGCGGTAAAATATCAGGTCGAGTCGATAAGGCTTGGCCAAATTTAATAAAAATAGGCCCTAATTCTTCCAAGGTTTTGCGTAAGGCTTCGCCGCGCGTTAGTTTTTCTTTGCGCAGCCAATTCCAGGGATTCAAATACACAATAAAGCGGAAGGGCGAAAAAAGGCGAATACTGACAACGACCTGATCCAAACCATTGCGGGCCAAAATCGTATTGATATGCAGAAGTCTCAGTAACTGCTTAATCGATTTCATAATGAGCCATCAATTGGTTAATGTGAGCCTGCAAGCGTTCAACATCTAAAGCCAATTTATCGATGTCGTTAAAAAAATCATCAATCTCTTCTCGCGGAGGAAAAAGGCGTAATTCTTCGTGTAAATAATCACTGAGATTGTGGCGTAGAGAATCACTAAGTTGCTTTTTAAAGGCTATACCCTGACGGAATAGCGAACCAATCTGATGGGCTACGACATCACCAGTAAAATGAGCTAAATGCCCTTCCCAATCGATATCAAGTTCATCGAAAAGTTTTTTGACTTGTTGTCCAAGCTCCACGTCCCCTGATATGCGAATTTTGTCATTAAAAAGAGAGCGTGCTTGTGATGCAGGGAGAAAACTTAAACGGATTAAGCCAAGTGGGCTACTGTGAATAATGGTGTCGGGGCGCCCGTCATAGTGGTGCAGCAGTTGTAGTTCCCCATGTTGAAAAGCAATATAGAAGTTCGCTCCAAGCGGGGCAACGATGATTTCCAGCACTTTGCCATCCAGCGCAGCAATTTTAGCTGGCATGGATTCATCAAGGGCTAAAGCATGATTAATTGCTTGTTGCAAAGCTTTTAAGGAATATTTTTTAATCATAAAGTTCTCAATATTTGTAGGCAATATGGAGGGCAACAATGCCGCCACTTAAATTATGATAATGGCAATCTTCAAATCCTGCTCGTTCTATCATCGTTTTCAATTCTTCTTGGGCGGGGTGCATGCGAATTGATTCTGCAAGATATTGATAACTCGCTGCATCATTGGCGAATAATTTACCCAGTTGAGGCAAAATATTAAACGAATACCAATCATAAATCGGTTTCAGACCGGGAAGGGTTGGCGTGGAAAATTCTAAGATCATTAGCTTCCCTCCAGGTTTGCAGACCCGAAACATCGAGCGCAAGGCTTCCTCTTTATCGGTGACATTGCGCAGACCAAAGCCCATGGTGATACACTGAAAATGACTCGTGGTAAAAGGCAAAGTTTGGGCATTCGCTTGTACGAAATGAATATTGCGGTAAAAGCCTTGATCCAATAATTTATCTCGACCCACAGCCAACATCGCCGCATTAATATCGGCCAAGATAACCGTGCCGGAAGGCCCTACCTTTTTGGACAATAAACGAGTTAAATCACCACTTCCACCTGCTAAATCAAGCACGTTATCACCTGCACGAACCTGACTAAGCTCGACGGTAAAACGTTTCCAGAAATGATGGACCCCCATAGACATCAGGTCATTCATCAGATCATAATTCTTAGCAACCGATTGAAAGACGGCGCCAACTTTCTTTTCCTTTTCATCCCAGGTTATGGTTTCAAAGCCAAAATGAGTATTTTTTCTATGGTCGGTCATTAGGTTAGGTGTCGAGGCAGCAAAAGATGACTTATCTTAACCGATTCCAAGGCGGATACCCAATAAAATGATGATAATATGTCCGACAAAATCTAACAGAATATTGGCTGAGGAGGCCGGAGCATGAGCTACAATCTCGGACTGCTGTCTAATTTTGTGGGGATTCTGGGCGTTATTTTAGTTCTACTGGCTTATTTTTTATCGCAAACAGCAAAGCTCTCTGTTGATTCTTTTAAATACTTAGGCAGCAATTTGCTCGGCTCTTCTTTAATTACCATTTCCCTACTTTTTCATTGGAATTTATCATCGTTTTTAATTGAACTGGCCTGGAGCGCAATCAGTATTATGGGAATGGTGCGGATTGTTTTACAGAATAGACTAGCGAGAAAAATGGATAAAGCCGGGTCGGTATAACAGACCCAGCTTAAGTACATTAAGAAGCAGTGTCATCATCATCAGAAGAGGAGTTTGAACTGTTTGTATCACCACTAGAATTGGTAGAAGAGCTACCACTCGTCGAGCTACCAGCACTATTTTGATCACCAGATTGTGGGGTGGTGGCGGTAGTTGATTGTTGAGTATTATCAGAACTTGCTGGAGTAGTATCAGCATGAGCCAATACAGATACAGAAGTGCCAAACAACATTACAAGTAAAGCTACTACTTTCTTCATTGGATCTCTCCTAGAGTTAGTCAAACACAATCCTCTCGTAATCCAAATTGAGACTTTAAAAAAAATTTACCCCCCTTAAAACTTTGTTAAGAGTAAAAAGTGAATAAAAAGTCCTAATTTGGATTACGAGAGTTATCTAAGCATATAGCTAAATTTTTTTAAAATTAACCATTTAAAGAAAAAAATCCTAAAAAAGGGCAAATTTTACTTTATTTTGATATTTTATGGTCTTGTTGTTGGTATTTTGTGTCGCCGGGCTTTGTTGTTGTTTTGCTGGACCAGCCAAGCCCACCATCATAGACCTAAGTCAGTAGCTGATTCAGAGCGGCGAGATATTGGTTTTCATCTGGAGGACATTGATCTCGTTGTGCTTTCCAAAGACACTCTGCCAAAGAATCCATCATCAGATGCTCTACTATTAAAGAATCAGAATATTTTTGTAATAGGTTTTTATAAACTTGTGCGATTCCTGTGGGTCTATCAGTACTCACCTGTTCGCGAATTGCAAGATGCAGGCCCATATGTAAAAAAGGATTGGTTTGTCCAAGCTCAGGAAAATAAGCTTGATCCAGTGGCTTATTTGAGGTTTCGAGCAGAGCCTGATATTCTGGATGGTCAATGATGACTGCCACAAGTTGCTGTTCTAAGGGTTGTAAAGGAAGTTTCTGTTTGTATTTTTGCCAGCTAGAAAAAAACAGTTGCCGAGTATCTTGGACATTATCACCATAAAACATAAATAATCCTGAGCTCACTTTAAGCGTTCGTAAGGCAAGTCTAACTCAGTGTTAATCGAACGCAAAGATTTACTCCCACCCTTCTTCGCTAAAAGAGAAATAAGCGTATTTGTTGACAAGGCTGCTCAAGTTATGAGATATTCCTTTTTGCGAGGTTGGACTTGCTATGTGTCATTCCACTGGGTCAATTGGCGACACACTGATTGACCCTTTCTATTTTCATTCCGTACAAAATTCTATAAATCTTGCTATTTTTTCTTCAGTACGATAAAAACGTTGCTGCAATCGTCATATTCAACGGATGGAGTAATTTGCAATGACTGGATTTTTTAAATACAAAATATCAACCCGCCGTATCGCCATACCTAGAGATTCTGAAGGAAAAATGGAAGCTTTTGATGCAGATAATGAACAGCATCTCGCAGTGATTAATTCGGGAGTAGCACGTTTTAAAGAAGCACTACCTCAGATGCGCAAACTTGATAGAGAGATTCTTTTGGGTGCGAGTATAGCCACTATAGCTATTGGTTTGAATATGGCTTCTACGTTTCCTTTTTTTCCTTATGTTTATTTTAGCTTTACAGCAGCAATTGTTGGCACAGCTATTGTCTGCCACGGTTTCACTGCTCGCTCAATGTTTGTTGATAAATATCTGAAAATATTCAATGAGTTAAAAGAAATTCATCAATGGGTTTCAGAATCTAGAGAAACCAAGCATTGGAATGGGATTGAATATTGGTATGCAATTCGCAAAAAACCAGTACAAGATATGATTCTGACCTTAGGTCCCTGGGTACCTAAAGAATTCATTAAGACTTGGAATGAAGAGGATTTGATACCTAGTAATGTTCCGCAAATGATTAGAAAGCGTACCCCGGGCAGGCAAGTAATAGAATTAACCCCCGAATTCATTGAAAAATTGGCTGAATTGGCTTCCGGCCAGGTTCAGGCTGTAAATAGCGAATACCGATATTATGGTGATAATAATGTGCGAGATTACGCTATTATCGCGGAGGAATATTGGCAAAGATCGAAGATAGTGGCAGCGAGACTGGCAGATGGGGCAACAAATATAGCCTCAAAAGGTGGGGAGTTGATGGTTGCTTTAGCAGCAACTCCTAAGCCTCATAATAGTTAATTGAGCTCTAACCCTATTCCGCGACTTGTTCGACATTGTTGCAGATTTTACTTTTGTGCCTACCTACCGCGGCTTGTCCGCGGTATCCATGCGATTTTTTTTCATATTGAGATCTCTGCATCCTGCGAACAAGTCGCGGGACGTAGTGATGGAGCTCAACTATACACAACGGCCAAGCCACGTGAATTCGCCAGTTATTTAACCCTTTAAAATTGACTACTAGCAAGTTTCAAACTTAAAAATAACATCAGCAGCCCACTTGAAAACTCAATACGTCGCCAAACGCTGATGCGCGATAAAATATCTGAAAAATAATGGGTAGTAACGGTTAGGGATGTAAACCACAAAAAACTAGCGGAGATCACCCCTAATAGAAAAGCTTGTGGATGCTCAGGAAATTGACGGCTGCCGCTGCCAATAATTACTAAGCTATCAATAATCGCATGAGGATTAAGCAAACTAAATCCTAAAGCAAGTAGGACGATTTGCAGGCGATTGGAATTTTTCTGTTGGCGGACAGCTTGTTCCGTGTGCTTGCTGAATGCTTGTTTAAAAGCTTTGGTACCATAGTAGAGAAGAAAAGCGACACCAAACCAAGTCACCCAAATTTGCAAAGTGGGATGTAGTTTTAGCAGTTGGTGCAGGCCTGCAACGCTTGCAACGACAAGAATAATATCGCAAAAAAAACAAATGACCGCGGAGAGTACCGCATGTTTTCGGAGTGCACCCTGGCGAATGAGGAAAACATTTTGTGGGCCTAAAGCCATGATAAGCGATAAACCTAATAATAAGCCATTGAGATAGACGAATGTCATGATGCACCTTTAGAACAACAGGGCTAGCAATTATCCATCATTTTTCTCTATAATTAAAATTAATAATTATTATTATCAATAAATTTTACTTATGAGAATCGAGCAGCGAGAATTACAAGCTTTAGATGCCGTTATTCAAACGCAGAGTTTTGCCGAAGCTGCAAAGCGCTTATTTATTACCCAGCCTGCAGTGAGCCTGCGCATTAAACAATTGGAAGCTCAATTTGGCCAACCTCTACTTATCAGGACCTTGCCTTACAAAGCGACGGCTCTAGGTGAAAAATTATTAAGCCTGCTGCGGCGTACACGCTTACTCGAAGAGCATTTATTGCAAGAAATTCAATATGATACCTCAGCGCGTCTTTCGGTTGCTTTAAATCGTGATAGCTTAGAAACTTGGTTTATCCGTTTGCTCGACGAATTGGAGTTGCTGGAGAAAATTAATATCGACATCATCACCGATGACCAGGAAGTGACTATCGACTATTTTCGCCAAGGATCCGTTTCTTCCTGTGTAACTAGTTTTGATAAGGCTTTACCCGGTTGTGAATGTACTTTATTGGGTCATATGGACTATTTGTTGGTAGCATCACAAGCGTTTATTACTCGTCATTTCAAAGCTACAAAAACAGTTGAAGACAATTTAGCTGCTGCGCCGGTTATTATTTTCAATGATCGCGATCGCTTGCCAGAACAGTATTTCCAACATTTTTTTAATAAACCACTGATTCTCGGCCATCACCACAAAGTACCTTCAGTCCAGGGGCATAAGCTTTTTGCTTTGCATGGTTATGGTTATGGATTAATTCCTCGACTCGATATAGAGAAAGAATTGGCGAACGGTGATTTAGTGGAAATCTGTCCTGATAAACCTTGGTTAATGCCGCTTTACTGGCATTATTGGCAATTACCGGCGCGACAATATCAGCGTTTTATTGAGAAAATAGCTAAAGAAGCCAAGCGTTTTCTCATTTAATTTGATAAACAAAGGGAAGAGTTAATATGGGATCTGGAATTAGAATGGCTGAGGTTTCTTGGCCTGTAATAGAGCAAGCATTTGCAGCGAATTTACCTCTTATTATTCCCTTAGGCGCGGGCTGTAAAGAGCATGGTTTACATTTACCGATGAACACCGATTTAATTCTTGCCGAATATTTAGCGGCTTGGGCAATCCAACACTATCCTGTGTTAATTGCCCCAACCGTGCAATATAGTTTTTTTCCTAGCTTTAGTGAGTATCCCGGATCAGCAACGCTTTCTTACGAGGTCGCGGTTAATTTTTTTGTGGATATATGTACCTCTTGGCATCAGCAAGGAGCGAAGCAATTTTATGTTTTAAATACGGGCATAAGTACAAATCAAGTGTTGTTTGAGGCAGCCAAGCGACTTGAGAATAAGGCTATTTCTTTTAATTATTGTGATTTTTCTGAGGTGCATAACCATCCTGAGATTAAAGGTATAACAAAACAAAAAATAGGTACCCATGCGGATGAACTAGAAACATCGCTAATCTTATATATCAAGCCTGAAATGGTTGATCTGATGAAGGCTAAACCTGAGGAAAATGCAGCTTTTCCCGGCCCGTTAACCAGGAATATTGAGGCTAATGATAAGACAATTTCCGTAACAGGAGCTTGGGGGAACCCTACGCTTGCGACCCGCGAAAAAGGAAAAATCGTAATGAAGCTGTTGCTAGAAATGCTAAAAAAGGATTTTAGCCGTTATTTTAGATTGTGACTTTGGTTGATCTCAACTCCTGCTATGAATGTCCCTACAAACACATTGCGGGTGTAGAGCTATTAATGACAGCCTTTTGCCCAAGCGCTTGCAAAACTCCCCCTCCTCATTGACCATCAATGAACAAGCTATTAGGATCAAGTAATATTCACGCATTTATTCGCAACTTAAGCGCTCCCAAAATGGCTGCAGAGTTGCCGATTTTGCCATCACTGAGCTGCTATGGAACAACTAGAACAATTAAATGTAGGCTTATTTCATGCAATTAATGCAAATGCCAATGTGCAGGGTATTGGTCTATGGTTAGCAATTTTTTCTGCAAAATATTTCATTTATGTCGCTGAATTCGGATTGATTGGCCTTTGGATTTGGGGAGATATAAAAACCCGTAAGACAGTAGTCTTTGCGTTTCTTTGTAGCGCATTAGGCATATCGATCGATTGGCTCATTGGAACGGTATATTTCCATCCTCGGCCCTTCGAGCTTGGTTTAGGCCATACTTTGATGTACCACGCTGCCGACAGCTCCTTTCCCAGCGATCACACGACCAGTCTCGCTACGCTGAGTTTTATGTTTTTATGGCGAGAATCAGGCCGCAGTATAATTGGCCTATTGTTGCTGTTTGTGACGCTTTTGGTGGGATGGGCTCGTGTTTATGTTGGTATTCATTTTCCCTTTGATATTTTAGGCAGCCTTGTAGTTTCCTTTATCGCGACAATCATTATTAGTTATCTAACGCCATGGATTGATAGATATCTAATACCTATCCCAGAGTATATTCATTATCTTTTATTTAACTCGACACGCAAAATAGCGAATAGGTTTGGTTTTAAAAAATAAATTATCGCTTGCCAAGATCAGGAAGGATTATTTTAATAAAGTAGGCTTGCATTTCGAGCAACCTTTTTGTTCATATTTTGTACTATAATGTTAAAGCTTCACTAGCAAGCCAACCAATCAGGGAGAAATTGTTATGGACAACTCAATTTTTAGCGAAATCCTTAATTTCATTCAAAATCATTCAGATGGCCAGAAAATGGTTGAACAAAGCAACGTGTCTACTTCTCAAATGCATAAAGTTGCTCAAGAAGTTATGCCCAAAATCACTGAGCAAGTAAAAAATGATCCGCAAACCTTAGGCGATATATTTAAAATTATTGCGCAAAATAAAGATGACCCCCAGTCATTACTTAATTCAAAGCCTGGTTTTGATCAACAACAAGTACAAAATGAGGGAAGTCAGATTCTAGAAGCCATATTCGGGGGCGGCAATCAAACTTCTAAACTAGCGAACGATGTCTCTCAAAAAACTGGCATTAGCGTCGTAGATATTAACGAAATGCTGCCAATGATTGCAGCGATGGCGACAAAACTACTCAGCAATAAAGTAGATACGATGGGTGGCCAAGAGGGTTCTGCGGGCCAGCAAAAAACGCTCAACGAACTTCTGGGATTCCTGGATATAAACAAAGATGGTTCTATTAGTGATGATTTAGGCCGTATTGGTCAAAAAATCATGAGCAATCTGTTCGGTAACCAAAATAAGCAAGCCTAATAAACAGGCAGGTCAATGTTTATTTTTGACCTGCCTGATTTTCTAAAACAAAACTTGCCGTTTGTGTTAGATTCGAGTTGGCTGTTATTTGAGTAGTCCGCGTAAATTATTCTTCATTGGTTGTTATAATCAGCAAATCCATGAATTAATCGCTCAAGATAGTTGATATAAGACTAAAAGATGGCTATAACTATCAATGCATTTGAAACTAGCAATAATAGGCATGCTTTTTGCATTTAAAACCGACTTTTTCATGATCTTTATTATTATGAGAAAGTGGCTAAAGGATTTAGCTTTTTAGGTTTTTTAACAATTGATAAGACGTACTGATTTGTAAAAAGAAGTCCGTTTTCTACCATTAAGAGAGGGAATTTAAGATGAGTAGTATTATCGATGTTGCTATTAAGCGTTTATCGGATAGCAGTTGTAGCGAACATGAATTACGCTTGTTTCTAGAGAATGAATTTTCCACTTTGCCAAATCGTGAGTCCCGCATTGATGCGACTTTTAAGCGTTTAAAAGAATTGCAATTAATCAATGACCTAAGATTGGCAATGAATTTAGCGCAACATTATGCGCATAAAGGAAATCGCTTTATCTCTCAAATGTTAGAACAAAAAGGGATATCTGAAGAAATAATTACCAGAGTATTGTTGTCTCTTGAAAATGAAAATGTTCGAGCGCTGGATGAAGCACGTAAAAAACTTGGCGGCAAATGGGATAGCTCTGAAAATGCCACGACACTTCTCCACCGATTTTTAAGTGGTCGTAGTTTTTCTTATGCTGCCATCAAAACTGTAATTGGGCAACTGGAACAAAGTGCTGCATGATCAACGGATGATCAGTTTGACTTATTAAGTTGCTTTACTATAGTTTAGATGTAAACAAAAGGTCGGCACTCTGGCCGTACGAAGTTTACACAAAAGCCACTTGAGAGTGGCTTTTGTTATTTACGGGCTAGCTTAACTCCTTGAGATTTCAAAAGTTTCTTGTAAAACAATGCAAAAATATCAAAGTCCTTAATAAGCATTGAAGTTGCCTGACTACGGGTATAAAATGCCGAGATTAATTTTCCTGCCAGTGTCTACCGTAGGTACACAAATTTAAAGGAGGGAGCGTGGGCTCTTTGTTGAAAAAAAACGCTATCTTAGTGCCTTTTTTAGCAATACTTTTAATGTTGACAGACATTTTGTACGCTGCTGAAAATAGCAATAGCAAGAAAAATACAGATGCAAATAGCAAGAATGTGCCCGCCGGTACTCCTACGAATGCAGCTACTACTAACGCTAATGCGCCGGCTAATCCACCTGCAAATAGCCAAGTTCCAGCAAAACTGAATGCACCAGTTGAGCCACTTATTAACGGCTATTACCCCGCTTACCCACCCACTACACCAGCAACAGGTGAGCAAGCTGAACTGATTAAAAAAGGGGAATATTTGGCGAGAATGGGTGACTGCATCGCTTGTCATACTGACGTAAAAGGGAAAACGCCCTCGTTTGCCGGCGGGTTACCTATTAATACTCCTTTTGGTACCTTTTATAGCCCTAATATTACACCTGATAAAGAAACAGGTATTGGTAATTGGACTGAAGAAGATTTTATCCGCGCATTGAAACATGGTCGGGATCCGCAAGGTAGAAACTATTTCCCCGTCTTCCCATATATCTATTTCTCTAAAATGACGGACGATGATGCTCGTGCACTCTATGCTTATTTTATGAGTATTCCTGCTGTTAACCTGAAAAATAAAGAGTTACCTTTCCCGTTCAATGTTCCTGGAGCACGTTTCAGTTTGTGGGGGTGGAATTTATTATTTTTCTATCCCGAAGATAATCCTATCGTCAATGATCCCACTAAATCGGCAGCATGGAACCGAGGTAGATATATTGTAGATAGTCTTGGCCACTGCAGCATGTGCCATACGCCTTTAAACATCTTTGGTGCCCCTAAAAATCGCTTCTACCTGACCGGTAGCTTTATTGATGGTTATTGGGCTCCCAATATCACTAAATACGGCCTAGAGTCAGCAACTCATAATGAGGTTTCAGACGTTTTTTCTCGAGGTGAACTCATTAATAATGCTGGCCCAGTAGCGGGGCCAATGGCCGAGGTTGTACATAATAGTCTAATGCATTTAACCGAAGAAGATCGCTTGGCCATGGCCACTTACCTAAAGACAGTCGTTAGTGAAGAGCCTTTAGGTGTTGCCGGTTCTGAGAATCAGCCCTCCTTAAAGCGAGGCAGGCAAGTCTATGTTAATGCCTGTATTATTTGTCATCAAAATGGCGAAATGAGCGCGCCGGTAATTGGAAATGCATCTAACTGGTATTTCCGTTTACAAAATAGCGGATTGACCGGCCTATATCGCCATGCAATTGAGGGATACAACAGCATGCCAGTTAAAGGTGCCTGTGTGACCTGTTCTGATAATGATATCATCGCTGCTGTTGATTATATTTTGAATAACTCGCTTACTCGTTCGCAATGGAGTGATTTATCCACTGGTGGTCCAGCTAAATTCCCATCAAATGGTCAGGAAATTTATGAAGAAAACTGTGGCATGTGCCACAATCAGGGACTACAAGGTGCCCCCAAAATTGGTGATAAAGCAGTCTGGGAGCCTTTAATTGCGCAAAATATGGATGTTCTGATTGAGAAAACCATACGAGGGGATGATCATCCGAAAAAAGGTGGTTGCAAACACTGCACTACTGGCGAGGTGATTGAGGCAATCAAATATATGGTGAGTCAATCAAAAACAGAAGGTAATTACTCGCTGTGGTAGTTATCCTGCACAGACTCAGGGTTCTAAATAAAATTTAAATATCAGTTGGGATAGAGTAAGAGGTCTTTTAAGCGCCAAGCACTTGCAAGACGAATTTTTAAGATCCTAACTAATTGAAGAGGTGAGAACGGGGATGCTAAATAGGTCTAAGCTAAGCAAGGTGATTGCCGCCTTAATTGGATTGATAGCTGGCCAGCCAGCAATGGCTGAGGCGGATAAGTGGCAATTAAATATGTACAAAGGGGTTACCCCTTTAAGTCATGACATGTATAACTTGCATATGATTGCTATAGTTATCTGCGCGATGATTGGTGTTTTGGTATTTGGAGTGATGATTTATTCGCTCATCCATCACCGCAAATCGAAAGGATATACTCCAGCGACCTTCCATGATAATTTCCGTTTAGAAATAGTCTGGTCAATCATTCCTTTTTTAATCTTGGTTGGCCTTGCCATCCCTGCGACCAAAGTGTTAATTCATCAAGAAGACAATAGTGATTCTGATGTAACGATTAAAATAGTTGGCTATCAATGGAAATGGCAATATCAATATTTAGATCAAGGTATTAGTTATTTTTCTAATTTATCGACTCCCTTTGCGCAAATTCATAATCAAGCGAAAAAGGGTGAATGGTATCTCTTAGAAGTTGATAAACCTCTAGTCTTACCGGTTCACAAGAAAATTCGGTTTTTAGTGACTTCTAACGACGTGGTTCACTCTTGGTGGGTGCCTGAGCTTGGTGTTAAACGTGATGCGATTCCTGGATTTATGCATGAGGCTTGGGCAAGAATTGAAAAACCAGGTACTTATCGCGGTCAATGCGCAGAATTATGTGGGATCAACCATGGTTTCATGCCCATCGTTGTGGAAGCTGTCAACGAAGATCAATTTAATCAATGGGTTGCTAAGCAAGTTAAAGTGAAAGATCAATATGCAGAAACAGTTAACCAGCCTGGGGCGCAAGCCAATTTGACGCGAGATGAATTAATGAGTTTAGGTAAGCAAAAATATGATCAAATCTGTGCAGCCTGCCATAGAGTAGATGGTAAAGGCTTGCCGCCAATGTATCCCGCCCTTAAAGGCAGTTCAGTAGCAGTTGGAAAACCAATTTCGCGTCATATCGCAATGATTCTAAATGGTGTTCCTGGTTCTGCAATGCAGCCCTATAAAGAGCAATTGACCGATAAAGATATCGCTGCAATTGTTACTTACGAGCGTAATGCTTGGGAAAATAATACAGATGACGTTGTCCAACCTGCTGATGTTGCGAAAGTACGTCAAGGCGAAATAAAACAACCTAAAATGGTAGAAAAAGCGAAGGTCGGAGGTTTACGATGAATCAAGAATTAGCACATGATGCAGACCATGAAGAGCATGGTCCAGAACAAGGTAAAGGATTCATTGGCTTTGCAAAGCGATGGCTATTTACCACTAACCATAAAGATATCGGAACTTTATACTTATGGTTAGCCATGTTCAGTTTCTTTGCTGCCGGTACAATGGCTTTGGTTATTCGAGCAGAGCTTTTTCAACCAGGTCATCGTTTTGTTGATCCTAACTTTTTTAACCAAATGACCACTTTGCATGGTTTGATCATGCTTTTTGGGGTAGTGATGCCTGCATTTACAGGTATGGCTAACTGGCAAATACCTATGATGATTGGTGCGCCTGATATGGCTTTACCACGTTTGAATAACTGGAGCTTCTGGTTACTACCCTTTGCTTTTACCTTGCTCGCCTCTACGATGTTCCACAGCGGTGGAGGGCCCAATTTCGGTTGGACAATGTATGCTCCTTTATCGACTAAATTTGCCCCTCCAAGCACCGATTTTATGATTTTCTCCATCCACATGATGGGGCTTTCCTCCATTATGGGTTCGATTAATATCATCGCAACTATCCTAAATATGCGTGCGCCTGGTATGACTTTGATGAAGATGCCAATGTTCGTTTGGACCTGGTTAATTACCGCGTTCTTACTAATTGCTATCATGCCAGTGTTAGCAGGTGCTGTGACAATGATGTTGGCTGACCGGCATTTTGGAACAAGCTTTTTCGAAGCGAGTGGTGGTGGCGACCCTATTTTATTCCAGCATGTGTTTTGGTTCTTTGGTCATCCAGAAGTATATGTATTGGTATTGCCTGCTTTTGGAGTTATTTCAGAAATTATTCCAACGTTTAGCCGTAAACCCTTATTTGGTTACCATTTTATGGTTTATGCGACAGTAAGTATTGCAATATTATCGTTCCTTGTCTGGGCACATCATATGTTTACTACGGGTATTCCGCTAGGTGCAGAGCTATTTTTTATGTACACCACCATGTTGATTGCTGTGCCTACGGGAATCAAGGTATTCAACTGGGTTAGCACAATGTTTAGGGGATCCATGACTTTTGAAACACCAATGCTGTTTTCCATCGCTTTCGTGTTTTTATTTACGATTGGTGGTTTTACTGGGTTGATGCTTGCCTTGGTACCCGCTGATTATCAATATCAAGATACTTATTTTGTGGTTGGTCATTTCCATTATGTATTAGTTCCTGGTGTAATTTTTGGTCTTCAGGCTGCAACTTATTACTGGCTGCCAAAATGGACAGGGCATATGTACAATGAGGTCTTGGGTAAATGGCATTTCTGGCTGTCAGTCATCTCTGTCAATATTGCCTTCTTCCCTATGCATTTCCTCGGACTTGCAGGCATGCCTCGACGGATCCCTGATTATGCGCTGCAATTTGCCAATTTTAATATGATCTCATCGATCGGTGCTTTTATTTTTGGTTTTTCACAATTGTTATTCTTATATAACGTAGTCAGAACAGTTCGTAAACATGGCCCCAAAGTGAGTGCGCGAGTTTGGGAAGGAGCGCATGGCCTGGAGTGGACTTTACCATCGCCACCTCCTTATCATAGTTTCGTAACGCCACCTCATGTGGAATCGGAACATCTGCTTCATTATTAAGGCGAGGTACAATGGCTGAAAAAAGTCATAAAAAATTGGTTGTTACTCTAGCTGTCGTTGTACTTGCTATGTTTGGCTTCGGTTTTGCGTTGGTTCCTATTTATAATAGTTTGTGCAAGAACTTTGGTATTAATGGAAAGATAAGTGGTCAAGCGGACGCTTATGATGCAAAAACCGCAAAAATTCAAGATCGGGAGATAGTTGTTGAGTTTGTAGCGACAAATAACGGTGGAGTTCCCTGGGCCTTTTATCCTAAAACCAAGAAGATAAAGGTGCATCCGGGAGAGATTGCGAAATTAGCATTTTATGCTGAGAATAAAACGAACCATACGATGACTGTACAGGCTATTCCTAGTGTGACTCCGGGGATAGCCGCAAAATATTTAAAGAAAACGGAGTGTTTCTGTTTTACCCAGCAAACACTTAATGGACATGAAGCGATGGATATGCCCTTATTGTTTCATCTGGATACCGATTTACCCGCTAACGTGAGGACAATCACTTTGTCTTACACGCTGTTTAATGTAACGGATAAAGTAATTAACTAAATATAGCATTGCCACTTCAAACTCCATTAAGAAGTGCAATTTGAAAACAGGAGAAAAGAACATAATGGGAGCGCATGGCACATATTACATCCCCAAGCCCAGTCATTGGCCATTACTAGGTTCTATTGGTTTAACTACCATGTTAGTTGGTGGTGGTTCATGGTTACATGATGATTGGTATGGTCCCTATATTTTTACCCTTGGCTTTGCAATCTTGGTATTTATGATGTTTGGCTGGTTCGGTCAAGTCATCTATGAAAATCAGAAAGGGGTCTATGACTTACAAGTTGATCGCTCGTTCCGTTGGGGAATGTGCTGGTTTATTTTTTCTGAGGTTTGCTTTTTCGGCGCCTTTTTTGGTGCTTTGTTTTTCACCCGCTATTGGTCTGTGCCTTTGCTAGGCGGAGAGATAGCTGCTCATCCAATGACTCATATTACGCTTTGGCCTAACTTCAGTGCGACTTGGCCTTTATTATCGAACCCCAATAATCAAACCTTTTTTGGTGCGAATGAAGGAATGGAGCCATGGGGATTAGCGGCAGTAAACACGCTTATTTTGTTAACCTCAGGTGCTACCATCACTTGGGCACATTGGGCTTTGAAGTTGAACAAACGCAAACAGCTAATTATCGGTATGATGTGTACAATCGCGCTTGGTATCCTGTTCTTGATCTGCCAATCTTATGAGTACCATGAAGCCTATACCAAGATGAATCTGACACTTGACGCAGGTATCTACGGGACTACTTTCTTCATGCTGACAGGGTTCCACGGGTTGCACGTTACCATAGGAACAATTATGTTGATTGTTATCCTAATTCGCTGTATTCGTGGTCACTTCACTCCAGAACGACATTTTGCTTTTGAAGGGGTTGCTTGGTATTGGCACTTTGTGGATGTGGTCTGGTTATTCTTATTCGTGTTCGTTTATTGGTTATAACAACTGATTCACCAGTAAACCCGGCTGGAATTGGATAAAACCAATCGCTAAAGTATAAGCAAATAGATGATGGGTGAAGTTAAGATTAATAATTTTTGCTTCACCTTTAAAGAATTTTGAGGAAAAAACAACAGGGCTATCTTTTTCTAAGTAGTCCGTACTAGTCAGTTGCATTTCAGTATCAGTCAATTCAACCAACAAACAAGACGCTTCGGCATGGCCACATTTGAGCCTCACTGAGACTGGCTGTAAGGGCTGGATTTGCATGAATCCTCCGTATACGATTAACCCTCTACTACCTAACGGTTGTTTGACTTTTTCGATATAATCTATCCTTAATATCGGCTGGAATTGAAAAAACTTAAATCACTTAGGGAGTTAATTGAACTATTTCTTGGAGGAGAACCATTCGATCACCGTTTGCAAATTTTGCAGGGTATCGTAATGGATAACGAGAGTCCCTTTACCGAATTTGCCGGGTTTAATTTTAATTTTTGTATTTAACTGTTCGGCTAGGGTTTGGATCTGTTCTTTGACTAAAGGAGATAGGTCGGGTTTAGGATTAACTTGTTCAACCTTGCCCTCTTTTATTCTTGCAGCGATTTTCTCAGTTTCGCGAACGGAAAGATTTTTAGCCACAATCAAGCGAGCGACTTGTTCCTGTTGTTCCTCTTCAAGAAGCAGCAAAGCACGTGCATGCCCCATGTCCAAATCACCATGCTCTAAAAGTCGTTTTACTTCGTTACTCAAACTGAGTAAGCGTAAATAATTACTGACAGCTGCGCGTGATTTAGAAAGTATATTGGCAACTTGCTGATGGGTAAGACCAAACTCAGTAGTAAGGCGAAACATAGCGCGAGCTTGATCCATAGCATTCAAATCTTCGCGTTGTAAGTTTTCCACCAACGCCATGGCCATTGCTGTTTCATCGTCAACTTGGCGCAGTATGACAGGGATTTCCGTGAGTCCTGCCAATTGACAAGCGCGCCAGCGTCGTTCTCCGGCAATAATTTCATAGCGCTCATTTGCAATTTCCCGGACAACCAAAGGTTGTAATAAACCTTGCTGCTTAATTGACTCAGCTAACTCAGCAAGCGGTTCTTCTTCAATCTCGGTTCGAGGCTGATATTTTCCGGGTTGGAGGCAATCAACAGACAATTTAAAATGATCTGAAGAAGGTTTTTCAGCCAGCAAATTGGTTGTTGAGTTACCTAATAAAGCGGATAAATTTCGCCCTAAGCCGCCACGTTTTACTGTCATAGTTTCCTCAAGTTAGGTGGTCATAGGCTGTTTGTTAATTACCTCAGCAGCCAAAACCATATAAGCTGCAGCGCCTGGTGAAGATTTGTCATATTGCAAAGCCGGCATTCCATGGCTTGGAGCCTCTGCAAGTCGTACATTACGTGGAACAACGGTTCGGTAGACTTTGGAGTGAAAATGCTCCAACAATTGTTTGGAAACCTCGGCGCATAAGCGATTGCGCGCATCATACATGGTTCGTAACACACCTTCAATTTGTAAGCGTGGATTGACTGAGGCCCTCACTTGTTCGATAGTTGAGATCAGTGCAGCCAAACCTTCAAGCGCATAATACTCACATTGCATGGGAATTAACACGGAGTCTGCTGCAACCAGTGCATTAATTGTCAAGGTATTTAACGCCGGTGGACAATCAATCAAGATAAAATCATAAGCAGTTTGTAGCGGCTGTAAGGCTTTAAAAAGAAAGGTTTCACGATGATCTCTTTCCATCAAGCTCACTTCTGCAACTGTTAAATCACCGTTGGCAGGAATTAAATCAAAACCACAGCTAGTAGCTAAACAAGCTTGCTCAGCTAAACAATCACGCAGCAAAACATCGTTTGAAGTATGTACTAGCGCATTTTTATCAATCCCAGATCCCATAGTGGCATTACCTTGCGGATCAAGGTCAACAAGTAAAACAGGTTGGCGATTTGCAGAAAGGGAGGCTGCTAAATTGATCGCTGTCGTGGTTTTACCCACTCCTCCTTTTTGATTGGCAATTGCGATGACTTTCGCCATGATTATTCCTTAGTTGCATTTTCAATAATGACGCAGCAACGTTCACCATCCACACCGGGTACTTGATAGGAATGAACTTGATAAGCTAGGTTGATGCCGGCTAGTTCAGTTTCAGGGTAACGACCCTTCATGGCAAGCCAAATACCTTCATTACTTATCAGATGCTGTGTCCAGTGTATCATTTGCGCTAATTCGCTGAAAGCTCGACTGGTTACTGTATCAAAATCAAATGCAGGGTGGTAGTTTTCCGCTCGTGTTTGTACGACTTCAACATTATGCAACTGTAGCTTGCGTTTTACTTCTTGCAAAAAACGAATTTTCTTGCCATTACTATCCAAGAGAACAATCTGTAAATCAGGATTAGCGATCGCCAAAGGAATGCCGGGCAATCCAGCACCTGTACCGACGTCAAGTAGGCGAGTACCCTTAATCCAAGGCAGGATGGCCAAGCTGTCTAAGATATGACGACTAACCATCGTGTCCAAATCCCTTATTGCAGTCAGGTTATAGCTTTGGTTCCACTTTTGCAGCAATAGTAAGTATTGCAGGAAAGAATTCGTTGCGACAGTTAAACCAAGCGCTTCGGTGCCTTTGGTTAATTGTTGAAAAAGAGCGTCTGGTAAACTCATGCTGGCTCTCGATGCTTTTTTAAATGAATCAAGAGCAGGGATAAGGCGGCTGGCGTGACTCCAGAGATACGCCCGGCCTGCGCGATAGTCGTCGGTTTGATGCGGTTTAGTTTTTGAATCACTTCCGAAGATAAACCTGACACTGTCGCGTAATCGAGTGAAGGAGGCAATTGCGTATTTTCATGCTTACGAAGACGCTCTATCTCCAGCATTTGACGCTCGATATAACCCGCATATTTGCTTTGAATTTCGACCTGCTCAGCGACTTCACTGGCGAGCTCAGGCAAACCTAGCTCGGCGATGGCTTGTAAATCTTGATAGTTTATTTCAGGACGCTTTAATAAATCAGCAGCACGGCAATCATGTTGCAGCGGATTTTCTAACAAAGAGCCAAGTGCTTCGCTGTGAGAAATACGTACTAGGGTGTCTTTTAAATTGGCCTGAGCGCGTTCGATGGCTTCTCGCTTTTCACAGAAAACTTGCCAGCGTTGTTCATTCACTAAACCTAATTCTCGCCCTTTTTCCGTAAGTCGTAAATCCGCATTATCTTCACGTAATAAGAGACGGTATTCGGCTCTTGAGGTAAACATACGATAAGGCTCTTGGGTCCCACAAGTAATGAGATCATCAATTAATACCCCGACATAGGCTTCATCGCGACGCGGACACCAAAGGGCTTGATCCTTGACTTGTAAAGCGGCATTTATGCCGGCAATCAAACCTTGCGCTGCCGCTTCTTCGTAACCGGTGGTGCCATTAATTTGGCCGGCAAAAAAAAGATTAGGTAAGGGCTTAGTTTGCAGGAAGGTGGTTAATCCGCGCGGATCAAAATAATCATACTCAATGGCATAACCTGGACGGGTAATATGCGCATTTTCAAAACCCTGAATCGTGCGCACAAATTGCACCTGGACTTCGAAAGGTAAGCTAGTTGAGATACCATTAGGATAAATTTCATCAGTGGTTAAACCTTCGGGCTCCACAAAAATTTGATGGGAGAGTTTATCAGCAAAGCGGACAATTTTGTCTTCAATTGAAGGGCAATAACGCGGCCCAACCCCTTCAATGACGCCAGCATACATCGGTGATTGATGAAGATTCGCTTGAATGATTTCATGCGTTTTTGCAGTAGTATGAGTAATGTAGCAAGGCAATTGTTGCGGGTGATCGCTTAATTTTCCTAGATAAGAAAAAACAGGCACAGGACTGTCACCGGGTTGTATCGTCATTTGGCTATAATCAAGGCTACGGCCATCAATACGCGGCGGAGTTCCGGTTTTTAAACGACCGACAGGAAGATCTAATTCACGCAAACGCTTTGCCAGCGCAATGGCGGGTGGGTCGCCTGCGCGGCCACCGGCATATTGACTCATGCCAATATGAATTTTTCCGCCTAAAAAAGTTCCGACTGTTAAAACAACTGCTCGCGCACGTAAAGTTAAACCCATTTGCGTGACGACGCCAGTAACCTGCCCGCCTTCAACAATTAAATCATCAACGGCTTGTTGAAATAAAGTCAGATTAGGCTGTTGTTGTAGAATTTGTCGAATCGCTTGCCGATAAAGTACCCGATCCGCTTGGGCACGTGTAGCGCGAACAGCAGGTCCTTTCGACGCATTAAGAATTCGAAATTGAATACCAGCTCGATCAGCGGCTAAAGCCATTGCACCATCTAAGGCATCAATTTCTTTGACCAGATGCCCTTTACCAATTCCGCCGATAGCAGGATTGCAAGACATTTGTCCCAGCAGATCCATATTATGGGTGAGGAGCAATGTTTGTACTCCTAAACGGGCTGCAGCCAGTGCCGCTTCAGTTCCAGCATGGCCGCCACCGACCACAATGACATCATAGTGTTTTTCAAGATTCATGGTAGGAAAATATAGGCAACAAAACGCGCAATTATACACTTTTTTAGCAACATGCCCAATACTGTATTGATTCTATTAGCTTAGGGGTTAAGTCTCGAGGATTTATCTGACGCCGTTCGGGCGGAGTCCTTCGAGAGCCTCAGGACAGGCTTCGAGAGGCACGCCATGCGTGCTCCTCAGGCTGAACGGAATAAAATGAATACAAATTCTTTAAATCCTCATTCCGTGGGGATAGCTCAGAGTCCGATCGGTTAATTGCTAGCCTAAAATATCGAATCATAAGCTAAACAAGACTTAGCCTGCCGACTATAGGCATTGGCCAACCTTTTGTTAAAATCAGATCCCAAATTTTCCAAGTTTCTTCTCTTACTTAATTTTTCCTTAATTTTCAGGGCTTCAATTTAAGAAAATAAGTTATCAATTGTGTAAATTCACGGGCGATTAACTTGTCCAAAGAATGTCTGATATGGTATAAAAGAGAATAAATTGATCTATGTGATTATATTTTTAACAAAGTCGTCAATGAGTGATATAGGTGTGGTGTCATGGGTGATATTAGTATTTTAATAAAAAGTTCATTTGAGTCGCATGATGAGCAAGAAAAAGCCAGCATGCGAGATTTATTTGATACACACCAAGCAAAGCAAGTAATGCTTAATGCAAGTAAGGCCGAGCTCGAAGCTCGTAAGCGAAAGCTTGCGAGAGCTAAAAAAGCTGAGATTGAAGCGCAAAAAAAATCGATCACAGACGCTCGCAATGCAAAGCACAAAGTTAATAAAGTAAAGAATAAAGTTGAAGAAGCAGAGCGAGCAGTAGAAGCAGAGGATAAAAAGGTTCGAGCGGAGCTATTATTAGATACGGCGGAACTTGCTGCGCAACGTAACGCGGCAGTCGCCTTTTTACCCTCTTTACGCACCTATTATAAAGCCGAGCTTGATAAACTAAATCCCGCGATGTTTGCTTTTTTACACCCCGAGCAAAAGAAAAGGTTAGTCGATCAACTCATTTTCACTTATTACTTACTCTATGCTCAATATCAATTGGATGAAGCTGAAGAAAGAAGATATACCTTAGAAGCCCATCGAAAGGCATTAGAGCTTTGTGCACAACGTATTAAAGAATTAGAAACCACCGGCGAAGCAGGTGTTGAGGTTCCCTATGAAGTGGATCTAGAAGCAAACATTAGCCTTGCCACGATGGCTTTAAAATATCTTGGTATAACCGCTATTGCGAGCTGGTTTGTAGAAAAAATTACGCAATTCATGGATAACAATACAGGGTCATTGGTTGAATGGATGGGCGCTATTAACGTTAAGCGTCTTTATTGGGTATGGGGCGGAAGTATGTTGACAGCCCTTTTTGAAATGATTCCTGATGATTTTTACAATAAATTAGAAGCACAAGCCAATATGGACGTTGTTTCGCCCGTTACTGGCTATATGAGTTGGATTCTCTACTATACCCGTTTTGGTATTAATCTGTTTTTATTGCTGAAGCATGTTTATTGCCCCTCTAAAGACGAAATGGATATGTCACCTGAGCAGCGATTTATCACGCAATGGAATCAACGAAAATTTGCTTTAATGAATGACTCCATTTGGGGCTTTGCCAATATGCTTTGCCATTTATTGCTGAAAGGCCCGGGTATGCTGGGTTACGCAGGTAACATTGTGACTGTCGGGCTGCTGGTAATGGATGTCATATTAACTATTTGGCGTTTTTGGGAAGAGCACACAAAATATCAAGCGGCTATGCTAGCTCTCAAGCGAGATAAGGAAAAGCTAGAAAAGCAGATTGCGGCTATCAATGAGCAATTGATAATTAGCCCAGTTGAAGAGCAGCAATTAAAGGATTTAGAGGCCGACTTAAAACAATTGAATCAATCGATAGCAAAAACTAATTTTGAGTGGAAATATAAAAAACTCGGCTTTACTAATGAGGTAATTTACGCTGTAGGTTTAGTGATTGCTTTCAGTATCATGTGCTGTTTCTTCTTCCCTCCTGCCGCGATTGTGCCGGCAACGGCTCTAATTATTACGCTCTCTGGTGCGGCCCTCTGTTTCGTGTTGACCTTTGTGACCGCGGTAGCGAGTGGGGCGATTGAGATTGCTAAAACAAAAGAAACACGCGCACTAGAACTTGAGCATTGTAATGACCTTTTGGAAGAGTTTAAAACGACGAAGGATCCTAATCGCAAGAAACAATTGTATTTGGAAATAAAATTGGGATTGGCAGAGTCTGAATATCAGCAAAAGGTGATCTATTTTCAAATCGTTCAATTATTACGCTCTTCTTTTATTGATGCATTGATTCCGCCTTTAGTGTTTGTCTCGCTAATATTCGTACCAATTGGTATAGGCATTGCTATTTTGGCTGCAGGACTTGCCTTGGCAATCATTAGCAACGCGATTATCAATCGTTTTGAACCTCAACGTGAGAAATTGCCTGACTTTGATGAGAGTGCTTTTCTGGCGCTTCCGAATAATGAGAACCTCACTCTTGCAGATTTCGAGGAGCCAAAAAATAGTGGTGCTTTTGCTGGCTTAATTAAGTTGTTTGGTGTGAATGGGAATAAGCCGAATGGCGATTATGTCAGTCTAGCTCAGACAGATCCGGATTTAGATGGTGATATAGTATTGGTTAGTTAAAAATCGCTAGCCTGGTTGCTTGCAACTGTATCTTAATCACATCTCTGACAACCTAGTGCAGCCCTACTCCGACGTCCCACGGCTTGTCTGCGATATCCAGGTGCTCATCTTTCATACTGAAATCTCTGGAGCCCGCGAACAAGCTGCGGGAGGTAGGCGGAAGGATTTTTTTAACTGCATTTAGGCCGCCCTTCACAACAAAATCCCAAGTTTGGTAGTTCTCAACAAAAGGTTTAGAATACCGCCCGCTGATTGATCTATTTCTACGAGCTTAAAATGAAAAAAGCAGTGATATTGTTATCTGGGGGTCTGGATTCAACGACTTGTTTGGCGATTGCCAAAGCAGAAGGTTTTGCCTGCCATGCGCTTAGTTTTGCTTATGGGCAGCGACATTCGGCGGAATTAGCCGCAGCGCGTCGTGTGGCGAATCATTTTAAGGTTGCTGAACATCGCATTATCAATTTGGATATTGGTCAATTAGGTGGTTCAGCATTGACGGATGAGACGATTCAGGTTCCAGATTATAGCGCAAGTGAAGAAATTCCAGTTACTTATGTTCCTGCTCGTAATACTGTTTTTTTAGCTTATGCGCTGGGCTACGCTGAAAGCATCGGAGCGCAGGATATTTTTATTGGCGTGAGTTCGGTCGATTATTCGCATTATCCTGATTGTCGACCAGAGTATATCTCCGCTTTTCAGGCAGTTGCTAATTTAGCCACTAAAGTGGCGGTGGAAGGTGCTCCTGTTCAACTTCATGCCCCGTTGCAGTATTTATCGAAGGCAGAAACCATTCTTCGTGGTAGTCAATTAGGGGTCGATTATTCGTTGACGGTTTCCTGTTATCAAGCCAATGAGAAGGGAGCGGCTTGTGGCCGCTGTGATAGTTGTTGCTTTCGTAAACAGGGTTTTAAGGCTGCTGGTTTAGCAGACCCCACATTTTATATCTAAACTGTTTAATTTTTTTTCTTTTTGTACGCATAATTATTTGTTTAAAAACATGCGCTTTACAATTATGTTACAACATATTGAACATTTTTAATTCACATTTTCTAAAAGGCTTGCTATGATCCGCCTCGATTTTTAACCTTAGGAGTAATCATGACTTTGAAACAAGCTATTAAAAAAATTCGAGGCGCAATTTCTTACGCTTGGAATGGTTTTACAGGATTTTTAGGCAGACATAAATACGCTATCGGCGTTAGTTTGTTGGCTCTTGTTGCTGGTGCAGCTCTTGCCGCTTCTCTTGTATTCTTCTTCCCTGCTACCATCGGAACTATTATCGGTTTGACTGCTGCCCTACCTTTCATTGGCGCTCCTGTGGCTGCTTTCCTATCTAGCATAGGTTTAGTTGGTGCTGCTGCGGTAATTGGTGGTGTTGCTTCTGCTGTAGGTATGGCTGCTGGTGCAGTAGGTTACGGTGTAGTTCAAACTTTACGCTTTATCGGTAACGTTGTAATCGGTGCTTACAAAGGTGCTAGAAACGAAGTAGTTGGCGAGCCAGAGGAACCTGCAACTGGACCTCAGCTTAACACTGCTGAAACCAATCTTGGCAATGCAGTTAATGCAGCTCGTGACGCTGTAACCGTGCGCGTTGATACTAAAGCTGATCAGCTTGCTAGACACGTTAGTACTAAATTAGGTGAGACTAAAAATGAATTGAATGATAAAGTTGATAATGCAGAAACTCACCTAAAAGATAAGCTTCACAAGACGAAAAAAGAAGTAAGAGCTTTAAATAAAAAGATGGACACGGTCACTAACCTGCTTTCTAGATTGCTAGCAGAAACTGAAGAAGAGGCTGATGCTGAGGAAGAAGATACCTTTACTAGAAAAGGTAAAGTTGTGGATCTTAGCAGCAAACGTGATTCTAAAGAAGCAAAGCGTGATTCTAAAGAAGCAAAGCGTGATTCTAAAGAAGCTAAGGGTGGTTCTGAAGAAGTGTTGTTTGCACCATTACCAAGACGCCCTGCTCCTGCTCCAATATCTACAAATCCAGCAAGTGTTCAGACATCAATGTTTGGGAGTTCAGTAGCATCTGCAACTGGCGACACTTCTATGCCTAGTGAAACCCCTAGCTTAGGTGGTGGTGCTAAGTAAGGTCTTAGTTGAGTTTCTTCTACAAAAACGCGGCCATGGCCGCGTTTTTTATTTAAGCGTTTTAAATTTTTCCATCCATTTTTAGAAGCAAACGAACATTTAGATTTTCTGACACTAAAGCAGGCATTCCTGCCCTCTATACGGTATAATTTCCCCTTTTATTGCTAATGAGCAACTTGATATGACAAAAGTTCGTAAAATGTTGGTTACCAGTGCACTGCCTTATGCGAATGGCCATTTACATCTAGGGCATTTGGTTGAACATGTGCAAACCGATATTTGGGTGCGCACCCACAAAATGTTAGGTCATCAGTGTATTAGTATTTGCGGCGATGATGCCCATGGCACCCCCATTATGTTGAAGGCAGAACAACTTGGCTTGAGTCCAGAAGAGCTAACTAAACAAATGCAGCAAAGCCATGAACAGGATTTTAAAGCCTTTGCTATTGCTTATGATTGCTATCACACAACGCATTCCCCAGAAAATCAGCAACTGTCCACGATGATTTATGAGCGCTTACAAGCAGCAGGAGACATTATCAAAAAAAACATTCGCCAAGCCTATGATCCGGTTAAGGAAATGTTTCTACCGGATCGCTATGTGAAGGGAACTTGTCCTAAATGCGGGGCGGCAGATCAGTATGGTGATAACTGCGAATCCTGCGGCTCAACTTATTCGCCTACTGATTTAATCGATGCGGTGTCAGCGATTTCGGGTGCAAAACCGATTGAGAAAGAGTCAGAGCATTATTTCTTTGATTTGCCCCGCTACGAATCCTTATTAAAAGAATGGACACGACAGGGACATTTACAAACGGAAGTCGCTAACAAATTGGATGAGTGGTTTGCTGCCGGGCTCAAGCAATGGGATATTTCGCGTGACGCGCCTTATTTTGGCTTTCAAATTCCTGGAACTGAAAACAAGTATTTCTATGTGTGGCTAGATGCGCCTATTGGCTATATGGCAAGCTTTAAAAAATATTGTGATGAGCAGGGCGTTTCTTTTGCGGAATTTTGGTCTCAAGATTCCACTGCTGAACTTTATCATTTTGTCGGCAAAGATATTGTGTATTTCCATGCGCTCTTTTGGCCTGCTATTTTGGCTGGAAGCGGCCACCGTTTACCAACTGCTGTATTCACTCATGGGTTTCTCACGGTAGATGGGCAGAAAATGTCAAAGTCACGAGGTACTTTTATCGAGGCACGAACTTATCTACACCATTTAAATCCAGAATACCTACGCTATTATTTCGCAGCCAAATTAAATGGTCGAGTGGATGATTTGGATTTAAATTTCGACGACTTTATCAATCGAGTGAATGCTGATTTAGTAGGTAAAGTGGTGAATATTGCCAGCCGTTGTGCCGGATTTATTAATAAACGGTTTAATGATCAATTAGCAGCAGAACTTGCAGAGCCGGATTTGTACCAGCAATTATTGGCAGAGCGCGACGACATTGTCGATGCATATGTACAACGTGATTATGCGCGAGCGATTCGTCAAATCATGGAATCTGCTGATCGAGTCAATCAATACATCGACGCTAACAAACCCTGGGTATTGGCGAAGGAAGAGTCGCGGTTAGCTGAGGTGCAAGCCATTTGTACAATGGGTTTAAATTTATTTCGTTTATTAATCACTTACTTAAAACCAGTACTACCAATGATGGCTTCTGCAGCGGAACAATTTTTAAATTGCGAACCCTTAACCTGGGAGAGTATTGATAAACCGCTGTTAAACCATCGCATTCGTGCATTTACCCCACTGATGACACGCGTGGAAAGAGAAAAAATTGACGCCATGCTAGAGCAAACCAAGGAATCATTAATGAGCACAACAGAAGATAAAAAAACAGCGTTGGCTGAAGAAAACATCATCAGTATCGACGATTTTTCTAAAGTGGATTTGCGGGTCGCACGGATTATTACTGCAGAAGCGGTTGAGGGCGCTGATAAATTATTGCGGCTCCAGCTTGATTTAGGCGATCAACAAAAACAGGTTTTTGCAGGTATTAAATCCGCTTATCAACCCGAAGAACTAATTGGTCGTTTGACTATAATGGTCGCTAATTTAGCGCCAAGAACGATGCGTTTTGGCGTTTCAGAAGGCATGGTTTTGGCCGCGGGTGATGGTAAGGGAATTTTTCTTTTACAGCCCGATGAAGGCGCGGCACCAGGAATGAAGGTTAAGTAATGGCTTCTGTTAAAGCAATCGATGCACTGCTTCCGCAAACCCAATGTGGGGACTGTGGTTATTCAGGTTGTTTACCCTATGCCGAGGCAATGGCCCAGGGTAAAGCACCGATAGACCGCTGCCCACCTGGCGGGGTGGCAACGGTAAAAGCCTTGGCTGAGTTATTGGCGATCGATGCCCAACCCTATGCAGCAGCGGCAGAAGCAAATACAAGAACCCCCGCATTGGCACAGATCCGCGAGGGAGAGTGTATCGGTTGTACAAAATGCATCCAAGCCTGTCCAGTGGATGCCATTATAGGCAGTGCTAAACGGATGCATTCTATTTTAAGTACAGAATGCACGGGTTGTGGACTTTGCGTTGAACCTTGTCCTGTCGATTGCATTGACATGGTAACTATTCCCGAAGCGCTCTACGATAGAGATCTTGCAAGACAGCGTTATAACGCAAGGCAAACTCGCTTGCTGCGAGAAGAACAAGACAAGCAACAGGCTTATCGTGAAAAGCGGCGCTTAGCAACCAAAACAGCCGATGCTATTGCCGATACCAAAGCGAAACAGGATTATATTTTAGAAGCGCTCGCGCGCGTTCAGGCGAAGAAGTAGATTGGGCAAGGCCATAAGCCTTCAATCTAATCGGATTTATCTGACTGGGTTCGGTAGGGGAGCACGCATGGCACTTCGAGACAGCGCTGCGCGCTTCCTCAGTGCGAACGGGATAAACAAAAAGATCTATGTCAATTAAACTGTTCGGGCTTTGAGGTATCCCCACGAAATGAGGATCTAAGGAATTTGTATTCATTTTATTCCGTTCAGCCTGAGGAGCACGCATGGCGTGCGTCTCGAAGGCTGTCCTGAGGGCTCTCGAAGGACTTAGCCTGAACGGGGCCTGATAAAATATGGAAAAATTTCCTTAACCATGACGCTCATGGATTAAGGCCTAACAAATTAAGTTATAAATCATGAACAAAGCAAAATGTCGCGCTATTTTTGAGCGCTTTAAAGAGCAAAACCCGAAGCCTACCACGGAGTTAAAATATAATACTCCATTTGAATTATTAATCGCCGTGATGCTCTCTGCTCAAGCTACGGACGTGAGTGTCAATAAAGCCACAGCGAAACTTTTTCCGATTGCTAATACACCGCAAGCTTTAATCGATTTAGGCGAAGAACCGCTTAAAGATTACATAAAGACCATTGGTTTGTTTAATAGCAAAGCAAAAAACGTCATTAAGACCTGCCAACTATTAATCAGTCTTTATGATGGACAAGTGCCAGATACCCGTGAAGCACTACAAGCACTGCCTGGCGTTGGGCGGAAAACTGCAAATGTTGTACTTAATACGGCTTTTGGTCAACCGACTATGGCAGTCGATACACATATTTTTCGCGTTGCGAATCGTACAGGCATTGCTAAAGGGGCAACCCCTTTGGCTGTTGAGCTGGCTTTAGTTAAAAATATCGACAAGGAATTTTTGCATGATGCTCATCATTGGCTGATTTTACACGGTCGTTATGTCTGTACAGCTCGTAAACCTCACTGCTCTGATTGCCTAATTCGCGATTTATGTGAATATCCCAACAAAACCACGGTGCTAAGTTAACACGCTCTGATTTTTCTTTTTACCAGTTTCTTATTTCCAGTCTAATCTGGTAATTTTTTGGTAATAACTCTAGAATAAATTTTTTGTAAATTTGCAGGGAGTGCAAGATGGGTTTTTCTGACGCATGGAATAAAATTAGAGGGTGGAGTAGTCGTGCTTGGGAGGAAGCAACCCTTGTTAATATTGGTAACTTCACTTATAAAACAGCAGGTTATATACTGAGTATGCCACGAGCAACTCTTAGTGCTGGTCGATCAATACTCTCAGATCCCGATACCTTTATTTTTGCCAAACATATGGGAGAAGCAGGCTTACATATTTTCATCCCGATGATTTTCTCTTATTTAAATGACGAAATGCAGCGCTATGGTCGAACCTATTTAGAAGAGAACGAAGAACCGGAAGGGCTCAGCATCTATACCTTTATTACCACCAGTTTAGTGCTTTTAAATACGACGTTATGGATTCTCAACAAACGTGAACAAGCCCAAGAAATAATACAAGCCGGAATTTTAACGCTTGAATCATCGAATGTGGTTTTGCCTCGATTACCGGCTGTAAAGATTTGCCAGGATTGCACCCGTTTACAATTTTTGGAAGGTTCATTCCGTGATTTTATTGCTTATTGGACAATTAAATTAATTCTTATTGAAGGGGTGAGATATGTTCCTTGGATTGGAGAAGGGTTGGCTCTAATCTTCACTGTCTGTCATAACGGTAGCTATATTGCCACTTTAATTTGGTCTCCGCTTTGCGGCCGTCATCTTGATCATAATTTAAATGAACATCCTGAATTTATTCTAGCGCAAGGATTGACGCATGCAGGGGCATCGCTGTTGGTTGTTGGGGCAATTGAGTGGGGTACGGGTATTCCCCGGCAGTATTATGAAACCCCCATCCAACAATTAGCCTTAGTTGGACAAGTGTTGATTGGTGCACATGGTGAGATGCCTGCACTGGTCAAACACTCTGACCGATTACCTAAGGAGCCAGTGAGAGCCTACGAAATGGTTGTTAAATCCGGGATTGATTTTACAATCGACAATTCGAAAGCAGCATTTATTTTTACAATGCGCAAGTCAAAAGAAGTGCTTCTTCCTAAAGTGCTGCCCCTAGTTAGACCCCTATTTAATCGATTACCCAAAACTCCTCGTGTGCCTTGGGATAAGGTAGGCCATGTCGCAGTACTCATAGGGCGTCATAAAGTCACTGGCGTGGTTAAGTTTTTGATACTTCCGCCCATTTTACGAGGACCAGAGGAATTCGTTAACGATTCTTTCGTGAGTCCTCATTGGCGAGGATTGCGCGATAAAGTAATTAAAGCAATGCTCGATATAGAATGGGTCAGTGCAAATTATGCCTTTCGCCTAATAAGTACAGCGCCAGGAACAACGGGAGAAGCAGTGGAAGTGGTGATGGGTACTCCGAAGATAGTCACGGAAACGGTGCTTTATATCTTAAGAAATAGGACATTCATCGCTAAGGTGGCGGCACAACGCCGTATTTTAGAAGGCATTCACAGCGGACCTCCTCCTGAAACTCAACCCGATCCAGATGCACCACTGCTGCGAGGACAAACCGAGACCGCTAAAATTATTCCTCATCCACAAATTACTGAAAAAGTTGACGGGCAGTCCCAACAAACAGGGCAATCCCCCATTAAACTGAGAATACCGACTGAAGACGCTATGGAGCGTAAATTAAGAAAGCAATCTTCAGAGGAACAATTAGAAAACCGTTTAGACTCGCAATTAATAAGGCGGCGACCGTCTAATGATGCTCAGCTGGAAAAACGCATCGAATTACGCGGCGAAAATTCCGCTGCATTTTTTAAATCAAAGCCCAAACCCAAACCTTACATTATTTATGATGCACAAAGCGGATTAGAGGATGAGTTTCTAGTGGTGAATAATGATTCTGGGGTTGAAGATGAGCTAGGAGAAGGTTTTGAACTAGTGGATGATGATACAGGGCAAACTAAAGCACGTGCTTTCGTGTGAAATAATAGGTCTTCAATAATTAAAGAGTGGAAAACAAACTCGCTACAAATTGCCGATTTGTTGTGTCTCAAGGCTAGGCACATTAATTCCACCTATTGATTTTTTGTTAAGCTTGATGAATAAGCTTATGCTCAACTCCTAAAATAGTTCAGCAAAAAACGCTTAATGCTCAGGTATTTCGCTTTAAATTGATCAGAAGGTGACGTACTCAAGGTATGAACTATTGTTTCAATCCTATCCAGAATAGTTTGGCATTCTTCAGCGGATTTTAATAAATGCGGTATAGTTTGTATGGCAAGTTCCGGATCGTAATCAATGATAAGATTTTGAGTATAAACAAGTTGCTTAAACTTTGACGCATCAAGGCCGCGAAAGTCTTCACTTTCAAGTAGGGCTTTAATTATTTGCGGATAATTCACTGAGATGACGTAACCTTGTATTTTGATTAAAAGAAGCAAAATTCGTAAGGTGGCTTCCGCTCTTCCCCCCTCGCTAATTGTGGTAATAATCGATTGAGCAGCTTCATTTTTATTCTTTTTCTTGGGATGAATAATCATCTCTCTTCTGGGGTCAAAAGGAGTTAGTATTTGGATATAGCCATAAATGGCATTAAACAAAATTTCCGCCAAGGAATCACGCTGTGCAGCAAACATTTCCCAGTAGGAAGTTATCAACTGAGAAAGTTGCTGTTGTTGTGCGAGGAAGGCGTTTTTATTGGCCACTTTGCGGCGGTTTTTACGAATGAAAGAAGCGGGCTCTGTAATCGCAGAAATCATAGGATTGAGATCAGAGATCATGTATTGTTTAAAACGTAAAGGATGTAGTTTTCTAATGAAATTTGCTGTTTGTTCATTCGATAAGTTGCGGATGAACGGACTTAGAAAAAAATCGTAACTCATGGCATTGTAATCGGACATTAGGCGCACTAAATTGAAAATTTCCACGCTGTCTTTTTGTTTTTCACGAATATCATTAATCGAACGCTCTTCAATATGGCCGATATAATGAATGGTGTCATCTTCTTTCACTTCGATGAGTTTTAATTCGTAAAGTCCGGGTGCAAGATGTTCAATATATTTTAATAAATCAAAGATGTGGCTGCTCTTTTTGCGCCACTTCACCGGAAACAAAGATACCTAAATGGCCGATACGTTCATGGATCAAATAGACGATCACTTGACCTTGCAATTTGATGTCCAGCGTATTGTCATAAAGGTCAGCTATCCAATTTAATGCTTGCTGCGGGGGTGTAATGGTGTCACCGGCTGAGCAAAAGACAATGACTGGTACTTTGATGTCGCGTAAATCGAGGTTATGGCCTGATTCTCCGAGTGGAATTTTGCCTTTTACTAATTTATTGCCGATAAATAAATTGTCGATAATACCGCGCATCTCATTGGCGTTCATCAGAGAAAAACCGCCCCACCAGCGCTCAAAATTTAGGAATCGTGTTTCTTCGGTATCAATATTGGCAAACAATTTGTAATATTTTTTCCAATAGGTATTCTGCGGATTAGACAATTCAAAGTTTAAAACTAAATTTGCGCCGTCAAATTTTCCATTCCCCAAATCACCAGCAAGTTGGGCTATCCAACTGCCACCTAGAATGCCGCCGATGTAACGCATCGGATTTTTGCCATTGGCGCCGCCCCAATAAGAAAGCGGTGCGCCATTAATAACTGCGACACCTGCAACATCAGGATGTGCGGCAACCAAGGATAAAGCGGCCCATCCACCCTGGCAGTTACCGATAATACAAGGTTTGGGGCTATTTGGATGGCGTAAAGCGACTTCTCTGAGGAAAAGTTCATGAGCAAAGGCAACATCGAGTAAGGTCTGGTTTGGTTCAGGATTAGGGAAAAAAATCACAACATAGACCGGATGACCGGCTTCTAAGGCGATACCAACTTGCGATTTATCCTTAAAACCACTGATGCCTGCCCCATGCCCGGCGCGTGGATCAACGATCACATAAGGACGTAGGGAAGGATCAACTTCCCGTCCTGACGGGTGAAAAATCTCAGCCAGTGCATAATTCACAGGGTGTTCAAAGGTTCTACCGTCCATTAGAATCTGATAAGGAAAAATAAGCACAGGCGGTTGCCCTTCTTGTTCATGTTTTAAATATTGATTGCCTCGTTTACGTAATACATCCCAAAAAAGAATCTGTCGTTGAAAAAAATCAGTCGCATATTCCATGGATTCATTCAAAGCGTTGGGGTTTGGCTGCAGTTGGTTTTCTACTAATTCCATGAATAATTGCGCTGAATCGTTGGCTTTCTCAAGGCTGACATTAAAATATTTAGTCCAAAGAGAAGCCATTGAATTGGAGTAATCAAAAAAATTATGCAAGTTTTTTTGCATTCTTTGCAGATCGCCAAACATGTTTTCCTCGGCCGACATTTATACTTTTAATTCTATACCATAAAAAATAATGTTTTACTGAGGGTGACAAGGCCCGTTCTGTATCAGGTTAAGGTCAGTTATGGGTCAGAAAGATAAGTAAACTAGTTTTTATCTTAATCCGTTTGTTCTGAATAGCCTAAAAGCGGCGTCTCAAAGGGTCCTTCGAGACGGGCTAAAGCCCTCCTCAGGACGAGCGGATTTTGTGAACTTGTGCAACTCTTACCCATATATGACGGAAGTTAATAATCTACTCAAAAAAGTTGCCAATATAAAAATAATAATGCTATATTCTTGCTCATTTTTTCAATTTCAGCCGCAAGTTATTTTTAGGTTGAGAAAACGAGTACCCTTCTAATAATGACTGCCTTTGCAATTGAGTTACCAAGACGTAGCTACCTGTCACTTACTGTGAGTATGATGACCTGTCTTATCTTGTTAATTAATGTTTCATTCAAGATTATTGAATTGCAAGGAATTATTTTCACAGCAAGCAGCGTCCTCTGCCCTCTGGTGGCTCTAATCTATTTAATGGTTTTAAAAGAGTGCAATATTGTGCAGCAGCGGCACATTCTTAACCAATGTTTGCTGGCTTTATATTTATTTTCTGTAGGCATTTATCTTCTGGTGAATTTACCAGCAGCCGATTATATGCATGATAATCCTGCCTACCAGATTGTTTTTGAAGATATTCCTAAGAAATTTTTTGCTTCTACGCTTGCCTTTGCAGTGAGTTTTTATTTACCCCATTTATTTTGTTGTATACGAAAAACTGAGATGCTGACTTCACCGAAGCGTCGCCTCCTACTGGCTTTAGCAGGGGGGTATAGTTTTTTTAGTCTCAATTTTTTATTGCTATTTTCCCATCCTCTTATTCAAAGTTTTCAGCGAATTTATATCGATTCTTTAATGGTAAGCGGCGGAATTTTATTATTGGTGGGCGTTATTCATTTAGCTAGTTTTGTACTATTAAAACCGGTCAAAATAGCGCTGGATAAAACCCATTTACCGGCTTATTTATCGTTGCCTTTATATCACTACCTCGTTAGTTTTTCAGTGACAATTTTGTTGATTTGTTTAGCTTGTGAATATCGGTTAGTTGCTTTACCCGATGGACTGGTTTTGGGGGCGAGTGGTCTTTTATCGCCTTTAACCATCATCGCCAGTAATCTAATCGGCGAATTATTTGGTTATAAAGCAAACTTGCGTATGGCCATCGTTTTAATTTTAACTGAGTTAGCTTTTGATTTGCTGTTAATGGGTGCGGTAGCGCTTCCTGCTCCCGAGTTTTTTAATTTAAACCCATTTTATTGCTATATAATGCCCCGCCGAATTCCTGCAGGGACTTTAGCCTTGTTTGTTACCTTTGTCGGTAATGCCATGCTGCTTGAAAATCTAAAATATACTGGCCTTGGCCTTAACCGTTGTTCACGAATTTTAATTGCTAATATTTTTGCTGCTTCTTTACTTTGCCTAGTGAACTACAGTCTTCTCTATGGTGGGGTTTATTCTTATGATCAAATTTTTAGCCTTGCGATGAATTCTTGGGCCTATAAGATTATTGTGACGTTGATTAGCTTACCAATCGTAGTATGGCTTTGTAATCGTTATCCTCCGCATAAAAACGCCTCCTCCCCCGTGAGTCATCCGTCACCCCAGGCATAGCCCGAACCAGTCGGGCTATGACAAGCTTAGTTTTCCTTTTTAACGGGCCTTTTCCAGCCAAAAACCGTTTTCTGTTTGCTCATGGTTAAAGTCAGCTCCTCTGCGGGGACATCTTTACGAATCGTACTGCCTGCACCAATCGTTGCCCGAGCACCGATGGTGACTGGGGCAACCAGTTGTGTATCTGAGCCTACAAACACACCATCCTCAATAATGGTTTGGTGTTTATTGGCGCCATCATAGTTACAAGTGATAGTGCCAGCGCCAATATTGACGTCTTTACCTAGAGTTGCGTCTCCGAGATAACTTAAATGACTCGCTTTCGATCCTTTATCGAATACGGCATTTTTGGTTTCAACAAAATTACCAATTTTGCAATCGGCGGCTAGTTTAGTTCCGGGTCTTAAGCGAGCAAATGGACCGACATGGCAATTATCGCCAATGACACAACCCTCTAACACGGAGTTGGCTAAAATCTCACAATTTTCCCCGAGAGTGACATTGGTTAATACGCAATTGGGGCCAATGCGACAACCTTTGCCGAGAGTGACTTTACCATTAAAAATACTATTGAGATCGATGAATACATCTTTACCACAAACCAGTTCACCACGGACATCAAAACGGTTTGCATCAGCTAGCCTGACACCTGAAAGCATCAACTGCTCTGCAACTCGTTTTTGCCAAGCGCGTTCCAATTGTTGTAGCTGTAAGCAGTTATTCACCCCTTGAATTTCTATCGTATCACTGGCCTCTATCGATGCGATGGGTAAATCTTCTGCAACAGCCATTTCAATAATGTCGGTTAGATAATATTCGTTTTGGGCATTATGAGTCGTCAAATTGGGCAACCAGCGTGCTAAATCACTTGCAGGTGCACAGCAAATTCCACTATAAATTTCCTTAATTTGCTTCTGTTCTGCACTAGCATCTTTTTCTTCAATAATGTCGCGAATTTTTCCTGTTGCATCACGCAAGATACGGCCAAGTCCAGTGGGATTGTCAACAGAGGCGACTAGCAAACTCAAGGTTGCTGATTCTCTTTTAGTTGATTGGCAGCTAGAAATCAGTGCTCGCAGGGTTTCAGCTTGAATTAAGGGTACATCCCCTGACAGGACTAAGAGCTGAGATTTATCAGGAATATGGCCCAGTGCTTGTTTAACCGCATGGCCGGTACCTAATTGTTCAGCCTGTAAAATCCAATTGACTGGTAATTTAGCCAGTGCCGCTTTTATTTCGTCTCCTCCATGCCCATAAATGACATGGATCGCATCTGGATTTAATTGTTGCGCAGTTTCTATGACTCTCTGTAGCATTGGTTTCCCTGCCAAGGGGTGCAGTACTTTAGGCAGAGAGGAATACATTCGTTTGCCTTGTCCGGCTGCTAAAATGACGATTTGTAATGACATAACGGTTATCTTTCCTAAAGTTAGTGCATCTTTTTGGTTAAGAGATGCTGAATTAAACAAATTGTATTTATGTTGCGAATTATGCAATTAATAGATATGATAAAAAAATTGCAACAAAAGGAGTAGTGCAATGAGTATTTTTTCTGATGTAACGAAATTTATGTTAATTAAGCACATTAAAGGGGAGCTTAAACGTGCTGATAGCTGGAATGAGAGTTGGTTCTGGTCATCAGTATCAAGACGGGATGTAGAACATTCTAAAGCAAAGAATGAACATGTTAAAACCTTATGTACGAAGATTATGGAGTTAGAAGATCAAAGGAACGATAGAGATACCTCAAATGAATTTCGTAACCAAATTAATAACTGTAAGGATACGACGAAAGAATTATGTGTAGAAACTGGCCATAACGTAGGTCAACTTAATGGTGAATTAACGAATGCACTCTCATTGCTTGAAAGGATTCATCATGTCTTTGAGAAGAATGAGCATATTTATAATATTCAACCCGAACTTAATCCTGTAGCCCCCTCCACTTATGACATAGAACTAAAAAGTCCCAGTACAAGATATAGCGATCCCCTTGATATCATTCTTTACTATACAGCTCTATATTATGTAAAAAAATATCAACAGCAGGAAGCGCAGGGTTGGTTCGCTGCTAAAGTTGAAAGCGTCTTGCCTGGAACTGTTAAAGTCCGAGAGGAAAAAAAAGATCTTTTGCATTCGACAATTGTTGCTCTAAAAAAGGCCTTAGAAAGCACAGACCACGATAAAGCCCGCTACAGAGAAAATAGGAAAGAAATTGCAATAATGTGTTTATCATCGATATTAGGTGAAAATGCGCGAGTTTGTGAATCTAATACCCTTCATTCAAATTTTTCTTTGCCAGGTATGGGATGGGCAGGGTGGTTTGGTAAATTCAGTTTACAGTGGAGTTGTGCTCCTGGGGAGCTTAAAGAAGCAATGCGCAGTGCTCTAAGAGAAATTACGGCTATGGAGATCCCAGCAGCGAAAGAAATTTTAGCCGCGCAAAAAGGCAAAGGACAAGTGCCGCCTCCTAAGGAAGAGGGAGAGAAAGAAAAGGAAGTAGAGGAAGAGGCTGCTAATGATGACAGTGATGAAGAGCTTGAAGATGATAAGCTTAGAAAACCGAAAGGTCATAAAAAAAGTTTTTCTCTTGGCGATGGTGACGCGATGTTCGCTAAATCAAAGCGAAAAGCGGAAGAAAAAGAGGGAAAAGAGAACACTTCCGGTTTCAATATTGTCACCTAATTTGTTAATGATTTTGTTGGGCCAAGGCCCAATCCACGTTTGGCGAATCCTTATGGCTTAGATAGACGTTGTTGCAGATTCTACTCTCGTGCTTACTTACCGCGGCTTGTCCGCGGTATCCATATGATTTTATTTCATACTTAGATCCCCGGATCCCGTGAACAAGCCGCGGGAGGTAGGGATATAGTTAGTCGTGGGACGTAGAGCTATGTAGGGCATAAGGATATAGTTAGCTGCGAAGAGTCGCTTGCCGGAATAATTAAGAGCCCAACTCGCCGCATAAATTCTTTTCCATGAGAACCTTTACCTGTTGATTGTCTAAATTTTTGCTGAAGAGATAGAGCAATTTGCAATGGGCCGCTTCAGGCGTCATGTCATGGCCGCTGATTAGTCCAGCTCGTTTTAGCGTGTAGCCCGTAGCGTATTGATTCATTTCTACATGCCCATGCCGGCATTGACTACAATTGACAATTACTACCCCGCGTTCGCAAGCGTCCTGCAAGGCTTTTAAAAAATGAGGATCATTGTTTTGTGCATTGCCGCTGCCGTAGGTTTCCAGTACTAAGCCTCGTAGTGGTTGTTGCAAAATATAATCTAAGACCTTCGTTGCAAAACCAGGAAAGAGACGAAAGTTTGCAATAAATTGCGGGCTGATGGTTTGTAAATGGAAGGCTTGCTTAGGCGGAGGAAGCAAGAGCTCTTTATGAAGTTCGATACTTATCCCAATTGATGCTAAATGAGGAAAATTAGGGGAGTCAAAGGCGTTAAAGCGTTGAGCACTAATTTTTTGAGTGCGATTACCCCGCAGCAAGCGTTGGTTAAAATAAATGCATACCTCATTGATTGGTTGATGAGCACAAAGCCATAAAGAAGTAATGACATTATCAATGGCATCATTGCGCACTTCTGATAAGGGTATTTGCGAACCGGTGACAATAACCGGTTTAGATAGATTTTCCAGCATGAACGATAAGGCAGAGGCAGTGTAGGCCATCGTGTCGGTGCCATGAAAAATCACGAAACCATCAAAATGCGGATATTCCGTAGCAATATCCGTCGCAATGCGGTTCCAATCACTTACCGTCATGTTAGAAGAGTCGAGTAAGGGTTGATATTCTTTGATACTATAAGTGGGCATATCCGCATGACTTAGAGCGGGAATTTGTGCTAAAGCGGTTTGTACATAGCCCAAGGCGGGCTCATAGCCATGGTTGGCTTTAACGGAACTGATTGTTCCACCTGTATTGATAATTAGAATGTGTTTTTTCATAAAAATTATAAAACTCTGAGTGAAAGAATAACCCGTTCGGGCTCTGAGGTATTGCACGAAATTAACTATACTGGTTAGTTCATTGATCGTTTTGTTTACCCGTTCACACTGAGGAAGCGCGCAGCGCTGTCTCGAAGTGTCGCAAAAAAACCCTCCCTTCGAGAGCCTCAGGACAGGCTTCGAAACGCACGCCATGCGTGCTCTTCAGGCTTGAACGGAATAATAATACAAATTCCTTAGATCCTCATTTCGTGGGGACACCCCAGCCCGAACGGTTAGCAAGAGTACAAGATTATAGCAACTTCAAGATAAATTGTTAGGTAAACGCAGATTTATTTGCCAAGCTCTTGTACTTTGTGGAAAAATCGGAGTATTAACGGTTTAGTGTAAGCAGTGACAACATGGTTATTGATCGCGCCGGATACCGGTTGAACGTTGGTATAATTCTTACCAACTCATCCGGTCGTGTTTTTTGGGGAAGACGTAACGGTCATGATGCATGGCAATTCCCACAAGGTGGACTGGCTACAGGTGAAACGGCACTGGAAGCTATGTTCCGCGAACTTCGTGAAGAAGTGGGTTTAGATAGAGAAGATGTAGAAGTCTTAGGTTCTACCAAACGATGGCTAAAATATCGCCTACCTAAACAATATCTTCGTCATGGAAGCGAACCTTTGGTGATTGGCCAAAAGCAAAAATGGTATTTACTAAAATTAACATCCAGCGAACAAAAGGTACGTTTAGATTTAAGTGATTCGCCCGAGTTTGATAGTTGGCGTTGGATTGATTACCACGAGCCTCCAGAGCAAGTTATTTTTTTTAAACGACAAGTTTATGCTCAGGCCATGAAAGAACTAGAATATCTGTTAAAGAAACGCCGAACTCCGTTCGGTGCGCGACGAAGGCGAGGTAATCAAAGTCGATAAATGTTAAAAATATTAAAGCGAATTGTACAGGATGTAACCACAGCAAGCCATTTAACTGAAGCATTGACTATTTTGGTGCAGCGAGTGCGCAAAGCAGTTGGTGCTGAAGCTGTCTCTGTTTTCCTTATTGATAATAAGCACGCTGAATACGTTTTGATTGCTACCGATGGTTTAAACAAAATGGCTGAATCCAGGGTTCGTGTGGGTTTAGACAGTGGTTTGATCGGTCAAGTCGGTCGGCGCGAAGAGCCCATTAATATTGAGGATGCGCCTTCTCATCCAGATTTTCATCACAATTCCCTGCTCGAGGAAGAGCATTTACGCTCTTTCCTAGGAGTACCCATCATTCAGCACCGTAAACTTTACGGTGTTATGAGCGTGCAGCGTGCTGAAAAGCGTTGTTTTGATGATGCAGAAGAAGCGTTTCTCATCACTTTGGCGGCACAACTTGGTGGCGTTATTGCGCATGCCGAGGCCACCGGTGAACTATCGCAATTAACTCAACCCATACCCGCTGGCACCAACAAAACCGAAGCAGCACCGATGGCGCTCGGTGGCGTGGGATCGGTTCCGGGTATTGGAATTGGTACCGCTGTTGTGGTTTACCCTCAGGCTGATATTGATTCTGTGCCCCGCCATAGCATCGATGGCATTGAAGATGAAATTGAAATTTTTTACGAAGCTTTACAAGCGGCGCGCGAGGATATGCAGCGCTTAAGTAAACGAATGAAGTCTACCGTTGCCGAAGATGAGCACGCTTTATTTGATGTTTATCTGCGTATCCTCGATAGAGATAGTTTGGGTATAGAAGTTGAGAATGTCATTCGCGAAGAACAAATCTCTGCGCAAGCCGCTTTATCAACGGTCATTAAAAAACATGTTCAACAATTTGAAAGCATGGAAGATGATTATCTGCGCGAGCGTGCCAGTGATTTTCGTGATTTAGGCCGAAGAGTTCTTGCCGAATTACAGCGTTCCCAGCGCGAGGAAATTGCTTATCCACGACGGACTGTATTAATTGGTGAAGAAATTACTGCTTCAGCTTTGGCAGAGGTGCCAGAAGGGCAATTGGTCGGTGTGGTCTCCGCAAAAGGAGCGAATAACTCTCATGTGGCCATTTTGGCAAGAGCTTTAGGCGTGCCCACGGTCATGGGGGTGCGTGGTCTTAAAGTTGAGCATTTGTCGCGCAAAGCTATTGTCGTTGATGGTTATTTTGGCCATGTTTATGTGTCACCTTCCAGAGCTATCTTTTCTGAATTCAAAAAACTAGCGCGCGAAGAGCAAGAGCTGAATCAAAGTTTGGTCAGTTTGCGCGATAAGCCGGCTGAAACCCTCGATAACTATCGCGTCTCTTTGCAAGTCAACACCGGTCTTGCGATGGACGCTGGTTTATCAATGAGCGTCGGTGCAGAGGGGGTAGGCCTTTATCGCTCAGAAGTGCCTTTTATGAGTCGAGATAGGTTTCCTTCGGAAGACGAGCAATATATTATTTACCGCCAAATTCTAAAAGCCTTTTCCCCGCGATTTGTCACCATGCGGACTTTGGATATCGGCGGCGATAAGATTCTCCCCTATTTTCCAGTAACCGAAGATAACCCTTATCTTGGTTGGCGCGGCATTCGCGTGACGCTTGATCATCCCGATGTATTTCTCATGCAGGTGCGTGCCATGATGCGTGCCAGTGAAGAATTAAATAATTTACGCATCATGCTGCCGATGGTCACGAATCTCAGCGAAGTGGAAGAAGCGATTTTTCTAGTTGAACAAGCATTTGAAGAATTATTGGAAGAAGGTTGCTTTATTGAAAAACCAAAATTAGGCGTGATGGTTGAGGTTCCTGCTGCCGTTTATCTGGCGCGAGAATTGGCAAAACGAGTTGATTTTCTTTCGGTGGGCAGCAACGACCTCACGCAATATTTGCTGGCTGTCGATCGCAATAATGCTCGCGTTGCGGGAATCTATGACTCCTTTCATCCAGCCATGTTACGCACTTTAATGAAAGTGGTGGAAGGTGGACATGCGGCTGGCGTTGAGGTCAGTATCTGCGGTGAAATGGCTTCTGATCCTTTGGCAGTCATCTTATTGCTGGCGATGGGTTTTGACACTTTAAGTATGAACTCAACGAGTTTGCCGCGTATAAAATGGGTCATTCGTAATATCTCTTTAGCGAATGCCCGCAAGGTGCTAGCAGATGTCTTGGAGCTCGAGCATCCTGCCGAAATTCGCTTACATTTGCAAAGAGCTTTGGAAGAAGAGGGCTTAGGCGGCCTGATTCGGGCTGGCCGATCGTGAGTGGAATAAGTCTCCTCTCGCATGTCGGCGTTTATCTGTTAGCCGGTATTTTTGCTGGATTAGTATCGGGTATCATGGGGGTTGGTGGCGGTATTGTTGTAGTCCCTGCTTTGGTCTTTATTTTCAATCATAAAGCGAATTTTCCCCAAGAGTTAGTCATGCAGATGGCTGCTGGAACTTCCTTAGCGACCATGCTTTTTACTTCTCCAGCTTCAATACGTGAACACTATAAGCAAGACATTATTCTTTGGGGTGTTTATAAACGTTTGTGGCCGGGTCTTGTCTTAGGTTCCATTAGTGGCGGTTTGCTTTCTGGGCAATTATCCTCTTTTTGGCTGCGTATGATTTTTGGTTGTTTTTTGCTATTTGTTGCCTTTAAGATGCTCTTTGACATGAAAAAAAAACAGCATGGCCACCACCGTTTCGCGCCTGCTTGGATTAACGGACTGATTAATTTTATAATTGGTGCGATTTCCGGTTTATTGGGCGTGGGTGGGGGGGCTTTAACGGTTCCTTATCTGAGCTATTGTAATTTGGAGATAAAACAAATCGCACCGATTTCTGCGCTGGCGACGCTCACAGTGGCTATTGTAGGAACAATAATTTTTATCATTACAGGTACAAAAGCCTCTAATTTGCCTGCTTACAGCAGTGGTTTTGTTTATTGGCCGGCTGTCTTAGGTATCGCCATTACTAGTACTTTTTTTGCGCCACTCGGTGCAAAATTAACTTATATTGTGCCTGTGAAGCAATTGAGATATGGTTTTATTATTTTGCTGCTAATAACCGCTGTTGATCTCCTTGTTCTAAGAGGACTTTTTTGAGGTATAGCTATGTTGGAATTTCCGCAGATTGATCCTATTGCTTTTTCCCTAGGGCCGATCCAAGTCCATTGGTATGGTTTAATGTATTTATTTGGTTTTGCTGGAGGTTGGGTTTTGGCCCAATGGCGAGCTAAGCATTATCAATTGCCTTGGACTGCCGAGCAGATTAGTGATTTGATTTTTTATGGGGCTTTGGGTGCTATTATTGGCGGCCGGCTTGGCTACATGCTTTTCTATAATACGCATCAATTGCTTACCGAGCCTTGGACCCTGCTCAAATTATGGGAAGGGGGAATGTCTTTTCACGGCGGTCTGCTGGGTGTCGCTCTGGCGATGTGGTTATTTGCACGTAAATTCAAAAAACCTTTTTTACAGGTAACCGACTTTTTAGCTCCGTTAGTTCCTTTAGGGCTTGGAGCGGGGCGGTTGGGTAATTTTATCAATGGCGAATTGTGGGGGCGGGTCACTGATGTGCCTTGGGCAATGGTTTTTCCACATTCCGATGGCCAACCACGTCATCCTTCACAATTGTATGAGCTAGGTTTAGAAGGCATTGCTTTATTCACCTTGCTATGGTGGTATGCTTCTAAACCGCGACCGCAGGGTCGAGTGTCTGCTATGTTTTTAACAGGCTACGCAATTTGTCGGCTAATTGCTGAATGTTTCCGTGAGCCGGATGCGCAATTAGGTTTCCTGGCGTTTAATTGGTTAACGATGGGGCAGTTACTCTCTATTCCAATGCTATTAGCCGGTTTGTACTGTTTAAATAGGAGTAAACGATGAAGACGTATTTACAACTTCTGGAGCATATTTTAGAGCATGGCGTGGAGAAAACCGATAGAACTGGTACAGGCACCTTATCTGTTTTTGCTTATCAAATGCGTTTTAAATTAAAGGAAGGTTTTCCTTTAGTGACTACTAAGAAATTGCATACTCGCAGTATTATTCATGAACTACTCTGGTTCTTGCAAGGGGATACCAATATCGCTTATCTCAATGAAAATGGAGTGACTATTTGGGATGAATGGGCAGATAGTAAGGGGGAATTAGGACCTATTTACGGCCGCCAATGGCGCTCTTGGCCAACTCCTGATGGACGGACCATCGATCAATTGTCTGAGGTTGTACAACAAATTAAAACGAATCCTGACTCGCGACGATTACTAGTGAGTGCTTGGAATGTTGGCGAACTTGATAAAATGGCCTTAATGCCTTGCCATGCCTTATTTCAGTTTTATGTTGCTAAGAATCAATTGTCCTGCCAATTATATCAACGCTCGGCCGATGTATTTTTGGGGGTGCCTTTTAATATTGCGTCCTATGCATTACTAACTCATATGGTCGCCCAACAATGCAATCTTGAGGTGGGTGATTTCATTTGGACTGGTGGTGATTGCCATTTATATTTAAACCATCTCGAACAAGCGCATACCCAACTGCAACGCGAGCCTTTGCCGCTACCTAAGTTGCAGATTAAGCGCAAACCGGCTTCCCTTTTTGAATATCAATTTGACGATTTTGAAATCCTGGATTATCAATCGCATCCGACGATCAAGGCACCGATTGCTGTGTAATCGGCGCCCTGAAGTCTTTCATTTCCAAAACCCCAATGACCAATAAAAACTGTGCCGCATAATTGAGATACATCACTAAAATAGAGATGAATTTGTCATGTGCAAAAATAAATTGATTTACAGCAAAACTGAGATCAGAAAATAGGAATAAAAAAGCACCGATACTGATGATGGATGTCTGCTGTTTTACATGCAAAGCACAAAAAAGCATAGTGATAAGCCAGCAGCTATAAACCATGACAGGTATTTTCATGTCGTCTAAATGCGAGTAAAGACCATAAAAACTGAGAGCCATAAGTATCAGCAGCGTTAGAAAAAGGGATAATCGTTTGTTGCCAAATTCTGCATTTTTTAAAAATAACATAATATAAGCACATAGAGCGCAAATGAAGGCAACGATCCCTGCATGCAGCGCTAAATCGACGGGTAAACTAAGTATAAGATCACCGACCAATGAAAAACTAAGTGCTGCCAACAATAAATTTCTAATCGTAGAGTGCTGGATTTTGGTGGTAACACTAATAAGCAATAAAGTTGGCAGGGCTTTAACTACTATTGTGAAGGGAAATTGCAGAAAAGGCACGGACAGAAGACAAATTAGCATGCTTAGTATGGCAAGTATTAGTGTGGTTTTTGAATATTGTCCTGACATTATATTTTCTACATGAGGTGCCGTTTGGGGTAGTTTTTGAGTATACACCGCTTATTCTGCGAAGTAACTCTGTCAGTTAGTCAAAAAAGGTTTTCTCGGAATTCGTCAAAACCTCATATAAACGTAGAAGTTGTTTTTTAGTGACCCGATGAGTGGATAAGGGAGGGAGCTTATTCAGATCGAAGAAATCGATTTCAGCAATTTCAAGATTTTCCTGTTTCTCGCCAGAAAGGATTTCACAATGAAAAAAACATTTGTAAACATGGGGCCATTGCGGCGGATGATCATGTTTTAGCTTATCCCATAAAGCGAGTAACCTTAATGCGGAGACATCAAAGCCGGTTTCTTCTTTAGTTTCTCTAATCACCGCTTCCGACGGTGATTCATTGATATCAGCAAAACCACCGGGTAGCGTCCATAAACCATCCGAACGTTCTTTGACCAGCAGCAATTTATTATCTTGTAAAATAAAAGAGCGTACATCAAGTTTGGGGGTGGCGTAACTGTCTTCCAAGGAAAATAAATGATTGAGCTCTTCCGAGGTATTTTTTGAGTAATTGCTGGCAAGGTCTGCTGCAATTTCACGCAATCTTAAATACCTTTGAGTATCAAATTCATTATTCGAATAGGCAAGGCCATTTTGGGTGAGGGCCTGAAGTTCAGAAATTAATTTAAGCCAGTATATTTCTTTTTGGGCCATTGTATTCTCCTACGATCTAAGGAATTTGTATTCATTTTATTCCGTTCAGCCTGAGGAGCAGGCATGGCGTGCTGTCCTGAGGCTCTCGAAGGGGGTCCTTTTGCGACACTTCGAGACAGCGCTGCGCGCTTCCTCAGTGCGAACGGATAAATAAAACGATCAATGAATTAAACCAGTATATTTAATTTCATGGGATCCCTCAGAGCCCGAACGGAGCCTCATAAAATATGGAAAAACTTCTTTAGCCTGATGGTTATGAGCCTATGAACCAAGGCCCAACCTACATTGGTTTAACCTGGTTCTATCTCTTCGCAGTCGAAAAGAATCAAGCCCCTGTTTTAGTCTTCTCAGTTTTCGACTTGGCAATTAAGAAATCAAGAATTTTAAATAATCGCGCTTCCTCTTTAGCCATCGGTAAGTCGGTTTTGAATTGATTATTGACTATTATCGCAGGAACGCCATTCACATGGTAACGAGCCATTAATGTGGTGCCTTGAGCGAGCTGCATATCCACGGTGGTTGAATTTTCAAACGCACTTTTCGCAGTGGCTGGGTCAACGCCTTGGGCGATAAAAAAGTCGATCATCGCTTGATTAGAATTCATTGAATGACCTTTAGCCTGCACCGCTTTGAATAAGAGAGGATTGAGTTTAGATTCCAAGCCTAAGAGATTTGCAGTGTAATAAGCTTTGGCATAATAGGTCCAATCTTTATTAAATATGACAGGCACACGCGAAAATTGAATGGCATCGCCCTGCTGAGCTACCCAAGTCATTAGTGCAGGATCAATGCGATAGCACCAAGGGCATCCGTAGCTAAAAAATTCAGTGACTGTTACCTTAGGAGTATTCGGTTTAGCGTCTGCGCCATTGATTAATTCATAATCTTTGCCCGCAACAAACTCTTCCGCTGAAGCCAGCAGAGGTAGAACTAAAAGTACGATCGATACAAAACGTTTTAACATTATATTATCTCTCTTCAAAATTAATGTAGACCTTGAATGTAATAGGCCACCGCCTCCATATCCTCCTGACTCATACGCGAACTTAAGTCGCGCATAATGGAATTTAAGTCATTTGTTCGTTTATTGTCCTTAAAAGCTTGTAATTGCTGAACAGTATAAGCAGCATGCTGCCCCGTTAATACCGGAAAACCGGCTTGTGCATTACCAGTGCCTTTGGGGCCATGGCAAGCGATACAAGCGCTAATGTGTTTAGCAAAATCACCGCCACGATACAAGAGTTCGCCTCTTTTTAAAAATTTTTCTGGTGTTTGTCCTTCAGGAAGCGGCATTTTGGAGTAAAAAATTGACAATTCGGCAATGTCTTGCTCATATAGACTGGCTAATATAGCGGTCATTGTAGCGGCATTACGCGTCGTTCCTGTTTTAAAATCATGCAATTGTTTTATGAGATAGCTCGTGTGTTGTCCTGCAAGATTAGGCCATTGCGGATCTGCACTAATCCCCTGTGGCCCATGACAGGCTGCACATAAAGCGGCTTTTGCTGGTTCTGTTTTTGCTGTTTCCGCAACCGCACTAACTATTGTGCCGAATAAGGCAAGAGCACAAAAGATTTTTTTCATTCTTTTTCCGAGGATTTAAGTGGTTTAATGGTACACTGCTTGGGTAAAAATCCCAAAGTGAAATTGAAATAAATGTTGATAAATCCTTATACTCAAGCTGTATTTTTAAAAAGCGCTGCCCGTGTCAACCAATTACCGCCGGATGAAGGTTTTGAGGTTGCCTTCGCTGGCCGTTCAAATGCTGGAAAATCAAGTGCGCTAAATTGCCTAACAGGGATTAAGCAATTAGCGCGCACCAGTAAAACACCAGGACGAACTCAATTAATCAATTTATTTGGCATTGATGAATCGCGTCGCCTTGTCGATTTACCGGGGTACGGTTACGCAAAAGTTGCCCAGCAAATCAAAGAAGACTGGCAAAAAAATTTAGCTCAGTATTTAGATGTGCGCCAATGCTTACGTGGTTTAATCCTATTGATGGACAGCCGCCATCCTTTGAAGGAATTGGACCAGATGATGATTGACTGGTCCATCGATCGCCAATTACCCGTGCATATTCTTTTAACCAAAGCAGATAAATTGAGTCGTGGCGAAGCCAAAAATACCGTCTTAAAAGTGCGAAAACATTATGAATTAATGGAAGGTTTGATTACTGCCCAAAGCTTTTCTTCATTAAAAAAGGAAGGAGTGGACGAGTTAATTGTTAAATTAAATGAATGGTTTTCTTTTCAAATCAGCCACTCATTGTAGTCTGACGACGAGGTAGCCGCGGAAATATCCTCCGTCGGTATCCACCGTCGACATGCTTTTTAATAACAATTGCTCTGGAACCCAGTAAGGCTCATAGAGTTTGCGGTCGGGATCCATGATTAACACTCGCCGAGCAGCCTCATCGTAAGCACCGATGGGTGAGAAATGGCCGACATTTTCGAAGTCTGTAAAAAATTTTTGATTGAAATTTGCAATGATAAACGTTTTACCCGTGCTTTCGCTTTCTATCAGGGTTTGATGAAGTGATGATTCATTTTCTTTTGCATTAGCGCTCATTTGTTTTACTACAACGCTAAAGTTTTTTATGCCATAAACGGTTAAGGCTTTTTCAAGATATATTTTTAATTGATGAAGTGCGACGCCATCTCCGCCTTGTTTTACTGCTTCACGCCATCGTTGATCATTCACCTGATTCAATAATTCATCTTGAGCAGCTAAGGGTTGATCTGTCATCAACTGTTGGTGGCTACGCACGGCATTAACAATCATGGTTGCTGAAGCCAGTGAGCAAGAGCTATCGGTTAATTGGGGTAAATAATAGGGGCTAACTCGCCAATAAAGAGGGCTGTGATTAGTTTGAAAATAATCATGAGAAGAGACAATAGATTCTACACCAGAAGCATAGCGTGATTTTGCAGTTTGCCTCTCTTGCAAATCCGCTTCGGCTCTTACTATTAAAGTAAAAAAACTCGTAATTAAAAATAAGAAAAACGAGGAAATTCTGGATTTGGAGCTGTAGTGATTTAAGAGTCTAGTCAAATTAATACAACCTTTCATTTAAAGAGGAAGCGATATTATAAAAAAAGGTTAATTTGCTGTCAATAATTGAACAAGTTGAATGATTTTTATAAAAACGTGTGTTGTCCCTTCTTTCGAAACGAATTCTTAATATTTCCTTAATCTAAGGCAATTAGAATCGCTTTTTTTCATTAATGAGAATAGTTATGAGCCAATTAACAAAAAAAAATAGAGAAAATTCTATGGCAGTAGGATTGTCCCGCTCTTTAAATGGAAATCAATTAATAACAGCAGAAAAATCAAATTTCACAAATGAAAACGGTTTTACAGCTGAAGCTGCCGAATTAGCCTCCGATTTATCTAGCGCATGCAATAAGCTGAATGAGCTTAAACTTAGTGGAAAGAAAATGCCTAAGATCATAGGATTATTAGAAACTAAAATTAAAGAAACCTCTAATAAATTGGAAGCTTTAGGTTACTCTGTAGAAAAAATTGGCGAAGGCAGATATTCCATCAGCCCACAAGCCCAGAATGATAACCAACTAGTAATAAGCGGAACTTTTCGTTAAAGATAAAATAAGTAAGCCTTGATTCCGTTTGCGCTGCATCAAGGCTTGTACTTCCAATCAGCAAGTTGCGCTCGATGCCTTATTGCTATCTAAGCAGCGATCGTCTAGGGAATCTTGCTTGCTCAACAGTTCTTGAAAAAAGGAGAAGGTTTTTCTAGCTATTTTAGCAGTAAAAGCACCACCCACACCGGCAGAGCCTCCTAATGCTGCGCCCGTTATTCCACTTGCAGGGGTCGATAATACGCAAAATAAGATATAAGTAGATAATTCTTTGGAATCAAAACGATCTGGGTTTCGTATCAAATAGACCATATATAAAAAGCCCAAAAGGGTACCTAATAATCCTCCTGTAACTGTCCCCACAACGCCCGCACAAACAATAGAATGATCTTGTTCATCCTTTTCTCGCATAAAAAATAACCTTTGTGTATTAATTAATTTCTAGTGTTAAAAATAAAGCGCATATTCTAAATGAAAAGTTTTAGATTACAAGAGCAAGATAAGCGAGCTAAATAGTTTTGAAATTGAGTGGGTTCGTTAGGCTAATCTAAAACTGCTGAATTTACCTAGCCCTGTAAGTCGAGCCTTGGCCAACGGACACTAACTTAAGGACAAAAAACTCTACCCCCTAAAGAGATTATTGAGCGAAGCCATTGGGGGTGTTTTGGCAGTCATTCCAAACAGGAATAGCGCCTGAACATAATTAGTTGTAATGCGATCCATTATATGTTCAAATTGCCATCATTTAGATTGTTATAGAGGCACCCTGTTGTGAAAAAGAAAGAAGAGTTAGATAAACACCCAGTAAAGAAATCAATTTCCCCGGTAAGAAGCCGCTCCCGAGTCTATTATGTACGTGGTGTTTTAGGTGAACCTCAACTTATCCAAGAGCATTTCAAAGAAATAAAACGTTTAAAAACGGGTGATTTTTCAGAATCAGATTTAGAAAAGTTAAGAGGGGTGAAAGGTGTTTACAGCTTTCGAATCAATAAAACAGAACGGCTACTCTTTAGCTTTATCCAAATTGACGGTATCGACTACCTAGTTATTCTTGATTATTTACCGACTCACAATTATCACGATTCCCCCTTTTTACGCCGGGGATTTCTAAAACATTATCTAGAAAGCCTAAAAGAACTGTTTAAGGAGCTGATAGGGCAAGAGGGCGAAACGCCTGATAGTGATGGGGAAGAGCTGTCGTTCGAACCCTGCCCAGCCGCTGAACTAGCGCCAAGATTAGCCACTCTAGAGTTCGAAG